>JBQMRO010000044.1:0-131187 GCA_052174475.1 Arsenophonus sp. NC-CH8-MAG3
GGCTTTTATGATAGTGAACCTACAAAGTCGATGTATGAAAAACTGTAGTTCAAGAAAAGCAACCCTTTCAATGAAATTTAAGTTGATACAGTCTGATTAAAAAGCTAGATCTGGTTAATTGGAGTTAAGGCGCTGCTCGCTAGGGTAAATAACGTTCAATTTAATGATAGAGAATAAGATTTACGAAATATTAGAATGCGGGAGCCTGAGAATCATATACTATATTTGCTAATAACTCTTATTGAAGTCGACAAAACATTTTTCCCTGAATCCTTTAAAAGGAAGCCTTAAATTCTAGATAGGAAAACTACAAAATGATGTGGTAGAGGAGGAGATAAAAGGAAAGAACGAATTGTGTTATTATAATCGCCTAAGTTCAATAGGATCAGGTGAGCAATAGATTTTTGAAAAGTTTAATTCAGAATGTCTTAGCTGTTTTCTTGAGCTAATTATCAATAAGAGTCCATCCTTTATTCAGATGAGCTTAAATAGCACGAAACCTTTATTAACAAGCATAAGGTTAGTCACCATCGCCTAATAAGGTTGGGTAATCAGAGAGTTATTTAAGGAATTCACATTCAAAATGTAGAAATTATATTAGCTAATTAAAAGGATGGCTGAGGTAGCCTTCCTATAGTATAGGAATTGTTTTATTTATCATATTATCAGACTGAAAAATAATATTTAAAACTACAACAATTGAAATATAGATGTAGCTACAAATTGCTCTATAAGAAAAGCAACAACCTTTACTAAGATAGCCTGATAATTATAGCCATATTCCCATCATTTATTTACGATGCTGTTGACTGCTCAGAAAATCGTAATCCTGATTTTCTTGTAAGAAATTTTTCTTCATCTCGATGATCTACTGGTAGATGTGCAGTTTTATGCACGAATTTCTCTGAATACTATGTTAATTTCTATCAGGCCTTAATCACTATTTAGGCAGGTATAAAAAGAGAGGAATGGTTTGCGTGAAACGAGGCAGAAAACCACAAAGCCGAAACATAAAGCAGTTCAAAAGCTATAATCCTGCTTATATGGACGTGTAGATTTACAATATATTTCGTAAACGTCAAATAAACTTGATGACGTTATTATTCGTAGATATATAGATCAGGCTACTAAATAGATTTCATCTGTCTTTATAAGTACAAGACTCCGGTCAATGCTCGATACTTCTTACGTGATCTTAACTGAGAATACCCAATAGATATGCATTGGGTATGTATAGACAATGCAAAGAGATTACAGGTAGCCTTTTTAGGATGTGAAAACATTCAGTTGTAGAAAAATAGGAATTCGATTGTTTATGTACAGAGCTTGATATAATAGAATACTGATTTAGCCCGCCCTATGGATCCCTTAAATAAAAGTGTATGTTTATTGATTTAATCGGCGAATAGAAAATGCGCTGTAAAGTCATTATTTTAATTCTGCTAAAAATTTTCAGATTACTTTGTGTCGATTATTTATCTGTACAATCAGGAATCACCTAATTAATATTAAGTAGTAAAACTTCATCGCCGCAGTCTATGGAGATTGGTTCAAAGTTAAACTTCAATTATTCATGAAAACTATACTATTTTCTGAGAAAATGATATTTAGTTAATTATTAGTTTAATTTTAATTAAAAAATATTTATTGCACTGTATTATCTGTAATATGTGGTACTATAGTGGTAATCTTAATTAATCAATATGATTTAATGTTATTACGTCTGTATCAAATACTTATTTACCTTATTCAACCTATCATTTGGTTAGGTTTATTGTGGCGTAGTCGTAAATCTCCACTCTATCGCAAACGTTGGTGTGAACGCTATGGTTTTTGTAATGGTAAGATTATTCCAGGCGGGATAGTATTACATGCTGTTTCAGTAGGAGAAACGTTAGCAGTTGTTCCGTTAATTAGAGCATTGCGCCATCAATATCCAACAATACCTATTACCGTTACTACCATGACCCCAACTGGATCAGAACGTGTTTTATCTGAATTTGGTGATGATGTTCAACATGTCTATTTACCTTATGATTTAGCAAGATCTGTACGTCGTTTTCTTAATCATGCAGATCCTAAATTAACCATTATTCTTGAAACAGAACTTTGGCCAAATCTTATTTTTCAATTAAAACGACGTAAAATTCCATTAGTTATTGCTAACGCTCGTTTATCTGAACGATCAGCGTCACGTTATCAAAAATTAGGCTATTTTATCAAAAAGTTATTGCGAAATATAACTTTAGTTGCAGCACAAAATCAAGAAGATGGCGAACGTTTTATTACACTGGGCTTACCAAGAAAAAAATTGAATATTACAGGGAGTCTAAAGTTTGATATTTCGATTACCCCTGAGTTGATCGCAAAAGTCGTAACATTACGTCAACAATGGGTAATTCCACACCGTCTGGTTTGGATTGCTGCCAGCACACATGAAGGAGAAGAATCAATTATATTACAGGCTCATGCTAAACTAGTAAAAGAATTTTCCAACTTATTACTCATACTTGTTCCTCGCCACCCGGAACGTTTTATACAAGCAAAAACGTTAACCAAAAAAGCTAAATTACGCTATATTTGTCGTAGCAAAAATCAAGTTCCTAATGCGGACACTCAAGTTATTATTGGTGATACCATGGGTGAACTCATGGTACTCTATGGTATTGCGCATATTGCTTTTGTCGGAGGTAGTTTAGTTAAAAAAGGCGGGCATAATCCTTTAGAAGCAGCTGCACATGCTCTCCCTGTTTTAATGGGTCCTTATATTTTTAATTTCAAAGATATTTGTAGCAAACTAAAGCAATTAGATGGCCTTATTACAGTTAAGGATAGTGAATCCTTAACTCTTACTGTTTCTAATTTGCTTAAAGATAAAGATTTCCGTTTATACCATGGTCGTAAAGCAGCAGAAGTATTACATGAGAATAAAGGGGCATTGCAAAAATTAATAAAGCAACTAGAACCTTACTTGTCACATAATTAACTTCTTAAATAAGAAGTAATATTACTATATTGAATATCGCTAAATCCCATAACCAAATAGTGATTATATATCAATATCATTTAATATAGAATATTAATTTAATAAATACTACATATTTTATTTTTCTAGTTATTAGCGAATTTAGCGTATTATGATTGAATTACATTACACCATGATGCTTCATAAATGCATTTTCCATTCTTAAATTAGACGTTATTTACCAGCAGGATCAGGAGTGAAATCCTACTTAACTGCTCCTCATAGGATTCTAATCAGACGGAAGTAGATAAAACACCATTGAAATGGTTATTTTCTTGAATCACAGTGCTTCACGCGTTGACTTTGTATTCTCACTGCTGCAAAAAAGCCAATTTAATCAGCTCCATCGTTCTTATGACGCTACAGTGCGTTGACAGGAAGGCGTAAAATGCCACCGTTTTTTTCGATTATTCTCCGGCTTCTTCATCGCTGCAGGATACACTTTTCTGAAATATCACAATAAAAGATCGAGGATATGATAATCAACATTATCATCTCTCTGGTAGTTAGAGCTTCCCGCAGGTCACTTTTACATTCGGTTGGATGCCTTTGAGGAGTAAAGGCAGAACATTAGCTATTTTATGCGCTCAACAATACTGGTGCTGCATACTAAGAAATATCTTTGCCATTGCACTCTAAAACTAATGCTACTATTTCCCATAGTAATCCTGAAAATACGGTAAGTCACATACTCGCAGGTAATTAAGAAGTTCGCCCAGTTAGGTTCTGACTCTTAATAGATGTCTTCGAGTGTAATGAGTTCCTTTATGGCCATGTGCGTATCGCCGATAATAACTACTAAGCAAAGGCGATCATCGCTCCTGACAGTAGGAGTTATGTCATCGACTAAAAAATAAACGTAGTGCGTATCGTTTAAATCAAGCAAGTACCGCATTGCTAATGCTCTTCAAGGCGTTACTGTTTTAAACTGCTAATTTTTTTGGGGCATCCACTCCTAGATAAATTATGTGCTTTTTATTAAAAAAAGCTAAAGGACTTCGTGATATCACAGATGGATTACCTCGCAGGTACAGGTATATCAGTAACTCTTCGTCATTTTTATACGCTTCAGATAAGGCGGCAGCAATGAGCTTTTTGAATCATATTTCATTGCCGGGTGTGCCCATCCTCCTTACACACCACTGACCTTAGTCATTTTAATCTCAAAATGAAAATATCAGTCTGTATGGTTTTTTGCGGAAAATAACTGTTACGGTCGACGGCATGAGGCTTAGTTAATAAGTCGGCGTTCAGCACGTTATCGTAGCATACCTTAGAGCTCACTCTCAACGACGGTTCTATCAACTACCTAACACCATTACGGATAAGAGTTTATGAAATGGATAGTAGGTGATATCTAGTTTCGCGGGTATTTGTATGGTAGAGTTTTCATGGCACATAATCTCTATGTTATTGAAATTATTCACGAAATCAATTAGCAGAATACGCCGACATCTCTGAAAGTTCATACATAAGATATTAGGATAATTCCTCATTACTCCGTCTTATCTGACGTGTATAAAAGCATCGAAGAGTTACTTCTATGGCCACGTACCACCCCACGATGAAACATATCCATCGATGATTTCATGAAACTCTGGGGGTTTTTGATAAATCGCACACGATTTCTCTAGGGGGAGGGAGGGGGTACACTCCCATCAGCAAACTGAAACAGGAATGTCTTGAATACATAGGTAATACTATCTGCGTGATTTAGTAATACGCACTACGTTTATTTTTTAGTCGATGACATAACTCCTACTGCCAGGAGGCGATGATTGCCTTTGTTTATTTCTCATTAGAGACAGCACTAAGTATGAGTATAAGAAGCTCGTTGCACTCGAAAATGTTTATTTAGAGTTAGAAACTAACTGTGCCGAACTCCTCAATATCTGGTAAGTGCGTAGCTTAATCTATCTCCAAATAGTGGTTGCTATACGGGTGACTGTGTGCTCTTAGTTTTTATGATGCAATTGCAAATATATCCCGGATACACAGCATTAATCCTGTTTGGTATATAAAATAACTAGTCTACCAATTTTATTCCTCAAAGGTATTCAATTGAATGTAAAGGTGATCTGCGGGAAGCTTTAGCTACCAGAAAGTTTATAATATTAATTATCATGTCCTCGACGTTTTATTGTAATATTTCAGATAAGTAATTCTGAATCGATGAAGAAGGTTAATAAAGATCGAAAAATAACTGTTGGCATCTTATGACTTCCCGTCAGCGCGCTGATGTCAATAAGAACAACAAATTCGATTAAATCAACTTTTGTGACGTTGAACCTATGAAGTTGATGCACGAAGCACTGTAGTTCAAGAAAAACAACAATTCAATAGTATTTAAGTTGCCTCCGTCTGCTCAGAAAAGTTGGAATCCATCTAAGGTGGAGTTATCTTCTGATCCTGTGTTGGTAAAACAACATCCACTTTAAAGATGGAAAATAGATTTATGAAGCATCAGAGTGGAACGGTAGCATGACTGTCATGCATCAGATTTCTTACTAACTTTTATCTCAAAAAGAATTAGTTGATTTGAGATCCTTTTTCTTCAAAAGCCCATTCACTTAGATCAACTAATCTACAACGGTTGCTACAAAAGGGACGATAAGGACTGCTCTTTTGCCAAATGACAATTTTATGGCAAGTTGGACATTTTACCGTGAGATTATCTGGCATAATGACTCCTAACAATAGATTAATTTAAATAGTAACTTATCAGGTAGAATACCATTTTCCTGTCTTCATATAAGAATATGATAACAAAACATGTTTTATGTTTAGAAATTTAGAATATATGGATAGATTTATCGGTAACTTTATTCGGATCAGATTAGTATTTTTAATACTAATCTGATAAAAGCCGTTATAGATTTTTTAGCTTGTGAATGTGTTATATTTGCAGATCAAATTTAATAGCATATTTAAATCAGAACATAATGGAAGGATACCTTCAATCTAAAAGTTATTTCTAGTTTTTATCTCTTTTATGAGTGTTTAACTATAAATGTATGGTTGGTAAATGAAAACTACAATTACTACCGGTTATACTTAACGGCTGCCGAACAATACTAATAATTTTATCTTGCCGTAAGTGTTGAGTAATTGGTAACTATTTTTTTAAATAAGTGATATATTCTTATAATATTCTTAATCAGCATTTTCTCTGGATTGATATCACTGCAGCATTAATTAAGTTTATTTTTTTATTTATCTTATTTTTAATAAGGTATGCACGTGTAGATCATTATGATCTCTTGGTATTCGATTAATTCAAAAATAGAGTAAAAAACTAACTCCTACCTAATGAGGTAGGTGTTTTAAGGCAATAAATTGTTAAAATAAACACTCTTTGTGTATCAAAGAATGCATTTTTTTCATTTAATGAATGTTCATAAATAATGCTAGAATCAGTATTATTCATTATAAATTTACTGAGAAATATTCATAGCTAATTGTAAATATTTTTGATGTAATTTTATTACAGTTTTATTAAGTGTTAAATTGTTATCGTGATTATTAATTATATCATTAGCTTTTTGTAAGCGCCTTCTTTGACTAACTTGATTAGATAAAATATTTTTTGCTTCTTGTTGGTTAATTCTATCACGCTTAATTATACGATTTATTTGTTCTTTTGGTGTTGCGTCAATAATTAGCACGCGATTGGCAAGATGTTCCAGATTATTTTCAATTAATAATGGAATAACCCAAACTACATAGGGGTAGTTAACTAAAGTTAACTGGCGTTGTGTTTCTTGATGTATTAAAGGATGAAGTAAATTATTTAACCAATTTTTTTCTTTTGAATTGCTAAATATTTTTTTTCTTAATTTAGTGCGATTTAAAGAGCCGTCATTATTGAGAATAATTGAACCAAAATATTCTCTTATCATGTTAAGAGAATAAGAATTAGGCATAACAATTTGCCTTGAAATAACATCTACATCAATAATTGGTACTCCTAAAGATGCAAATTTATCTGAAACAGTACTTTTTCCGCTTCCTATTCCGCCTGTAATAGCAATAATATAGCTCATGCATCCTCTCTTTTAAGAAAAAATATTAAATTCTAGGCAAAAGTATATTAATTTTTTATCTTTAAAGAAGTAGATTTTAACATAAAATTTTTTATTTTTAATAGTATTAATTACTTAAAAAGTAATTTTTTAATTAAAAATTAACAAATTATATAATGAATATTAATCTAATAATTACAACTGTGAGTTAGTATTAGTTACGCTTGTTTCTGGTGTAAAGATTTTAGAGATGGTAACGGGTAGCATTCTGCTGATTAATTTTATGAATGATTTTAACAACAGAGAAATGATCTGCTATAAAAAGTCTACTCTAAGGTATCCTAGAAACCAGATATTTATACCAATCACTTGAATGAACTCATCGGTAATGCTGACAGCCAGTTTTAGGCACTGCTGTTGAGGCTAATCTCAAAACCATGCTGCGATAACCTGATAAACCGCCTTGTCGGCTGGCGGTACGGCCATTAACCGTAACGATTATTTTCCGTTTCAAATCATACAGATTGCTATTGACGATGTTGAGATTAAACTGCTTAAAGTTAAAAGTGGAATCGCAGAGGCAACAGAATACCTTCAGTAGCTCCTTGCTACCGCCTTATCTAAAGCGTATAAAATCGTCAAAAAGTTACTGCCTATCACTTGTAACTGTACGACATTCTCTACCCGTGATTTTCACGAAACTATTGTGAGGATTCTTGATGAAAAGTGCATTATCTCTTTCTGCTAGGTGTGCACTCCATCAGTATATTGAAACAACGATGCCTTGAAGAGCATAAGCAATGGTGAAGCTTATGTGATTTAAACGATACGTGCTACATTTATTTTTGGCCGATGAGATATACTGTTCTGTCAGGCAAAATAATCGCCTTTTCTTACTGCTTATATCGGCCTTACTAGACTATGAACGTAAGAGGAGTCTCGTTGTAATCGAAAATAGTTATTGATAACCAGAATCAAACTGGACATAACTTTTCAGTGGCTAGTGAGTACATTGCTTAAGTATATCTCACAGGCTTGCTATGGGGAGATGGTGCTCTTTGTTTTTAGAATGCAGCAGCAAAGATATTTCTGAACATACAGCACCAACACCATTAGCTACATATAATAATTAATGTCTCGCTTTCACTCCACAAAAAGCATGTAATCGAAAGTTAATAGTAAGCTGTAAGAGGTATATTAGCAGAGAGTCGTGATATGCCATTAATAAATCCATTGATATTTTGTTAGCAAAATTTTCAGGATAAGCATCCTGCAAGGATGAAGAAGCTAAAGAAGGATCGAGAAGAACGGCTGATATTCTATACCTTCTTGTCAGCGCACTGGGCATCAATAAAAACAATAAATTTAATTGAATCGGTATTTTATGACAGTGAGTCTACGAAGCTAACTCGCGAAGCACTGTGGCTCAAGAAAAATAACTATTTAGTATTTAAGTTATTTTTTCTTGTTGCCTACTCAAAAAACTGGAATTGGAGTAAAGATATTTAGTCTTGACTTTACTGGTAAACAATATCCAATTAAGTATGCATAACAGATTCACGAAGCACTAAGAGTGGTATGATAGAACCCTGACAGGGGGGTTCCATACACTAGATTTCTTAATAACTCACTATCTTGTTACTTCATAGCTATGTTGGCAAAGGTTGTTGGTAGAAATCTCTTATACTGCATGAAGGATTTTTGCTACAGAGGATAGTTTGTTATGACAAAGCAAACAATTATACAGATCAAAGAGTCTCTTTTCTTACTCCCTGCTAAGATATAACTAGATTTCGTTAATTGACTCGACAATAATCTATGGACAATGTTGATTTATGCATTAAAGCAACTCACTTCACTTTATCCTGCTCATATTGTTACAGTGAGCGTGATGTAACTGCTGAGGGAGATTAATTAGGATTACAGAGTAATATCATTGCAAAATTCCCGATTACAGAAAAAAATTTAACATTTTTACTGAAATATTTTCTGACGAAAATACATCACAAGAATAAATGCTTTAGTTATCTGCCATGTATGTTGAATAGTTTGACTTTATAGGAGTCAATAAAAACATAGGTTCATTTGAAAGCAGCGTTTAGAATAGTATCACCACTTTCTTGTTTCAGCGGAGATAGCTAATATAAATGCACTAAATGCTATTATTGGAGTCGAAAAACCCTTGCCAGTGAACATGAAGTTAATTATTATTACTTAATAAGACAAGTGATCAGAAAAATTATTTGTAAGAAATTCCATATTTAAAATATGGACAGTTATATCAGCTAATTAAAAAATAACTGAGTAGTTTCCATGTTATAAACTCGTTTATTTAAAAATTATTTGACCTGAAGAACATTGCTTAAATCATTAACAATTAAAATACAAACACATATCTACAAATTGCTCTACAAATAAAGCAACAACCTTTATTTAAGATAACATGATGACCAGAGCTATCTTTCCCATCTTTTACTAAGGAGATAGGGTTGCCAGTGCAGGAAGTCATAGTCTCATTTTCTGCTAAAAATATTTTCCCTCTTAACGATCTACTGGCAGTCGTACGTGAATTTCTGAACTCTGTTTTTTGTATCTTGGTCTGGTCAAGATAAATGTTTGTTCAGGTACGGAGTTAGGGTGGATAGCTTGCGTAAAATGAGGCTGAAAGTACTAATGTGAAGCCGTAAAGTGCTTAAAGCTATAAGCCTTGGTTAATCTGCAAGTAGATATAAATATCTTCCGCAAATACCAAATAAAACTTCACAACGTTATCTTTTCGTAGGTATAGTATAGATCACGGCACTAGATAGGATTTTATTATTCTACTCAATGACAAGATCGCAGCTAATTCTTGATCCTTATTACGTGATCTTAACCGTGCATACCCATGGCATGCATCGGGTACTTACAGATAATAACAAAGAATTTATAGACCACTTTTTTATCTGCAAAAAGGTTCAGACATCGGAAAACATAAATTCGATTGTTTGTATGCAGAAATTGATATAGAACATCGACTTATCCTCCTATGTATTCTCAAACGAATACAATGGTCGAGAGCTTTAATGGGTGTCTTAAAGAGACACTCTAAAGCTATCATTTTAATTCTGATCAAGAGTTTGAGATCACATCTTGTTTCATATGCTTGGCTATATGATCAAGCATTATCCAATCAGTATTAGATAGTAAAACTCCATTGAAGTCTATGAAAGACTAGTCCAAAGTTAAATCTGAATTATTCAAAAAAACTATTTTGCCTTAAGTAGAAGGTAGAATTAATATTAAAAAAGCAAAGCTATTTGCTTATTTTTAACCAATAAATTGTAGCGATTATTATTTATGTTTGCTATGGTATAGGGTTAGCTGCAATTAATTCTGCAACCTTATTTTTTTCTTCAGTTAAATATAACTTGTTATAGGCTATTTCCATGTATTTTAATGCATTGCGTGTTGATTGGGTGTCTGGATAATTTTTTAGCATTTCTTCAGTGCGATTAATAACAGTAACATAAGCAGCACGTTCATTGTAATATTTGATTATACCTAGTTCATATTTTGCTAAATGCTCTTTTAGGAAAGCTAAACGTTTGCTAGCATCTGTTGCGTAAAGGCTATTTGGGTAAAAATGAATTAGTTGTTTAAAATCTTTAAAGGCCACAATTGCATGTTGAGGATCGCAATCTGCATGATCAATACCAAAAAAATCTTGTAGTGCACTAGCATCTAATGCTAGTGCGGTAAGACCGCGCATATATAAAACATAGTCAATATTGGGATGTGTTAGATTAAGGCGAATAAATCGATCAATGGTTGCTATCGTTAATGATAGCTCCCCTGATTTATAGTAGGCATAAATCATATCTATCTGAGCCTGTTGAGTATAAGGGCTAAATGGATAACGATTATCTAGGGTTTCTAATAATTTAATTGCTTCTTTATAATTACCGTTTTGTAGTTTCTCTTGACTATTGCTATAGAGAGTAGTAGGGGAGCTTTTTTGTACAGTGTCCTTATTGCTGGAGCATCCGATAATAAGTAAACTCAATGTGGCTGTTGCTAGCAGATATTTTATACTTTTAATCACGTGATTATTTCCTTTAAATATTTTTGGAAGATTTTCATAAAAGCCCTTAATGAAATATAGGGTACAATAGCATATATTTTAATTAAAATGGTACTACCATCAAAATGTAAACTTTACTATAGATAATTTATGAATCAACAATTACAACTCCAGGCGAAAATTTTAAAATTGCAACTTGGCCAACGTTTAGATCAGACATTGGCTGAATTATTTCCTGATTATTCTCGTTCACAGATTAAAAAGTGGATTTTAGATAAAAGAGTGCAGGTAAATGGCAAAATTATAAATAGACCGAAAGAAAAAGTATTTGGTAGCGAACAAATTGATATTGATGTACTTTTTGAAAAAGATATGCATTGGCAGCCACAAAATATTCCATTAAATATTGTTTATGAAGATGACGAAATGATTATCATTAATAAACCTTGTGGTTTAGTGGTTCATCCAGGAGCAGGAAATCCAGATGGAACAGTGCTAAATGCACTTTTATATCACTATCCTGATATTATAAATGTTCCACGAGCAGGGATTGTTCATCGGCTTGATAAAAATACTACCGGATTAATGGTTATAGCAAAAACAATACCTGCACAGATTCATCTGGCTCAATCTTTGCAGCTAAGAAAGATTGCGCGTGAATATGAAGCGATAGTGAATGGTTGTATGACTGCTGGTGGAATGGTAGATGAACCTATTTCTCGTCACCCAATTAAGCGAACACATATGGCTATTCATTCGTTTGGAAAACCCGCTATTACGCATTATCGAATCATGGAGCATTTTCGCTTTCATACCAGGCTCAAATTACGCTTAGAATCAGGCAGAACGCATCAAATTCGTGTTCACATGGCACATATCAATCATCCTTTAGTTGGTGATCCGATATATGGTAGTCGTCCACGCAGATTAAAAGGTGTTTCAAAAGAGTTTTATCAAATTATGAACAATTTTAATCGGCAGGCACTTCATGCTACAATGTTACGTTTATATCATCCTTGTACAGGTATTGAAATGGAATGGCACGCAAATATTCCTGCAGATATAATTATATTAATTAATATGCTTAAAGCAGATTCAGCAATGCACAAAAATGAAATGGATTCATAAATGGATAGCTTAATATATCAGCACTGACCAAGAACTTAAAACAGTTATCGCTTGTAGTACAACGCGTATTGATGGCGATAGTTTGTCACTTTATGATAGTTTTAATCTAGGATTGCATATCGGAGATCAACTGCGATTAGTAAAACAAAATTGCAATAGCTTAATGAAAGTTGCACAACTACACCATCACTGCCTTACTGGCTTAATCAGGTACATGGCACGCGTATTATCGATTTTGCTAAGAAAAAATGCTGACCGATAAGTGGATACTGCACATAGTTGTAAGTGAGAATAAGTGTGTATCATGATGATACCAGACTGCTTGCCTATTTTATTCTGTAACAAATAAAACATGGAAATCGCTGCCGTACATGTTGTCTGGATAGGCTTGCGTGATGGGATCATAGAAAATGAAATAAATAGTTTAAGTCACTGGTTTCTTCTATTATGGTCTGGTTTGTACCAGCTATTTTGCAGAAAAATTTGAAGTAGGTATTGAAGTTAGAATTGCTTTTATTATATATAATACAGAATTAGCGCAAGGCTTTAAAGATTATGATAATGATAAATATTTAGCCGATATCTACTTACTGACGCGTTTGAAATTGAGTGAAGTTGGGTGTCAAAAAGTATTTATGGTGGAGAACCTATTGTACGGTTTAATGGGCAAGGTATTTTTCCTATCGCCGTAACGGCGTAACCAGGACGAATGGTATCATTGATTTAGTTAAAATAACTCTTTAACATATTAATTATTTTATATTAATAGTTATTATTAGTTAAGTAACTTGAATTATATGAAATAAAACCTCATTTAATCTATATGCAATGATTGCAATTGTATTTTGGAGGTATTATGCATTTAGATTGTCTTACTAATAAATTCCAACAAGCATTAGCTGATGCTCAATCTTTAGCAATTAGACAAGATAATCAATTTGTTGAACCCGTACATTTACTCGTTGCCTTCTTAGATCAAGAAGGCGGTACATTACGTCCTTTATTGACATCTACAGGAGTTAATATCAAGCAGTTTAGTAATAAATTAAACAGTATTATCAATACTTTACCGCAAGTGCATGGTACTACTGATAATATCCATCCATCAAATGATCTTATTCGACACTTAAATTTTTGTAATAAGTTAGCTAAACAGCGAGGTGATACATTTATCTCCTCAGAGCTATTTTTGTTAGCAATTTTTGATACCAAAACTTCTCTAGCAGACACCCTTAAAACGATGGGAGCGAATAAAGTAAATATAGAAAAGGCGATAGAACAAATGCGCGATGGTAAAAATGTAAATGATCAAGGTGCTGAAGAGCAACGTCAAGCACTTAAAAAATACACAATTAATTTAACTGAAAGAGCTGAACAAGGCAAACTCGATCCTGTTATTGGACGTGATGAAGAGATTCGTCGAACAATACAAGTTCTCCAGCGCCGAACAAAAAATAATCCAGTTTTAATCGGTGAACCAGGGGTAGGTAAGACAGCAATTGTTGAAGGTCTCGCTCAACGAATTGTTAATGGTGAACTACCTGAAGGGCTAAAAAATAAACGCGTTCTATCTTTAGATATTGGTGCTTTACTGGCAGGTGCAAAATATCGTGGTGAATTTGAAGAACGTTTAAAGTCTGTCTTGAATGATTTGACTAAACAAGAAGGAAATGTGATTCTATTTATTGATGAATTGCATATGATGGTTGGTGCAGGTAAAGCTGAAGGTGCGATGGATGCTGGTAATATGTTAAAGCCAGCACTAGCTCGAGGAGAATTACATTGTGTTGGTGCGACTACACTTGATGAATATCATCAGTATATTGAAAAGGATGCGGCACTAGAGCGTCGTTTTCAAAAAGTTTATGTTGCTGAACCTACCGTTGAAGACACCATTGCAATATTAAGGGGACTTAAAGAACGTTATGAGTTGCATCATCATGTACAGATAACTGACCCTGCTATTGTTGCTGCTGCTAGTTTATCAAATCGTTATATTTCTGATCGTATGCTACCTGATAAAGCAATAGATTTAATTGATGAAGCCGGTGCTAGCTTACGAATGCAGATGGATTCTAAACCAGAAGCACTTGATCGTTTAGAACGTCGTGTTATTCAATTAAAACTTGAACAGCAAGCACTAAAAAAGGAATCCGATGAAGCTAGTAAAAAGCGCCTTAAAATGTTAGAGGAAGAACTATTAGAAAAAGAACGAGAATATTCAGAGCTAGAAGAAGAGTGGAAAACGGAAAAAGCAGAGCTTACAGATACGCAGCATATAAAAGCGGAATTAAAAAATGTACGTATAAGTATGGAGAAAGCTCGGCGTAGTGGTGATTTAGCTAAAATGTCAGAATTACAATATGGAAAAATTCCTGAATTAGAAAAACGACTTGAAGCTGCTATCAAAGCGGAAAATAAGACCATGAAGTTATTGCGTAATAAAGTGACTGATGCAGAGATTGCTGAAATATTAGTCCGTTGGACAGGTATCCCCATTACAAAAATGTTAGAAAGTGAACGTGAAAAGTTACTTCATATAGAGCAGGGTCTACATAAGCGTATCATCGGCCAAAATGAAGCTGTTGACGCGGTATCGAATGCTATTCGACGTAGTCGTGCTGGTTTATCAGATCCAAATCGGCCTATTGGTTCATTTTTATTTTTAGGTCCTACGGGTGTTGGTAAAACTGAGCTATGTAAGACACTGGCAAATTTTTTATTTGATACTGATAATGCAATAATACGCATTGATATGTCTGAATTTATGGAAAAACATACTGTGTCCAGGCTACTTGGAGCACCTCCAGGTTATGTAGGATATGAAGAAGGCGGTTATTTAACCGAAGCAATCCGCCGCCGTCCTTATTCTGTTATTTTGCTAGATGAAATTGAAAAAGCGCATTCTGATGTTTTCAATATTTTGTTGCAAGTTCTGGATGATGGACGCTTGACTGATGGGCATGGAAGAACGGTTAATTTTCTTAATACAGTTGTTATTATGACATCAAATTTAGGGTCTGACTTGATCCAAGAGGGTTTTAGTAGTTTAAGTTATGACGAGATAAAAAAGATTGTCATGAAACTTGTTAACCGTAGTTTCCGGCCTGAATTTATTAACCGTATTGATGAAGTTGTGGTATTCCATCCACTCAATAAAAAGCAAATTACAGAAATTGCTAAGATCCAACTGTTGCGTTTATATAAGCGTATGGAAGAACAAGGCTATAAAGTAAAAATCACATCAGAGGTGTTAGAAAAATTGGGACAAGCAGGATTTGATCCGGTATTTGGCGCACGCCCTTTAAAACGAGCGATTCAACAAGAGATAGAAAATTTATTATCTGAGCAGATGTTATCAGGCAAATTAGTACCCGGTAAACAAGTAACTCTTGATATTAAAAATGGTATTATTATTGCTAAGCAATAAACAAAATAAATTGCTAATATTATTTTAGATAGAGAAGATTTTACTCTTCAATAATATTTAAAGAGTAAATAACTTTAATTAAAGATTGTTATTAGCAATTTATATAGACACTTTAATTAAAAGTTAGCTTAATAAATAAGAACTTAAACAGAAAAATGTAAATAATACTTGTTAGTTTTATAAAATTAGTTATAATACCAAAAGTTATTATAGTAACTTACTTATTATAAGTAATAAAAGAATAACTGTAAATTCAGGTGAAAACTATAATATACTATATCGCGGCTCAGGTCGTGAGCTCTTTAACAATCAATTAGACAATCCGTGTGGGCACTCGCACGACATCATCAAAAATGAAGTATTTGATTTTAAAGTCTTAAAGAGTAAAAAACAGCTAGCTCCTATATGAGCTAGTAAGTAGTGACGTTATTTTAGTAGGCAGCGGCGAAGGCAATAAAACGTCAACAAAGTTAACTGAACAAAAAGACGTTACCAGCTAGTAAAACATTCTTTGAGCATCAAACTTTTAATTGAAGAGTTTGATCATGGCTCAGATTGAACGCTGGCGGCAGGCCTAACACATGCAAGTCGAGCGGCAGCGGAAGGAAGCTTGCTTCCTTGCCGGCGAGCGGCGGACGGGTGAGTAAGGTATGGGGATCTGCCCGAAGGCGGGGGATAACCACTGGAAACGGTGGCTAATACCGCATAATCTCTAAGGAGCAAAGTGGGGGACCTTTTGGCCTCACACCTTCGGATGAACCCATATGAGATTAGCTAGTAGGTGAGGTAAAGGCTCACCTAGGCGACGATCTCTAGCTGGTCTGAGAGGATGATCAGCCACACTGGGACTGAGACACGGCCCAGACTCCTACGGGAGGCAGCAGTGGGGAATATTGCACAATGGGCGCAAGCTTGATGCAGCCATGCCGCGTGTATGAAGAAGGCCTTCGGGTTGTAAAGTACTTTCAGTCGTGAGGAAGGTGTTAGGGCTAATAACCTTAGCAATTGACGTTAACGACAGAAGAAGCACCGGCTAACTCCGTGCCAGCAGCCGCGGTAATACGGAGGGTGCGAGCGTTAATCGGAATTACTGGGCGTAAAGGGCACGCAGGCGGTTAATTAAGTTGGATGTGAAATCCCCGGGCTTAACCTGGGAATGGCATTCAAGACTGGTTAGCTAGAGTTTTGTAGAGGGGGGTAGAATTCCATGTGTAGCGGTGAAATGCGTAGAGATGTGGAGGAATACCGGTGGCGAAGGCGGCCCCCTGGGCAAAGACTGACGCTCATGTGCGAAAGCGTGGGGAGCAAACAGGATTAGATACCCTGGTAGTCCAGGCTGTAAACGATGTCGATTTGGAGGTTGTAGTCTAGAATTGTGGCCTCCGAAGCTAACGCGTTAAATCGACCGCCTGGGGAGTACGGCCGCAAGGTTAAAACTCAAATGAATTGACGGGGGCCCGCACAAGCGGTGGAGCATGTGGTTTAATTCGATGCAACGCGAAGAACCTTACCTACTCTTGACATCCAGCGAATCCCTTAGAGATAAGGGAGTGCCTTCGAGAACGCTGAGACAGGTGCTGCATGGCTGTCGTCAGCTCGTGTTGTGAAATGTTGGGTTAAGTCCCGCAACGAGCGCAACCCTTATCCTTTGTTGCCAGCGATTTAGTCGGGAACTCAAAGGAGACTGCCGGTGATAAACCGGAGGAAGGTGGGGATGACGTCAAGTCATCATGGCCCTTACGAGTAGGGCTACACACGTGCTACAATGGCGTATACAGAGAGAGGCAAGCCTGCAAGGGGAAGCGGAACTCAGAAAGTATGTCGAAGTCCGGATTGGAGTCTGCAACTCGACTCCATGAAGTCGGAATCGCTAGTAATCGCGAATCAGCATGTCGCGGTGAATACGTTCCCGGGCCTTGTACACACCGCCCGTCACACCATGGGAGTGGGTTGCAAAAGAAGTAGGTAGCTTAACCTACGGGATGGCGCTTACCACTTTGTGATTCATGACTGGGGTGAAGTCGTAACAAGGTAACCGTAGGGGAACCTGCGGTTGGATCACCTCCTTACCTAGATAGGTGGAGTGTGAGTGTTCACACAGATTGTCTAATAAAATTAAGTAAAAGGTATTATTAATGTCTTGTAACTTAGTTGATAAAAAGCCACTCAAACTTCTAATATTGCTAAAGGGAGATTCCTGAAAGGAAAGGTTAGCAAGACATGTAGATACAACAATCTTAATATGTCTATGTCTGATAGACATGCGTAGGAAGTGCCTGTTTTGAACGTAGGAGGTCAGCAGTCCGTCATAACTTACCTTAGTTCTAGCATATTGCAAAATATAACTAAATAAAAGTTTATTCAGAGTAGCTGCATATAACTTGATGCGAATAATAATGCTATATAACAATTTGAAACAAGAAAAAAATCGAACACTTCTTTTAAATAAAGAAGTGAAAATAACTCTTAAAATTTAATCAACTTCTCAGTTAGGTTTTGCATTCATGATGAAGCATCATGAATTAGCAGTTAGAAACTTAAATTTAAAAAGCAAAATGCTAACCTAATGCTAGTTTAGCTATCATTACGAAAATTGCGCAATAAAGAATTGCTGAACAATACACGTAGGCATAATATAAAAAAAGATATTTTCGAAGTTGTGAAGATTAAGTCAATTAGCCGTATACAGTGGATACCTAGGCAGTCATAGGTGATATAGGAGAGGACAGAAGTAGAGATACCACTAATATACAGGTTTTCATGCCAATAGGGAACATCAACTGGTAACTAAGTCTAGAAGAAATGAGCGCTGAAAGCATCTAACCGGGAAATTCGTCTTAAAATGAGTTTTTATTGACAGGGCCAATAAAAGGGTTCAATACAAAGACGTAGATAGGATAGGTGTATAAGCGTATCAATATGTTGATATCTAACTAGTACTAATAATTTAAGATAGGCTTAACTTGAGAACACTGAAGATGTTTGAGGCAGTAAGGCGACGAAAAAACAGATAAATAAAAGAATTTATCTTGCTTCTGCAATAGAAGCAGCAAGTTTCAACCTGATTCCATGCCGAACAATGCTGTAAGCCGATGATTGTAGTTATTGTATATTCTCCTTATATAAAAATAGAAAAAGGTAACTTTTTGATATTTAGACTATTAATAGTAATTAAAATCTAGCTTAACCTATTAGAGAATTCGCCGTATTAGCCTATCAACGCGGATCCTTCGTAAACGACGAATAAGGTTTTTAACCTTTACTGGATAGCGCTGGATATTTTCAATCTCTTGATAATGATTTACAATATTAGTATTAGTTGTTATACATTTTAATTCTTTGTTTTTTTGCTGTAGCAAAACTTTTTTTGGATCATGAATTAATATTGCATTTTCTAAATCTAGTCTCCATGCACGAGGATTAAGATTATTGCCGGTTATTAATTGCCAGTTATCATCTATCCAAATACCTTTTAAATGGTAGCTATTTTTTCCGTCTTTCCATAATCTAATGATTAATTGTTGCTTATCTACGAAATGTTGTAATCGACAGACAAAGCGCCGTAAGTTAATTTCATATAAATAAGGTAATGTACTGATAATTTTAAAAGGCTCTTCTGGTGGAAGATAAAAGTCATTAGCTGTTTTATCACCGATAATAATTTCAATTTGTTTGCCGTCACACAATAAATTACTAATTATTTTTGTTAAAATAGTTGGTAAATTAAAATATGGTGTACAGATAATCATTTTTTTTTCTGTACTGTGCATTAAATTCGTTATAGCTTTATTTAATTCACTTTTTTTTCCTAAACCAATTAGTGGGGTTACTGCTAACTCTTTGTTTGTGGCATTATTTTTCAATTGATAGTGACATTTTTTTAAATTATGGCGAAATTGTTTAATTAAACTTTTAATTTGAGTATTGCGTGGCCGGTGTGCTTGATCTAGACGCTGAATAGCAGGTGAAGATAACAAGCTTTGATCAATAAATCTTTTCATAGTTGCAGCTAATTGAATATTAGCTAATATATGATAACGGTCGTAACGATAACGTTTATGTTGCTGGAGATAGATATTATTAATACTAGCTCCGCTATAAATAACGGTATCATCAAAAATAAAACCTTTTAGATGTAAAACACCTAATGCTTCGCGTTTATTAATGGGTATACCAAAAGTAGCAATACTTAATCCTGGATGGGCTATTGCCATTTGATAATACCAATCGGCATTAGTTGCTCTGGCATTTGCACCAATACGAATACGTTGAGCACGATGCCAATCAACCATTATTTTAATATCTAATTCTGGTCGTGCCATTTTTGCTTGATAAAGCGCATTTAGTATATCTTGTCCTGCATCATCATATTCGAAATAAAGTGCAATAATATAAATATACCGTTGAGCATTGATAATGCTCTCTAACAGGGCTTTTCGAAAGCTTTCTGTTTGGTAAAGAGTGATAACTCTAGCGGCAGACTGAGATAATTTTGGTAATTGTTCAAGATATTGTTGATGCTTTACTTTTTTTAATTTAGACAACATCGCAGTGTAAATTTTCTCTTTTTATTAAAGGAGAAGATTACTATACTCTGGCTTAGATTTATTGAAAATAATTAATAATGATACTATCAGTTTATTTTTTGTATCTATTAATCCCAGCTATATTTACCAATTATTCTCAGATACTGTATGCTAGATTAGCTAATCTAGCTAATTAGCAAGTTATTTTCTTTATAATGATAGATCAATATTAATAATACGATCTTCAAATTAAATATCGAGACTAAAACATAATTTTATGCTAGCATACTATTTTTTATTTTTAAGTATGGTATCTGTAGTAAGTCGTTATGTAACTGCCCCCTCTACAAGTTATTAGCAAATATGGCATAATGGCGGTTAAGTTACATTATATTCTAATACTTCATAAATCTCTTCTTCATCCTTAAATTAGACATCGCTTAGCAAACAGTATCAGTACAAGGTTATAAGTCCCCTTAGCTACAGTTATAGCTTTTCTGAGCTTATCAAGGATAAGCTTAAATACTATTTAAAGGATTATTTTTCTCGAATTACAATGCTTTCGCACGTCAGTTTCATATTTTTACTGTCGCAAAAAGACGATTTAATTAAATTCATCGTTCTTATTGACGTGTCCAGTGCACTGATAGGAAATAGTAGAATACCAGGCATTCTCTTCGATCTTTCTCAATCTTCTTTATTACTGCAGGATATTTATTGAAACTCATTGCTAATAAAACATCAAGGAGCTTGTTAGCAGCATCGCGACTCTCTGTTAGTCATACCTCCAGAACTTACCCTTAACTTTCGGTGTTGCATGCCTTTGAGGAGTAAAAGTAGCGCTGAGCTATTTTGTGTACTAAACAACATAGATGCTGCGAGCTTGGAAAATACCTTTGCTATTACATTTAAAAGTAAGAGCGCCATCTTCCGTGGCAACCCTGGAAGATATGATTAAGCCACGTTACTCTCAAGCCATCTATAAGATCGAAATAATGGGCTTTAACTATTGATAATCATTTTGGACTGCAACGATCTCCTTATGTTCATGCAGTGATGCAGATAATGAGCTGCAGATTAAAAGCAATCAGTTTACCTGATAAAACACTATATGTCATCAGTTAAATAATAAATGTAGCGCATATTGCTTAAATCACATAGATACCCATTGCTTACGTTCTTTAAGCCGTTGCTGTTTCAATCTGCTAATTGAACTTGTCAAGATACAATACTCCATGCGTTTTTCGCTGAAAGTGTCTAATAGCTTCGTAAAAATTACTATTGAAGACGCCTAACGATTACTAACCATAGTAATAATTCTTCGCCGCTTTTGCACGTTTTAGATAATACGGTAGCGATGAGCTGTTGAAGGATGTTCCATTGGTGCTACAATCCTTAAATTTAAGCACTTTAATTTCAACATCACCAATAGCAGTGTATAGTTTGTGGAAAAATCTTATGGTCTATGGATTACTTTATCCATAGACAAAGTAGTACTAACATGTTGTTGTAGTATGCACTACTATTGATGAGTTCATACAATAGAGTACACTAACATCTAGTTTTCTTGATACCTCTAGGGTAGACTTTTCATAGCATATGATCTCTTAAAAATGAGCACTGTTTACTTAGCTCCAATGATATTAAACTAATTAATCACTTATTAAGCAAAAGATTTTCTACGTTATTAATATCAGGTTCTACTTTCATACTAATTGTATCTTCTATTAAGGTTTGGTTATCATCTTCTTTTTCATGGTCAATAATGCGTTGTAAACCTATTACTTTTTCATCTTCAGCAGTGCGAATTAAAATGACGCCTTGAGTATTTCTAGCAACAATGCTAACTTCTTTAACTCGCGTACGTACCAAAGTGCTAGCGTTAGTGATCATCATAATTTGATCAGTTTTTTCTACTTGAATTGCCCCGACCACGTTACCATTACGTTCATTAACTTTAATGGAAATAACACCTTTAGTAGCGCGAGATTTTCTTGGGTATTCACTCTCCTCGGTTCGTTTACCATAACCGTTTTCGGTAACAGTTAAAATATCAGCTTCACCACGAGGTATAATTAATGAAACGACTTTATCGCCAGATTGTAACTTAATACCTCGAACACCTGTTGCTGTTCGTCCCATAGGACGAACAGCATTTTCTGTAAAACGAGCAACTTTACCAGCAGCAGAGAAAATCATTACCTCGTTTTTACCAGTCGTCAAATCAACGCCAATCAGTTCATCACCTTCATTAAGGTTAATTGCTATAGTGCCGGCACTTTTAGGACGACTAAAATCTTTTAGTGATGTTTTTTTAACCGTACCATTTGAGGTCGCCATAAATACATAATAACCATCATCAAATTTACGTACCGGTAAAATTGCGGTAATACGTTCATTTTGTTTTAACGGTAAAAAATTGACTATTGGTCGCCCCCGTGCACTACGGCTAGCTTCAGGCAACTGATAAACTTTCATCCAATATAGACGCCCTCGACTAGAAAAGCATAGAATTGTGTCATGGGTATTAACAATTAACAAACGTTCAATAAAATCTTCTTCTTTAATACGCGCTGCCGACTTACCTTTACCCCCACGTCGTTGTGCTTCGTAAGCAGATATTGGCTGATATTTAACATATCCCTGATGTGATAAGGTTACAATTACATCTTCCTGGGTAATTAAATCTTCGATATTAATATCTGGGCTATTTTCAGTAATTTCCGTGCGACGAGCATCATGATACTGTTCTTTAATAGCTTCCAGCTCTTTACGGATAACTTCCATTAACCGTTCTGGGCTGGTTAATATATATAGTAATGCTGTAATTTGTTTTAGCAAGTTACTATATTCATCCAATATTTTATCATGTTCTAAGCTAGTTAACTTTTGTAAACGCAAATCAAGAATTGTCTGAGATTGTTGTTCAGTCAAATAATATTTATTATCCTGCACTCCGTATTGAGGTTTAAGCCATTCAGGACGAGCAGCGTTATCATCTCTATCTGCTAACATAGCAGAAACATTACCTAATTGCCAAGGACGCGCAATTAAATCCAATTTTGCTTTATGCGGGGTTAATGCTTGACGGATAAGTTCAATAATTGGATCAATATTTGCTAATGCGACGGCGAAAGCCTCCAATATATGAGCACGCTCACGTGCTTTACGCAATTCAAAAATAGTCCGTCGAGTGACTACGTCTCTGCGATGACGAACAAAAGCTTCAAGAATTTCTTTTAAATTTAAAATTCTAGGTTGACCATCACATAAAGCGACCATATTAATGCCAAATGAGACTTGAAGTTGAGTGAGAGAATACAAGTTATTCAGTACTACTTCCGCCACTACATCTCGTTTTAGTTCAATAACAATCCGCATGCCATCTTTATCAGATTCATCACGTAGTGCGCTAATCCCCTCAATACGTTTATCTTTAACTAATTCAGCAATTTTCTCAATTAAACGGGCTTTATTAACTTGATAAGGAATCTCATTAACAATAATTGTTTCACGACTATTTTTATCATCAACTTCAATGTTAGCACGTGCACGAATATAGACTTTACCACGTCCCGTTCGATATGCATCGATGATACCGTGGCGACCATTAATAATTGCAGCAGTTGGAAAATCAGGGCCTAAAATATATTCCAGTAATCTTTCAATACTAATATTTTCATCATCGATATAGGCTAGACAGCCATCAATGACTTCACTAAGGTTATGAGGTGGAATATTAGTAGCCATGCCAACAGCAATACCTGAAGAACCGTTAATCAGGAAGTTTGGGACCCTCGTTGGCATAACATCAGGGATCTCCTCAGTTCCATCATAGTTAGGAATGAAATCAACGGTTTCTTTATCTAAATCTTCCAATAATTCATGAGCAATTTTTGCCATGCGTACTTCGGTATAGCGCATTGCAGCAGCAGAATCGCCATCAATAGAGCCAAAATTACCTTGCCCATCAACTAGCATATAACGCATTGAAAATGGTTGTGCCAAACGAACTATCGCATCATAGACAGCACTATCACCATGAGGATGATATTTACCAATAACGTCACCGACTACACGAGCTGATTTTTTATATGATTTATTCCAATCATTACCTAATATATTCATCGCGTACAATACGCGCCGGTGAACAGGTTTTAATCCATCTCGTACATCTGGAAGGGCGCGTCCAACAATCACAGACATCGCATAATCCAAATAAGAGCTTTTTAGCTCCTCTTCGATATTAACTAGGGTAATCTTTCTTGCTATGTCACTCATGGGGGTCACTTATCCCTAATCCTCCTTATTTCATTAAGGAGGAAAATTATACCACAAAATCGCTATGTTATAAAAATAGAAAACATATTTTATTCAAAAAAAACATGTATAGTGATCTAACACCATTAGAGTTTATATTAATAAATAAATTAAGGAGTATTCATTCTGATGAATAACAAGAATTTGCGCGGTCAGGCAAATGTTGATCTAACTGAAATCAACAAATTTAACTCTATTGCGAGTCGATGGTGGGATGAAAGAAGTGAATTCCAACTTCTTCATAGGATTAATCCATTACGTTTAAACTATATTCTGCAACATGCTAACGGTCTGTTCGGTAAAAAAATAGTTGATATTGGCTGCGGAGGCGGAATCTTATCAGAAAGTATGACTAAAGAAGGGGGACTAGTTATAGGAATTGATATGGCCGTAGCGGCACTACAAGTTGCAAAGCTCCATGCATTAGAAAATGATATGAAAATCAAGTACTTACATATAACTGCTGAGAGCTATGCAGAAAAACACCCTCAAACTTATGATATCGTTACCTGCATGGAAATGCTTGAACATGTTCCCGATCCTGAATCTGTTGTTCAATCATGCGCAAAATTAGTTAAACCAAATGGTCAGGTATTTTTTTCTACTATTAATCGTAATAAAAAAGCCTGGTTATTAGCAATAATTGCTGCTGAGCATATATTAAAAATAATTCCAAAAGGTACTCATGATGTGAAAAAATTTATTAAGCCTTCCGAGCTACTCAGCTGGATAGATAAAACCTCTTTACAAGAGGAACATATCATTGGATTACATTATAATCCGATCAGCGATAAATTTTCGTTAGGATCAAATGTTGATGTTAATTATATGTTGTATGTGTTAAATGCAAATAGTTGTTAACTTTTACTAAAGCAAGTAATAATCAGTAGGTTTTTAGTGAACTTATTTTCATCATTAATGAAATATAAATTATAATATTCTTCTATTATCACATAGTTATCGGCTAATTAGTAAAATTTAGCACTGGATTATTACAAAAATCATATTTTTATAGACTTGACAAAAGTTGCAAAATGTCATTTTATATAAATTTAATAACAATTAAACACTACATATAGTTTATGTTCAAAATAAAAACATAATATGCTATTAACTATAGCATTTGTAGTTTATTATTAATAATAATTGAGTATAATGAAAAAATATTTAGCTAGTTAACTTTAGGCGTAACTACCAATGAACCAAAGTCTATTAGTCACTAAACGTGCTGGACATAAAGAACGCATTGATCTTGATAAAATCCATAAAGTCATTACCTGGGCAGCTGAAAACCTAAAAGATGTATCTGTTTCACAGGTGGAGTTACGTTCTCAGATCCAGTTTTATGATGGCATTAAAACTTCTGATATTCACGAAACTATAATCAAAGCGGCGGCAGATCTTATTTCAGCTGATACACCTGATTACCAATATCTTGCAGCTCGATTAGCTATTTTCCATCTGCGCAAAAAAGCCTACGGCCAATTTGAACCACCAGGGTTGTATCAGCATGTTTTGCGTATGGTTAAAATAGCTAAATACGATAAACATCTATTGACAGATTATACCGCAGAAGAATTTAATAAGATGGATAGTTTTATAAATCACTGGCGTGATATGAATTTTTCCTATGGAGCAGTTAAGCAATTAGAAGGTAAATACTTGGTGCAAAACCGGGTAAGCGGGGAAATTTATGAAAGTGCCCAATTTCTATATATTCTTGTTGCAGCTTGTCTTTTTTCATGCTATCCAAAAGAGACGAGATTAAACTATATTCGTCGCTTTTATGATGCAATCTCAACTTTCAAAATTTCACTACCTACGCCAATTATGGCGGGTGTACGCACTCCAACTCGCCAATTTAGTTCTTGCGTATTAATTGAATGTGATGATAGCCTTGATTCAATTAATGCCACCGCTAGCGCAATTGTGAAATATGTTTCTCAACGTGCCGGTATTGGTGTTAATGCTGGCCATATTCGCGCATTAGGTAGTTCAATTAGAGGGGGTGAAGCGTTTCATACAGGTTGTATTCCTTTCTATAAACATTTCCAGACTGCAGTAAAATCTTGTTCTCAAGGTGGAGTGCGTGGCGGTGGTTCTACGCTATTTTATCCTCTCTGGCATTTAGAGGTTGAAAGCTTACTAGTATTGAAAAATAATCGTGGTATTGAAGGTAATCGTGTTCGTCATCTAGATTATTGTGTACAAATTAACAAACTCATGTATGAACGCCTTATTAAAGGTAAGGAAATTACCCTATTTAGCCCTTCTGATGTTCCTGGTTTATATGAAGCATTTTTCGCTAATCAAAGCGAATTTGAATGTTTATATTTAAAATATGAACAAGACGAAAATATACGCCAGAAACGCGTTAAAGCGATTGATCTATTTTCACTTATGATGCAAGAGCGAGCATCAACCGGGCGTATCTATATTCAAAATGTTGATCACTGTAACACCCATAGCCCATTTGATGCTACAGTTGCGCCAATTCGTCAATCAAACCTCTGTTTGGAAATCGCCTTGCCAACCCGACCTTTAAATAATATTAACGACGAAAATGGTGAAATTGCACTTTGTACTCTTTCTGCTTTTAATTTAGGTGCTATTACATCATTAGATGAATTGGAGGAGTTGGCGATATTAGTCGTGCATGCGTTAGATTCACTGCTTGATTATCAAAATTATCCAATTTTTGCTGCGCAAAAAGGCTCTATGGGTCGTCGTACTTTAGGTATCGGAGTCATTAATTATGCTTATTATTTAGCTAAACATGGTGTTCATTACTCCGATGGTAGTGCTAATAATTTAACCCATAAAACCTTTGAAGCGATCCAATATTATTTATTAAAAGCATCTAATGAATTAGCAAAAAAGCAAGGTGCTTGCCCATGGTTTTACGAAACTACTTATTCAAAAGGTATTTTGCCTATTGATAGTTATAAAAAATCATTAGATGCATTAACTTCTGAACCACTGCATTATGATTGGCAAACTTTACGTAAAGATATCAAGCAATATGGTTTGCGTAATTCAACACTTTCCGCCTTGATGCCATCAGAAACTTCATCCCAAATATCTAATGCCACTAATGGCATTGAACCACCTCGAGGCTATATTAGTATTAAAGCATCAAAAGATGGTATCTTGCGACAAGTTGTACCTGAATATGAACGCTTGAAAAATAATTATGAATTACTGTGGGAAATGCCAAATAATGACGGTTATTTGCAATTGGTTGGTATTATGCAAAAATTTATAGATCAATCGATTTCTGCTAACACTAATTATGATCCAGCTCGTTTCCCAAATAATAAAGTTCCAATGAATCAATTACTGAAAGATTTGTTACTAGCTTACAAGTATGGAATAAAAACACTTTATTACCATAATACCCGTGATGGCGCAAAAGATACCCAATCCGATTTAGAAGAGGCTATTAAATCAGCTGACAGCGATTGTGATGGCGGCGTTTGTAAGATTTAACATGAGGACGTATGAAATATCAATACACAACATTTTCGCAAACCAAAAACAATCAATTACAAGAACCAATGTTCTTTGGACAACCTGTTAACATTGCCCGTTATGATCAACAAAAATATCCTATTTTTGAACAATTGATTGAAAAGCAACTCTCTTTCTTCTGGCGCCCGGAAGAAATTGATGTTTCTCGTGATCGTATTGATTATCAAGGGCTACCTGAATATGAAAAACACATTTTTATCAGTAATTTAAAATATCAAACACTATTAGATTCGATTCAAGGACGTAGCCCTAACGTAGCACTACTACCACTTATTTCAATTCCTGAGCTTGAAACCTGGATAGAAACTTGGTCGTTTTCAGAAACTATTCATTCGCGCTCTTATACGCATATTATTCGTAATATTGTTAATGACCCATCAATTATTTTTAACGATATTTTAACTAATGGGGAAATTTTAAAACGAGCAAAAGATATTTCCACTTATTATGATAAGTTAATTAAGATGACCAGCTATTACCATATGTTAGGTGAAGGAAATCACATAATTAATGGTAAAAATGTAATTATTTCTTTATACTGCCTAAAAAAGCAGCTCTATCTATGTCTGATGAGTGTTAACGCATTAGAAGCTATTCGTTTTTATGTCAGCTTCGCTTGCTCATTTGCTTTTGCTGAACGTGAATTAATGGAAGGAAATGCTAAAATTATTAAATTGATTGCTCGTGATGAAGCTCTGCATCTCACTGCTATCCAACATATATTAAACCTGATGCAGTCTGGTCAAGATGATCCAGAAATGGCTATCATTGCTAAAGAGTCTGAAGAAGCATGTTATAAATTGTTTGTTCAAGTAGCCGAACAGGAAAAGGAGTGGGCCGAGTATCTTTTCTCAAATGGTTCAATGATTGGTTTGAATAAAGACATTTTATGTCAATATATTGAATATATTACCAATATGCGTATGCAAGCCGTCGGATTAAAATTACCCTGTGAAACACGCTCAAATCCTATTCCATGGATCAATACCTGGTTAGTTTCTGATAACGTTCAGGTGGCACCACAGGAAGTAGAAGTTAGTTCTTACCTAGTAGGGCAAATTGATGCTCAGGTTAATACAGATGAACTGCGTAATTTTGAGTTATAACCTTTATGGGAAATTATAAAATTACTCTGCGCCACACGCAGAGTATACAGATCCATTTTCATTACAAACAACATATTAGCCTACTTGATGCTCTTGAACAGAACAAAATTCAAATTGAATTTCAATGTCGAAAAGGTTTTTGTGGTGCATGTCGGGTTTATCTTGAAAAAGGGAAGGTGGGATATCATCATAAACCAATTGCATTTCTTGATAAAGGTGAAATATTAGCCTGTAGTTGCTTACCACTCACCGATATTGATATCAATGTTGGTCAATAATATTATGAAATGCCAACAATAAGACTATTTGCGTGATTTTTAGAAATCATATCACTGATGTCATTAGAAGCCGTAATTCATCTCTCATGCCGGCAATCTTATCTAACAGATAAGAAGCTTGTTGAGTCTAAATGAGTTGTTCAATAGAACATCTAGCTTGTTAATAACAAAGCTAAATAAGTTGTTAAAATTTTATGGTATTTAATTGTCACTTTTAAGAAGATAGTATGATTTTTTTGAAGAATTAGGTTTAACTTTGAATCATCTTTCATAAACTGCAATGAAGTTTTACTACTCAATATTGATTAGAGTAATTCTTGATTGTACAGTCAAGCATATTGATGTAGGGTGATCTCAAGCTCTTAACCATAATTAAGATTATGGTTTTGCAGCAGCATCTTTTATGTAACCATTAAAATCTCTCGACCATACCATTCATTTAAGGATGAATAAGCGGGCTAGATCAGTCTTTATACTAATCTATGCACAGAAGAAGGGAAATTCCATTTCCCGGTGACTAAACGCTTTTAGAAAGTAAAATCGGCCTATAAATTCTTTGCTATTTTCTGTAAGTATCCAATGAATAACCATGGAACATCTTCAATTAAGATCACGTAAAAATAGTTTAGCATTAACTATAGTTTTGGCCTTGAGAAGACGGATAAAAATTCATTGAGTAGCACGATATATACCTAAAAAATAATATCGTGAAATTTTATTTGGCATTTTCAGAAAATATTTCAATCTATATAAGATAATCAGGTTCATAGTTTTAAACCATTAATGCTTTAGCTTCAGGATTTTCTTAATTCATTTCACGCAAATTCCTGTCCAGCGGCACACTTTTGCCGTAAGCAGCGATCTAGGTCAGATTGAGATAAAACGAGTTTTATGATTCATATACGGGAAGGGCAAACTCTGCTAGCCTTTTATTGAAAAGAAGAAAATATTTTTGCAAGAAAACGCCTACGGCTATCTTGAGCACATGGCACTAGCCTCATCGGTAAACGATGAGGAAATATGGCTATAGTCATCAGACTATATTGACAAAGTTTGTTAGTATAATTCCCTAACACTATTATGAATGACTTTCTCTATAGCGGTTGCTAAGAAAATTAACTCGTGATACAGATAAAAGAGATTCTTTCTTCACTCTTTACCAACCAAAGATTAACCTGCATCTTATTAGATGACTTAGCGACAATCTGGATGATATCAATTCATGTGTTAAAGTAACTGATTTTGCTTTATTCTGCTCATATTATCACATTAAACATGTTTCTGCTCGAAATTCGTTTATTAGATTTAAAGTCTTTCATTGAAAAATCCTGAATTCCAGAAAATATTTAATAATCGTACTGGTAGTTCTCTTACGAGACTACATCATAAAGATAAAGGTTTAGTTATTTTCGATGCATATTAAATAACTTGACTTTACAGGAGTCAATAAAACAAATAATCATTGATTCAAAACAGCATTTAGATAGAAGTGGATCCTCCGCTTCCTCGCTTCAGCAACAACAGTCAATTTAAGTGCACTAAGTGGTACTTATTTAAGTTGACGAAACATTTTCCCTAAATCCTTTAAAAAAGCATTCTTTTCCACATAGAAAACATAGAAAATGCGATAGAAGAGTAGCAAAATAAAAGAGCAAATTGCGGTCTTTAATCATCTCAGATCGAGAAGAGTTATGTGAGCATAAGATTCTTGAAGAGTTTAATGCAAAGTATAATTAGCCGTTTTCTTGAAACAATTATCAATAAGAGTTCATCCTTAGTTCAAATGGAGCTGAATGGTAAGCAAATTTTGCTAACGACCATGAAATTAGAAATTATCGCCTAATAATATTAGTAATTTAAAAGTTTTTGATAAAATGAATTCTACATTTAAACTGCGAAAAGTTATATCAACTGATTAAAAATAACTGAGTAGATTTCATGGTGTAGAGTCTTTATTTACCAAATCATCTATCTGCAAAAGATTGTTCAATTTACAACAATTGAAATACAGACGTGGATAAAATTGCTATTTAAGCAGAGTAATAACTTTTGGCAACATAGTTGTTGAATTTTTTTATTTCTACTCTAGTAACGATTTAATGGTACCTATCATTCTATATCACATGTCATAGTGAGTTTACTAAAGGCAGCAGGTTAAACTCGGTTTACTGGGCAGTAATATTTGATACTTTAGTCTCCTTTATCTAATTTTTAGTTCAGCGCATTTTACGATCAAAAGTTTATTTAAAAAAACTTAAATCAGTTACATTAAAACGTAATCAAAATTAATTCATTTATAACTTTAATATTTTCAATAAACAATGTTTCCGTTAATCTTAATACTGGTACATATATTGCATAAACTTATTCTGATGTTGTTACCAGTAGAATTGAGTTATGCTTATTTCTGATATATGGAGTTTTGGAAATTTTGGCATGCATCTCCTACTACTGACCTATTTCATAGGTAATTTGAAAATAAAAAGATGATATTGAATGAAAACTCTACTTTTACAAGTATCCATGAAATCAGATATTACCTCTGATCTATTACGTGAACTCATCCATAATCCTGCCGGGATATGATAAATAGCACCGTTGTTGAGATGGAGCTCGAAGCCATGCTTGCTTAATATGCTTAAGACCATCTTGTCGACGTGCCGACAATCCCCGTCGGCCTTAACGGTTATTTGTTATAGAGAAATCATACAGACTGATATTAGGAATATTGAAATTAAAGTACCTAAAGTCAAAGGGGTATCACAGCGAGATAGAAATATTTTTTCTAAATCTCATTGCTATCACCTTATCTAAAACGTGCGAAAACTTCGAAAAAGTTACTGCCAGTGCTTGCAAGTCATATTCACCACTGATTTTCATGAAACCTTAAGCTGCTTTTCAATGAGAAAGCGCATGATTTCTCTCTGCTAGTACTATCAACAGAATAAAACAGCGATAGATTGAAGAGGTAGAGGCAATGTGGTAGGTTGCGTGATGATTTAAACGATACGCATTACATTTATTTCTGAACCGATGATGAAATATACCGTTTTGTTAGTTAAGATGATCGCATTTATCTACTGCTCATTTATCGGTGTCACTGCCATCAACGTAAGGAGCTTTGCAGTTGAAGATTCTTCTCAAAAGTTAGAAATAAACTGAGTCGAACTTCTAGATGGCCTCTGGAAGCGCGTAGATTAACCGTATCCTCCCAGGAATTTCCTAGAGGATACAATAATCAGTTTTAAACTAATGGCAAAGATATTCCCGAATAGGCAGAACTAATCCTGTTTGGTACATAAAATAGGATTGATTCTGTCTTGACTCCCCAAAGGCATAGAATCGAAAGTTAAGGGTAAGCTGCAGAAGAGGTGTAGCTAGCAAGAGAGAGTTGCGATGTTGATAATAAAGCTTTTTTGATGTTTTGTTGGTAAAGTTATTAGCATATATATCCCTGCAGCGATGAAGAAGGTGGAACTGGCTAATCGTTTTAATCTTGCTGATCCTGGTGCTAAAGAACATCTAATTGAAGGATGAAAATAGATTCACGAAGCATCAGAGTGGAACGTATCCCCTGACAGTTATATGCCAGATTTATTAATAACTCTCATGCAAAATCAGATAGCCAATTTTTATCAGCTTTTATATTATAAGCTAACTGTACTAAAACGTTCAAATTGTGTGCAAAGACAATAGCTAACCGTTAAAATTAAGTATAATAGCATTTTGCAAAAATAAAAATTGTAATAAAAATATTCCAACCAATCATAGCGGCGGGCCCCATTATTATAATGAATAAAATGTGTCTTGACGATTATTGAAAGTGTTTTGTGCTATGCTCTTATGTTATCTTAAGAAGGTAAAATCACCCTTATTCTCTCTACGTAATAAAGAGAGGTGATCATGATACCGGCAATTCCGCTTTTGCTAATAATGGCAAAATCCATTAGTTGTGAATCTAGTTTGTCGAGCAAATCATGGATTGTGTAGCACAAGTTGCTTGTTTATGGATAATTAACTGACTAAATATTTTATGTTTACGGCTAAAACCTTTTATTTTTTACTTGAAAACCGGCTTTTCTAATCTGTGGTAGAAAATACTAGAAGAAATGAAGTAGCAAAATTCAGCCATCACATGCTTAATTATTATTGTAGCGAACAGTTGTTTACTTCACATTTTAAGGATTTTTAGCTGGAGTAAAACCATCTAAAAAAACCAAATATTTATTTTATTAAAAAATAAGATTTTAGTTAAGATAAATATATATTATATCGCTAAACTAGCGATTAAGAATGATTGCTTCAGTTTATAACTATTTTATGACAACCCAGTAACGATTGAGGTTATTGTTGATAAATTTATTTATAAAAAGAAGTAAGGGTTAGATGATACTCTAACATTGATGAACTTCTAATAAATCAGTAATGAAAGAGAGATGTTTTTCAAAGTTTATATAGTGTAAAGTTTATAACTAGTTTTTGGTGTTTGTTAGTAAAACTGCATAAATAACTAATAGACTATTAAAATTTAATTTAGTTACCAAAACTGGTTTTCAATAACCGATTATTAGCTTAGTGAGTGAAAAGCGATTTGGCAACTGATTACTACCTAAGAAAACATATTAGGATTCTTTTAAATTATTTTAGTTAGAAACCTAAACATGAATCAAAGTGTTCAAAGATAGAGATATTTTGCTCATTTCAGATTAATTTAGATTAGTTAATCTAATTTTTATTAATAAAATTATCTACAATAGATTAAATAATCAGTTAACTCTAACGAATTTAACCTGAGTATAGTTTAGCTTTTGCTAAAAATATAAAAGTGAATAAAGCTAATATTTTCTATAATTTTACCTGATCGAGCTTGCTCAGCTTACAAGTGTAAGCTAAAATAACAAACTAAGATCCCAGTAAATGAATTTTGACTATGAGGTAAAATAATCAATGAAGCGTACAGTCATCACTGGTCTGGGCATTGTCTCTAGCATAGGTAACAACCAGCAAGAGGTACTAGCTTCCCTTAAAACGGGTCGTTCTGGCATCAGGTTTTCAGAAGAATTTAAAAAAATGGGTTTACGCAGCCATATCTGGGGTAATATTCAACTGACGGAAGATGATATTAAACAAAAGATTGACCGCAAAATTCTTCGTTTTATGAGTGATTGCTCAATTTATGCCTACTTGGCAATGAAAGAGGCTATTCAGGACGCTAAACTTACAGAAGAGCAGATATCAAATATTCGTACCGGTTTAATTGCTGGTTCTGGTGGCGGTTCACCCAGTAATCAAGTGGCTGGTTCTGATGGTATGCGTACCAAAGGATTACGTGGTGTTGGCCCCTATATGGTGACCAAAGCAATGGCTTCTGGTATCTCAGCTTGTTTAGCTACGCCGTTTAAAATTAAGGGCGTTAATTATTCTATTAGCTCTGCTTGTTCAACTTCAGCGCATTGTATTGGTCATGCAGTTGAGTTGATTCAGTTAGGTAAACAGGATCTTATTTTTGCTGGCGGTGGTGAAGAACTAAGCTGGGAATTAACCTGTGAATTTGATGCAATGGGGGCATTATCTACTAAATATAATGCAACACCAGAAAAAGCTTCACGTACCTATGACCAAGATCGGGATGGTTTTGTAATTGCTGGTGGCGGTGGTATGGTTTTGGTAGAAGAGTTAGAGCATGCTTTGGCACGTGGCGCCAAAATTTATGCTGAAATTGTTGGTTATGGAGCAACTTCAGACGGTTATGATATGGTTGCCCCGTCAGGTGAAGGGGCAGCGCGATGTATAAAAATGGCATCGGCTAATGTCAATCAAGTTGATTATATCAATACTCATGGCACTTCAACGCTAGTTGGTGATACAAAAGAGCTAGAAGCGATTATTGAAGTGTTTGGTATCAATACGCCAGCGATTTCAGCTACTAAAGCAATGACTGGGCATTCTCTGGGTGCGGCTGGGGTACATGAAGTTATTTATAGTTTATTGATGCTAGAATATGGATTTATTGCTCCAAGCATTAATATTGATAATTTGGATGAAAAAGCGCAAACAATAAATATTGTTACGCAGCCAACTAATAAGAAATTAAATACGGTAATGTCAAATAGTTTTGGTTTTGGTGGAACTAATGCTTCATTGGTAATGAGTAAATATTATTCGTAATTTTTTTATCTTTATTAGTGCATGGCGATGATGATTAAAGAGTTGCATTGTAGAGGTACGTAATTGTTGCGCTAAAAATAAAACTGAATAAAATACTACAGTCTCAATAATTAAATTGATAACTATGTATTTTCATTTAAAAATAATACAGCGATAATAGCAGTAAATACTGATAATAGATTCATAAACATTGAGGTTGTATTAGATACAAGTTAATCCACACCTTGTGGATCCATAAATAATGTGCAATCAGAAAGGGTAGCAAATGCCGCTAAATAGGATTTAGTTAATGTTTTTCCGCTATAATTTCTACTGTTCTAACCAGTAGAAATTTAGGAAAATAGTAGGATTATATTAAAGATAATTTAGATGTAAAATGCTTACAAAGCATTGGGTAATATATTTTGTTAACGCTTGTTTAAAACATATAGAAAATAAGAGAAAGTAGAAATAAACATTAGTAAAGCTCCGATTCCATTCTCTGCATAAAAATATTATTAGATCACCTTGATTACTGATCAAGGTATGTAAATCAAATTAAAGATAAAAGGCTACCGATTACGGTATTAATCGTAATAATAGTACGTATAGCACAAAGATTTTTAATTATCACTGTTAATAACAGAATATTAAAATTTAATACTTTTATAAAGGTTTACTAATCGTGTTTTAGGATAAAAACAAATTTAAGTTATATTTATTTCTAGTGTATGAGGTTTCAGAGATGCCAGTGCATCCTACTGATTGATTTCATAAATAATTTCAACAAAAGAGATGATATGTTATAAAAAACCTAGCCTATAGGTATCAACGATATTAGATATTACCTATATTTCATTGAATGAAATTATCCGTAATAGCGTGCCAGTTAGCTGATTGATAGGCCTCGCTGTTGAACTGGGGGGTCGAAGCCATACTGCAAAAACATAATTAACGCTACATTTACTGATAGTTGGGAGGAAACCCCCAACGATCGTAATGGGTTTTTTATAGCAAACTCATAAAAATGAGTATTTATGATATTGATACTAAAGTGCTTCAGATTCAGAAGACCTTAAAAACAACAGAGTGTGCTTCAACAGTTAGTTGCTGCGCCTTATTTGAATCTTATAAAAGTAGCGAAGAATTGCTACTTGGTTGGTAGCAAATAGGAATCTCAATCGGAAATTTTATGAAACTATTGGATATTTTTTGGTGAAAGAAGAAATCAGCTACTAGCTTACTAGTACTATCAGCAAATTAACCAGCGATGGTTTGAAGAGAATCGGCAATTGGACGACTGTATGATTTAAGCGATACGCGCTACATTATTTCTTTGCCAATGATTGTGCCCTTCTGTTAGGGAAGCTGAACGCCTTTATCTCCTGCTTATTATTGACGTCACTAAGCATGGATATAATGAGCTAATTTTAGTTAAAGAAAGTTATTTAAAGTCAGAAACGAACCAGCTAAACCTCTCAATAGCTTGAGATTGAGCGGAGCTTAATTCTTTCCCCCAGGATTTCTAGAGATTCATTTTTTGTTGGTTTTTGGAATTCAATACCAAAAATATTCCTGGGCATGTAGCAGGAATGCCATTAGCTACATAAAATAGTTAATGCGCTAGCTTCACTTCCCCTCCAAAGACATGCAATCAAAAGTTTAAGGCTTGAGATACGGGATATTTGGTTAGCAGAAAGCTGCGATGTTGCTAATAAAGTTTTTTTGATACTTTATTGGCAAAGTTATCAGCGAAGTATCCTGCAGCGATAAGGAAGCTAAAGAAATATTAAGAAGAGGTGTTGGTATTCTACGACTTCCTATCAGCAAATTAAGCAAATAAGAACGATGAATACGATTGAGTCGGGCTTTGTGACAGTAAAGGGATATGGAAGTCGATGGCCAAAACACTATGGTTTGTAAAAACCATCCTTTCAATGAAATTAAAGCTATTTCCGTTTACTAAAAGCTGGAAAACTGCTAAGGAGATCTTAGCTTTACAAGCCTGCTGGTAAATAACATTCAATTTAAAATTGAATAACAGATTTATTAAGCATAATAGCAGAGCCTGATCGTTATAAACCAGATTTACTAATAATTTGATCTGCAATCTTTCTTTATTTTTACTCCGCATCTCCTTCGTTTTTATAGATTTCCTATGTGGAATATAATGTTTTTTCTTAAAGGATTAAGAAAAATATTTCGTAGACTTAAACAATACTACTTAGGCACTTATCTTAGCTGTCATAGCTAAAGCAAGGAAGCAGTGCCGTCATTTAAATTCTGTTTTAAAAATTAGTGCCTCCTTGTCTTATTGACTCCTATAAAGACAAACTATTCAACATATATCACAGATAACTAAAGCATTTATCCTTGTGATTTAATTTCACTAGAAAATTTTTAGTAAGATGTTAAATCTTTTCCTGTAATTGAGGATTTTACAATGATATCGCTGTAATGCTAATGGATATCCTAGCAGATAAACGTACTCATTGTAATAACATGGACAGGATAAAGTGCAATAAGTTGCTTCAATTCATAAATCTATATCATCAGATTATCGCTGAGGCAAACTAATGAAATTCAGTTTTATGTTATCAGTGAATTAGAAAAGAATTTCTTTAATCAGTATGACTGTTTACTTTTTGATGATAACCGCTATATCGTAAATCATTCATGCAATATAAGAGATTTCTAGCAACAACTTTTGCTTAACATAGCCGATCATCGTTATCATCTCGTTCTTTTCATTTATCAATAGTAAATTCGGGTATGTCATAACGCTTAGCTAAAGTAAGCGCAGGCTATTCTTCTGGCTTGAAGAATAGCGTTGATTTTAGGTATTGTATTTGCCTAATGATAAAGATACATCATATCATGATTATATTTTGTCATCAACTATATCCTACAATAGTCATTTTGCAAGAAATCTAGCTGCGCAACTAGATGGTCTATATAATGATCTTATACCAAACAACTAAGTTATAATAAAATGCCGGAAGTATTTTTATCATATAATTTCTATTAAAGGGTAAAAGATGTGATGTTAATGTATAATTAAGAATTAGCAAATGATATTGTGATTGCAACTTTTAACGATAATGAATTGTTAGATTTTTACCTGTTTAGCATTATTACTTATTAAAGTCATCAAGATATTGCTGATAAACTAATAGAACTGATATTAGCAAGTTTAAGTGAAATAATAAGATAAGCATTGCTTATAATAGGTATTAAGCGTGATATTTTCTGAGATGGTGGTAGTTTGAGCCGTTTAACTTAACTTAAGTTAAAAACATTAAATCAAATTTTAAAAAAAATGAGTTATGAAAATGGCGAATTTTTTAAAAACTAATCAACAATTAACAATAAATAGTAATTATTTAGATAATTTTAACAAAATTGTTTCGAACATTAAGACTTATTCATAAAATTATGTATTCTATAATATAGAATATTTTCTATTAAAAGTGTAGACTTTATATTATTAACGATATAAATAATTACTGTATATTTATTAATATATACAATACACTAATAAATAATATCAGTTATATGATAAATAGTTTTAAGAAAGTTTAACTAATTGTTATTTATATGAACGAAGTGTTCTTTTAAGAATGATTTAAAATGAAAAATTGATTGTATATTTAGTTTTATTTCATTTTTTTACAAAAAAAAAAGTTTTAAGAATAAACATAAGTATATAAATTAATTTATTCAAATTTATTATAACGTTAATTATTTTTAATTTTTCACTCGTCAAAAAACTCACCCAATCATATTCCAATATTATTCTGTAAATAATACTAAATCTCTGCGGCTGTTGCTTGACAAGATTTTTATACCCTTCATAAACTCTATACTATAAGTAGAAAATTCTGCTGTAATATGATGATTTTATTATATAAGAGTTGAAAAGATATGTTCGTTGAACAGCGTTCGTGAATCTTAATAGTAAAGGATGGTTTTATGCCTATATGCTAGGCAATTTGTTGAACTATAAGTCTTGAATGTCAGATGGTTTTACTACCCATTAGTATCAGCTATGCTTAGTACTTTATACATTACCTAAGTTGAAAATTATTAAAAATTATCACAGCTTTCTATTTATATAGAAGTCTAGCTAAACGTAGTATTCAGTGTTTATTGTTTGGACATGGAAGTAAGTATCAGATGAATACTACAGGTCGTTTTTTTCGCTAATATCTTGCATTAACATAAGGGAGGGATCAAAAAGGCAGTTATGCTGATTAATCAAATTAATAAATTTGAGTTATGGAATGAATAGACTTGGTATCAACAAGTACAAACAGATGTTAAGACTGAATAGAACGTAAATAAACCATTATCAATGCGGTTAGAGGATTTATCTATTTAATATGATAAACAGTCAATTTAAACATATCAGTGTGCTTCTTAATGAAGCAGTTAATGGATTAAATATAAAAGAAAATGGCATTTATGTTGACGGTACTTTTGGACGAGGAGGGCACTCTCAATTAATTCTCTCTCAGTTAGGCAATGAAGGACGTCTGATAGCGATAGATCGTGATCCACATGCTGTGATAGCTGCTAAAAAAATAATTACTGATGATAGGTTTTTAATTAAATATGGTTCTTTTTCTCAATTACCAACTTTTCTTGCAGAAGAGGGATTGGTTGGTAAAATTGATGGTGTACTACTTGATTTAGGTCTTTCATCACCGCAATTAGATGATCCAGCGCGAGGTTTTTCTTTTATGCGCGATGGTCCATTAGATATGCGAATGGATCCGACAACAGGTCAATCTGCTGCTGAATGGTTAATGAAGGCGGAAGAATCAGACATAGCCTGGGTATTGAAAGCTTATGGCGAAGAACGATTTGCAAAAAGAATTGCAAAAGCGATTGTGACTCGTAACCATCATTCAATAAAAGAACCGTTAACACGGACAACAGAACTCGCAGAGTTGATAGCACAAGTTACTCCGTTTAAGAAGAAAAATAAACACTCGGCTACGCGATCGTTTCAAGCAATTCGTATTTATATTAATAATGAATTGGAAGAAATAAGAAAAGTACTAGAAGGGTCATTGAAGATATTGGCACCGCATGGACGGTTGTCGATTATTAGCTTTCACTCATTGGAAGATAGACTGGTTAAGCGTTTCATCCGAGAGCATAGCAAAGGACCAAAAGTCTTAGTCAGATTACCATTAACCGATGTGCAATTAAAAGCAATTGGTAGCCCGATATTGAAAGTGTTAGGTAAAATAAAACCGACAGCAATAGAGGTTATCAAAAACCCACGAGCAAGAAGTTCAGTTGTGCGTTATGCTGAAATGTTAGAATAATAATGACTGCAGAAAAATATAGCTTAATTAGGATCATTGGTTATGATATTTTCCGATACGGAACTATTCCATTAATTCTATTGATAGTGATTATTATATCAGCGATTTCAATTATCACCATCAGTCATCAAACACGATTATTAACGGCACAAAAGGATTTGATGACAAAAGAAAAGGAATCTTTAGATATAGAATGGCGCAATTTAATTTTGGAAGAGAGCTCATTAGGAAATCATAGTCGAATTGAACGCATTTCGATAGAAAGGCTACAAATGATCCATATAGATCTAACGCAAGAACATGTTGTGATTGCAAAGTAGTTTTAGTAAATAGGTAAATAACATGAAGCCTGCACGTTCAATAAAATATAGAAGACGGTACGAAGAAAAAGTTAGCTATGTTAGCTGGCGTTTCTTGCTGTTATGTACAGGTATAGGATTGGCATTAATTGGTCTCATTATTCGTGTTACTTATCTGCAAATTATTAACTCAGAAAAGCTTGTTAGAGAAGGTGATATGCGTTCGCTTCGTGTTCAGAAAGTGACAACCGCTCGCGGTATGATAAGTGATCGTGAGGGACGTCAATTAGCAGTAAGTGTTCCAGTTTATGCTATTTGGGCTGATCCGAAAATAATTTATAAAAATGGTGGATTAACCAATAATGAACGTTGGCAAGCATTAGCAAATGAGTTAAGAATACCGCTTGAACAAGTGAATCATAAAATTAGTGTTAATCCTAACAATCAGTTTGTCTATTTAGCTCGCCAAGTAAATCCATCTGTTGGTGAATATATTAGCAAATTAAAAATAGCGGGTATTTATTTACGTAAAGAATCGCGTCGTTATTATCCATCTGGTCCAGTATCCGCTCATTTGATTGGGGTAACAGATATTGATGGCCAGGGAATTGAAGGAATTGAAAAAAGCTTTAACTACCTGTTAACTGGGGCACCAGGCAAAAGGATAGTGCGTAAAGATCGTTATGGGCAGGTTATTGAAGATGTTTTCTCTATTGATAGGAAGGTTGCTCACGATTTGGTATTAAGTATAGACGAACGGATACAATCATTGGTTTATCGTGAATTAACACGCAGTGTAATGGAAAATAAAGCTGAATCGGGTACTGCTATTTTAGTTGATGTTCACACGGGTGAAGTATTAGCGATGGTTAATAGCCCATCCTATAACCCGAACAATCTTGCTGGAACCTCAACTCAAATTATGCGAAATCGTGCGATTACCGATGTATTTGAACCTGGTTCAACAGTTAAACCTATGGTAATTGTTAGTGCATTAAATAATGGAATTGTCAAAGCCAATAGTGTATTAAATACTCAACCCTATATGATTAATGGTCATGAAATTAAAGATGTAGCAAGGTATAGTAAGTTATCCATTACTGGTATTTTACAAAAATCAAGTAATGTTGGTGTTTCAAAATTAGCGTTAGCGATGCCTGCAAATGAACTGATAAATGTTTATGCTCGTTTTGGTTTGGGTAAAGCAACAAATTTAGGATTAATTGGAGAAAGTAGTGGCATATTTCCTAATAAAAAAATGCGGTGGTCTGAGTTTGAAAGGGCTACCTTTTCTTTTGGTTATGGACTAATGGTGACACCATTACAGTTAGCGCGAGTTTATGCAACAATTGGTAGTTTTGGTATTTATCGTCCACTATCAATTACAAAAGTTGATCCGCCGGTATCAGGTATTCGTATTTTCCCTGAAAAGATTATGCGCACAGTAGTTCGTATGATGGAAAGTGTCGCATTGCCTGATAGTGGTGGTGTTCGTGCTGCAGTCAAGGGTTATCGAATAGCAATTAAGACAGGTACAGTAAAAAAAGTGGGTAATGATGGTCATTATATTAATCAATATATTGCTTATACAGCAGGAGGTGCACCGGCAAGCAATCCTCGCTATGCTCTCGTTGTGATTATTAATACGCCTACTGCAGGGAAATATTACGGTGGTGCTGTTTCTGCACCCGTATTTGGATCCATTATGGGCGCCGTTTTACGTTTAATGAATATAGAGCCTGATGCATTGATCTCAAATGAGAATGAATTAGTAATTAACAAGATAAAAGAGGGTACAGGTGGGAGATCGTAATTTACACGATTTACTTGCACCATTGGGTATTAATGCACCAAATAAGGTGTTACGAAAAATAATACTTGATAGCCGTAATGTAGCGACAGGAGACCTATTTTTAGCAGTTAAGGGTCATAAAATAGATGGACGACAATATATTTCTAAAGCGATAGCACAAGGTGTTGCAGCAATTATTGCTGAAGCACAAGGCGAGACTGAAGATGGAACAATTAGATATATGCATGGCGTTCCTATTGTTTATATTAACGATCTGAATAATCAATTATCATTATTAGCAGGAAAATTTTATCAACATCCAGCTGAAAAGTTAAGATTAATTGGTGTAACAGGAACAAATGGTAAAACAACCACTGCTCAGCTAATTGCTCAATGGCTGAAAGGGGTTGGCGAAGTTACTGCCATAATGGGCACAGTGGGTAATGGAATATTAGGACAAATTATACCTAGCGAAAATACCACCGGCTCTGCGGTTAACATTCAGGCTGAATTGCAGTTGTTGGTTGATAAACAAACTACTTTAGTGGTTATGGAAGTTTCCTCCCATGGTTTAGTGCAAGGTCGGGTTTCTGCTATTCCTTTTACCGCTACTGTATTTACTAATTTAAGTCGTGATCACCTTGATTATCATGGTGATATGGAAAATTATGCAGCCGCAAAATGGTTATTATTTTCAACCCATAAATCTGATAAACAGATTATTAATGTGGATGATGATACAGGTTTGCAGTGGCTTAAAATATTGCCACACGCATGTGCAGTTTCAATGAAAAAATGTATACCAATTAATTGGCAAGGTGCTTGGGTGTTAGTAGAGCAAGTTAATTATCATGATCGTGGGGCGACCATTTATTTTAATTCAAGTTGGGGGAAAAGTTCGCTAAAAAGCCCATTAATGGGGGCTTTTAATATTAATAATATCATGCTAGCCATGGCAACACTTTTAATGATAGGTTACCCATTTGATACAGTAATAGAATCATCGAATGCCTTACAATCAGTTTGTGGACGAATGGAAGTTTTCAGCTCTTCAGGACATCCAACTGTTGTTGTCGATTATGCTCATACTCCTGATGCACTTGAAAAAGCATTAATTTCACTTCGTCTCCATTGTCGTAGCAAACTTTGGTGTGTATTTGGTTGTGGTGGTGATCGAGATAAGGGTAAACGTCCATTGATGGGGAGTGTAGCTGAACAATATGCTGATATTGTAGTAGTAACTGATGATAATCCACGTAGTGAAGAGCCGAAAGCTATCATTAATGATATTTTGAGCGGTTTTCTTGACCCTGGTCGAGCAATCTCTATTCTAGGACGAGTGGAAGCGGTCACCACTGTGATTATGCAGGCAAATACTGATGATGTCATATTAATTGCCGGCAAAGGTCATGAAGATTATCAAATTATTGGTGATCGTAGACTCGATTATTCTGATCGCTTTACGGTAGCTCAGCTATTAGGGGTGATGGTATGATCCCTATTTCATTGAAGCAATTAGCTACTGTAACACAAGGTACTTTGCAGCACATAAATAATCAACAGGCAGCAAGTTTATGGCTTAATGTAATAACAACTAATAGCCGTCAGCAATCAATTAATGGTTTGTTTATTGCTTTAAAGGGTGACCATTTTGATGGTCATCATTTTGCTAAAGAGGCTGCTACAGTTGGTGCTATAGCATTGTTAGTCGAACGGCCGTTAACTATTCACTGCCCCCAAATTATCGTTAAAGATACGCGTTTAGCTATGGGAAAATTAGCAGCTTGGGTTCGATCGCAAAGCAAAGCTAAGGTTATAGGGTTAACTGGATCTTCTGGCAAAACCTCGGTTAAAGAGATGGTGGCTGCTATTCTATCTCAATGTGGTACAACACTTTTTACTGAAGGTAATTTCAATAATGATATTGGTGTGTCGTTAACATTATTTAGGTTAACGAAAGAGCACCAATATGCAGTGATTGAAATAGGAGCTAATCATATAGGTGAAATCGCATATATCACTGATTTGGTTAAATCGGATAGTGTATTAGTTAATAATATATTTGCTGCTCATCTTGAAGGTTTTAGTTCATTATCGGGAGTTGCTAATGCAAAGGGAGAAATATTTAAGGGGTTAGCGGAAAAAGGAACGGCGGTTATTAATTTAACTAGCCATGATTGGAAAAACTGGCAATCTTATTTTAAGGAACAACAAACTATTTGGCGTTTTTCTATAACGAAACAGAAACAGGCTGATTTTTATCCAGTAAATATTATTACAAAATCAATAGTGAATAAATTTGAATTGCATACCCCAACCGGGGCTATCTCAATAGTGTTACCTTTACTCGGTAAACATAATATTGCTAACGCATTAGCGGCTAGTGCTTTAGCTATGTCTGTTGGCGCAACGCTTGAGCATATTAGGATTGGATTGGCAGCTGTTAAGCCGGTATCGGGTCGTTTATACCCAATCTATTTAGCGCCAGGTAAACTTATTTTAGATGATACATACAATGCCAATACCAGCTCCATGATTGCTGCGGCTGCTATTTTATCTCAAATGCCTGGGTATCGTATTTTCGTTGTCGGTGATATGAGTGAATTAGGTAAACAAACTAAAAAATATCATCAAGAAGTAGGCGTAGCTACTCATAAAATGAAACTTGACAGAGTGTTAAGTGTTGGTCAACAAAGTATTTTTGTTAGCCAACAGAGCAGTTGCGGCGAGCATTTTGCTTCTAAAAAAGAGTTAATTACAAAACTAATATCATTAATAAGAGATCATGAAACCGTATCAATTTTAGTTAAAGGTTCGCGTAGTACGGGAATGGAAAAAGTTGTACATGCCATACAGGAGTGCTTTTTATGCTAGTTTGGTTAGCTAAATATTTAGTTAAATATTTTTCTGGCTTTAATCTTTTTTCCTATTTGACATTTCGGGCTATCACCAGTTTATTAACAGCTTTGATGATTGCGTTATGGATGGGACCTCATTTAATTTCCTATTTGCAAAAATTACAAATAAGTCAAATTGTACGTAATGAAGGTCCCGAATCCCATTTTAGCAAACGTGGCACACCTACCATGGGAGGTGTGTTGATCTTATCTTCTATTATGATTTCAGTCATGCTATGGGCACGGTTAAATAACCCCTATGTTTGGTATGTATTAGCTGTTTTATTAGGATATGGTCTTATTGGCTTTATTGATGATTATCATAAAGTGGTACGTAAAAATTCTAGAGGATTGATCGCTCGTTGGAAATATTTTTGGCAATCTATATTGGCTTTAGGAATAGCATTTTCTTTATACAGCACAGGTAAAGATACGGCAGTTACTCAATTAGTTGTACCGTTTTTTAAAGATGTCATGCCACAACTTGGTCTTTTTTATATTTTACTGATTTATTTTGTTATTGTTGGCACAAGTAATGCAGTTAATTTAACTGATGGATTAGATGGCTTAGCGATTATGCCAACTGTTTTTATTTCGGCAGGTTTTGCATTAGTGGCTTGGGCAACGGGTAATTTTAATTTTTCTAACTATTTAAAAATTCCTTATATCAACCATGCAGGTGAATTAGTTGTAGTTTGTACGGCAATTGTAGGTGCCGGGTTGGGATTTTTATGGTTTAACACTTATCCTGCGCAAGTTTTCATGGGTGATGTTGGCTCGTTGGCATTAGGTGGCGCATTGGGAACGATTGCGGTTTTACTACGGCAGGAATTTTTATTGTTGATTATGGGTGGAGTGTTTGTCATTGAAACCTTATCGGTAATTTTACAAGTGGGATCATTTAAACTACGCGGTCAACGTATTTTTCGGATGGCGCCGATCCATCATCATTATGAATTAAAAGGGTGGCCTGAACCTAGAGTTATTGTGCGTTTTTGGATCATCTCATTAATGTTGGTATTGATTGGATTGCTAACATTAAAGATACGTTAACAATGACTAATTATCATGGTAAAAAAGTTGTTATTATTGGATTAGGTCAGACAGGTCTATCCTGTGTCGACTTTTCTCTCTCTCGCCAGGTTGTGCCACGCGTAATTGATACCCGAATAACACCGCCATGTAAGGATAAATTACCGATGGAAGTTGCCTCTCACTACGGTAGTTGGAATAGTGAATGGTTGATGGCAGCTGATTTAATCGTTGTAAGCCCAGGGATTTCACTTGCTACCACAGAATTAAAAATAGCCGCAGATAAAGGTATTGAAATTATTGGTGATATTGAACTTTTTTGTCGTGAAACAACTAAACCAATAGTTGCTGTCACCGGTTCTAATGGTAAGAGCACAGTTACAGCATTAGTTGGTGAAATGGCAAAAGCAGCTAATTGGCAAGTTGCAGTTGGTGGCAATATAGGAACGCCAGCGCTGACATTATTAGTAAAAAATTATGACTTATATGTATTAGAGCTTTCTAGTTTTCAGCTTGAAACAACATCAAGTTTAAACGCTGCGGTAGCAACCATATTAAATGTGACAGAAGATCATATAGATCGGTATCCGACCGGCATTGAACAGTACCGTGCAGCTAAGTTACGAATTTATACTGACGCTAATGTTTGTATTGTTAATGAACAAGATCCACAAACCTGGCCGTTACTTGGCCGTGATGCCCGTTGTATCAGTTTTGGTATTAATAGTGGCGATTATCAATTAAATACTTGTTTTCAAGAACTGCAAATAAAAGGGCAGCCGATTATCAATACTGCTGAAATAAGGCTAATTGGACAGCATAACTATCTTAATGGAATTACTGCCATGGCTTTAGCAGATGCAGTTAATATTCCACGTAAGGCTAGTTTAGCAGCATTAACTCAATATGCAGGCTTACCTCATCGTTGCCAATTAGTTCATCAACATCAAGATATTCAATGGATTAATGATTCTAAATCAACTAATGTTGGCAGTACAAAAGAAGCTTTAAAAAGTTTACAAGTAGAAGGAACGCTTTATTTATTATTGGGTGGAGATGGAAAATCAGCAGATTTTTCACCGTTAAAACCATATGTTTCAGCAAAAAATATTAAATTATACTGTTTTGGTTGTGATGGTTATCAATTAGCACAGTTAAAACCAAATAGTTTACTACTAGATACAATGGAGCAATGTCTACGTGCTATTGCACCAGAATTGAAAGCTGGTGATATGGTGCTTCTCTCACCAGCTTGTGCTAGCTTCGATCAATTTCATAATTTTGAACAACGGGGTGATAGATTTAGCCAATTAGCAAAGGAGTTAGGTCAATGATGATGTTTAACTTAAAACGACTAACAAGTTGGGCTGACGGTGAACCTAATAACGATATTCTGGATAAGATTCTTTATGATCGCACCTTAGTTTGGCTTACATTAGGTCTGGCTATAATTGGTTTTATTATGGTGACATCAGCTTCGATGCCGGTTGGGGAGCGTTTAACGCAAGATCCTTTTTTCTTTGCTAAACGTAATGTTGTCTATCTGATTTTATCATTTTGTTTAGCTTTATTAGTCTTAAATATTCCAATGGTGCGGTGGGAAAAATATAATTTTTTATTATTAATAATCGCTTTGATACTATTATTAGTGGTATTGGTTGCCGGTAACTCAGTTAATGGTGCCTCTCGTTGGATTAATATCGGTGTTGTTCGTATACAGCCGGCTGAAATCGCAAAATTAGCCCTATTTTGCTATGTATCTAGTTATTTAGTTAGAAAAACCGATGAGATACGAACACAATTTTTAGGCTTTATTAAACTGATGTGCATTTTAATATTAATGGCTATTCTACTGCTATTGCAGCCTGATTTAGGTACAGTAATTGTATTGGTTGTGACAACTTTAGGATTACTATTTCTTTCAGGTGTTAGATTAGCACCGTTTATTATCAGTATTGTTATTTGTGTGATAGGTGTCATTGGCTCAATCTATTTAAAGCCTTATCGTTTACGTAGAATAACCTCTTTTCTCAATCCATGGGCAGATCCTTTTGCTAGTGGTTATCAATTAACACAATCTTTAATGGCGTTTGGGCGGGGTGAATTATGGGGTCAAGGTTTAGGTAACTCTATTCAAAAATTAGAATATTTACCTGAAGCACATACTGATTTTATTTTCTCAGTTTTAGCGGAAGAACTAGGTTATATCGGTGCTGTGTTAGTGCTTTTAATGTTATTTTTCGTTGCTTTTCGCAGCATGATGATTGGCAAGCGGGCATTAGATACGAAACAACATTTCTCTGGTTATTTAGCTTGCTCAATCGGTATCTGCTTCACTTTCCAAGCGTTGATTCATGTTGGCGCGGCAGCAGGAATGTTACCAACTAAAGGGTTGACACTACCGTTCATTAGTTATGGTGGCTCTAGTCTATTAATTATGTTTATTGCTATAGCTATCTTATTACGTATCGATTTTGAAACACGTATTAAGAGAGCTCAAGCATTTATATGGAGAACGAAATGATCCAACCAAAACGCCTTCTAGTGATGGCAGGGGGTACTGGAGGGCATGTTTTTCCAGGACTAGCAGTAGCTAATTATCTAAAGCTGCAAGGCTGGGATGTTCGTTGGTTAGGAACCGCTGATCGAATGGAGGCAGATTTAGTTCCTAAGCATGGCATCGAAATTGAATTTATAAAAATTTCAGGTTTACGTGGTAAAGGTATTAAAGCAGTGCTGCTAGCACCGTTTAAAGTTATTAAAGCAATAAAACAGGCAAAAATTATTATGCAACGTTATCAACCTGATGTTGTATTAGGTATGGGAGGATATGTTTCTGGCCCTGGCGGTATTGCTGCATGGTTATCTAATATTCCAATTGTACTGCATGAGCAAAATGGGGTACCAGGGTTGACTAACCGTTGCCTAGCTAAAATTGCCAACCGTGTTTTACAAGCTTTTCCTAATGCCTTCTCTAATGCTGCTGTAGTAGGAAACCCAGTTCGTGAAGCGGTATTAGCTTTACCTAAACCTGAGGAACGTTTAATTGATCGTGATGGTGCTATTCGAATTTTAGTTATAGGTGGTAGTCAAGGGGCAAGAATTTTAAACCAAACATTACCCGAAGTCGCGGCTCAATTAGATGAAAAAGTGATCATTTGGCATCAAGCAGGCAAAGGTGCTAAGAAAATGACAGAAACTTTATATAAAAAGTTATGTAGTAAATCAGATACTTATAAAGTAACTGAATTTATTGATGATGTAGCTAAGGCTTATGCCTGGGCTGATATCATCGTTTGTCGTGCAGGTGCTTTAACTGTTAGTGAAATTGCTGCTGCCGGCTTACCAGCAATTTTTATTCCATTCCAGCATAAAGATCGGCAACAGTATTGGAATGCGTTACCGCTAGAAAAGGCTGGAGCAGCTAAAATTATTGAGAAACCGCAATTTTTAACGAACACGTTGGTAAAGCTATTAAGAGAATGGTCGCGGCCACAGTTATTGGATATGGCAAAAAAAGCACGAGCGATATCGATTACAGATGCAACTAAACGTGTGGCGGCAACCTTAATTGAAGTTGCTAAATAAACTGATTTTGTATTGAAAAATATTGAAATCATCGATAGAGATAGTGAAAAGTAAAGTGAATATACAACAATTAGCTAAATTAAGAGCAACAGTGCCTGAAATGCGTCGGGTTAGACATATCCATTTTGTTGGCATTGCTGGTGCTGGTATGGGCGGTATTGCTGAAGTATTGGTTAACGAAGGTTATGAAATTAGTGGTTCTGATTTGTTACCTAATACAGTTACTGAGCAATTAATAGAGCTTGGTGTAAAAATTTATTTTAATCACCAACCAGAGAATGTTGCAAATGCTTGCGTTGTTGTCGCATCTACGGCAATAGCTGCGGATAATCTAGAAATTATTGCTGCACGCGAAGCTGGTATTCCAGTTATTCAACGCGCTGAAATGTTAGCGGAATTGATGCGTTTTCGTTATGGGATTGCTATTGCAGGAACTCATGGCAAAACAACGACTACCGCTATAATTGCTAGTATCTATGCACAAGCCGGTTTAGATCCAACTTTTATCAATGGCGGATTACTGAAAGCATCAGGGGTACATGCACGTTTAGGGACTAGCCGCTATTTAATTGCAGAAGCTGATGAGAGTGATGCTTCTTTCTTACATTTACAACCACTAGTTGCTGTTATAACAAATATTGAAGCAGATCACATGAAAACTTATGATGATGATTTTGAGAAATTAAAACAGACTTTTATCAGTTTCTTACATAATTTGCCATTTTATGGGCGGGCGGTCTTATGTATTGATGATCCTGTAGTGCGTTCGCTACTACCTCAAATAGGACGTTATATTACCACTTATGGCTTTAGTAATGACGCAGATCTCCGTATCACATCTTATACGCAACGAGGCAATCAAAATTTCTTTACTGTAGCACGAGAAAACCGAACTGATTTAGCTTTCACCTTAAATATACCTGGGCGTCATAATGCATTAAATGCAACTGCGGCTATTGCAGTGGCAACTGAAGAAGGAATTGATGATAGTGTTATTTTAACTGCACTAGAAAAATTTCAAGGTACGGGGCGACGTTTTGATTTCTTAGGTAATTTTCTTTTATCTGATGTCAATGGAAAAAAAGGTAGTGTTATGCTGGTAGATGATTATGGTCACCATCCAACAGAAGTTAATGCTACTATTAAAGCAGCAAAAGAAGGATGGCCAGATAAACGTATCGTAATGGTTTTTCAACCACACAGATATACTCGTACACGTGATTTATATGATGATTTTGCTAATATTTTAGAGCAGGTTGATGTATTGTTAATGCTAGATGTTTATCCGGCAGGAGAAGAACCTATCTCTGGCGCGGATAGTCGATCATTATGTCGAACAATTCGTAATCGAGGTAAATTAGATCCTATTTTTGTCTTTGAGCATAACCAAATTAGCGAAACATTAGCACAAATTATAGAAGATAACGATTTAATACTTATACAAGGAGCTGGCAATATTGACAAAATAGCACGTAATTTAGCTGATACAGATTTACGGCCAATCCTAACAGATGAGAGAAAGTATTGTGGCTGATAAAGTTGCCGTACTTTTAGGCGGAAATTCAGCTGAAAGAGAGGTGTCACTTCAATCTGGTGAGGCGATAGTAAATGCCTTGCGTGATGCTGGAATAGATGCTTACCCAGTTGATATTAAATATTTTGCTGTTATTAAATTAAAAGAAGCTGGTTATAATAGAGTTTTTATTGCTTTACATGGACGTGGTGGTGAAGATGGTACGGTGCAAGGTGTTTTAGAATTTTTAGGTTTACCATATACCGGTAGTGGTGTTTTAGCTTCATCACTTTCAATGGATAAGTTACGTACCAAACAGTTATGGGCGGGGATAGGTTTGCCAGTTTCATCCTATATAGCACTAAATAAACAACAGCTAGCAATAATGTCAGATGAAATGCTTTTTGAGTTTGTTTCTCATTTAAAGCTACCACTTATTGTGAAACCAAGTCTTGAAGGTTCAAGCGTTGGTATAAAGAAAGTAATTAGATTGACTGAATTAAGAACAGCTCTCGAATTTGCTTTTTATTATGACAAAGATGCGCTGATTGAGAAATGGCTAAATGGACCTGAATATACTGTGGCAATTGTAGGAGAGCAGGTGCTGCCATCAATTCGTATTCAATCGGGAGGTGTTTTTTTTGATTATGATGCTAAATATATTTCTAATAAAACACAATATTTCTGCCCTAGTGGATTGAAAACTGAAGAAGAAGAGCAATTGAATAAATTAGCGCTGATGGCTTATAAAGCGGTTGGTTGTACTGGTTGGGGGCGCGTTGATCTTATGAGAGATAGGAATGGTATTTTTTATTTATTAGAAATAAATACCTCACCTGGTATGACTGATCATAGTTTGGTACCCATGGCTGCAAAACAAGCAGGAATGAGTTTTTCACAGTTAGTTAAAAAGATTTTGGAATTAGCGGAGTGTAATATGCCGCAAGGATTACTGAACGTTCATAATAAAGAGCCTAAAGAGCGTCAAAACGATGCAGGCCGAAGTAATGGTTCTTATTTGGCAGGTATTATCTTCTTTTTGATAGTATTAGCTACCATCATATGGGGTGTGTGGATGGTATTAAATTGGATGAAAAATGTTAATCGATTTCCTATATCAAAACTAGTGATCATTGGAGAACGCCATTATACCCATGATGATAATATTAGAAAAGCAATATTAACACTAGGTATGCCGGGTACGTTTATGACTATAAACATAAATGCGATCCATAATCAAATAAAAACTATGCCATGGATAAGGAAAGTTATGGTACGTAAACAATGGCCGGATGAACTAAAAATTTATTTAGTGGAATATAAACCTTATGCTAAATGGAATGATACCTTTTTTATTAATGCAGAAGGCACTATTTTTAGCTTACCAGCATTACTAAATGTTAAAAGTAATTTTCTGAAGTTATATGGTCCACAAGGTAGTCAGCAAGAAATATTAGAAATGTATCGTTCTATACAACATCAGTTAGCGTCCCATAATTTTAGCATTAAGTCAGTATCAATGAGTACACGGCGTGCATGGCAATTAGTTTTAGCTAATGGTATTCGATTAAATATAGGTAAACAGGATATTAAAGAACGATTAAACCGTTTTGTTGAGATTTATCCACTATTAAAACAAATGACAGACAAACGTATTGGATACATAGATTTGCGATATGGTAGCGGTGCTGCGGTAGGTTGGTTACCACTTTTAGCAAAACCTGTTACACACTAAATTGAAATAGTTTTGGACTGCTGACTGAATAGATACAGGCAAATAATGATGATTAAAATGACAGACAGAAAATTAGTAGTTGGTCTTGAAATTGGAACTTCTAAGGTTTCTGCGCTGGTTGGTGAACTCCTACCTGATGGAGCAGTAAATATTATTGGTATTGGCAATTGTCTATCTCGAGGAATGGATAAAGGCGGTGTAAATGATTTAGAATCTGTCATTAAATGCGTGCAACGAACTATTGATCAAGCAGAATTGATGGCGGATTGCCAAATATCATCGGTTTATCTGGCGCTTTCTGGTAAGCATGTTAGTTGCCAGAATGAAATAGGTATGGTACCTATTTCTGATGATGAAGTTACTCAATATGATGTAGATAGCGTTGTCCATACAGCTAAATCTGTTCGAGTTCGTGATGAACATAGGATTTTACATGTTATTCCACAAGAATATGCGATTGATTATCAAGAAGGAATTAAAAATCCAGTAGGACTTTCAGGTGTACGTATGCAAGCCAAGGTCCATCTGATCACTTACCATAATGATACAGCTAAAAATATTATTAAAGCAGTTGAATGCTGCGGATTAAAAGTAAATCAATTAATTTTTTCCGGTTTAGCGTCAAGTTATTCTGTTTTAACAGAAGATGAGTGTGAATTGGGAGTATGTGTCGTGGATATTGGCGGTGGAACCATGGATATAGCCGTTTATACTGGAGGTGCACTTCGCCATACCAAGGTTATACCCTATGCTGGTAATGTCGTAACAAATGATATTGCTTATGCACTTGGTACCCACCCCAGCGATGCTGAAATAATAAAAGTTCGCCATGGATGCGCTTTAGGTACTATTGTTAGTAAAGACGAAAATGTTGAAGTACCAAGTGTAGGTGGTCGGCCACCAAGAAGTTTACAACGTCAAACATTAGCTGAAGTTATTGAACCACGTTATACAGAATTACTAAACTTAATAAATGACGAGATTTTAAAATTGCAAGAACAATTACGTCAGCAAAATATTAAACATCATCTGGCGGCAGGAATTGTCCTAACAGGAGGAGGTGCTCAAATTGATGGTCTAGTCGAATGTGCCCAAAGAGTATTTCATACTCAAGTACGCATAGGTAAACCATTAAATATAATTGGGTTAACGGACTATGCACAGGAGCCTTATTATTCTACAGTTGTTGGGCTTCTGCATTATGGAAAACAGACTCATCTTGGAAATGAAACTGAAATTGATAAATGTACATCAGTGAGTAGTTGGTTTCATAAAATCACTAGTTGGCTAAGAAAAGAATTTTAATTTTGTAAGAAGCAAATCTTTCGCTTCTATATAAGAAACAAAACGGAGAGAGATTATGTTTGAACCAATGGAATTAACCAATGACGCGGTTATTAAAGTCATCGGCGTTGGTGGTGGCGGTGGCAATGCCGTTGAACACATGGTGCGTGAACGCATTGAAGGTGTTGAATTCTTCGCTGTTAATACAGATGCCCAGGCATTACGTAAAACAGCAGTAGGACAAACTATTCAGATTGGTAATGGTATTACAAAAGGTTTGGGAGCAGGAGCGAATCCTGAAGTTGGTCGTGATGCTGCTGAAGAAGATCGTGAAGCTTTGCACAATGCGGTTGATGGGGCAGATATGGTCTTTATTGCTGCTGGTATGGGTGGTGGTACGGGCACAGGTGCAGCCCCTGTTGTAGCTGAAGTTGCTAAAGAACTTGGTATACTAACGGTAGCAGTTGTAACCAAACCTTTCAATTTTGAAGGTAAAAAACGGATGGCATTTGCTGAAACAGGAATCTCAGAACTGTCTAAGGATGTTGATTCTTTAATTACCATTCCGAACGATAAATTATTAAAAGTGCTTGGACGCGGTATTTCTTTGCTAGACGCATTCGGTGCCGCAAATGATGTGCTAAAAGGCGCAGTGCAAGGCATTGCTGAGCTGATTACTCGTCCTGGTTTAATGAATGTAGATTTTGCTGATGTTCGTACCGTCATGTCTGAAATGGGTTATGCTATGATGGGGTCAGGCGTAGCACAAGGTGAAGATCGAGCTGAAGAAGCAGCAGAAATGGCAATTTCTAGCCCATTATTAGAAGATATCGATTTATCGGGCGCTCGTGGTGTATTAGTTAATATTACCGCAGGTTTTGATTTACGGCTTGATGAATTTGAAACAGTTGGTAATACCATTCGTGCATTTGCATCGGATAACGCAACGGTTGTTATTGGTACGTCACTGGATCCTGAAATGAATGACGAATTGCGGGTGACCGTGGTTGCTACAGGAATTGGTATGAGTAAGCGGCCAGAGATCACGTTGATTACTAACAAAACACCACAAAAATCATCGCTAGAACAGTGTTATCAGCAGATGCAAGGCTTAATACCGGCTATTACGCCATTAGCAGAAAAAAAATCCGCTGCTAAAGTGATAAATAAACAAAATATGCAATTAAATAAGGAGCCAGACTATCTTGATATTCCTGCTTTTTTAAGAAAACAGGCTGATTAGTTAACAACTAATAGGTTTCTCTGATTTTTATGCTAATATATCTTGCTGCTCTTGGAGGGAGGATTGAGCAAGATAGTTAACGATGTGAGAGAAAATGATGATCAAACAAAGGACACTAAAATGTATTGTTCAAGCGACAGGCGTCGGTTTGCATACTGGCAAAAAAGTCACTTTATCATTGCGTCCAGCACCGGCAAATACTGGTGTCATCTATCATCGTACAGATTTAAATCCACCAGTTGATTTTCCGGCTAAAGCAAAATCGGTACGTGATACCATGCTATGTACTTGCTTGGTCAATGAAGATGATGTACGTATTTCAACTGTAGAACATTTGAACGCTGCATTGGCAGGCCTTGGAATTGATAATATTATAATTGAGATAGATGCACCAGAAATCCCAATAATGGATGGGAGTGCAGCCCCTTTTGTATTTTTATTGTTAGATGCAGGAATTAAAGAGTTAAATAGTGCCAAAAAATTTCTTCGTATTAAAAAAAGTGTCCGAGTTACAGATGGCAATAAATGGGCGGAACTAGCGCCTTATAATGGATTTACCTTAGATTTCACTATCGACTTTAAGCATCCTGCTATTAATAGCAGTACTCAACGTTACAAACTAGATTTTTCAGCAAAATCTTTTATTAGAGATATTAGCCGTGCACGTACGTTTGGTTTTATACGTGATATTGAGTATTTGCAATCTAAAGGGTTATGTTTGGGAGGTAGCTTTGATTGTGCAATTGTTATTGATGATTATCGCGTCTTAAATGAAGATGGCTTGCGATTTAAAGATGAATTTGTGCGTCATAAAATGCTAGATGCTATTGGTGATTTATTTATGTGTGGTCACAATATCATTGGTGCTTTTACCGCGTATAAAGCAGGTCATGCATTGAATAACAAATTATTACAGGCTGTTTTAGCGACAGAATCTGCTTGGGATATGGTTACGTTCGAAGATGAATCTGAAATGCCAGTTGCATTTAAAACACCTTTAACAATAATAATCTGAGATATATTATCTTAAGCAAGATACTCTATTTATGTTAAAGTAGTGAATTAATCTCTCTTACAATATTTTCGTCGATGCTTTTTACTCAATACTCATCTTTATTGCTAGAATCTTAGGTATTCTCTCTAGCTAATGCAGCTAGATGTTCTAATTTATCCTTTAGTTTTTTTGGACTTCTTTTTGCTAGATTATGAATTATCTTTGCACTATCTTTGCTTAGCTTTCTTATTATCTGTTTTGATGGTTTTATAGCTATTTTCTGAATTGATAAATAATTTTTTGAATTTTTAGATGATAATGATGGATTAATCTTTACATTAATTGAAGATAAGGATGGTAAAATAGTGTTACGTAATGTTGAGAGTAGCGTAGGAAGCTCATAGTTTAGTCGTACTTTTCGGTTAGCATTTGTAACTTCTAGAATAAGAATATGTTGACGACAGTTGGCAACTCGACACCAAGCATTTAACTCGACAGGAAGTAGATTGATAACAATATTATTAAGTTTAATTAATGCCTGTGCGCGATGTTGAATAGCTTGTAAGGTATTTGAATCAAGATTGTTTTTTTTTAAAAAGAAATTTAAAGATTGGGGATAACTATCGCGCATTTTTACTCCAAGTCATATAATATATGATATTCAGTAAATATATTGGCTGTTTAGCGATATTTCGGAAAAAAAATTTTTGCCGCAATCACCTATAGTTAGTTATACTAACAACTAAGGTAGTATACCTAAAATTTTATCAAAAGTGACTAAATATGTCATATATTAAGCTAATTATTATCACATTACCGGCAAAATTGAATCTTATATCATCTGATATATATCATTGAATCTCATATTTTATAATTAGTGCTGTAAATGATTGAAATAAACATGGTTTACGTAATATCAGGGAATTTCCCTGTCCACTGATTTTTGTTTTTTAGACCAAGAGAGAGATGCAAATACCTGGATACTAATTTAAATAGAAATAACAAACCAATTTCGCTTTATAATATATTTGATACTTTTTACTGTATCATTAATCAAAATTTTTTATTCTAACGAGAATAATTTCATCTGTTTATTAACAGAATTTCTTACTATATTACCTACTAAACTGCACTATAGGTTGCTTGTGTTTAAGGTATTAAAATTGAGCAATAACAAAAATTTCATAGATTTTTATTAATTCTTATAGCAACTGTTATTCAACTGAATATAATAATTATATTAGTTGAAAGCAGATAATATAGGCGGTTATAAATAAAAATACCGCCTTAATTGAGAAAAAATATTTATGTTAACTAAGTTACTAAAAAAAATTTTTGGTACTAGTAATGATCATACTTTACATCGTTTAAGCAAAGTTGTTGAGATTATTAATCAATTAGAGCCTAAATTTGAAAAATTTTCTGATCAAGAACTTAAAGCTAAGACTGATGAATTTCGACGGCGCCTTAAATCCGGTGAAACATTAGATGATTTAATCATTGAAGCGTTTGCAACTGTTCGTGAAGCCAGTAAACGGGTTTTTAATATGCGTCATTTTAATGTTCAGTTGATAGGTGGAATAGTACTTAATGAGCGCTGCATAGCAGAGATGCGTACAGGTGAAGGAAAGACATTAACATCTACATTACCTGCATATTTAAATGCTTTAACTGGTAATGGCGTTCATATTGTTACCGTAAACGATTATTTAGCTAAACGTGATGCAGAAAATAATCGAGTACTATTTGAATTTCTTGGTATGACGGTAGGTATTAATTTATCAGGTATGCCAGTGACATTGAAGCGCAGAGCTTATGCTGCGGATATTACTTATGGGACTAACAATGAATATGGTTTTGATTATTTGCGTGACAATATGGCTTTTAGTCCAGAAGAGCGTGTGCAGCGTAAACTTCATTACGCCTTAGTCGACGAGGTTGATTCAATTTTAATTGATGAAGCTCGTACTCCATTGATTATTTCAGGACCGGCAGAAAATAGTTCAGATATATATAAAAAAATGGATAAACTAATCCCTAATCTTAGGAAACAAGAAAAAGAAGATTCAGATATTTTTCAAGGTGAAGGTCATTTTTCTGTTGATGAAAAATCACGTCAAGTTACGTTAACAGAACGTGGATTAGAATTAATTGAGCAATTATTAGTAAAAGCGAATTTAATGAAAGAGGGCGAATCGCTATATTCTCCAGCTAATATTATGCTTATGCATCATGTTATGGCTGCCCTACGTGCTCATGCACTTTTTAGTCGTGATGTAGATTATCTTATTAAAGATGGTCAGATTATTATTGTTGATGAGCATACCGGACGTACAATGAAAGGACGTCGTTGGTCAGATGGATTACATCAAGCTGTTGAGGCAAAAGAAGGTGTTGAAATTCAAAATGAGAATCAAACATTAGCATCGATTACCTTCCAAAATTATTTTCGGCTATACGAAAAACTCGCGGGTATGACTGGTACTGCTGATACAGAAGCTTTTGAATTTAGATCAATTTATAAATTGAACACAATTGCTATTCCAACTAATCGTCCGATGATCCGTAATGATTTACCTGATTTAGTTTATATGACTGAAGCAGATAAATTTGCTGCTATTATCGATGATATTCGTAAATGTACTACCAGAGGCCAACCTGTATTAGTAGGTACTATTTCAATCGAAAAATCAGAGCTAATTTCTCAAGAGCTAACTAAAGCTAAAATTGCGCATAACGTTTTAAATGCTAAGTTTCATGCAATGGAAGCAGATATTATTGCTGAAGCCGGGCAGGCAGGTTCGGTAACTATTGCAACTAATATGGCCGGGAGAGGTACAGACATTGTCTTAGGAGGCAGCTGGCAAGCAGAAATCAATAAACTAGAGAACGCTAGTCAGGAGCAAATTGATCAAATCAAAACAGCTTGGCAAGCTCGTCATGAGGCGGTAATTGCTGCTGCTGGTTTGCATATCATTGGTACAGAACGCCATGAATCTCGTCGTATTGATAACCAGTTACGTGGACGTTCTGGACGCCAAGGAGATCCAGGTTCATCCCGTTTTTATCTTTCAATGGAAGATTCTTTAATGCGTATTTTTGCTTCTGATCGAATGACAGGAATAATGCGTAAATTGGGAATGAAACCTGGTGAAGCTATTGAGCATCCTTGGGTAACAAAAGCAATCGTTAATGCACAACGTAAGATTGAAAGTCGTAACTTTGATATTCGAAAACAACTTTTGGAATATGATGATGTTGCTAACGATCAGCGCCGAGCCATCTATTTACAGCGTAATGATTTGTTAGATAGTGCTGATATTAGTGAAACAATTAACAGCATTCGTAAAGATGTAATAACCGTAACTATTGATACTTATATTCCTCCCCAGTCTTTGGAAGAAATGTGGAATATTAATGCTTTAGAAAATCGCTTAAACAAGGATTTTAATTTAAAGTTACCTGTTCAAAAGTGGTTGGATAAAGAACCAGAATTACATGAAGAAACCTTGCGTGAACGTATTTTAGAAAAAATAATTGCAGCTTATAAGGAAAAAGAGAGAATTGTAGGTAGTGATGAGATTATGCGTAATTTTGAGAAGGATATCATGCTACAAACTCTTGATACTTTATGGAAAGAGCATTTAGCTGCAATGGATTATTTGCGACATGGAATTCATTTACGAGGCTATGCACAAAGAGATCCAAAACAGGAATATAAGCGTGAATCTTTTAGTATGTTTGCGAATATGCTAGAAACTCTAAAATATGAAGTAATTAGTACATTAAGCAAATTAGAAGTTCGATTACCAGAGAAAGTAGCTTTGCTTGATCAAAAAAAACGTAAAGAGACAGAGTTTCTTATGAAAAAACAGTATCTTAGCCATGAAATTGAAAATGAAGCATTGATCTCAAAAATAGAACCTCAAATAGCAGGGCAAGCCAATAAAATTGGTCGTAATGAACTTTGTCCATGTGGTTCAGGTAAAAAATATAAGCATTGTCATGGTAGCTTGAATTAAAAGCTTAGTTGCTAAAACAATTAAAATAAAAGTAAATAATATTTTACTCTTTTATTGCAAAACTTAAAAAGTAATTAATTATTTTTACATAAAAATAATTAATTACTTTACCTGTTGATATTATTAGAAATATATACTAAGAAATTTAGCTATCTTGACAAAATAGCTGCTAGAAATACCTTATACTGTATGAATGATTTCTGCTATAGTGAAGGTTATTATCATAAAAAAAAGAAAACAAGCATATATCTCAAAGAGATTCTTTCTTTACTCTTTGCTAACATAAAGCTGCATATAGCTAGATTAGCTTGGCGACGACCCTATCGGATGATATCGATTTATATATTAAATCAACTCATTCCACTTTATCTGCTCATATTGTCACAGTAAGCATGTAACCGCTAAAAGAGATTTATTTAGGGTTATAAGTGAGATTGTTGCAAAATTCGCGATTGCAGGAAAACATTAACAATCTTATTAAAAGTGCTCTGGTGAAACTAGAGCAGAAGGATAAATAGTTTAGTTATCTATTATTTATGTTGAATAGCTTAACTTTACGGAAGTTAGAAAAACAAGCAACATTGATTTTAAAACAGCCTTTATATTGGCGGAACTGTTTTTAATTCTAGTCAATAACTTTAGATTATTCAACATCGATATATTTGTCTGTACAATCAGAATTACCCAAATCAGTATTTAGTAGTAAAAAATTCTTTTACAGTCTATAAAAGATTTGCTCAAAGTTAAACTTGAATTTTTCAAAAGAACATATTTTTTCCTGGGAAAAAGAGAGTTAATTCTTATTAAGCTATATTAAACAGTTATTAAAATAACTATATTATACGCATATCCAACTAAAAGTTTTTATGTCAACTTTTTAAAAAAATAGTTAATTTTATAATTAATACATTATTTAAATTAAAAAAATCGTATAAAACGTATAAAAATTTTTTATTGTGTAAAATACATATCAAAGTGATTACTGCTTTATTTTTTTTAAATTTTAACTATAAAAAATCCTAAATAAATAGAAGCTATTAACTAATAATTGAATAAATTAAAACTGGTATCGAAGTTAAATAAAACCTCCCCCCCACCTAAATAATGGTGGGGGTTTAGTTGTTGTTTTATTGACTAAGATAAATACCTCTACGTAAGGCTTCAATTCGTTTATCAAGAGGGGGATGAGATAAAAATAACTCACTAAAAGATTTAGAGCGGCCGTTAATACAAAAAGCCATCATACTTCCATCTTCTTGCGGTTCATAACTTGTTTTCAGACGTTGTAGCGCAGCAATCATTTTCTCTCTACCCACTAAACCAGCTGAACCTGCATCTGCTCGGAATTCACGATAACGCGAAAACCACATAGTAATAATACTCGCTAAAACAGCAAATACGATTTCTAATACCATTGATACCGCAAAATAAATCATTGGATTACCTTGGTTATTTTCATTCTCATTATTGCTATTTGATAAAAATCCAGACGCCAACTGAGCAATAATACGTGAAATAAAAATGACAAAAGTATTTACTACTCCTTGTAGTAAGGTCATTGTTACCATATCACCGTTAGTAATGTGACTAATCTCATGAGCAATAACTGCTTCAGCTTCATCACGATCCATACTTTCTAATAAACCTGTACTAACAGCAACCAGTGACGCATCACGACGAGCTCCGGTAGCAAAAGCGTTAATATCGAGTGCATGATAAATAGCAACTTCTGGCATTTTAATGCCAGCTTGATCAGACTGATGCTTAACGGTATTTAATAACCAATGTTCCGTTTCTGTCGTCGGGTTTTCAATTACCTGCCCTCCAACAGAACGTAATGCCATCCATTTTGATATTAGTAATGAGATAAATGAGCCACCAAAACCAAAAAGACCAGCCATAATCATTAATCCCGGAACGCTTTGTTCCTTGATACCAGTCAAGCTCAAAATAATTCCAAATACAAACATTACTGCCAAGTTTGTAAGTAAAAACAAGGCTATTCGCATCATAAAAATTGCTTTCCTTTATTAATTAATAACATCTAAGATTAAATTAGTAATATATAAATAATGTTTTTTAATTATTTTTCAAGCCCTTTGTTCTGCAGATATAAAAAAAACACTCAACTTTACATTTATATAAATAAATAGTATTTTTTATTTTAAAAAACAATTTTTATATAATTTTTTTATTTCATAAATCACTATAGTTTAAAAAATTATATAAAAGAGTTATTAGTAAATCTTGATGTATTCCTATTAGCTACGTTCCACTCTGATGCTTCATAAATTTCTTCTCCCTCTTTAAATTAGATGTTGTTTACCTCAGAGTAAACAGGTTGAAACCAGTTAACTTGCTTTACTTTTCTGAACAAATTAGAACAGCTTAAGTACTATTGACATCCTTCTTTTTCTTGAACTAAAGTGCTTTAGGGCATCAGTTTCGAAGGTTCACTATCACACAAAAGTAAATTTAATTAACTTCGACATTTTTATCGATACTAGTACGTTAACGGAAAGTCGTAGAGTACCAATCATTTTTATTGAATTGTTAGAAAATTGAATTGCTCTTTAAGAGCAGGCTAAAAATCCTACTTTTATTGCTAAAGCAGATTAAATTGGTTTAATTGGTTTATTATAAATTAATATTTTACCGGAGTATGTATTCTTTAACCAAAAATATTGATTTTAAAGACAATAACCGTAGGTTATTAATAACCTAGTTTTTTATTTTATGTTTTTTTTCTAAAAAACAGTTCTATTACCTCAGCTTGTTAAGCTGAGAATTGATAAAAAGTATTCTGTTATCACACAGAACCCATTTTTACGAATCTGTGTGCGGAATTCTTTTATTAGAACGGAAAACCTTGGTTTTTCCTGGTTTTTTTTAGTTAGCTATCATCTACACAATCTTATTGTATATCTTTGATAAAGATATACCTCATTTACGTTTCAACAAGAAACCATAATAATAGATCCATTTTAAGATGACTTAGTGAAATATAGCTAATATATATAGCGTATAATCATCTCTTCCTGGCTTAGAATCTGCTGTCGATATCGCTTATAGTTTAGTGCTCATAGTAATGATGTACAGTACCCCTATCCTTAGGTAATATCAGAGTTTTTACACAGATACTAGTGGTTATTTAAAATAATGGCGCAAACCATTTCATGGTATACCACTTTTTTCTCTTTTTAGCAAAGCGCATTTTCCAGTAACATCTTGTACTATGACTTCAGATAATGTTGTCACTAGATTCCTTGAACAGATATATTCCAAGACTAAGAAAGACACTAGGATTTATTAGATTATAGTTATGATACAGCAGTCGGATGAAAGCATCTCGACAGAGATTTTCCTCATTCAACTGCTCTTTTTTCAAAAACAACTCATATCCATACATAAATTTAATATAAAGATTGCTAGGAATGATGGAAATATATGAACATGCAGATGTTGATTGAGTTGTTAACTATAAGTATATAAGGCACAGATAGCATTTTTAATACCCTGTTTTGCGATGAGGAGAAAAGCGCATCCACTTATCAGAATAGCGTAAGTGGGCGAGAAACAGAGTATTAAATAGCATCTAGTTATTGTTAAAAAAGACTAAATAAGATGAGGGATAGTAAAAGTAATGCGTTAATAGTTGTAGTAAAGTAAAATATAAACCTGCTGTGTTAACTATAACGCTCGATAGCTTTGACGCAACATAAACTACAGGTTTTTATAAACTCTATAGATTTGGCAGAAAAAATGGCGGTAGGAAACCGATTCAGAAGAGATACAGCATTACCGCCTAATAACCAACTTGCACAAGTTCTGTACATGGAAACATCTCCTCGACAGCATAGACTGATCCATAAGTTAACATTTTTACCGTGTTTCAGGAAAGTTATTCCAGTCATCACCAATGGTTAAAAGTTATTCAATTAAGGGAATATACATTTTAGTAAATTATCTCTGATTATCTTGCTAGAGATATAGAAATTATTATTTTGTCCGGTATTCGTCAGGACAAGCAGCCTAGTTATCTTTCTTTTTATCCCAGGATTCGAAGGAGACGAGATTATCCCTAGTTACCTATAAAAGTAATAAATTAATTAGTAAGCATACTTTCAGTTATTCTTTCCATCAATGCAGTTGTATCTAGCATCATTTTCCTGGATGTTTTCTCAAAACCTTAGATGATTGTAACTAAAGGAGGAACGCTCTGTGCGTATCTAAAAAATTATAGACTGAATCGGACACATTGCGTTATATGGCCTTTTGTGATATCGTCATAAAAAATTTAGTTTGTCTGTCATCATCAATTTTGGTAAAGAGATCATAAAACGCTTCAGATAATCAGTAAGTATAATAGGTGAAGGGTCGCGTGTTGTCTTCTTGATAATTTATCCGATTTTCGCTGTCTAGGAGATTTATTCCGATCTATCTGGATAAATTTCTGAAAAAATAACATATCGCAGAATATAAAATAAAACAATATTTAGTCATAAATATCACCCCCCCCACGATACAGTTTAGCTGTGGTCGCACACACCATACTGTATTGCATTCAAAAAAAATAGCTAATACATTGGCTTGAATCCACAAAAGTATGGAATTAAAAGTTAATATTGGTGAGCCATGCGGGGGATTTGGGCACAAAAGAGCCGTGATGCTGCTAATAAAACTCTTGATATTTTATTAGCAAGGTTTTCAGAGGGGTGTACCCCCTTGCAGCAATAAAAAATAAAACCGGCTAAAAGGGGATTTTTTCCTACTTACCATTGTTAATAAACAATGTTCAATTTAATAATGGAGAACTGATTCATGAAGAATCAGAGTGAATGAAGAGCCTGATTGCTATACATTAGATTTACTAATAACTTTTGCAAAAATCACTATAGGGAGACGCCTAGCAGGCATAAACTATAGTAGCAACTCTTCGACGCTTTTGCACATTTCAAATAAGGCAGCAAAGATCTGTTGAAACATATTCTGTTTTCGCTCTAATTCCTGACCTTAGGTACTTTAATCTCAACATCATCAATACCCGTCATCTTGTTTGGGTTGCTGAGTAAATAACCGTTATAGATAATGATATGCTGACGCCAGTCAGCAAGAGCGATGTTAAGCATATTGAGCAACATAGCTTTGAGCTTCCCCTCAACATCGCGGTGCCTATCAGCTTCCTGGCAGGCATTACGAATGAGTTTATGCAAGGGATTACAAATAATATCTAGTTTTTATGGGATACCTATAGAGTGGAATTTTTAATTGAATATCACTCTCTCTCTTGTTAAGATCATTCATGAAATTAATCAACAAAATAAGCAATCATATCCGAAACTCCTATATATCAAAGTTAGCATAATTCAGAATTAGTTAACAAAATTTAGTATGGTATCTAAGTTAAAAACTTATCTTGTTATTAGAATTAGTTTTTGAATTTTAGATAGATAAGTATACTATGCTAAGATAAGGTGTTTTTCCTGAATACAGTTAAACATTATTTAATTATGAATAATTAATTTTAGCTAAAGTTAATATTTGATTGAGGGACTCAATTGTGGTTGGTATTTTACTGGATCTTCCTAATTATATTAAGTTTTTTTTAGGTCTTTTTGCATTAGTGAATCCAATAGGAATTTTACCTGTATTTATTAGTATGACTAATTATCAATCTGTGGCAGAAAGAAATCGTACTAATTTAGTGGCTAATTTTTCTGTAGCAATTATTTTATGTATTTCATTATTAGTAGGTGAAGTTTTTTTAAAATTATTTGGTATTTCTATTGATTCTTTTCGTATTGCCGGCGGAATAGTTATTGGGGCGATTGCTATGTCTATGATTACTGGTCGACTAGGTGAAGATAAGCAGAAAAAACAAAAAAAAATAGAAACTGCCATTTGTGATAGTATTGGAGTTGTTCCTTTAGCACTACCATTAATGGCTGGGCCTGGCGCAATTAGTTCATGTATTGTTTGGTCTTCTCGTTGGCTGGGATGGCAAAATTTAGTTGGTCTATCGTTAACTTGTATCTTTTTTACTTTATCTTGTTGGTTACTTTTTCGCTCAGCAACAATACTAATTAAGTATTTAGGTCATACGGGTATTAATGTTATTACTCGTATTATGGGATTATTATTAATGTCAATTGGTGTTGAGTTTATTATTACAGGAACTAAATCTATTTTCCCCGGATTACTTTAAGTTAGTTAAAAACTAATAAATCATTAATATTTATAATTTATTTATGAAATTTTCGATATTAATATCGGCATTAAAACATATATAAATAATTTTATTTATCTAATAATTATAAGTTTAATGAATTATCAATTTAGTTTTAAAACTAATTTCTGTAGTTAGAAAACACATTCTCGCTAAGATAGTTATGTTAAATTTTGATATATGGAATTTTAGAAATGATGCTGCATTATCCTGTTGATCGACTCCATGGTAGATTGGTTGTATGGCACAAATATGATGCGAGCTTATATTTTTCTTATCCAGCGATGGGTTTTTATCAATGGTATTTCTATTAGCGAATTCAAACGTCAATATATTAGGATTTATGGTTAGAAGAGATGAAAAGATTAAATATTTTGTTGCTAAAGATTTTTTGAAGTAAAATCTGATATAATCACGCCTATGATTAGTGTTTCACTGCTATTTGGTGTGGTCAAATAAAACTTGTATTGATTATCAGAATAAAGTAGGTATTTTGATTAATCGCCTTTTAACTGAGCATAAAGGCTGTACGAATTACTCATAAATCAACCTTAGTTAATGTATATCAACATAAATAAAAGTTAGAAATTGCGTCCTTGTCTTATTCATTGTTAGCTTTATAAATTGAAACAGGCAAAACATACCTTAAGTATCAAAGAAATTTTTACTATATATTAGCAATTATATAAAAATATAAAGTCATTATTTATCCTTGTTTAGATTATCGTTACTTACTACAAGAACATTTTTCTATTTGTAATGAGGTATTAAAAATCTATTTCTGTTCATCAGTTTGGTCGCATAAATTTGCGCTAACTAAGTCAGATAAGAAAAATCTCTGTTTGGATGATAAAAAGTTAATGCACAATTATCCAATTATTTTTACCGCTAGAGGAACTGTGATGTAGCTTAAGCAAAATGAAATCAATATTTATGCATTAATTACTTATCAATGTATTATCTAGTTTATGGCAAATATGAAATTTATAAGCGAATTATTGAACTAGAGATCACAAGAAGGAATTTTTGTCAAAACTAGCTTAGGTACAATTTAGTTGGCGAGCGATTTTGAGTATTAAAGAACGATATAAGTATAATAATGGTTCTTTCCCCTACCGGAGGAAGAAAGTAAAAAAATGAACTATTTTGCAGAAGGAGTGAAGTAATAGAAAAGTAGACCTAACTACAAAAACCCTTTACTAATGATATTTTGTTTTCTGTTATAATCAGGATTTCTAGTTTTGTGCAAGATAAAACGCTAAAAAGGTATTGAAAGAAACGGATGGTTTAGAAACAGAACCTCGACGGAAAAGGTATTATTAAATTATTAATTAATCGAAAGTTTTTAGTTAAAAAAGTCATTTTTATATAACCTGCTGTTCCAGCAGGAACAGCTTTTAAAGGTTTTATCACTGAATGGAATATTGTCTAATATGACCGCTCACTTCGAGTCTAAATTAATACAAATCAGTTAAAACAGTTTTTTATAAAACTTACATCATCACTGACTGATGATATTAAATGTTAATTCAACAAACCAAACAGAAAACTGCTTTAATCATATTCTGTACCTCATTAGGTCATCGAAGATAAATAGAGAAAAATTAGCTGAAAAATGAAATCAAATGCTAGGCAAAATAGTGCTACTATTCAATTTTAATTTAATTTAATTTAAATTTTGCCCAAATAGGGGCGTGATCTGAAGGTTTTTCCATACTTCTAATAGAATAATCAATCCCTGCTTCACAAGAGCAGGCAAACAATGAACTTGATGCTAGGATCAAGTCAATTCGTAAACCTCGGTTATCGACAAACCCCTTCGAGCGGTAATCAAACCACGAAAATTGATCAGTGATTTCTGGATTTTTTTGACGATAAGTATCTATTAATCCCCAGGATTTTAATTTATCCATCCATTCTCGTTCTTCAGGTAAAAAAGAACATTTGCCCATACTTAGCCAACGCTTTCTATTTATTTCACCAATACCGATATCATGATCTGTTGGGCTGATATTCATATCTCCCATAAGAATAATATGAGATTGAGGTGAAAGATTATTTTGCAGATAAAGCTGCAAGTCTTGATAAAATTTTTCTTTTGCTGCAAATTTTGTTGGGTGATCACGGCATTCACCTTGTGGAAAATAAGCGTTTATTACGGTAATAATTCTTTTTTCTGTTTCAATATCTGCCATAATAATACGACACTGGGCATCCCTATCGTCGAAAGGGAACCCTTTTTGGATAGTGATTGCTTTTTGTTTGCAAAATAGTGCGACACCATAATGTGTTTTTTGTCCATGGTGATAGATATTATAGCCTAGCTGATTAACTTGCTCTAAAGGAAATGTGCAATCATCAACTTTGGTCTCTTGTAAGCCAATAACATCAGGTTGATGTTTTTTAATGATAGCATCAAGCTGATGGAAGCGCGCCCTTAAGCTATTAATGTTAAATGAGACAAATTTCATTCTAATTTATCACCTAATCAAAACAATTTTGATCAAATTATTTATCAGATATTACATATAAATGTAACCCATGAGAGAAAATATTTTCTTTTATCTATTAATTAGATGTTTTATCTCTAAATTATTTATCTTGATTGGCAGTCACAAGATTTTAAAAAAAGTATATAACTTTAAAAGTTAATTTAATTCAAGTTAATAAATCATGCATTAAAAATGCACTATATGAAAAATTTTTTGTAAAAACAATAGTTAAATGTAAAAATATCGTTTTCTAAACATTAATTAATGAAATTAATTAGAGAATTATAATTCTTTTTCTTTAGATTATTAATCTAAGTACTTTTAGCTTAAAAAGCTATAAAATAATATCTTTTAGATTTATTTGTTGCTATATTTTGTCAAAAAGATATTTAAATTATATCTATTTGATATTTAAGATTAAAATATAATAATTATTATGTTTTTAAGAAACTTAAAAAGTTTTTATGATGGTTATCGAACAAAATTTATTATGTAAATTGGCAAGAATATTGCATCGCACGAGAGGAATTCTACATTACCTTAGTAAAATTAATTAAAAATTTTTAGGCCGTATTAAGTACGGCGATATTTAAAAGGAAAAAGTTCAGAATGACATTAAAAATAAAAGAGTAATAGCTTTTAATAATTTAAAATTTTTTTAGAAAAAGAAATTACTAAAAGATACATTGCTAATGAGTTTGAGTTATGCTTATTTCTAGTGTATGTGATTTCGGAGATTCTAATGAATCTTGTTGATTCATTTCATTAAAAATATCAACAACAGAGAGATAAATACGCTATGAAATTTATCCTTGCAGGTATTCCAAAACTAGGTATTACCTGTATCTCTTGTATGAACTTATTTGTAATTCTATCGTGCAATTGATAACATCGCCGTTAAAATGTTGCTCGAAGTTATACTACAAGAACATACTTAACGCTGTTTTTGACGAACTTTATATTTCCTCATCCGTAACGATTATTTGTCATGGTAAACTATACGACTAGTATTAGCGATATTTAGATTAAAGTGCCTATATAAGGTCATAGATTGCAGCATAAACAGAATATCCTTCAAGAGTTCGTACTGCCCATCTTATCTGATGCGGGAAAAGGCGGCGAATAGTTTCTACCATACCTGTATTGGTAAAGGCATATTATCTACCGGTAATTTTTACGAAACCTTTTTGGGGAAGCTGGTTATAGATAAAAAAACAGATGATCTACTGCAGTGGAGATCATCAGCAAACTGAAACAGGAATACCTTGAATAGCATAAGGTAATTATGCTTAAATGATTCAAGCGATATGCATTACGTTTATTTCTTAGCCGATGGTGTGGCATATCCCGTCCTGTCAGGAAAGTTGATCATTTTTTTCTTGCTCATTATTGGCGAAACTGCGCATGGACATAAGGAGCCTGTTATGATCGAAAATAATTATCGATAGTCAGAAGCGAACTGGACTTAAATTAGAATTCTCTTAAAACGCGCGACTTAATCACATCTTCAAGCTTACTACGGAAGCTTGGGTGCTCTTAGTTTTGGAATGCAATGTAAAAATCTTTTCAGATACGTAACACCAATACCAACGTCAACACCATTAGCTACACAAAATAGCTAATGCACTAGTTTTACCTCTCAAAGAGATATAATAGAAAGTTAAATGTGAGCTGCAGGAGATTTAGCTAACAGAGAATCGCGATTCCGGTAATAAAATCTTTGATGTTTGTTAGTAAGGTTTTCAGTGTATCTTGAAGCGATGAAGATGCTGGAGAAAGCTCTAAGAAGAGCTGATGACATTCTATGTCGTCCAGTCAGCGCAATGGACATCATAAAGAATGATGAATTCAATTTAATCGGTTTTTGCGATAGTCTGAGGTTAAGAACCCGACACGTGAAGCCCTGTATAGTGAAAAACAACCATTTCAATGAAATTTAAATTTCTGCAGTCTGCTCAGAAAAGCTGGAATCATCTGTGAGGAGATGATTACCTGTTAACTTTGCTGGTAAACAATGCCTAATTTAAAGATGAAGAATAAATTTATGAAGTATAAGAACGCGTGAGGCATAACCTAATTTCGTCTTATAAAAGACGATTTGCTGATAACTTATATTCTTTAACTTTATTATTAGCTCGCCGTTCCATAAGTTATTTGATAACCCGTCTCACCTGACGCAATTACTAGATAATATTTAACAGCTAGAATGTGAGCGTCTGGTCATGATATATTATAGCCATTAAATTTTTTTGTGATCAAAAATCAAGAGCTCTATAAATTTAGGCTATTTTTATAAAAACTGAATTTAACGCTAATTTTAGAAAACTGTTGAAGAAAAATAAAAAAGCATATTTACAAACTCCTTTTTATTATTACTATTTTTGAGAAATTATCATCAATACAAAAATTTTTATCTGAGAATAAATTATTACTGCTGGTTATTATTTAAGTTATTAGTAAATTTGGTGTATAAGACGAGTTAGACTACGTTTCACTCTGATGCTTTGTGAATCTTTTCACCATCATTAAATTAGATACTGTTTAGTATCAGAGTAAAGTCACCAGGTTAATTCCCATAGATGATTCTTCTCTTTTCTGAGAAGACTGTAGTAGCTTCAATATCATTGAAAACATTATATTTTTCTAACCAACAGTGATTCTCGAATCGGCTTCATAACCTTACTGTCACAAAAGCTAATTCAATCGGATTTGTTTTCTTATTTAACGGTCTACACAGACTGCACTGATGGGAAGTCATAGGATGCAGCAATTTTTTTAATCTTTCCTAGCGTTTCATCCCTGCAGAATAGATTGAAAAACCCTTGCCAACAAAATATCAAAGGTTATGTTAGCGGCATCGCGACTTTCTGATAGCTAGATATCTCGTAGCTCAACCTTAATTTTGCTTGCATTTCTTTGGGGGAGTGAAGTCAGCAAATTAGCTGTTTTATCTACCCAACAGCGTTAATACTGCATGTCCGAGAACATCTTTGTCATTGTATTCCAAAAACCAAGGATATCATTTCCTTCCATAATGAATATTGGAGATCCGGTTAAGCCAGCGCACTCGCGTGGTCATCTAGAAGTTCAGTCCAGTGCTGCTTCTGATTCTCAATCAGCATTTTTAACTGCAATAAGTTCCTTATGTTTATGTGCAATGCCGCCGATAATGAGCAGAAGGCAAAGGCGATCAGTTTGCCTAATAGAACGGCATATGCTTCAGTATAGAAATAAACGTAGCGGTATCGCTTAAATCATTCAGCCGACAATGCCTATACTCTTCAAGGCATTGCTGTTTTAGTCTGTTGATGGGGGGTAAGCTATCCAGAGAGAGTGTATGCTTTTCACTAAGAAATCGCCAAAAAAAGGGGAGGGTGGGAGCCTCCTCTTGTAAAAATCACCTGTAGATATTTTCATGCCTCGCAAATACAGGAATGGCAGCAATTTTTGCTACTTTTTGTATGTTTCAGATAAGGCGGCGGCAAGAAGCTGGGAAGCATATTCTGTTGCCGCTGCCGCTCCATTTTAACATTAAGCAGTTTAATCTTAAGATCGCCAATAGCAATCTATATGATTCGCTGTGACAGATAACCGTTATGGACAACGGTAATCCACCAACAGACGACAAAGGCTGTATTCATCATGTTCTTGCAGTATGGATTCAATCTTAATCTCAACATCAGTGCTATCTCTCCCTGGCATGCTATTACGGATACGTTCATGCAAGGGATCAGAGGTAATATCTAATTTTAGGATACCTGGGGGGTAGATTTTTTTAAAAATATCATCTCTCTGTTGTTAAAATCATTCATCGAAATTAATTAGAAGGATACTCGCCAACATCTATAAAACTCCATCACTAAATAAGGATAACTTAGAATGCATAGATTTTTTATTAAAAGAAACTTTTATTGCAATTAATTTAATAGATATAAATTGCGCAAAAATTCGCATTTTATAAGTTTTTTTCAAAAATAGAATTTTTTCATCAGTATAAGTATAGTAAGGTAACATTTTTAATCAGCTTGAATAGCAATAAAATAATATTTTTAATTATTCTATTAGTTATGGAGCTGATAATTATCTTATGTCCTTTTAACATAAAAATGTTAATCATATGATTGGAGATCACATGCAAAACTCATGGAATTTAATTGCAAATTTTTTTAAATTTATTTGGCGATTGCTTAATTTTATTAGACGATTTCTTACTAGTTTTATCTGTCTTTTTTTGATCTTTATCACAGCAAGTAGTTATTTTGTCTATAAAAGTGAAAAAAAATTGACTAGCCAATATCATGGCGCGCTACTTATTGATTTACAAGGTGTGATTGTTGATCAAGTCTCTATCCCTAATCCTTTTAATAAAATTAAAATGAGTCGTGAATTATTAGGCTCATCAAGCAATCGTATAAAAGAAAACTCTTTATTTGAAATTATAAATATTATTCGCTTGGCAACTTATGACAAAAAAATTACTGGTATTGTTTTACAATTAGATAATCTAATTACTTCCGATCAGTCATCCTTACAATATATTGGTAAGGCATTAACAGAATTTAATCAGGCGGGAAAACCTATTTATGCAATAGGGAATAGCTATAATCAATCACAATATTATTTAGCGAGTTTTGCCAATTATATCTATATGTCACAAGAAGGTAATGTTGGAATTTATGGTTTTTCAACCAATAAACTCTATTATAAGACGCTATTGAATAACCTAAAAGTCAATAGCCATATTTTCCGTATTGGCACCTACAAATCAGCGGTAGAGCCATTCATTAGTGATGATATGTCACCTGAAGCGCGTGAAGCTGATAAAGTTTGGATTAATTCATTATGGCAACATTACTTATCAACTGTTGCGCAAAACCGCCAAACGACACCAGAAAATATTTTTCCAGGAGCTGATAAATTGATTGAAGAAATGAAAAGCGTTAATGGTGATAGTGCGCAATATGCGATTAAACAAAAACTTATTGATCATATTTTTACTAATGCAGTTATAGAGAAAGAATTAAGCAAAAAATTTGGTTGGAATGATAAAGATCAGCATTTTAATTACATTAGTATTTATGATTATCCAAATGAACAACTACAACAAAGTCAACTGATGCAAAAAAAACAATCTGATGATCAACCTGGCAATATTGCTGTAATAATTGCCCAAGGTGCTATTATTAATGGATCACAAAAGCCTGGTATGATAGGCAGCGAGACAATTGTGGCGCAAATACGTAAAGTACGACTTAACCCTGATATCAAAGCTATTATTTTACGTGTTAATAGTCCTGGTGGCAGTGTTACTGCTTCAGAAGCGATACGTAATGAATTGATTGCTGCCCGTGACGCTAATAAACCCATTGTAGTCTCGATGGGAGCAATGGCAGCATCAGGTGGTTATTGGATTTCAACACCAGCCAATTATATTTTTGCCAGTCCAACAACTCTGACCGGTTCAATTGGTATTTTTGGTGTAATAAATACCTTCGAAAAAAGTTTAGGTACAATTGGTGTTCATACTGATGGTGTCTCTACTACTCCATTAGCGGATATCTCAGAGATAAAAGGGATTAATAAACAATTTTCTGACTTGATGCAAATCACTATTGAAAATAGCTATCATACTTTCATAAAGTATGTGGCTCAGGCGCGTCATAAAACACCAGAAGAGATAGATAAAATTGCTCAAGGTCGAGTATGGGTAGGTTTAGACGCTCTACAAAATGGTCTGGTTGATAAACTAGGTGATTTTGATGATGCAGTAACCAAAGCTGCTGAATTAGCTAAAATTACTATACCTTCACTTAATTGGGTGAAGCCTGAACGTTCTTTTATTGATCAATTAATACTTGAATTAACTTCAATTGGTGAAGCAATGATACCCAATACACTACAACTGTTAGTGCCGAAAAAAATAACTAATGAATTTCAACAACAAATAAAATTTATTCAGCATATGAATGATCCACAAAATCGCTACGCATTTTGTTTAAATTGTAGTGATGTGTATTAATAAAACTATCTTGATAAAGGTTAATTACCTTGCTCACAAAGTAATTTGTAATTAAATCTGTATTTTAATTGTTGTAGTTTTACACAATCTTCTCCAGGCTAGAAATTTGGTAAATAAACGACATTATAGTATGGAATTTACTCAGCCATCCTTTTAATCAGTTGATAAAACTGTTTACATTTTGAATATAAAATTCCTTACCAATAATTCTATAGTTATCTCGCCTTATTAGGCGATGGTAACTAATTTCATGCTTGTTGGGAAAACTTCCATATCATTTAACTCTATCCGAATAAAGGATCAACTCTTATCAATGATTGTCTCAAGAAAACAGCTAACATACTCTGCATTAATCTCTTCAAGAGTTTTATTACTCACATGACTTGTCGATTTGATGTAATCAAGATCGCATTTATTCTTTCCCTTTATCTCATGCTCTCCCGCATTTTTTAGCTTTTCTATGTAGAATATAACCTTTTCTTTTAAAGAATTTAGGAAAAATATTTTTCGATGGCAACAATACTATTTAATGCATTTATGTTGACGGCTCTATCGCCGCTGAAGCAAGAAAGTAATGACGTCAATCTAAACGCTGTTTTTAAACTAATATCTGTTTCTTTTGCTGACTCCCGGTAAAGTTAAGTTATTCAAGATGCATCATAGATAATTAAACCATTTATTCTTGTAATATAGTTTTACCAGAGAGGGCTTCTAATCAAATTATTAAATGGGTTCCTGTAATCGGGGATTTTACAATGATATGCTATAACCGTAATGAACGGGTTCCCAGTAAAAACATATCAGTGTGATAATATATAGGCAGGATAAAGTGGATTGAGTTAATTCAATGCATAAATCAACATAATCTGATAGATTATCACCAAGTCAACTAATGAATGAGATACAGCATTATATTTGGAGAGAGTGAAGGAAGCGGTATCTTTGATCTGCATGACTGTTTGCTTTTTTATGTCAAATTCTGTTAGGAAGAATCCTTCTTATAGAATATAATGGTATTTTACTAATAACATTTTCTAATATACCCTCTTGTTATTACTATTTATTCTAATATTAGTGAGTTATTAGTAAATCTAGTGTATAATACTAAGATTACACTCTGATGCTTTGTGTATCTGTTCTTCATTCTTGAAATTAAATATTTATCACCAGAGTTTTACAGCAGATAAACCCACATTTAGCCGATTCTAGTTTTTCTGAGCAAATGGGATAGTCAGCTTCAATACCATTCAAAGGGTTATTTTTAAAGTATAGCCATTAATCCATCGGCTTCGGTAACCTCAGTATCATAAAAACCCGAATCAATTAGATTCGTTATTCTTATTGATGCCCAGTGTACTAACGGGCAGTCGTAGGATGCAGTAGCTCTTTTCGTTCTTTCTTTACTTTCTTAATCACTGCAGAATATTCGTTGAAACCCTTGCAATAAAACATTAAGGATTTTATTAGCAGCATTACAGATCTCTGCTACCAAAAGCTCTGCCAACTCACCCTTAACTTTTCCTTATATGCCTTTTGTAAATGAAGTTATCACATCAGTTGTTTTATGTATCTAGCAGCATTGATGCTGCGTGTCTAGGAATATTTTTGCCATTGCTTACTAAAAAGCAATGGTACCGCCTTCCCATAGGAAGGCTAGAAGATGCGGTTAAGTCCACCGCAATTGCAGCAGACTGCTAAAAGTTAAATTCAATTTATTCTGACTCTCGATAATCATCTTTGACCGCAATGAGCTCCTTGCATTTATGATTAATAAAGCCGACATAATTGTAGAAAAAGACAATCAGTTTGCCTTAACAAGACTGGGTGGTGTATATCATAGGATAAGGAATAAACGTAAGTGTATCGCTTAAATTACGCAGGGGGATCCCATTATCGATGCTTTTTAAGGCATCGATGTTTCAAGCCTGCTAATGGTCTTTTGGCAGGAAGCTATATATTTTTATCTAAAACTTTACAGGGCTTTATGAAATTACCTGAGATGACGCTTCGCATATACACTAACCATAGTGCGCCTCTTCGCCACTTTTGTACGTTTCAGATAAGGCGGTAGCAATAAAGCTGTAAGCATATTTCGTTATTCTTACAATCTCTAATATTCGGCGTTTTAATCGCAATATTGCTAATACCAGCCTGTATGGTTCGTTATAACAAATAACCCATTACAATCAACGAGATAACTTGCCGAAAAAGTGGCCTTGAACATGTTGTTGCGGCATGGCTTTAAACTCTAATTTAACAGCGGCTCTATCAGTTCTCCTGACACTATTATGGATACGTTCACATGCAAGAGATTATAGATGATATCTAGTTTAGAGAATAGCTGTAGAGTAAACTTTTCATGGCATATCATCTCATTGTTGTTAACATTAACTACGAAATTAATCAGCATGAGGAAATGCGCAGCCATTTCTAAATCTCCATGTACCAGAGATGAATATAACTCCATTAAATAATTAAATAATTTTATTAACTAAAATAGTAAAAATAATTAAATGAAATTTAATTCAAACATTTACTTTTATTTTCATAAAAGTAAATAATAAAAAACGTTAAAAATACATTAAACGTAATAAATAATTTAGCATGTTACACAACAGCAATGATTTATATTGCTAGTCTAAATATAGAATTTAAAAAATATTAGTTAATGTAAACCATTACAAACAAATTATTATACTGAAAAGTATAAATATATGATAGCGTCCATATCACTAATATAACTTTTAATTCTATTTAATTAATCATTAAATCTCTAACTAATTTAACCATTAGCATAATATGGTTATCGGAGGCATTAAGTGCAGGTATATAATGATATTTTTTTCCACCAGCGGCATAAAATAATTTTTTATTTTTTACCGCAATTTCCTCTAGCGTTTCTAAACAGTCCACTGAAAAACCTGGACACAATAGCTTAACATGTTTAATTCCGCTCTTGGCTAACCTTTTTAAGGTAACATCAGTGTAAGGGGTAAGCCAGAGCTCAGGACTAAAACGTGACTGATAAGTCATAATAATTTTATTAGCAGGAAAATTAATTAATTCACTAAATAAACGGGTTGTCAATTCACATTCCTGCGGATAAATATCACCTGTTTTTGCATAACGTTTAGGAATGCCATGATAAGAAAGCAATAATCGATCAGGTTCACCATATCGTTCAAAACTTAACTCAACTGACTTTTTTAATGCATCAATATAAGAAGGATGATCGGCATAACTACGAATAAAGTGAAGGCCGGGTATGGTTCGATATTTTTTTAAAGATCGGCTTATTGCATCAAAAACTGCCGCTGTGGTTGAACCAGAATATTGCGGATAAAGTGGTAACACAATTATGTTTTTAACCTGCTTAATTAATAATTTATCTATTGCTAATGCAATAGAAGGTGAACCATAACTCATACCTAATTCGACAGGAATAGCAGGAAGTTGTTTTGTCAGTGCAACCAGCTGTTGTAAACTATAATTTAACAATGGCGAACCAGCTTCAGTCCAAATTGATTGATATAATTTACATACTCTTGGTAAGAGTAATGGTAAAATAACTAAATTTAATAACGGTTTCCAAATTATCCTTGAAATATCAATAACTCTTGCATCATTAAGAAATGATGTCAAAAAACGTTTTACTGCCTCTGGTGTTGGTGCATCAGGCGTCCCTAAGTTAACTAATAAAACAGCATACTTCTTATTACTCATGCTAAATTGGCTCCATTTTATTTTTGCTAACTATTTATAACCTTAGAGTTATACTTATTTCTGGTATACGGAGTTTTAGAGATACTCCTGTATTCTTATGATTTATTTCATGAATGATTTTAACAACAGAGAGATGATATGCTATGAAAATTCTAGTGTACTGGTATCTATAAAACCAGATATTATCTATAATCTCTTGTATGAATTCATTCGTAATGGCGCTAGGCAACTGATAGGCGCCGCTGTTGAGAATAACCTTAAAGCTATTATTCTGCTCACATGCTCAACGCTACTTTGTTGACGTGCCCAGTGTGCTAATAGGAAGGCACAGAATGCCAGGCATTCTTTTCAATATTTCTCTAACATTTTCATCGCTAGCAGAGTACGTTAAAATGTTGCTAACAAAATATCAAAGGTTTTGTTATCGGCTATTACTGATTTCTAATAGATAAATCTCTCGCAGATCACCTTAACTTTCGATACTAGCATGCCTTTTGGGAGTGAAGCAAAATATTAGTTATCTTGTATCTCCAACAACGTTAATGCTGTGTGTTCAGGAGTATCTTTGCTATTGAATTCCAAAAACTAATGACGCTACATATCTCCATAGCAAGTCTATGAGATATGGTTAAACCACGCGCTCGAAAGCTATTAATAAGTTCGGACCAAGGCACTTCTAACTCTCGATAATCATCTTCGACTGCAATAAGCTCCTTATATCTACGCTAACTGACTCAATAATAAATAAGCAAACAAAGTCGATAAGACTGTTTAATAAAAGCATATACCTTCAGCTAAGAAATAAATGTAGCGCATCACTTAAATCATGCTGACACCATTGTTAATGTTCTTCAAGTCACTGTTGCTTCAGTCTCCTGATAATACTGGTGGAGAGATCATATGCTTTCACCGAAAATCGTCTCTAGGATTATGAACATCACTGGTTGAGATACCTCACATATACACAGCATGGTAACAACTCTTTGCTTCTTTTACTGCCATAGATAAGGCAGTAATGAGATATTGAAACATATTCAATTATTACTGCGATTCCAATAAACTTTAGGCACTTTAATCTCAACATCTACAATACCTGTCTTATAGGTTTCTGTAGCAAATCATTACGGTCAACGAATTAACCCCATAGATAAGGGCATTCAGCATGTTATTAACTGTAGCTTTGAGTCGAGCTAATAGCCTAAATAGTGGTGCTATCAGCTACCCTGGCACAATTACAGATGAGTTAATGCAAGGAATCACTATAATATCTGGTTTTACGGATAGCTATAGGCTAGATGTTTCATGGCATATCATCTTCCTGTTATTGAAATCATTCATGAAATTAATCATCAGGGTACATTACCATCCTCAAAAAACCCATGCACCAGAAATGAAGATATCTCCAAATCATAAAATAATATAATTACTTTTTATATAATCAGAAAAAATATTTTCTATATTATAAATAATATTAAGCTGATGGATTAATACCTATCAGCGCAACTAAACCTTTATACACTTTTTTTAATTTTTAATTAAAATACAAAAAATTATTATAAGACAGTTGAAGAATGTTAACTAATAATTCACTATCCATTTATCTATACTGTATTTTCTATCCATAATTCCTTGAGCCTAGTAGGGGGGTACCCTACCAACTCCATTATGATTAATAACTTTAAATGAAAGGATTGAGGCTATACGCTTTTACTGTCCAGTATTTCCAGGCTGGATTACTCTCTTTGCATGATTAAGTCAATACAATTGACATCTCGTATCATACCATTAATGCCAAAAGATTTACTAAAAATTACTTCAGAATTACAGATCGTCGATATGATTTAGAATGCATTATTAACTAGAGTTTCTTCTAAATTATTTATTACTAATGATAATAATCCTGAAGAAGAAATAGTTAAAACTTTGATCGTATTTAATAAAGTTGAAGATTTGAAGAACCTTTTAAGGTGATCCATAACACCTGCTGCTTTCAGTCATTATTGTTAATAACTCTGTTTTGGACATATAAATTAATACTTCTCGACAATCTCCAGGCGCAACAGGTAATCTTTCAATATTTATTGAAGCAGGTATTTAACCCTTGATCATTATCTATCAGATAGAGTAGATGCTTGTCATCTATATCCAATAGATAGCGTCTTGAATTTGATGCATTAAGCAACTTAAGCAACTTTAATATACAAGCTCCTTGCACACCTTTAACTAATAAAATATCGTCTAAAATCTTCTGTTGGTTTATAGCAAGAAATTCTAAAAACTATTTACGTGTTTATCTTGCAAAATAATAGGAAATTATTAACGCTGTAATGATTAGGAATATTTAAATTCTTACTGGTTTTATCTGATATAATCCACAATCAACCAAGCCATCATAAATTTTTCTTGGCATCATGACTGGTGTATTAGCTTAATAGCAATATTTCGTAGTCGCAGTCGGATATCGGATCGGCGATATCAGTAACTAATTAATATTAGGCAACATTAATTTTGCCGCCACGTAAATTTGTATTCTAAGAAGTTAGAACCCCCCACTGATTGCCATAACAACCTCTTTAAAAGAGGTAATTATTATATACCAATTTTAAATCACTGCAATTTTCTACTTGAATGGTTGCTTATAAATAATAAGCATTACAGCCAAAAATATTACTTTAATGTCTACCATCAAAAGATCAAAAAATATTTTTAACGTAATAAACAGCGGACGATTGAAATCGTCTTTCAATAAGCACGTGATTGCTAATAATGAGTATCCTTCATTTTTTCCTGCGCTAACCGCAGGAAAAAGCATAGAAACACTCAAAGCTATTCTTGATATTTTAAGAAATAGATTCCGATTTAATCGGATATCCTTTCTCCATAAAATATTAATAAGCTAGCGCCCATTTATTATTCATCAAGATAAATTCATACTTTATGATGCACTAATAATTGTATTATTAGAATTGATTGATAACTAAATTCAATTAGTGCAATAAATTAATACAATATCAAATGTTGATTTATTATCAAATAATATTAGTTAGAAACTAACTTACTTAAAAATAAACTTAATTTTTAATTTGTCTTTTTCTCTATTTCTTCTACTTCTTTATTTAATTCTACAATTTTAGCTTTGAATAAATCATAGCAATGTTTTACCAATTCATGCACGTTTTCCCGATTATACTTTTTTGTATCAACAGACGGTAGAATTTCGATAATCACTATTCCATTATTCCAACGATTAAGTTTAATACGCCCTTCAGTTTCAGATAAACAGATTGGCACTATTGAAATTCCAGCTGTAATTGCTACATAAAATGCACCGGTTTTAAATGGTAGTAAACCTTGACCACGACTACGGGTTCCTTCAGGAAATATCCAGACAGAAATTTTTCTTTTTTTAATCTGATTAACAATCTGTAAAATTGTATTGTGCGCTTTAGTCCGATTAGCTCTATCAATAAGAATATTACCGGCCAACCAATATAATTGGCCAAAAAAAGGGATAAAAACTAAACTTTTTTTACCCACAGTAACGGTATTTGGTTGGATTGCATTTGATATAGTTACCATATCATAATTATTTTGATGATTACCGATATAGATTCTGGGACTATAATCCTTCGCTTCAGAATGCACTCGACGAATAATGGTAATACCAAAAACATAAGATAATTTACCAAATAACCGGCCAAAGCGCATAACATGGTGTGGATTTCTTGGACTTAATAAACAATAAAAACAACCTAACACGCAAATCAATATGGTAAATAGGATTACAATAATAATACGAACAATAGCTAACATATTTACCTCAAATAATAAGCAACTTCACACACCAATAAAAAATTAAAAATTATCCATTACTAGAAGGAGTTATTTCTATACGCTCAATACTCTGTATTGAGCGAGGTAGTAAATAACCTTTTCGACCTCGTTCAGCACGATATTTTTGTAAATCTTCTGGATTTAATTTTAATTTTCGTTTTCTAAAATAGAGCGTAATTGAAGATTGAGGATGTAAAAATGTTAACCGAACTAACAAATCATCTCCGCTAGCTGACTGACCCGCTGCAATATTAATAATTTTTTTTCCTCTACCTTTAGAGAGTTGAGATAGCTCGATAACAGGAAATATTAACATTCTCCCTGCTTTAGTAATTGCCAATAATAAATCTTTCTGTTCATTATTGACTTCTAATGGTGCTAGTATCTTTGCCTTATTAGATAAGGCAAATAATGCCTTCCCTGCTTTATTTTTTGCTACTAAATCATTAGTACTACAAATAAAACCATAACCTGCATCTGATGCTAATAAATATTTTTGCTCTTTTGGAGCAGTCAATACATATTCAATCGTTGCGCCAGGTGGTAATGCTAATTTACCAGTAAGCGGCTCTCCATGTCCACGAGCAGAAGGAAGATCAAGTGGATTAAGAGAATAACTTCGTCCAGTACTATCAAGAAAAATAACTGATTGGTTTGTTTTACCTCTTGCTGCGCTACGAAAACCATCTCCTGTTTTATAATTAAGATTAGTCGGATCAATATCATGGCCTTTTGCACTTCTTACCCATCCCATAATAGAAAGAATAATAGTAATCGGCTCAGAAGGCAGAATACTATGTTCCTTTATAGCTTTTGCTTCAATACCCCCCTTAAGCGGTGAGCGACGGGCGTCACCATAAGTTTGTGCATCTATTTCAATTTCTTTTTTAATCAAGGTGTTTAAATTCTGCTCAGAGCCTAAAATATTTTGCAGTTGATTACGCTCTTTAGCTAATTCATCTTGCTCAGAACGTAATTTAAATTCTTCTAGTTTAGCTAGATGACGCAATTTTAATTCCAGGATAGATTCAGCTTGAGTTTCTGAAAGCAAAAAACGGGTTACTAATACTATCTTAGTTTCATCTTTATTACGGATAATATGGATAACCTCATCTATATTAAGATAAGCTATTAATAATCCATCAAGGATATGTAAGCGTTTTAATACTTTTTCTAAACGATAATTTAAGCGGTTACGTACGGTTTCTCGTCGAAATAATAACCATTCATTTAAAATTTCAACTAGTCCTTTAACTGCAGGGCGATTATCTAGGCCAATCATATTTAAATTGATTCGATAACTTTTTTCTAGATCCGTCGTAGCAAATAAATGCCTCATCACTTGTACTAAATCAATCCGATTACTTCTAGGTACAATCACTAAACGTGTTGGATTTTCATGATCTGATTCATCACGTAGATCTTCTACCATCGGTAATTTTTTAGCACGCATTTGCGAAGCGATCTGCTCCAATACCTTAGTACCTGAAACTTGATGAGGTAATGCAGTAATTACTGCATTACCATCATCCATTACCCAAGTAGCGCGTAACCGAATAGAACCACGGCCTGTTTGATAAATTTTTTTAATATCTTCTTTTGAAGATATAATTTCTGCTTCTGTTGGGTAATCAGGAGCAGGAATAAAATCCATAAATATTTTAAGATCAGCTTTTGGATTTTTCAGTAAAGCAACTAACGCTCTTGCTACTTCACGCGCATTATGTGGCGGAATGTCAGTCGCCATACCAACAGCAATCCCTGTCGTGCCATTCAACAGAATATTGGGTAATTTTGCTGGTAGTGTTTTTGGTTCAGTTAATGTTCCATCAAAGTTACTTGTCCAGGCTACCGTTCCCAATACTAACTCACTGAGTAACGTTTCAGAATATTTTGACAATCTTGATTCAGTATAACGCATAGCAGCAAACGATTTAGGATCATCTGGCGCTCCCCAGTTTCCTTGACCATCAACTAATGGATAACGATAAGAAAATGGTTGCGCCATCAACACCATGGCTTCATAACAAGCGCTATCACCATGTGGATGGTATTTTCCTAATACATCACCGACTGTACGAGCTGATTTTTTATACTTAGCGGTATTACTTAAATTAAGCTCAGACATAGCATAAACAATTCGTCGCTGAACAGGTTTTAATCCATCACCAATAAATGGCAACGCTCTATCCATGATGACGTACATGGAATAATTGAGATAGGCCTTTTCAGTAAAGGTGTATAGTGGTTGCTGTTCTACACCATCGTGAGTTATCTCAGTCATTTATTTAATTCCTTAGACTCTGATTAATAATAGAGTCGATTACACTTCAATTTCTATCGCATTACCTTTATCTTGTAACCAATTTCGACGATCTTCTGCTCGTTTTTTAGCCAATAACATATCCATCATCGCGAGCGTTTTTTGATAATTCTCATCATTAATAATGAGCTGCACTAAGCGTCGTGTATTAAGATCAAGTGTGGTTTCACGTAATTGATCTGGATTCATTTCTCCTAATCCTTTAAAACGTTGGACATTCGGTTTACCTCGCTTATAACTCAAGCGATCAAGAACAGCAGTTTTTTCACCTTCATCAAGGGCATAATAAACTTCTTTACCTAGATCAATACGATATAAAGGTGGCATAGCAATATAAATATGACCTTCTTTTACTAAAGTGGGGAAATGACGAACAAAAAGTGCGCACAGTAATGTTACAATATGCAGTCCATCTGAATCTGCATCGGCAAGAATACAAATCTTACCGTAACGGAGTTGGCTAAGATCATTGCTGTCTGGATCAATACCAATAGCTAGTGATATATCATGAACTTCTTGTGAAGCTAAAATTTCATCGGAAGAAACTTCCCAAGTATTCAATATTTTTCCTCTTAGCGGCATAATCGCCTGATATTCACGATCACGAGCCTGCTTAGCTGATCCACCGGCTGAATCTCCCTCAACTAAAAATAGCTCAGTAAGATTAAGATCTTGAGAAATACAGTCCGCTAACTTACCGGGTAATGCAGGCCCACTGGTCAGTTTTTTGCGCACAACTTTTTTTGCTGCGCGTAGGCGCCTTTGTGCATTAGAAATAGTGAATTCTGCTAATTGTTCAGCTTCTTGAACATTTTGATTTAACCACAAACTAAAAGCATCTTTTACCACACCGGAAACAAACGCAGCACTCTGGCGAGAAGAAAGACGTTCTTTGGTCTGGCCAGCAAATTGTGGATCTTGCATTTTGACTGATAGAACATAAGCACAGCGTTCCCAAATATCCTCACCAGTTAATTTTATACCACGAGGAAGTAAATTACGGTATTCACAAAACTCCCTCATTACATCCAATAAACCCTGACGTAATCCATTAACATGGGTTCCACCTTGTGCGGTTGGAATAAGGTTAACATAACTCTCTGTTAATAGTTCTCCACCTTCCGGTAACCAAAGCAGTGCCCAATTGATCATTTCTATTTTGCCAGCAAAATTACCAACGAAGGCTTTCTCCGGTAAAGTAACTAAACCATTCACCGCTTCCATTAAATAGTCAGTCAAGCCATCGTTATAACGCCATGTTTTCTCACTATTATTTATTTTGTCCTTAAATAGGATTTTAACAGTAGGACATAGCACAGCTTTAGCTTTTAATACATGCGTTAAACGCGAAATAGAAAAACGCGGGTCATCAAAAAAATAACTATCAGGCCAAAAACGCACTCTGGTACCAGTCGTTCGTTTAGCGCAACTACCAATTACTTTGAGTTCCTGAACTTTCTCGCCATGTTCAAAAACAATTCGATATATTTGACTATCACGACTAACAGTTACTTCAATGCGTTTTGATAACGCATTGACCACGGAAATACCAACTCCATGTAGCCCACCAGAAAATTGATAATTTTTATTAGAAAATTTCCCACCAGCATGTAATTGCCCCAAAATCAACTCTATAGCCGGTATTTTTTTTTCTGGATGAATATCAACAGGCATACCTCGGCCATTATCAATCACTTCCAACGACTGATCATCGTGCAAGATGACATCGATATGATTAGCATAACCAGCAAGGACCTCATCCACGCTATTATCAATTATTTCCTGCGCTAGGTGATTTGGTCGAGAGGTATCGGTGTACATGCCTGGACGACGACGTACAGGTTCTAAACCACTTAGGACCTCGATTGCATCTGCATTATAATTAGAATGAGTCATATTATTTTCTGTGGTAATTGCAAATAATTAGGCAAATAAATGCTGATGATAATAGGCTATGTTGGTAAAGGTTATTGCTTTGCTAGCAGAGCAAATTGTGGCCACTTCTATATTTCAATTGTTGTGGTTCAAACAATCTTCTCCATGCCAGATAATTCTAAAAATAAAAAGCCCTTACATCATGAATTTATTCAGTGATACTTTTAATTGTCTGATATAACTGTTCACATTTTGAATATGAAATTCATTACTAATAACTCTCTGATTATCCAGCCTTATTAGGCGGTAGTAACTAATTTTATGCTCACTGGAAAAAGTTTATACTATTCTGCTCCTTCTGAACAGAAGGATTAACTATTTATCCATAATTGGCTCAAAAAAAACGGATAACACACTTTGTGTTAAGCTATTCTTCATACAATATAAGGGGGATTTATATCAATAATCTTTGCCAACATAACCTGATAATAACAGTTATTTAGATATTTGGATAATTTTTTACTTATTTTGTTTTTAAAGCTAAAAACGCATAATTTGTAGAAATTAGTAGTTGAATCCAATAAAACATGGATTACTACCTCTATCTCTTAACACTATTATTTACTTGCACTCCATAAGATATATAACAACTTTATGATAGTTCAATATTTGATGACATGTTTGTTGTAAAAATAAAATTAAATTTTGGTGCCGTTAATGTGTTAATTTGTATAACCTATAGTTTATTTAAATAGTGGATTTGTAAAATATAATGTTATTTTGTATGAGAATTACTTTTTTTCACCTAAATACCTGTTGAAATAAATAAAAAAGGCGTAAAGCTAAATTTGACAACAACAGCGATAAATTAAATTATGTTGATAACAAAATAGTAAAAATAACCAGCAAATGAAGAATCTAATAGTATAATCGACTATCTCCTATGAGCTACTACGAGATTCTATAATGATTCTTAATCACTCCTACCGGATAATAAGAAATCTGGATAAGTATATTAACTTCATGATCTCGTTGCTGAAGTAGGTAAGCCTTTACCTTATTTGCTATTTATGATAAAGGGAAGCTATTAAACTATGTACATAAATTAATATTGATATTAATAACCGACTGAGCTCAAATCTGGGCGAAATTTATTACTATCCAATCTAAAAACTTCTGTACCTAACGCATTTTTACCGTCATGATTAATAGAAAGATCAAGATAACGCCAACCTGGTGCCATTGTGTCTAATGTAAAATTAGTAGAATGAGGTTTAAATTGTATACAGGTTGATGGTGTTGCCATCATGCGAATCCCTTGCCAATATTCATCTATCTCTTGATGAATATGCCCACATAAAATCCCTTTAACTTGTTGATATGGTTTTAAATATTCAGCTAAAATATGAGAATTACGCAAGCTATGTTGATCAAGCCAGGTACAGCCCGATGGCAAAGGATGATGATGCAACATAAGTAAATGACTACATTCCGTGTATGTTTCAAAACAGCTTTTCATCCATAAAAGCTGTTGTTTTGATAATTTTCCATGGACAGCACCTTGAATTTGACTATCCAACATAAGGATTTGCCAATTATTATTAATTAGCACCTGCTTAGAAGGTAAAATGCCTGCTTTTGCTAAAGTTACAACCATTTTCGGTTGGTAATCGTGATTGCCTGGTAACCAAACGCAAGGAGCAGATAACCGTTTAATTCCTTCTGCAAAATACAGGTAAGCCGATGCAGACTGATCTTGAACTAAATCCCCGGTAGCAACAATTAAGTCAACATTTTTATTGCGCACTAAAATTTCATCAATTACTGCATGAAAACTACCAAAAGTATTGATGCCAAGTAAAGTATCATCAACATTAGCAAAAAGGTGAGTATCGGTAATTTGCAAGATCCTTACTAAGCTTTTTTGCTTTGTTGTTAACTTAAACAGGCTATCCAAGTAATTTCCTTAATTTTATTTATTTTATATGTTATTTTAACATTAATACTCTATCAAGATCTCTAGAGGTTAATAGATACTTCATTTTCATGTTATGACTAAACTGTTTTTTTAAGTTATTCAATCAATCATTTTTAACTTAAGACGATTTAATCGTCCTATTTGTATTGGGATTACGATAGCGCATTATTAATTACGTTTAACTATACTTATTGATAAGCTTTTTCACTAGCAACGCATGGAAATAAATATCTTTATTTTTACAGCTTAATCCATGTATATACTGCCTGATTTAATTGTTGATGAATCAATTTCACCGATATGAGTATAAATACACTTAGTTGTACTATTTTTGTTGGTAAGATACCTTAGTGCGGTGTGACAACACTGCATGGTAATTCTCACTTCTTCTTTCTCTTCACGGCGAACTAACTGTTCTAAGCTTTTATTTTTTTCTACATGACAGTTATTTCTTCTAATAACCACGGTGCTTTGCTCGTTTTAATCGCTAGAACTCCACATACTTATTTAGTTAATGTTACTTTAACAAAGTAATGATGAGTAAGGTAAAATAAGATCTGTATTACCCCATTATTCCAAAATATCAAAACATATGGAATCAAAAACTAAAACAAAACTTTTATTTGAAGTTCCTTGTCTCAATTAGCATTAAACAATTTATGTTAAAAACTCTGAGTGATTAGTAAATCTAGTATATGATAATCGCGCTTCGCGATCTGATGCTTCATGAATCTCTTCTCAATCCTTAAATTTAACCTTGTTACCACTAGGATGAAGATAAACTCTCCTTACCTAGTTCCTACTTTTTAAAGCAGACGGGACGAAGAGCAGATTAAATAAGATTAGATCATTGTTTTTCGAACTACAGTGTTTCGGGTATCAGCTTCGTATTCTCACTATCACAAAACCTGATTCAATTAGATTCTTTACCATTATTAATGAAGTTGTAGGTGCGCCCCACACATAATGACTATGACGGAACGTCATAGAATGCTAGCTGTTCTTCTCGATCTTTCTCCAGCTTCTTCATCGCTGCAGTATAACTTCGCTAAATTTTACCAACAAAATATTTAGCTTTATTAGCGGCATCACAGCTCTCTGTTAGCTAAATCTCCTGTAGCTCACCCTTAATTTTCAATTGAATCTCTTTGTGTAGTGAAGCTAGCACATCAGATATTTTATGCATCACCAAACAGAGTTGGTATTACATGTCAGGGTATATTTTTGCCATTGCATTCAAAAAATAAAGGCATCGGATCCCGTAGCAAACCTGTAAAATACAGTTAAGTCCAGCGCTTACCAGCCGTTAAAAGTTATGCTCAGTTTGCCTCTAACTTTCGATAAGCATTTTCGACTGCAACGATCTCCTTACGTCTACACACAGTGCCGCAAACATAACTAAAGCAAACAAAGGCAATCGATTTTCCTGACAGATCTGTATATGCAATCAGATTAGAAATAAACGTAACGCGTATTGCGGAAATCATATAGGCATTATTGCCTGCACTTTTTAAGGGATCGAAGGTTTCAATCTACTGATGACACTGATAGAGAAGACCTATATTCTTTTATCTATAAGTGCCTCAAGAGTTTCATAAAAATCACTGGATAAAATATCTAGCAAATACAAGCTATGCTAGCAACTTTTCTTCACTTTGCACGCTTTAGATATGGCAGTAATAATGAGCTATTAAAAGATATTTAGTTACCGCTGTGATCCCTGACCTTAAGCTCTTTAATCTCAACAACCCAATACCTATCTGTATAGTTAGCGGTAACAAAATAATCGTTATGAAAATGACTACATGAAACTAACATGGAGAAGCTAGAATTCAGCATGTTATCGCAGCATGGGTTCGAGTTCCCTATCAATAGAGGTGCCTATGAGCTACCTGGCACCATTACGGATGCATTCATACAAGGAGTCAGAGGTAATATCTAATTTTGAAGATACCTATAGGGTAAATTTTTATGGTATATTATCTCTCTGTTGTTGAAATTGTTTACGAAATTAATTAGTAGGATTAGGGGTACGCCACCACTATTTCTAAAACTCCACACACAAGAAATAAGCGTAACTCATCAAAAACTGAGTTTGTTACTAACATATCATTACTATGATTTATCATTCAGCTTGATTCTGTTATTAGTTATTAACTAAATTGACTAAAAATAACCATTTTAGCAAAGATTATTACTTTGCAAGAAAGCAGTAACCTTTGCTAACATAGCTCCTAACCTCCAGTAGATATCCAATAAAATATCTGAAAATCATAAGTAATCAGATAAGCTAATAAGGATCAATATCCTGTATGATTAAATAACAATATTGGTTATGGAGTAAAGATGTCTAAAGTTTGGCTCTATACTGAAAAAGAGATTAGTTGGTTATCATTCAATGAGCGAGTATTGCAAGAAGCAGCAGATAAACGTAACCCGCTGATTGAACGCATGCGATTTTTAGGTATTTACTCAAATAATCTTGAGGAATTTTATAAAATAAAATTCGCCGATGTTAAGAGACGGATATTAATTAATGAAGAACGAGGAACTGCATCTAGTTCACGCAAGCTACTGAAACTAATTGAAAACAAAGTTGCCAAACTTGATCAAGAATTTGACTTACTGTATAATGACTTATTACTTGAAATGGCGCGTAACCAAATTTTCCTAATTAATGAACGGCAAATTTCTCCGAACCAACAAATTTGGTTACGCCAATTTTTTCGCCAACAACTTAGTCAACATATCACGCCTATCCTAATCACTCCGGAAACTGATTTAGTTGAATTTTTAAAAGATGATTATACTTATTTAGCCGTAGAAATTATTAAAGAACAGAATATTCAATATGCATTACTAGAAATTCCAGCAGGAAAACAACTTAGATTTATCCATTTACCGCCTGAAATACCAAAATGCAGAAAATCAATGATCCTGCTAGATAATATTTTACGTTATTGTCTAGACGAGATATTTAAAGGCTTTTTTGACTATGATCAATTAAACGCCTATGCGATGAAAATGACGCGCGATGCGGAATATGATTTAACTACTGAGATGGAATCCAGTATGCTAGAGCTAATGTCATCCAGCTTAAAACAGCGTCTTAATGCAGAACCGGTTCGTTTTGTTTATCAACGTAACATGCCTGATGAAATGGTAGAACTGCTAAGAAAAAAACTCGGACTATCTAATGATGATTCAGTGATAGCCGGTGGCCGTTATCATAACTTTAAAGATTTCATTAAATTTCCAAATGAAGGGAATAAAAATTTACTAAATAAGCCACTACCGCGTTTACGTCATCGTTGTTTTGATAACTTCCGTAATGGTTTTGATGCAATCAGAAAAAAAGATATTCTCCTCTATTATCCCTATTATACTTTTGAACATACGATAGAATTATTACGGCAAGCCTCTTTTGATCCCAACGTATTGACAATAAAAATTAATATTTATCGGGTGGCCAAGGACTCGCGCATAATTGAATCGATGATTCATGCCGCGCACAATGGTAAAAAAGTCACCGTGGTGGTTGAATTACAAGCTAGATTTGATGAAGAAGCTAATATCCATTGGGCTAAGCATCTTACTGAAGCCGGGGTACATGTTATTTTCTCTGTACCTGGTCTTAAAATTCACGCTAAACTTTTTATTATTTCTCGCCTAGAACAAGGTAAAATTATCCGTTATGCCCATATTGGCACTGGAAATTTTAATGAAAAAACCGCTCGTCTTTATACTGATTATTCATTATTAACAGCAAATCAACAAATTACTAATGAAGTAAGGCGGGTATTCAACTTTATTGAAAATCCTTACAGACCCGTTAGTTTTGAAAATTTAATGGTTTCGCCGCAAAATTCACGAACTCGGCTAACTCAATTGATCGATCGGGAAATTACCAATATTCAGGCGGGAAAATCAGCTGCTATCTTACTAAAGATTAATAACTTAGACGACAAAGAGTTAATTAATCATCTTTATGATGCCTCCAATGCTGGCGTAAAAATTCGTTTATTGATTCGCGGCATATGTTCGCTAGTTCCTGGTCAAGCTAATTTTAGTGAAAATATTCAAGTCACTAGCATTGTTGATCGTTTTCTTGAGCATGACAGAGTTTATGTATTTAGCAATAATGGCAACGAAGAAGTCTTCATCTCATCAGCTGATTGGATGACACGCAATATTGATTTTCGTATTGAAGTTGCCGTTAAATTACTTGATCAACAACTGAAAAAACGCGTGCTCGATATTCTTAAATTACAATTTAATGATACCGTTAAAGCTCGTTATATCGATAAAGAGTTAACTAATCGTTACGTACCTCGTGGTAATAAACGAAAGATCCAAGCCCAACTTGCTGTCTATGATTATCTAAAATTACTAGAGTATCCAGAAAAAAGAACTTAATACTATGCCATTAATAAAACCTTCACCATTAAGGCCGAAGGAAATTGCTGCCATTGATCTTGGCTCTAATAGCTTTCATATGATTGTTGCGCGAATTGTTAATGGTGCCTTACAGATTTTAACTCGCATTAAAAAACGCGTTCATCTAGCTGATGGCTTAGATAAGCATAATAAATTAAGTGAAAAATCAATTCAGCGTGCCTTAATATGCTTAGCACTTTTTGCTGAACGCTTACAAGGTTTTGCTGCTGATAACGTTTGTATTGTTGGGACTCATGTCTTACGAGAATCAGTTAATATCAAAGAATTTCTGCAGCAAGCTAAAACCATTATACCCTACCAAATTAAAATTATTTCAGGCCACGAAGAAGCGCGACTAATTTTTATGGGAGTTGAGCATACTCAGTCAGAAAAATGTCGGAAATTAGTAATTGATATTGGTGGTGGTTCAACGGAACTTATTATTGGTGAAGATTTTAAGCCTTTATTAATGGAAAGTTGTGAGATGGGGTGTGTCAGTTATGCCAACAAATTTTTTGCTAATAAAATAATTAATGAAACTAATTTTGAGCGTGCTTATTTGGCTAGTTGGAAAAAACTAGAAAATCTTGCTTGCCAATATCAAATGCAAGGTTGGGACTATGCTTATGGCTGCTCAGGAACCATAAAAGCAATCCATGAAGTGCTGTGCCAGTTCGGTTATTCAGATGGTGTTATTACCCATGAGCGCTTAATCAAAATAAAAAAATTAGTACTAAAATATAAAAATTTTAAGTTACTTGCTCTACCCGGCTTATCGGCAGAGCGTGTTCATGTTTTTGTTCCTGGATTAGCCATTTTATGTAGTATATTTGATGCTCTACAAATCAAGCAATTAACTATATCTGACAGTGCTTTACGTGAAGGGGTTCTCTATGAAATGCAAGGATGTTTTCGTCATCAAGACATTCGTCAGCGCACTGCATTAAGTTTAGCTGAACAGTATAATATTGACCAAGAACAAACGCATCGAGTTTCAAAAACCGTAGAGATTCTTTATCAAGAATGGGAAAAACAAAACCTCAAATTGGCTAATTCAGAATTAAAAGTGCTACTTATCTGGGCAGCCATGTTATATGAAGTTGGATTAAATATTAATCATGATGGCTTGCATCATCACTCTGCTTATATTTTATATAATACCAATTTGCCAGGCTTTAACCAAGAGCAACAGTTTTTACTGGCAACATTTGTTAGATATCATAAAAAAAGCATTAAAGCTGATGAATTCCCTAAATTAAATCTATTTAAGAAAAAACAATATTTACCTATGATTCAATTATTACGATTGGCTACTCTACTTAATAATCAACGTCAATCAACAACCACACCAAATTCGCTACGTTTAAAAACCAATCAAAATCATTGGACACTCTACTTTCCTACTCATTATTTGCAGAAAAATGCGTTAGTATTGTTAGATTTAGAAAAAGAACAAAAATACTGGCATGAGGTGCCTGGCTGGAAATTAAAAATTAAAGAGGAATCTGATTTATATTTTAGTATATTACAAATTAAAATTTAACAATAAAAAATTTAATTTAATTGCTTGATTTTTATTTAATAACTTATCTGCCCTGCTATTGACATTGATTGCATCACCAATGTATGCATTTAATCGAAAGTCACTAAAAATGACAATATCTTACAAATAAATTAAGACTATCAGTATTTAAGGATAACCATATCTCAACCAACCTTTTCATTAAAAATTACTTCACTTATTAAGCCAGCTTTAACAAAAGCTAGCATAAATTGGAAAGATATTTTCATTCTTTTATGGGAAATTAAAAGAAGATTAAAATCGTATAATCTAAGATGAGAAATAATAAGGCTTATTTTATCTATTAAAACACGATAAATTTTGAATTTATTATCGGGAAACCTAATTTTAGACTAAAAACCGTTCAACATTATCTATCTAAGAATGGTAAATGCCACACCATGAGGCAACTAATAAAATTTTTATTGTTGATATAAAAAATTGCTTACAGAGAAAGGAGCTGCTATTAACGACGACTTCAGTTGCATCACTAACAAAAATAATAACTGATGTGATAAAAATTGCTACAGTAAATTTTTTACCTGACGAAAAAGCAGAAGACACTACGAATGCTTTTGCATGATATGATTTTATCTAAGTGACTGTGCTTGATAATATTGGGTTTATTAATGAGGATACCTAGTCGTTGAAGATATAATTAATAATTTTAATGAAGAAAGTGGATGGTAATATTAGATACATGGTAGGATTAATTCTGAAGAATATGCTTACACCTATTTGGCAAACAATAAAACTTGCTGGACTTTGGCCTTGCTATTGACCTCTGTATATTTCTTTTATTTCCTCAGGAAATGAATGCATTCAAAATACTATTCCAACAATTTCTTGCATTGCAAACACTATTCCTATTGTTGCAGGCATTAGTAGCAATACTGGAAATTAAACTATCAACATGATTCTTCAGGAGATTGCCTTGTATTAAGTCTAAACCAGCAGTTTCTTATTTTGTTACTAACAGAATTAGGTGTGCCATCTAATTAATAGTATTGTTTTGGCAGGATTATGGGATTGTCATTTATTTACTTTATAATAACATTTAGATAGATGCGATAATAATTTTAGCTATATGATAGTAAACTTAATGATATACAGATTAATGGGCGTTATTTATCTCATTAATTATAGTAAATATCGATCGAGATTTATCCATTATCTCAAGTATAATGATAAATACAATTACTGATACTAGCAACTTCTTTATTTTCTTAGGCTTGATAACTCTTTGTCTAATTTAAATCGTTAGTGCTAATCTCTTACCCTCTAATTACTGCAATATTAAAATAGCATCTTAAAATACAACTTATTAAACTTCATTCTATCTCAATCTATTTATGTTAAAATCAAGTTTTTTCTATCTATAAATTTAAAAAAATAGCAAATTAATCTTTTTACATAGTTAAAACAGAATGGATTTTTATTTAAATTCTATTCTTTATTTTACTAGTTATTGATTTAATCAAAATTAAATAAACCAATGATTTCTGCTATTTAAAGATTATCCAGAGTAAGGTAAAATATGGGAGTTATGATCATTTCTGGTGTATGGGTTTTCGAAGCAAGTAACGGTGGTATATTCTTCTAATTGATTTTGTAGATAATTTCAAGAACAGAGAGATGATATGCCATGAAAAGTTCTACTCTACCAGATACCCCAAAACCAAATATAATCTGTGATCCCTTACATTAACTCATTCATAATTAATGTGCCTGGCAAGCTGATAGGCATCGTTGTTGAGACGGAGCTTAAAGCCTATACTGCAACAACATGCTAAACACCTCATTATCTATGAATGTCATCCATAATGATTATGTGCCACATCGAATCCTATAAACTGCTATTGGTATGTTGAGATTAAAATGCCTACAGTTAACTGGACCTGTAGCGGTAATGGAGTATACTTCAACAACTCATTATTACGGCCTTATCTGAAGTGTGCAAAAGCGGGAAGAATTGCTACCATGACTGTCTATCTGTGAGGTATATCTACCGATGATTTCACAAAACTCTGGTAGCGATTCTTGGTGAAGAAAGTGCATGGTCTCTCTAAGGTACTTTCAGTAGACTGAAAGACCGATGTCTTTAATAGCATCGGCAATAGAAGTGCCACCTACATAATTTAAGCAATACGCCTAAGGTTTTTTTCTTGGTTGATGACATAATTGTCCTATCAGGCAATGTGATCACATTGCCTGCTACTCATTATTGGCGAAACTGCGCATGAATGTAAGGAGCTCGTTACGATCTAAGATACATATTGAAAGTTATAAGCAAACTGGGCTAAACTTTTCAATGGCTATTCTGGTGAGCGGGTTTCTTAACTATATCTCCCAAGCTTACTACCGAGATGGGGGTACACTCTTGGTTTTTGGAATGCAATGGCAAAGATATCTATGGGAACGCAACACCAACGCGCTTATTGGTACATAAAACAGCTAATATGCCGTCTTCACTCTAAAAAAGGCATGCAGCACCGAAAGTTAAGGGTGAGCTGCGGGAGATTTAGCTAGTAGAGAGCTACAATGTCGCTAATAAAGCTATTAATGTTTTGTTGAAATCTTTTCAGCATATCGTTCAAGCGATGAGGATACTGAAGAAAGTTTAAGAAGAACTGTTTTCATTCTACGGACTTCCTATCAGGAAACTGGAAAAATAAGAACGACGAATATAATTGAATAGGCTTTTGTGACAGTGAAGCTGTGAAGCCGATGCACGAAGTACTGTGGCTCAAGAAAAACAACACTTTCAATAGTATTGAAGCTCATATAATATGTTCAAAAACTAGAATTGACTAAAGTGATTTATGATCTTCTGCTGTACTAGTGATAAATAACATTCAATTTAAAGATGGAGAATAGATTCATTAAGGATCTGAGTGAACGTAGCCTGATCTACCATATACTAGATTTACTAAAAATTTAGGATGAAAAAATATTTATTTTTATATTTATATTTATATTTATATTTATAATTATATTTATAAAGAAAATTACTATAAAACACCAAATGATTTGTTATTATTCCTAAATGATGTACAGATAACTATCTTCTATATATAACGATATCATTATTTTTAAAATTAAATATTTGCCTCTAGATCATTTAAAACTCTTATCGCACACCCATATTCATAATAATAGGCTACTGAGAAATATAGTTGAGCAAAGTTTTCATGATGATAAAACTACCTCGTTAGATAGTTACATTCAAGATAATTTATGGTTTTATTAAATAATTCAAGTTTAACTTGAAACTAATCTTTCATAGACTACAATAGAGCTATACTAACCAATACTGATTGGTATATTTCTGGTTATATAACCAGAAATATTAATGTAGACTAATCTCAATCTCCTAACTAGGATTAAAATGATATCTTTTCAGATTATCTACTATGCATCAATTAAATCCCTAGTCCATACCATTTCTTTAAGAATGGTTCATCGGGATAAGTCGATGTTCTATATCAAGCTCTGCACACAAACAGGTAACTTCCTGTTTTCCAGTGGCTAAATGTCTTTATAGAGTAAAAGGCGATCTATAAATTCTTTGCTATTTTATAAGTATTAATAGATGTGTCCATGGAACATTTTTAGTTAAGATCACATAAAAAGAGCTGAGCATTGTGGACAGTCTTATCCTTGTAAAGATAGATAAAGCCCATTGAGTAATGCGATCTATACTATACCTACGAAAAGATAACGTCGTAAATCTCCATTTAGCATTTGTGAAAGATATCTACATCTATCTGCAGATTAACTCAGGCTTATAGCTTTTAAATGCTTTATGCTTCGGCTTTGTAGTCCTATCCCTGCATCATCTTATGCAAATTTTCCCTACTGTTCCTGCGTAAACAGAGTTCAGGCTAGATCGAAATAGAATAGGGTTCAAGAATTCGCGGGGGTTTTGCCAGCAGATCATTGAGATGAAAAAGTATTTTTTGGTTTTTCAACCATTATTTATATTGTTATCGTTTTTATTGAGCACTAAAAGGTATTACTATTTCAGCTACAATTGCTAATGGTAATAGTGGTTTCTGACATTTCGTAATAATTATTTGATTAGGGTTTAATATAAAATTAGCAATAGATCATTTTACTGACTATTTTAGTGCTTAATCAGAAAGATAATGTTCAGGTAAATACAAATAATAATCAAAACAACGATTTGATTTTACTAGCATCGATAAATGTTCAAAACAAGTAACTAAATCGTAGAAGAATAACCTAACTAACATAATTTTTTCTGCATCAATATGTTATTTTTAGTTAAATCATAAATTAAACGTAGCGCATCAAACGATCATGTTTCTTTTAACTGTCTGTCTTCGTCAAAATATAGCTTTATATTGAGATAAAATAACTATTAATTGCCAATCCAATTGGATCTTTCTAATTTATCGGATCACACTAATAAAAATATAGCTTAATAATGAATTTCCATTAGAGACAACATTAATTGGTGGTAAAATAACTTGCTATTGGTTAACAATTATTGTTAATGTACTGATTATAATCAGTACAGTTTGTAGATTTTTCTTACTACCAACAGTGGTAGACTTTAACAATAAGTGGTGCTTGCATGAGCGTGATTTCTGCACAAATGATAAAATATCAGATAAGGTTTAGATTGATAATTAATTTTATTCTCTAATATGCTAAAAATTATTTGATTAACTCTTATGTTGTCTATATTTCTTGCCTTTCATATTATTTTTCTTTATTTATAATAGACCTTTTTATGATGAATCTTGTCTTGGTGTGTTGCGTTATTTATACACAAAAAGCATCATTTCATTTAAGAATATTTTATCATCAACAAATTTTGTTGATGATAAAATATTAATATAATTTTGATTTTTCTCGCATTATATCAATAACAAATTAACTATATTACTAATCATTTTATGATTAAACTAGATCAATAGGATTGAATTAAGTTTATGACCACTAAAAATTTTTCTGCAATTCTCACCAATAAATAGGGTGAAGTTTTGGAAAAAGATAATGATAATATGTCTATTATTATGATGCAATAGTCATATAAAAGCTTCTGATGAAGATTTGATACCATCAAAATTAGTATATAGACTGGCACTGATGAGAGTAGATGTATTAGCGTTTACAATATGGTTAATGGAATTTAACCTGCAATATGGCAGTTTATTAATAAAAAGTATGCGATAACATTAGAAATGGGCCCGTGTCCCGATGGTAAAATTTTTACCATTTGATAAAAATTTGAAATTCATATTTGATAGTCTTAATATTAATTTGGAAAAAAATTCTCTTAATATTTACTTGAAATATAAAACAGTAGGACGTAATTAACATGGGTGGGATTTATGCTATAAATTAGCATAATTCAGTATTCTTGATACTTTTAGGAAAATGCTAAAGCTTATGTTGAAAAAAGAACAGTTAACATATAATCATTGCCATGATTATATCATTGATTATACTAAATAAAAAGTATCGCTATGCTTTTAAAATATTTAATACAAGGTAAACTAGATTACGTTTTACCCGATTGATGTAAGTTTTATTAAGCAATGGACTCTACCTATCAATAGATAGGTGTTGTTATTCTAGCAGAACTTGGTCATAATAACCTATTGGAAAAATAGCAAATAGGTTTTTTTTATTTTAAACACCAACAAGGTGATATTATCAAAGTTCTTTGATACCAAGATCGCCGGATAAACAAAAAATTAATTAAATTAGATAGCTATCTGATTCATATGTTTCAGTCGGTTCTGATTTTCATCGCCATTATCTCTGGAATGGCTAGATAGAACCATTTGGTTGTGAACAGGCGTTATTCTTATTTGGTAACGCGTCAATGAAATAGGGGATTATTGTTCAGCCTTAAATATTATATAATAAGTAAGTAAATTACTGATATAAAATAATTTAATTTTAAGTTTAATTAAATTAAATAGTTTTAAGTAAATTATAGAAAAGAGAATATGCATGGGACAATCTCTTCATATTCACCCATAAAATCCACAACTTTGATTAATCAGTCAAGATATAGTGTTTTTAAACAAAGACGATATTATTGTTTATTCAACTTATTTTGAATACAAAATTAAAAGTAAGTTAAATAACAAAAATTCATTTATGTAAATTTGCCGCCTATCTCAATTAGATTCTCGTTACAATTTTACCTTGATTTGTCATGATTTATTCGAAATAATTGAATACGCCTATTTAGATAATCCGCTGTTTAAACTGATTAAAATAGTATATCAGGTCATTACACTTTTACTTCACATGCAATAAAGAACTTCTACGTCAAATAATAAATAAAAAAATATAAAACAAATATGGAGAGTACATTATTTCTAATAATCTGATTATAAGAGATCTACTTGACGGAATTGTCTAACCTTTATTTATTACTAGCTTAATATTATCTAACGACAATTTTATACAGTCTTCAGTAGAGAAGATCGAAAGTTTAATTTACCAACAAATTGATTTTTATCATAATACTGGTTTTAAGTAAAAACCAACTACTGTAGTTAATTTAACGAGAGAGTAAGCTGGATATTATCCTGATTAGGAATAGGTTGTATGATAGCATTCGAATAAAAAGGTATAGATGAGGTTAATAGAAAACAGTATATAATAACCAAAGTTTATTTTTTATTTGTTTTCATAAAAAAGGCATATGAAAATGATACAAAAGGTTTACGCTATGAAGGTTAAAAAACAGAAAAGTGAAAAATTACAAAAAGTACTTGCTCGTTGTGGTTATAGTTCGCGCAGGGAATAGAAAATTTTATTCAATCCGGCAGAATCAGTGTTGATAGTCAATTAGCGACCTTGGGTGATTGAACAGAAGTTAAACCTAATATTAAAATCCGTTTAGATGGTCATTTTTTGAAGATCAAAGAAGCGGAGAAAGCCATTTGTTAGATCTTAGCTTATTATAAGCCGGAAGGTGAACTATCTACTTATCATTATCAAGAAGGACGTTTAACCATATTTGATCGCTTACCTAAATTAAAGACCGCTCGCTGGATTGCGATAGGACGTTTAGATGTAAATACCTGTGGTTTATTACTATTTACTACAGATGGGGAACTGGTTAATCGTTTAATGCATCCATGCCATAAGGTTGAACGTGAATATGCAGTTCGTGTTTTTGGTCAAATTAATGATGCTAAAATTCGTCAATTGACCAAAGGTGTTCAATTAGAAGATGGTAAAGCTAATTTTAAGAAGCTTACGTTTTGTGGAGAAGAAGGTAAGAATCAATGGTTTAATGTTACTTTAACTGAAAGTCGTAATCATGAAGTAAGGCGTCCATGGGAATCTGTAGGTATGCAAGTCAGCCGTCTTATCCGTATCCGTTATGGTGATATTTATTTACCAAGAGGATTACCTAGAGAAGAGTGGATAAAATTATGTTTAGATCAGATTAATTATTTGCATCAACTTGTTGATCTTAAGGGTGAAGCAACCAGTAAAATGTCGGTTGAGCAAGATAGACGTAATATTAAAGCAAATCAGATCTGTCGTGCTGTAAAACAGCATACACAAGTTTCCTTAATAAGGGTTGTAAATAAAAGAGAAATAGGCACCTCTAAAGGGTGCAATACATTTTCTAGTAAAGTACGAGATAAAATTAAAGGCAATATTATTGCCTAATTTATCTGATCAATACTTTTTTAGATAAAAAAGTGGTTTATAAATACAATTAATTAATTAATTAATTGAGACATTCCTTAGAGTAAGCTACCTCTTTCCAGATCATTATATAGACTTTCATCGCACACATTCATATTCATGGCACAGGGCTACTAAGTGATATAGTTAAGACATAATATCATTATGATTACTTCCATCGTCAAGCAACATTACAGCATCTAAAATTAAAGTTCCTATTCAGACCAGAAAAACCTATGTTTACTTTAGCTAAATGTTATGGAATACCCGAATTTATCCTTGCTAAATGATAAAAAACGAGACGATACCAACCTTTGCTAGGTTAGCAAAGGTTATTGGTAAAAATCCATTATACTGTATAAATAATTTATTCTATAGAGAATAATCTAAAAAAGTAAACAGTTATATATATCAAAGAGATTTTTCCTTACTCCATGCCAAAATCTAAAGCTCCAACTTATTAGTTATCTCGGCGATAATTTATTGGATGATGTAGATTCATACATTAAATCCAATTCATTCCACTTTATCTTATCCATATTGTCATAGTGAACATCTTATCTGCTGTTGTATATTCATTAATGTTACAGTGATATTGTTACAAAATCTCCGATCACAGGAAAAGATTTAATAATCTTACTCGAAATCTGCTGGCGGAGACTATATCACAAAAATATATGCTTTAGTTATTTGCGATGCATGTTGAATAGCTTGATTTTATGTGGAGTCAACGAAATAAATAGTCATTAATTTAAAACAGCGTTTAGATGGCGTCACTTCCTCTTCATGGTTAAGCGTCGACAGGTAATATAATGCACTAAGTGATATTGTTGAAGTGAACGAATATTTTCTTATAAAATCTTTAAAGAAAGGAGTTATATTTTACATAGAAAAAGCAGAAAACGCGAGAGAGAAAAAAGAAAAAAAAGAACGAATTTGCTATTATTAATCGACCGAGATTAATATGGGTTATGTGAACAATAAAACTCTTGAAAAGTTTAATGTAGAGTGCATTATTCATTTCCTTTAACAAATCATCAATAAAGAACTATCATTTGTTCATATGGAGCAAAATAATAAGAAACCTCTTCCATTAAAGATGAAATTAATTAGTATCGCCTAATAAGGTTGAGTAATCAGAGAATTATTGGTAAAAAATTCTACATTCATGAATGTAGCACACTATGGTATGAACAGTGCAACTATGCTGCTTATGAAATGTTCATAATCTGAGTACTGCTTTACACTCTGTGTATGTTAATTTTCAGGAATTCATTCAGATGGCTCAGAGTAAATCTCCTAGAAAGGATAAACCGGATAAATCAGGGAGACAAGACATAACTTCACGTGTTGTACTGCCTATTTATCTAAATCGATTTATGATCTCTATTCCAGAATTAATGATAACAGACAGATTGAGTTTTTTATGACAACACAAAAGAAGCCATATAGCAATTGCCGACTCCGGTCCTTAATTTTTTCGACACGCAAGTATTATCTGCCTCTAGTTACGATTATCTGGGTTTTTGAGAAATCCAATTAGATCAAACCAATAACAATGGATGTAACTGCATTGACTGAAGGGCATAACTGAAAGTATGCTTTCCTATGAATTTTCAGATACACGGAAAACTAGAGATAATTCTTATCTCCTTCGCCATACATCTTGTAGCAATCACATGGATAACTGGGCAGATAAATCTGATGAATACGGATAAGATAAAGATTTCTATTTCTCTAGAAATATACCTAGAGAGTGATTTACTATACATCTATCTCCTCTGTTAAACTAAGCTAGTTTTTACCATTGATGATGGCTGAAATAAATTTCTTAAAACAAGCTGAAAGTGTCAACTTGTAGATACATCTGTTTGTAGAGCGAATCCCTATTGAGGAATATTTGTACAATGAGTTATCCATGACCTCTTTACTGCTGCGCCTATCCTGAATATTCCTACCGCCGTTTTTCTGCTAAAGCTGTAAGTAAAAAGCTGAAGTTCATACAACGTCAAAGCCATTAAGCAACGATTAAGATAGTGAATTCATATTTCACTCGACTGAAACTCATAAGATATTACTTTTATTATGTTTCATCTTTTTCTGCCTTTTTTATAATAACTAGCCGATACTAAATGCTCTATATTTCGTCCTCCTTTAATCCCAGCCATTACCCTGCAGTTTGGCACGCAAATGGGTATCGAAATTGCTATCTTGTATACCTTATATACTTACAGTCGATAATTCAATTAACATCCGCATGTTCATATTTCTGTTACCCGTATTGATTTGGATATCAAACATGTTGTATAATGTTTTTTTTCAAAAAAAGAGCGGTCGAAAAAATATGGCAAGGCGCGATCATCTAGCGACTTCTCACAGGAATGATCTGATAAATCGCAGTATTTCATTCTTGCTCTGTGTCGTATCTGCGCCAAGAAGGAATATGGCGGCGTTATCTGGAAGTCACACAGTACGTGGACGTCACTGTGAAGTAGATTCACTAAAAAGACGAAAAATGAGTGGTAACATAGTGTTAAATACTTCGCGCGATATCTTAACTCTGATATGCATCTTAAAACTGCAATATTACTGAGGAGAAGTAATTGTATATCATTACTATGATAGCGGACTAAGAAGTACCAGCAGCAACCTTCTTGACACAGGAAGGGGATGATTTGGCGCTATATTAGCTATATTCCGCCTTGGCATTTTAAGAAGGTTTGTTACTATGGTTTCTTATTGAATTGTAAACGAGGTAAACTATATACCTAAGGTATATAAGGCGATAAAGATAACGGCTCAAAAAAACTGAAAAATCGAAGTTCGTTCTGTCCTGATAAACTGGACTTCCGAACATAAGTTCGTATAAATGTATGCTATATAGCAAAAAGCTAGTTTTTAGCGATGCTATTAGCTTAGCAACTAGTCAAGAGACTAGTTTGTATACTAGTAATGTATAAAATAGAAAACCAATAGTTATCAAGATAAAGCTAGGATTAATATATATCTAAATTAATTTTTTAGATTAAAGAATACACACTCCAATGAAACTTAACTTGCAATAGATCCAATAACCAATTTTTTCTTCTTTAGAAAACGGAACATCTTTCGCTCTTCTCTGAAAGAACGAATTATTTTCATGACTATGAGTGACCATAAGTACCAGTTTTTTTGTAAGTAAAATTGTTTGAGATTGTAAAACATATCTTTTTTATTCGATAAAAAATGTTATCTATTCTATTTCCCTTTTTAGTTATCTTCGACCATTAGTTGATATTTACCATATCAATAATGATGTAATAGTCTTTTATTGAACGTTTATGAAATTTTGCACTACTCAAATTTAAGTAAATCAAATATTAATAATAATATATTCAACATTCTTTTTAAGACCGTATTCTGCTATACGCCTATTGTCTAATCATTAAATCGCCTAGTAATTTCTAAAATGAATGTAAATCATAGGTAATCTATATCTTCATCAATCTGATTCTAATTATCACAGGTGTGTGTTGAACTATATTTGAATTATGTTAAGAAAAGTTGTTGCTTTGCTTGTAGAGAAATTTGTAGCCACCTCTATATTTAATTGTTGTTATTCAAACAATTTTCTCTAGAAAAAATAATTTGGTAAATAAAATAATCAGCTACTATGTGATAACTATTTAGTCAATCCTTTTAATCAGCTTATGTAACTTTTCACATTTAAAATGTGAATTTATTTACCAATAAATTTCTAATTACCCAACCTTATTTAGCGATGGTAACTAAAACCTTACTTGTTAGCAAAGTTTTGTACGATTTTGCTCCATCTAAGTATAAAATGGACTCTTTATCGATGATCAGCTCAAGAAAACAGCTAACACACTCTGCATTAAACTCTTCAAGAATCTTATCGCTTACTTGATCCTATTAATCTCAAGCAATTAAGATCGCGATTCCTTCTTTTCTTTTATCTCCTCCTCTCTCTCATTTTTTGTTTTGCTATATGTCAAATATAACAATTCTCTTTAAAGGATTTAAGGAAAATATTTCGTTAACTTCAACAATACCACTTAGTCCACTTAAGTGGACTGTTGCTGCTAAAGTAAGGAAGCAGTAAAGCTATTTAAATGATGTTTTTAAATGAATGCTTGTTTATTTACTGATTCCTGTAAAGTCAACTCTATTCAGAGTTATATTTATTTCTAGTGTATTGGATTTTAGAGATAAGTGACTATCATGCTGATTAATTTCATGGATGATTTCAATATCATATTGATGATATTATATGAAAAGTCTACCCTACAAGTATCAGCAAAACTAAATATTAGTTCTGATCTATTTCATGAAATTATCTGTAATGATGCCAGGTTAGCTAATATCGCCGCTGTTGAACCGGATATCGAAGCCATCCTGCAATGATATACTCAATACCGCCCTTTATTGACAAGGGTCCACCATCGTTCGTAACGGTTATTTGCAACAACGAACCTCATAATAAATGGTATTGGTGATATTGATATTAAACTGTCTAGTTTAAGAGGGAGGAGGGGATCATCACAGCGGTAATGGAGTATTCTTTAAGAGATTATTGTGGCCTTATCTAAATCGTACAAAATATCGAATAGTTTCTATCAATGGGGCCGTATACCAAGGCTAGGTATACTCTACCGGTGATTTCACGAAGGCATGATGCCGATTCTCGATAAAAAGTACATGATCTCTCTGTCAAAACCCATGAGTAAACTAAAACAACAGTGTCCTGAATAGTATAGGAAATAGTGTCTGCGTAATTTACGCGATACGCTTTACATTTATTTCTTTGCTGAAAGCGCAACCGCGTCCTGCCAGACAAACTGTTCGCTTTTGCCGGCTGCTCATTATCAATATAACTGCATGAATGTAAGGAGCTCGTTACGATTGAAAATGATTATCGATAGTCAAAAGCGCATTAAGCCAAACTTCTGGATGACCGCGCGAGTGCTATGCCTTAACCATCTTTCCTAACTTGCCACCGGAGACGGTAACATTGGTTTTGGAGTGCAATGGCAAAGATATTCTCAGGAACGCAGAATCAATGTCGTTGGATACAAAAATAGCTCATGTGCTACCTTTATTTCAAAAAAGTATACAATCAAAAGTTAATGGTGAGCTGTTGGAGGTATTACTTAGGAGGGAGCCCTAATGCCGATAACAAAGCTATTGATATTTTGTTGGCAAAGTTTTCAGCAAAATATTCTGAAGCGATAAAGAAGCTGAAAAAAGACCGATAAGAACTGCTTGCATCCTACGACTTCCCGTCAGCGCAGTGGGCATCAATAAGAACAATCAATACGATTGAATCAGCTTTTGCGACAATGAGGATATGAAGCTGATGTGCGAAGCATTGTAGTTAGAAAAAACAACCATTTAAAGAGTATTCAAGCTGATCGCGTATACTTGAAATAGTTATAACTACATAAGTAGATTTTTAGCTATTTCCTCTAGTTATAACCCATATCCAATTTAAAGATAAAAAACAGATTTCTGAATTAGAAGAGTGAAACGTAGCATGACCGTCATACACTAATTTGCTAATAACTTAATGAGGATGCTTTTTCTTTTTGTAAAAAAAAAGCTTACAAAATAGTTTGTACAAAAATAATAAATATCATTACTACATTAATAAAATATTTTAATGGTTGTGGAAACGGATGGATTAAATCAAATGTCATGAATTTCTAAATAAAAAGCATTAATAATTTTCTAGCATTTATTAAAATCATATTTATCAGCTAATTATTGATGACGAATATAAAGGCAGTAAGCGATTTGTCCGGCAAATTTTTTATGATGAAGCTGCCAATTTTTAGGTAACATGCCTAAATTAGCTTCTATTTCTGTTTCAACATAAACCAAACAATTTTTACTTAACCAACCATTCTGTTCTAATAGCAAGGTTGTTTGTTGCAATAGATCTTTACGAAAAGGCGGATCAAGAAAAATGATATCATAGGCTGTGCCTGTCTGTGCTAGATAGTTTAATGTATCACTATTAATCATTTTAGCATTTTTTGCCTCTAATTTATCTAGATTGTCCGCAAGTTGTGTTGCAACGGAGCGCTTTAATTCAATTAAAGTAGCTGAAGCAGCATAGCGAGAAAGTGCTTCAATAGCTAAAGCACCACTACCAGCAAAACAATCAAGACAACGAGCATTTTTAATAAAAGGTATTAACCAATTAAATAAAGTTTCTCTTATTCTATCTGTTGTTGGACGTAAACCCTTACTATCAAAAACAAGCAGCTTACGTCCTCGCCATTTTCCGCCAATGATACGAATTTGACCACGTGATGCAGATTGTATTTTTCTTGCCATAATTTATATAGTTTAGTTATTAAAGTTATTTAACTAAATTGATAATAGGGTATGTTTACAAAGGTTGTTGGTTTGCTTGCAGAGAAATTTGTACCACATCTTTATTTTAATTGTTATGGTTTCAAATAATCTTCTCTATGCCAGATAATTCAGTAAACAAAACAATTCTACATCATGAAATCTACTCAGACAGCTTTATAATCGGCTGATATAACTGTTCGCATTTCAATGTAGAATTCCCTTATCAATAACTTTCTCATTATTCAATTTTTTTAGTCGATGATAACTGATTTTTTCCTCAATGGAAAAGGTATCGTACCATTTAGTTCAATCCTAACAAAGGGTCAAATATTTATCGATGATCGACTCAAGAAAATGACTAATGCACTTTTCATTAAACTCTTCAAGAATTTGATCGTTCACATGAACTTATCGATTTCAGGCGATTAAGAGAAAGATTTGCTCTTTCCTTTTACTCTTCATTTTCCCGCGTTTCTGACTTTTCGTATGTAGGAAATAATCTTTCCATTTAAGGATTTTTATGGAAAAATATTTTATTGATTTCAAGAATATTGCTTAGATTTATCTTGACTATCTCCGCTGAAGCAATGAAGCAGTAAGGCCATCTAAACGTTATTTTAAATCAATACCTATTTGTTTCGTTTATTCCTGTATAGTTAAGCTATTCTCAATGTACATCGAGTGTAACTAAACTATTATTTTTCCAATGTAATCTTGCCATAGGACTTCTAGTGAGATTGTTAAATTTTTTCCTGTAATCAGAAATTTACAGCGATATTATTATAATCCTAATTAATATCCTCAGTAGGTAAGATTCACTGTGATAATATGGGCAGGATAAGTGGAATCAATTTTTTAATATATGAATCAATGTTATCCAAGATGACTATCATTGAACCAATTAATAAGATTTAGTTTTATATTTGCAGGGAGTAAAGGAAGAGTTTCTTTGAGAAAGATGACTGTTTTCTTTTTTTTATGACAATCTCTATAGCAAAAATTCTTCATAATAGTGTAAGGTGGATTTCTACCAACAACTGTTGCTAACATAGCCTGATGATTACAGGCATATTCATATCATTTATCAATAATGATATCGAGATGTGCTTAGAAGTCGTAGTCGTTTTCTTGCAAAACATTTTTTCCTTTTGCTGATCTGCTGATAGGAGATCAGCCACTCTATATGCGAATTCTTAAATCCGTAGGATCTCGATTTAGATTAGATTGCTATTTACGCAGCCCAGAAGATTTGCATAAAATAAGGAATGAAAAAATCTGAAACTAAAGTATAAAGGGTTTAAAACCTATGAATATAATTATCTGCACGTAGATGTGAATATGTTATGCAAATGCCAAACGAAACTTCATAGCGTTATCTTTTCGTAGGTATAGATCATACTACTCGATGGGTTTTTATCCGCCTATACAAGTCCAAGACCGAGGCTAAATGTTCAATGATTCTTACATGATTTTAACCAAACTTGTCTTATGATTATTTCTATCAGGTATTTAAATCAACAATAGCAAAAAATTTATAGGCACCTTTTTTGTTTGCAAAAATATCTTTCTACTAGAAATAGAAATTCAACTATTTATGTACATAGATATAAATTGGTATAGATGACATCAAATTATCCCGTTAATGCATCCTCAAGTAAAATGATATGATCGAGAGATTTAATTTAATGAGCGCATTGGGAAGTTGCGTTGTAAAGCCATCATTTCAATTTTGCTCAAGAGATTGAGATCACCCTGCATCAATATATTTAGCTGTATAATCAAGAATTACCCAATCAATATTAGGGAGTAAAACTCCATTGCAATCTATGAAAGATTGGTTTAATATTAATCTGAATTATCCAAAAAAAAACCATATTATCTTTTGAAATGTGATAGATAAGGTGTAGCTCTTGTTTATCAAAAGAGCTTTATAATATTATTTTAACCTAAAAGTGATTATAGTAAGCCACTGAATTTTATAACACTTAAAATAAGATGTGCAGCCACTGTATTCGACTCGGCCATCAATTTTTTTTGACACGCAACTATTATCTTCCTTTAGTCATGATTACTCGGATTTTTAAGGAACCCAAATAGGCTAAAGCTGATGACCTTGGATACAACTACATCGTGAGATAACTGAAAATATCCTTACCTATTAATTTATTACATATACGGGATTAGGAGATTATTTCCATTTTTTTTGCTCTATGAAAAAACATACGGATCACTAGCCTGATAGACCTGACAAATACGAACAGGATAACTCTTTCTGTTTTGCTAGCGAAAGAGAAAAAACCACCCACAGGGAATTTACTTATATGTTATATCTTTCTGCCCTGCTAAACTGCTTTTCACTATTGAAAACGGTGGAATAAATTTCTTGAAAAACACGGTAAAAGTGTTATATTATAGATTCGTCTATCTGTTGAGTAAATGCTTGCCTGGGGCATTTTTGTCATTGTGGATGACCGGGACGATACTGCTTGTATCTATCCTAAATAATTTTTATTACCATTTTTCTGCTAAAAATCTAAGCAAAAGCCTGCAGTTCATATGACTTCAAAGCTATCGAGCAGTAAATTAACATAATAAGTTTATATTTATCCGACCACAACTGGCAAATACATATATTTAATATACCTCATCTTCTTTGGTCTTTTCAATAATAACTAGCCGTAACTCAACGATTTGTTTCGCACCGGCTACTCCGCACTTATGCTACAGTGAACACGCAAACAGAATATAGAAATTGGTATCTTCTTTGCTTTGCACGCTTATGCTTAATAATTCAATCAACATCGGCACGTTTATATTTCTGTCACTCGTAGTAGTCTTGATATTAAACATGCTGTATGAGGTAATCTGTTCTTCAAAAAAAAGAGTGATCGAAGGGATTTAGCGAGACGCTGTTATCCAACTGCTACGTAACAGCTATGATCTGATAAATCCCACTGTCTTTCCTGGTCTGTAGCATATTTGCACAAGAAGAAATATCAGTGTATCCTAAAAAGGATAGTATGGGCGTTACTGGAAAGCGCGCTTTTTTAAAAAGATGAAAAAGGGTGCTATACTGTAAAACAGTTCAGGCGATACCTTAATTCTAGTATTAACGTTAAAACTGCAGCATTACACAGAGAGAATTATATCTCGTGCATCATTACTATAACTACCTCACTCAACAAGACCGGCAGCAGCAGTAATGCAAGAAAAGATGATTAGATACTATATCAGTAATATTTCGGTTAGCCATATTAAGATATTCTGTTATTATGGTTTTTATTGAATTGTAAACAAGGCAGACTATTATCAAAGATGTAGAAGTCGGTGAAGATGAAATCCCGTAAAAAAAACCCAAGAAACTCAGGTTCGTCTTTCCTTTCATAAGAAAGACGAAACCCCATACGCACAGTTTTGTATAAATGTATTCTGTATAGCGATAGCTTACTTTCTAGTTCTATTTAGCTTGGCAACAGGCAATGGAATTGCTGTCAACAATAATTCATAAAAAATGAAGAAAGTCAAGGGTTATTAAGTTTAACCTTAGTGTTAAAATCTATAAAAATTATGGTGTTATGTTTAAAAATATACTATCTGATGAGGTTTTAACTTATAATAAACCCAGTAAACAGCTCCTATCTCCTAAAAGGAGATAGGAGTAGCTTTTAATTTTCAATGAAAAGGGCGGATTTAATTTCCTAACTATAAATCGATACAACATGTGGTATCAGAAACTCAAATTAACCATTTATTTGGATAAGTCATTGAATAAAAAATGTGCTGAGCAGGCAGTTACTGCACTTAAGCCATTAAATGATATTAAGAGTGTAATTACTTGTTTCGGGAAGAGGTCATGATTAAGTTCTGCAATTAGTCAGAATAATTCAACGCAGTATTATACCTGCTATTAGCAAAAAATCTTCTATCAATAGTAGAGCAATTATCACGTTTAAAATTGATTGTAAATTTACAGTTATTGATAGACATACGTAACAAATAGGTTAATCAATTCTAAAATTGAAGACATTTATATGAATATATTTTAGTTGGTTTACCTGTTTACGCGTATTAATAGGGGTCTGATTAGAAAAATTGTAATGGTGATTGGTATTTTAATGATCAAAGTGGTGTTTTTAGTGATTGTCAATAAATAAGATAAATATCTTTGTTAGTAGGAACATGATTAATGTCATGAAGTTGATTAAAGCAACAAATAATTTTGTTATGCACCTATTCTTAATAGGTGGGATTATATAGGAATTCTTTGGTGATTTATTCTTATTAATACTTTTTGCATGATTAGTATCTCAACTTACCGTTATTGTCAGAAAAGTAACGGATGTATTTAGCACTATATTTCATATTCAAGGGTTTTATAGAATAAGGTGCTATTATAGGGTATACTGGTTACCGAGATAATTAGCTAGTTAGTACGGATTTGTTGGATACAGCTCGATATTTGAGATATTTCTACGTCAAAGTATTTTCTTCTAAAGAAAAGTCACTTGATAGGGTTAATATTGAACTTTTATACTGATATTTTGTCAAATTAAAAATTCGATGTAATATAAGTCAACGCAATTTTCTTCGATACCGAGCAGTGTTAAGCTACTTAATATCAGATTAATCACTCAGCAATAATGGAATCTACTAAAATATAAACTTTTTATTTAGAAAAACTAATAGTTTATTAAATTTAAAGAGGGTATCAATGATCAAAGATATGCAATCATTAGTATTAATTCCACAAAGCAGCATTGAAGCTTATACGCGATCAACTAACGTTTATCCAATGCTGACCGCAGAGGAAGAGAAAGAATATGCAAAACGGCTGCATTATCATGGTGATTTAAATGCTGCTAAACAGCTTATACTCTCTCATTTACGTTTTGTTATTCATATCGCACGTAATTATTCAGGTTATGGATTGCCACAAGCAGATTTGATCCAAGAAGGTAACATTGGCCTAATGAAAGCTGTTCGTCGTTTTAATCCCGAGGTTGGCGTACGTTTAGTTTCATTTGCCGTTCATTGGATTAAAGCTGAAATTCATGAATATGTATTGCGTAATTGGCGGATAGTTAAAGTTGCAACTACTAAAGCTCAACGTAAGCTTTTTTTCAATTTACGTAAGAATAAGAAACGTATCGGCTGGTTTAATCAAACTGAAGTTGATATGGTTGCCAAGGAGCTAGGTGTGACCAGTAAGGATGTTCGTGAAATGGAATCGCGAATGGCTGCACAAGATATGGCATACGACATGAATGATGATGATGATGAAAATACGACTATTGCTCCAGTTTTATATTTACAGGATAAAACTTCTGATTTTGCTGATAGCATTGAGGAAGATAATTGGGAAAACCATTCTACTGATAAATTATCACAGGCATTATCTACCTTAGATGACCGTAGTCAGGATATCATTCGTACACGTTGGCTTGATGAAGAAAATAAAACTACTTTACATGATTTAGCCGATAAGTATCGTGTATCTGCTGAACGTGTTCGTCAACTAGAAAAGAATGCCATGAAAAAGCTTCGGTTAGCAATGGAAGCTTAAAATAAGCTACACACTAGTATTGATATAAAAAACCTATATGAAAAATTCCTGAAGATAGAAAGATAATGTTAAAAATTTATTTTGATTTTTACTATTTAAAATAAAAAGACACTTACCTGTAAGGTAAGTGTCTTTTTACATATATGTAGTGCTTACCTCTATTATTTACTGCAAAAGTAGATAATTTTATCTGTTTAGTACCGTTCTTGTATATTTATATTTAAAAACTCCTATTCAAACCACTTGAATAGATTCTATTATTAATTTTTATTTTACATCAATTGTAATATACAAGGAAAGTTAACCAACTGAGTACTCAGTTTTTGTATCTATTATTTGAATGGTAACTAAATTTTACGTAGAGTAAATCATCGCTAAATTTTTCTTTATTTTTAAGTAAATTTATAATGCACAAAGTTCTTTAAGATCCCCAGGAATGGCAATCATATCTGTAACAACTTTTCCAACAGGTATAAATTTAATCACATAATCGAGCGTTTTAATTAAAAAAACTCTGCATTGAGAAAGTATCATTAAATCGCTTATTCGATACGAGATTTATTATATAGATGTATATCTAAGGCGTTTTCTATAGAAAACTTTCTATATCCCACAGTTTTATTTTTTAAATATTTAAAAATCTCCACTATTGACTCAATGAGTAGCAGTGGTTCACTTAGCCCCGCTCCCGTTACCTTTTTCTAAAAAACTTGTTATTGCTATTTAACCCACTTTACAACGTTATTTAATCCTGAATAACAGAGAAAATTCGTCTTCTTTAACAACCGATGCTGGTTCATATCATATACTTATATCATTAGATTATGCGCAACTACGGTAATCACCGTATTAACCAGCATTATTATAACAATCTTTTATCTTTTATAGAAACGTCCTTGTTATTTATCACAGTATCTGCATAATGATACTATCATCAATATAAATTAGTTATGCTAATTTCTGGTATATGAAAATTCAGAGATAATAGCGATATCATTCTAATCAATTTAATAAATAATGTTAACAACCAGAGAGATATTATGTCATAAAAGTCTAACCTACAGGGATATGTGAAATGAGATATTACTCTAATCTCTTATATGAAGTCATCCATAATTACGCTAGGCAATTGATAGGCATAGTTGTTTAAACGGAGTTCGAAGCCATGCTGCTCAACATCCTCAACACTGTTTTGTTGACAGGTTTGCCTATCAACTGCAATAGTTATTTGCCGCAGCGAATTATACAGACCCATATTGTAGGAATCTTTAGATTAAAGTACCTAAGGTCATTAGGTCACAATGGCAACAAAATATGTTTTAACAACTCATTACTAATCGCCTCATCTGAAGCGCGCAAAATATCGAAAAGTTGCGACCATAATTGGATGGCCTGTAAAAGTAATTCATCGGTGATTTTTACGAAGTTCTTGAGCATTCTTGATAAGAAGACACATGGTCTTGCTACTGATATCATTAGCAGATTGAAATAGCAATAGCTTGAAGAGAATAGGAAATAGTAGCTGTGTGATTTAAGCGATACCAGTTACATTTATTCTTGGCTAAAGACATATACCCCTTGTCAGGCAATATGAGTCTATTTGCCTAGTAGATATTATTGACATTACTGCATGGACCTAAGTAGCTCATTGCGGTAGAAGATTCTTATTAAAAATCAAAAGTAAACTAGCTAAAAACTTCTCAATAGCTTGTAAGCGCGCAGGACTTAACCGTATTTCCTAGACTTAGTACGGGGACGCGGCACTTGGTTTTTTTAGAATGCAATGGTAACGATGCTCCTAGATATGTAGCGCAAAGGCTATTAGCTACACAAAATAGCTAATGCACTAGTTTCACTTCAACAAAGCTATTTAACTGAAAGTTAAAGTTGTGAGTTTTCTAGGTTCTCTGATTAGCACAGAGAACTGGTTTTGCCAACAAAGCCTTTGATGCCTTGCTGGCAAGGTTATTAGCGAAGTATCATCTGCAGCGATGAAGAAGCTAGAGAATAATCAAGAAGAACTGTAATTCGAGAAAACGACCCTTTCAATACTATTTAAACTACTATCTGCCTGCTTAAAAAGCAGGAACTGGCTTAATGATAGTCAAACCTATACCCATAATCTTACTGGGTATAGTAAACAACTTAAATTTAAGAATGGAGAACAGACTTATAAAGCAATATAGTAGAAATAGCCTAGCTATTATACAGCAGATTTTTAATAATTACGCGAAATGATACAATGTATTTTGTACACAGAACAGGATCTTATTGATAGGTTATCAATATCACTTATATATCAATAACTATTTGATAGCAATCAATAATAAATAATTTATATTATATTTTTATATAAGTGTTATATTTTTTTAGTAAAATATTTACTATTGCATTATTTTGATATTTCTGTTTTTACTATATTGTGCCAGATAATATCTGGGATTTCGCTTAAAATAAAATCAATAGTACTAAGTACTATACTGTAAATTAATAATTTATTATTTATCAATTAATATTTTGAACTATAATTCAATCAGTTATATAACTAAATTAGCTTTATATATCAGACAAATAGCTTAAAACTATTTTATTACCAATAAATAAATATATTTGTTAAGAGATGCCATAGATATAATAGTTAATTTATACGATTACTTAAAATAAGTTCAATATATAAATTGGGCTGCTTGTTGAAAACAAGATAGAAAATTGTTTTTATATCAATAGAAAAAATACTCAGCAATGAAATAACGATAGAGATAAAATAAAAAAACTGCCAATTATATTTGCTCACGAGCACAGCTTTCAATAGGTTAAACATAAACTCATTCAAGCAGATAAGCTGAAGTAAGGAAAAAATTAAGTTGCAGAAAGAGATTGATTGAAAAGCATCAGTAAGTAATGCGACAAAAGCAGTAACTCCTCAATGCCGTGAAATTTTTTTTCAATAAAGAAAAGACTGCTAGTGATAAATATTTGTGGTGTTATGTTAGAAACTAATAATAAAAATTAAAAATAGACTATAAAATACCAAAAATAAGTAAGACTTTAAATAAAAATATTTTTATAAAAATATAACCGCCATATAAAGCAATAAGAATGATTGTAAATAGTAAAAAAGTTTTATTGATAGGTCTCCACTTCACAACCGAAGAAAGCTAAGTCTATTTAATAGAAAGTTAGTGCTAAGCGCTCTAATAAATATATCACTTATTTTATAAAAATGATCAATAATATAAGGTAAGTCAGGCATTTTACGCCTAAAAATTCTACTAATGGTTTATATAACGCTTCATATAATTTTCTGGAGGGAAAGATATTATATTAGCAGCTCTTTAACGATAGCGTTGCGTAATACCAATTAGCCTTAAGCTAGTTATCAGTAGATAGAGTTACTGTCAAGTAATAAAATGGTCGATCAACTCTATAAATCTAATCCGCTAGAAATCAATATACTAAATACAATAATCAATAAAGGATATGCCATCCCAGCAGCACGCTCTTTTACAGACAATAAACTAGTTTATAATTTCAAAAACAATATATTCTGATGCGTATCAGAAAATAATCAGAACCGTAAATACAAGCTAACCAACAAAGATGCTCTTTTGATACGTAAATCCTATTGAAGAAATTCTGATAATCAGAAAAATCTAAGTGGTAATAATCAACCATGACGACTGTCTAGGCAAGATAGGCGTGTAGCTGTCCCCATTGATGGGGACCAAAAAAATTTTAACACATAATCTTTGCCCAACTAATAAAAAACTGATCGTTTTAATATCAATATACTCAACGATCAGTTAAACGTAGAAAATACTTGCAGTACTTGCCAACTGCAATCCCTAACACAAAATTTAATAAAATAGTACTCGTTAACGATGTTGGATGACATGTTCAGATAGTTTTTCACAGTCATCCTGTTGCTATGTTATTAGTAAACATAGGTATTGCTAGCAGCATATTAATTAAAACACTGAAAAATTCATTGTGCGTTTTTTTTTCATGAACCGGCTTGTTTCAGAATCATTAGCCATATCAGCAATAATGTTGGTTAACACTTTATTAATAGCATAAGCAATTTTTTTATTACTAGCATCAAGAGGCACTTGTTCATTATAGCTGCGTGTATAGGTACGCGTACTGGTGGAACCATTATATGCAATAGCTACTAAACTAATTGCAACATTGATAGTAATATTATGACGTAAGCTACATTCTTGTATATCGACATACAAGTTATTTAGAATAATTTCTAAATTTATATTAGCTGTGGCGCTAATCATAGAACCTCTGGCGATAATCTGTTTTTCTAATACTTCTTGTAAGAGATAGCGTAAATCGCGAGAGGGTTTTAATACGACTACTATTGAATTACGATTAACCTTGGTAAGTGCCGTTGAGCTTCTTTTATCAATGCTAGTAATATTGATTGAAACTGCTCTTATTGTCGGATCTTGAGTTGGGAGTATAATATTTGGCTCGATAGACAGGGTATTACTTGTGGCAACACATCTTGTTAAATTTAATTGGATTAATAAAGCAATGAATTAAACAAAAGGTATTTTTTAACATGTTTTCTCAACTTATTTAGCATTAATTAATTTAATCGTTACCATATTTTAGTATTTTACTGTTAGTATGCTAGAAAGTTATTGGTATTGAATAAAAAAAGAGATTAATTATTTTTTATTAGCCTCTAAATATTTACTTAATAAAGTGAACTAAAAAGAGTTATTTGATATGATATGTAAACCTATACAAACCATGCGTAAACAAATTGAAGAAAAACTGAAATATGCTTTTTCGCCAGTGTATCTAATGGTATTAGATGAAAGTAATCAACATAATGTCCTACAAGGTATTGAAAGTCATTTTAAAGTTATTTTAGTGACTGAAAGATTTGTAACAGAAAGGATGGTTGCTCGTCACCAAGCTGTTTATCAATTATTAGCAGATAAATTATCTTATAATAATACTGTTCATGCATTGGTATTACATACATATACTCCAACTGAATGGCAACAAGTCCAACAGAAAGTTTTTCCTTCACCAGCTTGTCGTGGTGGGAGAGGAGTAGATCAATCGAGATTAAAAAATAGATAATTATCTTAATTTAACAGGATATTTATTTAGTAATAATTGCTATTAATAATAGATTTTATTGTTTTAGCTTATTCTAAGCTAAGCATATCAATATTGCCACAAAACCCAACATTTAAAATATTTAGTATTTGCTTTTTCTTAACTCATATCTTATGCATTTCTATAAGATCAAATTAATTCTTATAAGGTTTTGTACCACTCCCACTTAAGAAGTATTCTTCAAAATAAGGGGGTAAAATCGAGTTTTGAGATCAGTAAATATTACTATAGCTAATATCTGACAATATTTACTCTGGAATTGTCCGAAGTACTAAGATTCTTTTGAGATAAGAAGATGCCCGTTTCTGTTGAAGCAATTTAAATCTTAGTGGTGTGTATCGTATAAAAATTACTATTCCTAATGCTAATATTGAAATATCAATGAATACTGAATTCATTGATATATTAAAAGTGTGCATTGATAATTTTCATAAAGATAAAGTGCCAATGAATATTGGCAAGCAACGATATGATATTTCTGTCTTATAGGATGTTCTTGACGATATAATTCAGCGTGATTTTGTTAATGCAATTATAGAACAAAAAATTAATCCAGCTGGTGAATAAGATATCAATATGAACAGTTTAAACCAGATGAAAATTTATCTATGCCGTTGAATTTAAAGTCTATCCAGAAATTGGATTAAAGGATTTAAAAATTTTAAAGTTAAAAACTAACTGTTATTATAAAATATAAAAATTTTAACACAATGTTGAAAACATTATACAAGCACCAACTTTTTAATAAAAACAAAATAAAAAAGTTGGTGCAGATGTGAATAACTATCAACTTTAAAGGCACAATTGATGATGAAAGTGTTTGAAGGTGCTAGTAAATGTGAGCCACTTTATGCTGGCAATTGGTCAAAATCGTATGATTCACGGTTTTAAAAATGGTATACATGGATCATCCGTAAGGTGAAATTCACCATCAATGTCTATTTTCAGTTGATTCTCACCTAGAGAATCTAAAGGTAAAAAGCGGCTAATTTTATTTTCACTTTAGAGAAAGTGAAACGTGAACGTGTGTTACTAGAACTGAGGAAAGAATTTATCAAAAAGTTTAATGTTTTTAACGCTTTCAATGAAGATTTTACGTACAAAGTATATAAAATATGGAGCGTGAGCTGAATGGCTGTTAGTAATTGAATCAAGATGTAAATACTTGGTGGGTTTAATTAAGAAAAACAAAATTAAATAAGCCATACTGCTGTTATTAACAAAGAAATTGTGTACTACGCCTCAACAAGCGGGAAAACGTTTTGATAGCAATGAAAATAGGTGTTAGAATTACCATATGAAATATTTGAAGAATAAGCTAAACATCGCGTCATTGTTAGTTTATTATTAATCGAATATCAATAAAACTCGTTAACTGAAAATGATATTCATATAAAGTCATTGATTGAAGAGATAACTTCATCTTATAAAAATCCCACTGAAGTGATCAAATACTATAACAAAAATAAAGAATGAATGGATAGTGTTTCTAATTTAATACTAAAAGAACAAGTAATTGAAATTTTATTAGAAAAAGCAAGAAGTAATGGATAAAAACTCAATTCCAAAAATTAATGAATCAGCCTCCAGGTAATGTATTTACTAAGTAAATGAATTTTTATCTGCTTTTATAAAAACCCGCAGTTTTATGTGCTGCGGGTTTTATCATTAAAAACTTTTTCTTTTTAAAGAAAAAAGAAAAAGAATAACTTAGATAAAATTTTCTATTTTATAGAATGCTATTCTAAATTGAATATCAATTTATAAAAAATAGTTAAGTTTGTAACTATACAGTCATTCTTATTTATCTTGAGTAGATTTAGATAAATTTAGTACTATAAAACATTTAATTTAGGAGATGGAAAATGTCATTTTATAACAATCAAGATCAACTTGAGCCACATATGGCATTAATACCGATAGTAATCGAACAGACTTTACGTGGCGAACGTTCTTATGATATTTATTCGCGACTTCTTAAAGAAAGAATTATTTTTTTAACTGGCCAGGTTGAAGACCACATGGCAAATTTAGTGGTTGCTCAAATGCTGTTTTTAGAGTCTGAAAATCCTGATAAAGACATCTATCTTTATATTAATTCACCGGGTGGGATTATTACAGCAGGTATGTCAATTTATGACACGATACAATTTATTAAACCTGACATTAGTACGATTTGTATCGGGCAAGCATGTTCAATGAGCGCTTTTCTGCTAACCGCTGGCACTAAAGGAAAACGTTATTGTTTACCTAATTCTCGTGTCATGATTCATCAACCTTTAGGCGGATTTCAAGGACAGGCATCGGATGTTGAAATTCACGCCAAAGAGATTTTAAAAATTAAATTGCGTATGAATGAATTAATGGCTAAACATACAGGTAAAAAAATAAAAGAAATTGAGAATGATACCGAACGGGATCGTTTTTTATCTGCAGAGGAAGCAGTTAGTTATGGTTTGGTAGATAAAATCTATATTAATCGTAATTAATTTACATAAATATATAGCATGCCTGATATAGTTATATACGTGATTAATTAGTAACAGTTTTCTATTACCCTCTTTATTAAAATTAGAGCGATGGTTAAAAAAGTGAGGTTATCTGAATGATAGATAAACGCAAACAAAGTTCAGGAAAATTGCTGTACTGCTCCTTCTGTGGAAAAAACCAAAAGGAAGTTCGTAAATTAATTGCTGGTCCGTCAATTTATATTTGTGATGAGTGTATTGAGCTCTGTAATGATATTCTTAGAGAAGAAGTTAGAGAGATTGCACCATATCGTAAACGCAGGGCATTACCGACACCCCATGAAATTCGGCGTCATCTCGATGATTATGTTATTGATCAAGAAAACGCAAAGAAAGTATTAGCGGTAGCTGTTTATAACCATTATAAACGTCTACATAATGTCTCTAACGAAGGAATAAATGTTGAACGGATAGATCTAGGTAAAAGTAATGTTTTACTTATAGGGCCTACAGGCAGCGGTAAGACACTATTAGCTGAAATTTTAGCTAGCTACCTAGATGTACCATTTACCATGGCTGATGCGACAACATTAACGGAAGCAGGTTATGTTGGGGAAGATGTAGAAAATATTATTCAAAAACTTCTACAAAAATGTAACTATGACGTAGAGAAAGCGCAGTGTGGTATCGTTTATATTGATGAAATTGATAAAATATCGCGCAAATCTGACAACCCGTCAATTACACGAGATGTTTCAGGTGAAGGTGTTCAGCAAGCTTTACTTAAGCTTATTGAAGGTACAATTGCTGCAGTGCCCCCTCAAGGAGGCCGTAAACATCCACAACGTGAATTTTTGCAAGTTGACACTTCTAAAATTCTATTTATTTGTAGTGGGACATTTGCAGGTCTTGATAAAGTAATTGAGCAACGCTTAAATAAGTGTTCAGGCATTGGTTTTTCAGCTGAAGTAAAAAGTGAATCTGAGCGTGCAACTGAAGGTCAATTATTTTCTCAAGTGGAACCAGAAGATTTAATTAAGTTTGGTTTGATTCCTGAATTTATTGGTCGCTTACCAGTCGTAGCTACTTTAGGCGAATTAAGTGAAAAAGCATTAATTCAGATTCTGAAAGAGCCTAAAAATGCGTTAACTAAACAATATCAAGCACTTTTTGAGATTGAAGGCGTTCTTCTGGAGTTTCATGAAGAAGCATTAAAAGCAATCGCAAAAAAAGCCTTGTCAAAAAAAACAGGAGCACGTGGTTTACGTTCTATTATGGAAGACGCTTTACTAGATACTATGTATCATTTGCCATCAATGGAGCATGTTGAGAAGATACTAGTTGATGAAATGGTGGTCACTGGTCAATCAGAACCTTTAATAATTTATAGTCAGTCTAATAAACAAGCATCAGGTGAAAAATAAATTTTAATGCTTTTTTAGTTGAGTTGTATAATGTAAAATGAGAGATTTTCCTAATTATGGATTTAATATCAGAATTTAAGCTATTGAATCTCAAAATTTTCTTTCCATATAATTTTATATTTAAACTGAGGTTTCTCAAAATTTTTAAGGAAACCCTAAAATTGTTATAAGCTAAAGAAGAGAGAGCCTTATGAATCTTGAGAATTCCGAACGTATTGAAATTCCTGTACTTCCTCTGAGAGATGTTGTGGTTTATCCACATATGGTAATCCCATTGTTTGTTGGCCGCGAGAAATCTATTCACTGTCTTGAAGCTGCAATGGATCATAATAAACAAGTCATGTTGGTAGCTCAAAAAGAAGCGTCAACTAATGAACCAGGTGTAAATGATCTTTTTTCTGTAGGAACAATTGCTTCTGTTTTGCAGATGCTAAAACTACCAGATGGTACAGTTAAAGTCTTAGTTGAAGGTTTGCGTCGGACAAAAATCACTACGCTAACAGATAATGGGGAATATTTCATCGCACAGGCTGAGTGTTTTAATTCTCCGGCTGTTGATGAAAAAGAGCAGGAAGTCTTAAATCGAACAACCGTTAATCAGTTTGAAGGCTATATTAAACTTAATAAAAAGATCCCGCCTGAAGTATTAACATCATTACATTCTATTGAACAATCGGATAAATTAGCTGATACAATCGCTTCCCATATGCCATTAAAATTAGCTGATAAACAACGTGTATTAGAAATGGCGGATGTAGCTGAGCGTCTTGAGTATTTGATGGCAATCATGGAATCTGAAATTGATCTACTGCAGGTTGAAAAACGTATTCGTAATCGCGTTAAAAAGCAGATGGAAAAAAGTCAACGCGAATACTATTTAAATGAGCAAATGAAAGCAATTCAAAAAGAATTAGGTGAGATGGAAGATGCACCTGATGAATATGAAATATTCAAACATAAAATCGAAGAAGTTAAAATGCCAAAGGAAGCTCAGCAAAAATCAGAAGCAGAATTACAAAAATTGAAAATGATGTCACCTATGTCTGCTGAAGCGACAGTTTTACGGAGCTATATTGATTGGATGGTGCAAGTTCCATGGAATGCTCGTAGTAAAGTTAAAAAAGATTTATTAAAAGCTCAGGAGACGTTGGATAGCGATCATTACGGTTTAGAGCGTGTTAAAGAACGTATTCTTGAATATTTAGCGGTACAGAGCCGTGTGAGTAAAATTAAAGGAGCAATTTTATGTTTGGTAGGACCGCCTGGTGTTGGTAAAACATCGTTGGGTCAATCGATTGCTAAAGCAACAGGTCGTAAATATATTCGTATGGCACTCGGTGGTATTAGAGATGAGGCAGAAATTCGTGGACACAGACGAACTTATATTGGATCTATGCCTGGAAAACTCATTCAAAAGATGGCAAAAGTAGGTGTTAATAATCCGTTATTTTTATTAGATGAAATTGACAAAATGTCTTCAGATATTCGTGGTGATCCAGCATCAGCTTTACTTGAAGTACTTGATCCAGAACAGAATGTTGCATTTAATGATCACTATTTAGAAGTTGATTATGACCTTTCTGATGTAATGTTTGTTGCAACTTCGAACTCAATGAAGATTCCAGCACCGTTATTAGATCGTATGGAAGTTATTCGTCTCTCAGGTTACACTGAAGATGAAAAACTTAATATTGCGAAAAAACATCTGTTACCTAAACAGATTCAACGAAATGCATTAAAAAAAGGCGAGCTTACGATTGATGATAGTGCAATTATTGGTATAATTCGTTATTATACTCGCGAGGCTGGTGTTCGCGGTTTAGAACGTGAAATTTCTAAATTATGTCGTAAAGCAGTAAAAGCTTTACTGATGAATAAATTATTAAAACACCTTGTTATTAAGGAAGATAATTTAAAAAACTATCTTGGTGTGCGTAAAGTTGATTATGGTCGTGCTGATACTGAAAACCGTATTGGTCAAGTGACAGGTTTAGCTTGGACAGAAGTTGGTGGCGATTTATTAACTATTGAAACGGCCTGTGTACCTGGAAAAGGTAAACTCACTTATACCGGATCATTAGGTGAGGTTATGCAAGAATCAATTCAAACTGCGTTAACTGCAGTTCGAGCGAGAGCAGAAAAGCTAGGTATTAACGTTGATTTCTACGAAAAACGAGATATTCATGTGCACGTTCCTGAGGGAGCAACACCAAAAGACGGCCCTAGTGCAGGAATTGCAATGTGCACAGCACTAGTTTCTTGTTTAACCGGTAATCCTGTACGAGCAGACGTAGCGATGACCGGAGAGATAACATTACGAGGGTTAGTATTACCTATTGGTGGTTTAAAAGAAAAACTATTAGCAGTTCACCGTGGTGGTATAAAAATTGTGCTAATTCCAGATGAAAATCGGCGAGATTTGGAAGAAATACCCATAAATATTATCGCAGATTTAAAAATCTATCCGGTAAAAACGGTTGAAGAGGTTTTTTCCATTGCATTACAAAACTCCCCATTTTAGATTAATGGGGGAAGGGACTAAGAAATATTTAGTTATGTTATTAACATGACATAAATTTAATAGCAATTAATCTTAATTTATTTATCAGTTATTAACTACTGAACAATTCATAAACAAATCTATAATTATTTACAGATAATATCTTTTCTTGCTATTTTTTATAAAATTAAATAAAGATATCATATTTTTATAAACTTTTAGGAAAAATATTTTTTCAACCACTTTTTATTAAAAAGGGGTAAAACGTGAAAAAGAACTAGTTAGTAAGTAAAATTAAAAAATAAAGTGGACTTTTATAGTTTTAAATATCATTAAAAAAGTTATTTTTGAATTAATAGTACTTCGCGCATCGTGGTATGTAACCTCATTGTCGCAAAATAATCAATCGGATTGCTCGTCTTAATTAAGTCAAACGCGCTTGACGGGACATGTTATAGAATGCCAACTGTTCTTTTTTGCTCTTTCTTCAACAATTTCATATCTTCAAGATATACTGAAAAGATTGCTAACAAAATATCAAGAGTTTCATTATTGGCATCACTGTTCTTTGCTAGCCAAGACATCGACATCCATCGCAGCTCACCCTTAACTTTCGATGTTACATGCCTTTTGTGTGGTAAAGTCGGCAAATCGATTGTTGTTTTATATACTTAGCATCCGTTGGTGCTGTGTTTCCTAAAATATCTTTGTCATTGTATTTCAAAAACAAGGCAAGGTATCTCGTAGTAAATATGGAGAGGATACGGTTAAACAACCGCGCTTACCAGTCATTGAAAATATTTAGCCTAGTTTACTTCTAACTTTCAATAACTCTCTTCGAGCGAAGAGAGCTCCTTATATCCATGCGCAGTACTTCCAACTTTTTAGTGTGGTAGAGTAAAGGAACTATTTAAGCATATTCCGCGTTACCACTGCGATCACTTTTAATCTTAAAGCAGTTTTAATTTTAACATCGCCAATACCAATCTATATTATTCGTTTCGAAAGAATGCCATTATAAATGTAGCCATAACAGCTGTTGAGAAGGCGGCGTTGAGTATATTCTTGCATGATAGCTTCAAGCTCATCGCTCAACAGCGATGTTTATCATCTACCTGTCACCATTATACGATGAATTCATTCAAGAGGAAACCTACCCATCTTTTTAGGGTAATATGTAGTTTTGGAGATATCTGTAAGGGTAGATTTTTTTATGCATATCATCTCTCTGTTGTTGAAATTATTCATAAAATTAATCAGCAGGATATGCCGGCACTATCTCTGAAACCTCTAATATTAGAAATTATCATAACCCAAAAATAAAATTATGATATACTGTTAACAGGTAAACTAAAATCAAATAAATTATTTTAATAAATTAAAATTGAGTGCATCACATAAAGATGATGCTCTTTTTCTTTTAAGTTAAAATAGCGTATTATGAATCTATTACTTTGACTAAAATGGAGAGCATCATCTTTATGATGGATACCCTACGCACGGTGGCGTATAGTCCTGCGCTCAAAATGGTATTTGTGATTATTATCTTATCCTTTTTATTTACAGGCGTTGGTAGTTACTTGATTAGCGATTCAAGTAATCACGCGGCAAAAGTAAATGGTACAGAAATTAGTCAATTTCAATTACATAAAGCTTTTCAACAAGAAAAGCAAGCATTACAAGAACGACTTGGTGATCAATTTTCTAAAATTGCCAGTAATGAGAAAGGGATCCAGATATTGAGGCATCAAGCTTTAGAACGTTTAATTAGCGTAACATTACTTAATCAATATTCATATCAATTGGGTTTAACGGCGAGTGATAATCAAATTAAGCAGGATATCTACAACATGCCTGTATTTCAAATAGACGGGCATTTTGATAGCAAAAAATACCGAACTATTTTATCTAAAAATAATATTAATGCCGATGATCTTGCTAAAGAAATACGATATAATTTAATTAATCGTCAACTCAGTAAAGTATACGTGACAAATGAATTTGCCTTACCTGAAGAAATTAAATCCTATGCTGAGTTACTGTTACAACAACGTGAAGTAAAAATAGCAACTATACCCATTGCAGACTATCAGTCTAAACAAATAGTTACAGATAAAGAGTTACAAGATTACTATGATACACATCAGAACAGTTTTATTTCACCCGAACAGGTGAAGGTTAGCTACATTAAGTTAGATGCTGCTTCTCAACATGAGAAGCTATCCCTCAAAGATGAGGAGTTGAAAAGCTATTATGAGAAAAATATAATTAATTTTACTCAGCCAGCACAAAAACATTACAGCATGATTCAATTGGCAACAAAAAAAGAAGCCGATTCCGTTATTAAAGCTTTAGCTAGTGGGGCTGATTTTAAGCAATTAGTTGCTGAAAAATCAACAGATAAATTTAGTGCAGCAAATAATGGGGCTCTTGGTTGGATGGAAGCAACTTCAACACCAAGTGAAATTATTGCTGCGAATCTAATTAAAAAAGAACAAGTTTCTGGCATAATAAAATCGACTAATAATTATATTATATTTCGTCTTGATGATATTAAGCCTGAATTCATAAAACCTTTTCAGTCAGTAAAAACTGAGATTACCAATACTATAAAAAGTGAAAAAGCGATTAATGCATTTTATTTACTACAACAAACTGCAAGTCGTGCAGCAAAAGATGATAACGAATCTTTAATAACTACTGAAAAAGTTACTGGTATTAAAGCGGTAACTACAGATTGGTTTAGTCGTAACAATCTTCCTGAAGAGATAAGATTTGATAAGGTGGCTGAAGCTATTTTTAGCAGTAACTTAGTAGATAAAAATAAGCTAACAAATATTAATTCAGATGTTATTAATGTCGATGGTGAACGTGCATTTATTATTCGAGTTGAAAAATATAAACCAGAGGTAATACAATTATTTGATGAGGTAAAAAAAACAGTAGCTGAATTAGTGAAGCTTAATAAGGCTACAAAAGAGATGGAAGTAGAGGGTAATAAATTGCTGATCGCATTAAAACAAGGCGAAGGTGACGCAGCTTTACTAAAAAAGAGTACTGCATTTGGTAAAACAAAGATTATTGAGCGTTTTGATCAAAATAGCTCATTAGCTGAGCATATTTTTCAAATGCCAATCCCTAAAAGGGATACACCGACTTATCTTTGTACCAAAGATACAAAAGATAATTTAATAATAATTAAATTGCTAAAAGTTACTCAAGGGCAACCGACAGAAGCTGAATTAAAGATCTTTTCGCAACATTATAAAATGATACTTGGCAATGTGATGATTGAATTACTTATGTTAAATTTACGTGATAAGGCTAAAATCAATTTAGGCCAAATAGAGTAAGTTATAATTAACTTCTTAGATAATTATTTCTAATTCTATAAGTTAAAAACTGCGTTTATGCAGACTTTTTTGTTATATTGTTTTATTTTTTCAATATTTTTATTCTTCTATCTTATCTATTTGCTAAGAATCCATTATATGGACTTTTATCATACATCCCTATTTATGATAGGATGGTTACTAAAAGATATAAGTTAAGGTAAATAAATAATGAAGGTCTATCAAGTTATGCTTATTTCTTGTATATAGGATTTTAGAGATGCTAACGTGTATCCTGTTTTGATCTATTTTATAGATAATTTTAATAACAGAGAGATGATATCCCATGAAAAGTCTATTCTAAGGTTATTCGTAAAACCAGATATCACCTAGTGACTTCATTAAAGCGAATGAAGTCACCTATAATGGTGACAGGAAGCTGATAGCACTCTTATTAAGGTAGAGTTCGAAGCCATTGCTAGACAAAATACTAATCGTCGCCTTCTTGCTGTTCATTACTGTTGTCTATAACGATTATTTGCCATAGAGAACTTATACAGACTGTTATAAGTGATGTTGAAATTAAAGTATCTAAGACCGGTAAATAGTGGTGTCGCAACAACCAGCAATGAAATATGCTTCAAGAGCTCATTATCACTACGCTTATATAAAGCGTATAAAATAGCGAAGAATGCTAATGCATGAGCTTGTATCTGTAAAGCAAATGCATCGTTAATCTCAGAATGCTCTGTTGACGCTTCTCGGTGAAAAACACATAGTATCTTACCAAGAGAGCCATAAGCAGACTAAAACAGCAATAGCTTGAAGAGGGCAATGATAGTGCCTGTGTGATTTAAACGATACCGCTACGTTTATTTCTGCACCGATAAAAGAAACCATCCTGTTAGGCAAGCTGATCCA
>JBQMRO010000045.1:0-4148 GCA_052174475.1 Arsenophonus sp. NC-CH8-MAG3
AAACATGATATCAACATACTTCACTACAGCTCAATGCCGATATCGATCGCGTTGTGCAACTGATGCAGCCATATAACAAGATGATTGATATTTTATCGCAGACAATTATTGGAGGATTCAATGTGAAGCACTTTGTCAACCTGGTACAAGAAAGCCTTTTCGGGCGTCAGGGTTCCGCTAGACCTAACCAATCTGTTACTAGATAAAATTATCAACGTAGCAATACTTCTATCGAGCGACACTCCGCCTGACAGGGTGAGGCAGTAACAGTATATTAATCCTATTTCTTCAAGACTACTGTGGTATTGGCATCTAAGGTGCATTTTGCCGTTTGGCACGATGCCAGTAGTTTGCTATATTCAGACGCGAGTTCACAGTAGACTGCTTATCTGGAGTATATCGACAAGGACGAAGGAGTAGCGCTTGAGCCCGATCTTACCATTATTCTATCAATGCATGAGGTTACCGAGAATAGTTTTACTCTAATTTTTATAAAAATGACCGCATTACTGAATAATTTCAAAGCTGTTTAGTTATGTACACTATGTGCGTCCTCCTTTTCCGTATAAGGACTTATATGTAGTTATGGACGCCTGGATTAAGTATGACTTAGATGTCGATACTAAATTTTAGTTATTAGGCTTTTTCATGATAAAATTCGGATATTGAAACTCCTATTACTTCAGTTTAAGGGATGGTAATTTTCTGGCTAACCAGGCTTTGGAAAATGCATTATACTAGTACTGTCTATGTCGCTTTATCTTGCATGTTACACCTTATATCAACAAACTTACCGATACGACGACTGCTAACTATTGAAGATTTACAAAAGGCCGTATTTATAGGGAGATTTAGATGCTAATTATTGCCTATAAGAAAAACATCTAGGAAATCAAATACGCATAGCTATTATTGATAACCTTATGCCTTGCGTTATAATTTGAACGCTATTTCAAATACTAAATATTCGATAAAGTATCTGTATTAATCACCATTGAAACAATAATAACCAAGTATCTACTAATAACAAGAGTTCATGTCAATGATGACTAAATCATTATTGATCGGTTGGAAATTAAAGAGATATCTGCAAAACAGCTGCCTGATCCTCAATTATTGATTGAGCTAATAAACCGACAACTAGCGCAACTCTTATACCTGGACTAAAAAGTCCATTATCACCAAGCAGATTGAGTCAGACGATCACCATCTGATAGAACATTATTGCTAGCTTGAGAAAGTATTTATTCACTATTTTAGTGACAGCGAATATTGTTATCACGGAATTGTCGGACGCATTATAGTGGGCGAATTGATCGTCTTCAAGTGCACAATTTTTTAAATTATATCAAAGTAAAAGTAATGCGGCAGTGAAAACTTACTGGCTTCGACTGAGTGGGATATACCCGTTGTAATTAGCACGTATTAAACTACATCCGTCCTGAAGCAGTTAACCAGCTAGTAATACATTTCATCTCCATGATTGATAAAGATAGTTATACAGTGTTGCCGTTAGAATATTAAAGCGCCCACTAGGGCGCTACGTTTAAGATTTATCCATAGTTTTTAAAAAAAAATTTGTTTAAAACGTAACCTATACTTGACAGTAGTTTTTAACTATCGATAATTAGTTTTTAAAAGTCGATGTTTTATCATGTTTTACGGTTTTTAAAAGTCGAAAAACGAACTAGGGAGAAGGATAGGTTCTGGTCACACCTACCTAGCTCTAATAACAACCCTAGAACAGATAGGATAAGGCTATGACAGATAGCAGAAACAAAGAGAGAGAAAACAACTTGAAAACTTTACGCCCTCGAAAACACGAGATAGATTTTTTTATTGCTGATGAAGTTGAGCTTTCAGGATTTAGAGACGAAATGGCTAGTATGGAACACCCATTTTTTGCTTTAAAAGGTGGTGATATCGACACACGCAGGTATAAAAGTGGTAACACAACAATAGTTGTTGCCCCTAACGCTGAATATGGAATAGCAACCGTTTTTGATAAGGATGTTTGGATTTACGCTATTTCTAAATTACAAGAGTCTATTAATAATCATGAGAAAATTAGTCGTACTGTTTATTTTACACCATATGATTTTTTTGTAACAACGAATAGAGCGAAGAGTGGTAGGGCATATGAAGATTTAAGAAAGTCACTATCTCGTCTTGCTGGAACAAGAATTGAAACAAATGTAGTCTATTCTGAAGATTCTAGAAAAACAGAAAATTTTGGTTTAATTGATAAGTGGGTTATTTTAGAAGAAAAAAAAGGTAAACTTAATATTGGTATGGTTGAGGTAACGTTACCTGATTGGCTCTATCAGGCGTTGCATAAAAAGAAAATATTAAAAATCAGTCAAGATTACTTCCGTATTAGAAAGGCGATAGATAGGAGAATTTATGAAATAGCCCGTAAGCATTGTGGTAATCAGGGGGAATTTACTATAGCTCTTGAAAAACTGCGTTTAAAAACGGGGAGTACCGCATTATTAAAAATGTTTAGGCATAATATTAAGCAACTAGCTAAAGCGAATGACTTGCCAAATTATGGTATTCGTTATGATACAGAAGCTGATATGGTAATTTTTAATAACCGTAATTTGACGTCAGAGCAGGAAGAAAAAGAGCAACAACGGGAAAAAGGTAAACGTAAGATGTATAAGTTAAAAAATTCATATTGGCAACTAAACAATATGGAAAATGAAAAATGATATTTATCTTGTTTCAAGAAGATAAAGAATGTTAAGTGGTAAAAATGTTTTTGTTAGTAAAAGTTGCTGTTTTGTTCGCAAAGTAATTTATAGCTGCGTCTTTATTTTAATTATTATGGTTTCAAACAATTTTCTCCAGGCTAGACAATTCGGTAAATAAAACGACTTTCTACTATGGGGTGTCTACTTATCCCTTATCTTTTTAATCGATTAAATAACTGTTCAGATTTTAAATATAGAATTGCTTACCAATAATTCTCTAATTACCTAACCTTATTAGGCGATGCTGACTAATTTAATGCTCGCTGGTAAAAGTTTCGTATTATTTAGCTCCATCCGAACAAAGGATGGACTCTTTATCTATGATCGGCTTAAGAAAATAGCTAACACACTGTACATTAAACTCTTTAAAAAGCTCATAGCTCACACATAACCCTTTTAATCTCAGGCGATTAAGACCACAATTCGTTCATGATTAAGAAATTAAATTGCTCTTTAAGAGCAAACAAAAACATTTATTTGTGTTAAAAGAAAACTAGAATTGGTTTATCATGGTCTCTATTGTAAGTAAAAATTTCATCGAAGTCTGTATTCTTGACCTATAATTGCGTTAATTTTAGTGACATTAACCTAGGTTTAATGTAATAATCTTAGTTATTTTTATTTTATGCATTCTTTCTGACAATAATTCCATTGCCTGTTCTAAAAGCTAAGTGTTGATAAAAGTAGTCTGTCAGCATATGAATGCATTTGTATTTGGATTTCTGTGCGCAGAAATTCTTTTATCATAACAGCGAACTCTAATTGTTTGGGAGCTATTGTCTCCAGTGCCTTTATATCTTAGTAATAAACTGCCTCATTGAAGATTCGACAATAAATCACTATAACGCAGCATCTTAAAACATCTTGCTAGAATATGGATAATATAGCACCCAATGATCTCTTTCTGCTTCATGGTGTGCTATCAGTACTGTTTAGTTAAATGGTCATACTAATGATGCACAATACCTCTTCTCTTCGGTAATACTGAAGTTTTAACGCGGATATCAGTGAGCTACTTAAGGTGTTATCCCCCAAAGATATTTCATGATATGCCGTACTTATTTTTCGTATTTTTAGTGAAGTGTACTTTACAATAACACGTCCGCACCGTGCATTCAGGTGTACGCTGATATTCCTTACTTTGGCGGATATACTCAAGACCAAGAAGACAGTGTAATTTATTAGATCATAGTTGTGATACACAGTAACCAGATAATAACGCCTCGTTAGATTCATTCACCCACTCTTTTTTTTGAACAACAGCTCCAACCCATATAGCATGTTTAATATCTAGACTGCCATGAGTGATGGAGACATGAAGATAGAGATATTGATTGAGTTATCAACCATAAGTATACAAGATATAGAAGATACTAATTTCGATACTCTATT
>JBQMRO010000046.1:0-4108 GCA_052174475.1 Arsenophonus sp. NC-CH8-MAG3
GATTATTATATAGACCCTTCTCGCATAACCATATTCATAGCAAGATGGCTACTTAATGGATATAGTTGAAGGAAAAATATCATGATGATGAGGCTCCATCTTCAGGTAACTACAACACTTAAAATTAGAGATATTCTTCAGGCAAGCGAAGAGCCTGCGTCTACTTTGACTAAATATTATGACATCTCCGAACTTATCGTTGCTAAATAGTAAAAATAAGATGATATTGATGATCAAAGCTATATTCCAATGATTTGCTAACGATGCTATGACCCAGTTAGGAAACCTGATTTTTAGATTTTCAGTATAGCTAAAATAAAACAGGAAAACTACACTGACAAAACTCCCTTGCAGAAGTTATAAAGATTACGCTAATTACCAATAGCATGATTCGATAATCATCTGAAAGGCAATAATATGTTTCACAACCTAAACTCCTTCAGAGCCGAAAGGAGTGGTAAGTCAGATGCAATATGGATTTATTCGAGCCAAATGCAACTAGAGGAAAACGCCAAGAAAATAGTTAAATTGTTTACAAAAAAACAGATAAACTTAATACCATTTCACTAAATAAGGTAAAAGAATATGTTGATAGCCTGAAAGAAACATATCTCCTAAATATTAATAAGTCCTAAATAATGAAAAGTGCTTGAAAATTATCAAAAAAATAAAATTTTATAATATTTTAAAAAATTATCGATGAAAATCGATTAATGAATAACTTCAACAAATAAAACAGAAGATGGTGCGTGATATGACTAAATAAAAATATTTAGTTATTAACTCGAAAATGGAAATTTTAAAAACCCAATTCATTTTATTTTCTTTTTGCTATTGTCCTTTTCTACACTTTCTACACTTTCTACACTTTCTACACTTTCTACACTTTCTACACTTTCTGGCTTTCTTTTATTTTTAGAACTAAAAAGATATATCTAAAATAAAAAGAATTTATATAGAATCTTATAATAGATAAGGTTATGATACTATTGTAATAATGAACACTATCTCAGAGATTAATTGAGAGATCACACTGATTTCAGTAAAAATAAATAAAGTATTAACCAATATATTAATTGTTAAATTAAATATTATCGAGGAGTAGAAATTAAAATTGATCTTTTAATCGATACTAACTTTATTGCTATGTTAGCAATGAGAAAAGCGATATATAGGACAGAGATAGATAATGAAGTTTTTGGCGAATTACTTCACTACGGTTAATTTTTAATATAACGCGTCTGTCATTTATTTTGTAAGGAAAGAGTTATTAGCAAATCTGATGTATGACGATTGTCAGGCTATATTCCACTCTGAGATTTTATAAATTTGGTCTCCATCGTTAAATTGGATGTTGTTTACTACCAGAATCAGCAGATCAAATCCCCTTATCCGCGGTTTCAGATTTTCTGAGCAGACAGGATAGCATCTTAAAATAGCATTAAAAGGTTATTTTCTCAAAGCACAGTGCTTTACGCTTCGTCTTCGTAAACTCATTATCACAAAACCAAATTCAATCTGATTCATCGTTTTTATGGCACCAAGTGCGCTGACGAAAAATCGTAGAATGCCAGCAATTCTTTTTCGATCTTTCTCCAACTTCTTCATCGCTTCAATGTACTGCTAAAAACCTTTCTAATAAAGAATTAAAAGTTTTTTATCGGACACGGTCACGGCTCTCTGCTATCAAAAGCTCTAACAGCTTAGCCTTAATTCGGTTACATAGATTTTATGTAGTGAAGCCAGATCATCAACTATTTTGTATACCCACAACCCCAGCAGCGTTGCTTCTGCATATCCGGAAACATCTTTGCTATTTGCATTCCAAAAACCCAAGTATCGCGTCTCCTAAGCAAGTTTGAAAGATACGATTAAATCCATTGCTCGCAAGCCCATCTAGAAGTTTGGCCCAGTGCGCACCTGACTCTTGATAAGAATTTTCTATCGCAACGAGCTCCTTACGTCCATATGCACTGTAGTACTGATAATAAAAGGCAGGCAAAGGTGATCAGCTTGCCTAACAGAACGGTATATGTCTATCTGTCAAGAAATAAACATAGCGCGTATCGCTTAAATCACGCAACCGCTATCGCCTGATGCTATTCAAGGCATCAGTGTTTCAGTCTGCTGATGGGGAAACCCCCACAGACAGAAGAGCATATCTTTTCATCTATAAGCGCTTACAGTGCTTCGTAAAAATCACCGGTGTAGATGCCTCACAGATAGATAGCTGATGGTTGTAACTCTTTGTTGCTTTTTACACGCTTTAGATAACGTGGTAGCAAGTATGTGTGTTAAGGTATATTCCGTTGCCGCTATTATTCCTTAATCTTAGACACTTTAATCTCAACATCCACAATACCAGTCTGTATGGTTCGCTGCTATAAATAATCGTTATTGGCACCGGCCATATTAGGCCACTCTTGACAAGGTAGAATTCATCATGCTCTTGCAGTTGGCTTCGAGCTCCGTCTCAACAGCAGCACCTATCAGCTATCTGGCACCATTACGGATGCGTTCATGCAAGGGATTTATAGGTAATTATCTGATTTCGTGAATTATATCTCTGTTGTTGTAATCATTCTTAAAATCAATCAATATGATATATTGCCATATTCAAATTCAATACACTAGAAGTGAGCATAACTCCATGCTAATTATTAGGTACTTATTCAGTTAGGTACGTTTCATTATGACAACAATATTCAATAATAGAGGAAGTAAACTAATAGGTTATTGAGGATAATTTGCAACCTTTTTAGCACCACGAAACAAAAATAAATAAAAAATTTGAATTAATTTCTCATGCCAAAATGCTACTTTATAGCAAAATATCCGACATTAACTCATAATTTAGAAATCCATATTTTAAATAAAATCATTACTTCGTATCAATAATGGAATAACATTTCGTCGAAATAAAAAGGTAATATATTTAAAATCCTGCAAAAAAAATGGGATAAATAAGATAAATATCTTATTAAGATCAATACCAAAAATAAACTAAATTGAGTTATTTTTATGTATTAATTTTAACTTTTTTCATTTTTGAGTATATATTGGTTTTTATTTTAAAACCAATATATATAATATTTATGCAAAAGATATTTTTTGATGATGGTTCTACTTTTGTGAAGCTGACGTATGCTGATTAGTAAAAAAATTAGTGACAAAAATAACAGAAACTTCATTTTTAGCAGGAAACTGGAATTTTGCTTTCAGGCAAAACATTTATAATTATGAGATAGATAGCAAACGCTATTCTTTTAACGATGGAATCAATAATGCTAGCGAAACCACAACGGTTAACTATCAATATAGCGATGAAAACTTGCTATCTGTTCATCATGCTTTATTGAATACTGATTTAATGCCCAGTGAAATAGAATTATATGTAACATTACCTTTATTCGAGTTCTTTAATGAACAACGTCAAAAGAACACAAAAAATATAGAAAATAAAAAAGCCAATTTATTAAAAATAATAAAATATCATGATGGAGAAAGTTACAAAGATATCTTTAAAATAAAAAAAGTCCACGTTAATCCAGAGTCTTTAACGGCTTTGCACGAAAGATTTAACATGACCATGTTAATGACTTTGAATCGTCTCTTATTGTTGATTTGGGTGGAACTACGTTAGATTGTGGTGTTGTTTTAGGAAAATTCAAACAATTAATGCATGTTATTGCTGAAACGTCATTGGGTGTTTCTTGCATTGTTAAACGAATACAAAAAATAGTTAAATCAGAGACGAATATAGGCTTAAGTTATACTTCTGCTAATAACTTTAATGTTAGATATTTTTTATAAAAAATATGAGTTTTTAACTTCGTTGATAAATCTAAATCAGCAAAAATTAGATAGAATAAAATTCGAAACTGAAGATGCTATAAATAATTTATCTGTATTAGTATCTAGTAAGCTAAAAACATTTAATGAGTTTCAGCGAATTTATCTAATTGGAGGGGGACGCATTTTTAATTAAAGATAAAATTATTAAAGATTTTAAATATTTAAAGAACAAAATATATCAAGTTCCTGATTCGCAATTTGCTTTGGTTAAATCAATTGCTGGTATGATTTTAGGGGATGATTAAATCAGTGC
>JBQMRO010000047.1:0-7863 GCA_052174475.1 Arsenophonus sp. NC-CH8-MAG3
AGTAAGTCAATGACTAGTTTATTATTACTGTAGGTGCTGGTTATACTAGAAAATTAGGTTATAAGATAATTCTCTCCTTAAAGAGTAGGCTGAAATTTTTTAAAAAATTACTTGATTTAAAGATTAAGCTAGCGGAATTGGCTGCACAAGATAATGATTCTTTATCTGAAGATAAATGAATGTTTATGGATAAGAAATGAGTAAATTATTGAGTTATTAGTAAATTTAGTGTATGGTGGTCAGATTCCACTCTAATACTTCATGAACCTATTTTTCATCTTTAAATTTGATGTTATTTACTACAATGGTTAGTAGATCAAATCCTCTTAACCGCTGCTCCAGTTTTTCTGAGCAGAAAAGGAGAAGCTTAAATACCATTTAAATGGGTTGTTTTTTTGAATCATAGAGCTTTGCGAATTAGCTTCATAGGCTCCTCACTGTCGCAAAAGCCAATTCAATTGAATTCATCATTCTTGTTAATGATTAGTGCAGTGGTGGCATTGTAGAATGCCAGCCATTTTTCTCAATCCTTCTTTAACTTCTTCATCGCTGCAGAAGACACTTCTCTACAAGCTTTACCAACAAAACATTAAGTTTTATTAGCGGAATCGTTGCTTTCTGCTAGGCAAATCTCTCGCAGCTCACATTAACTTTCGGTTAAACGCCTTTCTAGAGTGAAGCTAGAAAAATAGCTATTTGTTTTGTATATCTAATAGCATATTTGTTCTATATGCCAAGGAAAATATCCTTTTTTATTATATTTAAAAATTAAACATCGTCTCTGCACCAAGACTAAGAGATACGGTTAAGTTCAGAGCGCTTATAAGCTATTAAGAAGTTTAGCCAGTTCGCTTCTGATTCTAAATAACCATCTTTAAGCAGAATTCTTTTTTATGGATATGCGCAATACCGCTAATTTAGCTAGCAGGTAAAGGCAATCAGATTATGTAACAGAACAGTTAGGCCTTTAGTCAAGAAAAAACATAACGCATATCGCTTAAATTACAGAACTACTATTTGCCTATGCTCCTCAAGTCATCGCTGTTTTAGTTTGCTGATGCTACTGACGAGAGAAGACTATGTACTTTTTATCGAGAAACATCTTAAATCTTCATGAAAATCACTAGTGGAATATACCTCACAGGTATAGCGATAAGAACAACTCTTCGACATTTTTGCACGTTTCAAATAAGGCAGCAACGAGCTGTTGAAGCATATTCTTTTACCACTGCAATATCCTGAACATTAGGTACTTTAATCTCAACATCGCTAATACCCATCTCTGTATAGATTCCTGTAGCAAATAACCATTACTGGCGATAGTTTACGCCCATTGATAAGGCAGTGCTTATATGTTTGTCATAGCATGGCTTTAATTTCTGCCTTAATAGTAATACCTTATCATCTACTTGGCAATATTAGAGATGAGTTCATATAATGGATCAGGGTAATATCTGGTTTTGCAGATACCTATAGGGTAAATTTTCATGGCATATTATCTCTCTGTTGTTGACATTATTCATAAAATCAATCAGTAAGGATCAATACCCCGCCATCATCTTATGGACCCCTACACATCAAAAATAAACATAACTCATTGGGAGAGTAAAGTGAAATCAGTTTTTTCAATGTATAAATGCATAAATCAATATCATGCGATAGATTATCAGCGAGCTCATTTAATGATGATGCAGCATTATGTTGAGATGGAATAAGAAAAGAGTCTCCTTGGTCTGCATGACGGTTTTGCTTTTATGGCAACCCACTATAGTAAAATTCCTTTATACAGTAGAATGGATTGTTACCAACAACTTTTTCTAGTATAGTTTTTATTTATTTGGTTTTATGCTAACGGATAAATTATCCGGTCAGTGTAATACGTTCCTGCTCTTGCAATGTTTGTTCGATCGTATGTTGCAGTACGCGGATTTTTTTTCCCATATTATCAGTGTAGTCCTGTGTTTTTGTTTTTTCTTGCGCAAGTTCATAGCAAATATTTAAAGCGACGATAAAAATAAGTTGCTCGGTATTTGTGACATCGGTTCGATTTTTTAAATCTTTTAGCCGTTTCTCAAGTTCAGCTGCAGACCATTTTAAGGCATTTTGTTATTCTTTAGGGCAATTAACCCTTAATGTTCGTCCTAAAATTTGAATATCAACAGGTTGTATAGACATTAAACCATTCCTAATTATGTGGGAAGACGAAATATAGTAATACTATTTTGATTCCTATCATTCTATATATGCTACCAAATTATTATAAATAATATATATGAAATTTGTGCATTTATCTAGTGTAGGCACCATCTTTGATGTTGGCATATTAGATATCAATGTTATTAACTGACTTAATTGAGCAGAGATGCTGATACAGAAATCTTTACATAATTATTAAACTTTTTAACATACTATTGTACAACAATAGTATGTTACTGTAATAGCTATAGAAATGCACTGCTTAGTTACGAACTTAATTTATGTAGGTAATTACTATTTTTAATGGAAAAAGTTAATTTATGAATTAACCAATGATGGATTAGCTTTTTCATAGATATTAACTAATTCTATTACTTGAATTTTATTAGTTTAAATTTGCATCTTTAGATAATAATAATTTTATTTTTAATTGTTGTTACTTGAAAATGGTAACCTGTTTGAGTAGCTAAAATCTCAATCGGTTGAGCTAACCATTTTTTATTAGATTTAAATGTTACGCGACCTAACTTTATGGGAGAAAAGAATTAAAAGAAATTGTTACGGATTTATGCAATGTTAGTATGTTAAGTTATAAGAAAGATGACATTCTAAATGAATTAGAAGGAGATATGCCTTAGAAGTAACATTAAGTATATTAATGTCGCAGTTCAATTTTATTATATGACTTTTATGAAGCTAAAAGATTAATAAATGAAAATAAAAAAACGATAAACTAATATTATATTAATATTATTAATGTGCTAACCTATTTTTTTTATTTAATAGCTCCCATAAGAAGCGAGAAGTTATGATCATTTATGGTGTATTGATTGTTTCGAGGATGCTATAAAGTATCCTACTGATTGATTTCGTGAATAATTTCAATAATAGAGAGATGATTATGCATGAAAACTCTACCAACAGGTATCCGAAAAAAACCAGATATTATACCCTTATATCCCTTGCATTAACTTTATTCATGATGTTACTAGGAAGCTTATAGGGACTGCTGTTGAGATGGCGGTCGAAGTCATACTGTGACAAACATGTAAACACTACCTTGTGGATGGGTAGAAAGCTGCTGCCATAACGGTTATTTAGCACAGAGCACTATATAACTAGTATTAGCGATACTGAGATTAAAGTCCATAAGCTCAGGGAGCGTATCAGCAACGGAATATGTTTTAACAGCTCATTATTACTGCCCTATCTGAATCGTACAAAAGCAGCGAAAAGTTGCTACCATGCCTATACCTGTGAACTATAGGCAACAATGATTTTCACGAACCTGTATGCTTTCTTGATGAAAAAGAACATAATCTCTCTCTCAGAGAGAGTAGCAGACTAAAATAGCAATAGCTTGAAGAGCAGAGTCAATTAGGATGCTTACGTGATTTAAGCGATATGTGCTACGTTTATTTCTTATCCGATGACATATACCCGTCCTATCATGGACGATGATCGTCTTTACCTACCGCTTCATTATCGGCATCACTGCACATGAAGATAAAGAGCCTCTCATTGTGCTCGAAGATACTTATCGATAGTCAAAAGTAAACTTTGTTTAAGTCCTCAATGCCCTGTAAGGATCTGACTTAACTATATCTCCCATTGTTTATACGGAAGACTTTGCCCTTGATTTTTATAATGCATGCCAGAGATATTATTGAACATGTAGTGCGAAGGCCATTAGCTACACAAAATAGCTAATGCGCTATCTTCATCCCCAAAGGAGTGCACCAAAAGTTAAGGTGTTGCTAGCTGTTTGGTCAGTAGAGAGCTGCGATGCCATAATAAAGTCTATGATGTCTTTTTGGCAAGGATTTCAGCGTATCCTCCAGCGATAAAGAAATTGAAGAAAGATCTGAAAAATAGCTGCATCCTATTGCTTCCAGTCAGCACACTTGGCGTCATAAGAACGATGAATTCAATTGAATTGACATTTGCGACAGCAAAGCTATGAAGCAAATGTTCAAGTAATATAGTTCGAAAATAGCCATTTTCGATGATGTTTAACCTGCTCCAGGCTGATTAGAAAAACTAGAAAGACTAAGGTAATTTGACCTGCTAACCCTTGATGGTAAACAAGGTTCAATTTAAGGATATGAAAACAGATTTATAAAACATCAAAGTAGAATGTAGTCTGACCGTCATACACCAGATTTGCTAATAACTCGAAGGCATGACTCAATAACAATTTATATCTCATATTTCTTGTTATAAATTTTTAAAAAAATAGTACCTGCCCGCATAGCTATTTTTCCGCCCCATCTGCTTTTTGCAAAATCTAGATTGTAAATATCCTTATCAGTAGCACAGTATTTTTTTTTATTTAACTAGCTTTAATAAATTTGAAGTAGTATTAGTTATCATTAAATATAGTAAAATTATAGTGAGAACATCTTTATTTAATTGTATGCGTGATTAAGCTATGGAAAAACTTGATTTACTCGTCGTTTATGGGTAAATCAAACTGTAATTGTAAAATTTGGCGTCAATCAAGCATTACCATTTACTGAAATTTATCAGCAACTTTATAAGTTGCTAACTAGCTTAGCTGTTATTTATCATGCTCAAAGTGAATTTACCTATACAGATCAAATCGTTAGTGAAGCTCTTGATTGGATAATGGTGATATGTTCGATAAAAATTGAAAGCTCCATTTACTTAAATTGACTAGTAGATAATATCTTCATGAAATGCAATAATTTAAATCATCTAAAAACTTATTCTAATACATGAAACTAGAAAGATTTTTGCAATACAAATTTACCAGCCTAATTCCATGAACATCAGCTGGCTTCATAAATTGAACATGAGTTTATTAATTAAGTAGTAAAATTATCTGCTATTAATGCTATATTTCTAGGAAAAAATACTTATATTTTGTATTATAAAAAATATCCTGTTATGAAGGTGAGCAATTTAATCTAGTTAACGCCACTGTAGAAATATCAAGATTATGCTAGTGTGATATTACGTGTATCTTCTCAGTCAATGGAAGATACAGTCAACCGAAGCGTGAAGTTTATGACTTTGTATTAACCGGTGCTAAATACTACTTAACCTATATTAGCCTGAAATTACTATTCATTAACTGATGACGACAATAATAAAAATTAAGATTGAAGGTTTAATTAAGTTAGGTTTTTTGCAAAGGTAAGCTAGATAAACTTATCGAAAGTAAAGTACACTTACCTTTTTTATGCATGATTAAAATCCATGTTAGGGCTCAATGTCCATGATATTAGTGACTATGATAGAAATTTCGATTATCTGTTAGAACTAGACATAGTATTTAGTGTTGAACTAGGGCTTTATATTTCACCAGATGCTAATATGTCTAGAGCCTATCGAAAAATTGGTATCCGTATTTAAGATAATATTCTAATCTCTAAAGAGTCAGATAAAAATCTGGCAACGATTGTTATTAAAGATCCTGATGAGATAGAGGCACTATGGAAGCAGCTAAGTAAGCAAGGAATTTGAAGCGATGAAAGTAATTATTGTTGCGGCTGCTATGACAGGAGCGTTATTAGTATTTTTTATTTCAGCTTTTAGTCAGGGAAAGGTAGAAGTTTCGTTAATTGAAGCGAGATTACCTAATAAGGTATATCCTGATTTTTAATGCTAGAATAATTATATTGACTCAGAGAAGAGGGTACACACCTTGCCAACAGTTTAGTTAAATTGGTATATGGCACGGATTAAATAACTATTTAATACCAATTATCAATATTCATATTTCTGAATATTGCCATGTTGGCGTAGTAAATATGTATGCTAAAAATTATTCTCTAGCTGCACTCGGTTATGTTATTGAGTTGCATTGTGCAGGAAATTACTTATTTTAGCAGCTTTAAAAGGTGCCGGTGTTGAATTATATTGTCTTGATAAAGTTGTTGTTTTTAAGCGCGCAATTGAGTATGTATCAGTTAAATTAACGAGTAATAAAGTTTTAACCGGACAATTATTAGTTGCTGCTGATGGCAGCGATTCAATGATAGATAAAATTAGTCAAATTGAATGGCAGCGAGCGTTATATCAACAATGTGCAATTATCGCTAATGCTTTAACTAGCGAAGCTCTAGATGGCTGAGCCTTTAAACGTTTTATCCAATATGGTCCATTGGCAATATTACCTATGTTTAAAAGGCGTAGGTCATTGGTTTGGTGTCATTCATTAGAAAGTCAACAGTCTATTATGTAGTGGAGTGATGACTAATTTATAACAGAATTGCAAAAAATGGTTTATCTGGCAGTTAGGTGAAATCAAGGCCATTAGCGAGCATCACTGTTTTTTATTATTATTTTCTCAAGCGAGAAAATTAATTACTCATCGATTAGTTTTAGTTGGTAATGAACACAAACTTTACATCCTATTTCAGGTCAGTGGTTTAATCTTAGCATGCATGATGTCACTATTCTTGCCAATATAATTAATGAAATATCCAATCATGGCGGTGATATAGGAACTTACTCGATTCTTATTCAGTATCAAATGCAGCGTCGTGATGATCGTCAAAGGATCATAAAATTAACCGATAATCTGGTTCATTTATTTTCAAATAATCATCTGATTTTTGCTATCGCCCGTAATATTGGATTAATGACAATAGAAACACTATCACTTATGCGTGATGTTTTAGTCCATAAAACAATGTGGGGGTCATTTCATTTCTAGCTATTTAAAAAGGAATACTTTAACGATGCAATCCTTTGATGTGGTTATCGTGGGTGCTGGCATAGTTGGCCTTGCTCTGGCTTGTGGACTACGTGGCTGTGGTATGAGGATTGCCATTATTGAAAATTCTCCTTTGCAACATCAATTTGATCCACAACAAGCACCTTCGATCAGAGTGACTTCTATTAATGCGGCTAGTCAAAAATTACTCTATTATTTAGGAGCTTGGCAAACAATTATACAAAAACGACTTAGTAGTTATCAGAAAATAGAGGTTTGGCAGCAAGATACTTTTAGCAAAATTCAATTTGATGCCAAGGATCATTATTTACCTTGTCTCGGATATATTATTGAAAATTTAATTATTCGTGGATCTTTATGGCAACAGGCTCAATCAAGCACAGATATTACGTTATTAACAGAAAATAGATTGAAAGAAATTATTTGGGGCGAGAATGAAGTATTTATGATTTTTGATAATGAGCAAATGTTGACAGCAAGGTTGGTAGTTGGTGCAGATGGTGCTAAATCATGGCTAAGGCAAAAAGCGGATATTCCGCTTATCTTCTGGGATTATGAACATACGGCATTAGTTGCTACGATTCGAACTGAAATTCCTCATATGCATACTGCTCGTCAATCTTTTCATAACGATAGCATTTTAGCATTTTTACCGCTTTATGATCCTCATCTTTGCTCTATTGTTTGGTCATTGCCAACAATGCAAGCGCGTAGACGCCTAAATTTAAAGGTTTCTGTATTTGAAAAAGAGTTAAGTGTAGCTTTAGATATGCGCCTCGGTTTTTGTCAGTTAATTAGTGAACGTCAGATTTTCCCACTTATTGGTCAGTATGCGAGAAACTTCGCTGGTCAACGTGTCGCTTTATTAGGTGATGCTGCTCATATAATGCACCCTTTAGCAGGACAAGGGATAAATTTAGGATTTATGGATGTTGCCGAGTTGATTGGACAATTACGACGTT
>JBQMRO010000048.1:0-988 GCA_052174475.1 Arsenophonus sp. NC-CH8-MAG3
ATACCGGTTCGTAAGAATTAACGAAATTCAGAAACTACCATGACAATTGTCAAGTTAAAATTCACGTAGTGATACAAAAATGTTGCTGAACAGGGTAAAGGAATTAGAATCAGGGAATTAATGTTCATTGCTACTGTAATTAACAGGTGCCCGATATGTGTATGATCAGTGAAAGTCTACATAGACTATGCCGACACTCACTTAAATATCCAGTGGGTATATTGCTAAAATGTGAATATTAGTGATACGTAAAAATAGTCGATATTTTCCTATCATGACCACAATTAACTTCTTCTATTAGTAATTTATGTGGCCTTTTAAAGCCGCTGATTCATATAAACAACTACAAGCATTTTCCACATGGAGTGATCTTGTGGTATAATATTTTATATACATATGTCTATATGCATGTGGGTGCACAGTTTTATCACGTTGCTTAATAGTATTATATTGATTTGATTATTTAATTAATTGTTCTTACCGGAGTACACTCTTCCCTCGTGTACCCTCTCGTCGTAGCGTAGCGTCCCGTCGACTTGTGCTCCGGCTGTACCCTTAACCTCATGCTGTGCTCTTTGTTTCTGTTCTATAGTATTGTAGAATTGTTAATATTGTTAATCGTTATTCTTTATTTAGTATATCGTTTATTTGTATAATATTATAGTGTACAGTGCTATATAGGGGATTAGGTTTTTTTTTATAAATTATAAAAAGGATTACGTATGTCAACAAAATTATTTAAATTTAATCAAACTTTACTTCACTAATTTGCAACTTGCATAAATCATTAATCAACGATACAATTCTTGTCTATTTTGGCTTGAATACCTCAAATTTACAAAACTATTTGTAAAACTAAAATGTTTGTGAGGAATTCGCTTAGGAACAGTGATAGAAGTCCCCTTTAATTCTGAAAAATTATGGCAAAAATTGGATAATGAATTTCGTATTCCGGTTTTAATCCATATTGAGCCTGGTCGTGTTAGTG
>JBQMRO010000049.1:0-152570 GCA_052174475.1 Arsenophonus sp. NC-CH8-MAG3
GCTTAGCTAAAGTAAACGTAGATTTTTGCTAATCTGAAGAGCAGTTCTGATTTAAAAGTTGTAATTGCCTAATACTATCATAATCATTATGATAGTGCTTCAGTATACCCACTTCTCTTTCTTAAACTAGTAGTGACTTTGCTATAAATAGGGTTGCGCAACGCGGGTGGTCTATATAATGATTTAGAATAAATTATACTTATTTTTGGTGTGAGTTTTAGAGATTTTGGCATATCCTCACTGATTGATTTCGTAAATCATTTTAATAATAGAAAGATGAGATGCCATGAAAAGTCTAACCTAGAGCTATCTATAAAACTAGATATTACTTTAATCCCTTGCATTACTTCATATGTAATGGTTTTCAGGCAATTGATAGCACTGCTGTTGAGGTTGAGATCGAAGCCATACTGCGATAACCTACTCAACGCCACCTTGTTTACAGATCTCTCATCCGTTGTCCGTAACAATTATTTACATAATGAACCATATAAACTGCTATTTGGCGATGTGATATTAAAGTGCCTAAGGTCACAGTGAATCGCAGCGGCAAGGGAATATGCTTCAATAACTTCTTGCTGCCGCCTTATCTGAATTATGTAAAAAGAATTAAAAAGAATTGCAACCATTGGCTGTATAATACCTGTGATGGCATCTCTACCAATGATTATTATGAAGCGATGTGAGCACTTCTAGGTGAGAACATATGCTCTCCCGTCGAGGTGGGGCCCCACCCCATCAGCAAACTGAAACACTGATGCTTGAAAAACACATGGAATGGTGCTTGTGCGATTGAAATGATACATGATACCTTTATTTTTGTGATGTTGGTATAACTTGTCCTGTCAGACAAGAAATTTCCTTTTCCTGCTTTGCTTATATCGGCGGCAGTGCGAATAGATACTAGGAGCTCGTTACGGTCCAAAGATGGTTATTAAAAAATTAAAAGGAAATTAGGCTGAACTTCTCTAGGATGGTTGCGAGCACGCGTGGCTTAACTGTATCTTCTAAACTTATAATGGAAGACGATGATTTTAGTTTTTGAAATACAATAGCAAAGATATTTCTGAATGTGCAGGATCAACGTTGTTGGGCATACGAAACAGCTAATGCACTAACTTCACTTTTTGATTGCATACAATCGAAAGTTAATGGTGAGCTGCGAGAGATTTAGGTAGCAGAGATCTGTGATGCTGCTAATAAACTCCTTAATATTTTGTTAGCAATGAGTTTCAGCGAGTATCCCTGCAACTATAAAGAAGCTGTGGAAAGATTGAGAAGAATAGTTGGCATTCTATGCCTTTCCATTAGTGCACTTTATATCAAGAAGAATGACGAATCTGATTAAATCAACTTTTGTAATAGTGAGAGATTATAAAGTCGACGCACAAAGCATTGTAGCTTGAAAATAACTCTTTCAATACTATTTAAATCTATTAGAGTTTATTCAAAAATCTGAAATTAAAATAATGGGATTTAGCCTGCTGTTCTAGTGGTAAACAGCATCAAATTAAGAATTGAGAAGAGATTTATTAAGGATAATAGTAAAAATTAACTTAATCACCATACACTTGATTTACTAATAACTCTACGGGATCGAACAATACTAAATGCGTTTAAGTAAGATTCAAGGTTTTATACGATGATCAGTAAACACCCGTCAAGATTCTAACTAAACACGCAAGATCAATTACTATTTCGATTTCTATCATTCCTCCTTAAAAATAGGATACCATCTACATCTATTAATTATTTAATTTCTAATTAATTTACTAGAAATATATATCTATTACTATTTACTACAAAAGTAGTATAGAAATAAAAAAAATTTTAAATTTAGCATCATAAAATATGAATTTATATTTCATTAAAAAATATTAAGTTGACTTAACTAGTCCTATAATCATTACTATTTATTTACTATTTAAAATAAAAGCTATTAATTAATAATTAATATAATTATAGATTTAATCTAAATTAGATTATATTTAATATTATTTTTTTTAAAATACAAAAATTAGATAATAAAAATATTATTAATAAGTAAATAGTTTAATAAATAATTTATTAAAAATTAATACTAAGTAAAAAATTAATATTTGAACTATTAGTATTAGTAATAAAATAATTGTTATGCATTAATTAATGCATAACTTGTATATAAAAATATACATTTATTTTATGACATTGTGATAAACAATATTGTTAATAATATTAAAGATTAGGTGTAATTAAATGTGTGTTATAAGTTAATTTAACAACTCTTTTAAAGAGTTACTATTTAATAGTGTATTAACATAATCAGTTATATGATAAATTTTAATTAACTAATCAATTATATAAATTAAAATAATAGTAAAACTAACGATATATTAATATTAATTATTAGTTATTTCTAACTCTAAAATAGAATTACATATGCTTACTTTATACTATATTAGAGGTTAGAGATCTTTAATGCTTAATTTGTATATATACTATATAATAGATATGCATCTATTACGTGCAAATTAAAATACTACATATAAATACTTATTTGTCTTCGTTGTTTATTATTATAAACATAAAGTTGTTATAATTAAATTAATTTATAATTAAAGTGTTGAGAATTAGCAAATTAGAATCTCCTTTTATCATATTGCATTAGTCGTTGATAATGTTGTAAGTACATATAGTAGTATATGGTCTCGTACGCAGGCAATAAATTTCCTGCGAATTAAATCAGGACCAGTTAAAAGTAGCTCGACGATTATTGCTTATATAGAAGATCCTGATGTCATAAAACTAAACTGATTAAAAGATAAAATGCCAGTAACGTTTTAAGCAATCAATACTTTACTTTATTGATTAATAATCTATACATACATTTTCTATATTTAAACTAGTTTAATGCATTTTACTCAAAATTTGGCATAATATCTTTATTCTCAAGCATAAAGTCTTAAGCAAAATGTGTAATAAAAAAAATAGGGTTAACATGCTGGCAAAACGTTTCCGAGGTTATTATCCTGTCGTTATTGATCTAGAAACTGGTGGGTTTAATGCACAACAAGATGCGCTATTAGAAATTGCGGCTATAACGCTAAAAATGGATCAAAGTGGTTGGTTAGAAATTGATGAAAAACTTCATTTTCATGTTGCACCTTTTGCTGGGGCAAATATAGAAGCAACTGCGCTCGCTTTTACTGGTATCGATCCAACTAACCCTTTACGTAATGCTATCGATGAATACACTGCTTTATATAAAATTTTTAAGATGGTTAGAACCGGTATTCTAAATAACGATTGCAATCGAGCGATTATTGTTGCCCATAATGCCAATTTTGATCATAGTTTTATTATGGCTGCTGCTCAACGAGCAAATCTAAAATGTAATCCATTCCACCCTTTTGCAACTTTTGATACCGCGACACTTAGCGGCCTTGTTTTTGGTCAAACAATTTTAGCTAAAGCTTGCTATACCGCTGGAATCCCATTTGATGGCAAGAAAGCGCATGGCGCACTTTACGACACTGATAGAACAGCATTACTGTTTTGTGAAATCGTCAATAAATGGAAGAAACTAGGTGGCTGGCCACTAACAACCGATTAATAATCAAACTAGTATGGTAATGCATGAAATTCCACTGTCTTATAATTATCTTTTAGTTCTAGATCATTATATAAACTCTTATCGCTCGTCAATCTTTATAAAAAGATAACACTGAGGAATATAAGTTAAGGGGAAAATATCATGATCATGAGACTAGATCATCAGGTAACTCCAACAGCTAAAATTACTGCTACTCTTCAGATCATTAAGAAGCCTGCGTCTCTTTTAATTAAGAGTTATGATATCTCCGAACTTTACTGGTTCTAAAGAGAAAATGAAATGATATTAATGATCAGTTATGTTAGCAAAGGTTGTTACCTTTTACTATAGAGCAAATTATAGCGATATTTGCATTTCAATTGTTGTGCTTTTAAACAATTTTATCCAACCACGCTAATTCAGTAAATAAAATGACATTACGCTATGCAATCTATTCAACCATCCATTTAATCGGCTGATATAACTATGCATATTTTTTAATATAGAATTTCTTATCAAGAATTTTCTGATTCTTTAATTTTATTAAACAATGGTTACTAATTTCATACTAGTTGGAAAAAGTTCCCACCCAATTTAGATTCTTCTAAGCAAAAATTAACTTTTTCTTCTTGATAGGCTCAATAAAACAATTAATATACTCTGCATTAAACTTTTTAAGAATCTCATCACTTACATAACAACTATGTCAATCACTGGCTGATTTAATACCGTGCGCGATTCATTCTTTCCTTTTATCTCCTACTCTTGCATGTTTTCTAGATTTCTTATGTGGAATATAACGCTCGCTTTTTAAAGGACTCAGTAAAAAATGTTTCATCGACCTCAATAATACTACTTAGTGTATATATTAGCTGTTAATACTGAACCAAAGAAGAAGTGACAGCATCTAAAAACGCTGTTTTTAAATTAACACCTGTTTGTTTTATTTACTTTCATAAAGTCAAGGTATTCAACATACATTGTAGATAAGTAAACTATTTATTCTTGTGATGTAGTTTTACAAGAAGACTTTCAGTCCAATTGTTAAATATTTTTCTGAGATCGAAGATTTTATAACGTTATCGCTGTAACCCTAATAAATATCCAAGAGGATAACATGTTCACCATGACAATAGTGAGCAGAATGAATGAAGTGAGTTGTTTCAATACATGAATTGACATAATCCTCATAAATTATCGCCAAGTTAACTTTAGTTAACTAATAAGATGTAGCCTTTCCTTTCCTTCCAAGGAAGGAGTCTTTTGAGCTGTATGATTGTTTGCTTTTTTATGGTAATTGCTATAGGGAAAATCCTTCATATAGTATAAAGAATCTACCAATAATTTTTAGAAAGATAGCCTAGTGACGCACCATCATATTCCACATCGTTTGCTGACGATGCTGTCGACAGCTTAGAGATTGTACTTTTTTCTTTTGCCGATTTGCTAACAGTCAGTACGTGAATTCCCAAACCCTGTAGCATCCATACTCTAGCCTAGATCACTATTTATACTCAGGACTGGGAGATATTTGTGTAAAATGAAGCAATGAAAAAAATCCCAAATACAAATACATAAACCGTTTAAAAACTACGATATCAGTTATCTATACGTAGAGTAGAATATCTTCCGCAAATTTCAAACAAAACTTCACGACGTTATCTTTTCGTAGATATATATAGATCGAGCGCCATTCAATTAATTTTTATCCGTCTTTACAAGGCCAAAGCTACCCCCAGTGTTCGATGATTTTACGTAATCTCAATCAAAGAGACCATAGCTATATATCTGATACTTATAGATAATAACAAAGAATTTACAGACCGTCTTTTGGTCTGTAAAAATGTTCAGTCACTAAAAAGAGGGATTCGACTATTTTTATATACAGAGCTTGATATAAAATACCGACTTAGCCCCGCTGAATCATTTTTAAACGAATGGCATGATTAAACGATTTATCGCGTATAGAAAATGAGCTGTATAGCTATCATTTTAATTTTAATGAAAAGTTTAAAAAATCACTCTGCATCGATATATTTAGTTGTTAACCAGGAATTGCCAATTACTATTGGATAGGGAAACTTTATTCCAATCTAAAACTAGATCGGTTTAAAGTTAAATGTGAATTATTTAAAAAAACCGAGTTATGCTCATTTCTAATGTATAGTATTCGGAGATACCGGCGTATCATACTGATTGATTTTGTAGATAATTTAAAGAATAGAAAAATGATATTGCATGAAAAATCTACTCTACAGGTATCTAATAAAGTAGATATTATCTGTAATCCATTGCATGAACTTATCTGTAATAGCGTACCAGGTAGCTGATAGAACTACTGTTGAAGATGAGCTTAAAACCATATCACAACAATATTCTAAATGCTTCCTTGTATACTGATGTCATCAGTTGTTTGTAACGATTATTACCACAGAAAACCATATAAACTGCTATTGGCGATGTTGAGATTAAAGTAACTAAAGATCAAGAATTGCGGCGGCAATGAAATATGCTTCAATAAGCCTCCCCTTTTTCTGTACGCTTTATCTGAAACATGAAAAGCGGTGAAGAGTTCATACCATGCCTGTATATACGAAGTATTATCTACCGCTAATTTGACGAAAGTTCTAAGGCTTTTCTTGATGAAAGCACATAATATCTTCTAAACGCCATAAATAAACTGAAGCAGCAATGACTTAAAGAGCATAGGTAATGGTGAAAATATTATTTAAGCGATACATGGCTACGTTTATTTCTTGGCCGATGGGCATATAACCGTTTTGTCAGACAAGTTGATCGCCATAGCCTACTGGTAAAATCAGCGGCACTGTATAAATAGTAAGGAAATCGTTTCAATTGAACATGCTTATCGAGAATCTCAGAAGCGAACTGAGCATAAATTTTCAATGGCTGGTAAGCGAGGATCTTAATCGTATCTCCAATCTTTCTACGGAAGACGGTACCCTTTGTTTTTAGAATGCAACAGGAAAGATATTCTCGAGCATGCAGAATAAATCCTGTTGTGGTATACAAAACAAACAGTTGATGTGCTGACGCTTTACCTTTTAAAGGTATAAAACTGAAAGTTAAGGGTTAGAGCTGCAAAGAGGAAGTTCTGGCTAACAGAGATCTATGATACCACTAATAAAGCCATTGGTGTTTTGTTGATAAGGTTTTCAGCGAGGCTTCTGCAGCGAGGAGAGGCTAGAGAAATATTGAGAAGAATGGATGCTGACATTCTGCGCCTCTCTGTCGGCACACTATGGCATCAATAAGAAAGACGAATTCGATTGAATCGGATTTTGTGACAATGAGGATACACAGAAGCTAATGCTCAAATCAGCATAATTTGAGAAAAAAATCCTTTCAATGGTATGTAAGCTACTATAGTTCTGCTTAGAAAATCTGGAACTGACTAGAGAGAAGTTTATTTTTCTTAATCATGATATTAAGCAACATTCAATTTAAGAATCAAGAACAAGAATAACGAAGGAGGATTAAAGTAAAACATATCCTGGCCTTCCTCATACACCAAATTTTCTAATAACTAAAAACTATACATATCAGAAGATATGTAACACATATAAGCAGTAAATTTTACGCTAAATCCTAGATTTAGCTATAGAAATTAAATAGATCTTAATCTATTTATATCAGTGATATAAGAGATCTCACTTAAGTGAATGAGTTGATAACGTGTAGATATTCTCTCAATATGTCTCAACCCCCCCATTTATACTATAAACAATTTTGAAACCCGTATTAAATAAATATTATGCTGTGTTAGTTTGTTACTGTGGCCGCACAAACACACTAAGATATACTGCTGTTTAAAGTATATTTTCTTATAAAGGTCCTTACTATCTTACGAGTGAGATAGTAAGGACCTTTAATATATCCTGAATAAAATTTTTTTGTATCATAAATATCGACTATAGTGTTTCACCTGTTTGTTAAAGTTTAAAGGTTTTTTTAACTGTAATTAATTAAAATTATCAATAGGTATAATCTGCGAAATAGTATTTTTACATTTAAGAAAATAAGATACTCTTTACTCTTTTAAAGAGTGCTTTTATTAAGAAAAATAAGTAATTATTCTAATAATAAGAGTGATCACCACGCTGGTGTTCGGTTAAATCTTTCACACCTTTTAATTCGCCTGAAAAGATGTTTAACAACTGTTTTTCAATACTTTCTTTTAAGCTAAAATCAACCATTGAACAGCCATTACATCCTCCACTAAATTGTATAATTGCATATTTATCATCAGTTATTCTAATTAATGAAATCCGTCCTCCATGACCTGCTAACTGTGGGTTAATTTGTAATTGAATAACATATTCAACTCGTTCAATTAAGGGAGCATCATCGGCAACTTTTTTCATTTTTGCATTAGGCGCTTTTATCGTCAGTTGAGAACCTAATTGATCCGTTACGAAATCTATTTCGGCTTCTTCTAGAAAAGGTGCGCTAACTTTATCAACAAAGGTTAAAAATTTATTAAATTTAAGTTCAATATCCGTTGCTTCGATAGCATCAGAAGGGCAATAAGAGACCCCACATTCCGCTAATGGCGTGCCAGGATTAATTACAAATACACGAATTTGTGTACTAGGTTCTTGATTTTCCAAAAGTTTGGAAAAATGAGTTTGTGCTGCTTCAGTAATATTAATCATAATCAATTCTCAAGTATATTATTTTAATATGGTTAATAAGATGCTCTTTTCCTTACTTTCTATAAAGTTTCGCATATCACTCAGGCTTTAATTAAATTTGATCCAGCACTAATCAACAATTTATGAATTTTATTCATTATTGTTCCTGTTGTAGGGAAATTATCAAATACAAGAATATAATAATCTTTAACAATTTTATCCTAAAAGCGTTATTAAGATTTAGATGCGTATTTTTATTAGAAATTTAAGTTTACAATAGTGTAACACGAATGCAAATAGTTAAATTAACTTTAAATTCATATCCTAGCTAATAAGCTAATTAAGTTGGTATTAAACTGGCTTTATTAAATTCACGTTGCTAACGTTTACCATGATGAAATCGATTTTTATTATGAAATCTGATTTTTGTGCCAGAGTTATTAATGATATTATTGTTATAAATAAAGTTGAAATAAACGTGCAAGGCTAAAAAGCAATTTAAGTTATTTTTTGCAAATTTGCCTGCTCCTATCACCATACTTAATACTGATATATAAGAGAATAATAGTGACAAGATTACGTCAATAGATTAAATTTTGTAAGCATCGACCGCAACCAATAGTGAATTGTTAGACGGTTAAAGTATAGCGACGACAAACTTATTTATATAAAGCAAACTGTTTTAAACAGTAGTGATAAAATGCCATCAAAATGATATTTTAGTGTTTATTAAAATAGCCAACAGAGTGCTAAGCTATTGTTACATAATGATGTCTTTTTATACGTATAAAGAAAACGCACACTGACAATAGTGCTTTGGAAGCAGTTGATTAAAAGGAAACAAGATATTGTGTATTGCACGGTGGTTTTCATTTTTATTTCCATCTTATTGACATATCTAGATATAGTTGCACTAATCTTTTCCTATTTATGTCACTGCAACAAATGGTAGAGATAATTTTACAGAAAGCGCCTAAGCAGAATATTGGTTAAGTTTATCATTAAACGGATTAATTATTAGTATCGTTTCACTTAACTATCAAGTTAAAATAACGTAGGTGCTATCATTGTTAAAGGTTGTTACTTTTCTTACAGAGAAAAGTATGGCTACGTCTAAATTTTAATTATTTTTATTTTAAACAACCTTCTTTAGGTCAGATAATTCAGTAAATAAACGACCTATATCACGAAATATATTTAGCTATCCTTTTAATCTTCTAATATAGCTAACTATATTTTTAATATGAAATCCTTTACTAATAATTTCTAGTTTTCCAACCATATTAAGATATGAACGACTAATTTCATTATTTCTTGCAAAGGTTCCCCCTACTATTTAGCTCCATTCGAGCAAAGGATGTGGTGAAGATGATCAATCATCAGCTCAAGAAAACGACTAAAATAGTCTACATTAAACTCTTCAAAAATCTTTTTATTCACATAATACCTCTCTCGATCTCTAGCGATTAATTAAAATCGGATTCCTTTTTCCTTTTATTTCCTCCCACTCCAGTCTTTTATAGCTTTCCTATGTAGAATAGAACGCTTCCATTTAAAGGATCTATGGAAAAATATTTTGTTGACTCAAATAATAACACTTATAGTATATTTAAATTAGTTGTCACCACTCAAATAAAGAAGGAGCGGGACGCTATCTAAACATTATTTTCAAATCAATGCTATTTTTTCTCTGAGTCTCGTAAATTAAACCTATTGAATATATATCGCAAATAACTAAAGCATTTATCCTTATAATATAGTTTTACTAGAGGACTTCCAGTAAGAAAGTTATCCTAATTCTAGTGTTATGGTATTCGGAAATGCTGACGTATCCTGCTGATTGATTTCATGAATAACTTCAATAATAGAAAGATGATATACCATGAAAAGTCTAATCTACAGCTATTAGCAAAATTAAATATTATCTGTGATCCACTACATGAATTCATACGTAATGGTGCCAGTAGCTGATAGGCACCGTTGTTGAGATAGAGCTCGAATTTATGTTGCAAAAACATGCTTAACTCCGCCTTGTTTACAGATCTCATCCGTTGTCCGTAGTAGTTAGTTATTACAGCGAATTATGCAGACTGGTATTTGGCGATGTTGAGATTAAAGTGACCTAAAGTCAGTAGAGATCGCAGCGGCAACGGAATATGCTTTAATAACTATTATTTTTACCTTATCTAAAGCGTTTAAAAATGATGAAGAGTTGCTACCATATCCCTGTACCTGCGAGTTATTATTTACCCATAATTTTTATAAAGCTCTGCTTTCTGTTGAAGATTCTAGGTAAAAAGCACATAATCTCTCTACCTGCACCATAAGTAGACTGAAACATCAATAGCTTAAAGAACACACGTAAGATAGTAAACCTACTTACGTGATTTAACCGATACGTACTACATTTATTTCTGATTTGATTACATATAACTAGGCTGGTAGATAAACTAATCATACCTTTGCCTGCTATTCATTATTAACAGCACTGTATGGATAGTAAGGAACTCATTACGGTAGAAAATAATTATCAAAAATTAAAAGCAAACTGATCTGAACATTTTTTAATGGCCTGCCGAACGGATTGCTTAACCGATAGCAAATACTTGCTATGGAGATGGTACTTTTGGTTTTTAGAATGCAATGACAAAGATATTCTAGGACATGTGGCACAAACGCCATTAGCTATAAAAAATAGCTAATGCGCTGGCCTCAACTCCCAAAATGGATTTAACCGAAGTTAAAGGTAAGCTGCGGAATATTTGGATAGCAGAGAGTCTTAATATCCATAATAAAACCCTTGATGTTTTTGTAAAGTTTTCAGCGCATCCTGCAGCGCTGAAGAAGTTGGATAAAGAGCGAGAAGAACGTTGGCATACTATGATCGTTCCCCCTCATCGCATTTAGCTCTTAATAAGAAGGACGAATCCGATTGAATTAGCAATTTACGATGATGAAGTTATAAACTTGAGATGTGAAACATTATGGCTCGAAAGCAACTTTTTAATGACATTTCAGGTTTTTCTATCTGTCCAGAAAAGTTGGAGTTGGTAATGGAATTTAATCTACTGACTATTGTAATGGTAAACAAAGTTCAATTTAAGGATGGAGAATAGATTTATGAAGCATCAAAGTGAAACCTAGTTACCATATAATACTATGTTTACTAACAACTCATAGTAAAATTATTAAATCTTTTCCTGCAATCATAGATTTTATAATAAAATCGCTGCATTCCTAATAAATATTTATAGCGAATAATATGTGTCTCTGATAATAGAGACAGAATAAAATAAAATAAATCTCTTTGACTATATAATTGTTTGCTTTTTGTGTTAACCGATGTAGCAAAAATCTTTCATATGAAATAATTTCTACCAATAACATTTTAAACATAACTATATAATAATATTAGCTTTATTACCCCATTTTAAAAAACAAGAAAATTAGCATACATTAACTTACAGTATTCAGGAGTTTTAAAGAACAATTATATAGACTGATTTTCATCATACTGTAGAATGTTTTCTTATATTGTAAATACTAGACGCTAAAATAACTAATAGCGACATACAATTGTTAATATAGATAATACCAGAACAGATATTACCATTAATTTTGCAGTTTTAAATGCAGATTTAAAAAAACTTTTTAACAACTAATCTATGGCAATCTTTATTAATGTTAAAAACCTTTTTACGCATTTATAATAACCTTGATAGCGCTTTGTACAAAAAATAGTGCAATTCTAGATAAATAGTTACGAAATTTGTATTCAGTACTAATAAACATACTAACCATACTCAGTTTACTTCTCATCCTAATCAGTTTATTCAATTATTAGTTATTTTTTCTAATTGGAAATTAATATAAAAAGTCAGAGCAGAATTAAAAGATTAATTAGCAAGTAAGCGATAATTAAAAAAAGTAACTTGATACTTAGAAAAGTAAATAGCTTCTTAAGAGAAGAAAAGGCATTCCTTTAATAAAAGGAGATAAAAGAATCGATTTACTAAGTCTATTATAAATCAAAATTTCATTTGAGTGGGCATTCTTTGCTCTAATGAGCTAATTTTAGCGATATTAACCATAGGTTTTTGTGGCTTAGTAATAATCATTTTTTTTATTTTATGTATTATTTCTAACAACAATTCCATTATCTATTTACTATACTTAACATCGATACAAATAACTTATATCACATAGATCTGCATTTCTATGGAGATCTATGTGCAGGAATTCTTCTATCAAAACAACAAATCTTAGTTTTTTCAATTTTTTGCGAGACATCATCTTCATTACTTATACACATACAGTAATATTATGCCTTGCTTACGATTCAACAAGAAATCATCGTAATTTATTATTTTAAATGTCTCGCTAAAATATAGCTAATATAATAATATTAGCGCTCGAAGTATTTTCGGCTGCGTTTACACTAATCTTTTGTCTTTTTAGCGAAATACTCTCTTTTTTAGTAATATCTCCTACTTGCACCTTCAGATAACGCATTCACCGATTCCTAGCAAAAAAATATCACAAGACCACTAATATTTAGATCTATTAGTGTCAGGCATGACACAGAAGTCAAATAATAACACCTCGACAGATTTCTTTTGTATGCTTTTTTTAAGCATACTTCAAGATATAGTATAGGATATTTAATATCCAGTCAAGGATCTCAAGTTAACGGAGATATAAACATACCGATATTGATTAACTTATTCATATAAGTGTGAAAAGGCGACAGAAGATACTAATTTCGATACCCTGTTTGCGTGATTATCTTAGAATAGCACGGGTAACAGCGCGAAACAAAACCTTTTGAGTAGCAGATACTTATTTTTGAAGAAAACAAAGGAGATGGAGCCGCTCTATGGTGAAATATTATCTTGCTAATTATAATAATCGGGGAAAATATGAACCTGCTATACTAACTACTTCTTAGTAGTTTTTAAACCATGTGAGCTATAAGATTTTGATTTATAGTTTTAACAAAAAACACGCTGAGAACATTCATAAGAAGCATAGTAGTACCGCTAAGCACCTAATTATACAAGTGCTGCTGTCAAATAATTCCCTTAACAGATAGACGGGTGCATAAGTTTACACTTTTAAGATGTTTTTAAGAAATTTATTTCAGGCATCATCAATTGTAAAGGCAGTTTAGTTAGTAATTATACATCTGAGTAAATTTCCTTCTAGTTTCTTATAAGAAAAAGAGAATTGTCATCCTATCCGTATTCGTTAAATCTATTCAGCCTAGTTATTTTATACTCCTTTTACGGGGGTTAAGGAGACAAGAATTATTCATCATTGCTCTATAATCAATGAATTCATCGGTAAGTATACCCTCATGAACTGCTACTCAATGCAATTGTATTCAGTATCGCCAAGGCTTGGCCTTGGCGTTCTTAAAAAATCCCAGATAATCGTAATTAAAGGCGAACAGAATACTTATTGCTAAAAAATTAAAGATCAAGTTGGACATATTGCTATATGACCTTTTTTTGAGTATTAAAAAAATCACTCAGTCTGTCATCATTAACTTTGGAATAGATATCATAAAGCGCTTCAGGTAAATCAGAAAAATAACACATGAAACTTCACGTATTATTTTTCTGACATATCAAATTTACTTTTTTTAAACGATTTTTTTAGTCATCTAGATTAATTTCTGAAAATATTAATATATTACAAAGTATGAGATAGTACTCAGATCATGAATATCGTAGAAACAGAATAACTTTATTGGTCATAACGTAGTCTATTCTACGTTCATAAATTTTAATTATATTTTTTATTCCAAGTATCTCTTATAACTATGTCCCGTTAATCAGGACGATTGATCAATTTGTTTTAATTTTCCATGGCAGCTAATTTAGCTAATATAAGTTTCTTCATAGATAATGAAGAATAGAATTTTTGACTAATTTAGTAACCATACATTCGACCATATAGCATAACCATATCTCTGACTTCAATAAACTGATCATCTCATTATTTGTAGTGGTAGATCACTTTAGTTGCTATCATAGTTATGAGCGTTATCATGAAGTTTTAGTGTTATGCATTTACGTGAATGACGTAATAATGTAATTAGCAATAGATTAAAGACGACGATCATCCAAATAACCCACGTGCTATATTGTGGATGTTGTGAGAAAGTAATCATTTGGTAAAACAAGGCAGAAACCGAATAAGCAATATTCAAGCCCCATAGAATAGAAAATGTCATCCAATTTCGATTACTTTCACGAGCAATAGCACCTAATACAGAAATACAAGGAACATAAAGTAGAACAAATATTAGATAGCTATAGGCGGATACAGTTGATCCGAATCGTATCGCCATGGAGCCCATTGTGCTACTATCCATATCATTATCACTTTTGCTTGCTTCAATTGGATTAGATAATACACTTAAGCTGAATATTTCTTTTAAATTATTACAAGTTTTATTAACTGCATTCTCTAATTCATCTAATAGATTAAATTTCTTTGCATTAAAAGGTGCTTGAGTAATATTTTCGGCGGTGTACAAAGTATTCAATGTACCAATAACTACTTCTTTAGCTAATGCACCTGTAATAAGTCCAACGGTTGCTTGCCAATTATCATTGTTAATGCCGATAGGTTTCAATAACGGGGTAACAGTTTTACTTACTGAGGCTAATATTGAATTGTTCATGTTATTAACAACTTCACCAGATAAAGAAAAACTATTAAGTGTTCCTATAATCATACTAGCAATAATAATCACTTTCCCCGCTCTCAAGACAAAACCTTTTAGTCTTTGCCAGGTCTGTAATAGTGATGTTTTTAAATGTGGTACATGGTAAAGCGGTAATTCCATTATGAATGGGGAGGATGAACCCCGTGCAATAGTATATTTCAATAGCAATCCAGTTAGGATTGCAATGATTATCCCTAATAAATAAAGAGAAAAAACAATTCTTTGGCCATTTTTTTCAAAAAAAGCGGCTGCAAAGACAGCAAAAATAGCCAGTCTTGCACCACAAGACATAAAAGGTGCCATTAAAACGGTAATTAATCGTTCGCGAGGGGTATCTAATATCCGTGCTCCCATAATAGCAGGCACATTACAACCAAAACCAACAATCAAAGGAACAAAAGATTTACCCGGTAGACCTAGTGCTTGCATTAGCCTGTCCATGACAAATGCCGCACGTGCCATATAACCTGAGTCTTCTAATACAGAAAGGAATAAATACATTAAACCAATTTGTGGAACTAATGTCAATACAGTATTGATACCAGCACCTACCCCTTGAGCAAGAAAAACTGTCAACCATTTTTGAAAATTAAAAGTATGGCCAATCCATTGAATTCCATGGATGAAAATAGCTTCCGAGCCACCCTCAAAAAGAGGTTGTAAGGCACCACCAATATTAATAGCAAATATGAACATAAAATACATAATAAAAAGGAATATAGGCACACCAAACCAGCGATTAAGTAGTATATTATCAATAAATTGTGTTAAGGTATTCAGCTTTACTGTTTCAGTATTAATAACTTCTTCGCAAATAGTTGCAATAGTTTGATAACGTGCATCAGCGATGATAAGTTCAGGCTCTTCTTGTTGTTTAGATTGTAAATTAGCTTTAATTTTATCTAATTTATCACTGGAAAGAACAGTACGTTCAAGGGTATATATGTCTCCTTCTAATATTTGTAGTGCCATCCAACTGCGCTGTTGATAATTAAATTTATTATGGTCAATAATTTTAATTAAATTTTCTACTTCAGTGAGCAAAATATCAGGATAGTGGGTAATGATTGAAATAAGATTGTTGCTATGTTCATCAATCGCTTGTTTTAATTTTCTAATACCTTTTCCGCGAGTTGAGATTAGAGGAATAACCGGGCAACCTAAACGTGTTTGAAGTTCATCAATATTAATATAAATATTTTGGTTTTCGGAAATATCTAACATATTAAGTGCAACGATACATGGCACACCCAACTCAATAAGTTGCAATGTTAGATAAAGATTACGCTCTAAGTTAGCGGCATTGATAACATTGATCAACATATCCGCTTTGCCACTTAGAATGAAATGACAGGCAATTTGCTCATCAAGTGATGTTTGTTCTGAAATAGTAGTCAGTGAATAGGTGCCAGGCAGATCAACTAATTTAATATCATATTTCGAGGTTGCAAAACGACCAACCTTTCGCTCAACAGTAACACCAGCCCAATTTCCAACACGTTGGTGTGTGCCTGTTAATTGATTAAAAAGTGTTGTTTTACCGGCGTTAGGATTGCCAATAAGGCTAATAGTTAATAATTTCATAGTTTTGATGTCAGATGAGTAATAAGTAACAGCTATTTAGCTATCAAAAAATATTTTTACACCATTTTAGTTCCGATATCGTCTTCCAAATTCAATAAAGCAAGATCTTTTTTTCTTAAAATCAAATTCATACGGTGAGATTCAATTTGAATAGGATCACCAAGTGGCGCTATACGAATAACATTAAAAAAAGATCCAGGCAACATACCTAAAGAAAGTAACTTTTGACGGTAAGCAGGATTTATTTTTGTTGAAAATCCAATAATCTTATATCGATGATTAGGAAGAATTGACATAGACACTTCCACTATAGAGCTAAAAAAACAAAGATAGCATCGCAAATAGATACTAGACGAATAGTATCATATAATAATTATTATTATAATAATAATTATCATTATATGATACTCGAATTAATTTAACGTGTTTTAAAAAACAGCAATTGATATTGATTAATAGTTCACTAGAGAGTGAAATACGGATAAAATTTAATATTAATTCATGTGTTTTGATTAAACACTATGTTTTAAAATTTTTAACATGGAAAATGATTGTGTTTTTAGACGTAATATGTTTTCTCGTTGATTATTTATTATCAGTATATTACTATCTGCTACCATAGTTAAGGTATAGTTATTTCTATTTTATGTGATTTTAGAGATGATGGAATGCATCCTATTAATTAATTTCATAAATGATTTCACTATCAGAAAAATGGTAGACCATAAAGTCTACCATACAGAGATCTATAAAATGAGATACTACTCTCATTCATTGCATGAACTTATCTGTAATATTAACAGGAAGCTAATAGGTATCGCTGTTGAGGTGGAGCTCAAAGCACATCTACTAGCAAATACTGAATACCCCTCCTATCGACGACATAACAGTTATTTACCACCGCGAACCATATAGACTGGTATTAGTGATATTTATATTTAAAGTGCCCAAAATCAGAGATTGCAGCGACAACAGAATGTCATTCAGCAGCTTATTCTACTATTTATCCGAATGGTATAAAACTATCGAATAGTTGCTACCATGCCTGTATACCTACGAATCATCTCGCCCTATAATTTTTACGTAACTATTATGGTGCTTCTTAAAAAGATTGCATGGTCTAAAGACCACCATCAGCAAATTAAAACAGCAATAACTTGAAGAGCATTAGCAATGCTAGCTGAATGATTTAAGCGATACCGCTATTTTTATTTTTTGGCTTAAGCATATACCGTCCTGGCAGGCAAGCTGATTGCTTTTACCTAATGCTCCATTATTGGCAGCACTGCGCTCTATAAAGGAGTTAAGTTGCGGTAGAAGATGCTTATCAAGAATCGTGAACTACATCAAACTTCTTAATTGCCTGTGAATACGGAATAATTTAACCGTATTTTCTAGATTTTCTACGTGTATGTTGTGCTTGGTTTTTTTGGAATATAATAGCAAAGATATTCTCTAGCATGCAGCATAAATGCTGTTGAGTACATAAAATAGCTAATGTGCTGACTTCACTTCTAATAGATATGCAGCGTTGAAAGTTAAAGATGAGATGCAGGAAGTTTGGCTAGCAGAGAGCTGCGATGCCTACAACAAAGCCATTGATGCTTTGCTGGCAAGGTTTTACGAAGTATCCTCCTCTAGCGAGGAAGTTGCTAGAGCAAGATCGAGAAGAATGGCTTGGATTCTACGATTTTTCGTCAGTGTACTGAGCATTAATAATAATGAAAAAATTCGATTGAATCAATTTTGAGATAGTGAAGTCATGAAGTCGATTTATAAAGTACTATTATTCGGAAAGATAACTATTATAGTATCTTGAGCTGCTTCAATCAGCTAAGAATAGCTAGAACCAACTAAGTGGATTTTTAGTTGGTGGCTTTAACTGTAAACAACATCCCAATTTAAGGATGGAGAATAGATTCTCTAAAGAATCAGAGTGGAATAGAGGTTGTATGACCACCAACCATACACTAGATTTACTAAAAATTCCAATAACAATCATCCTTAACTAAAACGAAATACTTACATCTATATGCAGTTTCGCCAATAATGAAACATTAGATATATGCAATCAGTTATTTGACAATAGAGCAGGTTCTTTGCTATCGGCAAAGAAATAAACGTAACGATATCCGCTTAAATCACATAACCGCCATTAGCTACGATTTTCAAAATCATTGTTGTTTTAATCTGCTAATGGTGATCTTAAGCAAGATACCATGCGCTTTTATCGAGAAAAGCCTAGGGATTCATGAAAATCACTGATGCGGGAGATGCCTGGGAATTTAGATATGCATGGGGTTGAATCTTTTCGACGCTTTTGCAAATTTTATATAAGTAAGGAACGAGAGCTGCTAAAGCATATTCTGTTGTCGTTAATATCTACTGACCCTTATGAACTTTAGTTTCAACATCGCTAATGCCCATCTTGTAGATTGGCTGTGAAAAATAACCGTTACGAATAACGGGATAATGATATTTATCGATAAGTGGCGGCTTTGAGTATATTGTTTTACATCATCCGTCAAGGGCTTACGGGTTCAACAGCGCTACTATCAGTTGCCTGACACTATTACAGATACGTTCATGCAAAGGATTATAAGTAATATTTGATTTTGCGAATAAACCTGTAGGATAAACTTTTACGCTATATCATTTCTGTTATCGAAATCAGCTATAAGCTGAATCAACAGGATACATGCCAGCATCTCCCAGAAATTCCATTCATCAAAAATAAATATAATTATAGCTACAAAGAGTATTAAATAATAAATGAATATTAAACTCATTTTTAGATTCATGATAGTGATAATTATCAGTATCAATATGATTTCTAAGGGAAATTCAATTGCACTTATCTTATCAAATAAGATATAAAAAATTTAGGTAGACCAATACAAATTATATGCTTAGAGCATATTTTCTTCTATTCTTATAATTCATCATTCACTGCGATATGCAGTGATAAGAAATTTTTCTTCTTCTGTTTTAGGTTGATAATTACCTAAATCAAGTTCATTGAACACTTGATCTCAATATCCTAATAACTGAGCTTCTTTTAATGATAAATTACCATAACAAGAAAAAACATGAGAATCATTTTATGAAAATGATTGTTATGATAAAGATTTCTATCATCTAGAACACTGCTATCTTTCCAATGCGCCATAATTATGATGGCTAGCAGTATTAGTTAGCAACTGCGTTCTATAAGTAAAATATTTAAATCGTTAAGATTAAATTTTTAGAAATCGCCTGAATACTGAGTTATTCACAAATAACTATCTAGAAGTTAAAAATAAGTTTTTATTTAATTCTTAAATAGAGAATTTTTTAATAAATAACATAATACCACCATGGTATTTATTATTTAGATAAGTGAATACAACTTCTTTTTTAAGAAATAAAAAGAGCAAATTCTTTGAATACAAAGAATACTAACTTTGTTATTTGTTAACAACAACTTCTATTATTTATGCAAACTTAATTTATTTATCGCAATCGGAACCCATAAAATAGATGAATTTAAAAACTTCTTCATTAAAGAAGTCACATTTTAATTATTAAAAATAATTAATTTTGTTAAGATCCAATTACACCAAACTTGAATTGGAATTTTGACTTTAATATAATTAAAAATTATTTTAGTTAAAAATTTTCCGAGACTATATACTAATGACATCACCTAAGCTTCCATAGGTAGCTATTATACTAAACAAAATCTTCTAATATTTTACAAAGTCATTGACTTAATCAATATTAAGAATTAGAAACACTATCAAAAGGTATGTATAGCAAACCAATTTATGGTGTTTGATTATAAAATAACAAACAAAAACATTTATTAAAAATACTTATTATTAATAAGCAAAATATATAATATTTAGTTACATTACCAATCATTAACAAAAAATTTTTTTAAAATAAAAAATACAATACAAAGATAATCTTTTTATATTTAATATTTATTATTTATAAAAAAATGGGATAAAATACATCAACTTTAATAACTAAATATCTAAATAATTTTAGACGGGTCATAAAAACTCAGTTTAACTAACTGAAATTTTTTATCTTTAATAAAATTATTATAAATCTACAAATGGCAGGGGCGGAGAGACTCGAACTCCCAACACCCGGTTTTGGAGACCGGTGCTCTACACCAATTGAACTACGCCCCTAATAGATGAAATATAACGCGTAACCGGACGGAGACTTAAACTCGTAACATACTGGAGGTCCTGCATGTTAGGTTGATATTCTAACTAACTTAAACTATTGCACCACCTTATTTATTTCATTAATAGCCTTCTTCTACTAGATTTTAGTATTAAAATCTAGTAGATTCCCACCTTTTCCTTAAAAAGGTGGCACCCCCACAAGAAACTATACCCATCATCTTTTGCAGCATTTCATTTTTGAGTTTGGCATGTGGTCAGGTGAAATAGAACCGTGCTTGCTGCCTCCTGATAAATTTTTATTCATTCTATTTCATTTTACTACCTTGCCGACTTCACTTTCATTCCTCCTCACATACCTCAGTTCACCTTACTCTCTCAGATAAATCCCTAGAGTCCAATCTTAAAAGAGCGTAGCAAACGCTACACATGAGAGGCACAACTAGGTTTTACTTCAGAGATGTTCATGAACTTAATACTGTTTTATACTTTACGATATGTTAATTTATAGCTATATTGGCAAATACTCCCTATTTTCCTAATAGGGAAATTTGTAGCGACGTTTGTATTTCAATTATATTTGTTTTAAATAATCTTCTATAAAATAGATATTCAATAAATAAAACGAGCCAATACGCATAGAATTTACTAAGTTATCCTTATAATCGTCTAATATAACTGTCTATATTAAAAATATGAAATTCCTTACCAATAACTCTATGATTACATTGTATGATTAGAAAATAGTGACTAATTTCACTCTAGTTGGCAACGTAACGTATTATTTATTTTCATCCAAGAAAAGTATGAACTCTTTATTAATGATTGGTTCAAGAAAACAACTTTAATACTTCGTATTAAACTCTCAAGAATCTTACTGATCATCATAACTCTATCCATTCCGAACAATTCGAATGCACGATTTCTTCTTTATTTTTATCTCCCGCTCTTCCGCGTTTTCTACCTTTTCTATGTGAAGAATAAACAATTCCTTTAAAGAATTCAGAGAAAATGCTTCATCGATTTCAAGAATAGCACTTAGTGCAACGATCTTGCCATCATCGTTAACGCAAGAAATCAATATCGATATTTAAAACCTGTATTAAATTAATACCTATTTATTTCGCTGACTCGATATAAAATCAAGCTATTCAACATACATCGAAGATAACTAAACTATTTTTCCTTGTCTTGCAGTTTTACAAGAGGACTTCTAGATAATATTGTTAAATGTTTTTCTGTAATTGGAGATTTTGCAATTACATATTCACTGTTAGAATCTTTAATAGATAAAATAGAATTAATTGATTCAAACATGAGTCAGACATTATCTGATAAATTATCTTTAAGGTAACTAATGAGATGCAGCTCAATATTAACATTGAGTAATAAGAGAGTTTCAGCGCTTTATGATCTTACTTTCCTCCACCTGAAAGTAATTATTGGTAAGCCACTTCTCTTTTATCACCTAACAAAAGAATCCATACATCACCAAGCTTCCGAATTCAGTCTCCAATTTTTGGACTGCAGTATTATCCTTCTCTAGTCATGATTATCTCAAATTTTAACAACATATATGTCTCCAATCCAATACTGCTAAATACAACTTCCAATTATAGAAAATAACTGACAGTATACATGATGATAAATTCGTTATCTATATCGAACTTATTGATAATCTTCATCTTTTTCATCCTGTTAGGGCAAACACAAAGATAACTGCGTTAATAAACTTGAAAAAAAATGCGGAGAGGATGATGATTTCTATCTTTCTGACAAGATACCAAAGAATAATTTATTAAAATGTATATTTTCACAGCTCAACTAAACTGATTTTCCCTCATTCATTAGGGCTTTCACATTTCTTTAAAGATGTGTTGAAAGTATCAACTCATGTACCATTTATCTATAGACTGAATCTTGCTTATAATACTTTATTGCATGGATGTCAATACGCTACTACTGCGTCTTTCCTGAGTAGTTTTCATAATCGTTTTTCTGGTAAAATTGTAAGTCAAAAACCTGCAGTTTATGTGGTTAAAACTACTGAGCAGTAGTTAGATAATAGATTCATATCTTCCTGATTCTGGACTGGGAATCACATTACTTTTAACCATATTTTTCATCTTATTTAGCTTTTATTAACAATAACTGGCCGCTACTTAACCCCTTATTTAGCGCATACTACTCTGTAGTATATTGAAATATGGATCTAAACAGGGTATAGAAATTAGTATTTTCTGTCTCTTGCACACTCTTTATTGTTAACAACTTAATTAACATCGATCTAGTGAAACGCTGTCATCCGGCTATTGCCATTATAACTATAACCTGATAAATCTTAGTAGTATTCTAGTTTTTTTGCATATCCGTTCCGAGAATTAGTAAAATGGTTACTTTAAAATATAATATAGGGACTTTATTGGAAAGTACACATCACTAAAAAGATGAAAAGGCGTGAATAATAGTATTAAATACCTCTCGCCTACCTAACGCCCCGGTAGGAACATTAAAATCTTGGCATTACAGAGAGAATGGTTGTTGATCATTACCATAATCAACAGAATAAACAATATTGGCGATCATCTCTTCCTGTTACAGAAAAAGATGATCGTGCGCTATATTAGCCATATTCCGGCTAGGGATTTTTAAATGCCAATTATTATAGATTCTTATTGTAGCTTAAACAAGGTACACTATTATTGAAGATGTATAAGGACTTACAAAAACTAGAAAAAATTGGAGATTATCCCTTTCTGATGAAAGGGATTCATTTGTGCAGATACGTACAAACCACACTCTGTGTGGGCGATTACACTATTTTATCGACGTCCGGCTTAGGACGCAGGTAAGGGCATTTTATAAAAAATGCATACAACAAAATGAGAATTTTTAAGCTAAACCTAGGGCATATAAAAACCTATATAATGGTTTTTAGTTAAAAACATACTACCTGCCTATTCTTAGGTTAAAGAATAGGCAATAAACTATTGCTGTCTCCTATTAGCAATAATATATGCTTTTTAAGCTGCTTTTAAAAAAGCAATTTGATTTTCTAAGCATCACAAGCTGAAATTCTTTCTCTTTTAAACACTTTCGGTGTTGTTAGGTTAAGCCTCTCTGGGTTATTGGTACTGGTTAGCTTAACATATCACTATGCTACACACCAAACCTATCTACGTCATCGTCTTGAACACCCCTTATTAGTCTTTCTTGACAAGAAAGACTCATCTTGAAGCAAGTTTCCCGCTTAGATGCTTTCAGCGGTTATCTCTTCCGCACTTAGCTACCTGCCAATACCATTGGCATGACAACCTGTACACCAGTGGTGCGTCTACTCCGCTCCTCTTCTGCTAGGAGCGCAACCCCCTCAATCTTCCTTTGCCCACGACAGATAGGGACTGAACTGTCGTCTCATGACGTTCTAAACCCAGCTCGCGTACCGCCTAAATGGCGAACAGCTATACCCTTTTAGGACCTACTTTAGCCCTAGGATGTGATGAGCCGACATTGAGGTGCCAAATACGGCCGTCGATATAAACTCTTTGGCGGGTATAATCCTGTTATCTCCAGAGTACCTTTTATCCGTTTAGCGATAGCCTTTCCATTCAGAACCACCGGATCACTAAGACCTACTTTCGTATCTGCTCGCGCCGTCACGCTCACAGTCAAACTAGCTTATGCCTTTAGACTAACCTCACGATATCCGACCGTGATTAGCCAACCTTCGTCTCTTCCGTTACTTTTTGGGAGGAGACCGCCCCCAGTCAAACTATCCACCAAACACTGTCCTCAACCAGGATTATGGGTCTAAGTTAGAACATCAAATATTAAAGGGTGGTATTTCAACGTTAGCTCCATATAGACTAGCGTATATACTTCAAAACCTCTCACCTATTCTACACATCAAGGCTCAATATTCAGTGTCAAAGTATAGTAAAGGTTCACGGGGTTTTCCGTCTTGTCGCGGGTACGCTGCATCTTCACAGCGAGTTTAATTTCACTGAGTCTCGAGTGGAGACAGCCTGGCCATCATTACGCCATTCGTGCAGGTCGGAGCTTACCCGACAAGGAATTTCGCTACCTTAGGACCCTTATAGTTACAACCGCCGTTTGCTGAGGCTTTGATCAAGAGCTTCGCTTTATGCCTTAACCCCGCCCGTTAACCTTCCAGCAACGGGCAGGCGTCACACCGTATACGTCCACTTTTATGTTTGCACAGTGCTGCATTTTAATAAACAGTTGCAGCCAGCTAGTATCTGCGACTAGCTTAAGCTCCAGATGTAAGATCCTTCACCTAATGCCAGAGTGCCTTCTCAAGAAGTTACAGCACTATTTTTCCCAGTTCCTTCACCCGAGTTCTCTCAAGCGCCTGAGTATTCTCTACCTAATCACCTGTGTCGGTTTGTGGTGCGATTAATGATTACCTATCGTTTAGAGTCTTTTCCTGTAAGCTTGGCATCAACTACTTCACCACCTTAATGGCTCCTCATCACGCCTCAGTGTTATAGTAGTTCGGATTTCCCTGTACTACCCACCTACCTGCTTAATCTGGGCAACTGTAATCTGGATAGCCTAGCCTTCTTCGCCCAATTTTCGCCGTAACCCTTAGGGAAATCGGGTTTTTTATCCACTTTATCGTTACTTATATCAGCATTCACACTTCTGATACCTCCAGCAGATCTCTCAATCCACTTTTTACAGATTACAGAACGCTCCCCCCCTCTAGCCAGTAACACTAAGTGTTACTGCCACAGCTTCGGTACATGGTTTAACCCCGTTATATCTTCCGCGCAAACTGACTTGATTAGTGAGCTATTACGCCATCTTTAAAGGATGGCTGCTTATAAGCCAACATCCTGGCTGTCTATAAGCCTTTCCACTTCGTTTTCCACTTAACCATGACTTCGGGATCTTAGCTGGCAGTCTAGGTTGTTTCCCTTTTCACGACGGACGTTAGCACCCGCCGTGTATCTCCCGTGATAACGTTCTTTGGTATTCGCAGTTTGCATTGGATTGGTAAGTCGGAATAAACCCTAACCGAAACAGTGCTTTACCTCCAAAGATGAATTCACGATGCGCTACCTAAATAGCTTTCGAGGAGAACCAGCTATCTCCCAGTTTGATTGGCCTTTCACCCCTAGCCACAAGTCATCCGCTAATTTTTCAACATTAGTTGGTTCGGTCATCCAGTTAGTGTTAGCAAACCTTCAACCTACCCATGGCTAGATCATCGGGTTTCTGGTCTATACCCTGCAACTTAACGCCCATTTAAGACTCGGTTTCCATACGGCTCCCCTATACAGTTAACCTTGCTACAGAGTATAAGTCGCTGACCTTTTATACAAAAGGTATGCAGTCACCCCCATCCTCAAATGTCCCACTTAGCTTTACCTGTTAATATTAACTGCTTTGTTAACTTACACTGCTCATATACTTCTTAGTGTATTACTTTGTGGTTTACAAAACTAAATAGCCTTTTTAACAAATTTACGCTAGTTTATGGTGATATCTTAACCCCCATAATCCAAGGCACTTAAGTGATAAAAACTTTCACTGCTTGTACGTACATAATTTCAGGTTCTATTTTATTCTCCTCTCCGAGGTTATTTTTACCTTTCCCTAATAATACTAGTTCAATATTGGTCGGTCAGAAATATTTAACCTTGGATTATGGATCCATCTCCATATTAAAACAGGACAAGACGTGTCCCACGCCCCTAATCTTTGAGATTATTCTACGTATTCTTTTAGATACGGGGGCTATCACCCTTTATTACTGGCATTTCCAGACCATATTCCTGATACAAATAGCGATATTGACTTTGAGCTTCTTCTTCGTTCCCTCGCCCCTACTAAGAAAATCTCGGTTGATTTCTTTTCCTTGGAGTAGTGAAATGCATTAGTTGCCCCTGTTCGCCTCGTTTGACTTTGAATTCATCAAATAATTACACCTAAATGCAATAGATGTTCCAATTGAACATCATCAGAGCTGTTATGTTTCATACTCATCTGATCGCAGCTTTTCGAAGATTAATCCATTCTTCATCGTCTATGACCTGCCTAGGAACCTACCATATACGTTTAATTTGCTTAAACTCACAACCTAAAGGTGTTTTTATTTTTATTATGACTGTATGTTCATTAATTTTTTGTTGTGTAATGTACTCTGCAATGCTCATTTTTAATGTATGCTGTATTTTGCTGTGCGTTTAGTCTATATTAAAGCTGAGCTGCTAAAACTGCTGGTTCATAACACTTTTTATCATTATCATTATAATAAAAACCTAACTGATTCGAGTTTTAAGAGTTACCCACACTTTTGATAGTATGTTTTTCAATTTTTAATTTTTCCAGATTGTTAAAGAGCATTATTATTAGTTAACTTGTTAAAGTTATTTAATTATTATTAAGTAATAATTAGTCATAAAGAAAAATTTTTTCTAAAAACATAGCAAGCACTGCACTAAAATATTGATGATAACCACTTTTAACTTTATCGAAGTGGCGTCCCCTAGGGGATTCGAACCCCTGTTACCGCCGTGAAAGGGCGATGTCCTAGGCCTCTAGACGAAGGGGACTGCAAATTTTTCAACCAATTTTAGATTAGCTTTACTCTCTATTTTTATAGATAATCTACATGCACTCACTTACCCCTTATCTAAGATAAGGATCTGACCAAGCATAGATTTCCCTATGCTTATCTTATTACGAATTCACTCCAGTCATGAATTACAACATGGTAAACAACCAATCAAAAGGTTGAGTTTATCTACTTCTTTTGCAACCAGTCCAATAAGATAACTAGCGGTATGTATAAAATCTGCTAACATTTTACTAGAACATGCTGATACACAATTACTAACAACTTTCTATTTCAGAAAGTCAAATTTTAAATTTCTGATCTAGATTTTTCGAGATACTTTCTGATTTCTGCTTCTATCTCTTTATATACGTCATTATAGCATGAGTTAGTACTAATCGTAAGGCATGGATGACTTGAATTACCCACCTGTCTTTCATTTTACAGTCTTCTTTTTAATTCCGACCGAATCGCTGGTAACAAAGGCAAGAGTTGCATGTTGCGGAGCTTAACTCAATATTTCACAACAAAAGATAACTGTAACCGTGCAGCACCTATCCTCAGCATCTCTGGAGATAGAGCCCTCCATTTCTAATGGACTACTCTAGATATGAAAGAGTGTATAAGGTTTTCATGTTGTATAAAAATTAAGTTACATTCTCAATCGCTTAGGACTGAGAGTTGCCAGTCAATTTATTTGACTATTAATCATACATCCGTAATCCAGGTTGTCGATTTAACACATTAGCTGCTGAGTTATCGCAGCTCTAAACTACAAGTTACGACTCCAAATCAATATTGTTTATAACCTATTATCATAATATTTAATTCTATTTTTTATCCTTCTTAAACATCGATATTTCTCCCACATCTATCTCTAGGAATTTTACCGTTATATATGAAATTTTAGCATATACAAGACTTTAGCTAACTAGCCTTTAATTCACGAAGGTTAAAGTCGGGGGGGATTTTATAATTTAATCTTAATTAACCGACTGTGTGCCATTTTCCTTTACGCTTAGTAATCCCGATTAACACTCACTCGCACCTTCTTGTATTGTTATGAACTGCTAGCACGAAGTTAGCACTAAAGTGTCGTCCCTTCCGGTGTTTTTATCACTAACATCAATTTCTAAGATTATTAATTCTTTTACCTTTTTTATAACTGAAAGCACTTTGCAATTTAAAGGTCTTCATCTTACACTCGGTATGCCTGTAAGAAAGACTTATACACTGTGCAATATCCTCCACTGCAGCCTCCACAGTAGGAGGCTGGACCGTATCACACAGTTCCAATATGGCTGCTGATATTCTCAGATCAGATAAAGATCATTGCCTAGCTAAAGCTCACCTATCTATCCTAATCTCTATGGATTAACATCTAAATATGTTAGACCAAAATATACACTATCTAGCTCTATAATCCTTATAGATTATAAGCTTCTTAAGCACTACCACTCTGATAGCTATCACCCGTCTCTTTAGGATAGATTCCTATATCTTACTCACCTGTCGTTTTCGCTGATCATCGAAAAGAGAATAAACTTTCTCCTAATATCTCGCTCAACTTGCTTATGTTACAATAGCCTAATACCATCAGCATTTAATCTAAAACATGACTAAACTTTTCAATCAAAACTTAATGCTCAAAAATAATTTAGTTGCTATAAAAGCCTTTTTACTTTAGCTAATGTTATCAACATTTTATTGCAGTTGTCAGTAGACTTATCCTCAAAGTAGCGTTACTGCTTATTAGTTTTAATAGTTCACATATTAACTAACTATTTTATTTCTCCTCAAGAGTTTAAACTTAAATATTTTGATAATGTTTTGTCTTGCGAAGCGGTGCTTCATATAGACTATCTAATTAACTATTAAATAGTACTCGACTTTAGTTAGGATGTGTGAATGTACTACACTTTACCTGTAAAGTGTATCAGTACAATAGTTATTTTTACTTTTCTTTTTGTCAATTACTTCTCTGACTAAAAAATATGATTATGATTCTTAATTAGTAGATGGAAAGTATCTACATCGTAGATACTTTATGCCGCGCTAACAACCGTTATTTTAAAAAAATATCTGATTAGTTTATATTTTAATAAATCAGCTCAAATAGAAATTTTCTCTAACTGATTAAAACCTTCATTTATCAGTACAGATATAAGCTTTTCAGCTTCAATATCCATTTTAGTGCAATAACTGATATTTTTATTTTTTGTCAAAATTAAATTTTGATGATTATTGATTAACCAAACTGCTCGTCTAGCAATTGCAGCACCAGAATCAATAAGTATAGTCCCTTCAAACAATACCTCTTTTAGTTCTCCAGACAATAAGGGGAAATGCGTACACCCGAGCACAATGGTATCAGGGGGTTTTTTTATTTTTAACCACGGCTTTACAATACGCAATAGCGCTTCTTTTGAAATTATTTCACCATGAAGTTTTTTTTCTGCTAATTCAACTAATTCTGATGAAGCAGCCATCTCAACTTTACAATCAACGGCAAATCGTTTGATAAGTTCTCTAGTATAGTTTTCACTAATAGTTATCTTGGTTGCTAATAACCCAATAATTCCATTACGTGTTAATTTTGTTGCTGGTTTTATTGCAGGAACAACCCCAATAATTGGAAATTGAAAATACGCTCTTAAAACAGGTAAACTGACCGTGCTTGCTGTATTACAAGCAATTATTGCTATTGTTAAAGAATGTTTTTGTTGAATTTTCTCGATTAAGCAGATAATACGTTCAGTAATAAATTCTGCCTTTTTTTCTCCATAAGGAAAAGCATCATTATCAAAAGCATAAATATAACATAGATTTGGCAATAACTGTCTGGTTTCACGGTAAACAGATAACCCACCAACACCAGAATCAAAAATTAGAATAGTTGGCCAAGCCATTCTGTTACCTTAGAAGAGGTTACTTTTTATTTCATTTTTATTCATTTCATTACAAAAATGAAATAATATGCTGACATGAAAATTACTAATAACAGTATAAGTAATTATGGGTATGTTATCAAGAGTTATTCTCATTTCTGTTGTATGGGGTTTTTAAAAATCCTAGCATATCCATGCTGATTAATTTCATGAATTATTTCAGCAACATAGAGATGATATATCATAAAAAATATAATCTACAGGTATTAGTAAAACTAGATATTATCTCTGTCGAGTTATTAACAAATCTACTGTGGATAGCAATCAGACTCTTCTCTGATACTTCATGAATCTGTTCTCAGTCCTAGAAGTTTCATATTGTTTACCAACCAAGGAATCCCACACCATGAGGTCAACTCCCTTTAGCTAGCTTCACCTTTCTTAGTATCTGGTAGCTTAGATATCATTGAAAAGGTTATTTTTTGAAAATAGTGCCTCACGTGTCAGTTTCGTAGCTTCATTGTCGCAAAAGCTGATTCAATCAGATTCAGCATTTTTATTTTAATGCCAAGCGTACTAACGGAAAGGCAAGAATATCAGCAGCTCTTATTTATATTTTTTTAACATTCCAATCGCGAAGGATACACTCTGCAACCTTGCCAACAAAAGCATAAGGGCTTTATTAGCGACATCACAAATTTTTGATAGCCAGATCTACAAAAAGCTCTCACCCTTAACTTTCGGTGCTGTATGCCTTTGTGGAGTGAAGGGAGCACATTAACTGTTTTGTATATCCACATGATCCCAATAGGGTTCTGTTACGTATCCGAGAACATTTTTGCTATTGAATTTCAAAACTAATGATAGCTTGTCTCAGCAAGCCTGAGATATGTAGTTAAGTGATGCACTCGCAGGTAATTAAGAAGTTTAACAGTCATTTCTGACTCTTGATAACCATCTTTAACCACAACGAACTCCTTACGTCCATTTGCACTGTGCCCCCGATTTTACCAGTATCTAAGGCGATCAGCTTGCCTGACAGACCGGTATATATCATCGGCTAAGAAATAAACGTAACGTATATTACTTAAATTAAGCAAATATAATTCCATACGCTCTTCAAACTATTGCTATTTCAATTTACTAATAGTACTGGCAGAGAAGATCATATACCTTCTTATCGAGAAGGCCTTTAGGAATTCGTAAAAATCATTAGTGGATAAGACTTTCTTAGCTTTCAGGTACAAAGCTATGGTAGCAGTTCTTCGATATTCTTGCACACTTAGCTATGTAGGTAACACGATAGCTGTTGATGTATATTTATTGCTGCTCCGATCAGTAACCTTAGGCGATTTAATCTCAACATTACCAATAAGCACTTCTGTATAGTTCTCTCTGGCAGATAATCGTTACGGGCGATGTGACCTCCATCGATAAGCCAGCATTGAGTAGATTATCGCACTCATGGCTTCGAGCTTAACATCAATAGCGGTATCTATCACCTTCCTAGTATCATTACAAATTAGTTGATGCAAGGGATCAGGGGTAATATCTAATTTTGCGGTTAACCTGTATGGTAGATTTTGATAAAATATCATTTTATCTGATGTTGAAATCATTTACGAAATCAATCAGCAGGGTAAGTCCCCAGGGATCTCCGAATTTCTATATACCAGAAATTAATATAATTCCTAGTTCTTTGCTTCAAAAACGACAAGCATATTAAATGAATTAAGTAATATTATTAAAGCTAACGAAACATTTTCCATAAATTCTTTAAAAAGGAAGTGTTGTTTCCCACATAAGGAATATAGAAATGCAGAAGAGAAGGAAACAAAAGGAAAAACGAATCGCGATATTATCTGTCAGAGATTTACAGAGTCATGTGAGATATCAGATTCTTAAAGAGTTTAATATAGAGTATTAGCCATTTTTAAGCTGATGATCCACCTAAGCTCATCCTTTGCTTAGGTGGAATTAAATAATATAAAATATTTGCAGTGAGCATGAAATTAGTTATCATCACTTACTAAGGTTAGGTAAGCAAAGATTTATTGCTAAAGTATTTTCACATTCAAAATGTGAATAGCTATTTTAACTGATTAAAAGGATGACTGAATAAATTCAATTATATTGAATCGTTTTATTTACTGAATAATCTAGCCTGAAGTAGATTATTTAAATCCATAATAATTAAAATAGAGACCTGTATACAAATTTTGCTGCAAGTAAGCAAAGAAGTTTTACAAAAACCATCTTAATGTATATAATATTCATTGAATAATAAAAATTATTATTTTTATTTACACTAAAATTTTTAAAAAAAATTAACTAATAAAAAATAAATATCTTATTTATTTAAAGATAAAATAAAGCGATCTACCTATTATTTTAATCACCCATGGCTTTTAAATAAAGATTTTTATCCCTGGCAAGTTAACTACATCCAGATAACTGTTATTTAACTCGAAATAAGTTTAATCTTTAAACAGTAACTAAATAATAATTTTTTGACAATAATACTTCTTTACTTTTACTTACTATCGTAGATTAGTACAAATTCCTTTTTATACTTATAATACTACTCTTAATCTTTAAGATTAATGGCAAATAAATTTACTAATATCCTTATTAAATAGTAATAAAAACAATCTCTTAACTAGAATTTTAAATATAATACCTATCTATTAATTAATAAAAATATTTATATAACTTTTTAACCAATTTTCAATTATTAACTTTAAATATGATTTAATTTTCATATTTCATGCATAACATAACGATTAAGGTCGCAGAATTATAAATCTAATTCTGATCTATTTTTTCCTGATAGTTTAATTTAAAAATCCCATAACATTAATATTGACTTTTCCTTGAACATTAAGTGAACTGTAATTTTATTTTTAATATTTTAAGATTTAATCCTATTAATCAATCTTAAATATAAAATTTAATCATTCAGTTAGTATTAAAGACTTCGATAGATTTTGCAGTATCTGTATATAAACAGATCACGCGTAACACGTTTACCACATAAAATGCTAAAATTACTATCTATTACATCCTTAGAAGATAGCAGGTTCTTTGAATAATTCAGGTTCAACTTTAAACCAATTATTGTTTCATAGACTGTAATAGATTTTTTTACTACCTAATACTGATTAGAGTGATTCCTGATTGTACACTAAACATATCAATACAGAGTGATCTAATCTTTTGATTAGAATTAAAATAATAAATTTGCAGTTCATTATCCTCTTCATGCGTTCATTAAATCGCTATGTCATACCATTTTGTTTAAAAATTCATTAGCGAACTAAGTTCATATTCTGTATCAAGCTCTGCACATAAACGGGAGAATTACCATTTTTCGGTAACTGAGTGAGCGTTTTCACAGACCAAAAAGGAGGTTATAAATTCTTTGTTATTGTCTATAAATACCCAATACATATCCACTGGATATGTTCTGTTAAGATTAAGTAAAAAGTGTTGAACATTCACAATAGTCTTTTACACTTATAATGATGGATAAAAACCAATCGAGTTACGTGGTATTTCCTATAAAAATAACGTTGTGAAATTTAATTTAGTTTTTTCAGAAAAGATTTGCATCCACGTGCAGGAGATAACCCTAGATCCTAACTTTTAAATGCTCTATATAACAAACTTCGATGCTTACTTGCCTAATTTAACAAAAAATTTCATGAAAATTATCCACTTTAGCTGCGTAAAGTGCAATTCATAGCAGATCAAGATATAACGGGGTTAAGAAGTTTACATAGGCCTTTCCTCAGATTAAGGAAATAAAAGAAAAAAACATTTTTGCATGAAAACCACTATGACTTCTTGAATGAGCAACAACATCATCGGCAAATAATAAAAATATAACTATGACATCAACATCATCTCGTTTTTACCATTTAGAAAAGATAAATTTCAAGTATGCCATAACGCTTAATGAAAATAAACTCAAGCTCTATGCTTTGTCTGAATAACAGCTCTAATTTTAGGTATTTGAGTTACATGATGATAGAACTTCATCATGATAATTTTGCCCTTAACTATATCCATTAGTATCTCTATTTCCATAAATAGATATCATAATGAGATTGAGGGTCTATATAATGATTCGAGACCAAACAATTAACATTTATAATAAAACCTTCACTCAATTACGTAGCTAATTAATAATCTCTATTAAGGAACCATTTTAAGTAATCAAAACTAATAATTAGGTACTACATAACACCTTTAAACGATAAAAATAGTATTTTTTTAAAATCTAATCATTTCACATAGTAAAAGTAAATCCTTAAATTTTATTAAAATAAATTAAGTAAATACTCACTTTTAATAAAGTATTATATCTAATATAGATTAGTCATATATAAACTATTGTTATAAACAACATTATTGTTATAAATACAAATTAAAGTTATTTAAAAATTTTTTTAACCGGATTCTATCAAATAGATAATTGATAAATTCATTAACTAAAATTAAAAAAATAATAAATTATTTTAATCTATTTTAAGTTAACGCTAATCTATATTATCTATCAATTATCAACTTAAAATCGTATTTTCAACTGTATTAAATTAATTAATGTCAATAATATTTAAAGAATAAAAGTATTTAGATATATATCTATACATAGTATAACTATATAGAAATTATATTATTATAATATATATAATATATATTTGCTTTAAAGATAAAATAATTTAATAAAAATTAATGTTTAATATTATTAATAATTAATATGTATTGCGTGTAATCATTCACACTTTATACAAAAACAATTGTTAAACAAATATTTTATCCAATTGATTTGGAAATATATATAATATAACATATCTATTGGTGTTATTATTATACTAATTATTTTAGTCTATTTTATATCTGAAATTAAAGAAGAAATTTCTCTTATAAAGAGAAATTTTTGAGTACAAATAGATCTATTTTTATCTATTATTACAAACATAAATATAATACACTAACATATTTTAAAAAAATTTATATCTTATTCTAGAATCTATCTAGATTTAGCGATGACAGCCAACATAAATACACTAAGTTGTATTATTGAAGTTAACGAAACTTTTCCATAAATCTTTTAAATGGAAGTGCTATATCCCATATAGCAAAGCTAAAAAATGAGAGAGAGGAGGAGATAAAAGAAAAAACAAATCGCGATTTTTAATTGCCCGAGCTCGACATGGTTATGTGAGGGATGAGATTCTTAAAGAGTTTAATGCAGAGTATTTTAGCCGTTTTCTTTAGCCGATCATCGATAAAAAGCTTATCCTTTTCTCGAATGGAGCTAATAGTACTAAACCTTCACTAGCGAACATAAAAATAGTTATTATAACCTAATAAAGGCTTAGATAAGCAGAGATTTATTGGTAAAAATATTATTTTTAAAATGTTAACAGTTATATCAATCGATTAATAGATGGACTGAATAGATTACACGGTGTAGTCTAGCATCGTTTTATTTATCAAATTATCTGACCTGGAGAAGATTGCTTTAAACACAACAATTCAAATATAGAAGTAGCTATAAATTTTTCTATGAGGCAATTAATAACCTTTGCCATTATAGCCTAATTTTAAGAATTAATCTAAATATCTCGAATAAGTATCGCCCAATAAAACATAAAACATAAAACATAAAATATAAAACATAAAACCAGAAAATCAAAGTGACCACTCTTAACTTCTCCTGTTATACTGCATGATTATCTAAAGTTCTTTATGATTTACTTTTTGTCACGCAGTATTATCTCGCCTACAATAATATATTGTCCGTGATTTTGAGCAAACCTCAAGCAAGCCTAAAGCCAATGACGTTGGATACGACTATATTAAGGACGGATAATTAAAAGTATGCTTATCGGTAAATTCATTACCTATACGGAACTAGGATTATTCCTATTTCTTATGCTTCATGCATAAATACACAGATAATTAAACTTAATAAACCTAACGAATACGGATTTGGACACGATAACCTTTCTGCTTCATTAATAAATGATACCTTTAGGGTTTAATTTATTCCAATTTATATCCATCTCTCGTTCTGCTAAACTGATTTTTACTATTAATGATGACTGGAATAAATTCCTTAAAAAAGCTAAAAGCATCAGTTCTTGGACGTATCCTATCTGTAGAGCGGGCAATCCTTGCATACGATAACTTTTATACTATGAGTTTTTTGTCTGGTGCTAACTGCTACGCTTATTTCTGAATATGTTTCCACTGCTGTTTTTCTAAAACTATAAATCAAAAACTTGCGGCTCATACGGCTTAAATACTACTAAGAAGTGGTTAGTACAGCAGGTTCATATTTTTTGATTGTTATAACTAGCAAGATATTATTTTTACCATACTTATTTCCTTTGACCTTTTTTAATAATAAGTAGATGCTACTCAATGTTCTATTTTGCACTGCTATCCCTCTTCTGCCGAAGCAGACACAGAAACAGGGTATTAAATTAGCATCTTATGCGCCTTTCATACTTACGGTTAACAACTCAATCAATATCTGCTTATTCATATCTTCGTCACCCTATAACGCTCTAGATATTAAATATCCTGTATGGCGTAAATACTCTTAAAAAGAGTAACCAAAAGTCAGGCAAGGCGCTATTGTCACATCCTGGTGCTAGTTACAGTTATGACCTGATAAATCCTATTTTTCTAGTCTTTGGCAGATTTACGTCAGAAAACAGTAGTGGCATTACCTGAAGAAATAGTACGGATGTTACTGTAAAGTGCACTTCGCTAAAAATAAAAAATGAGGCTGGCATAGCATGAAATACATCTGGTGATACCTTAAACGCCTCTGTATCCGAATAAAAACTTTGACATTATAAAAAATATAGAATGGTTGTCATTACTATGACCACTGCACTTAACAAGATAAGCATTAGACACTAACTCAAGAAGAAATGATAACGCGCTATACATCAGCAATATTCTTACCAAATGTTTTAAACTGATCCATTACTATTATTTTTTTAAATCGTAAACGAGGGACACTATTACTGAAGGTATATAAAGCGCTAGAAATGAAAACCCGTAAAAACCTAAAAAATAGAATTTTCCTTCTTCTGATAAAAGAATTCCTGCGTACAAAGTTCCATACAAATACATTCTGTGTCTGGACACAGATTACTTTTTACCTATACTCATTGGCGTAAATAGGTAATGGAATTGTTGTTAGAAAGAATGCATAAAATAGAAAAAAGCAAAGGTTACTAAGCCAATCACTAGGATTAATGTCTATAAAATTAGAGATTAGATTAAAACCCACGATATCCGATGAAATTTTTACTTATAATAAATTAAATCAAATCAAATAAATTAATCCTATCTTTTTTTAGTAAAAATAGCTTTTCTGCTCAATTAAATTGCGATTCAATTTCCTAACTATTAAAAAACTTCTTTTTATGCTGAATAGCATTAAATACGAGCAGTTAGACGGAAAATTGTATTTTCCCTTGCCAGAATATTAACTGCTCGTTAATATTCTTTTTCACATTATTACGATAGAAATTTTTATTGCGTCCGTAGCTCAGTTGGTTAGAGCACCACCTTGACATGGTGGGGATCGGTGGTTCGAATCCACTCGGACGCATCAAGTCTGTCTAGCACTAACACTAATTTTTAAATTGAAAAATCGGTGATTATTACCAGTTTCGTTTGGTAATAAAGAACGTATTTACGTTTTTTCACCTCACGAATGATTACTTAACCAAATTTATTTATCATTAAGTTAATTAAATAGCCTGTTGTGAAAAAAGTCTTGCAAACGAAAACCAAAAACAAATAATGCAGCAAAATAACTTATTGCTCCGGCAAAAACTACTAATAACAATCGAGTTATCCGCATCAACATATTTCCATGTTCCCATGACGGCATAAAATTTAATACCAATAATAATGCCATTACCATAACAATTAAAGCGGCAATTAATTTGAGTAAAAATTTCCTCCAACCAGCTAAGGGGGTAAAAATTGCCTGACAACGTAATTGCCAATAAAGCATTAGAGCATTAAAGTATGCCGCTAAGCTGATTGATAAAGCTAACCCAACATGTTTCAGCGGACCAATAAAGGAAATGTTCATTAATTGTGTCAAAATTAAAGTAATAATTGCTATTTTGACTGGTGTTTTAATATCTTGCCTTGAATAGAATCCTGGTGCTAATACCTTAACGATAATTAACCCCATTAAACCGATACAGTAGGCAATTAATGCCCATTGGGTCATTATTGCATCGTAGGCGGTAAAGTTGCCATACTGAAAAAGTGATACAGTCAACGGTTTAGCTAAAATAGCCAGTGCAATACTACAAGGTAGCGCTAATAAAAAGCAAAGGCGCAGCCCCCAGTCCATTAAGCGCTGATATTCTTTATTATCACCGCTTGAGAAACTTTTTGCCAAAGCAGGTAATAAAATAATGCCAAGTGTCACCCCTAAAACACCGGTAGGGAGCTCCATCAATCGGTCAGCGTAATACATCCATGAGACAGAGCCTGATTGTAAAAATGAGGCAAAAATAATATTAATTATAAAAGAAATTTGGCTTAAAGAAACACCAATAATTGCCGGCCCCATTAACTTCATTACTCGCAACACACCGCTATTACGAAAAGAGATACGCGGTAAAACTAACATGCCAATTTTTTGTAAATAAGGTAATTGATACAATAACTGTAAAATACCGCCGACAAAAACCCCCCATGCTACCGCTATAATAGGCGGTTCACAATATGGCGCCATCAGCAGTACTGATATAATTATACTGATATTAAGTAAACTAGGTGCTAAAGCGGGAACAAAAAACCGGTTCCAAGTATTTAAAATAGCACCAGCCAACGATACTAAAGAGATTAATAAAATATAAGGAAAAGTAATTCTTAATAAACGAACTGTTAAATTAAACTTATCCGATACATCAATAAAACCTGGGGCTGTAATATAAATAATCCAAGGTGCCGCTAATATTCCAGATAATGTAACAATAGCCAAAATTAATGTCAATAAACCGGAAACACAAGCAATGAAAGTGCGAGTAACTTCGTCACCTTTTTGATTTTTGTATTCGGTAAGGATAGGAATAAATGTTTGCGAAAATGCGCCTTCGGCAAAAATTCGGCGTAAAAGATTTGGTAATCTAAAAGCAACAAAAAAAGCGTCTGTCGGCGCACTAGCGCCAAAAAAACGTGCGATGATCACATCACGAATAAATCCTAGTACTCTGGAAAACATAGTTATAGAACTTATCGCTGCTAACGATTTAAGTAGATTCATATAATATCTTTATTAATGACAGTTATAATAATTAATAAAGTGTATCAGCGAGTCGTAAGCATCGCTATTAGTTAATATAACTATTTTAATAAACTACTAGATAAAATCAGTAGTTATTATGATGGTTTTATTTATAGAATTTTCTTCTCATTGTTTTTTGGATCAAAGACATTAAATATGACCCCTATTCATCTATATTTTATAAATAAACTTTCGCATATCTATCTACTTTTAAACGTATATCCGTTTTATCCCGAATCTCATTATATAGAGCTCGTCGTAGAACTCTAATAATACTTATATGACTCTGAGGCATGTAATTTGAGGAAATATTATGATGATACTCTATCGTCAGATAACCCCAACACCTAAAATTAACCCTCCTTTTCAGGAATCAAAGAACCTGTGTCTACTATGGCTAAGCGTTATGCTATTTACCCTTGCTAAGGATAAATCAAGATCTTGAGCTTGATGATCAGCTATCATAACAAAAATTGTTGTTTTTTTTGCAGAGCGATTTCTAACCACCTATATATTTAATTGTTGTAATTCAAACAATTTTCTCTAGGCTAAAAAATTCAATAAATAAAACGATTATCTACCATGGAATCTATTTAATTAATCCTTTTAATTATCTGATATAACTTTTCATATTTTAAATGTGAAATTACTTATAAATAATCTCTAGTTATCCAGCCTTATTTAGGCAATGGTGACTAATTTCATACCTATTGGTAACAGGTTTCGTACGATTTTTTCCATCCAAGTAAAAGATTAGCTGTTTATCAAAAATTAGCTTAAAAAAAACGCCTAACATACTCTGCATTAAACTCTTCAGGAATTATATTACTCATATGACCTGTCGATCTGGTGTAATTAAGATCTCATTTATTCTTTCCTTTTATCTACTTCTCTCTCATTTTTTTAGCTTTGCTATATATCAAATATAATACTTCCTTTTAAAGAATTCAGGGAAAATCTTTCATTCACTTTAACAATACCACTTAGTATATTTAAGTTGACTATCGTCACTGACGCAAGAAAACATTGAGGTCATCTAATCACTATTTTAAATCAATGTTTTTTGTTTTACTGATTATCGTAAAGTTACGATATTCAACATATATCACAGATAACTAAAGCATTTATCCTTGTGATTTAGTTTTGCAAAAAGACTTCTAATAAAATTGTTAAATCTTTTCTTGCAATTAGAGATTTTGAATAAAATCGCTGTAACCATAATGAATGTCCGGTTTCCCCGACGGGAAATATGTTCATTGTGAGAATATAGCAGGATAATTTAAATGAGTTAATTAAATATATAAATCTAGATTATCCAATCGATTATCGCCGAGCTAATTAGCTAATTAATGAGATACAGTTTTATACTACTAAAGAGTAAGGAAAATGTCTCTTTGTTCTGTATAACTATTTACTTTTTCATGGCAACCGCTGTAGCGAAAATTTTTTATACAGTTATAAGAAATTTCTACTAACTATCTTTAGATAAATATCTTGATAATCACAGGATTATCAAGATATTTTGTTAACAACGCTATCGACCAGTCAAGAAATTGTAGTCGTTTTTCTACAAAAATATTTTCACTTTCTCAACGACTACTGGCAGTCGTATATAAATTCCTAACTACGTTAATATCTTAATCTAGTCTAGATCACTGGTTTATACAGACCAGATTGAAAATTTGCCTAAATGAGGTGGTAGTAGCGAGCATTAAAAGGCAAAAGCGTAAAGCATTTAAAAACTATGATCTACGTATCTATACGTAGATACAAAATATCTTCCGCAAGTCACAAACGAAACTTTACAACATTATCTTTTTAGGTATGTATCGCGTAATTTAATAGGTTTTACCCATCCTTACAATATCAAACCGTGGTTAACAGTTGATACTTCTTACGTTATCTTCATCAAGAAGCTCTCTCCCTTAGCTATTTATTAAATATTTACAGATCATCTTTTTGGTCTATGCAAACATTTTTACCAGAAAACATGAATTCACCAAGATCTATACAGAGCTTGGTATAGAGTACTGACTTAACCCATCGATACATCTATAAACAATATGCTCGAGCGATTTAATGGGTGTATGGGAGATAGGCTGCAAAGCTATCATTTCAATTCTAGTGAAAAATTTGAAATTACTCTATATTAACATGTTTGACTATTAATCAGAAATTATCTGAATCAGTATTTGATACTGAAATCAAACTTTCCTTGCAGTTTATGCAAGGTTAATTTAAAGTTAAATCTGAATTATTTAAAAAATCATACTGTCTTCCGGGAAATGATATTTTAATCATTAAAGTAACTAAACCACATAAACGACGTCAATTTTATTCATTATTTTTAACAAAATAGTACCAATGTTGTGCTAAGTGATTTACTTAGCAGTTAGCTTTTATGTATGATTTTTAATTTGTTTATTTATTTATTTGAAAGATATAATAATTTCATTATCTCCGGCATTTCAAACTTTTGACCGTTACCTCCTTATCGTATATTAACTACTTGAATATCAATTTGTACTGATACAAGTAAAGTTTTTCTCTATTAACTCTTTTTAAAAAAGATTTAAAACTCTAACCGGTTGTTTTATTATATACGTACAAGTTATGTCAATGTTTCTAATTTTTGTTAATGAAATAACCGACTCACCAACTGCTATTAAATAGATGTAACCATTGAAGTATTATCTCATTAATCTTACTTATTCACTTCATTTGTTGAAGTGAAAACATTTTTGCTTTCAGGGGACGGTTAATGACAGATTTACTTCTGATGAGCCTAGCTATACGTATTTCCAATTTGTTTTACCCATTCACTGACGCCACTTTTCGCCCTGATCAGTCTGTTTTTAACTACCATTAGTGCTGAGCAGATACGTTAAACGTTAAGCTCCTTACTAGCATATTTTCATAACTATCGCTGTAGTTATATGGGATTTAACCAATCAGTCCATGTTTTAAATAGTACACTTTACTATATAGGTGATATCTAACTATATGATATTGGATATTAGTGAAATTTACTGACACTCAATTGACATCTAATAACCTTATAAGGTTATTAATCATAATAGTTATATACCGACAATTTAATCAGCAGAAAACTATCATTTATAATGATGAATAGTTGTATGCAATATTATTATTAATTATAGGAGAAAAATAAAATATGAAGCACTTTTTTACAGCAACACTATTGTTACTATGCGGAGTGATAGTTGGATGCAACCAATTAACCGAATTTAGTATTACTGAAGATAACATTAATCACTATCTCACCAAACATACTCACTATAGTAAAAAAATAGGCATTACTAGACTTGCTACTACTAGTATAGATCTAGTTAATCTTTCTACTCAAATAGGCCGGATTGAGCCAAATAAAATTACCTTAACAGGAGTAGCTAAAATTAAAATTAAAACACTATTAGGCTCAACACATGCAGAAGTCTCTTTAGCTATTACTTCACTACCCTATTTTGACGTAGCTTCTGGTGCTATCTATTTAAAAGAAATAATAATTTCTGATAATAAAATCACACCAGAAAAAATAACCTCAATTATCGTTCCAATAATTCCTATTCTTAATAATTTGTTAAAAACCTATTTTGAAAAAAATCCTGTCTATTTATTGCAACCAGAAAAAAATAAAGCAGAAGCATTAGTTAAAAAAATAGTTAAAGGACTTGAAGTTAAACCGGGTAAGTTAATTATTTTATTAGTAGAATGAATAAATTAGCAATCATTAATCAGATAATAGGCTATAATAAATTCAAATACTTACCTGTTAGCTTTTCATGCAAGCTGACAACTATAATCACTAATTGACAATCAATCCTTCATGTAAGATAAGTAAAGCTTTACGTGTTATCATACTTTAGTAGTATACTAATTACTCACTGCATGGAGTTTTCCTAACTTGGTTAAAAATAATTTACTCATAGATAAAATAAAGTGATCAAATAACTGAATTTATGTTAATAACGGATCCTGTTCTACATTATCTTTCAACCAAAATTCTAGCAATAATAAAGCATCAAAACAATCACCGTTTCTAACGAAAATAGCATTCCATTTTTCATTAAAAATTGATTAACTGCTATTTTTGATAATATTCAATATATTAACTGATATTGTTAGCAACAGTAGAGATAGGATCAAAGAAGTAATTAATTAATTCTCAATCACTAATGCTAAAATATTAGCTATTAGTAAGTAATTCTACATTAATAATTCACTTTATTCTAAAAGTAAAGATAATTTGAATTGATTAATGATAATTAATAATTAATTAAATAATAAGTTTAATTACATGATCTTTTGGGAAACAATTAAATTGTGTTACTAAATTCAGCATTTTTACAGAAAATTTATTCATTATTATTACATAACTTATATTATGTAATAATAATTTTATTTACTAGTAATTAGTATAACATACTGACGGTAATATCTAATATATCTTTAACAGATTATTTTTATTTATATTGTTACTAGAAAAGAGAGAAAAGCTGTAATATATTATTAATGATTAGTATATTTCTATAAGAAAACCTCCATAATTTTAATTTAATACTAAATTAGTATAATGACTGGTGAGGTGTCCGAGTGGCTGAAGGAACACACCTGGAAAGTATGTATATGTGAAAACATATCGAGGGTTCGAATCCCTCCCTCACCGCCATATAAAACATCTTCCAGTAACCATTTAGTTCCTTACAATTTTATACTGCAGAAGTCAGCCATTATCGCCAAACTGGCTTTATATTCATTTTTGGTATACGCGATTTTACAGATGTAAGTATATTCTTCTGATTGATTTTATAGATTATTTTAATAACAGAGAGATGATATGCTATGAAAGTTCATCCTACAGATATCTGTGAAACTAGTTATTACCCTGATTGATTATATTAACTCATTTGCAATGATAACAGAGGCAACAAATACACACTATCATTAACGCTGCGCTTGAAGATATGGTTATAACAACATGCTTAACGCCATCTTATCGGCTGGCGTAAATCCGTCATCTATAATGATTATTTGTCGTAACGAATCATACAAATTAAGTATGAACGATGTTAAGATTAAAATGCCGAAGGTCAGGAAATCACAGCGGCAACAGAATATTCTTCAATAGCTCATTACTGCCTTATTTGAACCGTGCAAAAGCGCTAAATAGTTGCGATAATATCTCGTACTTAGTAGCACATCTTTACAGTAGTGATTTTCATGAAGCTCTGGTGGGCGCTTCTCGATGAAAAATACATTGTCTTTCTACTAAGTCTATTAGCGGATCTGAGACAGCGATGGCTTAAAGAATATAAGCAATGATAGCCGTGTTATTTAAGCGATATACATTGTTTTTATTTTTCTGGAACGATGGCATATGCCATTTTGTTAGGCATGCTGATCGCCTTTACCTACTGCTTCATTATCAGCATCACTGGATGGATAGTAAGAAGCTCATTGTGCTTAAAGATAGTTATTAAAAGTCAGAAACGCAATGTGGTCGAACTTCTCAATAGCTTAGAAGTAGTAGCTTAACCGCATCTCTTAAAGCTTGGAACAAGGGGACGCGGTGTTTAGGTTTTTGGAATGCAATGAGTAAAGATATTTCCGGATATGTTGTAGCAGTAACGCTCTTAGAGGCGCGTAGCTACACAAAATATCTAATATGTTTACGATTCACCCCCCACAAAGGCATACAACACCAAAAGTTAAGGATAAGCTGCCGGAAGTATGGTTAGCAGAAAGTCGTGATGCCGTTAACAAACCCTTTATTGTTTATTAACAATATTTTTAGCAAAGGTATCCTAAAGCGATTAAGAAGCTAAAAAAAAGATCGAGAAGAGCGGCTGGCATTCTACGAATTTTTCGTCAGCGAACTGGGTATAAATAAAAAGGACGAATCCGATTTAGTTAGCTTTTGTGACAGTGAGGCTATAAAGGTGATGTGTAAAGCAATGTAGTTTGAGAAAAACAGCTACTTCAATGGTTTCTTAGTTCTGTAGGCTACTAAGAAAAGCTTGGAGCCGGGTAATGGAGTTTGACTTCCTTGATGCTCTACTGGTAAATAAAGTTCAATTAAGAATCGAGAACAGATTTATGAAGTATTAGAGTAGAACCTAACCTAACTGCCATACGATCATATTTGGTAATAACTCGCCAAACTAGCAGAGATGTTGATATAAAGTATTCATACTTAAACCAATTATTTGTACATCAATCTGATGCGAACAATGTCAGTTTACAGGCATTGTAGTGCAAATATGATGATAATAATATCTTTAATGTAAAATAGATCATTTATTCGATCATTTCACGTACTCGATTAATTCCAATAATAACAAACGCTATACATATCAAACTTTAGAAGTTACACTTCCATCAGCAATATGTAATAAATACAATATCATACTATTAATACAGCGGTATGAAAATAATACGAGATATTGTTTGCAGATTTTATTTAATTATTTTACTTAGCAGTAAAACTAATAATTGACTGAACATTAACATTTAATCCCTTATTGTATGCAATTTAGGCAATTTATAGCTTGGAAAATCTCGTTAACTCCGGTTTATCTTTTTTATGGTTTTATTGTTGCATCTTTATAAACAGCTATATATTAATAATAGCTGTTTATAAAATCTCTTTTACTACTGTAAAAGGGATTTTGCTACAGAGGTTGCCATAAAAAATCAAACAGTCATGCAGATCAAAGCGACTTTTCCTCACTTTCTTCTAAGATAAAGTTGAATCTTATTAGTTAGATTGATAACAATCTGTCAGATTGTCTTAATTCATGTATTAAAGCAACTTATTTCACTTTATGCTACCCATACATTGTCACAATAAACATATTATTTGTTAAGGATATTCATTAATATTATGATCATACCATTACAAAATGCCAGATTATAGGAAAACATTTAGCAATCATATTGAAGAGAAGTCTGCTTACAAAACTACATCACAAAGATAAATGGTTTAGTTATCTGTTATGTATCTTAAATAGTTTGACTTTACGGAACTCAGTAAAACAAGTAGGGATTCATTTAAAAATAACGTTTAGATTGCATTATTACTTCCTTTCACTTCAGCGGCGAAAGCCAATAAAAATTCAGAAAGGGTATTTTATTAAAATTGACAAAACGTTTTTCCTGAATTTTTTTAAAGTGAAGTATTTTTTTCCACATAAAAAAGGTAGAAAACTGTAGAATAAGATGAGATAAAAGGAAAGAACGAATCGCGGCTTTAATCGTCTAAGATATTAACAGGGTTATATTAGCGATGAAATTCTTAATAGTTAAAAATTAAAGCTCTCTTTAAAAAGAAAGCAAAAAACTATTCCTTGTTGATAAAAACAAATAGAAATTAGCTTACTGGATCTATTATAAGTTAAAATTTCATTAAAGTATTCATTCTTTAATTTAATGTGCTAACTTTACCTACACTAATTCTAGGTTTAAGTTAATAACTCTTATTTTTTCTATTTTATTCATTCTTTTTGATAACAATTCCGTTAGCCACTTGCTAAGCTGAGCGTCGATAAAAATAACATGTTGCATACAGAATCCATTTACATGGATCTATTCGGCAGGAATTCCTTTAATCAGAACGTAAATCTAGGTTTTTATGAATTGTCATCTTCATCGCTTTATACAACTTAGGTAATAGTGTAGCTCATTTACGATTTAACAAGAAACTATACTAGCACAGCAAATTAAATTCCATTATTGGAATATAGCTAAATATAGCGCTCGAACACCTTTTCCTGCTTCATGGCCTGCTGCTGATATTGTTTAGTCTTTTAATCATAATAATGATATACAACACTCTTCCCATTCAGTAATAGCATTCTTTTGAGGCAGATACCAGTGGGCGTTTAAAGCGGCGGCTGAGGTATTTCCCTATATTGATAAAGTGGATCTCCTTTCCTCTTTTTAACGAACTACACTTTCCAATAATCTCCGTATCTGTACCTCTTCAGGTAACGCCGTCACTATTTTCTGGTGCAGATATTCCCATATCAAGAAAACACTGGGATTTATTAGATCATAGTTGTGACGCAGAAACCGAATGACAGCGCTTGGCTAGATTTTTTCGAACACACTTTTTTGAAGAACAACTTAACGCCATATAGCATATTTAATATATAGAACGTTACTGGTCAAAGAAACATAAGCATACGAATGTTAATTGAGTTGTTGACTATAAGTATGAAAAAAGCACAGAAGATATCAATTTCGATATCATATTTACCTACCCACTGCTGAATAAGTTCAGGTGGCAGTGAGAAACAGAGATTTAAATAGCATCTAGTTACTCTTAAAACAAACCAAACAAGATGAGGTATAGTAAAAGTAATGTATTAATAGTTTCAGTTAGTAAAATATAAATCTACTATGCTGTAATCATTGATCGGTAGCTTTAAAATTGCATGAATTGCAGGCTTTTAATATAATTACCGCTTTAAAAAAAAGCAACGCGGTAGGAAATCATTTAGAAGGAAAGGCGCAGCAATATAGTACCAAATAAAAAACCTAGATAGGTACACAAGTGCTGCAGACAAGGATGTGTGCTTTACTAGATAGACGCATCTAGAAACAAACGCTTTCAGTGTATTTTTCAAGGAATTTATTACACAGCCATTTTTCAATGATGAAAATCGGTTTCGGAAGATGTGGATAATATTGAAGTAAACTAATCTATTGTCTCTTTTTTCCAGTAAAGCAGAAAAAAGTATCCTGTATAGATTCGCATTCATCAGATATCTATCTGCCTAGCCATCTTTGTGTTTGTCCTATGAGTAAAGGAGATGAGGATTATTCCTAATTCCCTATAGGTGATGAATTTATCTCAAGAATACTTTTATTAGCTGCCCTCAATATAGTTGTATCCAGCATTATCGGATTTGCCATGAAGTTTTTCCTAGTGGTGGGGTGCTCAAAAACAGGATAACCGTAATTAAAGGCGGATAATACTTGTGTATCTAGAAAAAATTAAGGACTGAGTTCGGACAGATTTCTGTATAGCCTATTTTAGTATAATGAAAAATTCAGTTGATCTATTAATATTAATTTCAGCAGGGAGATCAAAGCATTTTAGATAAACAGACGGTGTAAAGACGTGAATTGCGTGTTGTCTTTCTGATTTACTAGCTTACGATTTTCTGGATATTCATCTAGAGCCATATAGATTAATCTTTCAAGATTAACATATTACAAAGTATAAATAGTACTTAGATATGAACTTCCTAAAAGTAGCATAGTGCATCGTTCCTTACACTATAGCTAGAATTACGTTCAAGAGTTTAATGTAGAGTGTGTTAGGCGTTTTCTTGATCTGATCATCGATAAAGAGTTTAACCTTTGCTTGAATGGAGTTAAATGGTATAAAACCTTTACTATCGAGCATTAAGGATAAAATTAATCCCATAGCCTTATATGATTATATAATCATAGATTTATGAGCAGTAAATTTCACATTTAAAATGTGAACAGTTATATCAGCCGATTAATAAATCGGACTAAATAGATCCTATAGTATAGGATTATTTTATTTACCAAACTATCTGAACCTGGGAGTTAAATTTTTGAATCTATAACAAAAAAAAATATAAATTTGCCTATAAATTTCTCTATGAGCAAAACAACAATCTTTGCTTACATAGCCTTCTAAAATCTTCTGTTAACCAGATTTAATATCCTTTCTATTGAAATTCTACCAATTCCTCTCATTCCAGTTTAGAGGAAAAATCTCACCGACTTTATTTTGGAAATAAAGTCCAATAATATTGAGTTAATTTAATTCCTATTGTTTCTATCCTAAAAGTATAGAAACAATAAAATAAATATTTGTATAACTTTAAAATAAGATAGACATCGTTTAGTACGATGAATTTATTTTACTTTTTTGCGCAATCTGTTAATGAACAGAAAATTTCTTTTGCTTTTTCCATCAAAAAAATAGGTAACTTTATAAAAGTTAAAGCAACTACATCCAAACGATCTATCATAATTTAAATAGTTAAAAGCAACATATAAACTGATTTTATCATTTTCTTCACTATAGCGCTACTGAAAATCAGATCAAAATATAGTAAAAGCATCACTTAACTACACAAAATAGCAATTAATTATCGGTATCTAATTGAGAAAAACTTTTTACCAAATCATCTATGGCTTTAACTTGTTTAAGAAAAGGCGCTAATTTTTCTAACTGTAGTGCTGATGGTCCATCACATTTTGCATTATCTGGATCAGGATGCGCTTCAAGAAACAATCCCGCTAAACCGACCGCTATACCCGCTCTTGCCAACTCACCAATTTGTGCACGACGACCGTCGGAAGAAGAATCAAAAGGATTACGACATTGCAATGCATGAGTAACATCAAAGATCACCGGAGAACCATTTGATACATTTACCATGACATTAAACCCTAACATATCGACAATTAAATTATCATAACCAAAGTTTACCCCACGATCACAGAGAATAACCTTCTCATTACCTGATTTTTTAAATTTCTCAATAATATTTCCTATTTGTGCAGGGCTAATAAATTGGGGTTTTTTAATATTAATAACTGCACCGGTTTTAGCCATCGCTTCAACCAGATCAGTTTGCCGGGCTAAAAAAGCCGGTAGTTGAATAACGTCAACCACCTCAGCAACCACTGCCGCTTGCGCTGGTTCATGAACATCAGTAATTACCTTAACGCCAAATGTTTGTTTGATTTCTTGAAAAATTTTCATTCCTTCTTCAAGCCCAGGACCACGATAAGAATGAATTGAAGAACGATTAGCTTTATCGAAGGAAGCCTTAAAAACATAAGAAATATTAAGCTTCTGCGTTACAGTGACATAATGTTCACAAATTTTCATTGCTAGATCACGCGATTCAAGTATATTCATACCACCAAATAAAACAAATGGTAGATTATTTGCCACATTAATATCATCAATGGCAACTACTTTAGATTGCATCCTTTTACCCTTTCTATAACAACAAATTAGTTACGATTTTGATGATAAATGTAATATAATATACTGTCTTCTCTATTGATTAGAATAGCATTTTTATCATTTTAGAAAAAGGATATTTTTAGCATTGCTAAAAAATAATTTAAATCAAAATAGCTACTTGATAAGATTCAAGATGAGTAAAATAAGCGCTCTATCGTATTTCATATATATTTTTCGGATCAAAAATTAATAATTTTTTTCAAACTTTTATCGCTTGTTCCATTTTCTTTCTTTTATCAACGCTGTTTTTATCATACGAAATATTTTTCATATGATAATTCGATACGAAGTTTCTTCTATATCTTTTTAAGTCAGATGAGCAAAATGACTAATTGTTTTCTTAATCAATATACTAAGCATCTTCTTAGTAAGCGTCTCATTATTTATTGGGTTAATTTACTAAAAATGCATCTCCTCAACGAATGCATAGAATAAATTGAGTTAGAAAATAATTTCTATAAATTGCTAACTGCAATTGGGTGTTAACATGTAAAAATTACCCCTAATGAACCAAGAGCTCCCTTGTATTGGTTATCATCCACTTTATATTCAACCAAAAGTGCCTCAAAAAGTAAATAAAACCCCCTTTTACATCGCTAAAAACCAGTTCTAATAAATATTATTTAATAAAAATTCTTGCATTTATATATTATTTTTAGTTTGTATTGTTTCTTTTGCTTCGGCAACCTTAAAATAAGCTTAAGTTCTGTATTAATTTATTCAACCGAACGATCATGGATAAGTAATCCATGAATCATCTATAATAAATTCTCAATGGTTTTTATTAAGTTTAAATCAGTTGTGATTTTCATCACATTCCCATTGACCTACTGTAATACGATCATTACCAGCATAATCTTGAAAAGTTACTATCTTCTGATAATGATAACATGAAAATAATCGCCTTACTTTTCTTCCCTGCAACCACCCGTGTTCAAGTAAAAGCCATCCATTTTTAATTAAATAGTTACGCGATTGTTCAATTATCAATTGAATATCAGCCAACCCATGATTAGCCGATATTAATGCTGTTTTAGGTTCAAAACGCACATCACCTTGTTGTAAATGTGGATCAGTTTCATCAATATAAGGTGGATTACTGATAATCATATCAAATTCCTGAATAGGTAGTAAAGTAAACCAATTACTTTTATAAAATTTGATATTATTAATCATCAAATTACTAGCATTAAGTTGAGCAAGCATAATTGCAGCATCACTAACATCAACACCAACTATCTGCGCTTCTGGACACTCTGATGCTAAAGCTAATGCCACAGCACCGGTACCCGTCCCTAAATCTAATATTTTTACTTCTCGCTTTTTCGATAATAATTGTAATGCTTGCTCAACTAAACACTCTGTATCTGCACGAGGTATTAACGTCACAGATGAAACTTTTATTGATAAGGACCAAAACTCCTTTTCGCCTACTATGTAAGCGATAGGCTCCCCATTAGCCCGACGAACTAATAGATGCTCAAGCTGTTGTTGTTGCTTAACAGTTAATTCTGTATTACCAAATACAATAAAGAAAGTCCGCGTTTTTCCTGTTATATATTGCAACAAAATCTCAGCATCACATTTTGCACTATTACTATGGCAAAGCTTATTAGCCGCATAAGCTAACCAGTGCTGATAATTCATTAATCTTAGTCTGATAAAGCAGAGAATTGATCTGCTTGATATTCATTAATAATAGGTTGGATTAACGTATCTAATTTTCCATCTATCACTTCATCTAAACGATAGAGAGTTAAATTGATACGATGATCAGTAATGCGTCCTTGGGGAAAATTATAAGTTCTGATCCTATCAGAACGATCACCTGATCCAAGTAAGTTACGGCGCTCAGATGCTTTTACTTCGCGGCGTTTCTGCACTTCTGATGCACGAATACGGGCCGCTAAAACCGACAATGCTTTGGCTTTATTCTTATGCTGAGAACGTTCATCCTGACATTCTACTACAATTCCGGTTGGAATATGGGTAATACGGATAGCGGAGTCAGTGGTATTAACGTGTTGTCCGCCTGCGCCTGATGAACGAAAAGTATCAATTCTTAAGTCACTAGAGTTGATATCAGATATTTCTGTTTCCGGAATTTCAGCCAGGATAGCTATTGTACAAGCAGAGGTATGAATGCGTCCCTGAGATTCTGTTTCCGGCACCCGCTGAACACGATGTCCACCTGACTCAAATTTTAGACGACCATATACAGTTTCACCAGAAACTTTAGCAATAATTTCTTTGTATCCACCGTGTTCTCCTTCACTCGCATTTATAATTTCAATATGCCAGCGACGGGATTCGGCGTATCGGTTATACATTCTAAAAAGATCACCGGCAAATATTGCCGCCTCATTACCACCAGTACCGGCCCTAATTTCTAAAAAACAATTTTTTTCATCGTCTGGATCTTTGGGTAATAATAAAATCTGTAATTGTTGTTCAAATTCCTCATTACGCTTTTTTGCTTCTTTTAATTCTTCCTGAGCCATCTCACGCATTTCAGAATCATGTAGTAATATTTCAGCCGATTCAATATCGCGCTGAACAGCGCGCCATAACTGAAAACATTTAGTTACATCAGTTAACTGCGCATACTCCTTAGATAGGGACTGAAAACGCTCTTGATTCGTGATCACTTCAGAATCAATAAGGTGAGCTTGAATCTCTTCGTATCGTTCCTGCATTGCTTTTAATTTAGTAATTATTGAAAACTTCATTCCTTATGTTAATCCTTAGTAAGGATAGTTTAATTTTGCTCCTAGTCCTAAGCTATCTTTTAAAAGATTAAAACAATAAATATCATCATCTATTGTTCTGTTTGCTGTAGTGATTTAATTGGTAAACAGATCAGGCGATTCACTAACTGATATGTCAAGTGATTGGTCACTTGCTCGCTATCTGAACTATTTCGTAGCGAAGCAAACACTTTTTTGACATATTAGCCATAATTTACTATGCTTAACTACGATAATCACGAATTGTATTGATAGATGACTGAGAACACAACCATTCCATAAAATATGTTCTTTCTCAATAAGAAGTTCTGCCTGGACTACTTTCATTTTCTGTTATTCTACATTGTATTGCATAATTGCATACAAATCATTAACACTATATAGATAAATATTATTTAATTTATCAACATCTAGTTCAATATCTCGTGTAACAATTATATCAATTAATAACATTAACTTATTATTCCGGGATTTTATTGCCCGTTCAATCATCTCTTTATTAAAAATCAGTAAATGGATATCAGTAAAACTAATAACAATACCCTAATCTGCTAAACGAGTATCAATTTCAGTTAAAATAATAATTTCCGTATCAACTTAATTAGTAAAATGTACAGTACGTTAATGAGTTTGATTAGTTATAATCAAACACTTAGTACGATGTTCACGCAGATGACATGCAACCAAGTTCAATCGTTTACTAGAACCTACTAGTAAAATATGTAATTTATACAGTGATTCAAAAATCTGATAAGCTAGTTGTAGACACAATAAAAAGAATCAAAACTGCATTAGTTCCAATTTCTGTTTCTGTACGAATACCTTTAGCAACTGAAATGAGCCTTGAAATAAACTCTCTATCTCACTAGATAACTTTTTATAATTCTCAGATTTGGAATATGCTTATTTAATTTGACTTAAAATTTGCGGCTCAACTAAAACTAATGAATATAATTCACTCGCAACACGCATTAAATGGATAATAGCATTTATCTTGGTGCCAATAAATACTTACCCTAACGTCATTTAAACTTAAATTATGATAGTTGCATAACCAATTAATTAATTGATCTTATAAGGATTTTTGTGAGTCACCATATAGATAAAGCTTACTACGATTACACATAAAAAGTATAACGCAGATATGAACAAGTGGCTGCTAAAATAAATTAACCAGTGTATGTTCAATTTTTGGCTTAAAAATTAATCGTTACATAACATTAAAGGTGCAGTTTTATGGTTTATATCAAGTGACAAGTAATGTCATATGCACTAAATCAAGTAACTAACTAGTTTTTAACAATCTGTTAAATACACAAAATAAAACCAATAACTTTAATAAAGAAATTTTGAATTAATATTCAAGTTTATGCAAATAGGCAATTAAAAATGTTAAACTAAGAAAATTAATAATTAAGAGATTATATGTTACCTAATTGTAGTTATAATTACATTAATGATACCCTGATCGATATCAATAAATTTATATCACTTATATGAATAGAAAATATTTAATGATACTTATTGCCAATGAATTTGCCAGTTTACGTCACTATTATTGGAAATTTATTCCGCTACTTTCTATTTTTTTGACTGCTTGTATATTTAATCAACATTTAACAACTAAAAAAACAGGCGTAATAACTAATCCATTATGGATAAACCATCAACAACAGCTAGCAAAACTAACAAAATTTCAAATTCGTGGTTCTTTTGCCTATATTAGCGCTGATAATAAAAGCTATGCCAAATTCTTTTGGCAACAATATACGTTGTCTAATTATCGTCTATTGCTAACCAATCCGTTAGGAATAAAAGAATTAGAGCTCAATGTAACACCTAATATTACTCAGTTAATAAATAAAGAAGGTGAAAAATATGTTAACTATCATTCAACACAGATGATTTATCAATTAACAGGTATGAAAATCCCAATTAAAAATCTGCCATATTGGTTAATTGGTTTACTAACTAATGCCACATCATTTATATTATATGAAAATGGGCTATTAAAAAGCATCAAATATAGGCAAAATGGCGAAACTTGGTATTTAAACTACCTTGCTTATCATCAAAACAGTCAACTTAAATTACCCAGTCGTATTGAATTAACGCAAGGCAACCAAAAAATTAAGTTAAAAATGGACAGTTGGACACTAAACGAATGATATTAACCTGGCCTTCACCAGCAAAGCTTAACTTATTTCTCTATATTATCGGCCGTAGAGCTGATGGCTACCATCAACTTCAGACTCTATTTCAATTTCTTAATTATGCTGATGAAATTACGATTAAACCACGTGAAGATAATCAAATTCGACTACTTACACCCTTTATTAATTTACCAGAAGAAAATAACCTTATTATTAAAGCAGCGCATTTATTGCAGCGTTATTGCCTTGAAATAGGTCGTGCTGACAATCCTCAAGGTGCAGATATTTATGTTAATAAAAAATTGCCAATGGGTTCTGGATTAGGTGGCGCTTCGTCTAACGCAGCAACAACATTAATTGCTTTAAATTACCATTGGAAAACTCATATTAATGATAATAAGCTAGCCGATCTTTCCCGTCAGCTCGGTGCTGATGTTCCAGTATTTGTAACCGGTTATGCCGCTTTTGCACAAGGCATCGGTGATAAACTTTTTCCAGCCAATCCAAGAGAAAAATGGTATTTAGTAGTCCACCCGGGAATAAATATTGATACTAAACAAATTTTTTCTGATCCGGAATTAAAAAGAAATTCAGAAAAACGCTTGTTGAGCGCCTTATTACAAAATCCATTCAAAAATGATTGTGAACCAATTGCAATAAAACATTTTCCTAAGGTTGAAGAGCTTATTTCGTGGCTGCTAGAATATTCATCATCACGTCTTACCGGCACAGGTTCTTGCGTTTTTGCTGAATTTGAAACTGAAGCTGCTGCTAGTAAAGTGTTAAATAAAGCCCCAGAGTGGGTGCAGGGATTCGTTTCGCAAGGCATTAACCAATCTCCTTTACATACATTCCGCGCTGGGATTTCTAGATATTAAATCAAAATAATAATATTTTTAGTCGATAACATATTTATAGATGAAATCCTGAGGTTTTTACGTGCCTGATATAAAACTTTTTGCTGGCAATGCTACACCGAAACTTGCTCAACGTGTTGCCAATCGACTTTATACAAGTCTTGGGGACGCTGCGGTTGGTCGTTTTAATGATGGTGAGGTTAATGTACAAATTAATGAAAATGTCCGTGGTGGTGATATTTTCATCATACAATCAACATGTGCCCCAACAAATGACAATTTAATAGAGCTTGTTGTCATGGTTGATGCACTACGTCGTGCATCTGCTGCTCGGATCACTGCTGTAATTCCCTATTTTGGTTATGCACGTCAAGATCGGCGCGTACGTTCAGCGCGTGTACCTATTACAGCTAAAGTAGTAGCCGATTTTCTTTCTAGTGTTGGCGTTGACCGTGTCTTAACTGTTGACTTGCATGCTGAGCAAATCCAGGGGTTTTTTGATGTTCCAGTAGATAACGTTTTTGGTAGTCCGATCTTGTTAGAAGATATGCTACAACAAAATCTAAACAATCCGATTGTCGTTTCACCAGACATAGGAGGCGTTGTACGTGCCCGCGCCATTGCTAAATTATTAAATGATACCGATATGGCCATTATTGATAAACGTCGACCACGAGAAAATGTTTCCCAAGTTATGAACATCATTGGTGATGTGTGTAATCGAGACTGTATATTGATTGATGATATGATAGATACTGGTGGTACCTTATGTAAGGCTGCTGAAGCACTTAAGGAACGAGGGGCTAAACGAGTTTTTGCTTATGCTACCCATCCCATATTTTCCGGAAATGCTGTTACTAATATTAAAGATTCAGTCATTGATGAGGTGGTTGTTTGTGACACTATTCCCTTATCAGCTGAAATCAAACAGCTCAATAAGATTCGTTCTTTAACGCTATCAGGCATGTTGGCTGAAGCTATTCGCCGAATCAGTAATGAAGAGTCAATCTCAGCGATGTTTGAACACTAAATAATAACTACGTTTAGTTAAATTTTAATCATTACATTTATTAATTTACTTTTACTGAAAACCCTTTAATATTATTATGGTGTCTTATTTACTTCAATACACGTCATCAGCGATGACGTTCATCAAAATTTCGCAATCATCAATAACGATCAATAACACCTCCATGACTACTCATCATGGAAAAGCCATAACAAAATCATAACACCAATAAACATATTGATTAATCATATTTCCACTAAATATTCGAGCAGACCTAACTATTTTATCCCGGATAATTATAAATCTTTGGCAGGCACAGTTACACTCTCATGAAAAGATGGTTATATAGGGATATAATTGATGGAAAAATATTATGATGATGAATACCCACCTTCAGACAGATAAAAAATCTAAAAATCAGTATCACTTTCAGTCAAAAAAAAAGCTTAATCTACTATGATTAAGCGTTATAGCATCTTTGAACTTACTGTTACTAAATGGTAAAAACGAAATGATGTTGATCATCGGCAATGTTAAAAAGATTGTTGCTTTTCTCACAGAGAAATTTGTAGCTACATCTATATTTTAATTGTTCTGGTTTTAAAAATCTTTTATATGTCAGAAAATTAGGTAAATAAATGAACCTTATACCACGGAATCTGCTCAGCTAGCTTTTTAATTAGCTGATATAACTGTTGATATTTTGAATCTATTATTTCTTATCAATAACTCTCTAATTGCTTAATTTTATTAAGCAATAATAACTATTTTCATACTTGCTATCAAAGGTTTCATACTATTTAGCTCCATCCAAGCAAAAGGATGGATTCTTTCTTGATAGTTGGTTCAAGAAAATAATTAATGTAGTTTTCATTAAAATCTTCAAGAATCTCATTTCTCATATGGGGGTCATGGCAATCACTTTTTTGATTAAAAGTGAGATTTGTTCTTTTTTTATCCTCCTACTATTTCATGTTTTCTAGCTTTTCTATGTAAAATATAACTCTCCTTTTTTTAAAGGATTCAGAGGAAAATATTTCGTCAACTTCAATAATAGCACTTTAGTACACTTAAGTTAGCTCTTGCTACTAAAGCAAGGAAGCAGTGACACCATTTAAATGCTGTTTTAAAAATTAATGTCTTTTTGTTTCGCTAACTCTCATAAAGTGAAGTTATTCAACATACATCACAAACAACTAAGCTGTTATCCTTGTGATGTAGTTTCTCCAGCAGACTTCTCAAGTAAGATTATTAAATTTTTTCTGCGATCGGAGGATTTTATAATAATATCGTTGTAATATTAATGAACATGTGGTGTAGCACTCTCTCCAACGGCAATACATTCATTATGACAATAATAGGCATAATAAACTAAATTAGCATATTCAATGTATGAATCCAAATAATCTAGTACATTATTACCGAGCTAACTAATGAAATGCAGCTTTATGTTGTCAGGAAGGGATAAAAAAGTCTCTTTAATCTATATGACTGTTTTCTTTTTATGCTAACCACTGCAGCAAAAATCCTTCATATAAGATATGAATTTCTACAAACAACCTTTGCTAGCATACTCTGAGATTGCAGCTATATTTCCCATCCTTTGCTGATGACGCTGTTCACATGCTCAAGAAGTCATAGTCTTTTTCTTGCGAAAAACATTCTCTTCCTCTCCATGATCTGCTGGCAGAAAATCCCTATACGGATTCCTGAATCTTCCTGTATTGATCTCTATCTGGTATAAATTGCTGTTTATGCAAGCACAAGAGAAATTTACATAAAATATGGTAGAAAGAGGACTTAACCTAAGATTATAAAGTATTTATAGCTATACGTCTACTTATCTAGACGTAGATGTGAAATATCTTCTGCAAATGCTAAACAAGAAACTTCACGACGTTATCTTTTTTTAGATATAGATCACGCAACTAAATAGGTTTTTACCTATCTTTATAAGTCCAAGGCCACGATTAATGCTCGATGTTTCTTACCTGATCTTAACAGAGAATGCATCATCACTATCCATCGAGTACTTATACAATGGTAAAGAATTTACAGACCGCCTTTTAGGCTATGAAAACATTCAGCTATCGGAAAACAGGAATTTAAGTATTTGTGCACAGAACTTAACATAGAACACTGACTTTAGCTTATCGCCCGCCCATTCATACTCAAATGAATAATATGGTCGAGAGATTTAATAGCACATAAGAAAGCTGCAAAGCTATCATTTCAATTCTGCTAAAACCTTGATATTAAGATTGCATTGATATATTTTGCTGTGCAATCAGAAATTATTTTAATCAGTATTAAGATAGTAAAACTCTATTACAATCTATGAAAGATTACTTCTAAGTTAAATTTAGATTATTTAACAAATCACACTTTCTTGTAGAAAGTAACCTATATTAGGGTAATAATTTTCTAACAAAGGTTAAGGAGCCCGCTAACAGATATAATTTAATTTACAATTCTATACATAAAGTACTTTTTAAAAAAAGTAGCTTTTATGAAGCTAATCTGATTAATTTATTTTATTATCATAAAATTTAATTTTTTATATTCGAGACTTATTAGAAAATATAGTGTATGACGAATCAGACTCTGCTCTGATGTGTCATGAATTTGTTTTCCATCCTTAATGGAGATATTGTTTGCCAAGAGAGTCATTGCAGATTTAATCACCTAAGAGTCGGTTCCTGCTATTCTTATCAGACTGCAACAGCTTAAATAACATTGCAAGATTGTTTTCTCGAAGCACAATACTTCGGTGCTTCGGTTTCATAGCCTCATTGTCACAAAAGCTAATTTAATCGGATTCATCGCTTTTCTGATGCTAATGCGATCACAGGAAGCTATAAAATGCCAGCTATTCTTCTCAATCTTTCTCCAGCTTCTTTATTACTACAGAATATGTAGAATGCTTGTTAATAAAGCATCAAAGATTTTATTAGCGGCATTGTGGCTCTCTGCTAGCTAAATCTCCCGCAGCTCACCCTTAACTTTCGATTCTATGCCTTTAGGAGTGAAGTCAGCACGCTACCTATTTTGTGTAGCTAATGGAGTTTCTGCTAGATGCTCAGGAATATATTTACTATTGCATTCTAAAATTAAGGACACCTCGTTTTTCGTAATCAGCCTGAAAAGTACGCTTAAGCAATGCACTTGCAGGCTACTTAAGAATATTCAAATCAGTTTGCTTCTTATTTTTGATAACCATTTTCGACTGCAACGAGCTTCTTACCATCCATGCAGTGCCGCTGATATAACTAGCAGACAAAGGCGATTAGCTTTTCTTACAAAACGATTCTTACCATCAGGAAAGAAATAAACATAAGTATATCGCTTAAATTACATAGGCACCATTATCTATGCTATTCAAACGATTTCTGTTTTAGTTTACTGATAATACTGGAGAGAGTATGTGATTTCATCGAGAATCCCAAGAGCTTAGTGAAAATTACCGATATGTATGATCTCTTGCTAGAGACCAATAGTAGCAACTCTTTGCCAGTTTTGCACCTTTCAGTTAAGAAGGTAGAAACAAGTTGTTAACGTATATTCCATTTCTACTGCAATTCCTGGATCTTAGGTATTTTAATTTCAATATGGCTAAATACCCAGTCTATGGTTCGAGATAACAAATAACAATTATGGACAACAGTCATATATGATACCCAGCCGTAGACAAAGCGGCGTTGAGTATGTTACTCTAACATAGATTTGAGCTCCATCTCAACAGCGGTGCTCTATCATCTACCTGGCACCATTACGGATAAGTTCATACAAGAGATCATGGTAATATCAGATTTCAGGGAAATCTGTATGGAAATGTTTTTATTATATATCATCAACATCTGATGTTGAAATCATTCACAAAATCAATCAGACAGAGTACGATAGCATCTTCTAAACTCCATGCAATAAAAATGAACATAACTCTCTTCTCGGTAGTTAGAAAAGGTAAGCTATATTCTTTAATTAAAACCACTAAATAGTGAAAGAATATGCTAAATAAAATAAAACTAATTGTCGGTCTGGCTAACCCAGACTCTAAATATATGCTAACTCGGCATAATGCCGGTGCCTGGTACGTTAAATTATTAGCCAAACAATGTAATCAATTACTAAAAAAAGAAAATAAATTTTTTGGTTATACTGCTAGTATAAACTTAGCAAACAATAATATTCGCTTACTAATACCGACAACATATATGAATCTCAGTGGGAAATCAGTATTAGCACTAGCTAGTTTTTATAGCATAAAGCCATCTGAAATTCTTATTTCTCATGATGAATTAGATTTAATGCCAGGAAGCGCTAAAATAAAATTAGGCGGCAACAATGGTGGGCATAATGGTCTTAAAGATATTCAAAACAAACTTGGCAACAATCCTAATTTTTACCGTTTACGCATAGGTATTGGTCATCCAGGTGATAAAAATAAAGTTGTCAGTTTTGTGTTAAATAAACCTACTTTACAAGAACAAAAATTAATCGATGACACCATTAATGAAGCAATACGTTGCACACCGATACTGCTTAATGAAGGGGTTAATAAAGCAGTAAACCAGTTACATACTTTTAAGGCATCTAATTGATGCTATATAATATATCTTTAGCAAAATTATATTTACATGCATCATAATCGATGAATTCATTTATATTTAGAATTAGCGATACCTGATAAGTTATACTCGTTTCTGGTGATCAGATTTTTAGATCTTGGCGTATCCTACTGATAGTAGCTATGTGGACGCCCAATCCATTATGGTTATTTATTGCCATAATGAACTATACAAATTCCTATTGGTAATATTGAGATTAAAGTAACTAAGATCAGTGATTGCAGCAGCAACAAAATTATCCTTCAAGAGCTTCTTGCTACACCTTATCTGAATCGTGCAAAAAAATAGCGAAGAATTGCTACTTATGCCTATACCTGCCAGAGGGCATATCCATGGCTGATTTCAAAGCTATAAGGAATGCTTCTTGATGAGAAATATATGATCTCTCTGCTAGTGTCATTAGCAGATAAAAACAGTAATAGCTTGAAGAGCGCAGGCAATAGCGGCTACGTGATTTAAGCGATATGGGTTACGTTTATTTTTTAGCGAAAAGGCATATGCCGTTTTGTTAGGCAAGCTGATCGTCCTTGCCTGTTGATCATTATCGGTATCATTGCGTACTATTATGGACGTAAGGAACTAGGCTGCAGTCTAAAGTGATTATCAAGACTCATAAGCTAACTGAGCGGAATTTCTGGATGACCGCGCGAGCGGTATTCTTTAACCATACATTTTCTGAGCTTACTACGGGAAACGGTGCTTTGATTTTTAGAATGTAATAGTACAGGTATTCCTGGATGCGTAGCATTAATGTTTTTTTGTATATAAAAACAAACAGCTAGTGTGATGATTCTTTACTTTTCATAGGCATGAAACTGAAAGTTATGTATGAAAGAGACTGTGAGGGAGCTTTGGCTAGCAGAGAGCTGCTTTTCCGCTAATAAAACCATTAATGTTTTGTTAGCAAAGTTTTCAGCAAAAACCCTACAGAGATAAAAAAAACTGAAGAAAGATTGAGAAGAACGGCTGGCATTCTACGATTTTTCGTTAGTGCGCTCAGTGTCAATAAGAACAACGAATCCGATTAAGTTAGCTTTTATAACAGCAAAGCTATGAAGCTGATGCGCGAAACGCTATAGTGTTAAAACAATCATTTCAATAGTTTCTCAGTTTTTACCATCTGCTTAAAAAAGCTGAAAACCGAATAAGTGGGTTTTATCTGCTAACCATGGTAATGGAAACATCTAATTTAAGGATGGAGAATAGATTTATAAAGAATTACGTAGAACGTAGTCTAATCAACATTCAGCTAGATTTGCTAATAACTAAAAACAAATAAATACTTTTAATATCTAATTCTTCTTATTAATTAAAAAATAATTTTTTATAAAAATTAATGAAGAGAAGAATAGTAGTTTATTTTTTTATCTGCATAATAACGGTATCACCTGCAACAACAGAACCAGTTAATTTAGTTAACTCTTTTATTTCATCCATATTAGAAATGACCACAGGTGTTAATGTTGATTTTGATTTTTCTTCTAATAACGGAAGATCAAGTTCAAGCACTAAATCGCCTTTTTGTACTTTTTGCCCTTCCTCTGCTAGGCGGGTAAATCCTTTACCCTTTAACTCAACTGTATCAATACCAAAATGGACGAATAATTCAATATTATTATCTGATTTAATAGAAAATGCATGGTTTGTTTTAAATATTTTACCAATAACTCCATCAACTGGAGAAACAATTTTATTACCAGTAGGCTTAATGGCAATGCCATCACCAACAACTTTCTCAGAAAAAACAACATCTAGAACATCTTCTATATTAACAATTTCACCTGAAATTGGAGCAACAATATCAATATTACCAATGCTATTTTTATCATCTAAAACTAGTAATTTAAGTTTATCAAGTAGACCCATGGTCTTCTCCTAATTAATTATTTTCTTATAGGATCAAGAGTTAGTTAATAACTTTAACAAAGTATTTTTTCTTTAATAAACATTTCAACCAAATCCATCAATTCTTTTGCAGTTGGTTTATTAAGAGCTTGTTCTGCTAATATTTTTGCATCTATGTAATTTGCATTTCGGATAATTTTTTTAATATTTGGAATTGAGATCGCACTCATACTAAACTCATCTAATCCCATACCAAGTAATAATAGTGTAGCACGCTCATCGCCAGCAAGCTCACCACACATACCTGTCCATTTAGCTTCTGAATGAGAAGCATCAATAACTTGTTTAATAAGTTTTAATACAGAAGGAGACATTGGATTATAAAGATGAGAAATTAAATTATTTCCACGATCAACAGCTAAGGTATACTGTGTTAGATCATTAGTTCCAATACTAAAAAAATCAACTTCTTTTGCTAAATGATGTGCAATAACTGCAGCTGCTGGTGTTTCAATCATTATCCCAACTTCAATTGATTGATCGAAATCGTGCTTTTCTTTGATTAACTGCTGTTTAAGTATTGCTAACTCTTCTTTCAAAGTACGAATTTCTTCTACAGAAATAACCATCGGAAACATAATACGTATTTGACCAAAAGCAGATGCTCTTAAGATAGCACGCAATTGAGCATGCAGGATCTCTTTGCGATAAAGAGAGATACGAATTGCTCGCCAACCAAGAAAAGGATTTTCTTCTTTCGGTAGATTCATATAAGGAAGATCTTTATCCCCACCAATATCCATAGTACGAATAGTAATAGCCTGTGGCTCCATTGATTCTGCAACCGCTTTATAAGCCTCAAATTGCTCTTCTTCGCTAGGTAAGTTATTACGATCCATAAAGAGAAATTCAGTACGATACAGACCGACACCTTCAGCACCATTACGCTCAGCACTTTCTAAATCACGTACAGTAGTAATATTTGCACAAACTTCAACTTGATGACCATCTAAAGTTATTGCTGGCAAATCTTTCAATTTTGTCAGCTCATTTTTTTTACGTAAATATTCTTTTCTAATTTGCTTAAGATTATCAATTTCGCTATCAGATGGATTTTGATAAATATGATTATTAATAGCATCTAAAACAATATAATCGTTTGATTGAATACTCTTCGTTGCATTGCTTGCGCTAATAATAGCCGGAATTTCCAGAGATCTAGCCATAATTGAAGTATGAGAAGTGCGTCCGCCTTTATCGGTAATAAAGCCAAGAACTTTCTTCAAGTTTAATTGTGCTGTTTCAGATGGGGTAAGATCCACCGCAACCAAAATGACTTCTTCAGTAATTGAACTAAGATCAATAATAGACATCCTTAAAATATTTTTTAGTAGACGTTTACCAATATCTCTGGTATCAGCGGCACGCTCCTTAAGATATTCGTCATTTAATTCTTCTAATATTAAGGCTTGTTCTTCAATCACTTTTTGAGCTGCTGCATCTGCAGTTTTGCGCTCTTTTTTTATGAAAGAAAAAATTTCTTCCTCAAGTTCTTTATCTTCAAGCAGCATTATATGACCTTCAAATATTTCTGCTTTTTCTTTACCAAGATTTTTTTCTGCAGTTTTTTTTATCATTTTTAATTGTGCTATTGCTTTTTCGCGTCCATCAATAAAACGGTTAATTTCACTGTTAATTTGGTCATCAGAAATTTTCTTTTGATTTACAACAATTTGTGCTTCTTTAAGAATTAACGCTTTACCAAAGGCGATACCTGGTGATACTGAAATTCCTGAAATCATAATTATTACCTTACTAGCAATGAACAAAAAATAGTTAGCTCATATGACTAGCTTTAATACTTATAGTTAAATAGATATACCCCAGATAAAGGTATTCAGGGATTAAAAAATAGAGGATAAATGTTGTCTTGCCCGTATTTCGTTACTTCAATTCAGCCATTAGCTTAACTAGATCTTCTACTGCTTTCTGCTCATCTTCACCTTCAGCAGAAATAGTGATAACGGTTCCTTGAGTTAAACCAAGTGTTTGTAGTTTAAATAAACTTTTAGCGCTTGCAGACTTTCCATTATAGGAAAGTGTAATTTCAGAAGAAAAATTTTTTGCCTCTTTAACAAACTGAGCCGCAGGGCGAGTGTGAAGACCATTAGGTGCTGTGATAGTAACTTCTTGTTGGAACATATCATTTCCCTCAACAAACTTAATATTCTTATTAGTAAACCAAAAATATTTTAGCTGAAATAATCTAAATTTGTGTATTACTTTTCAGTAAAAATAAAAGAAAAATGTTTTTCCTACATTAGCAATTATAAATTCTATGTATATAGAACATTATAGGCTGACATGATAATTTGCTTAGTTTATGTCTTATTTTGTATATATACTATTTGTTTTGATAAATTTAAATTGTTGAAATAGTTAATAACTTAAATACTAAACTTCTTTTAATAAATTATCTTAATACACACTAAACTTTGATCTACAACACAAAAAGCACTTTTAAAGTGATTTTTAGCTAATTGTTCACAAAATAGTCAATAAATTAATCTAGCAACAAAAATAAATCTGTACTGAAATAACATTTACCTGGAAAAGGTAAAATACCAAAAATATTTTTATTTAAAATTTTGTGGCTTTTCTGCTAATTTAACTGCAGTAAAAACTGTAGTGCCTGATGATATATCTGCGAAAAAACACCTTCTTTCTGTATAATTTAGATGAGCGGTTAGTATCGCTTCGTGATCACTAATAATAAATATATCATCAATAAGAAAAAGATCTAGATTATCAGAAATAAAACTAGCACCTCTCTATACCTTAGATTTTAAGTTGACTAGCTTTTATTTCTTGATCAACTAAAATCCATATATTATTATTGATAATATTAGCTAGCTCGATAACATCATTTGAATGGCCTCATCACCTGCTATTTTTAGATAACCGCTAATACCAGTAATTGCAATACTAATATTAAATATTAGATATGATAACAGCGATTTAATCATCAGTATCTTTTCAAATTTTGGAACCAGTCGTTTTTGGTAAAATTCAGGGTTAGCTGAGTTTTTAAGTTATTGTAAAAGAAGATAATGATCAGAAGCAAGTAGTGACAATAATTTTGATTATTTTCAATGCTCCCCCTTCAGTCCCTTAGAATTTCAATCTAAGACTAGATTAGCAGCAAGCAATTTTAATAATTATGCTGCTTAATGATTATTGTTTTAAGCATGGTAAAGTAAACATGTATCCGTACATGGCAGCAAAGTAATCTAAAATAATCTCGGTATCATCACTAGTAGGCTTAATTAAAATTTATTAGTTATCAACTTGAGTGATTAAAAGGTTAGCAGATTTTTTTGTCATCCTAAAATCATACTCACTTCAAAATCCTATTTTACACTAAAATGAGATTACATGATTCAATTTTGGTAACTCTTTGATCCTAGATTATTATCTAGATTCTCATCGCACAGCCATATTGTTATGAATATGGCTACGAAGAATATTTTGAGAAAATATTATTATAAGTTGTCTTCATCGTAAGATATCTAGAGCAGATAAAATCAAAGATTCTTTTTTATCCAGTAAAGAGCTTATATCCACTTTTGGTAAGCGTTATGCCATATCAAACTCTCCTTGCTAAAAGGAGAAAACAAGCTGATATCAACATCAGCTATGTTGAGATAGCTTACGTTTTATTCACAGAACAATTTATAATTGTCTCTGTATTTTAATTGTTATGGTTTTAAACAAGCTACTTCAGTCAGCTAATTCAGTAAATAAATACTCTTATCCATAAAATCTATTCAGTTAGCTATTTTAATAGGCTAATATAATTTCATATTATAATATAATATTTATTACTAATAACTATCTAATCATCCAACCTCATTATATAATTATGACTAATTTCATGCTCGCTGGTAAAGGTTTCTTATCATTTAACTCCACTCGAATAAAGGGTGAACTCTTATCGAAGATCAGCTAAAGAAAACGGCTAACACACTCTGCATTAAACTCTCGAAGAGTTTAATTGCTCATCTGAGCCTGTTAAATCTCAGACGATTAAGAACGTAATTTGTTCTTTTTATCTTCTCCTACTCCCGCGTTTTCTATTTTTTTCTATATGGTGATATAATGTTTTTCTTTAAAGTATTCATGGAAAAATATTTCCATCGACTTCAACAATAACACTTAGTACATTTATATTGGATGTCTCCGATGAAGCAAGGAAGCAGTGACACTATCTAAACGTTGTTTTTAAATAAATACCTGTTTTTTTCGCTAACTCCCGTAAAGTTAAACTATTTAACATACATCACAGATAAATTAACCATTTATTCTTGTAATGCAGTTTCACTGCAGGACTTTTCTAATCTAATTATCAAATCTTTTTCTGTAATTAGGGATTTTTGTAATGATATCTCTAATAACCCTACTGAATGGTATCTGGTATGATACCATATTCACTGTAACAATATGAGTAGGACAAAGCGAAATCAGTTGCTTTAATGCATGAATCGAGATCATCCGACAGATTATCATCGAGCCATATAATAATATTCAGATTTATATCTGCAGAAAGTGAAGAAAAAGTTTATTTCATCTGTATGACCGTTTACTTTTTCATGACAACATCTGTAGTAAAAATTCTTCATACAGTAAATGCATTTCTGATAATAATTTTTATTTAACATACCCTGACAATTATAGTTATATTTCTAATCGTTTTCTGATGACGCTGTCCCTCGCGCTCAAGAAGTCATAGTCGTTTTCTTGCAAAAAAATGTTTTTCTCTCGATAATCTGCTGGCAGTCGTACGTGAATTCTTAAACCCTATTATATCTTGATCTGATCTGAATCGCTGTTTACGCAGACCAGAGGTGAAGATTTACCTGAAATGAGACAGGGGAAGAAAGTTTGAGCTAAAAGATAAAGCATTTAAAAGTTACGAGCTTGTTTATCTGCACATAGTGCAAAAATACCTTTTGCAAATGCCAAACAAAACTTTATAATGTTATCTTTTCGTATCTATAAATGGCGATACTTTATTGGTTTTGTATGCCTTTACAAGGCTAAGATTACGCGCTCAATGCTCAATGCTCAATGCTCAATGCTCAATGCTTAATGCTCAATGCTTAATGCTTAATGCTTAATGCTTCTTATTTGATCTTAATCGAACATGTTCCATAAATATCTATCGGGTATTTATAGGTAATGGTAAAGAATTTACAAACTACCTTTTATCTACAAAAATATTCAACCACTAGGAAACAAAAATTCAATTGTTTGAATACATAGTTTGGCATAAAAACCAACTTAGCTCGCTGAGGCATTTCAAATGAAATGGTATAGTCAAGCGATTTAATGTGGACGTATAGAGTAGCTTAAAGCTATTATTTCAATTCTGATCAAGAATTTAAGATTACATCTTGCATCAATATGTTTGGCTATGTAATTAGGAATTACCAATCAATGTTGGGTAGTAAAACTCCATTATAATCTATGAAAGATTAGTTAAAAAGTTAAACTTGAATTATTTAAAAAAAACCTTCTGCCTTTTAGTAGAAAGGCATATAATCATTATAATATTTTTTTCAAAATTATCCGTTAGTAACGATAAGAGTGTGAATAGGACTGTATGAAGAGGATCGTATAATGATACGAAAGCAAACGATTAAGCTTAATTTTTATTCTAATTGTAGTTATTAATATCAAATATGCCAGAATCATTTTTAATTATTATTAATAGCTGAGAATAGCTGAAATTAGTGCTATAAGCTTTAGCTAACTTCAGAATTTCTGTTAATAACTTGCATATCGAAAACGATAAAGATCAACCCACATTGCTGTTGCACCACAGATTGCAACAGGCATAATAACCAAATTTATGATTGGGGTCATTGTTAGTAACTGGACTAATACTCCAAACTGGATACTGGTTGTTCGATTATTAGCAAGCGCCAACTTCATTTCGTTAAATTTTACTTTATGATTATCAAAAGGATAATCACAATATTGAATTGTCATCATCCAGGCACTAAATAAAAACCATAAAATTGGTGCAATTATTTGACCAATACCTGGAATAAAAAACAAGATAAATAACAGAACTACACGAATAAAGTAGTAATATAATTTGGTTGCTTCCCGCAATAAGATTCGCGGTATGTCTACAATAAACACTGAAAAACTGATATCGGGTGCTGGTGTTCCCATTAATTCAGACTCTAATTTTTCCGCTAACCAGGCATTAAAAGGAGAAGCAATAAAATTAGCTATGGTGCTAAAGAAGTAACTAAATATAAGTAAAATAGAGATCACTAAAACAGGCCATATTAGATAACTTAACCACTGCATCCAACTAGGAAAATAAGAAAGTAATGTTTGGATCCAGTTGCCTAACTTACTATAAAGCCACAAAAAAGCACTACCGAGTAAAATAATATTTGCTAATAGAGGTAAAATAACAAAACGCCTTATACTTAGGCGAGTAACTAGCTGCCATCCTTGAGAAAAATAATAGAAACCATTCGTAGTTTTTAGTGATTTTATTGAATTAATCATGCTTTATATCATATCTTTTAGGTTTAATCTTGTATTATACAGATAGGATTTTTAGCTGGCTAGCATTTTATTGGTTAAAAAACAGCGAAAAACAATAAATATTTAACTTTTTGTAAGAAATTATGTAGAAGGTTGCACTTAACGTTATTCCTAAATACTCTTAATATAATAATACCGCCATGGTGGCGATTATTCTCAAACAACAGAGATGGAACAATGCAGGATTTGCGTCCAATATTAGTGATCGCTGGTGCAATAGCTATAGTAACTTTACTGTTATATGGGTTTTGGACAAGTCGTAAAGAGAGTTCGAGGCTATTTAAAGATCGGCCTATGAAGCGCAGTAAACAACATAATCAGAATACACCTGAGAGTACAGGCGATACATCATCACTTAGAAATCAAACAATGAAGGCACAACAATCAGGATTTAAAATAACTAATCAGAAGACAAATAAACAATTTGCTTCTCGAAAATCTAAATCATCTAATGTAGTTAAAACACCTAACAGTGAGCTATTTTTAGCTAAAACTGAAGCAGAAATTAGATTTCGCTGTAAACAAAAAAAAAGTGTTCAGACTAAACAGCTTGAACTTGAAATTTCTAAGCCTGTATTAAATTTAATTAATACTGAAGAAAGGGAAGCATGTTTTATAACAAAAATAGCAGAAAGCAGCCAAAAAGTTGTTAGTGATCATAAGCATGCTAATGCTGAAAAACAACAAAGTAATTTAGCCGATGAAGCTAATGAAAAGGATATTGTTGTTGTTTTGCATGTTGTGGCACTGCAAGGTCAAGTTTTAGGCGGCACTCTATTGTTACAAAGTATTTTTCAATCGGGTTTTCAGTTTGGTAAGAGAGAGATATTTCATCGTTATGTTGATCCTTCTGATTCTGAGAAGATTTTATTTAGCTTAGTTAATATGGTAAAACCAGGTTCTTTTGAGCCAGAGGCTATGTCTGATTTCAGCACGCCGGGTATATCTATATTTATGATGTTACCTTCATATGGTAACTCAGTACAAAATTTTAAATTGATGTTACAAGCCGCACAACGTATTGCGGATGATGTTGGTGGTGTCGTACTTGATGAACATCGCAAAATGCTAACACCTCAAATGATAAAAGAATATCATATCCGAATTAGAAAAGCATTAATTTAAATATTAAATAATTACTAATCAACCGCTGTGATAGCGGGGTTTTTGTTTTAATTATATAGTGAATAATGAAAAAGCAACAAAATTATCTTGCACGACTCAAACAGCAATTACGTCATCATGAATATTTTTATCATGTATTAAATAGCCCGGAAATACCTGATGTAGAATATGATCGAATGATGCAGGAATTGAAAAAATTAGAGGCTGATCATCCAGAATGGATTACTAGTGATTCGCCCACACAACGTGTTGGCGGTCCACCATTAAAGGCCTTTAAGCAAGTACATCATAAAATACCGATGCTATCATTAGATAATGTTTTTGATGAAGAGAGTTATTTAGCCTTTGATAAACGAATACATGATCGTTTAAAAAAAAATACTCCATTAACATTTTGTTGTGAGCTTAAATTAGATGGTTTGGCGGTTACCTTATTATATGAACAAGGTAAACTGGTGCAGGCAGCAACGCGTGGTAACGGTACAACAGGTGAAAATATTACAACTAATATTCGTACTATTCGAACAATTCCGCTTCGTTTAACTAACGATAATATTCCTGCACGTATCGAAATTCGTGGTGAAGTTTTTATGACTCATCGAGGTTTTGAAAAACTAAATGAAGAGGCTCGACGTAATGATGGTAAAATTTTTTCTAATCCACGTAACGCTGCAGCCGGTTCATTACGTCAACTTGATCCTTGTATTACAGCGAAAAGACCATTAGCCTTTTTTTGTTATGGTTTCGGCTTATTAGCCGGCTGGAAATTACCTGATAGTCAATATAAATGTCTAATGCAGTTTAAAAAATGGGGATTGCCCGTTAGCGATAAGATTGCACTTTGCAAAAATAGCCAACAAGTTTTAGATTATTATCATCAAGTTAAGCATCAGCGTTTGGGTTTAGGCTTCGATATTGATGGTGTCGTTGTTAAAGTAGATCCATTATCTCTCCAAGAAGAGTTAGGTTTTATTACTCGAGCTCCTCGTTGGGCTACGGCATTTAAATTTCCTGCTCAAGAACAAATTACTTTATTACATGATGTTGAATTTCAAGTAGGACGTACCGGCGCTATTACACCGGTTGCGCGATTAGAGCCTGTTCAGGTCGCAGGTGTCACTATAAGCAATGCAACATTGCATAATGCTAATGAGATAGAACGTTTAGGGATACGTATTGGGGATACCGTTATTATTCGTAGATCGGGTGATGTGATCCCACAGATTGTTAATGTGCTTACTGAAAGACGTTCAGCAGATAGCCAAGAAATTCAGTTTCCCGTTCATTGTCCTGCTTGTGGTTCAACCATTGAACGTATTGAGGGTGAGACGCTAATCCGTTGTACTGGTGGTTTAACTTGCACCGAACAACGTAAAGGCGCTTTGAAGCACTTTGTTTCATCCCGAGCAATGAATATTAAGGGCATGGGAGGTAAGATTATTGATCAATTAGTTGATAAAAAATATGTAACGACAGCAGCTGATCTTTACCGTTTAAATGTCAATGTTTTAACTAGATTAAAGCATATAGGTCTAAAATCTGCGCAAAATCTAATTAATGCGATTAATAAATCAAAACGAACTACATTATCCCGTTTTATTTATGCGTTAGGTATTAGAGAGGTTGGTGAAGTAACAGCTAACAATTTAGCGATACATTATATGACATTAACTTCACTCATGGTAACAGATATAGAATCTCTAAAAATGATACCCGATGTTGGCGAAATAGTTGCTAAGCATGTTATGAATTTTTTTCACGAAAAGCATAATCGTAATATGATTAATAAACTAGTAAACGAAATTAATATTAGTTGGCCGGTGATATCGACTAAGAAAACGAATTCTCTATTTACCGGTAAAACGTTAGTTTTAACCGGTAAATTAAATCGTTTAACGCGTAACGAGCTTAAAGCTAAATTAATATTACTTGACGCAAAGGTCACTGGCAGTGTTTCTAAAAAAACAAATCTGGTAATCGCTGGTGAAGCTGTTAGTTCTAAATTAGAAAAAGCAAATGAGTTAGGAATAAAAATTATTAATGAAAATGAATTAATGACGTTATTAGAAGATCATTAATATTTTATAGTTTTTCTCGATTCAATAATTTTTAGAATACTAACTGAGTTGTTAGTAAGTCTGGTCTATGATGGTCGTCAGGCTACATTCACTCTGAGATCGGATAAATCTGTTTTCCATCCTTAAATTATATCTTGTCTATCATTAGAGTCAGCAGATTAAATATCCCTTTAATCTGGGGTTCAGCTTTTCTTAGGAGATTGGACACCAATTAAATAGCATTGAAAGATTGTTTCTCGAAGCACAGCGCTTTGCACGTCGGCTTCGTAGTTTCATAGTGTCGAAAAAGCTGACTTAATCGAATTCAGCGTTCTTATTAATTCCTGACACGCTCACGGGAAAGCATAGAATAGCAGCGTTATTCTTACTCTTTTCCAGCTTCTTCATCGCTGCAAAATATTTGCTGAAACTTATTACCAATAAAACATCAATGGCTTCATCAGTAGCATCACGATTCTCTACTACTTAAATATTCCTCAAATTACCTTTAAATTTTAGTTGCATGCTTTTGAGAGTGAAGATAGTGCATTAGCTATTTTATATATCTAACAGCGTTGTTCCTATATATCCAGGAATATCTTTGCTATTAGATTCCAAAAACCAAGAGACCAGACTTCCATAACAAGCCCGGTAGATACCATTAAGCTACGCGCTTAAAGATCATTGATAAATTCAGCCTAGTTTGATTCTGATTCTTGATAATCATCGTATAGCGCAACGCGCTTCTTACTATCCATGCAGTGATGCCGATAATGAGTAATAGCTAAAGACGATCAGCCTATTTGACAGGACTGTATATGTCATCGTCCCAAAAAATAAATATAGCGTATATCGCTTAAATGAAGCAAGATAGCATTCCTTGTACTCTTCAAGGTATTGCTGTTTCAGTCTGCTTATAGTATTAAATGGAGAGAATATGCTTTTAACCAAGATAGAATCGCCCCAGAGGTTTGTAAAAATCACTGACAGTAGATGCTTCACTGGTAGACATAGTAGAAACTATTTAACGTTTTTTTGCACGCTTCAGATAAAATGTAGAAAGGAGTTTTAAAGGATGTTCCGTTGGTGCTACAATCTCTAACCTTAGGTGCTTTAATCTCAACATCGTCAATACCAATCTATACGGTTCACTCTAACAAATAGTCATTACGAATAACAGATGACAATTCGTAGACAAAGCGGCATTCAATATATTGTCTAAGATGACTTCTAGCTCCGTTTTAATAGCGCTAACCTTATCAGTTAGCTATCAGTATTACGGATGAGTTCATATAGAGACCTCAGATAATATCTGATTTCATGGATACCTTATGGCAGACTTTTCATGGCATATCATCTCTCTGTTGTTGAAATCATCCATGAAATCAGTCAGCAGGATACGTGACATTTTTAAAATCCATATGCTAAACATGAGCGTAACTTTAAAAAAAGAGTCACAAGCTGTTTTTTTAATCTGCAAAAACGTTTTCAGTCACTATAAAATATGAATTCGATCATTTGTATGTAAAGTTTACTATAGAACACTGAACTACTTGCACATCCAGCAAGATAGTATGTTTTAAATAATTTATGGTTTAACCTTAACCAGTCTTTCATAGATTGCAATGGAGTTTTAATACCTAATAGTAATTCTGGTAATTCTTGATTGTACAGCTAAACATTTTGATAAAGAGTGATCTTAAGTTTTTAACTAGAATTGAAATAATGGATTCACAGTTCATCTTCTATAACACAAATTAAATCGCTAGATCATATCATTTATTTGAAGATATATCAGCGAAATAAGTCGGTTTTCTATATCAAAACTCTACACACGAATGATTGAATTAATATTTTTAGTGGTTTAACGCCTTTTAGATCAAAAAGGCGTTATATAAATTCTTTGATATTATCTGTAAGTAGCTAATGGATAACCATAGGGATAAGACACCATTGATTAAGATCACGTAAAAAGCGTCAAGCATTGATGCCGTCTTAGCCTTAATAATTAGAAGATTAAATTTCTTTTTAAATTAATAGCAATAGCAATCTTTTTTCTAAAAAGAGATAAAATCAATTTACTATGGTTTTATTATAAGTTAATAGTTCATCGGAGTGTGTATTCTTTAATCTAAATGTGTTCTAATTTTAGAAAAATTGACCTTAAGTTTGACTTAATAACTATTATTTTTCCTATTTTATGCATTTTTTTGATAGCAATTCCATTGTTTATTTATCAATCTAAGCATCGATAAAAGTAGCTTGTCGCCATAAAGAATGCATTTTGTACAAATATGTGAACAGGAATTCTTTTATCAGAACTACTAACACTCCGATTTTCTAGTTTTTTATAAGTCGTCATTTTCAGCGCCTTATATATTTTCGGTAATAGTGTAACTTGTTTACAAGTTAATAAGAAATCATAATAACGCAACATCTTAAAATGTCTCGCTAAAATATAGCTAATATAACGTCATATCATCTTTTCTACGTAAGAATAGGTTACTACCAGTGCTACTAGTCCGACATCATAAGTCATGATATATAATCAGCTCCACCTCAATAATGACGCAGTTTTAAGGATGGATATTAAAATTAACAAGGTAATACAAGATAAGCATCTCATGCTACACTACGTCCATTTCACATTTTTAGTGAAATGCACTTTTTCCAGTAACGTCCGTATTGTGCTTTCAGGTAACATTGTCACTTTTTCTCTGGTACGCGGATATTTGCACAAGAACAGGAATACACTGAAATTTATCAAGTAAATAGTTGCAACACAGCAGCCGAATACCTAACGTCTCATCAGATTTCTTCTGCTACTTTTTCAAATAGCTGCTCATGCATTCAGAAAATATTTAATATCTAGAACGGTTACTAGTGATGGGGGAGATAACATGAGGATGTCGATTGAATTATCGAACATAAGTATACAAGGCACAGAAGATACTAATTTCAATACCCTGTTTACGTTATCCAACTGCAACATATGGGTAATCGGCTAGTTATTGTTGAAAATAGCTAAAGAAGATGAGGGATACTAAAAGTACTGTCTTGCTGCTCATAGTCAAGTAAAATATAAACCTAGTATTCTAACCATTGCTCAATATCTTTGACGCCGTATGAACTGCAGGTTTTTACTTATAGTTATAGAAAAACAAGCGCTAGAAATATTTAGGATAGGCATAGCAGTAGCGTCTGTTATCTAGAATGACACAAAGTGCCGTGTTAAGTATTTACTCAACAGATAGATGGATCTATGACTTAATACTTTTAGTGTCTTTCAAAAAATTTATTTCAGCCGTTTCAACGCTGAAAACTAGTTTAGTTTGGCATGGGAATTTACATCTGAGTAAATTACCCTCTACTTCTATTACTAGAGTAATAGAAAATATCATCCTGCCCGCATTCTTTAGGTTTATTGATTCGGTTATATTTGCATTCATCCTAAGAATGACGAAGGAGACTGAATTCATCACCTAGTTCTCTATAGGTGATGAATTCATGGCAAACATATCGCCAGTCATTGCCATCAATCTAGTTGTATTCAGCGTCATCGATTTAATCTGGATGCAGATTGCTTAAAATTTCGAATAATCGTGATTAGAGACGAATATTCTTCGCGTGTCGAAGAAAGTTGGGAATCAAGAGTTAAACGTATCTCTCTAATGGACTCTTTTTATGGAGTCATAAAAATTTAGTCAATCTGTTCTCATTTATCTCGGAATGAAGATAATAAAGTGTTGTTGGTAAACAAGTGACTTTAATAGATAACTTGTGTATTGTCTTCCTTATTTTATTCAGTTTACGATTTCTAGGATATTATTTTGATTCATCTGGATAATTCTTAAAAATCAAGATATCATAGAACACAAAAGAGTATTCAGATCATAAACATCTTAAAATCAGTGTATTTGCGCCGTTCACACTATACTGTGCTATTCTCTTTGCTGCCATAAAGATCGGCTCTACTTTGTGTGTTCTAATTGTCTGATGACATACCTTATAATCATAATATTTTCTATCAACTTATATCTTGCATCTATCTTTTCATGAATACTGAAGTGTTACAAGGTCTATATAATAATTTTAAATCAAACATGCCAATACTGATTTAATGATTTTTAATTGTACATCAAAATATGTTGATGCAGAGTGATTTTAAGATCTTGATTAGAATTGAAATGATAACTTTACAACCATCTATGCGTACATTAAATTAGTTAATAAACTATTCATTTTAGTATGCATCAGAGGACTAAGTCAGCCTTCTATACCAAGCTCTATACATAAACACTCTAACCCCTATTTTCCAGTAATTGAACGTTTTGCAGATCAAAAAGAGGCGGTCTGTAATTTTTTTTTGCTATTGTCTGTAAGCACCCGATAGATAGTCATTGGATATGCTCAATTAAGATCACGTAAGAAGGGTTAAGCATTGAGCATGTCTTTAACCTTTTAAAGATCAATAAAACCAATTAAGTTTCGTGATTTATACCTCTGTACCTATAAAAGATGGATCGTGAAGTTTTATTTGACGTTTTAGGAAGATATTTTACATCTACGTACAAATAAGTAAACTTGCAGCTTCTAAACGATTTATATTTCATCTTTAAGATTTTTTACCTAATTTTATGCAAATTTTCTGTCTATGAGCCTACATAAACAGCAATTCAAGTCAGATTAATATGCAATTAGTTTAGGAATTCACGTACATGGGACACACTTCTACCAGCAGATAAACAAGAGGAAAAACATTTTTCACAGAAAACAACTATAGGCTTTCTGAATGAACAGCAATCTCTCGTCAGCAAATAATGGAGGAATATTGCTGTGATTATTAACATCATTTCGTTTTAACTATTTAGAAAAAGCGAGTTCAAGTATTTCATAACGCTTAGTCAAAGTAGATGAAATCTCTTTCTTTGCTTGAAGAGCAGCTGTAATTTTATATGTTGTAGTTATTTGACTATGGAACATAATCATTAGTATATTTTGCCTCAACTATATCCATGAATAGCCACACATTCTCATGAATAGAAGAGTGTATGATAAATATCTATATAATGATCCAGGATCAAACAATTAAATAATAATTAAAATAGTATAGTATATTGTGTAAGTAAACTTATTATTTTTAAATGCGTCGTAATAAGTTATCCACTATAGTTAATATGAGATAAATATTATCATCATCTAATATAAGTAATAATGATCTTGATTAAATAGAGGTAAATCCAATGATCATAGTCACTGGTGGGGCTGGTTTTATTGGTAGTAATATTATTAAAGCCCTAAATGATATAGGTCGTAGCGATATTATAGTTGTAGATAATCTAAAAAATGGCGCTAAATTTATCAATTTAGTTGATTTAAATATTGCAGATTATATCAACAAAAAAGATTTTATCAAAAGTATTATCGCTGGTGACAATCTTGCTGATATTGACACGATTTTTCATGAAGGCGCTTGTTCATCAACCACTGAGTGGAATGGTCAGTATATGATGAATAATAACTATGAATATTCAAAAGCGTTACTTCATTACTGTATTGAACGGAATATCGCATTTTTGTATGCTTCTTCAGCTGCAACTTATGGTAAGCGCAGTGGTTATTTTATTGAAGAACGAAAATATGAAAAGGCATTGAATGTATATGGGTATTCTAAATTTTTATTTGATCAATATGTTCGTGGAATTTTATTACAAATCACTTCACAGGTATCTGGATTTCGTTACTTTAATGTTTACGGTCCACGTGAAAGTCATAAAGGGAGTATGGCTAGTATTGCTTTCCATTTAAATACCCAAATTAATCAAGGTCAAAATCCAAAACTTTTTGCGGGTAGTAAGAAATTCAAGCGTGATTTTATACATGTTAGCGATGTAGTAGCAGTTAATTTATGGTGTTGGCAAAATAAAATCTCCGGCATATATAATTGCGGTACTGGTAAGGCTAATTCTTTTCAGTCGATAGCTGACGCAGTAATAGCTTTTCATCAAGAAAAAAAACTAGTAGTAGAATATACTGTCTTTCCTGATAAATTAAAAGGTGTTTATCAGACATTTACCGAAGCAGATCTCACTAAATTACGAGCTGCTGGTTACGACAAACCCTTTAAAACTATAGCGGAAGGGATTTCTGACTATATGGAATGGCTAAATTATAATGATTAAATGGAAATAACATGAAGATACTAATTATTGCTCCTTCATGGGTAGGCGATATGATAATGTCGCAGAGTCTTTATCGTACTTTGAAAACCATACACTCAGACGCAGAAATTAATGTTATGGCACCTGATTACTGCCGGCAACTATTAAATAAAATGCCTGAAGTAAGCAAGTCCATATTAATGCCTTTAGATCATGGATGTTTAGCTATCAGCGTACGTCGTCAGCTTGCCGTTTATTTACGTACTCAATGTTATAATAAAGCCTATATCTTACCCAATTCTTTTAAATCTGCGCTGGTGCCTTTTTTTTCTAAAATACCTATACGGACAGGATGGCGTGGTGAAATGCGTTATTGGTTGCTTAATGATATTCGTCTATTAAACGAAGACGCTTTTCCACAAATGGTTCAACGTTATGTTGCTTTAGCTTATGAAAAAGATTCAGTTAACAATGTCGATGAAATCCCTAAACCAATTTTATGGCCACAACTTTCCGTAACAGAAACAGAAATTATCCAGAGTAAATACATTTTTCATATTCCAGAACAGTTACCGATTATCGGTTTTTGTCCAGGATCAGAATTTAGTCCAGCTAAACGCTGGCCAACTTATCATTATGCTAAGTTAGCTCAATTATTATTAGCTACTCATGGTTATCAACTTTTAATATTTGGCTCGCAAAAAGATAGTTATATCGGTGAAAATATTCGAGAATCGCTTTCTATAGATTGTAAACAGCATTGCTTTAACCTGATAGGTAAAACAACCCTAGAGCAAGCAATTAATTTACTGGCATCTTGCCAAGCTGTAGTGACCAATGATTCAGGGTTAATGCATATTTCGGCTGCATTAAATCGACCTTTAGTTGCACTTTATGGGCCGAGTAATCCTAATTTTACGCCACCATTATCAAATCAAGTAGAAATTATCCGCTTAATAACTGGTTATCATAAGGTAAAAAAAGGAAGCGCCAAAAATGGTTATCATCAAAGTTTGATTGATATAAAACCTGAACGTGTAATCACCGCATTAACTAAGTTATTAACAAGAAATTAATAGACATGAAAGTATTGATCATTAAGATCTCATCGATGGGTGATATATTACATACTTTACCCGCACTAACTGATGCAGTTATGCATTATCCTGATATACAATTTGATTGGGTTATTGAAGATAATTTCGCTGAAATTCCAAACTGGCATTATGCTGTTAAGGAAGTTATTCCGGTAGATTTTCGTCGGTGGCGAAAAAACTGGCTAGTAAAATCTATCAGGCAGCAAAGAGCAGTTTTTCGTGCTCAATTGCAACAGTATAAATATGATGCAGTGATCGATGCGCAAGGATTACTAAAAAGTGCTTTTTTAATCACACGCTTAGCTCGTGGTGCAAGCCATGGTTATGATTGGAAAAGTGCTCGCGAACCTTTAGCTAGTCTATTTTTTAATTCTCGCTATAGAGTTAATAAACAGCTGCACGCAGTTGAACGAATTCGACATTTATTTGCCGAAAGTTTATATTATCATAAACCAACTGTTGCTGCTGATTATGGTATTGCACCATATTTTTCGCTACCGGCTTTAGAAAAAGAAAACGATTCTTATATTATTTTTTTTCATGCCACTACACGTAATGAAAAGCATTGGCCTGAATCTCATTGGCGACAACTGATCACCTATATACAGGTTAAAGGTTTAAAAGTGAAATTACCGTGGGAAACTAATCTTGAATATCAACGTGCTATGAGCATAGCTAATGGTTTTAAAAATGTGGAAGTATTACCTAAGCTTTCATTAGCTGAAATAGCTCAACAAATTATCGCAGCCAAAGCAGTTGTCTCTGTTGACACAGGATTAAGCCATTTAACCGCTGCATTGAGCAAACCAAATATTACCCTATATGGCCCTACTGATCCTGGATTAATCGGTGGTTATGGTGAATCACAACAATCAATTATTTCAACTGATGGTAATATAGCAAAAATTAAACCGGATGAAGTCTCCCAACGTTTGATCTTAATAATAGAAAATAAATAGTAAAAATTTTATATATCTATTTCATAGATAAGGTTTAACCAAACAAGACAAGTTGCTCAATTAATCTTAAATTAGCTTTAGCAAAACTGTTAAGTTGATATAATGTAGGTAGAAATTATTCTATAATAATAATTTTTGTTTGGTGCAATAAATCTTGGACATATTGATTACAGATCAATATTTAGTTATGATTAGTAAATCATAACCAATATTTTTGGATCTAAGTAAAATTTTCTTGGCTATAATCTTTATCTTTTTACTTTAATAAAAAGAGTGACCAATAAATCTAGTGCATAGTTGGTCAGACTACGTTCCACTTTGATCCTTCATGAATAATTTCTCAATCCTTAAATTGGATGCTGTTTACCACTAGGATAAAGCAGGATCAAATCCATTTAACTAGCTCCAGATTTTCTGAGCAAACTGTAGCAGATTAAATATCATCAAAAGGATTGTTTTTGCAAACAATAGTCCTTCGTGCGTCAACTGCATAGGCTCACTGTTACAAAACCTGATTTAATCGGATTTTTTATTCTTATTGATGCCAAATGCGTTGACAGGAAGGCATAGAATACCAGCTGCTCTTTTCGATCTTTCCTCAGCTTCTTTATTACTGCAGTACTTTCTGAAACCATTGCCAACAAAGCATTAAATGTTTTGTTATCTGCATCGCGACTCTCTGGTAGGCAAAAAGCTCCCTCAGCTCACCCTTAACTTTCGATGTTACCATGTCTTTAGGGAGTGAAATCAATTACATTAGTTATTTTATATACTCAAAAGGATTTGTACTATATGTATCCTAGAATATTTTTGCTATTACGCTTAAAACCAAGAGTACTACTTCCATAGTAAACCTAAAAATATGGTTAAGTCACGCACTTGCAGGCAATTAAGAAGTTCGGCTCAGTTTTCTTCTGATTCTTGATAAGCATCTTCAATACAGAACTAATCCCTTATATCCATACATATTTCTACCAATAATGAGCAGAATGTGAAGGCAGTCCTCTTGTTTAAGAGGACGGTATATGTCATCGGACAAGTAATAAATGTAGCTCAGATCACTTAAATCATGCAGCTACCATTGTTTATGTTCTTCAAGTCATTACTATTTTAATCTACTGATTGGTACTAGCAAAGAAATCATGTACTCTCTCATCGATAAACACTTCTAGAATCATGAAAATCACTAATTAAGAGCCTCATAAGTATACAACATGGTAGCAACTCTTCGCTATTTTTTCGCTTCAGATAAGGCGGTATAGGAAGTAGTTGCTGAAGTATATTCTGTTGTCGATAGATAATTTCTAACCTTAGGTACTTTAATCTCAAGATCGCTAATACACGTCTTGTAGCTTGGCTGCGGGCAAATAACCATGAATAACGACATGACATGTCCATTTACAAAAAGCGTGTTGAGTATGTTGTTACAACATAAACTCGAGCTCCGGTTCAACAGTAGCGCCTATCAACTATCTGACATTATTACGAATAAGTTCATGTAAAGAGGAGGGATACTAAGGTAATGTTTAGTTTTGCATCTAGCTGTAGGCCTAGACTTTTTATGGCATATCATCTCTCTGTTGTTGAAATAATTCATGAAATCAATCCGATAGGATATGCCACCTATCTCCGAAACTTTATGTACCAGAATTAGTATAACTTTGCTAAGTATCATATAAGAAACGTTGAGTCTTGATCTTATCAAGACGAATAAATATCTATCAAGTGCCTGGCTATATCTAGTAAAAATAATATCATAAAATTTTATTTGGTATTTGCAGAAGATATTTCAATCTAATTGAGATAATCAGGCTAATAGTTTTAAACCATTTACACTTTAACTTAAGGATTTTCCTGCCTCATTTCACGCAAATTCCCGTCCGTACACACCTGCATAAACAGCGATCTAGGTCAGATCGAGATAAAATTGCTTTTAGCATTTGTGTACAGGAATCTACTCTGTCAGTAGATTCTCTAAAAGAAAAAATATTTTTTGCAAGAAAACGAGTAAAGTTTCCTGAGTATGAGGGAATAATATCATCAACAAATAATCGGAAAAATATGGCTGCGATCTCATCAATATCATCTTGTTTTTCTGCTTTTTAACAACACTGTAAGTTTGGGTATTCCATAACTACTCTATCAAAAGTATAGGCAGAATTCTCTTCTCTTCCTGAAGAGAAGCGCTAATTTTAGCTGTTACAGTTGCCTAATGTCATTATTATAATATTTTACCCTAAACTTATATTCTTCAGTAACCATCATGCCATAAATAGAACTATGCAACGAGGTCCTATAATAAATATCTGAAACCAAATAATTAATTTATGTGGCTATTGCCATTTCATATGGATCAGATTACCTATAATTTGTATAGAACGAATATCTGATCTATCACTATGAATCATTTTTATCTAGATTTGTCTATTTTCTAAATCTGGGGGGGTTGGAAAGCAGGATTTCAAAAACTATTATATCATCACTTATTAAGTGATTTAATGATTAAAAGTCTATAAACGATAGACCACAGAACCAGCTATTAGCTCTACAATGAGAGCATTTTTCTTAAATTTATTTCATACATAGGCAAATAAAGAAAACCATCTTGCGTGACTTATAAGGTCGTATATATTACGTATTTTTTACTAGATATAAAAAGACAAATTTTAAGTGAAAAATATTTATTTGAAATATTTTATTATTATTTTTCAAATTTTATTATTATTTATAATAAATTTTTTATGGTAGATAATCTATCTTGATAGTATCAAGATTAATTTTTGATAACCATTTTTTTATTAAAAATATATATTTTCAAATATATCATAGTTATTGTTTTGTAATATTTTTACTACAAAAGATTATTTTCATAATTTTTATTACTGGAATTAACATATGGATTATGTTAATCCTGTTAAGTTAAATCAACTTTTTATTCCAATTGTTAACATAATCCTTCTTTTTATATTATTAGCTCAATATTCAACTTGTTATTGATAGACAATTATCACTAATCTTTCTTAATTAGCTAATATTCTGGATAATTCAAACAAACCATTTAATTTATAATTTCCGATTGCACAAGCTAATTTGCGTAATGGAGCTCAGCTAAGATATTAAATAATAATTTGCCTTTAAATTTTCAGGTTAATATTTAACCAAATAAAGAACTAATTTATCAGCAACATTATTTTGCTTGCCGTTGTTTAGCTAGCCAGGTCCATAGCTTGAAGCTTGATACATCAATCCTAATAACTTTCTTTATAGCTAACTGAAATGCATAAATAGCCAGTATTCGCTGAGCTATAATCAAAATCAATAACCGTTTTATTTTTTAAATTTAAGCTACTTAGCCACACTAAACATAGCGATGTGACATGGTATTGGTGTTGTGGCCAGTACCAATATTAAGCTAATATTTAAAATAATATTAACTACATTGAGATCAGGTGTATTACTTTAGCTAGGAAAAATCTATAATTCATGCCAAAAAAGGTATGAGATAGAATTATTTATCTATTCATATTACTAATCTTTATCTTATAATTATTCAAATTTATGCACAATTTTTATACAGTAAGGAATGACTTTCAAATTGACTAATAATATTCTCAATACCGCTTTCAGCATCAAATAAACTTAATAATATCTGCGTGTGTATCTCGCCAAAGATAAATTCTCAAGTAAGGATTTTAAAAACAGTATTGTTATAACTATCTAAAAGATAAAAAAAAAGGTGGGGGGGAGAAGCACCCTCTCCCTATATTCCCCGTTAATATATTACTTGAGGCTGAAAGCAGGTTTCTCAGCTGCTAAAAAATTCAGACGTATTTCTTATCCAGAGAATAAATATTTTTAAGATCTTTAGTTATTAGATTATTTTTAACGATGTAGATAATAATTTTTTCTTATCAATAGAACTACCGATTAAAAAAGCAATTAAGGTCAATAATATTGAAAGAGTGAAGGTGGGTACCACAATGGGACAAAAATTTAAAATTTTAACATCAAAGGCAGGAAATAATGCGTAAGAGAGATAGCACCGAAATTCATTGAACTTAATGCATCAAAACAGTTCCCTCTTTACCATTAAAGTCTGAGTATTGATTAGTAAAACAGCTTGTAATCCACCAAAAGGTAATAAATTTATCTAAATAATCATTTGAAGTAAATGTAAACGACTTATAGCAATAAAAATAGTAAGAATAAGAGTAGAAGGACTTGAGATTTAGGTTAATTTTTTATTTTTTATCTTCTTTTGTGTAATATTTATATATAAATCTTTTATAATAATTACTGAAGATTTGAGCAATTGTAAATTAATTACTGAAATAATGGCAACCATTGGTGCAGCTAAAAATTCCTACGGTCAAGAGAGGTAAAACTGTAATCATCAATGTTATGATCATCTGATATGGGATCGTTAAATTCGGTAAAAATAGCCCGACCTAATACAGCTATTAAATATATTTTAAGTATTAAAATAACCATTATAATGCTGCTAATAACGATCCTACGTGCATCGCTTGAGTATTTATATAAGAAATATAGCGGACAGCAATATGTGGTAAGATAATAGCCAAAAAATAAACCAATTCTTAGAAGAAAAATATAAATTACATGCTAAAGATATTATTCTTGCCTTCTTGCGTAATCAATTTTAAATCAATTGATTTTAATGTCGTAACTGCCACGGCAAGGTCCCGTATTATTCGCCTTGTGAATAGTTGTAACCAACAAAATAATAATTCCCTATTAACTTAATAATGCCTGCAAAGTGTTATTAATGGCTAGCTTTAAAAGCATAAAATGCAGCGTAAAGCACAATAGTGATGCAAAATATTAACATACCTTATTTCATATAGGTATGTTTGTTGAAATTTCTAGTAAACAAGCTTCACAGATAAATTGAACTGTCATAGCATCCACAAAGAAAGCGACGAGCAAACAATATTAGTAATCTATACCAATAAACGAATTTGAAACGAAATATAGCATATTATTAAGTATCACTGCATTATAGCAACGGCTGCTAGGATAGTGAATTTTTATCTAATACGCCAAAAATTGGGATTGCCAAATAGTTAGCACTTTGAATTAAGACAAAGTAGCAACTAAGCCTAGTGCCATATATAAGGCACTAGTAACTACCTATGAAAAACTATCACTGATATAGGTTGCAGTGCTAGTCATCTCAAAAATAAGCCTACCAATATAGCGATTATCTAGAAAATATTTATGCAAAATTGACTTTTTTGGCATTAATGACAAATATAAATAGATAATAAACAAACTAATAATAAATAACCAATAAGCGGTAAGATAATTTCAATTTGCATCTATATCTTTCAATAATATTGGTTAAAACCATTGTAACCATTAAGATATAATTTAAAATAAAAACTAATAGGTAGTATAAATATGAAAGTTTAATCCATAATGGAATCTCTGTTATATCCATACCTCAGTGAGGATATAAAAGAAATCATAATCTAACTACATAAATAAGCAAAAGTAAGAAAAACTTATCAACGAGCTTTTTTTCTTGAATTGAAGAAAAGATTTATTCATCAGCTCTTCTAGTAAGAGAAACTTGATCTGAGAGATTGTATCTTATTTAAAGATAATCTTCAGAAGATTATTAAAAACAAAAGTACTTTCTTTACTATATTATAAAGAAATGTAAAAAATAAAATTTATTCTTGTAATGCAAGCTTTTTTTCTAGGTAATGGATATTGATACCACCTTTAAAAAAATTGCTGTCATCCATAATTTTTTGTTGTAATTTTATGTTAGTTTTAATGCCATCAATAATTAATTCAGATAAGGCATTTTTCATCCGAAGGATAGCAATCTCTCTGGTTTCACCATAAGTAATCAGCTTACCAATCATAGGATCATAATAAGGTGGAACAGTATAACCTGCATAAATGTGTGATTCCCACCGTATTCCAAAACCACCAGGAATATGAAGGCGAGTAATTTTGCCAGCACTTGGTAAGAAGGTATTTGCATCTTCTGCATTAATTCGGCATTCTATTGCATGCCAATGAATTTTAATATCTTTTTGTTTAATGGATAAGGGTAACCCGGATGCGATCCTTAACTGTTCTTTAATTAGGTCAACCCCTGTAATCATTTCCGTTACAGGATGCTCAACTTGAATACGCGTATTCATTTCAATAAAGTAAAATTTGCCATTTTCATAAAGGAACTCAAAGGTGCCGGCACTACGATAATTAATATCAAGAGAAGTTTTTACGCAACGTTCGCCAATGCTTTTACGCATATCAACTTTTATACCTGGTGCAGGCGCTTCTTCAACTACTTTTTGATGACGACGTTGTATTGAGCAATCGCGTTCAGCCAAATAAATCGCATTGCCTTGGCCATCAGCAAGTACTTGAATCTCAATATGTCGCGGGTTCTCCAAGAATTTTTCCATATAAACCATACTATTATTAAAGGCAGATTTCGCTTCGACGCAAGTAAGTATAATAGCCTGTTCTAGATCACTTTCATTACGAACAACCCGCATACCGCGACCACCACCGCCACCAGATGCTTTAATAATAACCGGGTACCCAATTTGATTAGCAATTGTTTTATTAGTTTTTATGTCCCCTACTAAAGGCCCATCTGAGCCAGGAATACAAGAAATACAGGCCTTTTTCATAGCTTCAATGGCTGAAATTTTATCACCCATGAGTCGAATAGTTTCTGGTTTAGGACCAATAAATATAAAACCAGAGCGCTCCACTTTTTCAGCAAAGTCGGCATTCTCAGAGAGAAACCCATAACCAGGATGAATGGCTTCTGCAGCAGTAATTTCTGCTGCCGAAATGATTGCTGGAATATTAAGATAGCTTTCAGCTAAAGCGGCAGACCCAATACAAACAGTTTCATCAGCAAGTAATACATGCTTTAAGTCACGATCGGCGATAGAATGTACAGCGACGGTTTTTATTTTTAGTTCTTTACAGGCACGTAAAATGCGTAAAGCAATCTCGCCACGGTTGGCGATAACAATTTTTTTAAGCATAAGATGCCTCGTTATTCGATAATAACCAATGGCTCGTCAAATTCAACTGCATCTCCATTTTTCAGAAGGATTGCCTTAACTACACCCGCTTTATCTGCTTCGATCTGATTCATCATTTTCATAGCTTCGATAATACATAGAGGATCTCCTAGCTTAACTGTTTGACCTACTTCAATAAATGGTTTTGCTTCTGGATTTACTCCTCGATAAAAGGTACCTACCATTGACGAGCGAATAGTATAACCAGTGATCTCTACTTTTTTCTCGTTTACTGTTTCATGTAAAACTTGAGAAGGTGCTATGGCGTTTGCTAAAGCCGGTTGTTGCGAGGTTGATGTTGTCATATACTCCTGTATAGTTGGTAAATTTTGTACGATTGCACGGCTGATACGCACTGATTCTTCACCTTTTGAAATTTCTAGTTCAGAAATGCCAGATTCTTCAACAAGCTCAATCAATTTTTTAATTTTACGAATATCCATAAGTTAATTCCGTATTTTTATTCTTTATATTTATTAAATTGGGGATTCATTAATGGTTGCTAATTCTTCAATTCTTAATAAGAATTTAACCGCAGACTCTAATGCAAAAATATAACCATCAGAATGGAAACCACAGATGACGCCGTTTGCTATATCAGAGATATAGGAATGACGTCTGAATGATTCACGTGCATAAATATTAGTAATATGAATTTCATAAAAAGGAGTGTCAACGCTTAATATGGCATCTCGTAATGCCACACTAGTATGCGTTAATGCTGCTGGGTTAATCAATATAAAGTCGACTTTTCTTTGAACTTTATGGATTTCATTAATAAGCTCATGTTCTGCGTTAGATTGAAAATGACTTAATTTAACTCCTAATTGTTTTGCTTTTTGGCTCGTTTGGTTAACAATATCCTGAAGTGTAAAATCGCCATAGAATGCTGGCTCTCTTATCCCCAGCATATTTAAATTTGGGCCATTTAGCAGCAAAATATGGAAATTTTTTTCCATTTTGCGGATATCTCTCCCCGATTGATAAATCAGTTATCATAACTTGATGCTAATAAGTTGTCATCTCTTTCTTATAAAGAATATTTATTTAAAAACAAACATAGAAAATATTAATATATAATAGCAATTACAGTAATTATCTAAAATTTTAAAATTTATCTATTTTCAACTGGTTAAAGTAGATATTCACGGCCGGTTATTGGTTATTGATTAATTTATCAGCATAATCAATTATTTTTTCTAACAAGATCTCTTCTTGAACTTAATTGATAAAAACTGTTAAATAAATTGTCTAACCGTTTCTGTATCTGTGAGCGTTTTATTGTTATAATCATAACAGAGTTAATCCTTGTACTCGTATATTACATAAAATATAAGGGATCATTATTGCCGATAACATAATATCAGTGTCTAGAACTAAATGCTGCTGCTGTATCTGAATAGCATATTTGTGAAATAATAGTTACTATTATACTGCCTTAACAGTATCTGCAGTTCCTGCTCACCCTTTTTTAAATGGTGAGATATTTAGTATATTCTTTATATAGGAGTAGCGATTGTTTAGAACGAACAACCACCTCGCGCGCTATGGTGAGCGCGGTACAACTATGCTGCTTTTTGCATATTCATGATCTAAATACTGCTTTATACTCTGCGATATGTTAATTTTTAGGAATTCAGCAAAAATGGATCGGAATAAGTCTCCTAAAAAGCGGAAATTAAGTAAATCAGGAATGTAATACGCGATTTCACGTGTTATTTCACCTGTTTATCCGAAACGCTTTGATATCCATTCTAAAATTAATGATAATAGGACTGACTGAATTTTATGATACTCAAAAAGATGGTGCACAATAATACATCCGGACTCTCGGTTTTCAATTTTTATAGGAATATAAGTATTATCCTCCTCTAGTCACGATTAGCCGGGGTTTTGAGCAACAACCCAAACAAAAGTCAATGACTCTAGATATAACTTTGTATTGATGGGTATAATTGAAGCATGTTTTTCAATAAATTCATTCCTTATAGAGATAAGGATAATTCTCGCCTTCTTTACTCCTAAAATAAATACAATGATAGCTGGGCCGATAGTCCTTATAAATGCAGACAGAATGACAATTCTGTTGCTCTGACAAAAAATACAAAAGTAATTTACTTAGATGTATCTCATCTTATACTAACTGAACTTGTTTTCAGCATTGACGAAAACTGGAATAATTTTTTTGAAAACCACGATAAAAGTATAAAATTATGTAACCCCGTCTATCTGTTAAGCTTATGCTTGTCTCTAGCACTTGTGTAATAGGAGTTTATCTGGTCTTGCTATTTCTGCACATCTCCTAAATGTTTACACTATTATTTTTTCATAGCTACAAGAAAATTTTGTACTTCATGTGACTTCAAAGTTATCAAGCAGTGAGTTATCACTATAAATTTATATTTACTCAATTGCAACTAGCAACACATTACTTTCACTATATCTCATCTTATATGGCCTATTTTAAAAAATAACTGGTTTTTATATACTAAATTCTCTATATGGCGTCGCCATACAAGCTTATATTACAGTGGGCACGTAAAACAAGATATTAAGATTGCTATCTTGCATGCCTTACACACTTATGCTTGATAACTTAATCAATATTGGCATATTTATATCTTTGTTACACGTAGTAGTCTGGATATTAAACATGCTATATGAGGTTGATATGTTCTTTAAAAATAGTGATAGGAAGCAATCTAGCGAGGCGCTATCATCCAGCTAATGCATTACAGATATGACCTAATAAATCCCAGATTTCTTACTTTTTTTTGCATATCCTCGCCAGAAAACTATGGCAACGCACCCTGAAAGCTACAGTCCAGATGTTACTGGAAAGTGCATTTCGCTAAAAAGCAAAAATGGTGTAGCATAACTAAATACCTCTAGCGCTATACCTTAAACGTGACTCAGTATCCGCGTCAAAATTTTGACATTACCAAATTGGAAGAGGTGTTGTACACCATTACTATAACCATAAGACTAAGCAATACTAGCAGTAGATCATGAAGTAGGAAAAGATGATTTGCCGCTATATGAAAATTATATTTTAGTAAGGCATTTTAAGACGCTACGTTACTATAGTTGCTTGTTAAATCGTAAACAAGGTACGCCTTATACCGAAGGTATAAAGGCGCTTAAGCTGATAGTTCATAAAAAACAGGAAAAAAACCTGGATTCTCCGTTCTGATAAAATATTTCTGCTCACAGATTAATACAAATGCATTCTATGCGCCTGGGTATACCAGGTACTTTTTATCAATACTCATCTTGTTAAAACAGGCAAAAACAAAATTATTAGCAATATATAATTCATAAAATAGAAAAAACAATAATTATTAAGATATTACACCTAGGGTTAATATTTCTAAATTAGTTCATTAGGTCAAAGAATACAGACTTTGATAAAATCTTAACTTACAATAAATTCATAATAAACCGATTTAATCCCTTTCACAATAATGGATGAGTCCTGTCTCTCTCTTAAAGAGAGACAACTTCCTAACCATTAATTATCTTTAAATAATCAATATTATTACCTCTAGCAGTTACTGCTCTGTGACGGAATAAACAAATTTATCAAAAATTGTATTGCGGTACTACACACCTACGCCACTATAAGATCTTGTCACAAGAATATAATCTTTATCAAAGATTACTTCTTTTTCTTATAAAATCATTATACAGAGCATGGTATAAACCATCGGTGTCGATTATCATTGTTTTACACATCGTCCATTTTATCAGAAACAACCGTTAACTATTTGTCTCTAGTGCTCGCGCTTATTTTTCTTAATCCTCTCAATAGTTTTCATCAACACTCCACAACCGGTTAATAACCCTTATTGGCCGAGTTGAAATTTTATATCTGTTAAAGACTTACGATACTTGAAAATCGATAGCTATTCACCATCGGGAACTAGCGGGTAATTTTCCTTTACCGATAGTAACTAACTATCTTTATAGTTTAGTTTAGTTTAGTTTAGAGTAATAAATATATACAGTAAAGTTTACATAAGCTAAAAGTATGTTATAGATCAATTTTATACTAGCTTTTAATACTTTACTTTCTTGTGCTAAATAATAGCAAAATAGAAAATTATTCATAATTTATGGCCTTTAAATTTGCATAAGAATGCTTAAAAAAATTATTTTTTGTTATTTGGAGGACATAAAATCTCAATAATAAATAAAATTTTTATATTTTTATTAGCAATAAAAATGTTATTATCAATCAAAATAATAACTTATTTTAAAAGTAAAAATCGTTTATAAAAAACGTATAACATTCTATGTTACTACATTTAAATTGTTTTTATTGCTATTTATTTTGTCCCGATTATTATGTAGAGTCTTGTTGGTACCACTATTCATACTCAGATAACTACTGAGAGATATTATTAAGGAAAAATATTATTATGATTACCTATAATCATTAAGTAATTACAAAACCTAAAATTAGAGCTGTTTTCACTACTTTCAAGATAGCAAAGAGCCTACATCTACTTCAGCTAAGTGTTATGTGGTATTCTACCTTATCGTTACTGGCGAATAAAACGAGATGATATTTATGATTATAGCCATATTCCCCATCGTTTGTCGACGGGGGGGAACACTACTCATCAACTCAGGAAGTCGTAGCTCTTTCCATAAGAAAAACGTTTTTCTCTCTCGACGAATTTGCTGGAAGTCGTACGCAAATTTCTGAACTCTATTGTCTTGTATCTTAATCTAGGATAGGATTACTGTTTACTCAGGCACCTGAGTGTGTAAATTTTCATGAAATGATACTAAAAGTGCCAAAGGCAAAGCGTAAAACTCTTAAAGCTTATGAGCCTAGAATTCCATACCTGCACGTAAATGTAATTATCTTCCACAAATGCTAAACGGAGCTTCACGACGTATACCTTTCGTAGGTATAGTATAGATCATTACACTCGATGGGTTTTATTTGTTTTTACAAGGCTGAGAATGTGCTCAATGCTCGACGCTTCTTACTTGATCTTAATCAAGTATGTCCATAGCTATTCATCGGGTACTTCCACAATGGTAAATAATTTACAGCGATTTTTTTGTCTGCAAAAACATTCAGAAACCGGAAAACAGAAATTCGTCTGCTTATCTGCAGAGCTTGGTATAAAATGCTAATTCTTAAGCCCGCCGATGTCATCCTAAAGTAGGAATGGTATGGTCGAGAGATTTAATCCGCATGCAGAAGAGGAGCTTCAAAGCTTTCACTTCTATTCTAATGAATAGTTTAAAATTACTCTGCATTTATATGTTTAGTTGCAAAATTAAGAATTATCCAATTAGTATTTGGAGTAACATTCAATTGCAGTCTATGAAAGATTCATTCAAAATTAAAGTTGAATTATTCAAAAAAACTACATTATCTCTTATAAGTGAGATAAATCATATATCAATTAATAATTTTATAGCGTCATATAAACTTATACAATAGTATTTTTACTATAAAATAGTTAATTTTATTGTTTAAAATATTTTTATTAAATATAGTAAGTGTTTTTAATAATGGTATTATATATTTTATACTTTATTTATTTATAGAAATAAGCAGTAATAATCTGATTTTTGTATCATAAAAAATTGGCCACTTTTTATTGAAACGATTTAATTAACTCCTTGTCGTTACTTCATATGGTTGGTAAAGTAGTTTGATTTTCATTCGTTTCTAGCTTGTAGGATTATTCTTTTGTTATGTTTAAAAAAATTCGTGGCATGTTTTCCAACGACCTGTCTATTGATTTAGGTACCGCCAATACTCTAATCTATGTAAAAGGACAAGGTATTGTGTTAGACGAACCATCAGTTGTCGCTATTCGTCAAGATCGCGCAGGCTCACCTAAGAGCGTTGCTGCAGTAGGTCATGAAGCAAAACAGATGCTAGGCCGGACCCCAGGTAATATCGCGGCTATTCGTCCAATGAAAGATGGCGTGATTGCTGATTTTTATGTTACTGAAAAAATGTTACAGTATTTTATCAAACAAGTTCATAGCAATAGCTTCATGCGCCCAAGTCCACGTGTATTAGTTTGTGTGCCTGTTGGTGCAACCCAGGTAGAGCGTCGAGCGATCCGAGAATCAGCACTTAGTGCTGGAGCTCGCGAGGTTTTTTTAATTGAAGAGCCAATGTCGGCTGCAATTGGTGCTGGTTTGCCTGTTTCTGAAGCAACGGGTTCAATGGTGGTTGATATTGGTGGTGGAACGACAGAAGTTGCTGTTATTTCACTGAATGGCGTTGTTTATTCATCATCGGTACGCATCGGTGGTGATCGGTTTGATGAAGCGATTATCAATTATGTTCGTCGTAATTATGGTTCACTAATTGGTGAAGCAACTGCTGAGCGAATTAAACATGAAATCGGTTCGGCATACTCTACAGATCAAGTGTACGAAATTGAAGTGCGCGGCCGTAATTTAGCTGAAGGTGTACCTCGTGGTTTTACCCTTAATTCGAATGAGATTCTTGAGGCGTTGCAAGAACCTCTAACTGGTATTGTTAGTGCTGTTATGTTAGCATTGGAGCAATGTCCACCAGAATTAGCTTCTGATATTTCTGAACGAGGTATGGTATTAACTGGTGGTGGTGCGTTATTACGTAATCTAGATCGCCTATTAATGGAAGAAACAGGTATTCCCGTTATTCTTGCTGAAGATCCTCTAACTTGTGTTGCACGTGGTGGCGGTAAAGCATTGGAAATGATTGATATGCATGGCGGTGATCTGTTTAGTGATGACTAGAGTTAGCCAATAGAAGAAAAAAAACTTAAGGATGGCGCTCCTGCTTATTTTAAGCAAAGCAATGTTAATATTTGATGTTTATTTATTTTATTAAAAAAAATCATGAAACCGATTTTTAGTCAAGGGCCATCCATACAATCACGTATTATGATTGCGATCGTTATTGCAATTGTATTGATTACATTTGATCGTCAATTTTATTTTTTTAATAAAATACGTAGTTATTTAGATACGGCTGTTAGTCCTTTTTATTTTTTAGCAAATAGTCCGCGAGAACTGCTTAATAATATTTCAGATGCATTAGCAAGAAGAGATCAACTTCTTTTTGAAAATAAAGAATTGAAGAAAGAGATTTTAATAAAAAAAGCAAATAATTTATTACTTGGACAACTTAAACAAGAAAATACTAGATTACGTGAGCTCTTGGGTTCACCTCTACGTCAGGATGAAAACATGATGGTTACTCAAGTGCTTTCTGGTGCAAATACACCTTATCGTGATCAAATTGTGATTGATAAAGGTTTACATGACGGTGTTTATGAAGGCCAGCCTGTTATTAATGATAAAGGTGTTGTTGGGCAGGTTATCGCAGTTAGCCAGTTTAATAGCCGTGTTTTATTGATTTGTGATGCAAAACATGCATTACCTATACAAGTATTACGTAATAATATTCGGGTTATTGCGGTGGGTACAGGATGCAATAATAATCTTCAACTTGAACCTTTAGCAGATAATATTGATGTACGTATTGGTGATATGATAGTTACTTCTGGTTTAGGTAGACGTTTTCCTGAAGGTTATCCAGTTGCTATTATTTCTTCCGTAAAATATGATACCAAGCGCGCTTATACGATTATCCATGCACGACCTAGTGCAGATTTACAAAATCTACGCTATCTCTTATTATTATGGAAGAACTCTAGTGATTCTTCTTATCCTTTATCTTCATCAGAAGTATATAATGCAGCAAATGAGCGTTTAATGAAAATTAAACCACAAGTATTTCCTAATCAAAATGAGATTCAATGACCGTAATTTACCATAAACAAAAATAAAAAATATAGAGCAACCTTCTTTGGTCGTTCAGTACGAATATTTCTGCTGTGAAATCAAGATAACTAAAGGAAACATATAATGAATCATCACCGTGCTAATAGGCAGTGAATTATTTTCCTGTCCTTTTTAATTGCAATAATCCTAGAACAAGTACCCTGGCCTGATCAATTTAGTTATTATCGGCCAACATGGTTAGCATTAACTTTAATTTATTGGGTTATGGCTTTACCACATCGAGTTAGCGTAGGCACCGGATTTTTTTTTGGTATCTTAATGGATTTAATCCAAGGTTCAGCTCTTGGGGTACATGCATTAGCTTATAGTATACTTTGTTATTTAGCATCATATAAACATCAGCTTCTTCGTAATATGCCACTGTGGCAGCAATCCCTTTTTATTGCTGGATTATCAGTAGTTATGAACTTTACGATATTCTGGACTGAGTTTCTTTCTTCTCTTGTATTATTTCATCCAGAATTATTCTGGAACTGTTTAATTAATGCCATCTTATGGCCTTGGATGTTTTTATTGTTACGCAAAGTTCGACGCAAGTTTTTAGTTCGTTAAAAACGAACAGTTAATTGTCTATTTTCTCTGAGAGCTTTCTATTTTCAATAGAATTTATTTAGGTCAGTTTTATCAAAAGGTCTAAGTTAACTGAATAGTTAGAATGATTCTTTGACATTATTATCTCTGATATATCTAAATAATTGTATAAAGGAGAAATACCAAGTGTATATATTATTCACTTAACATGTAAAAAATCTTAAAAGAAATATTGATATGACAGCAAAACCTATCCAAGGATAGGTTCGTATTATTATTGTTGTAAACAACTAAAAATAGAAAGGTAATCTTAAAGATAAAAATCATCATGTTATGCATATATTTCGACAACTTTCAGATAAAACACAACAAGTTATGACTGGAATTGCGTTCTCAGATAAGCAAAAGACATTATATGATTTAATTGTTACTAAAGTGGTGTGGGACATTTGATAAATAAAAAATAAATCAATAGATCTTATCGAGTGAACCGATGAAAAAAGCGAAATTTTATGCTATCCAGGATAAACATGATTATTTTGTTAAGCAGATTATCATAAGATTACGTCGCAGGTAGGATTGCTGTTAGTTGAAATAGATAAATTATTGACTAAGTTTCTAACATTAAATAATAGGAAGGAAGCTATGTTAACTGAACTATTAGTCAACATAACTCTCCCTAAAAGGGAGATGGTTTATATTGATGGGTATCATTTTTAAAAATTAATTTTTAGCGTAAAACTAAAAGAGGTATTGTAGATAATATTTATAAAGTCATGTAATCAGGCTTATCGGAGTATATAGTCGGCCATTTATTAAAATTAAATTAGAAAATCTGCTTTTCTTCATACTTCTAATTTATGCTCCATATCAAATATATTTCCGATAATAAACAAAAACTTTCATATACATGAGCGAGGCTGCCTCTAAACTCGGCAATGGCGAGTATTATAACATAGATAGTTAGAGATTCGCTAAGAACAAAAAGCGCTCATTTAATAAATGATATCACATTACTATCTTGTTATCTTGTTTTTATATCGGTATCACTTATCATGTCAGCATTCCACAATGTTTTTAATGTAAAGAAGCGCAAGAACGCTTAAAAATATTATTGAACTATTTTTTGTAATGAAAATGATGGCAGTAATTATTTTTTCTGCTCAGAAAAGGAAGCCGGTGATGATAAATTTATTCAAAATACAGCCTTCTTAAATTGTCTTTTAGCTAAAATTTATTAAAAAATAAACGTAATAATCTCCCGTATTCAGATTTATACTAAACTAACTTTAATACATCGTATTATTCGTAATTTTACGGTACTTCATTAGAAGAGTTTTGTGTAATTCAAAGCTTATTTTTATTTTATTGAAATACTTTATTGATAAATATGTCCTTAAAATAACAGTAAACCTTAACTGCATTAAGGGCCATCATTAATAATAGATTTCTATAATGTTGGAAAAGAGATCCAAAATACGCTTTAGAATGTAAAGTTTAATTAAATTATGTGGCTATCTTATTAACGATCAATGTGAAGATATGATCATGAATTGATATTAATACTGATTTTTTTATTGGTTACTTTAACATGAAATAGAGCATTTTTAATATAGATATTGAATCCTCTCAAGCCATGAGGTAGCAATTGAGGTTACGTAACTTGAATAGAAGTGGGGGAGGGGAGTCGAGTATAATTATCAATTTTATTGATATCATTAATCCCTAAGGATAATCTTATGGATATTTTACTACCATTGAAACAATTTTTTAATAAAGATTGTATTAAAAATTATCATTAATAATTTTTCTCAGTTAGTATCTTAATCTAAATAACACACAAAAGAACAGTAAAATGATCATAAACAGTCTGTTATTAACTTTTATTGAAATTTATTTGCATAAATCATTCTATTAAATCCAATAATTTTAGTCACTTCTCCTTTCCTCATTAATGGTTTTAGAGGTCATTAATGATAATTAATCTCATACATTAGCCAATGTAGAAATTTTATTGGCAAATCTATTAAAGTAAAAATTAAACTACTGTATAGTAATAAACAGTTTTATATCATCTTATCTACATTAAGTTGCTGTTAGATTTCTATCGTAACTACTTCTCCTAAAAGTAGAAATGTGTAAAACGACATACCTTTATGTATGTATTTATAGCCATAATCGCAATAATAGTCATTATTACTACAATTTATATAATTAAAGTAAATTTTTTCTTTCGTAAATTATTTAAAATCGCAATCAACTTGAAATGTAAACTTAAATCATTAACGAGAATTCTGTTTAAAATTAGTCCTATTGAAGGTGAATGCATCTCTTTTTTATGCATATTAATATTTTTAATATCAGTTTCAATACTGACAAATAAATCTTAAGGTAAAGAAAATTAAATTTTTATTCGATATGGTGGAGTACACTTCTTTTTTACACCTCTGTTTTCGTAAAATCATTTTCTGTCAATTAAATATTGACTGTTTATAAAACACTCGAATTTATCAGTAAAGGTAATTATTAGTCATTTTTATTTAGATGCTTTTTATATGAACTATTTTAGAGCAATTTAATTATTTTATACTTAAAGAAAGTCGAATCATTCTTTAATTCCAATCATCAGATAAAAATGGACATTAAAGATTTCTGAACTAACTTGGTTAAATTAAAATAAATATCATATATGATATAATTATTAGCAAATTTAGTGTATAGTCAAGCTATACACTAAATTTGCTAATAATTCATTCTTTGTCATTGCCTGTAAGTACCAGATGTGCAATTATCGGGCATGATCAGTTAAAATCATGTAAGAAGCGTCGAGTATTAGGCACTACCTTGGTCTTATAAAGACTGATAAAACACATCGACTATTATAGTCGATTTTATTCTTCTTATGAAGAATATTGTAAAGTTTTATTTGGCATTTTTAGAAGATATTTTATATCTATGTATCAAATGACGACCAGGCTTGTTCGTAGCTTTTAAACGTTTCAAGTTTCAGTTTAAAAGCTTGCCTTGCTTTATTTTACAAAAAAATTTCCGCTTTTGCATACCTCCATAAACACCGATCATTTAGAGCAGATTGAGATACAACAGGGTTTAGGAATTCTCGTATAACTGCTAGTAGATCAATGATATAAAAAACCCATCGTTTCACAAGAAACGATCACGCTTATTTTAGCGGACGATAACGTCATTCGCAAGAGATTGGAAATGTAGTTGTAATCATTAAGATCATCTTGCTTTACCATTTAGCAACGATAATGGTAATTATCCAATAATGATTAAGTAAAATAGACACAGCCCTTCTTCTGGCCTAAAGAAGAATCTCTGATCATTAGGTATTATAGTTGCCTGATGATATAAGCCTTATTATCATGATAATATACCATCAAATATATCAATAAGTAGGCTACTTTATCATGAATAGCCTGTGCGTAACAGGGGAATCCATCATACAATGATCCAAGACCAACCAATTAAGTAGTGTACTAACCGATACTAATTCAATACTGCTAGGTAACTCACATAATCTTTATTGTAACACCTCAATAGTGTCAGAATAAGGGTAAGCCAATAACAATAATTCTGATCTACTTAGAAGCAAATAAAATAACATGACAAACTCTTTATGAGTTTACGCTTCTACTTTTGCATAATCTAAAAAACTTTACTACACAAAGTGTGCAGCATAAAACTTTTGCTGATTCAGTAACCTTAGCATTTACTATTATTACTTTATCTAAAGATAAATATCATAATAGGAAAGCACTCACATACTATTTATTATCCACTAAATTAGCTGTCATTAGACTACCTATATGAGTATTTTATCTTTAACATAAAATACTTGCTTAATTGCAGCAACAATATTCTGCTGTATTTTACTGGTACTCATCTCAGGCGTCAAGATATTTTTCAACGCTTGATATGGATAATCAACTTCATTAGCGTGTGAATTAAATTTTTCATCCTTGTTAATAATCTTTTTTTGGCCCTTTTCTACCTTAAGAGAAATCAAGTAAAATAGCAATAGAAATTCTTACTAAAAAAACTAATACTTGATTGTCTTCTGTTTTATAATGATCAATATCATCAATCACAATAGTTAATTTACCAGCACCAATTTTCCCAATGATAACCAATAATAGACTTATGATTATTAAAATGATCCGTTTAACACTGTTATCTCCTTAACCAAAGCTGCGGATTAACCGTTTTACCTTGACGACGGATTTCAAAATAAAGCGAGAAACACTGCTGTCCAGCACTACTACCCACTAACGCAATAGGCTGACCTGAGTGAACCTGTTGACCAACATTCACTAATGCGCTCTGGTTATAACCATATAAACTCATATCTCCCTGACCATGATCAATAACCACCATTAAACCATAACCTCGTAGCCAATCAGCAAGTAAAATACGCCCAGCAGAAATAGCTTTAACCTCTGCTCCTTCAGAGGCATTGATCACCATACCATTCCAGAGTAATTCATCGGAAATCATTTCACCATAGTAATGAATAATTTGTCCGTTAACAGGCCATAAAGTCTGGCCGACAGGATGACCTAAACCACCTGTACGAGCCATCAAAGCTAGCTCATTTTCAGTTGGAAGATAAATAGTTCCTTTTTGCTGTGTTTGCCTTTCTTTTGCTCGAATACACGCTGCCTCTTTCGCTTCCATTTCCACCCTAACTTTTGATTTTCTTTCAGCTCTGGCAATTTTACTACGAAACAGTATTTCGTTACGTTTCATCGTTGCCAAACTTTTTTGATTAGCTTTTAAAGTTGATTCCAATAATAATAAGGTTTTCTTTCTAGCATCCTGTGCCGAATCTAGTGTTTTCTTTTTTTGATCTTGTTTAGCTAAATTTTTTTTCTTTGCTAATTGTTTTTGCTGCTTCTGTTGTTTTTGTTCAGCGAGCAAGCCTGTTGTTTGCTGCAATTTAATAATCGTTTTCTCTCTAGCAGCATTTAAATAACTATAATAGGCTAGAATACGCTCTTCTCGTTGTTCTTGTTCACCTTTAAATAATAATTTAATCCTTCTTTGCTGACCTAATCTAAATGCAGCATCAAGCTGTTTAGCTAACAATAATTCATGGATCTGTTTTTGCTGTTGTAAACAGCTAATATTTTCATTTAACTCAATAAGCTCTTTTTCTAACTGAAAAAGTTTTTTACGTATTTCATATAAGGATTGTCCAGCAGCAGCAATATTTTTTTCTTGTTTTTTTAATTGATCAATTAAATAATTTCTCTCAGTTTTTTGCTGCTTAATGCTTCTCTCTTTTTCTATAATATTTAATAAAAGATCTTTTAGTTTTATTTTATTATCACTGATAGGACTGGCAATAGTAATCAATGGCCAGATAAAAAATAGTGAAACAAAGAGTAACAACTTAACCACTACTCTCTTTAGTATAGCCAAAAGGATTAGGATTAAACCATATCGGCTAGTATTGTTCATATTAGTTCAGCATCCTGAAACAATATCACTTAAAATTATTGACAATTACTATAAATAGTAAACATTTCTTCTTATTTTAGAAAAATACTGAAAAAACTTAATTTCTTTATTCATACAATAATCATAAAATGATGCTATTTTAAAAGTTTTTTGATATAAATCTCTTATCTTATAAGAAAAATTTTTCTATAAAGGTTGCTATAAAAAGAAAGAGCAGCCATGCAGATTAAAGAAACTCTTTATTTACTTCCTCATAACATAACCCGTGTTTTATTCACTAATTAAATCGATGATAATCGATTTGGTAATGTTGATTTATGTATTGAAGCAACTATTCCACATTATACCGCTCACATTATTACAATGAACATATTTCTTTTAGGAACTCCCAGTTCATTAGGATTACAGTGATATCATCGTAAAATCCTTGATTGCAAGAAAACATTTAACAACTTGATTAGAGAAGTCCTCTGATTAAACTATATTACAAGGATAAATGGTTTAATTATCTATGATGCATCTTGAATAGCTTAACTTTACGAAAAGTTAACAAAACAAACAGGTATTGGTTTAAAAAATAGCGTTTAGATGGGTATCGTGGCTTTCTTGCTTTAGCGGAAACAGCCAACTTAAGTGCAGTAAGTACTATTGTTAAAATCGATAAAATATTTCCTTTAATCCTTTAAAGGGAAGTTTTATTCCTTCAACATAGGAAAGGCAAAAATATGGCAGATAAGAAGATAAAAGAAAAAAATAATTCGCGGTCTTAATTACCTAAAAATCGTCAGAGTTATGCGAGCGATTAAATTGTTAAAGAGTTTAATATAGAGTGTTATGGTTAGCTGCTTTCTTGAGCTTATCATAAATAAAGAATCCATTCTTTGTCTTGATATGGATGTAAATGATACAAAATCTTTGTCAGTGAGCATAAAATTAGTTACCACCGCTTAATAATATTAAATAATCAGAGATTTATTGGTAAAAAATTCCATATTTAAAATATGAAGAGTTATATCAGCCTATTAAAGAGATGACTGAGTAGATTACATATCATAAAATCATTTTTATTTACCGAATTATCTGGCATGAAAAATTGTTTGAAATCACAACAATTAAAATACAGATGTGGCTATAAACTGCTCTGCGAGCAAAGGAACAACTTTTGACAACATAATCTAGAATAACCATATATTATTATTTAATAATACTTTCATTTAGCTACTTTTAAAGTAGTACCAATTAACTGATAATCCTGATAAATATCACCGGTATAAACCTTAATTTGCAAAAAAAATCTGCTTATTTTTATGAAAATTAACTTTAATTAAACAGCGACAAATGTATACTTTTGCAACTTAAATCTATCTATTACTAACTATGGGAGTAATTATTCCACATGACTCATGAAATCATGCAATTTATTAGTCAACATTCAATACTTAGTCTAGCGTGGATAGCTTTGTTTATTGCTGTAATCACCTTAAGCTTTAAGAGCTTATTCTCAAAAATAAAAAGTATTACCCGTACTACAGCGATACAATTGATTAATAAAGAAGAAGCGATCACTATCGATTTACGTTCTCATGACGATTTTCGTAAAGGACACATTATTAATTCAATTAACCTGCCTTTATCAGAAATTAAAGGTAATAATATCATTAAATTCGAAAAAAATAAGCAAAAACCAATTATTATTGTCTCAGAAAATGGTATGAAAGCATTTAAACCTGCTGAACAACTACTGCAATATGGTTTTAAACGTGTTTTTATTTTAAAAGAAGGAATTAATGGCTGGTCTAGCAAAAATTTACCTCTAGTCCGCGGTAAAAAGTAATTCATCAGATATAATAGTAATTATATTTATATGATTCAATATCATAAAGACATTTAAAAGGTAATTGATATTATGTCAGAAAAAAGTCATGAAGAGTTGATATTCCAGATCCAACGAATATATACTAAAGATATTTCATTTGAAACACCAAGTGCCCCTAATATTTTTCAACAAAAGTGGCAACCAGAAGTTCAATTAGATTTGGATACATCGTCTAATGAATTAGCTGAGCATGTTTATGAAGTTATCTTACGCGTCACTGTTACCGCTAGAATTGCTAATGAGATCGCTTTCCTGTGTGAAGTGCAACAATCCGGCATTTTCTTTATCGATGGTATCAAAGAAACCAAAATAGTTCATTGTTTAGGTGTTTACTGCCCAAATATTTTATTTCCATATGCACGTGAATGTATTACTAATTTAGTTAATCGTGGAACTTTTCCTCAACTAAACTTAGCACCTGTTAATTTTGATGCATTGTTTATGAACTATCTACAACAACAGAATACTGCTAAAATTAAAAATTCAGAAACTCATCAGGAATCTTAATGAAAACTGTTTCAATGACAGTTATCGGTGCTGGTTCTTATGGTACCTCATTAACTATTATACTTGCCCGTAACGGTCACCGTGTTTTGCTTTGGGGGCATAATCCTCAGCATATTAAAAAATTACAACAAGACCGGTGCAACCAAGCATTTTTACCCAACATTCCATTTCCAGACAATTTGTTACCTGAAGTTTCCTTGAAGACAGCAATAACTGCAAGTCGTAATATATTGATTGTCGTACCAAGCTATGCATTTAATCAAGTTTTAAAAAATATCCAACCTTACTTAACACAACACTCACGCATTATTTGGGCAACAAAAGGACTAGAACATGGTACTGGACGGCTCTTGCAAGATGTTGCCAGCGAAACGCTCGGCAACAAAATTCCACTTGCTGTTCTTTCTGGCCCAACCTTTGCTAAAGAACTGGCTTCCGGCTTACCTACTGCCATTGCAATAGCTGCTTCTAATGCAGAATTTAGTGAAGAGCTACAACAACTTTTCCATTGTGGTAAGAGCTTTCGAGTTTATAAAAATCCAGATATGATCGGTGTTCAGTTAGGTGGAGCAGTTAAAAATGTGATTGCGATTGGTGCAGGCATGTCCGATGGTATCGGATTTGGTGCTAATGCTCGCGCAGCGTTGATCACTAGAGGATTAGCCGAAATCAGCCGTTTAGGCATCGCTATGGGTGCTAAACCATCTACATTTATGGGAATGGCTGGTTTAGGGGATTTGGTTTTGACATGTACTGACAATCAATCGCGTAATCGCCGCTTTGGCCTCCTGCTCGCTCAAGGTATGCAGATTGAAGAAGCGGAAAAACAGATTGGTCAGGTTATTGAAGGTTACTTAAATACTAAAGAAGTCCGTGCATTAGCTCAACGTGTCGGTGTAGAAATGCCAATTACCGAGCAAATTTATCAAGTTCTATACGGTAATAAAAATGTACTTGAAGCTGCAGATACATTACTTAGCCGAAAAACCAAAGATGAAATCAAATAATACACATGCTTCTTAATTATTAAAAAATTAATAGAATGCAAATATGTCATGATAGGAATTTAAAGAAATTTGAATGATAAAAAAGAAAAAAATTAAATCTTAGCTAATTGTGAGCTAATATTAGCTAGTTTTTCATACAACACACTTCTTAAATAGAATTTAAGTAATTCATTTAGATGAATTCTAGCAAATAAGTTGAATACCTCACCACTATACCACTAATTTCTGCTCATCAGAACATACAATATCCCTGTAAACATAAATAAATTATCGCTTACGCTATTTATGATTTTAAAGCTATAATGCAACGTGATCTGACAGATGATAAATATTAAATCTCTTTATTATATTTAAAAGTCTTTCATGTTCTACAAGATTATTATATCAGTAACTAGTTATAAAAAGTAAATTGCAAAATTAGAAACTTATTTGCAAAGTTAGATATTTATCTATTTTTAGGTTGATATATATCCTGCAACAATATTGCTTAGGTGTTGTTTGATCATGCAACAGGTTTTGTTATAGACAAAAAACTGTAATTAAAATTATGTTTCGATATTACAATTAATCACCATTTGTGCAACCTGTAAAACAAGAAGAGGAATCCTATGATTTTAAAGTTCATGAGGATATAATAATGATGGTAGGATCAAAAAATTTTTTGCAATATAGAAATTGGCAAAATTGCTAAAATCAGCGCTTGATTCTGGTAGAGCTATACTCTCCCACCTTCACTTGTCCATGGCAATGGGGTAATAGCAACTAATAAAGCTAGAACATCAAAAAAACTTTCATTGGATATTAATTAAGATTTTAGCAACTCAATTTATAGTTTTTGTAAGAGTATATAACCATTTTCATCAAATCCGTGATTAGTAAAACTACTCACTAAACAATTCACATAGTTATTAGAAAATCTGGTGATAACGGTTACGTTACGTTCGATTCTAATACTTTGTAAATTTGTTCTCCATCCTTAAATGGAATATTGTTTAACAGCATAGTCAAGACTAAATATCCTTAGTCCATTCCAGTTTTCTAACTATATGGAAGCAAATTAAGTAGCATTAAAAGGCTGCTTTTTGAACTACAGTGTGTTTCACAGCCTAACTATCACAAAAAGCTTATTCAAACTAATTGGTCATCTTATCAACATTCAGCGCACTGATAGGAAATCGTAGAATTACAACGTTCTTCTCCATCTTTTTCCAGCTTCTTCATTACTTCAGGATATGCTGAAAACTTTATCAATAAAATATTAAAGGTTTTGTTAGCTACGTCACGATTTTCTACTAGCCAGATCTCTCTCGCATCTTAACTTTAACTTTCGGTGTTGAATGCTTTTTTTTTTGGGGAGTGAAGGCAGAATATGAGCTATTTTTGTATACTAAACAGCATTGATATTTCGTATCTTGGAATATCCTTTTGCATTATATTCAAAAACTAAGGACAGCGATCCGTAGCAATCCTAAAAATATGATTAAGCTACGCGCTTACATGGCATTAAGAAATTTTATCCAACTTGTTAAACTTTCGATAATCATTTTCGACTGTAACGAGTTCCTTATGTCCAATAGGCGTAGCCTGACGATTTAATTAGCAGACAAAGGTGATTATCCTATCAGGCAAGATAATCACCTTTGTCTGCTACTTCGTTGTTGACGGTATTGGATCTTACCATAAGAAACGAACGGCGCTCGAAGAAGATTATTGAAAATCAGAAGCGAATTGGACCTAACTTTTCAATGGCTGGTGAGCACTTAGTTTAACTTCATTTCCAAGCTTGCTATGGAAAAGCGGTGCTATTAAGTTTTTAGAATGCAACGGCAAAATGTTCACGAATATGCAGGATTAACGGTATTGGGTATACAAAATAGCTAACACAAACTGACTTTACTCAACCTAAAGGAAAATATACCGAAAGTTAGGGGTGAGATTCGGGCGATTAGCTAGCAGAGAATTATAATGTCGATAATAAAAACTCTTGATATTTTATTGGCAAGGAGTTTTAGTGAATTTTCTACAGCGATGAAAGAAGTTAGATAAAGATTGAGTAAAAAAATAGCTAGTATTCTACGACGTCCCGTCAGTGCATTGGACGTCAATAAGAACGATAAATCTAATTTGAATATTGAGCTTTTGCTCAACAATGTAAAGTTATGAAGCTAATTCTCAAAGTACTGTGGTTCGAGAAAAAAACTATTTGGCATTTAATCTGTTCCCATCTGCTCAGAAAACCGGAACTGAAGTAAGTATATTTAGTCTTGATTCTGGTGTTAAACAACCCTATCTCTAAGAATAGAGAATAGATTTACGAATAATCAAGTATGGAACCATGGCTTAACTGTCATACAGCAGATTTTCTAATAACTAGAAGCCTGACTAAGGTTTCTTACCTGCTATAAGAATGTGTATTTTGTTGATAACCCAATCTGATAATAAAACCTAGTTTTTCATGATCTTAGGTTAAATCTGCTACATCAATAAAATAAATTTTTATTTTTTAATAATAAACAGTATAGATTGCACTATAAAAAATATTGTTTACTGTAAAGTATAAATTTATTATCAATTCATTAATTTAATCTAGTAATAATCAGAATTATGATTTATCAATTATCATATCTACTATATAATAATTTATTTTTATTTAACTATATTAAATAGTGTCATCTAATTTATAGTAGAGATTTTATCTAACTTAATTATTTTATAAAAAATAAAATAACTACTTTTATTATATATTAATAAATATTTCAATAGAATGAAACAATTCATTTCTCTTAAAAATGAATTGTTAAAAATAGCGAACTATTTTAAAAAAATTGTTGTATATAACTACCATTATCTTTCTATCTAAAAAAGGTTTTCTAAAACCTCTCATTCACATTGCCACTGATAATAATGGAATAAGTGGTTTTAATTTTATTAAAACAGATGAAAGAACGTAATGATACTACTATCAAATAGTATATAAAAATAACAGAAGTCTTTTGCTGGTAAAAGAAACAACTTTTTTGTCAAATTGAATCCTTTTTATTTACTCTTTTTTAGAAAAGAGTTTAGCAAAAACTTAATAAAATTGCTTACGGGAAATGTTGGAATTATAAGAAACCAGTAACTTATACGCTTATTATTTCATGTCATCATTGTGCTATTAGTCATAATGGTAAACTATAGCTTGCATAAAGGAGACGGATTAAATACAAAAACTAGCCTTTATCTTAAAAATAATAGAAATAGTCAAAAAATTGACTTAAAACTGTATTAATTATTTTTAATAAACCATATTACTGGTTTTTTGATTGTTTCAAATCATTAATCTATATTTAAATTTTGAATTAATTTTATAATCTTATTATTAGATCACTGAAGCGGAATTTTTCTGTACTATATAAGATATAAACTATGTCCTTTTTTATATAAAAGTAATTTAATGTCAAAAGTTAAAGATAGCGTTAAGTAGTTCATAAGAAATTAAAAAGATTTAAAACTTTACTATTCCAGAAGTAATAGTAAAGATTTATTCGTTTACTTTAGTTCTATTAAAGCTAAATATTTTAAGATCTTTTTTAAAGGTAAAAAAAAAGTTAAGTTTACCTTTCTGAATAGCAGAAAGGATAATCCGTATAAACATTGTTTTTATTTTATTTACTATAAGTATTTATAATAGTCTACCTCGATTAATGAGAATGATTTTATGAATTTTGTTTGCAAATCTGCATGATAAGATGAGCGTACTAATGGACTGCACGCCGCGTGTATGAAACCCATTGCTATTGCTTTATTTCTCATATCTTCAAATTCTTTTGGGCTTACATAACGTTTTATTGACAAATGATTTTGACTGGGTTGAAGATATTGCCCCAATGTTAGCATTGTAACAGCATGTCGGCGTAAATCACGCATAACATCAACTATTTCTTTATTAGTTTCGCCTAGCCCGAGCATTAATCCTGATTTTGTCGGTATTTCAGGATGTCTTTGCTTGAATTTTGCTAGTAGCTGTAATGACCATTTATAATTAGCGCCAGGACGTACTTGGTGATAGATACGTGGAACACTCTCAATATTATGATTAAAAACATCAGGTGGCGCAGTAGATAAAATTGTTAAAGCGCGATCCATGCAACCGCGAAAATCAGGTACTAGCGTTTCTATTTTGATATTTGGATTTTTTTCTCGAATAGCAGTAATACTATCAGCAAAATGCTTAGCTCCACCATCGCGTAGATCGTCACGATTTACAGAAGTAATAACAACATATTTTAATCCCATATCTTTAATGGTTTCTGCTAGTTTTCCTGGTTCATTAGAATCAGGAGTGTTAGGTCGTCCATGTGCAACATCACAGAATGAACAGCGACGAGTACAGATCGCTCCTAAAATCATAAAAGTAGCAGTACCGTGATTAAAACATTCAGGAAGGTTTGGACAAGAGGCTTCTTCACATACTGTGTATAAGCCATTCTTATGTATTGCATTTTTTATTTTTTTTATCCGATTGGAATCAGCAGGAAGTTTTATTTTTATCCACTCAGGTTTAGGTAAAAATTTTTTTTGATCCGTTCTTATTGTTTTAACAGGGATAAGTGCCGTTTTATCAACATAGTGATATTTAAGGCCACTTTTTATTTGAATTGGTCTACTCATAATTTACTAATTCCATTAAGGGGTTCCTACTACAGATCAATAATAGATATATGTATATCTTATAAGATATAGATTATTATTTATGTTACGTTTCAATTTTTTTCTTAAAAATCATTAAAAAGTTATGATAACTTATTCTACAAGTTGAAATTCTAATAAGTTACAGAAATGTTTTATTAATAAAGGTTCGACATCCTTAATTTGGCTGCAAGGAACTAAATCATTAAGTTGTGTCATTTTCATACCGGCATAGCCACACGGATTAATACGCTGAAAAGGTGTAAGATCCATATTAATATTTAATGCTAGACCATGAAACGAGCAACCTTTATGAATACGCAATCCGAGAGAGCATATTTTTTTTTGCTTAACATAAACACCGGGAGCTTCGCGCTGAGCATAAGCGGTAATACTAAATTCAGATAAAGTATTAATTACTGTAATTTCTAGTGCAGTAATCAGCTCTCTCACACTAATTTGATTACGCTTTAAGTCTAATAAAGTATACATTATTTGCTGACCAGGACCATGATAGGTAATTTGTCCGCCACGATCAGATTGGATAACTGGAATATTTCCTGGCGCGAGTAGGTGTTCTTTTTTACCTGCTTGACCTTGAGTAAAAACAGGATAATGTTCCATAAACCAAAGTTCATCTGGTGTATTAACCGTACGTTTTTTAGTAAACTGATACATCTTATTAGAAATAATATGGTAAACTTCTAACCCAAATTGACGTAAAATAATAGTTTTTTTAATAATCTTTTCCTACCGCTAATGGCATGGATACACAATATTTATACAGTATAATCTGTATAAATCGTTTTTGCTAAAATAGTTAATGTGATGCTTAAAATTATAATTTATATCTACAACACCATATAAACTAATTCTAGTTTAGCTAATTCTTCATACAGTTTTTCTATTTGTTCAATATTAGTTGCTATAATGGTAATTGATACTGAGGAAAAGTTACCTTTACTACTTGGTTTAACTGATGGTAGATAATCACCTGGAATATGCTGTTGAACAAGCTCAACGATTTGATCAGTTAACTCAGGTTTAGCGAGCCCCATTACTTTGTAGGTAAATAAGCAAGGAAACTCTAGTAACTCATCTAGCTTAGTTTTCATAGCTCTTCCTAAATACCAACGCCACGTTTATTATAATATAAATATGATAATATCTAGATAGTATATCTTTAGCTATCTTAGTAAATATGTCAAAACCTATTATACTGCATGAAAATTTTCGTTTCAGAGATTGCTCTGAAAAAGTAAACAATCATATAGATCAAGAGACTCTTTTCTTATTTCATATCAATATAAAACTGCATCTTATTAGTTGATTCAACGATAATATCCTGAATGACATTAATTCATGCATTAAAACGACTCAATTTACTTTATCTTGCTAATGTTATCACAGTGAACATCTTATCCGCTAATTGGAAGAACTAACCCATTAAGGTTACAGCAATATCATTATAAAATCCTTGATTATAGAAAAACATTTAACAATCTTACTGGAGAAGTGCTCTAGTAAAATTATATCAGAACAATAAATGGTTAGTTATCTTCGATGCATGCTAAATAATTTAACTTTACGTGAGGTTAAAAACAAGCAAGAATTCATTTGAAAATAGCATTTAGATGACATCACTGATTCTTCCTTCAGCGGCAATAGCTAACTTAAATGCACTAAGTACATTTTAAAATCGACAAAAACATTTTTTCTTTAATCCTTTAAACAGAAGCGTTCTATTCCACATAGGAAAGCTAGAAACATGAGAAGAAGAGGAGTAAAAAGGAAAGAGCAAATCGTGGTCTTTAATCGCTCGAAATTAACAGAGTTACGCCAGTAATAAGATTTTTGAAGAATTTAATTACAGTATGTTAACTATTTTCTTAACCAGATCATTGATAAAGAGTTCATGTTTTGTTCGGATGGAGCTAAATATTACAAAACCTTTGCCAGCAATCCATGAAGTTGCCCGCAATCGCCTAATAAGGATAGGTAACTATAGAATTATTTGCTAAGGAATTCCATATTTAAAATGTGAACAGTTATATGAGCCAATTAAAAGGATAACTGAGTACAACTCTATTGTGTAGAGTTGCTTTATTTATCGAATTATCTGGCATAGAGAAGATTATTTGAACCACAACAATTGAAATACAGACGTAGTTATAAATTGTTTTGCGAGAGCAAAACAATAACTTTTAATAAAGTAGGAAGTATTAATAAACAGATTTTTAATATGTTAATCATATTAATATTGATAGTAATTCTTTGTCGGCAACTCATCTAAAACGGATAGAAAATTGCTGGTATAACCTTTAGTAATAGCACTGCTAGTATCAATATACCAGGAGGTAATATTGATACTTATATAGGAAAATCCGAAATAAATAATCGTCAATGTAAAGATATAAAATATCGCTCATTCCATCATCATCAGATGGATGATATCTGATCATATCAGATTTATCAAGCAATGATGGTGTTTAGCACCACTTAATGTGGGCAGATTTATACCGTATTTTTACTTTATCCCGTCTCTCTCATTCTATTTTTTGAAGCCACGACATAAAATATAAAAGTATTGCTACAGAGCATTATTTAAGCAGATATGTCGAAATAGTCGATAAAATCATTAATTATTAGTACTAATTACACAAGAACTACGATTAAATCGTAGAGAACATTGGAGTTAGCTTGTTACTAACTCAGCATGATAAAGTCACTAAAATATAATTAAACGTCATAATTTCACGTTGAGTTTCTGAGGATGTTCTTAAATTAGATTAAAATTTTCTAAACAATTGATAGAAAATATACCGTTTTCTCTCTTCTGAGGTAACACTCTACTTTTCCCAGTTTTTTCTAATTTTTTAAATATTCCATTGGATGTTGATTACCAATAAGTTAAATTCTGATTATTTGTTTCGTGAATTTTGAATGCTATTACACTTTACTCACACAATATCTTACAACCATTATTTAACTTATGCCAAGTATTCCCTTAACTACGAATGATTTTACTGCATGAGTAAGTGAGTTTTCCTGATGGCTTAAGAAGTATCAAAAGTGGGTATTTTATCATATTGAAGAATCACCGTTATAGATAAATTAAGCCGTTTGCGCTCTTTTCGTAAGGTACGGCAGCAGAGGAACGCAGTTACCAGTATTTTTACACGCAATAATTCAAATGTAACAGTATGAAGGTCTATGGCGGTAAACTTCATGCAGATCCTGAGTTAATGTTTTATCATTAATTTTATGCTAATTGGATATTCTATCTTTAGTAAAATTATCGTTTTCAACAAACTTAGGTTTTCTTAAATTTAAAATTTAAGAAAAATTTTGATCAAAATTAGTAATACAATATTTTTAGATGGAGGATAAAAGGGTAAAAATGGTAAAATAGATTTATTAATAATATCAAAAAAAATAACTAAACATCGATTTATCGCGTAAATATTAATTTACTTAAATTGATAGCAATTTTTTAAAAAAATTAGCGGAAAAGCAGACTAGAAACACCAAAATTAAAAAAACACCTTAAACTGATTAATAGCTAAAAACTATAATAGTTCTTTAAAAGAACTAAAAACTCTTTTTTCTAAAAATAAATAATAAGCGGTTTTTACCGGATCTATTATAAGAGATAACTTCATTGAAGCGTGTATTCTTTGATCTAATCATTAATTTTAAAGGCATTAACTAATAAGTTAAGCTTAAAAAAGCATTTTTTTATTTATACATTCTATTAACAATAATTCTGTTGCCTGTTTTAGCAAGCTGCTTATCGATAAAATAACCTGTGGGCATGCAAAATGCATTTGTACGGAGATCTGTAGGCAGGAATTCTTTTTATCAGAGCGGCGTATCCATCCCGTTTTTTGCTTATCGTTATCTCAAGCAGCTTTTATGTATTTTCGGTAAAAATGTACCTTGTTACGGTTTCGATAAGAAACCAAGTAACGTAATATCTTAAAATGCTTCGTTAAAATCTACCTACATATCGTAGATAATCCATTCCTGCTTCAGAATTTCTTTGACAGTAATTAAATCCGATGCTTCTTATACTAATGATGCACAAAAATCCATCGGTAATGCCGTAGTTTTGATACGAATACCGAACGTCTAAGATAGAGTCCGAGGTATTTCACGCTTATACTTCGCCTCTTTTATCTTTTTAGCTAATGAACTTTTCAGTAAATCCCCGTTATCTCTTCAGATAAACTTGCCACTACTTCCTCTACCGCAGATATAATATAAGAGCAGGAAGAACTAGGATTATTAAATCATAGCTCTGATATAAGCAGTCAGATGATAGCATTTGCTAGATTTCTTTTAAACTGCTCTTTTTAAAGAGCAGATACGCTATAAAAAATATTTAATATCTAAATCATCACAGAGTGATATAGAGTCATTGAAGGTAGCACAAGCGCTACGCTACTTAGAACAAATTCATGATCTGAATATTGTTTTATACTCTGTGATATATTAATTTTTAATTATTCTAGCAAAATGTTGTTGCTCTACTCGCAGAGCAGTATGTAGCCTATGTCTGTATTTCAATTATTATTGATTTTAAATAATTTTATCTAGAACAGATAATTCGGTAAATAAAAGACCTATGCCAGAAAATCTACTCGCGATTCTTAATCGGCTAATATAATTTCATATATTTAATCTATAATTCTTTATCAATAACTCTCTAATTACCTAATTTTATTAGGCGATAATAATTAATTTCATTCTCTCTGGAAAAATTTTAATTTTTAGTTTAAATTCAAGAAAAAATAAGCTCTTTATCAAAAATTAACTTAAAAAACAGCTAATTACTTCTCTATTAAACTCTTTAAAAGTTTCATCGCTCATATGATTCTATCAATCTTGGACGATTGAATCGCGATTCATTCTTTCCTTTTATTTCTTCCTTTTCCAAATTTTCTAGCTTTCCTATGTGGAGTTTAACGCTTCCATTTAAAGGATTTAAAGAAAAATATTTCTTTTATTTCAATAAATAGCACTTAGTATATTTAAGTTGACTTTCGCTGCTGAAACAAGAAGTAGTGATGATGCCCATCTAAACGCTGTTTTTAAATTAAAGTTTGTTTATTTTTATAACTTCTGTAAATTTATGCTACTCGATCATATCGCAAATAAGCAAATTAGTTATTATTGCAACATAGTTTTATCAGGGGATTTTCAGTAAGGTTGTTAACTGTTTTACTACAACCGAGGATTTTGCAAATATATCGCTGTAATTTATCTATGTCTCAAGAACATAGAACATAGAACATAGAACATAGAACATAGAACATAGAACATAGAACATAGAACATAGAACATAGAACATAGAACATAGAACATAGAACATAATAGGTTTGCTATTATAGCATTGGCAGGATAAAGTAGAATGAGTTGTTTCAATGCATTAATTAACATCATCCAATAGATTCTCACTGAGCCAAGTAATAAAATATAGCCTATGTTGGGGAGTAATGAAAAATCCTCTTTAATCTGTATGACTATTTATTTTTTATGCTTCCCTTTATAGGGAAAATCCTTAATACAATACAACAGATTTTACCAACAACCTTTGCCAACATAACCTTATTTAATCACTTCAGGCATCAGTATCTCATCTTCAGCTATGCTTAGAGCGTAAAACGCCTCAACGGTTGAGGTGTGCACAACCAGCCATATAATATTTAAGCATCACGGAAAACTGAATACTTCTTAATGACGTTGAAATCCATTTACTGTTATTATCATATGCATAAAGCTCAATGGTGGCATTAACTTAGCAGCCATAGTAAGTGGAATATATTTCCCAGTTAAGGGAAACTATTACAGTCAATGACTAACTGGCTGGATTTATTATTACTAACAGCTAATGTACAAGCTTCCAGCATAGCTGTCGTATTCTTTGTTGTCGCCATCATGTAAGCAAAAACGATTTAGAGTATTTCAGATATTATTATAGATTTTTTTGATCTCTTTGAGATCCAATTTTTACCAATCACGTGTTTGACACCTGATTTGATTTCCTTAATTAAATCAGTGCAAATTTTTTGAAAAAGAAAAATAGCGCGGTATTTAAATTCACCTCTAAGCTTTAAACTAAGAAGTTTAAAATGAATCAGGGAAAGTCCAGACGTACATTTTCAATTTTATTTTTATAAAGTTACCTTTTAATTAACTCAATATATCAGCGAGTGACGCTTATGTAACCTTATCAAAATCGTTTAAGTAGTTATAATGATAGTATACCTAGGATCCATCTATGGGCTTTCCCCCTGTACAATAGCAAGTTTATCATCATGCTATAGAGCATGAAAAATTATTTGGTAAGCTTTAAAAGCATACAAAGGCAAGATATTTGCTATAAATTGTTTGCATTAATATTACACTTTTTTAATCTGCCATAAAATAGCATGAACTTGATTAATTTTTCTTTAGAATAAAATCCTTCTATATTAAATATCATGTATTTCCTAAATAACTATTCTAAATAAATATTGCTAAATTTTTTACTTATCCTTATAAAACAAGAAATTATAAATTTTAACTATATAAGTACTGCTATATTTTTCTTACAATTTATTGCCTTAACTCAGCTGATAGTAGCCCATAGAATCTCAGGTCTAACAGTATTTGAAATAGCCTTTAATAAAATTATCTAAACACTATCATCTGATAGATTACTACATTAAATAATTAAGAAAATTATTTAATTACCAGAAATTAAAATTTCTTTTTATTTCTGAGGAAATGTATGTCTAGATTTTTTCTATTCCCACGGTTTATATACTTCTAATATTTAGTCTCTTATATCACACCGTATTCTTAACAATATTTTACTTCAGATATCAACCTGAATCAGGATATAATCCTAATTATTACTATAAAATAGTTTTTTATTCATTTTATCGCTCTAACTTTAATATTCAAATACCTGTACTTAACATACTTCAATATATAATCCCCTATCCAACAGAAAACCCTATACATAGTAAGATCCTTACGAGATACTGTTTTGTCAGCTTGTGTAAAAAATATCAACAACTGCAATTGCTAGGATACAAACTTTTTTATAGACAGCATCCACTCTATACCAATATAAACAGCAGTGGTGGAGATCGCTAAACTAATTGATTAAAAACAGGATCTTGAGCAATAGAAAAGAGTATGAGGGTGCTATCTGGTATCTATTGGACTACAAGTACGTACTTAAACTAATGATTTTCCAAAATTGCCAAGACCTAAACTTACTGATCATGACTAACGTTGATAACGACAACTTATTTACTAACAAGGAACTTCTTTTTATTTTTTTAGTGCAACGCAATCTGGGAGCTACGGTTTCTGAGAAATAGCTTAGCCATGCAGGTTATCACTAATGCTGAGTAAGCTATGAAAGCTGGAGCGATATAAGTAACTTTGCCACCGATGTGTTTTACTACTTAAATGATGAACTATCTACCGAATAAACCCGTCAACATTATTAGAGTCTACTGTGCTAATTAAAATCACTAAAAATAGTGAGGTACTCTGCTCGAAGTTTATACCAATAGGTTAGCCAAGTCGCCATAGTCCGTTGATTTGCCGCAGATAGAAGTAAGAGTGTAATTGACAATCGTTTTGTTTTACATAGTGGTTGATATTATCAACGATACTGAGGAGGTGTGGATATAAATTCAGGACTTAACAGATAGTAGAAAATCTGATATAGCGGGCTTATCGAATATTCATCTAGATAAATATTACTGCAACCAACATGTTTTAATGATGAATGCAATAACCTGCATATCAAACAACAGGAGCATGAGGCAGTGTAATTGTGTTGTATTATGTAACCTAGTTTACCTTACAAGTAGCTAGTTATCGCCATTGATTTAGGGTAATGGTATACATGATTACCTGTGCCATTATCAAACATTTAGCAAGGAGGACGCAGCAGTTCGCCGGTTAGCGACCATTATCTCCCTGTGTAGGAAGAGTTTTAATAAAAAAAACACCGACAACGCCTTAATAGACTAACCATTTAACTTAACAACGATTTTATTCTACCTACTCCGTAAAAGCTAGCACTGGATGAACTAAATTCCATATAGATTTTACCGGATATAGGTCCTGCATGCCGCGTAATAGTTTCTGGCTACGCTCTAGCTATCTTTCAAAGATGAGCTGAAAAGCACTAAGCCTAAAAAATAGCAGGGGTCCTTGATAAAAATCATCCCCCCAGGCTACCATGAATAAAGAGGATAGCTAATTTATTAGCATTAGTTTTAATGAAATAAGAACCAGCATTTGCATACTGCTGACGCATATTGAGATTTATAATTTGCAGACTGCTATCGGGACATCCCAAACACGCTGATCTTCCAGAGTACTGATAGGTTGATGCAGTGTGGTGGGCATCAGGAATAGGTCTGCAGCGAATTAATTACGCCAACAAAATCTATTTTCATGTCAATTCATTCCGCGACATATCACCCTATTTCTAGAGGAATGATATCCTCTCATACTTGTAGGAATGGTCATAGAATTCATAACCCACAACTCGGATGCGGTATTGATTGCCATTTCGCAGGATAATAGTAGTAATAAAGCCGATACCGGCAGCTTAATGTTATTAAGACAGGTGCAACGCAGACCATAATTACTAAATATCTATCTCGGTAGCAACGGTACGTTTTACCGTTAAGAAAGATCAGAAGAGAAAGGCGTTCGCTAATATGTTGGCCAGATCGATTGATGTTTTACTGTCACTGCCAATAATCACGATGTATAACCCAGCCGCACCAGAGGTGATGAAAATATACTGTTGATCAAACGTTAGTAATCCTGATCACGATTTATTTTTGAATACACATCGCGTATACATCTACTTAAATTATTACGATGATAAGATAATACGCCAAGATGCTATGGCTGTAACGATGGCCGAGCGATAAACCCTGATTTTACAAGCTTATATTTGTAAATATTGTTGGTTTGTTTGCAGAGTAAATATAGTAATTTAGGTCTATATTTTAATTATTGTGATTTAAGCAATTTTCTCCAGGTAAGATAATTTAATAGGAAAAATAACTTTGACCATAGAATTTACTCAGCTATCCTTTTAATCGGATAAAATAGATATTCACATTTTGAATGTGAAACTCCTTAGCAATAAATTTCTGATTACCTAATCTTATTGAACGATACTGAATAATTTCATGCTCACTGTTAAATATTTTGTACTATTTAACTCCATCAAAGCAAATGATGGACTCTTATCGATGACTGGCTCAAGAAAATAGCTAATACTATCTATTAAACTATTCAAATATCTGATAGCTTATATAATCATATCGATATCTAGCGATTAATACTGTAATTTGTTTTTTTACTTTTATCTCCTCCTATCCCATATTTTCTAGCTTTTATATATGTCAGATGTAACAATTCCTTTAAAGGATTAAGGAGAAATGTTTCATTAATTTCAACAATACCACTTACTACATTTAAGTTGATTATCATCACTGAAGTAAGAAAGCAGCAACCAATCTAAACACTGCTTTCAAATCAATGCCTGTTTATTTCGGTGATTCTTTTAAAATCAAGATTTTCAACATACATAACAGATAACTAAAGCATTTATCCTTGTAATGTACTTTCGCAAAAGATTTCAATCAGATTATTGAATTTTTTCCTGTGATAAAGGATTTTATAAAAATATCAGTAAATCCTAATAAATTTTCCTAGTGGATAACATATTCACTTTAACAAATATTAGTAGGATAAAGTGTAATGAGTTACTTCAATGCATAGATCGATATAATTCGACAAATTGTCAGTGAACTACTAATAAGATGCAGTTTTATGTTGACAGGGAGTTAAGAAATAGTTTATTTGAACTGTATGACTATTTGCTTTTTATGGTAATCGCTTGTAGCAAAAATCCTTCTTATAGTATAAGAGATCTTTACCAACTACCTTTTGCCAACATAGAGGTAGAGTTAAACTGCATTCTGTGCAGCGCGAACTAAACCACTGTTGCACGACATACCTAATTCGATCAATTATCAAGTGAATGAAGTTATTAAAAACACCATCTTATTTAGAAACGCTGAACAAGTTGGTACAGGCCCTATCAATAACTCGAGGTATCCTAAAACGTCATACAATTTTTGAGTTAGAAACTAGCAAAAATGAAATAGGTTTAAGGGATAATCCTAAATAAAAATAAATTTGTGAAAACCTTGATCTATTAAAATACATAGATTCCACTAAAACACACTAGATAAACGCACGGGTAGAACTGTCAATGAAGGTAATTACCTTTGGAGAAAATTTAACCATCTCATGTACCGAAGTAGAACTATAACTCTATCAAGAGAATAGTGATATTTATTGGCTATTTTGGTGCAGACATCTCAGCGGCTGCGTGGATAATCGTATAAATAATATCTCGCTCACTGTGATTATGTGAAAAACCGTATATTTTGATGTCATGCTAAGTGCTAGACAAATAACTGAGAGTTTTTATTATAGATTTTATACTTCAGACATCTATATCATCATTATATCTGCTCATAGTGATAGTGATAGTGATAGTGATAGTGATAGTGATAATTGAATTGCCAATAATATACTTATATTTTAAATATAGAAAATAATCAATTAGTTACGATTTCAGAATGATAACATGGAACTTATTAATGTACGTCGATATATTCCTGGTGAGGTTTTTCTGATGCAATTCAATATTTTTATTGATAAAAAAGACAAAGATTATTTTTAACTCAGTCTTTCTTTTAAATAATATGTAATGCAATGCTGATAAAATATCCTTATACAAGGTATTACATAATATACATCTTGCTTTGTATATAGCAAGATCTAACGTGGTAGAAGTCAAATATCTTGCTATAAGAATGCGATCCTATAATAGGGAATAGTTTTTGATGACAAGAAAGTTATTAACTATATTTATACCTACAATGAATTACAAGAGCAGGTAAGCAGAGCAATGTCTGCTACTTGTAAAAGTAGCAAAATTATCGCTACTTTGCAAAATACAATAGATCTTAACATGTCAACATAATCCGAAAACTTTCACTGCTAGGTTGAAGAAAATATCGTATACTGCTAAACAGGCAGGCCGTTAGCACTTCAACATATATTAACTAGATCAACACTACTACAGAAAGTAGATAAAATTAAAATCAAGCTGCCTAATAATGTAGTTAAACAAAACATGTCACGGACAGGTTTCCTTTGGCAGTTCTTATTATACAATATACATCAAAATGCCATTTATATCTGCCAGAAATTAAATGGTTAGAAGCATCGTAGCTAACTGAACCTATACCGTGAATCACAATAAAATTCGCTTTTTAGCGGGAAGCTTGAGTTAATAGTTTAGTCATCCATATGGAACCGTCGCGGTAAAATTTTCTGTATAGCGCTAATTATTCTCTACCTTAGGCGTTGCATCCCAACTGCAAATAAATTTACCACATAATTCAGGGAGTTTCTCTGAAGATTAAGCTAACTATAACAGCGGATATATTTGCTAATCAAAACTATCAGCGTTTTAAATAAACTAACCTGTTGGTATTTCAATCAGACAGGAAAAAAAGAAGACAGACAGGTATTTTAGACGTAATATTTCTGTGGTAATCGCATATAATCTGTAGCGATTAACTGTATATTTTGAGTGAGTATTTTGCCGTTAACTTTACGATAATTAGGTATTGCATTTTTAGCTAGATTTATAGTTTTTTTAAAAAACCAAGGTTTTTAACAATTAACTATTCTATTTTTTTATTATATTTTTAGCATTAAGTGAAACCCTAAGTTATCTTTACAATGATTTATATTTTTATTCCCTTACAAAAAATTTATTACATAAATAAGGTTATTGCTCAACCAAATGAATAGATCAATCTTGGCAGGCAAGATGAAAAGAAAACTAACAAGTACAACTTGTACATGACACTCGTTAAAAAAACTGTGTTAGCTATAAAATATTAATTTTTTACTTACAAAGAAGTGTATTGCTTATTTTTACTCCGTATTAATTGAATTACATGATAAAGTCCAATGTTCATTAGAACGCGCATGATTTATCAACTAATTAAACAAATCAGGATCTGAACATTTTAGTAAACTAACAAACAGATATTTCTAATTCTCTATAAGTAAATCCTTTTTATATTTAAAAACAAGCCATAATGCCGATGTCTAACTCTTGCTTTCCTCTGTAAATAGCTTAGGAAATCATAAGTTATTTTTGACTTCCATATGGTTAAATAACCTTAAAATTTTCATGAAAAATTACTGATACATATCAATATTTAACATAGAAATTTCTTATTATTATCCTAATAATATAAATTATATTTTAGTAAAAATTATGATTAACAACTAACTAAAATCTTTATATAAATAAATTATTTAACATTAATTTTGTTAGTTAACTTTTATAATATTACTTGCTTTATCAGTTAGTTATTTTAACATAATAACTACTTTTATCTAAGTTAGTAACGAATGAACACATGACAAACTCAAATAAATTTATACAAGCAACTTGCGAAATAAATCATCAATTACCCTTAACGTTAATGTTACTTAATGACTGGAGTTTTATCACAGCAACAGGAGTGGATGCTGAAAAATATCTACAGGGTCAATTAACTGCAGATATTGTTGCATTAACTGCAAAACAACATATATTAACCGCTCATTGTGATGCTAAAGGAAAAATTTGGAGCACACTTCGTTTATTTCACTATAACGAAGGTTTCGGTTATATTTTACGTACTAGTGTGGCAATAAAACAATTAACTGAATTGAAAAAATATGCGGTTTTCTCGCAAATAACATTCAGCCAGCAGTCAAATGCTGTATTATTAGGTATTGCTGGTCAAGGGGCTCGCAATGCATTGAATAGCCACTTCTCTATTTTACCCAATCGGGAAAAACCTATTATTCATCTTGGGCAAACCATTTTACTGCACTTTAGTTTACCGTTTGAACGTTTTTTAATTCTTACTGATAGCGCAACTGCTACTGAACTGACAAAATATTTCCCTCAACATGGTGATAGTCAGCAATGGCTAGCTTTAGATATTGCTGCCGGCATTCCTAATATTGATATTGAGAATAGTGAGCAATTTATTCCTCAGGCCGTTAATCTACAAGCATTACCCGCAAGTATCAGTTTTCAGAAAGGCTGCTATAGTGGACAAGAAACAGTCGCTCGAGCAAAATATCGCGGCTCCAACAAACGTGCCATGTTTTGGTTAGCAGGGGCAGCAAATACTCTACCAAAAGCTGGAGATGCTATTGAGTGGAAAATAGGTGATAATTGGCGACGTACTGGAACAGTACTAGCCACTGCTAGCTTAACAAATGGTTTAATTAGTATTCAAGTAGTCATGAATAATAACATAGATAAAGAAAGTATTTTTCGTCTAGCTGGTGAAATTAATAGTGAACTAACTATTCAACCTCTGCCTTATTTATTAACTGAAGAGGAATAACATATCCATCAATTGCTAATAAATTTATTTAGATAAGTGCTTTTTATACAGAAAAACAGGGATTTCAAAATATCCTCCCTATTATAAACTTAATGCCTAAATTACTAATTTATTAGTAAAAACCACTACTGAATCCCTTGTCAGAATATTTAGCATTAGGATAAATTAGTTAGTTTCCTCTGACTAACGACTAATTGGCTATGGTTTCAATCAGATTGAATTCTGTTATATGCAATTAAATCAACATGAATTACCTTAATCCGATTTAATTTAATCTCTAACAGTAATTATAAGCTATATTAGCAAAGGTTATTACCTTATTTGCAGAGCAATATCTAGCCACTTCTGTATTTCAATTATTGTGATTTTACGCAACCTACTATAAGCCCGGTTAATTCAATAAATAAAAATCTCTATTCATAAAATCTACTCAGTCAACCCTTTAATCGGATTAAATAACTGTTTATAGTTTAATATAGAATTCCTTACTAATAACATTCTGATTACCACCACTATTAGGTAATACTAACTAACCTTTGATTGCTGTCAAAGGTTTTGTATCATTTATCTCCACTAAGAATTAACTTTACTCCCGTAAAGTTACGTTATTCAACATATATCTCACAGATAACTAAACCATTTATTCTTCTAATGTAGTTTCGCCAGCAATCTTTCTTCCAGAAAGATTGCTAAATGTTTTCCTACGATTGAGGATTTTAGAATAATATTGCTGTAACCATCTAATATAAATATCCCAAACAGATAACAATGTTTACTTTACACACATTGGCAGAATAAAATTCATTGAGTTGATTTAATTTTTTATCAAAAAAATCCATTTTTTACCAAAAAAAACTAATTATATATAGTTTACATTATTTCAGGAAGTGAATAAAGAATTCTTTAATCAATATTACTGTTTACTTTTTAATGGTAACCTCTATAGTAAAAATCTTTTATGTAGTATAAGGATTTAATCAAAAAACTTTGATCACATAACCAATTGCAATTTTATCTCTATTATTAAAGGTATAGACTTTCACACTCATCATTGGTAGAGTGGGATGAAAGAACCCCTCCATCAACACTGCAAATAGATGGTAATTTTCCATGTTGAGCATTAATAGTTACATTAGCACGTAATTAGTATCAATAGTAATATTGTTAATTTAACTTGCTAAAGTTAAGCAAATCTATTATCGATAAAATATCGTCAAGATATTACTCTCTAGGGCTATTTTATTACTGGCATTAAGAAAAAATATCGATTATCTCTATTAATTTATCATTAATAATTAATTCTACAATAGAACTAATAAGTATACTTATAAACTTGATTTACTCTTTAAGTAAATATAAAAAACCATCCCTATTTGCTAATAGCAAATAGGGATGGTTTTACTTGTAGGTCTATTTAAATTAAAATTTTATTGGACTCTATATTCTTTGATCTAATGCGCTCTAATTTTAGAGATATTAACACTAAGCTTAGCTTAATAAGCATTATTTTCTATTTCATGCATTCTTTCTTATAACAATTCCATTTGCCTATTTGCTAAGTTAATCGTCGATAAAAGTAATCTGTTACCACACAGAATCAATTTGCACGTATCTGTAAGTAGTAATTCTTTTATAAGAATAGCGAACCCCTGGTTTTTCTAAATTTCTGCAAGCCGTTATTATCTCCAGTGCCTTATGCACATTTGATAACAGTAAGTCTTACTTATGATTAAATCAGAAACTATAGCAATGTACTATTTTAAAATGCCTCGCTAAAATATGCCTAATATAGTACCCGATCATTTCTTTCTACGTTAGGATCTATTGTGCTGGTACTGCTAATCAGTTAATCATATTATGATATAGAGAACTTCCCATATTTGATTAATTCTACAGTTTTAATACAGATACTGATTAGCAGGTTAAAGTGTAGCGCCAGAAATATTTCATGCTATGCACCCCATTTTTTATCTTTTTAGCGAAGTGTATTTTTCCAGTAACGTATCCGTATTGTGATTTCAGGTAACGACGATCCTACCGCTTCCTAGCGAAAATATGGCGCAGAACAAGAAAATAAGACTATTAGAATTTATCATGTTATATCTGTGTCGCAATCGCCAGATGAGAGCGTCTCGCTAGATTTTTTCTGGCTGTTTTTCAAAGAACAGCTCACGCCACAAAATTATTAATATTCAGACTTCCGCAAAGTGACGGAAAGATGAGTATATGGGATGTTGATTGATTTGTTGTCCATAAGTGTGAAAAAAAGCATAGGGTACTAATTAAATACCCTATTTCCGTGCTTATGGCAGCATAACGTGGATAAGGATGTAAAACAAAGCGTTAAGTTGTGGCTAGTTATTATGAGTTATGATTATTTCTGGTGTATTCTATTTCGAATATATTGACGTATTCTGCTAATTGATTTCATGAATGATATCAACAACAGAGAGATACTCTGCCATGAAAGTCTACCTAAGGTACCCGCGAAATCAGATATTACTTGTGATTACCTTGTATAAACTCATCTGTAATGGTGCCAAGTAGCTGATGGTACCGCTGTTAAGACTGAACTTGAATCCCATGATGGGATAACATACTGACGCTGTCTTATTAATGGACGTCAATCCGTCATCTGTAACGGTTATTTGCTACAGAGAATTGTATAGACTGGTATGATGATGTTGAGATTAAAGTGCCGAAGGTCAGAAATCGTGCCTTAACATTATTGGGTACACAAAACAGCTAATATGCTGAATTTACTATCCAAAGGCATACAACACTAAAAGTTAAGACTAAGCTATAAGAAGTCTACCTACCAGAGAGCCGCGATGCCATAATAAAGCCTATGATGTTTTGTTAGCAAAGTTTTCAGCGTGTACCCATTCCAAAGATTAATATATTGGAAAAAGATTGAGAAGAACGGCTGGCATTCTCTATGCCTTTCCGTCAGTCGGCCGCACTTGGCGTCAATAAGAATGAGAAATCGCGATTGAATCGAGTTTTGTAACAATGAGAATATGAAACTGATACGCGAAGCAGAGTACTTCGAAAAACAATCATTTAAATGGTATTTAAGCTTCTCCAATATCCTTAAAGAAAGTTAGAATTCAGCTTAAGAGAATTTAAACCAGCTAATTTTTCTGATAATAAAATTCAATTTAAAGATGGAGAACAGATTTATGAAGTATCAGAGTGAAATATAACCTTACAGGCATACACTAGATTGCTAATAACTTAAGAGTCTGATATGGAATATGATTATATCAAAGTTATTTAATTATAAATATGATGTTTGTTTAGATAATTTTTGCTGCAATATCGTTTTTTATAAGTGATATGTATTATCAAACTTATTTTTTCGTGATTTTTATCACGATTATTTGTGATCTGGACTGCCAGTTTTAAATGCTAAATCCTTTTAATATCTAAGCATTAGGCTAGAAGTCTATTTTTAAACTATAGAAATTTTTATTTGATATAAATACATAGGGATATATTCATGCAACTCATTATGAGCCTATTAGGAATGGCAGTATTAATTTTTATTGCTATCATTTTTTCCAGTAACCGTCGAGCAATTAAATTCCGTACTGTATTTGGTGCCTTTGTTATTCAAATGGCAATTGGCGCCTTTGTTCTTTACATTCCTGCAGGACACCGCACTTTGAAAAGTGTATCTGATGCAGTCTCTGCTGTAATTGGTTATGGAGAAGTTGGCATGGATTTTATCTTTGGTGCTTTAGTCTCCAATAAAATGTTTGAGTTGTTTGGCGGTAATGGTTTTATTTTTGCCTTACGTGTTTTACCGGTTATTATTTTCTTCTCATCATTAATCGCCGTACTTTATTATCTTGGTATTATGCAGTTTTTTATCAAAATCTTAGGTGGACTATTTCAATGGATATTAGGTACCTCACGTACTGAATCGTTATCGGCGACCGCTAATATTTTTGTCGGTCATACAGAAGCTCCTTTGGTTGTTAGACCCTATATAGCTATAATGACAAACTCTGAACTATTTGCTGTTATGTGCGGTGGACTAGCTTCAGTTGCTGGCTCTGTATTAGCCGGCTATGCACAAATGGGGGTTCCAATGGAATATCTGATCGCGGCATCTTTTATGGCAGCACCAGGGGGATTGTTATTTGCTAAATTAATGGTACCGGAAACAGAAAAAACTCGTGATACAGCAAATATGATCAGCATGGCGAGCGGTGAAGAGCGACCAATTAACATTATTGATGCTGCTGCTACCGGTGCCTCTTCTGGCATGCAACTTGCTTTAAATGTTGGGGCGATGTTGTTAGCATTTGTTGCATTGATAGCTTTACTTAATGGTATTTTAGCGGTGATTGGTGGCTGGATCCATATACCAGACTTATCATTAGAGTTGATCTTAGGCTGGATCTTTGCGCCAATTGCCTATTTAATTGGTATACCATGGCATGAAGCGTCAATTGCCGGTTCATTTATCGGTCAAAAGTTAGTTATCAATGAATTTGTTGCTTATATGAATTTTGGCGAATATTTAAAACCTGATAATGAAGGTATTACCGCAGGTAAGCAAGTACTTTCTAAGCATACTAAAGCCATAATCTCTTTTGCATTGTGTGGTTTTGCTAATCTGTCATCAGTAGCCATACTATTGGGGGGTTTAGGTGGAATTGCTCCAAACCGTCGTAAAGATGTTGCTCAACTAGGTTTGAAAGCGGTATTAGCCGGTTCGTTATCTAATCTAATGAGTGCTACTATTGCTGGATTCTTTTTATTATTAGCAACAATATAACTTAATTAACTTTCTATACTAAACATTAAACGGTTGTTTTATAGCTAAAACAACAATGTTAATCTTTATAGAATAATATGATGGAATTAAAACTAGCTACATAATGCAGATTAATGTGATGGATTTAACTTTACTTAATGATTCAATACTGATGAAAATTAAGATTTGATGCTATCAAACAAAGTTTGATAATGGATACTACTGCAAAATATGTAGTTATCCTTATTTTATTCAATTAATACAGAAAATTTTAACTAAACAAAACACGAAAAATATTCGTATTACTACGGTAATTAATTTTCTATTTAACAAGTAATCATTATATTGCTATTAAATTACTAAAACAATAGCTGATAATGCTTATAGCAGAGATTAAGTTAATATGATTTTTTTCTATTAACCATTAATAACCCGGTAATAAACAAATTAGTTTTAATCTGATTAAAGCACGTAAAAATTTATCTCTTGAAAAAGATATTTTCTGAAAGTTATTATTAAATCCACTGAATTAAAACAATCAAATCCTTATTTGACAGATAACAGAAATTGCTATTGATTGACCGTGTTGATTTTTTAAGACATCAACAATAAGGTTGTAATAAATACATATTAGAGAAGGTTGAATTACATTTAAGGTTATTGAGATATAAAAGTTTATAATCACAAGAATTGTAAGTTGGCTAGCATCCGTTTCATGGAAAATAGATGGATCAATATTCGTCATTTTCATTTTGCTGAATCACGTCAAGCTTACTATAAGTTTATTACAGAATATTAAGATGCAAATCGATAATTTTTAATTAACGACTATTAATTTTATTAATATTTTTATGCACTGTTTCAGTAATTATTAGCATATAAAAAATGAAAACGGTTATTTTAATAATCTATAAATTTATCTTTAAATAAAAAAGTTTAATAATTATATTTATAATAATTTCATATTTATTACCGATAATAATTAGTTATTATCAATTTGAATTATAGAATCCATTATTTTTTTAAAATTGGATTAATTAAATTGAACTACTCATCAAGAGTAGTTATGAAACGTGTATTTATTATGGTGTTTAATTATTTTTGTTTAAAGCTATACCGTATGCTGATAGATTTGCTGATGCTAGCGCAAATACTTTAGAGGCATATTGCAACTGCTTGCATTTGCGCACAAGGAAAGGATTATAAGGCTCGTAAAGATAAACTCTTTGCTTAATTTATTGCATTTAAGATTAAGAAAAGCTGCTAAAAGGAGCGTCGGAATATTTTTAATCGACCTAAAATAAAGATACTGAAATTATTGGTTCTTATGTTCATACGAGTTAGTTATCTTTCGGAAAAGATATCCCATCTAGATCATTAAAAAGATTACATAGGGGTTCCCAGTTTTATTTAAATGGAGATTTTTTGAATAGGAAAAATACTTTTTCTGCAATACTTATTGGGTAAGTTTTAGTCCAGGACCATTATATAAACCTTAATCGCATAAACATATATTCATAGCAAGATAGCTATTGAGGATACAGTTGAGAGCAACTTATCATTTTTAATAAGACTCCATTCTCATGTAACTACAATAGTTAAAATCAAAACTGCTCTTTAGACAAGTAAGAACTTGCATCTACTTTAGCTATATGTTTGGGGTATATCCGAATTATCGTTGCTAACTAGTAAATAAGATGATGTTCATCATCGATTATCTTGAAAATATTGTTGGTAGAAATCTATTCTTCTATATGAATGATTTTCACACAACGGTTATCATAAAAAAGCAAATAGTCATACAGATTAAAGAGATTCTTTCTTTACTCCCTGCCAATATAAAGTTGCATTTCATTAGTTTGCTCGGTGACAATCTATCGAATGATACTGATTCATGCATTAAAGTAACTTATTGCACTTTAATCTACCAATATTGTCATAATAAACATATTATGCGCCAGAAACTCTCATTAGAGTTACACAATAACATTGTTGTGAAATCCATGATTGTAAAAAAACATTTAACAATCTTACTGTAAAGTTCTGTAGTAAAACTAGATCACAAGGATAAATAGTTTAGTTATCTGTAATCTAGGTTGAATAAATTAATTTTATGTTAGTCAGAAAATAAACAGGTATTGATTTGAAAATAGCATTCATATTCCATCAACGTTTCCTTGCTTCAGCGGCCACAACTAATATAAATGCAGCAAGGTATTATTGGAGTTAACGAAATATTTTTCCTAAAGGTTTTCAGGGGAAGAATTATACTCCAGATAAGAAAACTAGAAAAGGCAGGATAGGAGGAAATGAAAGAAAAAAACAAGTTACGATCTTAATCGCCTGATATAGATAGGGTCATCTATAAGTGATGAGATTCTTAAAGAGTTTAATGCAGAGTATTATACTTAGGCGTTTTTTGAGCTTATTATAAATAAAAAGTGCATTCTTTGCTCAGATGGGATCTAAATGATAAGAAACACCTATTTGATATCGATCATAAAATTACCACAAACGTCTAGCAATGTTAATAATCGGAAATTTATTCCTAGAATGAATTCTACATTCAAACCATGAACAGATATTTTAGCTAATTAAAAGAATGACTGAGTAGATTCCATGACACGGAATTGTTTTATTTACCGAATTATCTAACATTGAGAAAGGTTATTTGAAATCACAATAATTAAAATATAGATATAGTTATAAATTTTCTATGAAAAAAGTAATAAGCTTTATTAAAATAGTCTAATAAACACAGCTATATTCTCCATAGTTTATGGACGACACTGTCATCCGATCAGAAAGCCGTAATTTATTTTTTCTATAAAAAGGTTTCCTCCTATCGATAGATCTATTAGCCAGTCGTATACGAATTACTCCTGAACCCCATATAAGTGCTCAACCTGAGTTAGAACAAGAATTATGTAAAACAAGGAAGGAATCCGCAAATTTAAGCATGAAACATTTAAAAACTACGAGTCTATTATTTTTTTCACGTAGATGTGAAATATCTTTTAAAAACGCAAAAAAACTCACGATCTTATCTTCAAAATATATAAGATAGGTTGTTCTACATCTCGATGGACTTTATCTGTCTTTACAAGTCAAACAAGCCAAAGATATGGAAATACTCAACGTTTCTTACATGCTCTTAACTGAACATTTCCAATGGCTATTCATCGTATTTAGAGATAATAGCAAATAATTTACAGATCGCCTTTGATCTGTGAAAATATTCAGTTAACGGAAAATATAAATTCTTCCTTCTGTATACAGAAGAGAGATTTGCTATATAATACTAACTTAGCCTGATAATATATTTTAAAATAAACAATATGATTTAGCGATTCAATGTGCGTATGGAAAAGAGCTGCAAAGCCATCATTTAATTCTGCTCAAGAGCTTGAGATTACTCTGTATCAATATTATTGACTATACAATCAGAAACTACTGCAATCAATATTGCGTAGTAGAAATCTATTTCAAGTCTATAAAAGACTTATTCGAAGTTAAACCTAATTAGTTAAAAACTATACTATCTTGGTAGATATAGCAGATAGTTATAAAAAATACTAATTTCTAGGTAATCTTATAATTACTACTATTCAGCATAACGCTCTTAAATCAATTAGGTGAAAATAGCATAAAAACAAATAAACCTATTTATTATATTTCAAGCTATTTAATCTTTTAAATAGCATCTATGAGACGATTTTTGGTTAAAAATATTTATCAGCTTCGTTAAATAGTGAGAAAGTACTACATGAAGATGCTTATAACGTAAGATATGTTTATTGCTTATAGTCATTTTTTATCAATGATAAAGTTATCTGTTTTAAACGTACTAGTGGTAATTGTTGAGGTTATTATGTTAAGCCATCTATACCAACAACTATGCTAAAACTAGCTGAAGAAAAAGCTGGCAAGGTAGTGTTATACTTGCCAAAACTACAGATATTTATGCCAATCTCGTGTTGCTATACTAAGTAAGTATAGCAACCGCTATTGAAATACTATTTAGTATGATAATCTTAAGAAAATTAAAAAGCGATAGACACTAACATGGATTTACTAATTTTATAAATTTTAATTTTTCATATAGATACCTCGAGATGGTACACGGATTATACAGTTGGACTAGAGTTATTTAATAATCGTTTTTATAAATTTTGGTATTAGTTGAGAACTAGGATAGTTTAATTATTAGAACTAATCATGATTGAGATGCCATTTGGTCAGAAACTGATAATACACAAGAAAATACTCCTATTTAATTTTTAATCTACAAGTAAAACCTAAAGCACTAAGGTCATTGACAAACCTTTTCTAATATTGGATAAACGGTTGTGCGATATTTTCGTTTATTGCCAATGACATGATATGAGATATGGCAAAACAATACTTTAAGTATAATAGAAGATGTTTGTTTATATTCCCGATTTTATCAATAAGTAATATAAGGAAATTTATTTATGGCCACCACACATATTAATGCTGATATGGGCGATTTTGCGGAAGTGATATTGATGCCAGGAGATCCTTTACGCGCAAAACATATTGCAGAAAATTATTTCACCGATAGCCGTCAGGTAAATAATGTTCGTGGTATGTTAGGTTTTACTGGAAATTATCAAGGCCGTAGTATTTCTGTAATGGGACATGGTATTGGAATTCCTTCTTGTTCAATTTACATGAAAGAATTAATTACTGACTTTGGTGTTAAAACAATAATACGAGTTGGATCCTGCGGTGCTATTAGCCAGGAAGTGAAGTTACACGACATTATTATCGGCCTTGGAGCATCCACTGATTCTAAAGTTAATCGGTTAAAATTTAATGATAATGATTTTTCAGCTATTGCAGATTATGATCTAGTTCATAATGCTATTACTGCAGCTAAAGCAAAGAATGTCAACGTTCGAGTAGGTAATATTTTCTCTACTGATCTTTTTTATACATCTCAAATGCAAGTATTTGATACAATGGAAAAATATGGTATTCTAGGAGTAGAAATGGAAGCTGCTGGTATGTATAGCATTGCGGCAGAATATGGTATAAAAGCACTAACTATTTGTACGGTTTCTGATCATATTCGTCGTTGCGAAAAAACAACTGCAATAGAGCGGCAAACGACATTTAATGAGATGGTTGAAATTGCATTAGAATCAATATTATTACTGGATTAAAAATAAATCATTAAATTAAAATCAAAGAAAAAAACAGATTAAATTTGTTTTAGTAATTTTTATTTCTTTTCTAATCTGTTTATTACAGATAAACTATTTATTTTTGATAAATAAGGTATTATTGATCAATGTATCATTATCGATCTATATGATCTTAGTTAGAATAAAACCGATAGGGGTAGTACTACTAGTAACATAATTCTTAATAAATTAACTATATTAGCTAATTATTTAAATCTTAAACTAACTCGATGAGTATTAATTATTAATATAAAAAGCCTTTTGATCTTTCTTATCAAGGATAAGAATAGAGAAGAGTTATGCTGATTAATTTATTAATAATTTTAACAAAATACATATTGTATACCATGAAAGTCTACCATAGAAGTAATCTATAAAAAGCAGATATCACCTGTGATTCTTTGCATGAACTCATCCGTAATTACGTCAAGGAGTTGATAAGCACTGCTGTTGAGACGGACCTAAAAGACATAATGAATATTGCTTGTTGACGAGCATCATTGTCGTTATCCGTAACAGTTATTTGCCAAAATTAATTATACATATTAGGGAGTATTGGTGATATTGAGATTAAAATGCTTACGATTAAGGGAGATCGTAGTGTCGACAGAATATGCTTTAAGAGCTCGTTGCTTCCTTATTTGGAACCTGCAAAAATGGCGAAGAATTACTACTATGGTAGATATCTAGAAAGAGCATATCAACCGGTGATTGTACGAAGCTTTAGGTTTTCTCAATAAGAAAGTATATGACGCTTCTCTGTCAGAGAAGCGTCAGCAAACTAAAATAGTAATACCTTGAAGAGCACAGGATAGGTAGTGTGTACCTTGCATGATTTTAAGCGATACGCGTTATTTTTTTCTTGGCTGAAGGCATATTCCGCTCTGTCAAAAGCAAGATGATTGTTTTTACTTTCTGGTTATTGTCTGCATCACTGCGCATGGATATAAAGAGTTTGTTGTGGTCAAATATAATTATTTAAAGTTAGAAGCAAGCTAAGCACACGCTGCTTAACTTTATTCCAATGTTCTTGCTACTGGATGACGATGCCCTTGGTTTTTTGGAATGCAATGAACAAAGATATTCCTGGACATATGGAACAAACGTCATTAGCTACATAAAATAACTAATGCAGTTGCATCACACTACAATGTGATGCAACTAAAAATTAAAGTGGAGTTAGTTGCATGAGATCTGGTTAATAGAGAGTCCATACGCCACTAATAAAGTCATTAATATTTTTGTTTGGAAAATTATTAGGATAAGGTATTCATGCAGCGATGAAGAAGTTAGAGAAAAAGCGAAAAGAGCTTCTGGCATTCTATGCCTTCCCGTCATCCGCATTAGGCGTCAATAAGAATAACCAATTTGATTAATTCAGCTTTTTCAAGAATAAGGCTATGAATATCTGACGCGCGAAGCATTGTTGTTCTAGAAAATAACTATTTCAATAGTTTCTGAACCTTTCTCTTCATCTTAAAAAGATGAAACTGATTAAGGGAATTTAATCTACTGTAACTCTTGTAAAAAACTTCGTCTAATTTAAGAATAAAAAAACAAATTCACGAAGTATCAGAGTGGAACATTAGCATGACCATATCATGCAATAGATTTATTAAAATCTCACATCATTAACTAATATAATTAAATCACTTATCTAATTTTTCGATATCAATCCGCCGATTTTTATCTAACATAACGGCTTTTGCTCGAATTTTAGCTTCAAACTGATCGATCATATTAACATTATCTAAACGCTCTTTTTGACGAACACCATCTTCATAAAATCCACTCTTTATTCTTGCCCCTGTTACGCCAATGGTAGAAACCTCTGCTTCACCAGGACCATTAACAACACAACCAATAATTGAGACGTCCATTGGAGTAATAATATCTTCTAACCGCTCCTCTAGTGTATTAACAGTACCAATGACATCAAACTCTTGACGTGAACAGGTTGGACAAGTAATAAAATTAATACCTCGCGAGCGGATACGAAGAGATTTTAAAATATCAAAACCAACTTTAACTTCTTCAATCGGATCAGCGGATAATGAGATACGTAATGTATCACCAATTCCCTCAGATAATAATATTCCCAGTCCGATAGCAGATTTTACTGAACCTGCACGTGTTCCACCAGCTTCAGTAATACCTAAGTGCAAGGGTTGATCAATTTTATTGGCCAGTAAACGATATGCATCTACAGCTAAAAAAACATCTGAAGCTTTCACGCTAATTTTAAACTGATCAAAATTTAATCTATCCAATATATCCACATGCCGCATAGCTGATTCAACTAACGCTTCCGGCGTGGACTTACCATATTTTTTTTGAATATCTTTTTCTAATGAACCACTATTAACGCCGATCCGAATCGGAAAATTTTTATCACGAGCGCAATCAATAACCTGACGAATACGCTCTTCATTACCAATATTCCCCGGATTAATGCGTAAACAATCCACACCATATTCAGCAACTTTTAGTGCAATACGATAATCAAAATGAATATCAGCAATAACAGGAACATTAACTTGCTGTTTAATAAGCTTAAACGCTTTAGCTGCATCCATTGTAGGCACAGAAACACGTACAATATCAACACCTGCTTGTTCTAAAGATTTAATTTGCTTAACTGTAGCTGCAACATCCGTTGTCCGTGTGTTTGTCATAGATTGTACTGTGATTGGTGCGCCATCACCAACGGGAACGTTACCTACATAAATGCACGTTGATTTACGCCTTTTTATTGGTAATTGATTATTCATGCACTCTCCTACAGCATCTATATTTAATATATACGTTTTTTCTATAATTAAAGCCATCGAGTTAATGATGGCTTATTATTTGTTAAAAATTTATCATTATTTATAGACGTTGTTTTAGAATATTTATTTACAATCCAGGCAATTTAAACTTAGCTGGACGATTAATTTTAATAAAGTGATTTAGATCAATAGAATTACCTTTGAATAGTAGATTAACATTAGCAGGTATACCGATATTAAATTGGTAAGGAAGTTCACCATTTAATTCAAGTTTCTGACCTGCATTTTTAGTACCACTAAATAAAATCTTACCTTTAGCATCAGTAACTTCTAACCAGGATTTCCCTTTAAAGTTCATTACAACCCCATTACAAGATTCTATTCTTTGATAATCAATATCAGTAAAAGTTTCTACTGTTCTATATCGTTCTAGACTGTCATTATTAACAGTAACACTGCCTGGCAATACCGATGTTTTTACTTCTGTTGGAAGTACTGATTTGATATTAAAATTTATACCATTATTTTTTAGTTTTTCAGGAATTAATGTGGTTTTAGATGTCGGTAATGCGATATTATCAGCTATCGCTGATGTTACCGGTTGGTTATTAGTTTCTAATAATAATGCATTTACATTATTTTTTTCAGTCTCTTCTAGTATATTTGAGGTATAAGAAAGTGGATCTACCTGTAGTAGAGAAGTATTAGAGCGATTCTGTTTAGCCATAGTAACAATTTCTTGTTTTTGTGCTTTATAATCCTGCCACCACCAAATACATATCATAGTAGTACAAATAATGATAATTAACCAGGTAAATTTCATTAACCAACCTTCCCATTTCTTGCGTGTTTTTCCTAGGGAATAACTTTGTATAGGAGAAATTACTACTACTTTTGCTGGTGAATGTTTATTCAATAATTCAAGGATTTCTTTTTCTGGAATATTTACTAATTTTGCATAAGAACGAATATAACCACGCAAGAAAGTAGGATCAACATTATGGGAATTGCTATCTTCTTCTATCTTACGTACTGTGCATACTTTTAAGCAAAGTCGCTCGGCAACGCTTTCTCGTGAAAGACCAAGCGCTTCACGTTCCTGCAATAATCGTTGACCAATGGTGATTTCTGTTTTTTCTGTTTTAGATTTGCTATTCATTCGTGGGAATATTGTTCTTTTTTGAGTTTTAACATCATGAAGGCTTTTAAAAAAACTTTATATATAAGTTAATAAAAATCTTCATACCGATAATATTTCTTACTTTATTTTTGAAATATTTTCACAATTCAAGCCCACTTACCTTCTTCCTCTTTCCTTAATTTAATCATCTCTTCAGATATATTTAGAAAATAAAAGCCTAAATAGTAATATAGGATTACTTATATTATTGATTACTGATGAACTAATTGTTATTGTAAAATACTTTAATATTAAAGTTGATTACATTATTCTAAATCATAATGATTGCATACCTGAATTAGCCATCTCATTTTAACTCTGTAAGCATTTATCTTCTCAAGAAGATAAGATGCGTCTGGAGAATTCCCTACTGATAAAATCAGTAATGCCTATCTATTTACATGATGTCACAATTGCAATATCAAAAATATTACTAATACTAGTATATCCTATTAATAAAACCAATTAATAAAAAATTAATGATAGATATCCTTATTATGTCACTCTTATTTATTTATATAGCTAGCAATAAAAGAAATTATGACATCTAATATATTTTATTTATATAATTAGTACTCAGACCGCTTTTACTATAATTGGTTCACTAATAAGGCATTTTTCAATACTTGTTTTCTTCGATCAATAACATTGCCCGATAATTGACCGCATGCAGCATTAATATCATCACCACGAGTTTTACGCACAATAGTAGTATAACCATATTTCATTAATACTTTTGCAAAACGATCAATACAGCTATTAGAGCTGCATCTGTAAGGCGCATTAGGAAATGAATTCCAAGGAATTAAATTAATTTTGCTAGGAGTATCCTTAAGACATTTAGCTAACTGATGTGCATGTTCAATACTATCATTCACACCATTTAGCATGACATATTCAACAGTTACACGTCCATGATTTGCATTAGTTTTAGTTAGATAGCGCCGAACACTAGCCAGAAAAGTTTCGATGTTATATTTTTTATTAATAGGTAGAATCTCATTACGAATTTCATTCGTAGGAGCATGCAAGGAAATTGCCAACGCAACATCAATCATATCACCCAATTTATCAAGGGCAGGTACAATACCAGAAGTTGATAAAGTCACTCGTCGTTTTGATAATCCAAAACCAAAATCATCCATCATAATTTCCATTGCTGGAATAACATTATTTAGATTTAATAAAGGCTCTCCCATTCCCATCATTACAACATTAGTAATTGGACGCCGCCCTTTAGATTTTAAAGAGCTAATAACTTTAGTAGCTCTCCACACCTGACCTATGATTTCTGAAACATGTAAATTACGATTAAAACCTTGCTGTGCGGTTAAACAAAACTTGCACTTAAGAGCACAGCCAACTTGAGAAGAGACACAAAGTGTCGCCCGATTATCTTCAGGAATATAGACTGTTTCAACTTGTTGTTCAATTACTGTTATTGCCCATTTGATCGTGCCATCAGAAGAACGCCACTCTTGCGCAATTTTAGGCGCCCGAATTTCGGCAATGGCCTTTAATTTAGTCCGTAACACCTTATTAATATCAGTCATTAAATTAAAATCATCATAACAATGGTGATAAATCCATTTCATTACTTGATCGGCCCGAAATGCCTTTTCCCCCATATCACTAAAGAATTTCCGCATCTGTTTACGATTCATATCCAACAAATTTACTTTTGCTGATTTTTTAACAGAAGAAAAAGAGGGGACACAAGATCGTGCTATTGTTTTATATTGAAACATCTTCATTGCCTCATTTTTACACTTTTCGGCAAAATTGCAGATTTTTAATAATTAACTATATTTATTGATACTAAATATTATTTTAATAGATTTACATACCCATATAGCCTTGCAAAAAAATACTTAACAAGGTAAGGTATTTTATAAACCTTATTAAATTTGTTAAAAAATCTTTTTTCTGTTTATTATCGCGAATAAATTTCGTTTTCAGTAAAGAAAAAAGTAATTTCTCGCTCTGCCGATATGACAGAATCTGAGCCATGTACTGCATTTTCGATAAAACTATCTGAATAATCAGCACGTAATGTCCCTAACAATCCCTTAGCATGGTAATCCATTGCACCCATCAAATCACGATAACGCTGTATAGCATCATTGGCCGCTAAAATTTGTAACATTATGGGGCCTGAAGCCATAAACTCGACTAATTCAGAAAAAAAAGGCTTACATTTATGCTCAATATAAAATGCAGATGCCTGTTCTTTGTTTAAACGCACCATTTTAGCAGCAATAATTTGAAATCCAGATTTCTCAAAACGGCTATAAATTTCACCAATTACATTTTTTTTAATCGCATTTGGCTTAATAATAGAAAATGTACGTTGCATCATAATCAGAAATCCTCTTTGCTATCGTTTCATCATGAAATTTCGTCTTGCATCCATGCTACTGTAAGTTATACTCATTTTCAATGTATAGGTTTTAGAGATAGTGACGTACATCCTGCTTATTAATTTCGTGAATGATTTCAACAATACAGAAATGATATATCATAAAAAGTCTATCCTAGAGATATTCACAAAACCAGATATTACTATAATCCCTTCCATAGACTCATCTATAATGCTGACAGTTACCTAATAGTACCGCTGTTGAGGATGAGATTAAAGCCATGTTACGATAACATGCTCAATGCCTCTTTATCGACGGGACCATAAATATCCTTGTCTATAACTGTTATTTGTTACTGCAAACCTATGAAACAGATATTAGTAATGTTAAGATTAAAGCTCTGAAGATTAGGGAGTCTCGTAGCAAACAATGGAATATGTTTTAACAGCTCATTATTACTGCCCTATCTGAAGTATGAAAAAGCGGCGAAGAGTTACTGCCATACCTGTACTGCCTGCTTAGGCATGTTCAGCGACGATTTTTATGAAGCCCTAAGAGCATTTACGGTAAAAAGCACATCATCTCTCTGCTTAATAGCATCAGTAGACTGAAACAGCAATACCTTGAAATGCATCGACAATGACGGCTGTGTAATTTACACGATATTCGTTACGTTTATTTTTTGCCTGAAAGTATATACGTTCTGCTAGGCAAAATAATCACTTTTTCTTACTAGTTATTATTGACGACACTACGTATGGAGTAATGGAAGCTCGTTACGGTTGAAGATATCTATCAAAAGTCAAAATTAAACTAAATTGAATTCCTCAATAGCTAGTGAGCGCGTTGCTTAAGTATATCTTCTTCTAGGCTTGATACGAGATATGGCGCTTTTTATTTTTAGAATCTAGCAGCAAAAATTTTTCCAGAAATGTATTACAAATCTTGTTAGTATATAAAATAGCTGATATATATTAGCTTCACTCTCTAAAAGTATGTAATAGAAAGTTAATGTGAGCTGCCGGAGGGGTTTTCTAGCTAGTAGAGAGAGTCGCGATGCCGATAATAAATCCCTTTATATTTTGTTAGTAAGGTTATCAACCATCAAGAATCTAGAGAATAATCGAGAAAATAACTAGCATTCTCTACAAACTTTTTATCAGTCAACCACACTGGGTATCAATAAGAACGATGAATCCGATTGAATCGGTTTTTGCGTAACAGTGTTAAGATATTAAGCTTACGCACAAATCGCTGTGGTTCAAGAAAACAATCCTTTCAATTGTATTAAAGTTGCCATAATTTACTCAAAAAAGCGGGAAGGGGGGAGGGACCCGAATCAAGAGAGTTGATCTACTGTTTCTAGTGGTAAACAATGTCTAATTAAGGATGGAGAATAGATTTATAAAACGTCAGAGTAGAACAGTGCCTAACTGGCACATAACAGATTTTCTAATAACTTGTATAAATAAAACAGTATTCAGATCATTAACATCTCCGAATTAGCGTAGCTGTTTTTCCCCACACAATACTATACTAGCTTGACTTTACAAGAATCAGCAAAACAAATAGGTATTGATTTGAAAACAACATTTAGATGGCGTTACTTCCTTCTTTGATTCAGCAGGCAACCAATATAAATAAGTAAATGGTATTGTTAAAATCAATAAAATATTTTATATGATTCTTTAAATGAAATCATTCTTTTCTGCATAGAAAAAGCAGAAAACGCGGGGGAAGAGGAATAAAAGAAAAGAACAAGTTGTTGCGGTCTTAATTTCCCTAGATTAAAAGGGTCATATGAGCGATGAGATTCTTGAAGAGTTTAATGCAGAGTGTGTTAGATATTTTCTTGAGCCGATCATCGATAAAGGCTTCACCTTTTATTTAGATGAAGTTAAATGATATGCAACTTTTGCTAGCTAGAGCATGAAATTAGTTACCATCACCTAATAAGGCGAGATAATCAGAGAGTTATTGGTAAAGAATTCCAAATTTAAAATCTGGAGAATTATATCAGACGATTAAAATGATAGCTGAGTAAATGTCCATGACATGAGGTCTTTTAGTTTACTAACTTATCTGCTTAGAAAAAATTATTTCAAATCACGACAATTGAAATACAAATTATCTAGAATTTCCTCTATGAGGAAAGAAGCAATATTTGTTAATATAGTCAATCTCCATTAACATCATCTTATTTTCCTATTTAGGAACGGTAAATTCAGATACGCTATAGCGATTAGTTAAAATAGACTCAAGCTATCTTGCTTGCTTCAAGAACAGCACTGATTTCAGGTGTTATATTACCTGACGATAGAGCATTTATTATCATGATATTTTCCTTAACTATATTCCTAAGTAGCCTTAGTCTTAGTATTAATATGACTATATGACGAGGGTATATATAATATCCATAACCAAACACCTAAATATTTACAATAGAGTAATAAATTAACTAATCTTAGTTATTATAGTAATAGGAAAAAATCTTGGCTTAAATTAATAAGTTTATATTTGGCAAAGCATCTAATTCTTGTTGAACATAGAAAAACCAACGATAATTAACGATTAATTGGAAAATTAGATTGAAACGATTGATTTAAAAAGAAGCTGCAATAATTTATCAAGACTCAAGATCAGAGTGCTAATCTAATTTTTTATTATGATATAATCACTGCGAAATTACTGGAAGAAATTTGATTCTAAAATTAGTAGTAAATATTATTTACACTAATAGAAATAGAAATAGAAATTAGTAATATATTAACATAAAAACTTTTAAATTAAAGAGGTCAATCAAACATTATTTGTTCACTAATACAGTTGAAATACATAGCTCTTCTTCTTTTCGTAAAGTGAAAATTTCACATCCATTATTGGTAACAGCTAAAGTATGTTCATATTGTGCTGACCAACATCTATCTTTTGTTTTTACTGTCCAACCATCTTTTATTGTTCTAATACGATGATCGCCGATATTTACCATTGGCTCAATAGTAAACGTCATGCCTTTTTGCAGTATAACACCACCGTCATCAGCATCGTAATGTAAAACTTGAGGTTCTTCATGAAAAACTTGACCTATACCATGCCCACAATATTCACGCACGACAGAAAAATTATGCTGTTCAACAAATTTCTGAATTGTCTGACCTATCGTTCGTAACCGAATACCAGGTTTGATTATTTTTAAGGCAAGATAAAGACTTTCTTGTGTTACTTTACATAATAGTTTGGCTTCTATAGTTGATTTGCCAATAATAAACATTTTAGATGTATCTCCATGAAAACCATTTTTAATAATGGTAACATCAATATTAATGATATCACCTTCTTTTAAAATTTTTTCATCACTTGGAATACCATGACAAATAACATCATTAACGGATGTACAGATAGATTTAGGAAATCCATGATAATTCAAACATGCTGGGATAGCTTGCTGTTTTTTGACGATATGTGAGTAACAGATGCGATCAAGGTCACCGGTGGTGACACCTGGCCTTATATAAGGTTCAATAATTTCTAATACTTCTGCCGCCAAATGTCCGGCAATACGCATTTTCTGAATATCTTCTTCCGTTTTAATTGAAATAGCCATGAGCTCTGCCTATTTATACTTATTTAAGTGAGTAATAATACATATGCCAGCCAATTATGTTGATTAAATATAGATAATTATATGTTTACGGTTATGTTAGTAGTGAAGAATAATTATTCCAATTAATAACTTAAAATATCAATTTTTTAAAAAAATAAAAAGCTATTACTTCTATAATATCCAAGATGATAGTATAGTTTTTTTAAATAATTTAGGTTTAATCTTTAACCAATCTTTTATAGACTGCGTCTATGGACTTTTACTACTCAATCTTAATTAAGATAGCTCCTGATTGCACAACTAACCATATCAATACAGAGTGATCTTAAGTTTTAGACTAGAATTAAATAATAGCTTTTGCAGCGCGAATCTCTTTCCATGTGCCAATTAAATTGCTTGAATATATCATTTATTTGAGGATGTAAGAGCACGCTAATTCAGTATTTTACATCAAGCTCTGTACACAAACATGGGAATTTCTATTCCCCCCAGTAGCTAAACGCATTTTACAAAGTAAAATGCGGTCTGTAAATTCTTTGCTATTTTCTGTAAGTATCTAATAGATAAGCATGAGACATGTTCGGTTAATATACGTAAAAAGAGCTGAGCATTAACCATAATCTTAGCATTGAGTAAACGGATAAAATCCATTGAGTGACGTGATCTATATTTATGAAAAGATAACGTCATACAGTTTTATTTACTATTTACGGAAAATGTTTAAGACTATGTACAGATAATTATGCTAGCATCTTTAAACGCTTTATGGTTTTGAATTCAGTGCTTTGCCTTATTTCACGCAAATTCCTTCTTCATAACTACATAAACAGCGATCTGACTAGATCAAAATACTACGGAGTTTATGAACATCTGAATATGATTAGTAGTAGATCATCAGAAAGGAAGAACATGTTTTTTGCAGAAAAACGACTATGGATTCTTTAACAGGTGACAGCATAATTGGAAAATAATGGGGAAAATGGCTGGGATCTCAACATCATATTGTCTTACCCGTTAGAAACGATAAGTTCGGAGACGCTATAACCCTTAGTCAATAGACAGAAATCTTCTGGCCTAAAAAGTAGCATTAATTTTAGTTGTTGTAGTTTTATTTAATGATGGAGAGATGCGAGGATGATGGAGGGTAGCCCCTCATTATTATGATATTTTACCCTTAATTTACATCCTTTAGTAACTATTTTGTCATAAATAAATGGTGCGCGACGAGAATTTATATAATAGTCTTAGACTAAACAAATAGCCTAAAAGTAATGTTTAGTTTTCAAACTAAATTATTATGACTGAGTCACATAAAAATGTAAATTGATGCCGTTAGCCATCACATATAATAAAATTGTATCAAAGTAAATTTTGACTTAAAAATGAAGAAACACTATTCATTTCAACCTAAATAATACTTTAATCAGAAGTATTCTTTTTAATTGATCAAATAGAATTAAACTCAGAAATATAATTATAACTGGTATTATTTGTGATTTTATGACATAAAATACACAGATTATTTTGTGAATTTTTAATAAAGAAAAACATTAATTATTTCTAATATAAACTTAATTATGTTATAATATAAAGTTCAATAGCTTTTTCAGGGTGCTCTTATTGTAGAAAAATATACAACTAATGAATCAGAGAGAATTAGATCTGTAGAGACACATAGCCAAATTGATTAAATTATAGAGGTTTAAATGGCAACTACTGTTTCCATGCGCGATATGCTTCAAGCGGGAGTTCATTTTGGTCATCAAACTCGCTACTGGAATCCAAAGATGAAAACTTACATCTTTGGTGTGCGCAATAAAGTGCATATCATTAATTTGGAAAAAACTGTTCAAATGTTCAATGAAGCATTAAATGAATTGACTAAAATTGCTTCAAGAAAAGGGAAAATTTTATTTGTTGGTACTAAGCGCGCAGCAAGCGAATCGATAAAAAAATCGGCTAATAATTGCGAGCAGTATTTTGTTAACCACCGATGGTTAGGTGGTATGTTGACTAACTGGAAAACTGTTCGTCAATCTATTAAGCGTTTAAAAGATTTAGAAGCACAATCTGAGGATGGTACTTTTGATAAGTTAACCAAAAAAGAAGCATTAATGCGTACCCGTGAGCTTAACAAGCTAGAAAATAGTTTAGGTGGTATTAAAGAAATGGACGGTTTACCTGATGCTTTATTTGTTATTGATGCAGAACATGAGCATATTGCTATTAAAGAAGCAAATAACTTAGGTATCCTTGTATTTGCGATTGTTGATACTAATTCTAATCCAGATAGTGTTAATTACATCATTCCTGGTAATGATGATGCGATCCGTGCAGTTAAGTTGTATTTAGATGCTGTTGTTAAAGCTGTTTATAAAGGTCGTTATCAAGATCAAGCAATTAAACTAGAAGAAAACTTGATAGATACTGAATAATAAGGATAGCTCTTCGTTATTGATAGAAGAGTATTATGGGCTAGGTTTACAATATATTGATTACATAGCTTAATTACTTTCTTTTTAGTTATTAGAATAGGAATTGTTTGCGTAGGGGGTACTCCTATCCAATCAGGGATAATAAGGAATAAATCACATGTTTCGAATTACCGCTGCTTTAGTAAAAGAACTACGTGAACGTACTGGCGTAGGCATAATGGAGTGTAAAAAGGCATTAATTGAAGCTAGCGGAAATATTAAATTAGCTATCGATAATATGCGTAAATCAGGTCAAGCAAAAGCTGCTAAGAAATCCAGTCGAGTAGCCGCCGAAGGCGTGGTAATGGCGAAAATTTCTGATAATGGTAAATTTGGAGCGTTGCTCGAATTGAATTGTGAAACGGATTTTGTAGCTAAGGATGCAAATTTTATAGCATTCGGTAATGAAATATTAAAATCCGTTGTCGAAAATAAATTCTTAATTATTGATGAATTAAAGAGAAAATTTGAAGAACAACGTACAGCAATTGTTACTAAAATTGGTGAAAATATTAATATTCGCCGAATCAAGATTATAGAAGGTGAAAAAATCGGCTATTATTTACATGGTACTCGTATTGGCGTTTTTGTATCTGCTAAAGGTGCGGATGATGAGCTTATTAAGCATATTGCGATGCATATCGCAGCGAGTAAACCTGAATGTGTTACACCGGCAGATGTGCTAACAGATGTTCTTACTCATGAACATCAAATTCAATTTGACATAGCAATGCAATCTGGTAAATCTCGTGAAATTGCGGAAAAAATAGTAACTGGCCGCATGAATAAATTTATCAATGAGATTTCTTTAACTGGTCAACAATTTGTTATGGATCCAAGCAAAACAGTTGGTTTATTTCTAAAAGAGAAAAATGTAACAGTAACTAACTTTATTCGTTTTGAAGTTGGTGAAGGTATTGAAAAACTATAAACTAATTTGCCTGCTTGAAGTAGCGGCAAATAAGTAAATGATGATATCATTTACTAAATGGAGGCAATAACAAACAGTTCTGTTTTAGAAAACTTTAAAACTTTTTTAGTTTAACAAAAATATATATAAATATATACCATTAAATTATTTAATTTAACATATGCTTTAATCTATTAAATTAAAGTTAGTTTAAATACTAACTTTTCTTCTTATAAAAAATAAAAAACTTAATTAATTATTTGGTTCCGGATCATTATATAGATCCTCCTCGTCCTAGGACACTATTTCATGCTAATATGACTCTGTCAGAGATATAGTTAAGGCAAAATATCATGATGCTGACGCTCCCCCATCGTCAGCTAACTACAACACCTAAATCTCTCTTGCTATTCAGGTCAATAAAAATCTTAAATCTATTTCACTAACCGTTACGGCATATGCAAATTTACCGTTGCTAAATGCCAAAACGAGATGACACTGATGATTACAGCTATATTTACCATCATGTTTTTACGAAAAACCTTTTTATCCTCTCAACGATCTACTGATCGCAGTACACAAATTACTGAACTACCGTAGTATTTTGATCTACTCAGATCGCTGTTTACGAATATCCGGTAGAATGGAGTTTGCGTGAAATGAAGAGGAAGTCACCCCATTTCCTCCATAAAGTTAAAGCATGAAGGATTTAAAATCTACAAACTTATTGTTATCATGCACTTAAACGTAAGCATCTTTCGAAGATGCCAAATAAAACTTCACAATATCATCTTTTGTAGGTATATATCGTGGCACTCAATTGATTTTATCCGTTTTTATAATGCTAAGACCGCGGCAGGTGCTCAACTCTTTTTATGTGATCTTAATCAAATATATCCACATAGCTATCCATCGTATACTTACAGATAATATCAAAGAATTTATAAAACACCTTTTTGGTCTGCGAAAATATTTAACCAATGGAAAATAGGAACACATCTGTTTATGTGTAGAGCTTGGTATAGAACACTGACTTAGGCCAGCTGAGGCATTCTCAAACGAGTGGTATAGATGAATGATTTAATCGCGTATAGAGGATAAGCTACAAAGCCATTATTTAATTTTAGTGAAGAGTTTAAGATTACTCTGCATCGATATGTTTTAGTGTACAATCAAAAATTAGCCTAATTAGTAAATGATAGTAAAACTCCATTATAGTCTATAAAAGATAGGTTCAAAGTTAAATCTAAATTATTTAAAAAAATCATACTATCTTCCGGGATGTAATAATTAATCAAGTATTTTATACTTAGACTTTAAACTAAAAATTTTAAACCTTCAATAATTTATCTGTTCAGGACGAAACACCATGGCAACTAATACAAAACCCGTATATAAACGTATCTTGCTTAAGCTTAGTGGCGAAGCTTTGCAAGGTTCAGAAGGTTTTGGTATTGATGCAAGCGTTTTAGATCATATTGCACATGAAATTAAGGAACTAGTAGAATTATCAACACAGGTTGGTATAGTTATTGGTGGTGGTAACCTATTTCGTGGTATTCGACTAACTGAAGCTGGGATGAATCGTGTCGTTGGCGATCACATGGGAATATTGGCGACAGTAATGAATGGATTAGCCATGCGTGATGCTTTACATCGTGCATATGTTAATGCCAAACTCATGTCTACAATACCATTAAATGGTATGTGTGATAATTATAGTTGGACTAAGGCAATTAGCTTGCTTCGTAATGGCAGAGTTGTTATTTTCTCAGCAGGAACTGGAAATCCTTTTTTTACAACAGATTCAGCAGCTTGTTTACGAGGAATAGAAATTGAAGCAGATGTTATTTTAAAAGCAACCAAAGTTGACGGTGTTTATTCCTGCGACCCATCAAAGTATTCAGATGCTGTTTTTTATAAAAAATTAACTTATCAAGACGTATTGGAACGCGAATTAAAAGTGATGGATTTGGCAGCGTTTATTTTAGCTCGTGATCATAATTTACCTATCCGTGTTTTTAACATGAATAAACCCAGTGCGTTACATCGAATTATGATGGGTGAAAATGAAGGCACGTTAATCTCGCGTGATTAATCTCTTGAGAAAGGTAGATGATTTTTGACAATATAATATTTAACATCATTAAAATAATTGAATTGGGTATCGGTTATAGCCTAAATATTTATAACCACTTATAAGGGTTTAAACGTGATTAATAAAATTAAAAAAGATGCTCAAGAACGTATGGAAAAAAGCGTTCAAGCATTAAAAAGTCAAATTAATAAAATTCGTACTAGTCGGGCATCGCCAAGTTTATTGGATGGTATTATGGTTAAATATTATGGTTCTGCAACCCCATTACGTCAGTTAGCGAATATTACAACTGAGGATTCATGTACACTCGTTATTACTGTATTTGATCGTACGTTATTGCCGGCAGTAGAAAAAGCTATTATAGCATCAGATCTAGGTCTTAATCCTTCTTCAGCAGGAACTATTATACGGCTGCCTTTACCACCGTTAACGGAAGAACGACGTAAGGATTTAATTAAAGTTGTCCGTAATGATGCTGAACAAATGCGTGTATCTGTTCGTAATGCACGGCGTGATGCAAATGATAAGATTAAGATTTTACTAAAAGATAAAAAAATTAGTGATGATCATGAACGTCGAGTACAAGATGAAATCCAGAAGTTAACTAATAATTATATTATGAAAATTGATGAATCTCTGGAAGAAAAAGAAAAAGAATTGATGGAATTTTAAACCTTTTATAATAAGGTCATAAGGTATACATAAAGTAAGTATGCATTTATTATATCTTTTAATTTATTACTATATGTTATATATCTAAGTTAGTATAATTTTTTAATTAAATAGTAGAGCATATATATCAAGATGATACGTCTGACAATTTTAGGCTCAACCGGTTCAATTGGTAAAACAACACTGTCAGTAGTTAAAGAAAATCTAGCAAAATTTAAAATTATAGCATTAGTTGCACATAAAAATGTGGCTACTATGATTCAGCAATGCTTAGAATTCCAGCCACAATATGCTGCTATGTCAGACGAAAAATCAGCCAATAATTTAAGAAGCATACTAAGTAAACAAGGATGTAAAACTAAAGTTTTATCAGGTCAAAAGGGAGTTTGTGAACTAGCCGCACTTGATAATGTTGATCAAGTTATGTCAGCAATTACTGGAATTGCTGGTTTAATACCAACATTAGCTGCGATCCGTCAAGGTAAGCGTATTTTATTAGCTAATAAAGAATCATTGATTACTAGTGGACAACTTTTTTTTGACGCAATTAAAAAATATGGCGCTCAGGTGTTGCCTATTGATAGTGAGCATAATGCTATATTTCAAAGTTTACCAATTAAAATTCAACGTAATTTAGGCTTTTCTAATCTTGAACAACACGGAATAACGCGCATAATATTAACCGGCTCGGGTGGTCCTTTTCTTAAAATTCCGCTCGCATCTCTTAAGAAGATGACACCTAACGGGGCTTGTAATCACCCTAATTGGTCTATGGGGCGTAAGATCTCGGTTGATTCAGCAACGATGATTAACAAAGGGCTTGAGTATATTGAAGCACGGTATTTCTTTAATGCTTCAGACGATCAAATTGAAGTTATCATCCATCCGCAATCTGTTATTCATTCAATGGTTCGCTATCAAGATGGAAGTGTGATCGCTCAATTAGGTACGCCTGATATGCGAACACCAATTTCTTATAGTATGGCTTATCCAGATCGTATTCCTTCAGGTGCAGCTACGCTCGATTTTAAACAATTATCTTCATTAACCTTTATTGCTCCAGATTATCAACGTTATCCCTGTTTAAAATTAGCAATTGATGCTTCTCATCATGGGCAAGCGGCAACTACAATTTTAAATGCTGCGAATGAAGTTTCTGTTGCTGCATTTTTAGCAGGAAAACTTCAATTTACTGATATTGCGCAAGTTAATATGGATACAGTAGAAAAGTTAAGTTTAGCCGAACCTGATAGCATTGATGCAGTGTTAGCAATTGATAATGAAGCACGTCAAATGGCAATAAATTATATTGAAACATTAGCTATATCATATTAATAAATAATTTAACTACTTAAATTTTTCTATATTTATTTCAGGTTAAATTTTAATAAAATTAAATAGCTTTAATGGTATTAAAAATATATAAAGTACTAGTTATTAGTTTATTAGTATTAAATACTAATTTTTTTGATTCAAATTAAGTAATTTTACATTTATTATCCAAAGTAATTTTAAAACAATAAAGTTATTAGCAAATCTAGTGTAATTATGGTCATTCTTCGCTATAATTGCTTCGTGAATTTTCTATCCGTCCTTGAATTGGACGTTGTTTGCCAGTATGGTCAGAAGATAAAAATCCTCTTAGCCGGCTCCAGATTTCTAATCAAATTGGAGAGAATCTTAAATAACACTAAAATGGTTGTTTTTCTTGAACTACAGTGCTTTCTGCGTCGGATTCGTAGCATCACTATCAAAAAATCAGACTCAACCGAATTCATCGTTCTTATTGACTCCAAGTGTGCTAACTGAAAGGCATAGAATGCCAATAGCTCTTCTCGCTCTTTCTCCAGCTTTTTCGTCTCTTTTTTAGGATACGCTGAAACCTTGCCAACAAAATATCAAGAACTTTATAAACAGAATTGCGGCTCTTTGCTAGTTAGACCTTCCCTCGCAGATCACCTTAACTTTCGGTGTTAAATGGCTTTGGGAAGTGAAGTTTAGCTAATTTTACTTCTGACTCTTAATAACCATCTTCAACCCTAATCTAGCTCATTTATAATCATGCGTAGTTCTACCGATAATAAGCAGCATGCAAAGGCGATAATTTTTCCTGATAAAACGACATATACCTTTACCAAAAAAAT
>JBQMRO010000050.1:0-559 GCA_052174475.1 Arsenophonus sp. NC-CH8-MAG3
AAAGATCTATTATAAATTTACTGGTATTATTATTCGTCACAGTTTATAAAAACACGATTTAACAAAAATTGAGCAAGTAATGCCACCGGACGGCCTGTTGCTCCTTTTGTTTTTCCTGATGTGGTAATTGATGTTGCAACTTTAACCGGAGCTTGTATTATTGCACTTGGTAATCACTATAGTGGATTGATGTCAAATCATATCTAGTTGTTTAGTTACAGGGGGTAAACTGCAAGGTTCAAATACCCCAACAATAATACAGGATGTTAAAGTCTACGACGTTTGTTTATGCACCTTCAGGGAGGCTTTGATCAGTTGTAAGTACTACTGGTTCAGAGTTCCGCACCCTCACTAGATACAGAAAATACTAAAGATATTTGCTCGCTTTCAGAATTCGCTAACACGTGTCGTTCTCCCCGGAAGACACGCTCAACTGTGATACAGCATATAGGCTGTTTAACGTTTTAAACGGTACAATTTACAATTCTATGAACAACATATTAACAGGTTAGGATATAGAAGATACTATAATAAATGAGCTGTTTAGTCTTCTACGATG
>JBQMRO010000051.1:0-1613 GCA_052174475.1 Arsenophonus sp. NC-CH8-MAG3
AAATTTATATCAGTATCGCATTAATCAGAGGTTTGACGATAAAACGGTTGATGTTAGTTGAGGCAAGATTATTTTCTCTCATATTGATTTTACACTTGAAAACGGATTAACTGGCCCATATTTATAGATTTAAACCTTAGTGTTAATTAACGACCTATTAAAGGAGGATACTATGGCCTATCGTTCTTTCTCTCTTATCCCGGCATTTAGCAATCATCTGCTGTCTGACCGTTTTGCCCAGATAGATAATTTATTTAGTCGTTTGACCGGTGAAAAGCCGCTGGCTGTTACGCCTGCCTATAATCTTCTACAAAAAGATAAAAAACATTATGAAATGACGGTGAGCATACCAGGTTATGCGCAAGATGAACTCGATATTTCGGTGCTTAATAACCATTTAACTATTAGTGGTAAACCAAAGATTGAAGAAACAAGTATTGCTGAAAAAAAAGATGGTAGCAAATGGTTGCATAAGGGTATTAGAAAAAGTGAGTTTTCTTTAAGTTTTAGCCTTGAGCATCGAATAACGATTCAGGAGGCAAATTTAGATAAAGGACTATTAACCATGCAATTTACCTACGATATTCCTGAGCAGGAAAAACAGCAGAAGATTGCTATTAATGTTCAGAATCAATCAAGCAGTGTGCTTGAACACAACCCCTCTTAAATGTAGCGCCCTAGTGGGCGCTTTAATATTCTAACGGCAACACTGTATAACTATCTCTATCAATCATAGAGATAAAATGTATTGCTAGTTGGTTAACTGCTTCAGGACGGATGTAGTTTAATACGTGATAATTACAACGGGTATATCCCACTCAGTCGAAACCAGTAAGTTTTCACTGCCGCGTTACTTTTACTTTAATATAATTTAAAAAATTGTGCACTTGAAGGCGATCAATTCACCCATTATAATGAGTCCGACAATTCCATGATAACAATATTCGCTATCACTAAAATAGTGAATAAATACTTTCTCAAGCTAGCAATAATGTTCTATCAGATGGTGATCGTCTGACTCAATCTGCTCGGTGATAATAGACTTTTCAGTCCAGGTATAAGAGTTGCGCTAGTTGTCGGTTTATTAGCTCAATCAATAATTGAGGATCAGGCAGCTGTTTTGTAGATATCTCTTTAATTTCCAACCGATCAATAATAATTTAGTCATCATTGACATGAACTCTTGTTATCAGTAGATACTCGGTTATTATTGTTTCAATGGTGATTAATACAGATACTTTATCGAATATTCAGTGTTTGAAGTAGCGTTCAAATTATAACGGAAGGCATAAGGCTATCAATAATAGCTATGCGTATTTGATTTCCTAGATGTTTTTCTTATCGGCAATAATTAGCATCTAAATCTCCCTATAAATACGGCCTTTTGTAAATCTTCAATAGTTAGCAGTCGTCGTATCTGTAAGTTTGTTGATATAAGGTGTAACATGCAAGATAAAGCGACATAGACAGTACTAGTGTAATGCATTTTCCAAAGCCTGGTTAGCCAGAAAATTACCATCCCTTAAACTGAAGTAACAGGAGTTTCAATATCCTGATTTTATCAGGAAAAAGCCTAATAACTAACATTTAGTATCGACATCTAAGTTATACTT
>JBQMRO010000052.1:0-32956 GCA_052174475.1 Arsenophonus sp. NC-CH8-MAG3
GTTTAGTATATTATCGTAATATACCTTCAAGCGCTACCTAAACAGCGATACCTATCAGCTATCTAGCGGCAATTATAGATGAGTTAATATAATGGATCACAGGTAATATCTGCTTTTACGAGTACCTTGTAGGGTAAATTTATGGCATATTATTTCTCTATTATTAAAATGATTCACGAAGTTAATAAGTAGGATACTGTAATCATCTCCGAAATGCCATACACTAGAAATTAGCATAAATATATGTTATTATCAGTATATAAAATTGTGATTTCATTGGCATGAAAATATGATAGTTATGTTAAGAAATTAGCATAACTGTATTTAGATAGTTTACAATGATTCAGGAAATCTGAATCATTAACCTTTACTAAGAAACGGCCTTTAATAATTTAATTAACGACTAATGGATAAATACGATATTTCTTGTATTTGAACGTGTGTAATAATATCTTGCAGTTGATATTTATCAAAGCTAAATATTTTATCTTATAAATTAATCGGCCTGCATCTAATTTTAGATAAGGAATTAGATCGAAAAGTTCCGTATTCTTTAATCACTATTTGCACCGCTTTTTGCGTGGTATTCTAATCCAGAATATTTAGGAGATAATGAAGGATGAATATTAATTTTTACCTAAAAATGACTGAGAAATTGTAGTGTTGTAAAAAATGTGAATATATCTGCTTCCAGTATTATTAAATCTAGTTAATATAATGCCATCTTGGTGATGAAAGATGGCATCATAAGCATGATTGTTTACGTGATCCGATTTTTGCATTATGATAATTTTGGATGGTGATTTGCTTAGCACCTTATAAGTCATAAGCAGTTTGCTTATCGCTGAAAACGCACTAATTTTGGTAACAATATTTTTTTGATAAGCATCAGAAAAGCTTGTAAATTACTGATATTATTAGAAATTAATATCACTTAATTTTTACATACTGATTTTTATCTGTCGTCAATCTATATTGATTGTATTATTATTAATACACCAGGCTTTTAATTATTTAAGCGGTTGTAACGCGTTAGAGATTTTTTATGGATAAAACAGAAAGAATATTTTTTAAAAAATCACCACCGGTAATATGAATAATGGGATTAATATCCTATTTTTTTAATTAATGTTAGAATGTTTTTAACATATAGATGCGTGTTAGGGTTATAACAAATTATTAGTAAATAACTTATTTTCTAGTTGAATTCTAGCTGGATCTATTTAGATTAACTGTATAATTTTCTAATTAATGAAAATAATTGGAATAAGCTCAGGACGTAATAGCTAAAGCAATTACTAGATTGCTAGATTTAACTTTACTACTATTAATAATTTTTGTTTCTTTTTTTGACCATACAAACACAAAAATATCCTAGATTATAATATCTACCATAATAGATATTAGAAATTTCTACTCTTTTACTATTAAACTCTAGACATAATGTAATTATTTACAGTCCATTGTAATGATTTTAATTGATGATGCTAATTTCTGTCTGATAAACTCTAAATAATAAAGAAAATAAGTGATTCCTCTCACCTTGGGGAAGAAGATCATTAATGCACATAGCAACTAAATCAATGTCTATTGTATCATGGTGTTTTAAGTCGATTGCTAATTTCAGTTTTTTTGATACTATCTGTACCTTAAAATAATAGCTGTTAAAAATATTTATGGTAAGGCATAAAGTGAGTCTTATTCTCCTATTACTTTCGAACAGCGAGTTTCTTTAACAGCACTTTTAATACGTTCAACAGTGTATTTCTGCATAGAAATACAAATCATCATCTTTTATATCTAAGTAATTTTATTGTTATAACAAGCTCTTACTTAATGTGATTACATTTTAGAAAATAGATGAAAACAACAATAATTCTACCACTTAAGAAAATGTTTATGAGACCCTTAATATTAGTTACATAAAACTTAAAAGTCTGGGAAATAGAATTCCATGAAGTAAAAACATTAATCTATTAGTGAACAGCGATAATAATTACTATAATTTAATAATTTTACTGTAGATGGCTGTTCTGAAGGAGAGTAGCGTGAAAATAGTTAAGCTAAAACACCTGTTAGTTAAACATAAATTGAGTTTTTGGCGGGCTAAAAATATTAGCACTAAATGTTTTCATGAATTAGCTTCAGAGGTGGCAGTCTGTTAATTTATGAAGCAACAGTAAACTTAGAAACGCAAACAATAGGAACAAGAAACAATTATAATAAAAGGGTAGTGTGTAGTTATCTAAATATCGAGCAAATTAAAGGAAAAAATTACTGTTGTGCCAATTTTATGGTGCGGGATTAGGAATGATAAATTGGGGGGTGTTGGAAAGCATTCCCAGTAACCGTATAAGTGTTGTTGATATATATCATGATAAAAAGGTTATGGAATCTATTTCATATTTTCAAATCTAGCTTCAAACATTAATGAACGCATGGCATTGGTTATTAACCCGATGTTGGCAACCGATGGTTCAATGATTGCTATAATTAATTTACTTAAACAAGTGGGTTTTTATGCTACCAAAATATTGGTATTAGGCACTGAACCAGAAGGTATTAATGAGCACTTGGAAGCTGCTCATTCTTATGTTAAACTTTATACAGCATCTATTGATGCTTATTTGGATAAGCATGGTTATATTGTTCCTGGTTTAGGTGATGTAGGCGATAAGATATTTGGTATTAAATAATATTTATTATTTTATGTTATTTAGTCATTAACAGCTAATAAGCTTAGAACGTTATTAGCAAATCTAGTGTATGGGTAGTTATAGGCTACCGCTTCGCTTTGATTCTTTGTAAATTTTTTTTCCACCATTAAATTAAACATTGTTTATCAGAATGGTCAAAAACTTAAATCCCATTAGTCGCAGTTCTAGCTTTTTTAAGTAGAAAAGCAGCTTGAATGCCATTGAAATGGTTCTTTTCTAGAACCACAATGGTTTATGCTTCAGATTCATAGTTTTATTATAGTTAAAAACTAACTCGAATCGAATTCGTCATTTTTATTGACGTTCGACGCGATGACGGGAAGGCATGGAATGCTAGTCGTTCTTTTTGATTATTTTCCAAATTTCTAATTGCTAGAAAATACGCTAAAGACTTTGCTAACAAAAGATAAAAAATCTTTATTAATAGCGTCTCAGCTCTCTGCTAATCAAATTTCTTTTAGTTCAGCATTAAATTTCAGTTGAACCTTTTAGGAGTAAGAGGTTCACATTAGTTATTATTTATCAAACCATCGATACTGGCTACATGTTTGAGAATATTTTATTATTGAATTCTAAAAAACGAATGGCAATCGTCTCACATAGTAAGATTGGAAAATACGTTTAAGTCACGCACGCCGCAAGCTATTGATAAGTTAAACCTAAGTTCGCTTCTATCTCTCGATAAACATCTTAAACTCCAACAAACTACTTATATATATGCAGTGCTATCGATAATGAACAATAGGATATAGCGATTAGCTTACCTGACAAAACGGTAGATGCATTCAGCTAAGAAATAAACATAGCGGTATCGCTTAAATTACGCAGTTACTATTGTTTGCACTCTTTAAGGGATTTCTGCTTCAGAGTGCTGAAGTGTTGGTTGGTTGCTCCTAGAGATATCATGTATTTTTCATAATAAAATGTATTAAGAACTTTATAAAAATTACCGATGAATATAACCCTAGTAGATAAAACCATGGAAGTAACAAGCTCTTGAAGCATATTTCTTCTTCCCTAAGGTGTCCTCCTAATTTTATGAACTTTAATCTCAAGATCATTAATTCCACTCTGTATAGCTCGCTTTAGTAAATAACCGTTACAGACTACGATCTGGATCCGTCAACAAGGTAGCATTGAGCATGCTTGAAAAGCATAGTTTCGAACGCAACCTTAACAGCATGCTATCAGTTTTCTACCACTGTTGCTAATAAATTAATGCAATAGATTATGGTAATATCTAGTATCGCAGATACCTGGTAGCCTTAGACTTGTCATGGTATATCATTTCTCTGTTATTAAATCATTTACGGAAGCAATAATGAGGATGTCGTCGGCATCTTCGAAATGTAATATACCAGAAATAAGTGTAACTCTAAAAAAGCATTTAAATTAAAATATAAAAAGTTTTTTTAATCATATATTAATTTATAAATAACTAATTTCATGCCATATTTTTTATTTCTTACGTAGAGTTCAACAGTTTATGTTTAATATAAATGTAGCACGGGTCTAATTTCCACAGGTGTATTGCATTACCACATTTAATAATGGTTTTTCCACCTGAGATAATACTAATTCATATAAGTTATGTACATCCTTGTTATTAAGTTGAAAAAAATAGTTTTTCAGTGCTTGTTTAACTGAAAAACGTAGTGCCTTTTGAGTTATTTGATCTTGTAAGTTTATAGTAGAAACGATTAGTACGTCAGAATTTCCGCGCTGTTCGAATATAAATCTGTGAGCTCTTTTTTAATTTATATAAAATTTTTTGAATATGCCATGCTTCTAACATCTTCCAGCTTTTTGCTAGCATTCTCTATGGTGCTAAATGTGCGCTAAAATTGGTATAAGGTTCATGTTATATTAAGTACTAAAAGACATGCTTGTGTACAGCGCCGATTCTTTTGCTTAGGCCGTAAAAGTTATGCAGTTTATTAATATCCGCTTGCATTAAATGCTGCACTTTAGCAAATAGGTATAGATAGTAGTAACTTACTTGTTTTCAGGTAATATTGTAGTTTCAGAAAGATCTAGGGGTTTGCCACTAAGCAATTCTACCAATCATTAAGATATTAAGTGCAATTGTAGTTAAGGACCGCGCTTAGTTTAAGCTGGTCAATTATATCGCCATTAGCGATAATAAGAGTAGTAACATTTTGTTTAGTTACTTGAACATTGTCATATTCAGTTACGCCATTAAATAATCAGGAACGAGTTTTATCATGAGTAGTTACAGCTTGAATAGTACTGTAACGTTTAGTTAGTTGAGATATCTTTATATAGTTCTGTTCTTAAGGTAAGAAAACCAGTTTAAACCTTTAATCTAAAAGAAATATTAACCGCATTCATAACAGCTAATAGAATTTTCTTAACCAACGTTGAATAGCGTAATAATACTGAATAAAATTGCGAATTTACGCTTCGCTTTCTTAGCAGAATAATCCAGATTGATATCGATGATCTGAGTATCACTTGCAACATTAATTCATGTAGCTGGTACTATTTTATTTCATCAGGATTACTGCCTGTAATTGCACAGAATAAATGCTTAATTTATCACTATGCATTAGTCCAATCTAGATTTATTTTTTTAAATCTTAATGCTAAGAAAACAGCATTTTAGATACTGTTATATTAATACTCATTGAGTAATCCAGTAACCAAAAGACCTATAGGTGAATATCCATCATTGGTGTTGTGCAATGAGTCAGTTTTATCTAATGTTGATCACAAATATATATAGGCGATAAAAGAAAACTATCCTGTGACTGCAAAGGTGCGTATATTACGCATTTTTTACGAGATATGAAAAGATAAATTTTGAGTAAATTAATATTTTTATATATTTATCTTAATTTTTTAATTACAAGTAATTTCGATAAAATGAAAAAAAATTTCTGATTTGTTTTCAAATTTTGTTGTTCTTTATTGTAAATTCTTTGTTAGAATAAATTATCTATATTGATACTATCAACATAAACCTTAATAATAATTTTATTAAGGTTATCTTAGCAAAGATTGTTACTCTGCTTACAGAGTAATTTGTAGATATATTTGTATTTTAATTTTTGCGGTTTCAAACAATGTTCTCCAGACTAGATAATTCGGTAAATAAAACGATTCTACATCATAGAATTTACTTAGCCATCTTTTAATTGGCTGATATAATTGTTCACATTTTTTGTGTAGAATTTATTATCAATAACTCTCTAATTATCTAATCTTATTAGGAGATGGTGACTAATTTCATTATCGATGAAAAAGGTTTTGTACAATTTTGCTCCATTCAAGTAAAAAATTGACTCTTTATCAATAATTAGCTCAAAAAAACAGCTAATATACTCTGCATTAAACTCTTTAACAATATAATCGCTCACATAACCATGTCGATCTTGGGTAATTAAGAACGCGATTCCTTCTTTCCTTTTATCCCTCTGCTCTCCTGCATTTTCTAGCTTTTCCTATGTGGAAGATAATCCTTCCATTTAAAAGGATTTAAAAAAAATGCTTTGTCGACTTCAAGAATAGCAGTTAGTGCATTTATGTTGGTTGTCTCCGCTGACGCAAGGAAAGAGTGACGCCATTTATATCTAAATGGTTTTTTAAATCAATACTATTTATTTTGTTAACTCCTGTAAAGTTAAGTTATTCAACATACATCAAAAATAACTAGATTTATGTTCATTTCTACTACATTGAGTATTTCGGATATGCTGCTGCATCCTGCTTATTAATTTCATGAATGATTTCAATAGCAGGGAGATGATATTTAATAAAAGTCTCCTATAAGTATCTATAAAATTAAATATTACCTCTGATTCATTGCATTAACTTATTCCTAATTATGTCAAGTAGCTGATAGATACCGCTATTAAGACGAGTCTTAAATTCATGCTGTAAGAATATGATCAACATCACCTTGTCTCCGGATGATCATCCGTCATTCGTAACGATTATTTAGTATAGCTAACCTGCAAGATAGGTATCGGTGATGTTTAGATTAAAGTGCTAAGGTTAGAAATTCTACAGTGACAACAGAATATCATTCAAGAGATTATCATTGCCTGATCTGAATCACGCAAAAAGCGTCAAAGAGTTGTTACTATGGCTGTGTATCTGTTAGGCATCTCTACCGGTAATTTCATAAAGTTCTGGTGGTGATTATTAGTAAAAAGCACATGCTCTCTCTGGAGTACCTCTAAGTCAGCAGACTGAACAACAATCGTTTAAAGAGTATAGACAACGGGTAGTTGTATGATTTAAGCGATACGCCTAACAGTTTATTTTTTTGTCAATAACATAATCATCCTGCCAGGCAGATGATCGCTTTTACCTTCTTCTCATTATTGAGGTCAATGAGTATAGATGTAAGAAAGCAATTATCATCGAATATGGTTATTAAGAGTTAGAAACAAACTTTTTCCTAACCTCTTAATGGGGGACTGCGAGTGTGTAGTTTAATCGTATCTCTCAGGCTTGTTAGAGAACAGCCTAGCCTCTTGGTTTTTAGAATGCAAGGGCGGCAAAAGAATATTCCTGGACACGCAGCACTAACGACATTAGCTACACAAAATAGCTAATCTGCTAGCTTCTTAACTCACAAAAGGCATGTAAAAGACTGAAATTTAAGGTGATCCTGTGAGAGATTTGACTAGTAAAGAGTTACGATATTTTTAATAAATCCCTTGATATTTTGTTGGAATATTTTCAGCGAAGTAGCCTAAAGCAATGAAGAAGTTAGAGAAAGATCGAGAAAAACGGATAGGAATTTATAACTTCCATTCAACGCACTAGTATCATAAGAATGATAAATCCGATTGAATCAGTTTTTGCGATAGTGAGCCATTAATCCGATGCGCGAAGCGTTGTAGTTCTAGAAAACAAGCGTTTTAATGGCATTTAAGCTGTTCCTCATCTTTTTAAGAAATAAAATTGGTTAAAGGGATTTAACCCGCTATGATTCTTGTGATAACAAAATCCAATTTAAGGATGAAGAACAGATTCATAAAGGATCAGAGTGTAACATAGCCTAACTACCAGGCGCCAGATTTGCTAATAAGTTAGATAATTAAACCATTTATTTTTGTAATTTAGTTCCGTTATAGGACTAACAGTACGATTGTTAAATGTTTTCCTACAATCAGAGATTGTATGCTGATGTTGCTCTAACTACTATGTAAATGAATATATTAAGCGGATAATATGTTCACTATAACAATATGGTTATGATAAAGTAGAATGAGTTGCTTCAATGTATAAATTGATATTATTCGATAAATTATCACCGAGCTAACTAACGAGATATAACTTTATGTTAGTAGAAAGCAAAGAAATAGTTTAATTGATCTCTATATTTGTTTGTTTTTTTTCATGGCAACCGCTGTAGCAAAAATCTTTTTATACAGTATAATGGATTTATATTAACAACCTATGTGAATATAGGTATTCAAATAGTAGAAGTCTATTTAAAGAATATTTATAAAAAAGTAGATGTGCATTGTTTATGATAGCTAATTGAATATTGTAAAACAACTGGATTTGCTAGATATTTTCTGAAAAATTTTTATAAAATAAAACAAAATAAATTTATTGGACAAATCAAAATTAAAATAATAGGAAAATTAACATATGTCTAATCATGCTTTATATTTATTTTATAGAGTGCTTCTGAATGCCAGAATAAATTTATTAAATATAATATTAATTAGAGTAGGGCAAATAACTTCATTATTACAATTTACGCTTGACGCTATGTTTGGTTATGGCATAACACTTAAGCAAGTAATACCTATCAAGATTATCTAGTACCTTAATACTAGAATTATTAATTTTTAATTTATAGGAATTGCCGGCGTAAGAGAAGGATTATCAATTATTTTACTTTCCCGTTTGTATGGATTTTGCTGTATAGCAAATCAGTGTTGATTGGAATAATTATCGCTGTTAGCTAACTTGGTTAGCTTAGTATAACACAATTCAATTCTATATCTGAGCTACTATGATCTAAAGCTTAACACTAACAACATTAGTAATTTTCAGTGCTAAAGCTTTAAATTGAACAGCAAAAATTGCTATAGCACTCTTTAGTCTGGTATTAGGCTAAATTTTTACTAAAAATCATGATCTTATCATAATAGTTACGACTTCATCTATCGGTATTGGAATGAGTCTAAATATTGCGATTATAGCAGTTATTAGCGGATATATTATGACTGACGCCTTTACTACACTAGATATTAGTTACTTTGCTAAAGTACTAAGCATGTGTTTTGGATGACATTAATACTGATTATCATCGGTGAACTTATTATTAATGACATTGCAATATTGTTTATCAATGCGATTGGCATTAATCACATAGTGAAAATTATGGAATAAATAGTCACTTAGATAAGTATTTTATGGTTATTATATCAGCTATCATAGTTAATAACTTAACATTTATTTTTAATTATTAGGTGTTAATAGTGATGCTAAATGGTTAACCACAAAACTATTTTATGTTTGGCTAACAATTCTTTTATGGGGCACAAAATCGATTTTCCATATTTTAGATAAAATATGGGAAAATTATTAATTTTCTTATTTTCCTCGGTATTCCTTTTCCTCCTATTGTTAGGGAGGAAGTTGATTGATTATCATATAATATACACTAATCGTAAATTACTTAATCATTCTAGATAAAAATTGAATTACTAAGCTTGATATCAATACCTTTAATTGGATATAAAGATATGATTGTTGTGGGCTACAACTGACTTTAACATAATTTTATTAAATTATTTATTAAATTATTTATTAAAATCAAGTGCTATAAATTTATCTAGTACATTGATTTTAACAAAAAATAAAGCATATATTTTATATGTTTTCAACAAAATAAACGTTTATTCATATTTATTCAAAATAAGATATCTTTAACTCTGAACTCTACTTTTGCTTGTTAATTAAAATTAACTTTGTAAAAAGTAAGATCCTCATCATTACAGGATTCTATTTTAATGACTGTCCACGTGATCCTGCTAATTGATTGTCAACAAAAATTGAGATTCTTTTCTTTCCTACATTCATATACTAAATGGGTTCAATTTCCATAAATCTCGATGGGCATATAATTTATCATCAAGTATCTTTTTATGCCAGATTGCTAAAAGCAGTATCATAACCTGCTTCTTTCGAGATTGAAGCTGCAGCGAGTTCAAGAAATCAAGCATAATGACAAATTATTATACCAATACGGCGTTTTGGTATATATTAGATGTCGGTATATTCCACAGAAGTTAACCAAGCTCTTTCATGATTAACTAAATAAATTTTTTTGAGATATTCATCTTAGACCGAACTTTTATTGTTGGATATCCAACAGATGTTAAATTAAAATTTAACTTAAAATATTTATATGTTCAATTAATCCATATTAATGGTTAAATTTAGTTATATTAACTGTTACTTAATAACTGGTTAGTTTCCTTACTTTAATTTACTAAAATACCATAGTATTAGTATTCAACAATACTTACGAATAAGTAGTTATTGATAATTTAGAGAAACAGATAATAATATATATTATTCGATACAACTATTTTTATATAATGTTCTATTTATTTTCATAATATAATTAGATTATTAATATAATTATATATAATAATACCTGAAAATAGGTATTTATTAAAATAATTTAGAGATTAAATTATATTAATTTAATAGATTATAAATAAATTTATTTAAATCAATTTAAAATAATTACATGTTTAATTTTTAAACTTTTTAAACTAAGTTTTTTGTAAAAAATATATTTTATTAGTTTTATGTTATTGTATATAATTAATGGTATGGTTAATTTTAATAAATTTAATGCTTAGTTAGTATTCTAACAAAATACTTTATGAAAGTTACTTTATTGAATATATAAAAAACGAAAAATAACTTTTCAAATATTAAAACATGGTATGATTATATTTTATAATCAAAAAGTGTTAAAATGATAAAATCATAAAAGATAAAACTAACAGAGATGAATTAATTTATTAATTTTATGTAGATTATAGTAATGGAATGTAAATAAGTGAAAGTAGTATAAGAATAAATACTATTAAATAGTAATAAATATATAAACGTAACTTATTTTAGTGAGTTTCACTTTTGATTTAATTTACATTCAGAGTAATTATTAATATATTGATATGGATTATCAAAAATAAGTACTCTACTTAAAAGTAGTATTCCAATATAAAAAATTCTTTTATGTTAAAATAGGAATAATGAATCTTATTTGTTAATTTTGAAGGCTTGATTTCTAGAAAAAGGCGTACTTATTTTAGCATAAGAAATTCAGATATATACAGTGTATTATGCTGATTTATTTTGTAAATAATTTCTATATAATAGAAATTATGTGTCATAAAAACCCTACCATTCAGGTAATCTGAAAAATCAAATATTACCTCTGATCTTATTGCATTAATTCATCTATAATTATATGAGAATGCTGATAGGCATTCGCTGTTGAGTAGGAGCTCAAAACTATTATTACAACAACATACTTTATTAACGAGAGTCTCATGCCGTCGACTGTAACGGTTATTTGCTCAACGAGCCATACAAGACGATGAGTATTGGCGATGTTGAGATTAAAATGCCGAATGTTAGGAATTCCAGTGGCTACGGAATATGCTTTAATAACTCATTATTATCGCTTTATCTAAAGGCGTATAAAATGCCGAAGAGTTGTTACAATAGATTTGTACCTGCAAAGCAGGTGGTATTATCTACCAGTAATTTTTTGAATTCATGAGCCGCTTCTCAATGAAAAGCATATGATCTCTAAAATGCCATCAGTAGATTAAAACACCAACTCCTTGAAGATTGGAGGAGTTGGGTGTTATCTGCATAATTTAACCGATACGCCTAACGTTTAATTTCTGTATTGATAACGCAATCGCCTTGTCAGGCAAGATGATCGTCTTTACCTTCTGCTCATTATTGCGGGCACTGCACATGAACGTAAGGAGATGGTTGTGATCAAAGATGTTTATCGAGAGTCAGAATTGAGCTGGATTTAACTTCTAATGCCCTAACGAGCAGATAGTTTAATCGTATCTCCCAAGCTTGCTATGGGAGAGGACGGGTACCCTTAGTTTTTGGAATGCAATAGCAAAGATATTCCAGGCACGCAGCACCAATGCTGTTGGTATATAAAATAGCTCATCTATTGGTTTTATTTTTAAAAGGTATGAAAACAAAAGTTAAGGTTAAGTTGTGGAAGGATATGACTAGCAGAGAGATGCAATGCCAGTAATAAAGCATTTGATGTTTTTGTTGCTAATAGGTTTCAGCGAGCATCCTATAGCGATGAAGAAATTAGAGTAAGATCAAGAAGAACTATGCTTCAAGAAAAAAATAACCATTTAAATAACATTTAAGTTTATATAGTTTCCTCAAAAAACTGAAACCGGTTAAAAAAGTAAGGGGGTGAATTGACCTGGCTAACCCTACTAGTGCTAAACAATTTCCAATTTAAGGATGGAGAATAGATTTATAAAGCAATCAAATCAGATGCTTTGACCGTTTTATACAGCCGATTTGTTAATAACTCTAAAACGAGGAGTTTTCTCTCTATACGAAAATATTAGAAACTTATAACGCATAGGATTGGTTTAAAGCTTAAGAAAAAATAATTTTAATAAAGTTACATTTCAAATAAAACCTTAGAAATATGAAGATAACGAATTGCTTGAATTTCGTAAACTAAAGGCGATATAAATTCAGGCTAAAGCAATACGAATTAAAATAGAAAATATGAAGAAGATGTTTGAATGATCAATAAATTTTTTCGATAACGTAAAACAAAACATTATTGCCGAGTTAATTAGCTTTATTGCAGATAAAGAACTAAATTCATTTCTGCTAATCAATAAAAAATATTATAACTGCAACAGAGATTGATAAAGTATTTGGTATCTCCGCAAATAAGATTGCTCAGATTGATTATGATCATCAGGTAAAAATTAAAGCATATGGTGATACGTATCTCGATAAATTACCTTAGTAATAAGGTGATTGAGTTTTTTGAACAGGAATTCTCAAACAGTAAACTTTAAGTACTTATTGATGAAAGAAGAAATAATGCGCTATAGTTATTTTCATTTGCAAAATGAAATCAGGATTACTGTTTCGTAACAGTCAAAGGCGTATAACATGTTAACATCATGTTTTTATGAGTAAATTCTGTAATAAAGAATAATTTTTGTCTGGATTAGTGAGAGCTGAAAAGTCTTGGAGAAGATCTTCTTTTAACGTTGGTAAAGATAAATTCATTTAATCATGGCTACAAAAATTAGAGATTAATGGCTTTTAGAAAGGAAGGAGTTTTATCTTAAAATTTAAAGGAAATCATTACTATAAATACTTTAATATTTTAGTAAAACTATCTTGATATTACGTTCCATAACGAAAAAATCTAATTTTTTACTAAATTTATAAGAATATTTACAAAATAAGAAAGCTAATGTCATTAGCTAGATTTATGCACGTAATTTAGAGAAGTTCAGCTCTCAGATGTCAACGATCTTCAATTTGAGGATTAATAAAATTAAATAATAGTTTACGTGAAAAATTGATGCAAATTTTTTTGCATGTAGTTCACAGTTAATTGCTATATTTTCGTCATTATCTTCAATAACGAAAGAGTTTCAAAATTGGTGCTGGATATTTTCAATAAGCAAACAATTAATCAAACCAGTAACTTAAATCTTCAATATCAATCGATATATTCGAACGTTTTTCGAGATTTAGATATCTGTAATCTACCTCTATTTAGTCTGGTATATTATAAATGGGTTCCTGTTTGAGTGCTAATGAAGTAATCTAAAGTAAAGTTGGCCTTGTGCTAAATAATACAGAAACAGCAATTACTAGATCGTTTTTAAGTGGAGTATATTTCGTTAATGTCGGAAGAGAGTGATGGCGCATTTTGCTACATCATAGAATTACTAATTCCAGATTATTGATTACACAGAAAAACAAACTATTAATAGACTTTTATATAAACGGGAAAACATCGATAACATATTAGCGGAAATAAAACAGGTTTTTAAATGTTTTTACTATAAACAGATGGTGAAATTATCCCTTGCTTTGATCACTAGTACAAAGGTTAACTTACTGTTACTCTCTATAAAAGAGTATAGTTTTATTATATTAGCAAAGGTTATTAGTTTCTTGGTAGAGCAATATGTAACCATGTTTGTATTCAACTGTTCTGGTTTCAAGAAATATTTCTAGGTCAAATAATGTGGTAAATAAAATTATCTTTATACTATAAAGATATTTAGCGATCCTTTTAATCGATTGATATAACTGTTCATATTTTTAATATAGAATTTCTTACCAATAACTTTTTAATCATTCAACCAATTAGTAATTTGTAATTAATTTATGCTCGCTGGTAAAGATTTAATACCATTATTTAGCTTTCTCTGAGCAAATGATAAGATTTTTATCGATGGTCAGCTCAAGAAAACGGCTAATATACTTTTATTAAATTCTTCAAGAATCTCATTTCTTCACATGGCTAATGGCAATCTTTGGCGATTAAGAGTAAGATCTGTTCTTTCCTTTATCTCCTACTCTTAGATGTTTTTATCTTTACTATGTGGAATAGAATGCTTCTATTTAAATAATTCAGAGTAAAATATTTCATCAACTTTAATAATGCTACTTAGTTTACTTAAGTGAACTGTTGCCGCTAAAGCAAGGAAGCAATGAGGCCATCTAAATGCTGTTTTAAAAATTAATACCTATTTGTTTCTATAACTCCAATAAAGTGAAGTTATTCAATACACATCACAAACAACTAAACCATTATCCTTGTGATGTAGTTTTGGCAGTAGACTTCCAATAAGATTTTTTAAATCTTTTATTGCAATCAGAAATTTCATAACGATGTTACTGTGTAACTCTAATGAAATGTCCACAGCGTATAATATTATGTTCACTGTGACAATATAGCAGGATAAAGTGGAATGAGTTGCTTCAATGCATAGATCGACATCATCCAATCCGAGAGATTATCGTTGAGGTAAACTAATGAGATTCAGCTTTATCCTTACATAGAGTAAGGAAGGAGTCTTTTTGATCTGTATGACTATTTGCTTTTTTATGTTAACTGCTATAGCGAAATTCTTAATATAGTATAAGTATCTATCAATAATTTTTACAAACATTAGCTGATGATAAAACCTCATAATACCAATTATTTACTGATGACACTCTATCGCCCATTCAAGAAACTGTAGTCATTTTTTTAAAAACGTTTCTACTTTGCTAATCTAATAGTAGTCGTATGCGAATTCTCGAACCCTGTAGCATCTTGCTCTGGCCTAGAGATCATTGTTTACACACAGAATTTGAGGGGGAATTTGCGTGAAATGAAGCAATTGAATGGGAAAAATCCTTAAACCTAAGCCATAAAGCGTTTAAAGATACGATCCTGCTTATCTATACGTAGTTCTTAAATGTCTTCTACAAATGCCAAACAAAACTTTAGGACATTATCTTTTTGTAAAAATAGATTATTGCGACACCCACCCGATAGGTTTTATCTGCTTTTATAAGGCTAAGATTTTGCTCAATACTCGATACTTCTTGCGTTATTTTAACCGAAGATATTTAATTGGTATATAAAAGATGAACTGCAAATTCATTATTAAATTCTGATAAAGAGATTGAGATCGCCCTGTATCAATAGATTAATTGTAAAATCTGAAATTATTCAAATCAGTATTTAGATAGTAAATACTCCATTGTAGTCTATGAAAGATTTGTTCAAAGTTAAACCTGAATTATTTAAAAAACCATACTCTCTTTTAGGATCTGATAATAAAGTAAAAGAGATAATTATTTGAAATATGAATGAATAAAAATTAGCTAGTTCTAATCGAAATATTAGCAAATATAGTGTATAGCGGTGAGACTACGTTTCACTCTTATGCTTCATAAATCTGTTCTCTACTCTTAAATTAGACTTTGTTTACTACAAGAGAATTACCAAGTTAATTTCCAAGCCGCTTTAAACTTTTTTTTTGAGAAGACGCGGCTCCAGCTTAAATACTATTAAAATGGTTTTTTTCTTGAACTATAGCGCTTTACGCATCAACTTTCGTTGGCTAGTTGTAAGAGTTAATTCAATCGAATTTATTGCTGTTATTAACACCTAGTTCACTGATGGGAAATCGTAGAATGGCAACGTTATTCTCGACCTTTCTCCAAATTCCTCATCGCTTTAGGATATTTTGCTGAAAACATTGCAATAAAATATCCAGAGCTTCATAGTTAACATAATAATCTCTCTGGTAGGTAGATATTCCGAAGCTCACCTTAACTTTTAGTTAAATGGTTTATGGAGTGAAGGTAGCATATTAACTGTTTTATAGTACCCAACAGTGCGTTGGTGCTATGTAGCTTGGAACATTTTGCTATTGAATTCCAAAAACTAAATGACGCTGTCTCTGCCATTAGCAAGCCTAGGAGATACGGTTAATCTATGCGCTTACCAGGCATTAAAAAATTATATCCAGTTCCTTTTAATTTTCAATAATCATCTTTAATTACAATAAGCTCTTTACATCCATCTGCAGTCCTGACAATATAACTAGCAGGCAAAGACGATCAGGTTGCCTAACAGGATGAGATATGCCATTCAGCGCAAAAATAAAGATAACGCATATCGCGTAAATTACGCATCCGCCATTTGCCTATGCTTTTTAAACCATTTCTGCATCAGTCTTCTGATGCTACGCTACTAGCGGAAAAATTATGTGCTTTTCATCAAGAAATACTTTAGGACTTCGACAAATCACCGGTATATCTACCTTACAGATATATACCCATAGTAGCAACTCTTTGATGCTTTTTGTATACTTCAAATAAGGCGGTAATAAGGAGTTGTTGAAGCATATTCCTTTGCCGCTAAGACCATACTGACCTTAGTAACTTTAATTTTAATGTTGGCAATACCCGTCTGTATTGTTCGCTTCTGCAAACAACTATTATGGACGATGTGGAGGCGCCCGTCAACAAGGTAATGTTTAGCATGTTCGAAGTATGGACTTAAGTTCAATCTTAACATCGCTGCTATCATCTTACCTGGCAGACCCTTACAGGGGAGTTAGTGCAATGGATCAGAGATAATATCTAGTTTCGTGAATGCCTGTAATTCTAGATTTTCATGCATAATCATCTCTCTATTGTTAAAATTATTTACGAAATCAATCAGGTATGGGGAATGGCGGCCCGTCACAATATTCTAAACTTCATATACTAAAAATAAGCATAACTCTGGAGCTTAATTATGACTTCATTAATAAAACTTATTATTAATAAAAATTATCTATAAGATAAGTTAATAATACAGAATTAAATTTTAATATATCTATTTTATAGGTTTACAACTATGTTAAAGTATAGACTATGTCTAAATTAGTTTATCGTATATGTATAGTAATACATGTTACTATTTTATAGTTAATTTTTTAATAAAAAATTTTTATAATATATAATTATTCAAGATTAATTTTTAAATTAAATATTTAACTTTAATGATATCTATTCATAGATATCATTAAAGTTAATCAACTTAATTGTTAAAATATAAATTTTATTAACTTATATTATAAATGAATAAAAGCAGTAGAAACAGAATGCTTTTTTGTTATAAAGCAAGATCACATTTATAGTATAGTTAAGAATAATACTAAAAATTCTGAACCAATATACTCTATAGTTAATATTAAATTTTTAAACTAAAAAAGTTAGTATGTTATATTAGAATTTTAAAGATAAGCTAGTCTTATAAAGACTCAAATTTTGGCTGTAATAATATTAAAGGATTATGCGAAATGGTTTTCGATAAACCACACACACATATACATACAGATCCAACTCTTCAATGGTTTTTATCACACTGCCATACTCATAAATATCTATCAAAAAGCACTATTATTCATCAGGGTGAAAAATCAGAAACACTTTTTTATATTATAAAAGGTTCTGTTGCTGTTTTAATTAAAGATGAAGAAGGAAAAGAAATGATTCTTTCCTATCTAAATCAGGGAGATTTTATTGGTGAACTTGGATTATTTAAAGAAGGGCAAGAACGAACGGCTTGGGTTAGAGCTAAAACCGCCTGTGAAATTGCTGAAATTTCTTATAAAAAATTTCGCCTGTTAATACAGGTAAATCCAGATATTTTGATGCGGTTATCAGTACAAATAGCTAAACGATTACAAATAACCTCTGAAAAAGTCGGTAATCTAGCTTTTTTAGATGTTACAGGCCGTATTGCACAAACATTGTTAAATTTAACAAAACAACCTGACGCGATGACGCATCCAGATGGGATGCAAATTAAAATAACTCGTCAAGAAATAGGCCAAATAGTAGGATGCTCACGCGAAACGGTTGGACGTATCCTGAAAATGCTAGAAGATCAAAATCTGATTTCTGCTCGCGGTAAAACCATTGTCGTTTATGGTACACGTTGATAAACTATAAACCAGCACCTACTTATCACTTTTCGGAAGATAGTGATTTTTTTTGAATAATTCAGATTTAACTTTTAACTAATTAGTTAAAAACTGCAGAGAGTTTTTTTAATCTAATACTGATTAAAGTTAATTCCTGACTGTATACTAAACCATATCAGTATTGAGTATTCTCAACCTCTTGACTAGAATTGAAATGATGAATTGCAGTCCATAATCCTTTCCATGCGTCCATTAAATCGCTAGGCCATATCATTCGTTTAAGAATGTAGCAGCGAACTAAGTTCGTATTCTATATCAAGCTATGTACACAAACGATCGAATTCATGTTTTCCGATATCTGAACGTTTTGTAGATGAAAACGTGGTCTCTAAATTTCTTGTTATAGTCTGTAAGTATTCAATAGAGATAGTTATAGTCATTTTTGGTGTATGGAGTTTCGAGGGAGATGCTGGTGTATCCTATTGATTATTTTATGAATAATTTCAATAAAAAAGAGATGATATGTCATGAAAGCTTATCCTACAGGTATCTATAAAACAAGATATTATCGCATGAACTCATCTATAATGATGCCAGAGAAGCCATAACAGGAACTGTTGTTAAGTGTGAGTTTAAAACACTCATGCGGCTGCGACAATATCTAAGTGCTGCTTTGTCTACGAGTGCTGTCATGACCGTCATATATAGCGGTTATGCGCCACAACGAACTATACAATACAGATTAGTTACTGGTGATGTTAAGATTAAAGTCACTAAGATTAGAGGATAGCAGCGGCAACGGAATATAACTTCTAAAACACTTTCTTTACCGTTTAATCTGAAGCGTGCAAAATTGTTTAAGAGTTCATGTTATGGAATATGCCAGGATAGGCATATTCTAGCGGTGATTTTTACAAAACTCTGTAAGTGGGTATTTCTCGATAAAAATCGTAGTGGCGCCACCCCTCTATCAGAACACATAATCCAGAGACTAAAACAACAGTGCCTTGAATAACATTGGCAATGCGGTTGCCTTACGTGATTTAAGGGATATGCATTACGTTTTTTTTGGCCGATTGAAAGACCGTCCTATTATAGGCAGGTTAATCACCTTTGCCTACTGTTCATTATCGGTGTCAACTGCGTATGGGGGACCCCTTTAAGGAACTCATTAGTTCGAAGATGCTTATTGAGAGTCAGAAGCGAACGGTTATTAGTAAATTTAGTGTATGACGGTCAGGTTAAGTTTCACTCTGATGCTTCATGAATCTGTTCTCCATCCTTAAATTTGACATTATTTACCAGCAAGATAAAACTCCCTCTTCTGTCATTAGCCGACCATAACTTTCTGAGCAAGACTGTGTAGCAGCTTTAATAGCATTAAAGGATTGTTTTTTTAAACTATAGCGCTTCCTGTGACGAATTTGTAGACTTTTTAATATCATAAAAGCAAATTTAATTAGATTCTTCGTTTTTATTGATACCCAGTGTACTGGCAGGAAGCTATAGTATAGCAATAAGTTCTTCTTTATCTTTTTTTCAGCTTCATTATTGCTATAAAATAATACTAAAACCTTACCAAAGAAACATCAAAGGTTTTATTAGCGGCATCACAGATTTCTTCTACCTAAATCTCACGGAGTTTGAGTTTTAACTTTTTGTTGCATACATTCTGGAAATAAAGTTAATACATCAGCTATTTTATGCACCCAACAAACACTGGTGCTGCGTGCCTGGGAATATCTTTATCATTGCATCCCCAAAAGCAAGCACCAGTACTCCCTTCCCGCGTATCAAGTCTAGGAAAAATGGTTAAGTTTCGCGCTTATCGCTCATTGAAAAGTTCGGTCCAGCTTATTTCTAGCTCTTAATAATAATCTTCTACCGAAACAAGCTCTTACCATCTATACGTCGTCGCCAATAATGAGTAGCAAGTAAAGGCGATCAGCTTGCCTGACAGAATGATATATGCCTCTTTAGCCAAGGAATAAACGTAATGCCTATTGTGTAAATTACGCAACCGCCTATTATTACCTATTACTCTCTTAAAGCCATTTCGATTTCACTTGCTGATTGAGGGTATCTAGTAGAAAGCGTATGCTTTTTGCTGAGAAGTCCAAAGAATTTCGTAAAAATCATCAGTGATGATGCCTTGTCGGTCTAGGCAAGAGCAGAAACTCTTTAACGTTTTTTTTGCACGCTTCATATAAGGCAGTAGAAATCAGCCTTTTAAATATTTCTGTCTCCACTATGATTTTCTAATCTTAGGCAATTTAATCTCAATATCGCCCATACTAGTCTGTATGATTCGTTGTAGCAGATAACCATTATGAACTATACTATTAATGCCAGCTGACAAGGTAGTATTAAGCATCTTGTTGTAGTATTGGTTTTAAGCTCAACCTCAACAGCGGCGCCTATCAGTTGCCTAGCATAATTACGGATGAGTTAATGCAATGGATCAGAGATAATATCTGGTTTCGCGGATACCTGTAGGGGTAAATTCATAGCATATGATCTCTCTGTTGTTGAAATCATTCATAAAATTAATTACTAGGATACACGCTACCATTTCCGAAACTATATACAAAAAATGAATTATAACTTGAAGTGAATTTGTATAAATTTTTTAATGACCGGTGAGCTCTGAATTTAATTGTATCTTTCAAGCTTACTGTTGGCGATATGCGATTAGTTTTTAAAATGTAATAGCAAAGATATTCCCATACACGCAGCAATCAATGCCATTAACTGTATAGAGTAGTTAATGTGCTAGCTTCAACTATAAAGGCATAGAATTGAAAGTTAAGGGTGAGGTGCGTGGAAGGAGATCTGGCTAAAAGATAACCATAATGCTGATAATAAATCCCTTGATGTTTTGTTGATAAGGTTTCAACATATCTTGCAGCGATGAAGAAGCTAAAGAAAGATCAAGAAGAACGGTTTAGCATTCCATGCCTTTCCCTCAGCGCACTGAGTCTCAATAGAAACGATATGAATCCGATTAAGTTAGTTTTTATGACAGTTAGGATATGAAGCCGAAGCGTGAAGCACAGTGCTTCGAGAAAAGTAATCATTTTAATGATATTTAAGCTGATTTCGTCTCCTCAGGAAGCTGGAGGCAGGTTAAAAAGATTTTGACCTTCTGACTCTAGTGGTAAACAACATCTAATTTAAGAATGCAGAACAAGATTTACAAATCATCAGAGTAAGATATAACCATTATACATAAAATTGCTAATAATTTAATAGATTTAAATTCTATTCTTTAGATAACTTTAAATTTTGATTATTTTGTTGCTCTCCAGAAAAACATTTATAACAAAAGTTATTTTTAATGGTAAAATAAATAAAGATATATAATAGTTAATATATTAATTATCTTAAATTCGTTGAATTTATAATGATAACCTTGATAAAAAAGTTAATAAACTTATAAATGAAGATTTTAAGAATGACTGATTGAAGCAAGAGGATATAATAATTTAAAAAATTCTGATCATTAAAATGTGATTTTATAGAGATAAATTGCTGACAATACCTGTCATTAGCACACTCAAAAGAAATTATCTAACTGCTAAGATTGATAATCTTCTCTAATCAAGAGAAGAGACCAATTTTCTATAAAAATATAGAGATTTATATATTTAATAGTATTAAAGACAAAAAATAATAATATATATTAATTGATTAATAAATTAAAAATTATTATGATTTAATTGCTAATCTAGCAGATTAAAGAATCGTTTTTTTCTTAGAAAAGTCTAAGCTCCCATAGAAAGATAAAAATTTCTTATTAATTCAACTATAGAGATACAAACTATGGGTGTAAAAATTGTACATATATGGTTAAATCAACAGGAAAACATGTTATTGAACAACATCTTTTATAGTAAAAAGATTTTAACTTAATACTTTATATTCTAATATAACAATGGTTTACCAACTAAATGATTGCAAAAATTAATCACCGATTAATATTTCTAGGGGGTTCATAGTAGTTATGTTGTTATCCAACTAACAACTAGAAAAAATTTAACTGATGGGATGATAAAATTTTTTGAGGTGATTGATAATCTACAATCTATAGGATAGAGAATCATACTAACTTCAGGTACTAGTAAATATAATCTTACTCTGTGTAGCTAAGAGTGAATAACAATATCATCAATCACCAGTTACAGAATTTGTAGGAAAAGCAACATTTCTATAATTAGGTGTTTTAATTAGCTATGCCGCCTTATTCATCGGTGTAGAATCAGTACCGGAAACATATTGTCGCAGCATTAGAAACTCGTATGATTTGCTCATTCGTGCGATAGATTATCAATGTTGAAAACATTGAAGTAAAACGTTGTTTAGCTTTTAGCTGCAATTATGAAAAATGTAAAAATGGTATGAACGTAATTGTAATAAAAAAATCTATCAACAATTTTAGTTAAAGATGTTATTAGCGCTACAATAAATATTATCAATGAATATAAAGAATCGTTAGAAATCTAGTATGCGCCTGATCAGGCTACGCTCTGATTCTTCGTAAATCTGCTCTCTATATTTTAAATTAGATATTATTTACCAGCAGAATTAGTTATATTAAATACTCTTACCAAGTTCAGTTCTTTTGAGTAGCCTGTAGCAGTTAAAATACCATAAATAATTGTTTTCCCAAACTATAGTGTTTTGGGAATCAGCATCATAGCCTCATACTATCACAAAACCCTACTCAATTAGGTTCGTCGTTTTTATTGATGTCTAGTGCGTTGACGGAAAATTTGTAGAATGCCAGCCATTCTACTCAATCTTTTCCCAGCATCTTTATCGTTGCAAAGTTGAAAGGATAGAGTTATGTTCATTTTTTAGTATGAGATTTTTAAAGATCCTGATGAATTCATCTAATTCATTTTATGAATGATGTCAACAACAGAGAGATGATATATCATGAAAAGTCTACATTACAGGCATTTAATAAAGCAGATGTGATCTGTAATTCATAGCATGAATTAATTCGTAATTCTAATAGATAGTTGATAGGCACCGTTGTTGAGATTTAGCTCAACTTGAATCCACGGTTGCGACAACATACTTAATGCCGCTTTTTATTAATAGATTAAACCTCGTCATCCGTAACAATTATTTGTTATAACGAACCATATAAATTGCTATTGGCGATATTAAGATTAAAGTTCCTAAGGTTAAAAATCACATCGGTAACAGAATATCCTTCAAAAGCTCCCTTGCTACCATCTTATTTGAAACATTCAAAAATACTAAAGAGTTGATACCAATATCTGTTACTCGGCGAGACATCTTCACCGGAGATTTTTATAAGCTATATGGCACTTTTTGGAAAAGCGCATAGTTTCTCTGCTAGAGCTGTCAGTAAACTGAAACAGCAATGACTTAAAAAGCGAAGGAAATCATAATTGTAAAATTGTAGATTAAGTTTATGCAAGCACTTTACCAACCAAAATGTGCGGCAATAAAAGTTTATTTTCTTTCAGTAAAGAAATCTTATGAAATAAGCCTCCTCATAACAAGATGAGGAGTTTACCTTCTAGGTGTCTAGAACAGATACGAAACCCTATATTAATAACCATTACTGACCATTCTGTAAACTACATCATCACGTTGCACTTTGTAATAAACAACAATTACCGCCATTAGTAATAAATTATACTCAACTTCGCTTGATTACTTTTTATTTAACTGATCCGATTTGCGCGTAACAATAAAGCAAATGATTAGTATCATCATACTATTATTACTAATATTATTTATTTTTATTTTTCTTTGATTTAGATAAAATTAGTGCTTGCGTATCTATAGAATACGTTTGTCTGTATAGAAAATTGATAAGATAATTGATAATTATTTATTTAGATTTTCCCTGATACTTAGGGAAATGCATCTGCTGATAGTTAATAAAATGGGTTTTCTTAATCAGTTTGTAACTAAACCATATAGTTAGAAATAAAGGGATACCAATATAGGTAGTAATAACACCATACCAGTCAATTTTATTCTCTAAAAATGCCTGATAATTTTTGCTTAATATAATCGCTAAGCAGAGAACAAAAGCAAAAATAGGGCCAATTGGAAAAAAGCCTGCACGATATGGCAATTTATTTAAATCATAGCCTTGTAAAATATAACCTTTACGAAAACGATAATGGCTAATAGCAATTCCTAACCAAGCAATAAATCCAGTCATACCCGAAGTATTCAGTAACCATAAGTAAACAACCTGGTTGCTAAACATTGAACTTAAAAAACAAAGTGATGCTACAATGGTAGTAGCAACTAAGGCATAGCGAGGAACTCCTCCTGGTGATAAGTATGAAAAGATTTTCGGTGCTTTTCCTTCTTTAGCCAAGGAATATAACATTCGAGTAGAAGCATACATACCTGAATTACCAGCGGATAATACTGTAGTTAAAATAACCGCGTTCATAACGGCAGCTGTTGATAATAATCCTGCATTTTCAAAAACTAAGGTAAAAGGACTAATACTAATATCACCTGTATCATTACGCAGCAAACGTAGATCCATGTATGGGATAATTAAACTGATCACCAATATAGCAAAAACATAAAATAATAAAATCCGCCAAAATATTTGGCGGACTGCTTTAGGTATATTTTTATCTGGATCTTTAGATTCACCAGCGGCAATACCAATTAATTCCGTACCTTGAAAAGAAAAACCGACGATCATAGCAACCCCAATCATTGCTGAGAAGCCTCCAACAAAAGGTGCTTCACCAATTTGCCAGTTATGCCATCCAGCATTTTCTGCTCCATGAAAAATACCAACAATCATTAATACTCCAACTGCAATAAAAATAATAATGGTAACGACTTTAATTAAAGAAAAGCAATATTCTGCCTCAGCAAATCCTTTAACAGAAATATAATTAAGCATAAAAATAATAAATAGAAAAATTGCACTCCAAATCCAGGCATCAATATCAGGAAACCAATATCCCATTACCATTTGCGCTGCAACTAAGTCAACAGCTATAGTAACGGCCCAGTTATACCAATAATTCCAGCCAAGAGCAAAGCCAAATCCTTCATCAACATATCGAGAACCATAAGTAAAAAACGAGCCAGAAACAGGTAAATAAGCTGTTAGCTCGCCTAAACTGGTCATCAAAAAATAAACCATTAAACCAATAATAATATAAGATAACAAGGCACCACCTGGCCCTGCTTGCCCTACCGTTGCGCCGGAAGCAATAAATAATCCAGTACCAATAGAACCGCCAATAGCTATCATCGTCAAATGACGTGCTTTTAATTCTAGAGGCAATTTTGTTGTAGCGCTTTCTGATGTATGTGTTGATTGTTGTGACATTAATGACCTTTATTCAACGTGGATCTTAATGTCAGTGATTGTAACAGATAGTGTTACAAGGAATAAGCAGCTATTCTCAGTTACTTAAGATACTTTCATAATTGCTTAAAATTGTTAGTGTTGCGTAGAATTTTGATATTAAAGTGTTACTGATAATTTTCTAATAAAAGTAATACATCTTTATATAAAAATTTTAATGATAAATTAAATATAATGTATATGAAAGTTCAATTTCATAGGTATTTAAAGCAACCAATAAGAAATTCTTTAATTGCTTCTATCTCATAAGAGAAATAGACAATTTATTTTCATGCTGTTCATAACAGCATACTTAATGCAGCTAAGAATTATTACATTCAATTAAAATATTGCACTAAGTTAGTTTGTTTAATAACAGTTAATTAATAATATTGTTAGGGTCTTAAACCTGAACTGCTTTAATGTAAAATGTAATTTATATTCTCTAGCTCATATTGATTTAATTAGCAGCCACCAATGGGTTGCTTATCGAATAAAATACCATCAGTTCATCTTTTTTATGGTATATTGATCAATTATGATTCATAATAGCTAGATTCAATTAATCCTAAGTCAACTTTGAATTCCAAATACCGCTTTAATTATTTCGGAAATATATTATGAATTATACTCATTTCTGATATATTGAGTGTCTGAGATAATAGACTATTCTGTTGATTAATTTTGTAAATAATTTTAACATCAAAGAAAAGAGATCTTATGCTATAAAAGTTTGCCCTATAGATATTCTCAAAACAAGATATTATCTCTTATCTATTGTACTAACTAATCCATAATTATGCTAGTCATCTGATAGCACTGCTGCTAAGGATAAGCTTGAAGTAATAGTTGCAACAACATAATTAACGCCGCTTTTGTGTTGTCGGATTATGTCACCTAACCTGTAAGGGTTTTTTCTACAATGAATTATAGAGAATGATATTGATATTTTAAGATTAAATGTCTAGGGTTAAAAAGGGAGATCGCAGCGGCAACAGAATATATTTAAACAGTTTGTGCTGCTCTGCCTTATCTGAAGTGTGTAAAAGCAGAAAATAGTTACTACCATGGCTTTTGTACCTACGTAGCCATATCCATCGATGATTTTTACGAATCCCTGATTTGTTTCTCGGTGAAACAGCACATAGTATCTTGCTAAGTACTATCAGTAAACTAAAACAGTAATACTTTGAAGAGAGTATTAAGCGATGGTTCATCCCTGCGTAATTTACGCGATACCTAATGTTTATTTTTGTGCTAATAACAAAATCATCCTGGTTATAGGTAGGCTGACCGTCTTTGTTTGCTACTTATTATCAGAATTACTGCGCATGGATGTAAGGAGTTTATTATAGTCGAAGATGATTATAGATAACAAAGAAGTAAACTGGCTAAACTTCTCAATATTTGGTAAGCGTGGGTGGCTTAACCGTATCTTCTAGGGTTGCTACAGGAGCCGATATTCTTAGTTTTGAATATAATAGCAAAACATTCCTGAGTGTTGGTTTTATTTCCTAAAAGTATATAATTAAAAGTTAAGGGTTAGCTACAAAGAGCTCTGGCTAGCAGAGAGTCGTGACGCCGTTGATAAAGCCATTGATATTTTGTTAGCAAGATTTTTAACGAATATCCTGCAGCAATAAAGAAGCTGCAGAAAGATCGAGAAGAATGCCTTGCATTCTATGACGTTCCGTTAACGCGCACTTAGGGCATCAAATAAGAACGATAAATTCAATTGAATTGAGTTTTGTAACAGTGAAGATACGAAAGCTGACGCATGAATAGGTGTATAGTTTGAGAAAATAATCTTTCAATGCTATTTAATCTGCTCCCTTCTTCTTAGAAGGGTTGGAACCACCTTAAAGAGTCGACCTGTTAACCCTGGTAATAACAGTGTTCAATTTAAGAATGGAGATTAGATTCACGAAGTATTACGTAGAATATAGTTTGATAGGGATGCGGAAATTTAATAATAACTTGACTTCCCTAGTTATTAGGGAAGTTATTGAATATGCTTGTTCCTAATAAGCTGTGTAATCTAGATTTCTACCGTTGAAGATGCAAAAAAATTTTTTGCATTATTACCTAATCACGAAGTAGTATTAATTTTGGTAGAAATGATGGAAATGCTTCTCTATAAAAACTATTGATTGCTTTTAAAGCACAAAAATTTTTGCTATTCAGTCAATGTTTCTGATTTAGTTACTGGCTTTTGACGATTATGATGTCTAGCTGATTGATATTTTAGATCCCACTAAATCAGTTAGTCTTTATCAATAAGTAATTAGAATAAAAACAGTGTAAATTTATTGTTTTGTTTTAAACAATGTATTGTGACTGCAATGCTGCAAATAACATTGCCGCATAACGACGCTGTAATCAATATTAGAAAATTTAATTGATTCGGATCATATGTTAAAAGCGGTGTTAAAAATTGAAAAATTCGTTGATCTTTCGCTTCGTTGACATGCGAATGACTAGCGGATATGATAAGAGAAAAGAATATTAAAAATTACTTATATAATAAGTTGATAGTAGAAACGTTTCAGAACTATTTCGATTAATAACTTAGCTAAGTGAGAAAGTATTTGAATAACGTTTTTCTGTTATCACACCAGCGCGAGCTTTCAGCCATTCTTTTATATTTTAAATAGCAACTATGACCGATAGTATAGTTAAAAACCATCTTTACTTTATCCTAAATTTTTATGTTTCGTAAAGAAAACTAATTTTAGAAAAAGAGAAAAATTTTTGACTTTCAAAAATATTGTCTAGCTGACGACCTCTATTAACAGCATAATTTCTATTTTTCTTTACAATATCAGTATTTTTCTTAAATGAATATCAATAATATAAAATTATGTAATTTTTATTGCTGTAGAGAGTTTTTTTGTTAAAATATAATATGGTTTATTAGTAGGTTTTATAGTAATAAGTTTTTGTTATTGGATCTGCTACTGGATCGTCTTTACCATAGTCTTTTATATTATGAGAAATAGTCATGCTAATTATTAATTCAAGAATCCGCAAAGAGCATGGTAAGGGTACAAGCCGTCGTCTACGTAAAGGTAATAAATTACCGGCTATCGTCTATGGTGGTGAGCAAGAACCCATTTCTATTGAAATTAGCCATGATGAAGTTATCAACCAAGAAAGTAAGCTAGAGTTTTATGAAATATTAACGCTACTTATTGACGGGGAAAAAACTAAAGTTAAAGTGCAAGCGGTTCAACGTCATCCATTTAAACCTAAAATAACTCATATCGATTTCTTGCGTATTTAGTAACTTAAAGTTTAGCTTTTCCCATAACATCAATTATCAATAATGCCGATAATTGATGTTATTTTTTACTGTCATCAATGGTTTTACTCTACGCTCTAAACTGTTCACATATAGAGAGGCGGTGTATCTCTAATTGTTATTTTATCTGTTGCCGGATTCTAAAAACACAGTTATTAACTAATAATATATCACATTAATATTCAAACTATTAATGTGATATATTATTAGTTAATTGTTTAAGAGTCGTAACGATCTAGCCAAAATTTTTTTGGCAATTGATAACTATATTATTTAATAAATTTAGAAAAATTCTGCTCCCCCCACTATAAAAAGGGGGTTCATTTTTTAATGAACGCTTTAATTAAATTTTTTCTTCGACTTATTGTTGTTCATTGCAATAGCAATGAACTTGTTTTTGATATTCCTGCATTGTTTTCTGATTTAAACTCAGACGAATTACAAAATATTAATAGTTTTATTAGAAATGGATTGAGTTATTAGTAAATCTAGTGTATAGCAATTAGGATATGTCTAATTGAATACTTAATGAATTTATTCTTTATCCTTAAATTGGGTTTTGTTTACACCCATGATCAAGGCTAAAGTCTTATTTAGCTGGTTCAGATTTCTGAGCAGACTGTAATAGCTTTTACATACTATTAAAAGGGTTGATTTCTCGAAGGAAAATCTTTGACAATTTTTTATGCTTCAGCTTCATAGCTTCACTGTCAAGAAAAAGCTGATTCAATCGAATTCGTAACTCTTATTAAGACCAAGTAAGCTAATAGAAATCATAGAATGCTAGTTGTTCTTCTCAGTCTTTTCCGGCTTTTTAATCGTTGGATTAAAATTTGCTAAAATCCTTTCCAACAAAGAATTCAAGGTTTTATTAGCGGTATAATAGCTCTTTGCTAGCCGACTTCGTGGATCACTTTAACTTTTGGTGCTGCATACCTTTATGCAGTAAAAGTATGCGCATGAGCTGTTTTATATATCAAATAGCGTTGATGTTTCGCACCCAGAAATATCTTTGTTATTGCATTCTAAAAAACCAAGAATCGTCTTCCGTAGCAAATCTAGGAAGATATGGTTAATCTCTGTGCTTGCAGGCCATCTAAAAGATAGATCAAAAGTGCACTTCTGATTCTTGATGACCATCCTTGACTGCAACGAGCTCCTTGCCATCCAGGCGGTGCCGCTAATAATTAAGCACAGGAAAAGAGGATCAACTTGCCTGGATATGAGACGAGATACGCCATAAAAATAGAAATAAACGTAGCAGTATTGCTTAAATTACGCAATTGTAGCATTATTGCCTCTTCTTTTCAAGCCATTTCTGTTTCAGTTTGCATATGCCAATTGACAAGATAAGATGTGCTTTCTCACCGAGAAAGCCTAGAGCTTCATAAAAATCTCCGGTTAAGATATCTAACAGATAGCGTAACTAAGGTAGTAACTCTTCACTGCTTTTTATATGCTTCAGATAAGGTAGTAGAAATGAGCTGTTGAAAGATATTCTGTTTCCACTACCATACCGTGACCTTAGGCGCTGCAATTTCAACATCATAAATACCCCTCCGTTTTGTGTGTAACTCGATGCGGCAAATAACCATTACAGATGACGATATAAACTCATCGACAAGGCAGTGTTCAGTATATTATCTGCAGTATGGCTTCTGGCTGTTCACCATCAATAGCAGTGCCTATCACAGCTACCAAGCAGCATTACAGATGAGCTCATGAAAGAGATACAGGCAATATAGTTTCGCGGATATATTAGGATAGGTTTTTAATGAGATATTATCTCTATGTTGTTGAAATTATCAACAAAATCAATCAGAAGAATATGCCACCATATCCGAAACTCTATACATTATAAATGAGCGTAACTCCAGTTTTGTAATCTTACATGTAATTTGTTGTATTAAATAAGCCAGTACACACTGGCTTATTGCTATTATTTATAAGTTATGAGATTTGGTGAATTTACTTGAGAATTTATTCGATGTTTTGAATTTGCTCACGCATTTGTTCTATTAATACTTTTAATTCAACAGCAGAATTAGTTACTTGGCTATTAATAGACTTTGATGCCAAAGTATTTGCTTCACGATTAAACTCCTGCATCATAAAATCTAACCGACGGCCAACTGCCTCTTGTTTTTTGAGAATATTATATGTTTCTTTAACATGAGTAACCAGCCTATCAAGCTCTTCTGAAACATCAATACGTTGAGCTAACATGATAAGTTCTTCTTCTAATCGATTATTATCTATCTGAATTTCTGCCTCTTCTAATTTTGTTTGTAAGCGTTCACGCTGCCATTTTAAAATTTCAGGCATTTGATGACGCACTTGTTGAATTTCCTGACAAACAGAATCTAGTCGTTGCTCAATTATTGTTTTTAACATCTTTCCTTCGCTTTTCCGATTGAGAATAAAATCATCTAAAGCAAATTCTAATTCTTTAAGTAAATGTGTACAAATAATATCCAAATTCTGTTCCTGAGCTGACATAACACCAGGCCAGCGAAGAATTTCTAATGGATTAATTTCTCCTTTACCACTACTCTTTTTTACCCAATTAGCAGTTCTAATTAATTGTTTAGCTAATTCTTCATTCAGGATTAATTCATTTTGTTGAGATGAGCTAAGTTCGGAACGCAAACTACATTCTATTTTCCCTCGTGTCAATCTAGCACGTAGACGCTCACGAATAACAGGTTCTAGACTTCTAAATTGTTCCGGTAAGCGAATATAAGTTTCAAGATAACGATGGTTAACGGAACGTAGCTCCCAAGCCGCATTTCCCCATTTACTTTTTATATCTCGTCGTGCGAAAGCAGTCATACTATGGATCATATTTCGTTCCTATTAATAAAAATTAAATTATAATCTTAAGTGAAACCATAGGATAGGCATTCAATATCGAAGAACGTATAATGCGTGAACAATATTACTTAACTACGGAGATAATACAATGCGTCCAAAAAATAGAGAGGCTAATCAGGTTCGCTCTATAAAAATTACTCGTCAATATACTAAACATGCCGAAGGTTCTGTTTTGATTGAATTTGGTGATACCAAAGTATTATGTAACGCTACAATTGAAGAAGGCGTTCCCCGCTTTTTAAAAGGCCAATCACAAGGTTGGATAACAGCGGAATACGGTATGCTACCACGGGCAACAAATTCTCGTAATATACGCGAAGCGGCAAAAGGCAAACAAACAGGTCGCACTATGGAGATACAACGTCTTATTGCTCGTTCTTTACGAGCCGCTGTTGATTTAAAGCAATTAGGTGAATATACCATCATACTAGATTGTGATGTCATTCAAGCCGATGGAGGTACTCGTACCGCTGCAATTTCTGGTGCTTGCGTTGCTTTAACTGACGCATTAAATAAAATGGTCGCAGAAAGACAATTAAAAAAAAGCCCGTTTAAATCGATGGTTGCTGCGGTTTCTGTTGGTATAGTGAATGGTAAACCTATTTGTGATCTAGAGTATAGTGAAGACTCTGTTGCAGAAACAGATATGAATCTTGTAATGATGGATAATTGTAAAATAATCGAAATTCAAGGTACTGCAGAAGGTAAACCATTTAGTCATGAGGAGCTGCTATCATTGCTTTCTTTAGCAAAAGATGGCTTAAAAACAATTTTTGCCGCCCAGAAAGAAGTATTAGAACAATAAATTTTAATAGCTTTCTAGCTATGTAAGTTATTAGCAAATCTAGTATATATAGCGGTTAGACTACGTTCTATTTTGATCCTTTGTAAACTTACTCTCTATCCTTAAATTGAACATTGTTTACTAGCAGAGTCAAGCAAGGCTAATCCAACTAGCTAGGCTAGTTTTTTGAACAGATGGGAGTAGTTTAAATATCATTTAAAGAGTTGTTTTCTTTAATTATAACGATCCGCGCATCGGCTTTATAGCCTCACTGTTGCAAAAGCTGATTCAATTAGATTCGTCATTTTTATTGACACCACAGTGCACTGACAGGAAGCATAGAATGCCGGGCATTCTTCTCGATTTTTTTCAGCTTCC
>JBQMRO010000053.1:0-672 GCA_052174475.1 Arsenophonus sp. NC-CH8-MAG3
GATTGGCTGCTAAATCATTAGTACTAATTTCTTCTGTCAAGAGCGCTTTATTGCCACTGCTTATATATGGCTACTCATAATTAATTATTATTCCATGATTTAAGATTTTTGTTTATATATCCACATATAATCTTCCTATATGGGTGGTTTATAGTTTATTCGTAGTTTTAAGCACGCTTAATGCATGTAAACTGATCTCCCTTCTATTTAATGTATTCCTTCGATTTTTTGGTTTATGAATATCTTTATAACAATTAAAATTATTTATTATTAATTTTGTTTGTTTACTATTAAAGTGTTATATTGTGGTTATGGTTTTATTGTGTTCCTATGGTATATTTTATGGGCTTTATATTGGTATTATTAGACTTGATCAAACTTATTTATTTATTTTGTAGTTTAGTAATTTAAACATCTATTATTAATGTCTGGTATCAACACTATGACATGCTCTACCGTGCTGGGACTTAGAATAATTTCGCGAAAAATTTTAGCGGACTATGAGTTTGTGAATTTTAGCGGACTATGAGTTTGTGAATTTTAGCGGACTACCCAATTAAATAAAATAGCTAAGAAAATTCATGTAATTCTCTAGCAATTCTATCAACTACAACTTCAATCGCACTATTTAATAATTCAACAATAGCTATCAATACTATTGAACTAACAAGT
>JBQMRO010000054.1:0-389 GCA_052174475.1 Arsenophonus sp. NC-CH8-MAG3
GTATAAGAAAAATGGGCCTTTACGCCAGGGCATTAAGCTTTTTAGCAGCAAAGTAATCCATTTCTTATCTTTTAAACAAAGTAAAAACTCATTTTTAGCTGTCACTGCAGTTTTCCTGGTTGATTTACAACTGACACGGACAGTCTCCTCTTCCATAAAAATTGAAAATTAGACTGACTTGGCACTGGGGAGGGTACATGAATTTATACATATAAAAAAAAACAGTGAATAAATGAGTGTAAAAATGTTGTGACATGAAGTGAAAGAGAAAGTATATAAAATAAATAACCACACTAAAATAAAAGATACACATTATACAGAATGATGAAGAGATGAAGAATCAGTTACAAGAAATCAGAAAGGAAACCAAAGAACAGATAATGACCAAT
>JBQMRO010000055.1:0-150461 GCA_052174475.1 Arsenophonus sp. NC-CH8-MAG3
TCTACCGCAGAAGACCAGAATCGAATAAGGGAATTTAACCTTGTTGATACTTTTAGTAAACAGTATCTAATTTAAGAATGGAGAACAGATTCACGAAATATCAGAACAGATACCTGATCGGCTATATACTAGATTTTCTAAAAAAACTTATAAATCCCTTCATTAACAAGCAAACCAAAAAATTTTTGGCGACATTTAATGAACAAGCGTTTCAAAAGTTTTTGATCGCATTAATTTCATCAAAAAGGTTAGCTACTATCCAGAAGATAGTAGATGCATTAAAACACCAGGACAACTATAGAGGTAGACTTTTTCTATTTTATGTATAGTTGAAGTATTTTTGCCAAGGAAAACGTTGACAACCTGTTGTTATTATTTCATGTAATATTTTTGATCTATTTCATATTTCATAAGAAATAGATATTATAAATGAAGCTTAACACCATCAATTAAGATTTAATTTCTATTAAACATTAAATATTGAGATATGGCTTGGGTAACCCAGCCAGACTTTCATTATCAGCATGTATATATTATACGGCTTCTTTAATGAAGAGATATTAAAACACAATCTTTAAAATAAAGAATCTTTTCTAAGAAGCCTGTCATTTGATCAAAACAATAGGCTTCACAATTAAAAATATTAATATTACTGTTTGTAACTTCACTACTACACTAATAGTGGCATTTCTATTTTTTCTATTTTAGAAAAAATCTGGATAGATATTGCTGTTTTGATGTTCATATCTAGAGTTAATCTTTATATTGGGTTAGTAAAGTTTACAGCTAGTAAATATCTCATTGTTTAAATTTTTTTCTTACTATTTCTGTATTAATGCTATCCGTTAGGTAGCAGGTAATTAATAATATCTTTAGCAAGGGCAAGCACGAATGATCTTCCTTCTTATAAAATTTTGCTTGATGAATATCAATAATTAAAGGTACCAAGTTTACGATAACAATATTATCTGTCTCGATAAAAATTAGCTATTATAAGTCATAACAAGTTTTAATTTATATTCATCTTAAAATGAATATGCTAGTTGTTTGTGAACAGCGAATTTTATAGTTGTCCATTAATTTTTACATAAATTAATTCCATCTTAAAATAAGATAAGAAAGATGAAAGTTAAAGCAAGTTAACTAGAGGTAATAAATTATAAAAAACTATACTAAATACTAGATTAACTTGATATATCTAAATATCAAGTTATAAGTTAAGATTAGTTGGCTCCTCCAACTGGACTCGAACCAGTGACATACGGATTAACAGTCCGCCGTTCTACCAACTGAACTATGGAGGAACTGATCGAGCTTAAAAACTAGCTGCATACTAACGATGTTATAATGTTAAATACATTATTTTTCTATTTGTTCATATTGCAATTAAATTATATTAATAATATATTTATGTGATAAGATCAGACTCTACTGTGAATAGTAAAGTCTGCATTTTTTTACCATAAAATGTTTTTTACTTTTTTTTCTTAAAAATCCTCTTACCTCAGTTTTAATTGCATTGCTAATAGTTAGTTTAGCTACTATTTTTAATAGTAGCATTTAAAACCATTCTTTTCAAGAATAAAACGTAAGTTATTAGTAAATCTAGTGTATAATAGTCAGGTTTCACTCCATGAGTGAAGATTCAGAGAATCTGTTCTCCATCCTTAACTGGAAAATTATTTACCAGAAAGATCAAGCAAGTTCTTCCATTAAAGGGGTTCAAGCTTTCTGAACAGACTCTAGCAGCTTAAATAATAACATTGAAAGATGGCTTTTCTTAAGCCACAGCGCTTCGCGCATCGGCTTCATACCCTCACTGTCATAAAAATCAAATTAAATCGGATTCATCGTTCTTATTTGCCCAGTTTATCGATAGAAAAAGTCCGTAGAATGCCAATACCTCTTCTCGATATTTCTTTCAGCTTCTTCATCGATACAGGATACTTCACTAATAACTTTGCCAACAAAATATTAATGGCTTTATTAACAGCATTAAGGCTCTCTGCTAGCCAGATATCCCGTATCTCAAGCTTTAACTTTTAGTTACATGCCTTTTTGGGAGTAAAGTCAGTAAATTACTTATTTTGTGTACCACACCAAAATAGTATTGAGGAAGAGGTAGATATCTAGGAATATATTTACATTGCATTCCAAAAATCAAAAGACAGACTTATCTAACAAGCCTAAGAGATACGGTTAAATTCCACGCTTCCAAGGCATTTTGGAGTTCGCCTAGTTTATTTCTGACTTTTAATAAGAATACCTAGTGCAATCTAACTTATTTATGGCTATGCGCAGTGCTTCCGCTTTGAAAAGAAGATAAATGTGATCATATTTTCCTCACAGAATGTCATATGCCTTCAGCCAAGAAATAAACGTAACGCATATCGCTTAAATTACGCAGCTACTATTGCCTATACTATTGAAGGTGTTTCTGTTTAAGTCTCCTGATTGGTACTTACAAAGAAATCATGTGCTTTCTTACCGAGAACCGCCAACAGAGAATTCTTCGTAAAAATTACCGCTGGATGTGCCTCATACTTCTCAACTACAAGCATCGTAGCAACTCTTAGGCATTTTTATACACTTCAAATAAAGTCGTAATAACTAGCTATTGAAAATATTCCATTGCTGTTGTGTAATCTTCTGATCTTAGGCACTTTAATCTAAAGATCGATAAATCAATCTGTGTGTATGATTTATTGTATAGAAAATAACCGTTAAGGATGACGACACATAAACCTCCCTCGAGAAGGCGGTGTTGATCATATTGATGGGCATAGCGCTTCAAGTTCATCCTCAACAACGGCGCATATCAGCTTACTGGTACTATTAGGAATAAGTTAGTGCAATGGATGATAGATAATATCTGATTTCGCTGATCTACCAGTTAAGGTAGACTTTTCATGATACATTATCCAATATTATTGAAATCATTCACGAAAGCAATTAGTAAGATACGCTACCATCTGCGAAACTCCATACACTAGAAATAAGCAAAACTTAAATCAATTTTTATTTTTTATTAATTTATTGACCTAAACTAAGAATATTATTGAAAATTCATTTTTTTCTTAAACAAAAGCATAAAACTATTGATATTATTAACTACTCATGCGTTAATAAGATGAAGCTTAAAACAGATCTATTTTATTTAAGACATTTAAGTTAATTCGTTATGAGTAGCGTTATCCTTGATAGCCTCTTTCGACCGTCTCTTGCTAAGTGCTTCCATGAATTAAATAGTGATGTAGGCTTTTATATACCTGCCGAAGGCAGCAATGTTTATTTGTTATATAGGAAAAAGGCACATGTCTGACAAAATGAAGGGTCAAGTGAAGTGGTTTAACGAATCTAAAGGCTTTGGTTTCATCACTCCTTCTGATGGTAGCAAAGATGTATTCGTTCACTTTTCTGCCATTCAAGGAAATGGATTCAAAACCCTAGCTGAAGGGCAGAATGTAGAATTTACCATTGAAGATGGTTCGAAAGGCCCAGCTGCAGCAAATGTAACTGCTCTTTAAGTTTAGTTAAACAACTGGATTTCTTGAAGCCTGCCGCTTACACGACAGGCTTCTTTATTTTTTTGCAGTAAAATTTTTTAGCATAAACAATAAAAATCAATATTGTGTTTTAATAAAAGCCGATAGCAACCAGATAAGGAAAGGGTTTATTCGATTAATAAAGTTTTTTAATGAAAAAATGATATACTTAATTGAATTATCTGAATATCCAACTGATATCTGATTTTTTTAATAAAAAACAACAGATGTATAGGTATAGGTACAACTTATGTAATACCAAAAGAAAATAAATAAACATAAATTAACATCTTCATAACTTAGTAAATTATTATTTCTGCACTTGAATGTTTTAATCATAATTAAATCAGAGTTATTAGGAAATCTAGTGTATAACAGTCATAGCATGCTTCACTCTGATGCTTTATAAATCTGTTCTCCATCCTTAAATTGGACTTTATTTAACACCAGTATCAACAACAAGATCATAAATCTATTTAGCCAATTCAGTTTTTAAGTGAAGTGTAGTAGCTCAATTATCATTGAAATAGTTGTTTTTGAAATGCAGCTCTTCGCTCTTCTTCGGCTTCATAGACCTCAGTATCGCAAAAGCTAAAACTCAATCGGATTTATCGTTCTTACTGACATCAGTGCGCTGATAGGATATTATATAATGCCAGCACTCTTCTCGATTATTTCCAGCTTCTTCATCGCTGCAAAATATTTCGCTAATAACCTTGCCAATAAAACATCAAGGGATTTATTGCTGGAATCAGAGCTCTTTGGTATCTATAGCTTCTTGGAGCCTCTCATCTTTAACTTTCAGTTAATATCTATAGAAAGTAAAGAGTCAGCACATTAGCTTTTTTATGTACAAACAACGCTGTTACTACATGCCCTGGCATATTTTTACTATTGAATTTAAAATCAAGGGCACCCTGTCTCTTTCATAAGAATCTTTGAAGATACGATAAAACTACCTACTCATAGTGCATTAGAAGTTACACCCAGATTGCTTCTGCTTTTTGATAAGCATCTTCGATCACAATCTAACTCTTTACGTTCATGCGCAGTGGTGCCGATAATGCTCAGAAGGCAAAGTGGGAGTCATTTTGCCTAAAAAGACATTTCATGCCATAAGCACAAAATAAACGTAGCAGGTATCGCTAAATCCCGCAAAGTAATTTACTACATTGCCCTGTACTATTTAAGACATTGCTGTTTTAGTTTTCTGATAGCGCTAACAAAGAGACCATATACTTTTTCACCGAAAAGCCTAGAGCTTTATAAAAATCACCGGTGATATGATCTGCCTCGCTGATATAAGTGATGAGTAGTAACTTTTTTGACACTTTTTACTGCTTCAGATAAGGCGGCAGTAACGAGTTGTTGAAGGATATTCTATTGGCGCTACTATTTCTGACCTTAGGCACTTTAATCTTAACATCGCCCATGCTAGTCAGCATGATTCGTTTTGAGAAATAACTTTTATAATTGACGCCATGAACGCTCATCGATAAAAGCGAACTTAAGGATGTTATTGCAGCATTGGCGTTAAGGCTCTCTACCTCAACAACGGTGCCTATCACTTGCCTGACATCATTATAAATGAGCTCATGTAATGGATTATGGTAATATCTGGTTTTGTAGATACCTTAGTGTAATTTTTTCATAGTATATCATTTCATCTCTTATTGAGATGATCCACAAAATCAATCAACAGGAATACGCCATCATATTCAAAACTTCATACACCAGAAATAAGTATAATTTGCATTACATTAATGATAACCGTAAAAGCATCGGTTTTAAGCAATTTACCGTTAACTATAATGCACCATTAATTTTAAGTTGACGAAAATTTCGGTTGCATTAGCTGGTATTCACTTAGTCACCCATACTAAATAATCCATTCTTCGATAATGCTAGATCTTGCTTAGCAAGATGATCACGAACAACTTACGTGCCATTCCTGCTCCTTGAGTCGAGGTGACTGATTTGTCGGTAATAATCTCCCTAATCGATTCATAAGCAACAACACTATTTTAAATGCGTCGATATCTAAGCTATTTAATACCGCATTGATTTAGGAAGCGCAGATTTGTTCAGTTTTTCTAACGCTATTTTATTCTTCAGATTTAGCAACACAAACTACTGGCGTTAATCATTGCGATTTTAATTTTTAATATTGCAAAATTTTGAGCAATAAATTCATCGCTTTCTTAATGATAAGTTCTACGTTGAAACGACTGATAATAATATATTTTGCGCCAATATCTTTTAGAGATTCCGCTGAAGTATCACCGGTAAAAGCGCCGGACAAATTTATCTCAACATCTTACATACCAGTAGTATTACGGTACTGGTTAAAACTTATTTTACTTGCGTCAGGTAAAGCACTGGTAGTGCAATTACGAATCTACAGCCAATGATACTATTTAATTCGTTACGAAAATTTCCAATCAATTCTTCAATTATTTTTGCACTGCTATTAAGTTTCCAGTTTTCTATAACTAATACATGCCGCAAGCTTTCCTCTAATTAAAATATTATTGATAAATAATCAATAAAAACAATTTGATTATCATTCAGTTTATGAAAAAGAATAATACAAAAATCATACGAATAAATCACTTTATTTTTCTCATTGATGTATGATCTATGTGAGAGTTATTTTTATTTCTGGTATAGAAAAATTCTGGGATGGGTGGCGTGTATCCTACTGATTAATTTCATGGATGATGTCAACAACAGAAATATGATATGCCATAAAAGTTCTACCCTACAGATATCTAAAAAACTAGATATTATCTCTGACTTCTTGCATAAAATTATCTGTAATTATGTACTAGAAATCTGATAAAAGTTATGTTAAGACAGAGCTCGAATCCATGTTGATCAACATGTACAATGCTCCTTATCATGGGAGGCTATGCCGTCGACCGTAACGGTTATTTGGCATAATGAACCATATAAACTACTATTGGTAATATTGAGATCAAAGTGCCGAATATTAGTGGATTATAGCTGTAATAGAATATACTTAAATAGCTCCTTGCCTATCGCCTTATCTGAAGTGTGCAAAAGCGTGAAGAATTGCTACAATAGCTCGTATTTTGCAGAGATCTCCACCGGTGATTTTTTACGAATCTCTGTAGCGCTTTTATCGATGAAAGCACATAGTGTCAATGACAAGCGCCATGAGCAAACTAAAACTGGAAATAGCTTAAAGAACACAGGCAAGGTCGGCTGCGTGATTTAAACGATACGTACTACGTTTATTTTTTTTGGCAGAAAGCATTATGCTGTTCTGTCAGGCAAGCTTATTGCCTTTGCTTGCTATTAATTGTCGGCTGCACTGCATGGATTATGGTAAGGAGATTGTTTCTATCGAAGATCTTTATCGGAAGTCAGAATTAATCTGGACTGAATTTCTGGATGACTGCTAGCGCGTGGCTTAACTTTATCTTCCAGGTTTATTATGCTAGATTAGGCAGACCTTTAATTTTGGAATACAATGGCAAAAATATTCCTGAACATACAGCATCAATCCTGTTTAGTGTACAAAACAGCTCATGCGTTATCTTTACTCCTTCAAAGGTATATAACTCTTAGCAAGAGTAAGATAAATAGAGCTTTGAGTAGCAGAGAGAGCCGCGATGTCGCTAACAAATTTTTAACACTTTATTGCAATAGTTTCAGCAAATTTCATTCAGCAATGAAAAGCTGGGAAAATATCAAGAAAAATGTCTGGTAGCCCTATGGCTTCTTATTAGCGCACTGGGGCGTCAATAAGAACGACGAATCCGATTGGAATCAGCTTTTGTAATAAAAAAGCTATGAATTCATCTATAATTTAAGAAAAACAATCTTTTCAAGAGTATTTAAGCTGCTCTTATCTGCTTAAAATATTTGGAACCTAGAAGGCTAAATGGGTTTATAACCTTGTGCTGATACTACTGATGCTGCTGATAAACAATGTCTAATTTAATGATGGAGAATAGATTTATGAAGCATTAGAGTGAAAGCTAGCCTGATCCATCAGGCACCAGATTTGCTGATAACTCCTGAAGTTATCATAATATTTTATTTTCAATTATATCTATCAGTAGCTATTTTACCATAAATAGAGCGGTGCAAGGAAGATCTACAATAACTCTATTGACCTAAACAGATAAGGAATAGTTATATTTATTGGACTTCACTTAATGTTTTGTTAATGTAGTAGTCATGAAAAAGATTTTTATGAAAAACGTTTTAAATTGAGCATTTTCCTTATGTCTTATTGACAATTAATGAATAATATATTCATCATCCATATGATGTTCTGATTTTTATCCATAATATTGGATAATCGGTTATGTATTTAAGAAACGTCTTGTTAGATTAATTACCTCATTTGTTTAAATGAAATTTAAATATCATTTTAAATAAAAAGATAAATATCCTACTTTTCATTATAAAATAAAAAAATAACAGATGATTTATCTACAAGATAAATTATACTACTAAATACTAATGGTCAGGCAGAGTTTAACCTTATTGCATCTTCTCCAATTCAATCATAAGAAAAGAAAACAGAGAATGTAATAGGTATAAAATAGATAAAAGAGAGATAATGAAATGATTAATAATAAAAAACGTCAAGAAAAAGATCTTGATCGTATAGATAGGAACATCCTTAATGAATTACAAAAGGATGGTCGTATTTCTAATATAGAGCTTTCTAAGAGAGTTGGATTATCACCAACACCTTGTTTGGAACGTGTGCGTAGATTAGAACGTCAAGGTTTTATTTTAGGTTATACTGCTTTATTAAATCCACATCATCTCAATGTGTCTTTACTGGTTTTTGTTGAGATTACCTTGAACCGTAGTTCTGCGGATGTTTTTGAACAGTTTAATGCTGTTGTGCAAAAACTAGAAGGAATTCAAGAATGTCATTTAGTTTCTGGAGATTTTGATTATTTACTTAAAATACGGGTTCCTGATATGTCTGCTTATCGTAAATTGTTAGGGGAAACTTTACTTCATCTTCCTGGTATCGATGATACACGTACTTATGTAGTAATGGAAGAAGTAAAACAGAATAATCGTTTAGTCATTAAAACACATTAATAAAATAAATACAAAACTAGGAAAAAGTTTTAGATACACTCCTCCTTTTTATGCATATAGATTTAACATTGAGCATTACTCAGCGCTATTCTTTTCAATCAACAGGAAAAACCTGGAGTGTTAGTTTTGTGCCAGAAAAATACAAAAGAGAAAAATATTAAGTTAAAAACAAAAAGTAGTATCAAAATACTGATAGAGGTTATTTTACTTATAATTACTATTTTGGCAATTTTTTTAATAACGGCTCTGATAAGTTTCCATCCTTCCGATCCTAGCTGGTTACAGACGACTTGGAATGAACCAATTAAAAATTTAGCTGGCAGTATTGGTGCTTGGTCAGCGGATATTTTTTTCTCTATTTTTGGCATTTTAGCCTATCCTATACCATTAGTTATGTTGTTAGGATCTTGGAATGTATTTAAAAATATTGATAATCAAAATTATCTGGATTTTTTTGTCCTTTCCTTACGACTAATCGGTGGATTAGCGTTAATAATTACATCGTGTGCTCTTGCAGCACTTAATATTAATGACTTAGATAATTTTTCATCCGGCGGAATTATTGGTAGCATTTTTAGTAATGCTACTTTACCTTGGTTCAATATTTTAGGAATAACATTAGCGTTACTTTGTATATGGGCAATTAGTTTTACCTTATTTACAGGTTACTCATGGTTAATTATTGCAGAAAAGATTGGTGAATTAGTTTTATCAATAATATTACTAATCACCAATCGTACTCAGCACAATAACAAGCATCAAGCGACAAAAGCTTATATTTCATCTCATCCATCTAAATTGTACGATGGAAACAATATAGATTGTATCGATTCTGATAATATTCTTTTTTTAACTTCAAAAACTAATCAACTAACCAAAGAGAGATTTAACAAAAATAACAAAAATAACAAAAATAACAAAAACCAATGAATCACATGGTGATAAAGGGCTTACTTTGATAGCTAATGAAATTGAAATTGATTTTGGTATTCAGTTAGCAACGCTGGCTAAATATCATGAAAATATTTTTAGAAAACCTTCAAATATATCTGTTCTAATAAACGATAATGTTTATCTAAATAAACCGATAAATGCTACTACCGTCACTCAAGTTAATTATGAATAAAATACCTCAAATCTAAGTGAAATACCAATAATATCAGTAATAAAAATAGATGTAGAAATTGATGCAATTATTGCTTTTACACCAGTAAAGTCTCAAATTAAAAAGGGAATTAGTCCAAAATTTCCGCATCTGAACCCTATTCGTTTACTAACATGATGTAAACTTTGTGGTAATCGACTGATAAGTCAGAAAAAGCAGAAATTGGGTATAGACAAAAATTCTTATTAAAATGTAGTAAAGCAGTCGGATAGCTCTGAATTTAGTATCCATAATTTGAATGAAGATAAATTACGTGAAAAATTTCTACAGCAGCAAAATAAACGTTCTAACACTGATATAATTAATAATCTTAATTAGTCAACAGAAAACGTTGATCTTGATCAGAAGCCCATTACTTCAAATGAAGTGAAATTAAATTCGTTATTAAAAGCTATCTGGTATATCTATCGAACATAATTGCTATTAGCTAAAAACGAAGAGATAGTAGCACAGGAACAATTAACAAAAGATGTCAGTAAATATCTATCTACCAAGGATAAAAAATATAGCACTAAGATTACCCGAGAAATGGAATCTTTTTATCTTTTTCTGGTACGTAATGATCAACTATTAATAAAAACCACAATACCTTTCCATCGTTACACCTACTTCCCAACTAACCCAAAAAATAAAGCAGTTAATTTGTTGCGCTGGAACAAACATCTCATTTAATTGAAGTACATTTAAGTAATTATCAGGTAAAAACGAAAGTTGTTAGTTTTTCGCCAGAACCGGTTATAGATATTTTAAATTAGAATCATCTCCTGACATAAAAGGGGGCGCATATTTATAACTTATTAATGGATTTAGAGCTCGTTCCTTATCAAAAACTATCGCGCGTATTATTGAAGTGATCCCGGGTTATCCTTACCTAGGATAAGAATTTCTAATATGGAAAGCATCAGATAATTTATTTATACGAAATACTTAATTTTGATAAATTTCAACGCAACTCTTCACAATTAGTCATTGCATTATGTTGAATATATTGAATGTGAAGAACCGCTTATCCCTGATTTAAAAATGCCCATTTATTGCTTGCTGGTATAATTAGTGTGGGTGAATCAATTTAGATGAACACTACTTGATCATTAGTATTTTATATAAAGCTAATCCTGAGAATGTTCGCTTTATCATGATCAATTCTAAAATCTTTTAGTTTTCTATGTATGAGGTAACTCCACATTTGCTGATCGAAATTATCACCTACATGCAATATACAGTTAATACCGTACATTGACGCGTTAATAACATTGAACATCGCTACAAATTTATATCTGATTTAGAAGCAAGAAATTTAGCGGGTTACAATAATAAAATTAATACCGCTGAAAGTATTAGCCACCCTGCCTAATTACAGATCCATTTTAGAAGTTAGCTAATAAGATAGAAGTTAGTCATACCCGGTACTGAACAAAGAGACTTATATTGTATTATGATTGATAAATTTTTCGATTTAATAATAACACTCAATAAAAAAAAGTCGAAGACTGAATTGCACTTTTAGCATAAAAAGCGCAAGTAACTGATATTTATTTAGTAATGATAATAATGGCAATCAATTAATATTATTACTGCTTTAATTAAAAATAACATATCCACTTGAATTGCGTTTACTGTATCAAGTAAAATAGATTTTCATAGCATTATTGATTAATACGGTACTGAATCTTTGTTAGGAATGGATAATATATTTTACTTACTGATTTAACTCCTCCATTCCAATTCGTGTTCATGATATTTTTATTCACAATTAAGACATGCATGATGCGATTAAATATTAGTAAGTAAAAAATAAGCAACCCGAGTATATTAATAAAATTACTAATGCTGATTAAGAATGTTAAGGTGCTAATTGTTTTGATGATGATAAAGAGCTCGCGATCCATTGTTTGATTAATAGGTTAAATTTGTAATAGAAAAGCAATACGTCTCAATATAGGACGTTAAGCGACAATTTTGTATTGATTATAATCGTGCAGTCAGGATGTTTGAATAGATAAAATCTAAAGAAATCATCGTTAGTGAACAAGCTGCGATAACAATCGAACAGTCTTATCAGGATCGACAACAAGGCAGTAATTTAAAGTATTATCTTAAAACCAAATAAATATCATTAATATAAAGGTTATTACTTAATGAAAAAATTGATTATCTTAGGATTGTTAGAAATAACTTTTCATATTAACCAGGTACTGGCAGATGCGACTACTGAACTTCAAATGCGTCTAGATAGAATAAATAGTTTTCATGCTACCTTTATTCAAAAGGTGACCAGTATTGATGGTGATTTAATTCAGCAAGGTGAAGGTCAATTATGGATTAAACAACCAAATTTATTTAACTGGCATATGATTTCACCAGATGAAAGTTGGTTAGTTTCTGATGGTACTAATCTTTGGTTTTATAATCCTTTTGTTGAGCAAGTTACACTGACTTTATTAAGTCAGGCAACGACGGATACGCCATTTATGTTGATAACCCGTAACAATCTGCAGGATTGGAAACGTTATAAAGTTAATCAAAATGGTAATAATTTTCTTCTGACAGCGATCAAAAATAAGGGAAACTTGAAACATTTTTCCATTACTATCCAGCCTGATGGCACTATTCAACAGTTTTCTACTGTAGAAAAAGATGATCAAATAAGCTCGTATCAGATAAAAGACCAGAAAAATATCAATATTGATAGCAATAAATTTAAATTTAATCCGCCACAAGGTCTAACTATTGACGATCAAAGATTAAGGAGGTGAGTAATTTACCAATTAATTTTATCTAATAAATTTCAACCTATTGGATATAAATACGATCAATTAACTTAAAGCAATATAATGGAAATTCTATTTTTTAGTCAAGAATATAAAAAAGCCACACATGAGCTATTCATGCTAAGCAACTCTGAATTTTTATAATTTTATGCTGATTAACTCAGGTATTGTAAAGTAATCATGCTTGAAATTATTTTTCACTATGCAAAGCTGCTATTGAAAAAAACTAAAGAGTTATCCCTCAAGATCTCAAAGAGATACCTCTGAGACGATTGAAATTAATTGCTAAAAATCGACAATTAGAGCGATAAACGATTTTATTTATTAATATAACTGCATTGCTTCAATAAAAGTCAATAAAATACCTTGTTGCTCTCATATTAAAAATAGTACGGTAACTTTTATTGGTTCCATGACAAAACCTTTCTTCTTAACTTAATTTTACTTTCATACGCCTGTTATTTATTAAGATTGCTTTCTAACGAAGAAATTGTCATAGCTTTGTAGCAGGCAATGATGAATAATGAATATAGTTATGATGGCAAGAAAATTATTTTTTCCTATGATGTCAATAATATGATCGTTAAATTAGTCAATGACTATGCCAGATGGTCGTTAAATTTACTGAAAATCATGGTTAAATATGACTGAAATCAATGATAAAGATCAACGTATATTAGCCGTAAACTTACTAAAGCAAGTGAGTGGTAAAAGAATCATTCCTTTTGATAAAAAGGGCAATCATTATTATAATATAATTATACCACCACATAAATTTTATCCGTGGGTTTAGTTCCTAATAGAACGCTTTATTGGTGTACTAAAATTACCGCTGCTATAGCGGTAATCCGTTATATGTTACTCATCTCCGGCTAGCTCTATTACCTCGGAAGATATAGGTAATGCCGTTCTGTAAGCAATGCAAATTGCGATAACGGTACGCAGGATTCGTTTTACCCGTGTTGACCTCGGCTAACAGAAGAAAAGGAAACGGCATTACTCAAGCGACTGTCTATTTGCTATGTGCTGTTATAATTAATGCAAAAACAGCAATTAAATATTATAATCTCCCTTTAATTTACATGTAATACGCTAACTAAATTAATGAAAGCATTGGCTTAAGTTAAGAATGTTTCTAATATTCACGATGAACCGAACGCTTATGCTATTAATCAAACTTACTTTCTACTAGAAATGCAAAAACTGTTATTATTTTCTATTAAATCGTGGCTTTAGGAGCAAAATTAGATCAAAATAGTTCAACAAAACGCTATCGTTAAAAAATTTTAATGGGGTTAATTTAACTAAACAAGGCTAAAAAAGTATTATCTATTAGAAAAAACTGACAGGTTATTTTTTATTTTTAAACCATAATAATTTTATAGGTTAAACATGCTCGATCCAAATATACTGCGTAAGGAACTAGATATAGTTGCTAAAAAACTGGCTCGTAGGGGATTTATTCTCGATGTAGATACGTTTCGTAAACTAGAGCAAGAGCGTAAAGATTTACAAATTAAAACGGAAAGATTGCAGGCAGAACGAAATTCTCGCTCAAAGGTCATCGGTGCAGCAAAAGCGCGTTTTGAAGATATTGAAGCTTTACGTAAGAAAATTAATCAGTTAGCTGAAGAGCTGAATAGTGCTAAAAATAAGTTAACACAAATACAGGATAAAATTCGGAATATTACTTTAAGATTACCAAACTTACCAGATGATAGTGTACCACACGGCAAAAATGAAACCGAGAATGTTGAAATAAATCGTTGGGGTGAGCTGCGTCAGTATGACTTTGTTATCAAGGATCATATAGCATTAGGTAAATTAACTGATGGTCTAGATTTTCTGGCTGCGGTAAAAATTACTGGTTCCCGTTTTCTGGTGATGAAAGGCCAAATTGCTCGCTTGCACCGGGCGTTGGTACAATTTATGTTAGATTTACATACTGAACAACATGGCTATACAGAAACTTATGTTCCATATTTAGTTAATCATGCAACTCTTTATGGTACCGGCCAGTTACCTAAATTTAGTAAAGATCTTTTTCATACTAAACCACTGGAAGAACATGTATTAAATCAGCAATATGCATTGATCCCAACCGCTGAAGTACCAGTTACTAATTTAGTTCGGGATGAAATTTTAGCAGCAAATACTTTACCACTCCGCCTAACGGCTCATACTCCCTGTTTTCGTTCTGAAGCAGGATCTTATAGCCGCGATACTCGTGGTATGATTCGGATGCACCAATTTGACAAAGTTGAATTAGTACAGATAGTTGAGCCAGAGAAATCAATGACTGCACTGGAAGAATTAACTGGTCATGCAGAAAAAGTGTTACAGCTGTTAAAATTACCTTACCGTAAAATTATTTTATGTACCGGTGATATGGGATTTGCTGCTTGTAAAACCTACGATCTAGAAGTATGGCTGCCTGCTCAAAATACTTATCGCGAAATCTCTTCTTGTTCAAATACTTGGGATTTCCAGGCTCGTCGTATGCAGACACGTTTCCGCCATAAAAAAAATAAAAAACTACAGTTGGTCCATACCTTAAATGGCTCTGGTTTAGCTGTTAGTCGAACTTTAGTGGCGGTAATGGAAAATTATCAGCAAGCTGCTGGGCAGATTGAAGTACCAGAAGTTTTACGTCCATATATGAAGGGATTAGCTTACATTGGTTAATATAATTACTGTTATTGAGTTGAAAAAATAATAAGTAATAAATAAACTTGTTATTAACATTAAGTTAACATCAGCTTAATTAAGTCAGCAAATAAATAAAAGCTATTTTAAAAGTAGCTTTTATTTATTGCTGAAAAGATAGATATTAGACAAAAGTGCTGAGTAGATATCATTTTTAAAATTTATTAAAAAATCTTCTAATTATTTACTATGGCAGTAGGATAATTTTCTTTACTATTTTGACTAAAATTAAGTTTTACTTTTCAGTAATTAGCAAATCTAGTGTATGCGGTCAGGTTACTCACTGCTTTGAGTGCTTCGTAAATCTGTTTAACCCTTAAATTTAGCATTATTTGTTACCGCAGGGTCAGTAGGTCAAACCTCCTTTAATCAGCTACCTTTCTATCTAGATAGAAGAAAGGTTTCAGTACCATTAAAAGGGTTATTTTTCTCGAAGCACAGTGCTTCGTGTATCAGCTTAATAATTCACTGCCGCAAAAATCGATTCAATTGGATTAATAATTCTTATTAATCCCACGTACTGATGGAAGGCATAGAATGCAGCTATTCTTCTTGATCTTTTCCAACTTCTTCATTACTGCAGTAGGGGTTAAACTTTGCTAAAATGTTGCTAACAAAACATCAAGGGCTTTATCAGCAGCATCGCAACTCTTGCTGGTAGCAACCATTCCTTTAATAAAGCCCTCAAACTTTAACATTCAGTGTTGAATAACTTTGAGAAGTAAAGCTAACACGTTAGCTGTCTTATATACCCAACCATCGGTAGTGCTAAATATCCAGAAATATCATTGCTCATTGTATTTCAAAACCAATAGCTCCCCATTTCTCCCATAGTAAGCTTGAGAGATATAGTTAGGTCACTTGCTTACAGGCCATTGAGAAGTTAGGGCTCGGTTCGTTTTTGACTATTGATAAGTATTTTTGAGCACAACTATCTCTTTACGTGTCCATACGCAGCGCTACCGCTAATGAGTAGCGGGTAAAAGCGATCAGCTTGAGTGACAAAACGGTATATTCCATCATCTTAAAAATAAAGGTAGTACATATCGCTTAAATTACGCAAGCACCATTACCTGTTACTCTTCAGGCTATTGCTTTTTCAGTATAGTCTCTGGGTGCTATCCCAGAAAGAGCGTATTCTTTTCACCAAGAATCGCCCTAGAGATTTATAAAAATCAGCGATGGAGACGCCTACTAACAGGTACGTAGCTATGATGCAACTCTTCGCTGCTTTTTGCATGCCTTTAGATAATGCGGTAACAACGAAGTGTTAAAGGATATTTTGCTATTACTTCGCTGAGATTATCCTGATCTTAAGTGTTTTAATCTCATATCGCCAATATCCGTCTTGTAGGTTAACTACGACAAATCATCCTTAAGGATGATTTAATGCAATGGATTACAAATCATGTTTGGTTTTGTAGATACATATAAAGTAGTTATTCATGGAATAACATAGCTATGTTATTGAAATCATTTACGAAATAAATTAGTAGGATATGCCACCATCTCTAAAACTCTCCTTATACCAGAAATAAGGATAACTTGCAGCAAACAGATAATACAGTTAAACCAAATATAAGCTATATATAGCTTATCTTAGTAATAAGATATTGTCAATAGACAGTATCAATACAAGGATTCCTATCCTAAAAATAGGAAGATATTATATGACAACGACTGCATTTCGCAGTAATACTACGTCATACACGTATTTACTTCCAGTATGAAGATAATATCTGATTTGATGGGGAGAAGAGCCCAATCTGTTAGCGGTCTCAGAATTGCAGATAGCTAAATCTATGCAGATCAGCGAACATTTATTTAATCAGGTAACTCTCAGACAGAGAAAAAGCTAAATGTAGTTGCCGCTTATATTCTTCAATGATATACTAGTTGATTTGAGCAAATCAATAGTCTTGCTTTAACTACTTATATCTTATCAACTTCATACTGATTACTACTAGATAATCTTGCTGTCAACTAGCATATAGACGATAATATGGCTTGGATTTGCAGTTATCATAAGCGAACTATACTAATATAATACCTTGATGCAATTAGTATAGTGTTGACTAACAAATGCGGTTGTAAGCAATAGGAAGCGGCGAGCCTATAACGTAACTTGGGTGTTAATGAGTAAACTTGTTGATATTAAAATCAGGTTGTAACAGGTGATTATTAAATAATTAATCTATGCTGCTAATGGAAAGAAATTATGTAAAAGTATAACAACGAGCTAATAGTAGCAGCTAGCTTTCATTTTCAAAAAAATAGTATTGTTTTTTTGAATAATTTAAGTTTAACTTAAAACTAATTTTTTATAAACTGCAATGGAGTTTTACTACCTTATTACCTGATTAGTGTAATCCCTGATTACACAACCAAACATATCAATACAGAAAACATCTTAAACTCTTCATCAAAATTAAAATTTTGACTTTTCATGCCTTTTCTGTCTACTGATTTAAATTCTCCATTATATTACATTCGTTTGAGAATAATTCAACGGAATTAAGTCGGTGTTTTATACCAACTTCTGTATATAAAATGGTTGAATTCCTGTTTTCCGGTGGTTAAACGTTTTTTCAGAGTAAAAAAGTAATCTTTAAATTTTTTTTGCCATTATCTGTGTAAACAAGTGTACCGTACTCAATTAAATATGCATGGAAGAAATATTCAGTTAAAATCACGCAAGAAGCATCGAATATTTGCTCTCAGTTAAAAGTAATCATTTTAATTCTGATGAAGAGCTTAATATATTTTCTTCATTGATATGTTTGGCTTTATGATCAAAAAATCATGTAGTAAAACTTCATTGCAGTCTATAAAAAATTGGTTCAAAACCAAATATGAATTATTTAATAATAACCATACTATCTTCCGAAGATTAACACTTATTATTTTTTATTTAATGTATTTTTTTAATTTTTATAATCTTCTACAATCGTAACATTGAATAAAAATTCTTAAAAATGGATCATCTATGAACACCATTAATCATAGTAAAGTTATTATTCTAGGATCTGGCCCCGCTGGCTATACAGCAGCTATTTATACCGCCCGAGCAAACTTAAATCCAGTATTAATTACCGGTATTCAACCAGGAGGACAATTAACTACCACTACCGAAGTTGAAAATTGGCCTGGAGATCATTCTGAGTTAATGGGACCAGCATTGATGGAACGGATGCTACAACATAGTAAAAAATTTATTGCAGAAGAAAATATTATTAATGATCACATTCATCAGGTTCATTTGCGGCAACGGCCGTTTCAATTGACTGGCAACAACGGAATATATAGTTGCAATGCGCTTATTATTGCTACTGGTGCCTCAGCTCGATATTTAGGTTTACCTTCTGAAGAAGCTTTTAAAGGTCATGGTATTTCTACCTGTGCTACTTGTGATGGCTTTTTCTATCGCAAACAAAAAGTAGCGGTTGTAGGAGGTGGAAATACTGCTATTGAAGAGGCACTTTACCTATCAAATATCGCCTCTGAAGTTCATGTAATTCATCGACGTGAAATATTTCGTGCTGAAAAAATTCTTATTCAACGAATGATGGAAAAAGTAAAAACTGGCAATATTGTATTACACACCAATTTTACTCTCGATGAAGTATTAGGTGATTCTAGTGGTGTCACTAGAATCAATTTACGTTCAACTCAAAGTAACAACCTAGAGATGCTTTTCGTTACTGGCGTATTTATTGCTATTGGCCATACGCCAAATACAAGTATCTTTACTGATCAATTAGTGTTAAGAAATGGCTATATCCAAGTGCAATCTGGGACTAAAGGTAATGCAACTCAAACCTCAGTTGAAGGTGTTTTTGCTGCCGGCGATGTCATGGATCATGTCTATCGTCAAGCGATTACCTCAGCAGGTACTGGTTGTATGGCTGCCATTGATACAGAACGTTATTTAGAAGCATTAAACTATAAATAAATGTTAGAAATTATAATAAATTTATAAATTTCTTTAGCAAGGGCCAGGTATAGGGAAATAGCGCTTTTTACCTGAAACATATCTCTAAATTTGATATTAGAAAAATCTAAGATCAATCCGTTGTAATAATTAACTGATCACCGATATATAAAGTTGTCACTATGAATAAACAAAAACAAACTAAACTGGTTAAATGGTTAAAACAACAATCAGCACCAGCAAAACACTGGCTACGATTATCCATGTTACTTGGAATTATTAGTGGCCTACTTATCGTTATTCAAGCCTGGATTTTAGCTACTATTCTACAAAAATTGATTATAGAGAATATAGCTCGAGAACAATTGCTTCTTCAATTTGCATTACTTATTTGTATATTTATTGTAAGAGCAATAATTAATTTTATACGGGAAAATGTTGGATTTATTTGTGGGAAAATTATTCGCCAGCAGATCCGGAACATGGTGCTAAATAAATTTAATCAATCAGGTCCTATTTGGGTTAAAAATAAACCCGCTGGAAGTTGGGCATCGATCATCTTAGAGCAAATTGAGGACATACAGGATTATTACGCTCGTTATTTACCACAAATATATTTAGCTGCTATGATACCAGTTATCATTCTAATTCCAATTTTTGCGATTAACTGGGCTGCTGGTTTAATTTTATTGATCACCGCACCTCTAATCCCCTTATTTATGATATTAGTTGGAATGGGCGCTGCTGACATTAATAGGCGAAATTTTGCTGCTTTAGCTAGATTAAGCAGCAGATTTCTTGATCGATTACGTGGACTGGATACCTTACGACTTTTTTTTCGTGCCACAAAAGAAATAAAAGCTATTGAACAAGCGACTGAGAAATTTCGCAAAAGAACTATGGAAGTCTTACGGATAGCGTTTCTTTCTTCGGCAGTGTTAGAATTCTTTATATCAATTTCTATCGCCATTGTTGCAGTTTATTTTAGTTTCTCTTATTTAGGCGAATTACATTTTGGTAGTTATGGGATACCAGTTACCCTTTTTGCTGGATTTTTATCCTTGATACTTGCACCTGAATTTTTTCAACCACTACGTGATTTAGGTACTTATTACCATGCTAAAGCGCAAGCAGTAGGTGCAGCAGAATCTTTATTTACATTATTATCCAACACAGAACAACCATATTCACAACAACCGCAAAACAATCAGCTAATAAGATTAGTTCAACCATTAATCAGCATTACCGCACAGCAGCTAGAAATTTTTTCTCATGATAATCTACGCTTAGCTGGCCCATTAAATTTTACCATATTATCAAACCAGCGTATTGCTTTAGTCGGTCAAAGCGGAGCTGGCAAAAGTTCATTATTAAATGTATTACTTGGTTTTCTACCTTATCGTGGCTCAATAACGGTTAATGGAATTGAGCTTAAGAATCTCAATATGACTGATTGGCGTAAACAACTTAGCTGGGTTGGTCAAAACCCCAATTTACCTGCGCAAACTATAATTGAGAATATACGTCTCTATTCACCTGAAGCTTCCATATCAGCGATCAATATCGCAATGGAAAATGCTTATGTAACTGAGTTTACTAAGCAACTATCAACAGGAGTTGATACCAAAATTGGCGAAAACGCTTCGCGCTTATCCGTTGGACAAGCACAACGGATTGCTGTTGCCCGCGCGTTATTAAACCCTTGTCATCTTCTTTTACTAGATGAACCTGCAGCAAGTCTTGATATGAAAAGTGAACAACGTGTGATGGCAGCACTTAATGTGGCCTCTACTAAACAAACAACCTTACTGGTTACACATTTATTAGCAGAAGCTGCTGCATATGATCAAATATGGGTGATGGAAAATGGTTTAATTATTGAACAAGGCACATATAGAAAGCTAACCCAAACTAAAGGAGCTTTTAGCCGCCTCCTCTCTTATTCTGCAGAGGAGATATAAATATGCGTGCACTACTTTATTTTTTTACGCTATATCGTCGTCATTGGTTACTACTTAATATTGGCATTATATTAACCATTGTTGCTATACTAGCAAATATTAGCCTACTAACTTTATCGGGTTGGTTTTTATCTGAAATGGCACTTGCTAGCGCCGCTGGACTGTATAATTTTATTTATATGCTAACAACAGCAGGCGTTCAAGGGTCTGCAATTATCCGCACTACCAGTCGTTACGCTGAACGCTTAATTAAGCATGACGTGACTTTTCGTATCTTAGCACATTTAAGGATATTTATATTTCAAAAACTATTTCCGCTATCACCTAGCGGTATCGCACATTATCGCCAAGGAGATATCCTTAATCGTCTCTTAGCTGATGTCAAAAGTCTTGATCACTTATATTTACGCGTAATTTCTCCAATCTTTGCGGCTTTAATTATTACTATTTTGCTCATCTTGGCATTAATTACATTAGACTCATTTTTTGCCATTATTCTTGGCACAATTATGATGTGCTTGTTGATTATATTATCTTTTTTCTTTTATAAGGCTGGAAAATCTATTGGATATGATCTCACTATATTTCGCAGCCAATATCGCGCTTGTTTAATCAATGTTATTCAGGCGCAAGCGGAACTAACTATTTTTGGCGCATTACCTCGCTTTCGGCAAATATTAACTAATATAGAATTTAAATGGCTAAAACGCCAACAGCAGCAATGCAACTTAATTGCACTATCACAATCTATTATGATTTTTATCTCCGGCCTTACCGCAACATTATTAATGTGGATGGCGACAACTGGTATTGGTGAGCAACATAAATCCAGTTCACTTATTGCCCTGTTAGTATTTTGTACCTTAGCTGCGTTTGAAGTTTTTGGACCGATACCTATTGCATTTCAATATTTAGGACAAGTTATTACTTCAGCAAATCGCTTAATGGAGTTAATTAATCAGAAACCAGCTGTAATATTCCCTGTTTCTGATATAATGATCAGTGATCAGGTTAACATTAAATTACAAAAAGTATACTTCAGTTATCCTAAACAGCAACAACCAACATTACAAAATATCTCTTTCACACTCAACGCAGGTAAACATATTGGGCTACTAGGTAAAACTGGCTGTGGTAAATCTACCTTATTACAATTATTAACGCGTGCATGGGACGTCAGCTCAGGTCAGATCTTAATAAATGGTCATCCAATTAATTACTATAATGAGAAAACATTACGTAAATTAATGGCAGTAGTACCACAGCGAACGCATATTTTTAGTGATACCTTACGTAATAATTTATTAATAGCGAAAGATAATGCAAGCGATACTTTACTGACAAAAGTATTAAAACAAGTAGGCTTAGACAGCCTTATTAAAAATCAAGGGCTCGATAATTGGATTGGGGAAGGTGGTCGACAACTTTCAGGCGGTGAACAGCGGCGATTAGGTATCGCAAGAGCCCTACTTTATGATGCGGCAGTAATTTTATTAGATGAACCAACTGAAGGATTAGATGTAAAAACTGAAAAACAGATACTAATACAGTTACAGCAACACTATCGTGACAAAACCTTATTAATTATTACGCATCGATTACAGGGTCTAGGAAAAATGGATCAAATATATGTGATGGATAACGGAAAAATTATTGAATATGATCAATCCATAAGGAACTTTTATAATTAAAAGGGCGCTATTTTCAATATAACCAGGTTTAATATCCCTAACATAATTATATCTTTCAGATTAATGATGAATCTTATATCTTTCCGATGCTATAAGATGCTTTATATGAATTCAATTATTTATTACTAGCATCGTCGGTAATCTAGCTGTTAGTAGATTACCAGGTACTTATTATGAAGAGATTTCCTTTGATTTAATCCAACTAGAAATCTAATTATATAGTAATTATTCAGATCTACGTGTAGTGCTCTTAGTAGCAGAAATACACTTTAATAAAACAAAAAATAAAGAAAACGCCTTATACTATTTAATATCAATAAAGCATTGTTCATACTGTATAAGTTTAGTAGCACGCATAAAAATTAATTAGTAACTATATAGCGTTAATATTGATAAAATTTTTTGATGGGTAAATCGATATTTACGACATATTAGTTTGACGGTTCTAACATAGACTTATTTCTTTTTATCACAATTTTCTGCATTTCAGTTGTAAACTGCTTTACTGTTAAATAATTAATGCATACACTGTTTCTTTAGGCGTAAAAGAAATCCCTCGGGTATAATTTTAAAATTATCTAATTAATATTATGATAATCTATCGATAAAAGATGTTAGCTAACTCAAATTAGAAATTAATTTAGTATAAAAGAAACTAATCACTCTTGAGATTAACTAAAAAATATTTTTCTACCTAAACAAAAGCAACAGAGATAGCTGATTTAGCATTAATATGAAGATATAAGTAGACAGATTCTTTTTGCTATTGAAAACTAAAAGTTAGTTAGTTTATTATGACAATGTTTCATTTTATTTTTTATCGTTCGTATTGTTCAAACCGTATATTTGTTGTATATATTTTTAATATATTAAACTTTAATACTGTAACTTATTTTTTGATAAAAAAGTAACTTTAAATTTACTCTACCTTACATAAGATAGAGGTTTTCGGCATTACTTTGCCCGTAAAAACTTAGTATCTAACTTAGAGGATTAAATGGCTAAAGAAGATAATATTGAAATGCAAGGTATAGTATTAGATACTTTGCCAAATACCATGTTCCGTGTTGAACTAGAAAATGGACACGTAGTTACTGCACATATTTCTGGTAAAATGCGTAAAAATTATATCCGTATTCTAACGGGTGACAAAGTGACTATCGAATTAACACCTTATGATCTAAGTAAAGGCCGAATCATCTTTCGCAGCCGTTAATCACCTTTATTCTCAGTCTATTATCAGAAACGATTGAAATATTATCTATGGTTAGAAAACCATAGATAATTAAATTATATCATCTTCCGGTTTAGTTCTGTGTATACCTTTGTGTAATAAGGTTAATTTTTCATCTTTTTATTCACATAGATCTTAATAACCACTACCGTGGTTTAATCACTGATCAAATAAAAGTTTATTAAATAATAGTTTCTTTAAATTGTTCTGAATTACTCTTGACATCGACCTAGCTTCTTTATAGCCTTTAATTACAAATCAATTAATGTGATATATAAATAATTTTAATTGACCCACCTTTTTATCAAGTTGAGTTTGTAACTTAATAATATACTTATCAATAACTTGAGCAGTAATTTTTAATTTTAAATCGCTAAACTAAATAATGCTACTTAATTGATTGCACAATTATTCAGACGCGAAAATTTATTTTTTCTCTGATAATGCATCGGTACTATTCCTGTTCAGTAAAACTAATCGATTTACGTTATGTTTCTTGAAAATCTACATTATTTATTAATCATCACTAAGACAATATTACGAAAATTAGCCTTACAGCCATTATTATCGGTTAAAGTACCCATTATCTGAATTATGCTCACTTCTGGTTTATGGATTTCAGAAATACTGCCAGTATTTTGCTGATTAAGCTTGTAGATTATTTCAACAACAGAGAAATTATTATGCATGAAAAGTTTATTCTATAGATATCCACGAAACTAGATATTACAATAATCCATTTCATTAACACATCCGTAATGCTACTAGAAGCTGATACCACCGCTGTTGAAGGTGAGCTCAAGCCCATAACTGGGATAAAATGCTTAACGCTAGTTTGCCATCGCCAGTGACGGTTAGGTGCTAAAAAAGCGAACTATATAATAGAGAACTGATATTAGCGATGTTCATATTAAAGTGCGTAAGGCTAGATGGATCACAGTAACAATGAAATATGTTTCAACAGCTTGTTTCTACTATCTTATCTAAGCGTGCAAAATCGTCAAAGAATTGTTACCATACCCTGTCTACCTTATAAGGCATCTACGCCGCTGATTTTTACAAAACTCTAAGGCAATTTTGATAAAAAGCAGATGATCTCTCTACAGTAGATCAGAAGATTTAAACAGCAATCCATTGAAGAGTATCGGCATTGGTGATTGCGTAATTTACGCGATACGCTTTACATTTATTTCTTATCTGATGATACCATATACTGGATTGTCAGAAAGCTGATTGCCTTAACCTTCTTCTAAAATCGGTGGCACTGCGCATGGACGGTAAGGAGTTAGCTGCAGTCGAAGATGGTTATAAAAAGTCAGAAGAAAACTAGTCATAACTTTTTCAATGTCTGCTCAATCCTGGGTTTAACTGTATCTTACAGACTTGTTAGAGAAACCTGATCTCTTGGTTTTTTGGAATGCAATAAGGAAAAGATATTTCTGTAGAATACCGGCGCTAACCTGTTAGATATATAAAATAACTAATGTGTTGGCGTTTCACTTACAAAAGGTGTCCACTGAAAGTTAAAGCTAAACTACAGGAAGTCTGGCTAGTAGAAAGTCGCGATGCTATCGATAAAGCCATTAATGTTTTATTGCAAAAGTTTTCAACAAGTACTAAAGCAATGAAGAAACTAGAAAAAGATAGAGAATAGATGCTAACATGCGGTGACTTGAAGTCAGCATACTGGTCCGACAATAAGATTGATGAATTTGATTAAATTTAGTTTTACAACAGTTTAAGGATATGAAGCTAATAGACGAAGCATTATAGTTCAAAAAACAACTATTTTAATGATATTTGAGCTATTACAGTCTGTTCAGGAAAGCTAGAATCGGCTAACGGGAGTTAGCCTTATAACCCTTGGTGGTAAGAATATTCAATTTAAGGATAAAGAATAAATTTATGAAGAATCAGGATAGAATGTAGCCTGACTGCCATAGACAAGATTTACTAATAACTCTTACGGAGCATGATTAGAAAATGTTATTTATTTGTTTAAAATAAATTTATAGCCATGTTTATATTTTAATTGTTCTGTTTTCAAATAATCTTCTCCAGGTCAGATAAATTTTGTAAATAAAACGATCTTTCATCATGAAATATACTAAATCATCCTTATAATCGGTTAATATAATAATTCAATTTTTAATATAAAATTTCTTAGTAAGAACTTTTGATTATCAAACGTTATTAGTCAATGGTGACTAATTTTATGTTCACTTAAAAAGTTTTTATAAGCATTCAGTTTCATCTGAACTAAGGGTTGACTCTTATCGATAATTAATTTAAAAAGCCGACTAATATAGTCTACATTAAACTCTTCAAAAAGCTTATCGTTCGCATAACCATGATATCCTCTCGATCTTTGGCGATTAAAATCGCAATTCGTTCTTTTCTTTTACTCCTCCTCTACCGTATTTTCTAGCTTTCTTGTATTAGATATAAACACCTCTCTTTAAAAAAGCATAGGAAAATGTTTCGTCGATTTCAGCGATAGCACTTAATGTATTTATGTTGGAATTCACCGTTAAAACAAGAAATCAATGACGACATCTAAAGGCTGTTTTAAATGAATGTATGTTTGTTTGTTTCGACCTTCCCCTCCCGTAAAGTTAAACTACTCAACATACATCATAAATAACTAAATCATTTTTTATCCTAGTGATCTAATCTCATTAGAGAACTTCAAGTAAAATTGTTAAATATTTCCTAGAAATAGGGATTCTACAACAATATCGCTGAAATCCTAATGAATTTTCACAGTGGATAAAAATGTTCAATGTGATAATATGGGGTAGGATAAAGTGGAGTGAGTTGATTCAATGTATGAATCGAGATTATCTAACAGATCATCACCGAGCTCACTAATGAAATATAGCTTCATGCTGGAAAGAACTGAGGAAAGAGTCTTTTAATCTGTATCACTGTTTTCTTTTTCATAGAAAAACCTATATAGTAAAAATTTTTTATAAAATAATGGATTTCTATCATCAATCTTTGCGAGATAATCAATAACATCACTTTTTGTTAAAGATGTTCATGTCGTCAAATCAACTTTATTCCTATATTAATCTTATTAAGATTAATATTATTATATTCGCCAATCACTTTTCTTGCTTTCTCTAATAATTGCAACATCAAATTAATACCAATACTAAAATTTTCTGCTAATACAATAGAGAATCCTTTTTCCGTATTTTTAATAACCTTCTGTTTATTTTAATTAAAACCTGTAATTCCAATAATCATCGCTTATCATATTATTATAATTCTGCAGTAATATTGCGTAACTTCTAAAAACGAGTAAAATCGATCAAAATATCAAATTTATCTAAATATTAATTAGATAATTACTAATTACAACATTTAAAAGACTAACACCTAACTAATTCACCGGTCTCAAGCACCTACTATACTTGAGCTTTTTCTAATACTATCCCTAAAACAACGCTATCCCTGTTGTGAAACCCACTTTGATTAGTTACGGCCAATAAAAAACTCGATTACCCGCACCAACGATACCAACACAAAATCTGAATTAATCATGTTTTTCTATCTCAACTAAAAAAACAGATTAAACATCCTAAGTTTAACAAGGTTAATATTCATTATTACCTAACGCTGGCAACAGAACCCTCAGTGATAAAAAAGTTATTAGAGTTGATTTAACTAGCAGGATAAATTCTATGCTAAAAATTAATTTAATTAAATACCAAAATAATTATTATTATATAATATATTATATTTGCTTTATTTCAACACGTAGCTCTTTTGGCAGTTCAAAAGTAATATTTTCTTTATGACCAGAAAGTTCATTTATTTTATTAGCACCTAAGATCTTTAAGCGTTCAATAACCTGACAAACAAGAATATCTGGTGCAGAAGCACCAGCAGTCAGACCGATAGTCTGTATATTTTTCAACCAATGTTCTTGAATATCATCAGCAGAGTCAATCAAGTAACCCGGTTTACCTGCTCTTTTTGCTAATTCAGCAAGACGATTTGAATTAGAAGAATTTTTAGATCCAACAACTAATACAATATTAGCCTGATTAGCTAATTCACGAGCTGCTTCTTGACGATTGGTTGTCGCATAACAAATATCATCTTTACGTGGTCCAATAATATTTGGGAAACGAGTATATAGCGCGTTAATAATATGAGTGGTATCATCAACTGATAGGGTAGTTTGGGTCATAAAACAAAGATTATTTTCATCTTTTACTTGTAACTTCCAGACATCTTCAGGTGATTCAACTAGATACATACCACCTGCTGAATTCTTATATTGCCCCATTGTTCCTTCTACTTCAGGGTGCCCAACATGACCAATTAAAATTGCTTCTTTGCCTTTACGACTAGCTCGCGCAACTTCCATATGTACTTTAGTCACTAACGGACAAGTTGCATCAAATAACATAGTCAGATTACGTTTCTTAGCTTCCTGCCGTATTGCTTGAGAAACACCATGTGCAGAAAAAATTAAAATAGAACCATCAGGAACTTCAGAAATTTGTTCAACAAAAATTGCACCGCATTGGCGTAAATTGTTAACCACATAACGATTATGGACAACTTCATGACGAACATAAATCGGTATACCATAAATCGCCACTGCGCGATCAACAATACTAATTGCTCGATCAACACCTGCACAAAAGCCTCGAGGATTAGCCAATAATATTTGCATTTGACCTCTTCTAGTTCGGGTTAATTTCTAACACTTCAATATTAAAAATAATCTTCTGAGTTATTAATCATTAATTAAATCAACAATGATAAACTATTCCTTCACTGCAGAGTTACAATTCCTGGCATTCACTATCATTTATAGTGGGTAACCAATATGGTGGCATCAACTTCAGTCATTCCAACCTGAATAAAGTTTTTTGATATAACATATTGAATTATATCTGTTTTAATTTACCAAAACATCATTTCCGTCTATAGTAAAGGTCTTTTCTTACTAAGACTTAAACCAATTACTTGCTTAAAAGTGTTAGCGATAGGTTCTTTTCGCTAAGCAAAAAAGAAGTGCTGGTTTATTCTGATCATAGATTGAATCAGCACTTGAACTATTTCAAGTTTAATCGTAAACATATCAACACGGTACTATTATCTACTTGTACTAAGTTATCATTACCAATAAAAAACCTATTATTAGAAATAAATTAAACTGTTATAATTGTAAACAAATGATAAATTAAGATCCACTTGCTTTCTTGTCTGTATTGATGAAGTTATCGAAAATAATGAGTACTGTACCAACACAAATTGCTATATCAGCAATATTAAATGTTGCCCAATGCCAGTCACCAACATAAAAATCAATAAAATCAACTACAAATCCATGTGCTAAGCGGTCACACAAATTTCCTAATGCTCCACCAATAATTAATGCATAAGTAATATTACTCAATTTTTTATTTACACTTTGACAATACATCATCACGATAAGCACAGCACAAATAATAATAGCAACAAAGGCAAAGAACCAACGCTGCCATCCCCCTTTATCAGCTAAAAAACTAAATGCTGCACCTGGGTTTTGAGCATAAGCCAAGTTGAAATAAGGTATTAATGATATCGACTCATATAATTGAAAATTATTCAAAATGAGCTGCTTACTACCAAGATCAATAATTAATATTACAACTGTTAACCATAACCAGCGTAAGCCAGTAGAGCAGATAGGATTTTTCATTAGGCAAACTTACGTATTTCACCGTTACCGGCTATGTTATTAATACAGCGACCGCATAATTCTACATACTCCGCCTCCTGACCAATATCCGTTGCATAATGCCAACAACGGGGACATTTATCACCTTCCGTCTGCTGAAAAGCAATTTTTAATCCACTTAGTTCACTATTTTGTGCCTGAACTGGAGTTTGAATAATATTAATCACTTTAGCTTTTGAAGTTAGCAATACAAAACGTAATTCATCACCTAAACGATTAAGTATTTCAGCTATTTCTGTATCGGCATACAAAATCACTGCAGCCTCCAACGAGCTATAAATAAGCTTCTCTGCACGTGCTTGCTCAAGAATTTTATTAACCTCACTACGAATAATTAATAGTTTATTCCAAAATTCATCATTAAGCGTTTCATTAACATCCAAACTAAATAAACCAGAATAATATTCCTCAGTAAAGACATATTTGGCATGTTTACCAGGTAATTTTTGCCAAATTTCATCGGCTGTAAAAGAAAGGATCGGCGCAATCCAACGTACCAATGCTTCTACGATATGGAATAAGGCTGTCTGACAGCTACGACGCGCTAAGCTATCTCTTTTTAGCGTATATTGACGATCTTTTATAATTTCTAAATAGAAGCAACTCATTTCAACTGAACAAAACTGCATTAATCTCTGAACCACTGCATGAAAATCATAATTATCATAATGCATAACAATTTCCGCTTGAACAGTTTTAGCTCGCCCTACTGCCCAGCGATCTAATGATACCATTTTTTCTGGTTTAACTTGATGTAAGGCAGGATCAAAACCGTTCAAATTAGCTAATAAGAAACGCGCTGTATTACGAATACGCCGATAGTTATCGGCAGAATGTTTTAAAATCTCACTTGAAACAGTAATTTCACTTGTGTAATCGGTTGAAGCAACCCATAGCCGTAGAATATCAGCGCCTAAATCATTCATCACATCTTGTGGGCTAATGGTATTACCCAAGGATTTTGACATTTTACGACCTTCTCCATCAACCGTAAAACCGTGGGTTAATACTTTTCGATAAGGGGCTTTTCCTTTCATGGCAGTTGATAGAATTAGAGACGACATAAACCAACCACGATGCTGATCTAAGCCTTCTAAATATAAATCAGTAGAATGACCTTTAAATTCAGGACGAACATCGACAACGGCATAATGAGTAGAGCCAGAATCAAACCAGACATCAAGCGTATCGAAGACTTTAACATAATCAGCTGCATCACTCCCTAATAGGACTGCAGGATCAAGATCCCACCATGCCTGTATACCTGCTTTTTCAATATGTTTAGCAACTTTCTCAATTAATTCTAACGTACGCGGATGTAATTCTTCTGTTTGTTTACGTACAAATAATGCCATCGGCATACCCCAGGTTCGCTGACGCGAAATACACCAATCTGGACGATTTGCAACCATAGATTCAATTTGATTTTGCCCCCAATCTGGGATCCATGTAACACTCTTGATCTCTTTTAACGATTGTTTACGTAAACCATTTTTTTCCATACTTAAAAACCATTGAGATGTCACACGGTAAATAACCGGTGTTTTATGCCGCCAGCAATAAGGATAACTATGCTGTAACGTTTCTTTATGTATCAGTGCCCCTTTTGCCAATAAAAGTTTAATAATTAACTTATTTGCTTTAAATACAAAAACACCATCCAAACCAGGATAAGTATTAGGTAAATAACAACCATTTTGAGCAACTGGATTAGCTACTTCAAGTTTGTATTTTTGTCCAATAAGATAATCATCTGGACCATGGCCTGGTGCGATATGTATAATCCCAGTACCTGCGTCTAAAGTAACGTGGTCACCTAAAATAATAGGCACATCAAAGTTCATAAATGGATGATGAAAACGCAGTAATTCCAAATCAGAACCTTTTTTATATTGAGCTAAAATTTGCCACTCTGTAGCTGCAATACGCTTCATTACTACTTCAACCAATGATTTTTCTAAAATTAAACATTCATCATTATTGACTTTAACTAATTGATATTCAAAGTCAGGATTAACCGCAATCGCACGATTTGCAGGTAACGTCCAAGGTGTTGTCGTCCAGATCACGGCTGAAACCGGCAAAGCTGAGGATTTTATACCAAATTTGCTATAAACAGCGTTAGCATTTACTGCATTAAATCGTACATCAATGGAAGGTGATGATTTATCATTATATTCAACTTCCGCTTCCGCTAAGGAAGAACCACAAGAAGTACACCAATGAACTGGTTTAGCACCTTTTACTAAATGACCATTTTCAATCACTTTACCTAACGCACGAATAATATTCGCTTCGGTATTAAAATCCATAGTTAAATAAGGTTGTTCCCAATCACCAAGCACACCCATTCTGATAAAATCAGCTTTTTGACCTTTAATTTGTTCTTTGGCGTATTTACGACACTTTTCATGAAAAACAGCTGAAAAAACCTTATCTTTAGGTTTACCAATAATTTGTTCAACTTTATGTTCAATTGGTAAACCATGGCAATCCCAACCAGGAATATATGGTGAATCAAACCCGGCTAATCCTTTAGATTTAATAATAATATCTTTAAGAATTTTATTAACTGAGTGACCAATATGAAGATTACCATTTGCATAAGGAGGACCATCATGGAGTATAAACATCTGTTTACCTATTTTAGCTTGGCGAATAGCTTGGTACAAACCTTCTTTATACCAACGGGCTAACATTTGTGGTTCTCGTTTAGAAAGATTAGCACGCATAGGGAAATCTGTTTTCGGTAAATTTAGAGTATTTTTATAATCATTCATTTAAATTCTCAGTTTTAATTTTTGGCTAAACATTTTAATTATGACGACTGGAAGAATTGTCTTGCAGCTATTATATCTTTACCGATTTGCTGCCTTAATTCATCAATAGAAGCAAATTGCTGCTCATTTCGCAATTTTTTACGCAATACAATATCAACATGACGCCCATATATATCTATATGCACATCTATTAAATGAACTTCAATTTGCTGATTTACCCCATTAACTGTTGGTCGTGTACCAATATTTGCAACTGCCTTCAATGGATGATCGGTTAAACCATATACTTCTACCACATAAACGCCTTTAAGAGGCATAGCTAAACATTTAAATGATATATTTGCAGTAGGGAATCCAATCGCACCACCAATCTGGCGACCATGAACCACTCGACCACTTAATCGGTAAGGATGCCCCATAAGATTCTCAGCAAGGATAAAATTATCACTTAATAGTGCTTCCCTAATAGCAGTACTACTAACTCGCTGCCCAGCGTTACAAAAACTTTTAGTATTAGCCACTTCAAAACCATATTGTTCTCCTGCTTTACGAAGATATTTAAAATCACCCTGCCTATTTTTACCAAAGTGAAAATCATCGCCAATTACTAAAAATTTAACCCCTAATTTTCCTACCAGCAATTCTGAAACAAAAGCTTGCGGTATCAACGAAGCAAATATAGGATTAAATTTAATACACAATAAATAATCAATATCATATTCAATAAAGTATTTTACTTTATCACATAAACACGTTAAACGTGCTGGTGCATTTGCGCCTAAAAAAAATTCTAATGGTTGTGGTTCAAAAATCATGACCATCGTTGGTGCTCCTTCGAGACGCTGACTCTCTTGTTTTAAATGTTTCAATAATGAATGATGTCCTCGATGAACAGCATCAAAATTGCCAATAGTCAATACACAACCATGATGATATGTGTTAATATTATGTATACCACGTACTAACTTCATAATCAGCTCAATATATTAAAAATTGCTGGATTATACCGTTTTACTACATTAAAAGTTAAGTTATTATTTGATTAACGTTTATAAGAAAGATGACAAATGGTTATTTGTCAGTAACACAAACAACTTAATTTAACCATTTTTCTATAATTCATTTTACTTTTTAAACTTAAAATTCTTTACTCATTCAATAAACTGATAAAATTTCTGGTTATTACAACAGATCACATTTCTATAATGTGATGCTTATTTAAACAAATTTATACAAATTAATTGACAATTGAAGGCTAAAAAGGCATTGTTCTTTAGCCTATAGAGATTGTACTCAATAGAAAAAATATTTAGGAGTTTTAAACCTTGGCTAATATCAAATCAGCTAAGAAACGTGCTATACAATCAAAGAAACGCCGTCAGCATAATGCTAGTCGTGGTTCTATGGTACGTACTTTTATTAAAAAAGTTTATGCTGCTATTGCTACAGGCGATAAAGAAGCAGCACAAAAAGCATTTAACAATATGCAACCTATTGTTGATCGCTATGCTAGCAAAGGCTTGATCTACAAAAATAAAGCTGCACGTCATAAAGCGAATTTAGTGGCACAAATCAAATCAATGTAATTTATCCTAATTTTTTAAAAAATTAGGATTCAGCTGATTTTTATTGTTATTGAATAGCTCTTATTGTTTTAATAAGGTTATACCAAATAATCTAAAATCTTTTTATAGACATATTTTCACTGCTAGATGCTGTTACCTTGCATCAACAAGGTAACATATTATTTTTCTTTTACTTTATCCATAAGACCAATTTCAATAATTTCATTATCTAAAAATACCTCTAGCGCGTATAATAATAGCAAGAAATATATTGAGTTACGATGTAAGCTAAATATTTTCATCAACGCTGCATCATCAAACTCACCTAGAATTTCTACCTATAAATTATTATTTTAAATCAAAAAAAAAGGAAACCAATATAGAGCGCCGACACCGTAAATCAATAATCACTTCTCTTCTAAACATAGAAGAGAAAATTTCTCCGATAATTGGTAGTTTAGCACAGAAAATTAATGTTACATTATTCAAGATTGACGGGAAATAATTCATTCTTATTAGAATGAATCAACCTGGCAATTAAATATAATCATATCTAACTTATCTTAACTTAGATGTTCCAATAAAGCTCGTGTATCAATTTAAAACAGCGTAAATATGAGATCCGCTAACACTCAATGATAGCGGCTTCAAGAATGCAGTTTAGCTACTTTTTAGCTAAAACATCAGCAACACCAACATCAAATAATAAATTCGTTTATGACTATAATTAACAATATTTAACGTTTCCTGGCTTAGCATAAACATTTTATCAGTATAACTGAAACCAGTTTTCCTAATTTTGACGGAACTAGTCCTTCGACTCTACCTATTAAATAATTTACTATTCAAATGTTCTTCTAATGCATTAATATAATCTATTATTTTTTGAAGCGTTAAATAAAGCTCTTTAGCTACGGTAACTACCGACACTTCTCTTTACAATAATACTAGAAGCAATAAAGATTATTAAAATTGAGATGCAACATTCTAACATCAATCTCTTCTATACCATTAACAACTATTTATATATGTTATCTTCTAAACATTAGAAGATAAGTGATTCTTTTCTTTACCTAAAAAGACACCCGCATTACAAATAAAAATATCGTATTGCGAGCATAAAAAATATTTATGTAATATAAAATATAGTTTATAACTAACTTTATCCTGCCTAATTAGGAGCTTTAGTGCTAATTGCCTTTTTTTGGTAAAACACTATTCAATAATATTAATCCTAATATCGCTGCTAGCGTCGAACCAATAAGTATCCCAAACCGTGCATAAATACTAAAATTGTTTAAATCTTTAAATGCTAAACTAGCAATAAAAATTGACATAGTAAAACCAGTACCACAAAGTACTGATACAGCAAATATCTGCTTAAGGTTAATTTTAGCGGGTAATTTTGCAACGCCTAATTTTAACGCTAACCAACTAAATAGAAATATACCTGTTGGTTTACCAATTAATAAACCTAATGTAACACCGATCAGTAAACTACTGGCAAAATTAGTTAAACTAATACCATTAAGTTGTATACCTACATTAGCAAATGCAAATAATGGTAAAATTAAATAAGCAACCCAAGGATGTAAAAGATGCTCTAATTGCTCAGAGAGTGAATTATTTTGCTCCCCTTTAAGTGGTATTAAAAAGCCCAGAATGATACCTGCTAGTGTTGTATGGATACCTGATTTTAAAATACAAACCCATAATATGATTCCAACAACTAAATAAGCAGATCTATTTTCAATTTTACGCCAATTCATCCATGTTAATACTAATAGAGAAACCATAGTTAATCCTAGTGATAGGATAGAAACAGATTTGGTATAAAAGAGAGCAGCAATAATAATCACGCCCAGATCATCAATAATTGCCAACGCAAGTAGAAATACCTTTAACTCTGTTAGTACACGTTTACCTAAAACTGCCATAACACCCAGTGCAAATGCAATATCTGTCGCCGTTGGGATCGCCCAACCCTGCTTGGCAATTTCATCATTTACATTAAAAAACAGATATACTAAAGCAGGTAGTAGCATACCTCCTGCAGCAGCAATAACAGGGAATATTACTTTATCGCGACCTGCTAATGAGCCTTCTATTAGTTCTCTTTTAACTTCCAGGCCAACAACTAAAAAGAAAATGACCATTAAACCATCATTGATCCACCATAAAAACGGTTTATCAATATTTAATACGCTGATTTTAAGCACAATGGAAGTATTAAGAAATTGCTGATAAATACCTTGCAATGGAGTATTAGCCATAATTAAAGCTAAAATGGCAGCAATAATTAACAGTACTCCACTTGCTGCCTCTAACTTTAAAAACTGTCGTATAATTGCTGTCATTACTATAACCTCGCCATTAATTATCTATAATTAATTTTATGCTAATATCATACAATTCTAAAAACTATTTTTTATCAAAAAAATTTTTTTATATCAGCCGTCACCAAATATATAAACGGTATTTTACCAGTTAATCATTTAAAGTTTGGTTAACATTAAAAAAACAGTTAATTAATTTTGGTACTAAAAAGTAAGCAATAAAACCCAATATCGACGGCACTGCGCATGGACATAAGGAGCTCGTTGCGGTAGAAGATACTTAAATCAAGAGTTAGAAATTAAACTGGAAGAAACTTCTAGGAATAGCCTCGAGCGCGTGACTTAACCACATCTCTAGGCTTGCTACAATAGAGGACACGGGTGCTATTATAGTTTTTAGAATGCAATGGCAAAAATATTCCTAGACATATAGTACCAATACCTTAGCTACACAAATAGCTAATATAGCATTCCTTCAGATATCAAAGGAATGCGGCACTAAAAGTTATAAGAGTGAGCTTCTCCAGGCGACCTTAGCTAGTAGATACCTGTAATGCCACTAATAAAACTCTTGATGCTTTGTTAGCAAAGTTCAGAATAAGATTATCTGCAACGATGAGAAGCTTGAGAAAGAACGAAAAGATCGGGCTGAGCATTATATGCCTTCCTATCAGCTGCAATGGGTATCAATAAGAATAACGAATTCAATTGAATTGGGTTTTATGAAAATAAAAACTATGAAGAAGCCGATCCCGTAAAGCACTGTGCTTCGAGCAAATAATCTTTTAATGCTTATTTAAGCTAGTAGCTATCCTGTCTGCTTAAAAAAGTTTAAACAAGCTAAATGTGAAGTAACCTTATTTGATCATGTTGACAAACAACGTCTAATTTAAGAATAGAAAATAGATTTACAAAGCATTAGAGCGAAAGCTATAATCATTATATACTAGAATTGCTAATAATTATTGTTACGTTATTGTTTTAATAGAGAATCAAAAATTCTTATCATTATATTGAAAATATATCGTACAACAAATTATTTTTTTTGGGGGGGGGAGAAGCCGTCAATGGAAAGAATAAAATAACATATAAGTATTACTTAAAATTCGCAGACCACTATATTAATACTAAAAATAGAGTCGCGGCATAACAAATAAATACTAGTTTCCAACCAAGAAGATATCTCTTACCTAACAAAAATAAAGATAACTGTTTGTGCTTAGGATATTTATTTTTTGGCAAAGAGACGCCTGAAAATAATGTAGTTTTTAACTAAGAAATATAATGAACAAAAAAAACTATAACTCGGCAAGAAGCCGCAGAAATAATAGGAGTAAATAAAAATATACTGATTAATTGATATAAGTTTAGAATCATTAGTTACCAACATAAAAATCCGCACAAAAAGAAATCGCCTTACATTTTTATAAAATAAGTTTATATTGAAGTCATTGAAATTTAATCAACGAACTCGTTAAGAATGAAATTGATATCATCAGGAGCAAAATATCAATTTTTAACATGGTAAAATTTGAACGGCAACTATATAACATTATCCAGAAAAGTAAAGATCACTTAGGAAGTGCAAAAAAAACAACTCAGCAGTTGAACGACAAAAAGAAATTTAAATTATAGAGAATAGCAAAGTTATATGATTTTTCTAATATTATATTTAACGAAACCTGTTTAAGATGAATTTAAGGAAAGACTAATAAAAATCTTTAGATTATGTCAAAGGTAGACTTAGTTTTTGGTTCCTATATTTCAGTAGCAGCCAATTAAAAAATATTATAAAAGCAAAAATATCTAGTACTATTAGAAAAATGAAATAGGCAGAAACAATGTAAGATTAAAAAGTAAATCCTAGTCAGAAAAAAGAATAAGGAATAGAAATACCCGATTATAAAGAGAAAGAAATTTCTGTTAGTAACAAAATCAAAGCATTTAGTTTTACTAAAATCAATAATGAGATTATGCTGAAAGCGATTAGAAATGGATAGAAAATCACCTGTTATTAATATTTAATTGGCTAAAAACGCATTAGATGGTTAAAACTGCATGAAGAAGAAAGATTAATCAATGAATGTTCTGAGTCATTTAGATTAACGGTTAAATTTGTGTTTTCAATAAGTTGTAACTACCCTAAATATCATTAATTTAAAATGGTTACAAATTGATATATAAAAATTACATGGATAGAACCAGAAACAGGAAATCGAAAAAAGGTATAAGAGTAGCTCCAAACGATACGGATTACTGTATTCTGATTCGACAATTAGATAATTACCTAAATGAGTATCGTACGTAGAATATCAGTAAAACAATCTGATACCTCACAAAAAATTTAATTAGAAAAAATGCAGATCGATCCTGATATAAAATAGGAAAGCAGTATTGAAACAAACCAGAATAAAAATTTTCGTTTTCATGATCTGAGAACACACATAGAATAGTTGGTTAATTCAATTTAACGTACTCATTTATGTTCTATAAGAAATTTAGTGGATGGTAACTAGTTGAAATAGTAAGACTATATAGTCACTTAGAACCTAATCATGTTACATGTTACTGAACACGATAAATAAATTAACGGCATTTTGATAGATTTAATAAAAAATCTTAAATCATGCTATAAATTTCTTCCAGAAAAATACTAAAAAAAGGCTGACATCATCCAACCTATTGGTCTTATTAGCATTCCATATAGAATTCGAACCTATGATCTACATCTTAAAATAGCTATAACTTATTATTTTAACTCATAAAAATGATTTTATTTAGTTTAAATATCTTGTAATAAAAAGAATTTTATGTGTTATATGATTTTACTTTATAATATAACATTTCACTGTAACGATATTCGTAATGCCAGGAATATATTCACTGGCAGTAAGATCTAAAGCATTAGCAAAAATAGTAAACGTATTAAGTGATTGCAGTCGTCAATCACCATAGATACAGAACGCTTGGATCTAAAATTTCTTCTTTCGAAGAAAGATTTTTATTTAAAGTACCATAAAGATGGCGCTCGTGATTTCCTTTTACTAGGAAATCATCCTAAGGTAAGTGTTCGCAGAAGCAACCATAAAAACCATCGCCACCAATTTTATTACGCTAAAAAAGTCTGTTCCTAAATACGCTATAACTATAAAATAGTTATTAACGATAAAGCGTCATTATTCAAAAAAAGATAGAAAAATCGCTTTTATGATAAAGCAAAGTAAATAGGCTCAAATACTGAATGTTAAACAGTAGATAAATTAATCCAACTAGATCTAATAAGAAAATAAACAGTCGTTCAGATCAAATCTGTTCTTGCAGAGCTTATAGAATGTGTAGAAAATACTAGAGCAAATAAAGTTAGAGCTAACCTTCATGCTGTATTCAATTTTAGGTTATTTGTATAAAACAATTCAGCTGACATTAACAGAAAAACTATTTAAATGCTTAACCGAAATTTGTAGTAAGCGTTATTTTTCCGTAAAAACGTATAAATAAGGTACTTTTAGATAATTTTTTGTCATGCGTACAAGGACAAACCCCCATCAGCGAGTTATTATAATTCCTTGCTGTAATAACATCAACCTGCCAATTCATCCAGAATTCGCTCAATTAACCCTGCTGCATATTTTTTTATCGCCTGGCGGCGTCTCGTTAAAAATAACAAGCAATACTCGTATTATGAGGATAAAAATAAAACTCTTATAGATATCTCTCCTTCACATATAAAAAAATAGTAATTTCTATTTTATCCAAACTATGGAATAAAAACGTCATTAAGATTCTTAAAATGACAGAGAAAAATATCTAAACACATATTTTTTAGAGCAATACAAATAAAAGGCGTTTGCTGTTCACTGAACGTACAGTAAATAACTCTGTAAATTCTATATTTTAGATCAATTTTAATAAATCATAGAAAGATATATTCACTATATATTTAAAATACTAGAAGAAGTATTGACATTAGTACAAAATAGGTAATAGACTTTAAAATCAAAAAAAAGATAGATATATCCAGAGATACATTACAATAGGTTTTTTTCTCTAAGAGAAAAACGAGAAATACTTGAACAATGAGAAAAAATACTTATTTTATGATAGATATAATTTTACCTAGATTAGGTATCAGATAAACCTTTCTAATAAATTAGAAATATAGGACCTTATGCCACTAGGAATATTCTTTTTGCAGATACAAAATAAATCAGTATGCAATTAATAAAAGTAGATATAACTGCTATATAACAACTGGATTCAGGAGTTTGTTACCTAACAAAAAAATTAAAAAATCCTTTATAAGGAGGATACTTACTATTAAAAATACTCCCGAATTTTTCGATTTGTTTCTAATCGGTTTAGTTATTACCCTGATTATGCAAGTATAAATTGTAATTATTAAACATAATACGGTCTAGTTTAATCCTATCTTGGATAGGATTTAAATCTATAATTGGCGCAAATTTTTTAGGTAGCTTGCTAATAAATATGGTCGTAAAAATTATTTTTTTTCATGTATTTATTACTTCTAATATTTTACTGGAGTAGCTGGATTAATAATTAAATATAATTGGCCCTTTTTATTAATTATGTAAATTTTCGTAAGTGTAACTATTCGAGGGCTTAATATAATTTCTGAACACTTATAGGTTCAAGAATTTATACCTTCTAAAAAAGGCTATTTACTAGTAGCCTAAACTTCATCATTTATACCATTTAGCCTATTTTTTTAATCATTCATAACTCCTTATCTGATTGAATAGCTTGATTGAAGAGAACTTTTAATTATTAATTATATTTCTGCTATTCTATTAAAATAGAAATTCATTCCAAAATCACCACGCTTTTTCCTCTCTAAATAGCATTTTAGGATATCTGTGAAGCTTATGCATGGTAGAGATGAACATTTCTTTTAAACTATAATTGGCCATTAACATGAATATATAGATTAGCAAACAATCTTATCTAAATATAATAAGATCTTATCCAAAACAACTTACTATTGTCGCCATTAATACATTTTCTTTTATACTTGGAAGTTTCGTTATTCAGTTTATGATGGACTGGTATTATTGAATTACGTTTTCCATTTTAGTATTAATATTGTAGTGAATTTTTATTCATGAATACCCCCCTTTTTTTTAAGGGATTTAGTTAATCAATTATTTTCAAAATGGCTTTCCGATTATCTTGAAATACGTCGAATACTCTTTTATTTAGTCTTATTAGTAATATTGGATGCATAATTGCAGCACTGTCTATATAGATTAACACAGTCGTACATTTTTTAATTTAAATAATATCTTTAGGTTGGATTTTTGTTAATACTCTATCGCTATGATATTTAGCGACAGTGCCATTTGCTGGAGAAATATTTCTAATTTAGGTTAACTCAACCTGTCTTGAACTTAGTTATAATGTAGCGGTACTGGTAAAATTATTAGTTCTATTTTTCTCGGACTAAGGACTTTCCCTCCCCTCTAGATAGCGGAAAATTTTTTAAAAATATCATATTCATACCTTTTCATATTTATTTGCGTTTATTTATCGGTTCTATCGTTTATCTATTTTCTAATGAAACCCATAATATTCAGTTTAAAGCTATATAATTAATATCAGTCTATAACTTAAATTTATTAGTAGTTATAGATATTAACTTGATTACTTAGAAAGTATATCCTATCTAAAAATCTATTTTAAATTAAATTTTACCTGCCCCCATTGCCATATATTATGTATATGATCAAAAATCAATAATTTATTATTTATTAATATATCAAATGGATATAAAAAAGCGCACACAAGTACTAATACACAAAATATTCGTTCTAACTTAGGGGATTTACTAGGATTCAGTATTGGCATACAGAAACGTCGACGACATGGCCATAGTAATGGTATTCCTGCTGGTGTTAACATATCAGCTATAAGATGGCTTGTATAGCCAATTACCATGGAATGAACAAAATCTACCGGTATTGGAATGATGATTCGTGATAATAAGTCTGAAGAAAAAAATATGCTGCCAACTATAACAGCCAGGAGGCTATGAGTAATACCTCTATGACCGAACACTTTAGCAATGGGTATCGAAAGCCATTTTAATCGCTGACCTAAAAAAGACTTTGGGTGATCGATGTCTGGCAATAGACAGGTTAATATTCCGGCAATAATTATATGCCACCAGTTTCCTTGAGCTAATTCTGGTGATAACTCTAATTTTTTTGCAAAAATAGCGCTTGCTAAAGCAAAGATGAAATGCCCGCCAGCAGTCATAGTAACCACACATAGTTATATTTAACTATTATTATTTATCTATGTGTAGAATATAGCTAAAATAGTTAAACAATCAACAGTTTACTAAGTTAAAAACTCTAGCTATCCTTAGATATCTATTGCAATATCCATCAGAAGCGATCCGGATTATTTAAAGATTCAGTAATTTCAATAGCAGACTACCTACTTAACTTGATATACTACACTATAAATCCATAAAAAAAAATCTTTACTACCACAACATGATTCATTGTTAAAAATTTCTTGGTGATGTTACTGTAAATAGGGATTTTTAGAGATACATTTTGCTATCTCACCTTATAAAGCATTAAGATTTCAACTCTCTACCTAGAGAGGTAGGTAGCTTTATCGAAAATGATTTGTGTGTAGCCCCATGTATAGATATCTGTACTCTGTACAGACGAAAATAGGGAAAGACTATATCTACACATTACTCGAGTATTAAAGTTAAGCTTCAAGAAAATGATAGTGTGGTGTTTAATATATTATAGTATGCTAACAATGAAGATGAAGATGAAGATGAAGATGAAGATGAAGATGAAGATGAAGATGAAGATGAAGATCAAATAAAGCAATAACTCTTTACTTGTAATTATATAGCTTTTGTTCTATAATGAGACCACATGTGCTGTATCTATACAGCAGCTAATAGTTCGATTACTTTGCTAAACCTGAACTGACAAAGTCAGTCTATAGGCACAGCATTTCTGCTAGTTTATGTTGATAAAACACTGGATGAGGATATCCTAACGCATCACTAAGTAGAAGTCCCGCAACTGGTAAAAAAGCTTATCCGAATGCGCAATGATATATTGAATTTACCTAAGAATTAGCTATGCTAATAGCAAATAGCAGTATTCAAAATAATAATGTAAGATTTATTAGCTTAAATATCTAAAACAGAAGATACGGCTGACATCAAAGGATTCGTATGAACTTTTGTGGAAATATACAACTTACCAAGAAGATTTTATGAATATTGTAAAACAATTTGAAAGTAAAGGTGAAAAATAGGCTACCAGTTAAGTCAAAAAGATGCTATTGACGAAGCTAGAACTCGGTAGTTTCTATCTAATTGTGCAAAGAGTAATCTAGTAAAGATTACTGCCTGCCTGTTAGGCAGTAAACTAAATAAACTGTTAGTTAACATAACTAACACCTTTAAATAATTGCTTCAAAATTGGCATATATGTTAACCAGCTATTTTTTATAAAAACCTCCTTATTTTTTAAGATAAGTCTTTATTTTTTTAACTTTAGATATAGTATCTCTCTGACTGATATTCGCGATAGATTTTAACCACAAGCCTGCTCGCTTTTCTTTTTTAGAAAATTTAAAAAAAATTAATTATTCAGTTTAATAACTCCAGCAAAAATAGATCTCTCCCAGGAGAATAGATATTACTAGTTTCGTAATCAGTTCATGATTCATTAAGAATGAATCAGTTATCTTAACTTGTATATCAAGTAGTTGTGATGATGTTTGAGTGCTTATTTATTTTCCATCATTTGCTAACATTATTAATCTTTGCCACCTTACTTACTTTATTATTGTTTAATAGATTTAGCGTAATTTTGCACCATTTTAGTTATAGATCATCATATAGTAACTAAATTACATATTAGTTAAGTTCATCAACTTATAAAACTTATAGATCACCTTCTTCTCGAGCTTTTTTCTATCTAATTTATAATTTTGCAGTATTTAATAATAAATCGACCATGCTTGTAAATACTTCTTGTATCAGTTTTTCAGATTTTCTGATAGATCAGAATTTTTTGCATGATTAATTGATAGAGGCAGACATGAATAAGCACACTATTATACTTAAGTAACCCTAAATCTACTAAATGAAAGTAACTACTAAGAATAATCTAAAAAAATTTACTGGAAAATTTCCCATATCATTGTTATATACCTAATATAAGAGTAATAGATTGTATATCTATATTCTGAGATTTAAAGGACTTATAGAGACTTCAAAGTATCTATAAGCACTTTGAAGTAAATGAGGGATCAGCAGACAATTAAAAATATTTACGAAATTAAATATCCGCTTAATATAATTATCGTAAAGATTTTCTAAGCTTTTTAGAAAATCGAAAATTGTTGTTAGAAAAATGATTCTCAACAATAAATTGCCTGCAGTTGATATAAGAGATCTATAAATAAACCAAACGCTAGAATTTGATAAATGTGGATATATCTCACTAAATTCAACTAAATAATACAAAAGTCTACTTAATCGTCCCGTAAAAAAAAAGTAAAACACTTGAACTAAGTGACTTGACTTGAGTTGAATAACAAAAAAATGAATTAAATAAAAAACGAATAGCAAACGTTTAAATCTATGATATGTTCTTGAATAAGATGATATAGGTAAGATAAAATATCTAAAATTAATATCAGAGAAGTTGCACTTGTAATTTGATGATAACTAAGCATGAAGTTTATACGAAGCAAAGTTGAGTCATACTTTATGTATGAATTTTCTAAAAAAGATATGCCGATACGGGTGTATACAAAAACTCAATAACTAATTGATGTATTTGTAGCAAATACGTTTCATACTTAGGATAAATTTTCTTATGGAAAAATTTATTCATAAATAAATGCTCGTTAATATTCTCATGAATAACATCACAAATGCATTATCGAAACTAATCTTAAATAGAAATAATAAGATTAAGTTTTACTAAAAAATGCTCAACTGAAGAAATATATTAATAATATATTACGTAACCCTGCCGAATCTAACATATACAATACGATATTGTAAACATTCTTTCGTTATTTAAAAATAAGTAGATAGGAGTGAAGGGGGGAAGGAGGGGGAACCCCCTGCTGACAGCAGCAATAATCGATATATATGCTAAATTTATCTTTATATGATCAAAATCTACTATTACAGCAGTAGGAAGCAGTATGAACATTCAAATTAAAAACAAAATTTTTTGGGAGAAGAGATACTTAACAATCGAGGAATAGATGCTTAATATACTAAAGGTTGAATCCTTATAGGAGCACTTAACTAATCTCTATATTGTTTAACTATTTTTAACTTATAATCAGATAAAAATCTGATGTTTTACTTCTGGCACTAGAAACAATAAATAACTTTAATAATGCGCTCTATGACATTATGAAGACAGCAGCATAAATTCTATGCCTGATTCGCGATGTCGTAATATTTACTACGAAGTTCTAGTTCGATTAATTGGTCTGATAGTACCAAATACAGAAGCGTAAAATAAACTGAGAACAGGAATAATTACTGAGCTTCAATTTTCCTTCTTCATCATAAACTTTTATATAGGTTTTGATAAACCGGAAACGATACGTACTACATATTGTCTTAAGATTATCAAGGATAAAAAATTTAAATTCAGCTTTAATAATAAAAACATCCAGTATGGTCATGAAGAAGAGCTCGATAGCTAGAATACTCTATAAGAGCACAAGGAAATTGATGTAATCATGGCGTATTTTCGCCTTTAGTGATTATGGGAATGCTACAGATAAATTAATTGGAATAATTGTGTTATCAAAACTAAGTCTGTTACCGTCGTCGCTGTACATCTTAAAACATTGAAACGTAAAATTTTGATCTAACTTAGAAATAACAATTGATAGAACACCTTAATTGTACAGCACATAATTGGTGTGTTTCATTAATTACTGCTCTGATATTTTCCAGAATACAAGAAACTTATCTTTCATCATCTATTGATAAAAGATTATCAATATAATTGAATCATTTTCATCTGAAATAAAAGGATTTTTCTAATTTAATAGAAATATGATCAATATCATGAATCAATAATATGATTAATTTAGAGAAAGCATTTCATACAAAATTTATAGAAATACGCCGGAATTTAAATGCGCAAAAAAGCAAATTGAATAGTTTGAAAATATAAATACAGAATTTGTAATGACATTTCGGAATTGCTGTTAAACCGCTACTTTTAAAGTGTCAATTAAACATCAAAAATAGATTATGAATTACCTATATTGACAATTCCAATTACGTGAAGTCACCAGTAACATTAACAAATGAATAATTTACGTTTTTGGTAACATCTTTTACTCGTAAACCGGAATAGAAAAAGGATTAAATGATTTGCAGTTAACGGGTTTAACTCATTTCATATGCAAAAAAAATGCATTAAATGGACTCTTTGCTATTGATAACTCTAAGAACTTAGAGATGAACGAATACAGATAACAAAAAGTATAGAAATTAACGCGAATTAGACAAAATTTTAAAATTCACTAATAAGCAATGCAGGCTAATTCTTGTTATAATTTGAAAGCGTCTCAGATATGCTTTTAAAATTTATTTGATGAACTAACATCAGAAAAAAATAAAACAAGTTTATGATCTACGTAAATCATAACTGGAACCAAAAAATGAGTATAAAAACGGCGATATTTTCCGGAAATCTTGCTGGTATAAAACTACACTACTCAGGGAATTTCAAGCAGCAAGTTAATTTCGACCTTTCTTTACCTATCAATAAAGGATATAATGAGTATGAAAAAATCTTAGGTGTGCAATGTCGAATCTTTCGTGATAAAACTAAAATTGCTTATTTATTTGGCTAGAGAAAATAAAGATACCATCATTATCGGTAATTTTTTTGAAAGTTAAATAAGCTAAAATAATAGCTATGGGAAAAACAACTACTGCTATTCTAATTAACGATATTAATTTTTAGTAAGCAAGAAAATAAACTTCAGTAAATTAACCATTAGATGGTTAAAATAAAAATGTAACTTTTGAACAGTTTTATGACACCGACATCCATTTTTAAAATAAAATGTTTAACCAACACGCAATTCATACTTGTGCAATCCTGATAAGCTATTATATTTATAGCTAATACTATAACAAAAAAGGTTTCGATTTAGCATCCCGAGTTATCAAGCAGATATGTATCGTTAAGTAGTTTTTACTCCATTATAACCAATGCTGTGCCCTTTATAATCATGAAATATAAAGCTCGCCGAGTTCTTGACTATCCCAGTATGCTAACCGCTTGGTATGCCTCTCAATCCCCCGCATTAACATCGGGATACGAGATTAAAAAACTTACTCAAAAGGCAACTTCTATGGTTGTGCTATCCAAAACTAAAAATCACTTTGAGTTTATTAATACCTTCTAGATCATTCTAGAATACTTAACTACCTTTTACGGCAAACGGTCGCTTAAACGCCAAAAATCGCTGCACCTTCATATCAGCTTGTTTAAAGCTAGTCACTCTTATCTTGAACTGGTCGTAAATCTCTGCGTACAGTTAATAAAGAGAAATTAACATGAGAATTATTGATATATCAACTACTCAACAAGAAAAGATAAGACCAGAAATTAGTCATGAAATCTACACTATATTTACTAGAGGGATAGAAGTGGCGAAATATATTTACGAGTACATTAACAATCATTCTTGTAGAACAAGAGCTAATAATGCCTTAGCTTCCTGAAATTATTGTTTGTTTACGAGAAGATATTAGTTGTTTTTAAGGAAATCAACGAATAGAAGAGTTGAAAGATAGTTTATCCAAATTGATTTACCTGAAGAAAATAATTTATAAGAGCTACGTCATGACTAATGTTACCTTATCCATATTTTAAATCAAAAATAAGGAATAGACGTTTATCATGAGTAAAATGATACTGGTTTTACTCAGTGAAATAAAAAAATTAAAGGAAACGCTACTACTTTTGTAAAGTACGTTGAGGCAATGCAAAATATTTGATATGATTTGTAGCAATTAATAATTTCTAGAAAAAAATTTGATCATATCATTAATATATAATTAAAAAATAACTAAGATATGGGTCTGATTATAAAAATCAGAAATAAGATAGCTATAAATAAAATTATTTTGATTGGAGTTTTAATAAAAATTTAGTTAAATTAACTAAACATTATAAAATTAGCTAAAGGTTGCAAAAAACACTTATATATTAACGCTGAAATGGTTAATATGAGCTTAGGTAAATCTTCTAAGCACAAAAGATAAAAAGAGATATATTAAAAATATAAACCATTATCATTCCTCTTTAAAAAAAGAGGAATGACTTAATTTAAATTTGCAGAACTTTCCAGTTGACTACTAAAACCAGTATTGAATTTTTGGTTATAGTAAATTACAAGAAAATCAATAACCCGATTAAATCCCAGATTACGGTTACTCCAGCTATTAAACTACTATAGAAAAGTGCCGAAACAATAGACATTAGCCGAAAGAATTTATTAACGATAGTATCACCAATAGCTGAAAAGAACTTTTCGAATCGCGATAAGCCGCACGAATCTAGCAACCCAGACTATCAATCTATGCTGGATAGCTCTTCTGAAAAGAGCTACAGATAACTTAAATGGCTGATTTAGTTAGGGAATATATATGAACTACAATACAGAAATTACAATCATGCGTTAAAACTGACAGACCTGAATAGCACTACCTAAACCGGTAGAACACACTGTTTATGAGGAAATAAAGCCATCTATGACAAGCATGCAATGTTAAAACAAGCGCTACTGCAAGATAATTTCCTATAGTATAGGAAATGAGACAAGAAATTAATACCCTGCTTAGTTCACTAAAAGATCAACCTAGTTAAAAAAAATTGAAAAGAGTAGGAAAAATACTGTAAGCCTCGCAAGATTAAAATGCTCATGGATATTAAATCTGTTAGAACGTTTTACCGAATGTTACTCCTGAATAACCCAGGAGCTAACCAATCTTGATGTAGAGTTCTTTAAAATTCTAACGTTAACATATGCAACCACATTGTCCTTAACTTCTGAATTCTAACGGCGGTTTACTGATGTGCAAAAAATTTGGTGTATAAGCAAAAATCATCTAGTACTGACAATTACGAAATACGTTATCAACAAGCATTAAAAAATTCAGCATTACTTATAATGGTTCTGCTACGGATTACACGAGCACTAAAATTAACATGCAGCAAAAGCGATGACTGCACTAAGTTTAAAATTATCAAGTGCTATACGCAACCTAACTTGCTCATTATCGACGAAGTAGTGGTAAGTTTAGTAGCATGAGCGTAAAAAATGATTTTTAAATTTATTAACATGCACTACGAGCGTCTGAAGGCAATGATACCCATCATCAATCTGTACTGAATGAACTATCGAAATTTATTTGAGAACAAGTAATTGATCACATGAACGACGATGGTAATGAGCCTCGGTTGCACTATGGCATTCATATAATTGAGAGCACTGGTCAGGCATAGCGTATGGATTCAGCTATCAAACAGAAATAAATTTTAAGATTGATGAAATACCTATAGCGGCATTTTTACCAAGCACACCTCTACATCACAATAGAAACTATTCTCTTCACTATTAAAAAGGTTACGAGAGCATCTCTCTAAATGAATTTATTAATTTTATCTAGTACTAAAAACATATTTACAAAAAGCTGGTTTCAATACCAGGCCATTAGTACGCGCCAAGTCAACAAGTATTATAAAATCCATATAGTGGGCAGTATTTTATTTTTATAAAATATTAAATATTAATAACAATGGTAGAGTATTTCCGTAAAACTTAAAGAAAGTCGAAATAACCCGCCTTACACCTCGATGCATGATTAACAAAAATTTACGATCACAGTTATATAAAAATCCAATATTGATTTAAATACTATTCTAATCAGCAAAACATCAAGATATTTTATATATAGGTGCAAAATACCTATTATAAAATATTTAAAACACTAGATTCAAATTTGGTTTTAAATTAAATCTCGTTACTGATAAAAGTAACGCAGTATACAAAAGGTTTTAAACTGAACAGCAGAACGCGCTGAACTATGCCTGGAATAGTTAGGTCATCATCTTTTGCTATCTCTAATACTATGCAGCAATAATCTTATGTATTAGGTGAAGAAAGAGCTGAATACAGCCTAGCAAATACCCTTTAATTATTGTGATGCTACTCATTAATACGTCTACAGGATAATTTATGAATCATTAAAAACATCTAAGTGAAGTGTGTTTTATCTCTGATAAACAACTTCATTCTTTCTTCGCTAAAACAAGAAAAAAAAGTAAAGGCAGGCAATATAGCAAAGAAGCGTATTATTCATATAGCGATCATAACGAATACTTAATACAGGATGACAAGTACGCATCCAAATATGCTATCTATTAAACATAGCATTAAGCACGAGCAAATATATCAATATTTTATCTGGTTTTATTTTTTATCCTTGTTCTTTCCATATTTCCCATTGGCGTGATTCAATATTTTTATATAAATATATATAAATTGAAACATATATATGCGAATTAATAATTTTATTTCTTCAAAAATTTTTTAAATAATTATTTTCCAGTAATTTTACTATAAAATATAATTATTAAAGTACCTTTCCCTCCATGCTTTAATAACTATTGACGAGATAATTTAACACGAATTTACCTAATTAATAAAAGAAAAGAACTTAAAACAACAATCGCAAATTATCAACAAGATTCGCTAGAAATTTATCTGTTAAAAATTTAAAGATTAAGTTTCGGTATTGATGCAGCTATATTTATATAATAAGATAAAAGGTGACATAGATAATTACTCTAAAAAGGCATACTCGATCTCTTTAACTTAAGAGGATCTTTGAAACAATAATAGCTAAATTCGCGTGATAACTATTGAGAAAATTGATAACAATGGTAACATAAAAAATGGTAAAGTATATTCTCATAATTAATTAGTATTGTTAAATCATCGCTACCTAAAAATCATCAATAAACTAATAAGATCAGTCTCATTTAAAATCTAAGATAACAAAAACGATGATTTTTTTAAACTAACCAATATTGGTTAACGGAAATTATTGCTATTTATCAAAATACTGTTAAACAATTCTATTGTTCTTATAGTTATTGATCGCTATCATATCCATATTAAATCCTATTCTTTGAATAAAGAATAAAAAAAACAATCAAACAATATCTCTTGCCTTGGATAAATGATTACCTTATTAAATTTCATCAGATATTTTAAAACCAAACAGTAGTCTCATCTATTTTTATAACGCAATATTAGTCGTTGATATAAAAATTATGCTAAGAAATTACATGAGGGTGTAATCATATTATTTGTGCTAAACCGTTTAAGTTTATGGCGACGACAGAAGAAAGATACCCTCTGTTTATTTTTACCAGCACTGAGCCAGTCCTGTTCATAACGCAGTACAGGACAATAAAGTTTAGTAAAATGTGATAGCTTGTAGCATTAAAAATGTGCTAAGCTAAAAAGGCGAAGTGTTCGATCTACTGATTTAATATTTCATCACCACAAAAAAATTAACACAATATCACTGGCAAAGAAATTTAACATTATACAGTAAGCTCTATATGAGCCAAAACTTTGTCACTTGTATTCTAAGTGACAACTACTACTAAACAAAAACACAATATGAATGTTTGCAGCAACACTTTTGCAAAAAAACAGTAGAGAAAAATTAACGTTTCCTATCTACAAAAATTAAAATTAACTGAATTTGACACACGATAAACTTTAATGTGATTACTATTAACTGCTAATAATTATTTGCGAGCTTAAGCAATAATATCTGAAAACTTTAGCTGTTCTTTCTATTGCCAAAGAAGTATCCATATACCGATACGAGTAACTTTTCACCTATACTCTATGCTTATCTCTGTAAGCATCCTTCTAAAAACTAGCAGCCTTACTTGAATGCATTAGTAATTACAGTACTATCTCATAGTATAGTATAATTCTTATGAATTATCCAGTTTGATAATAAAAATAGCAAATAAAATTAGGTCGACAAGCTTTGAGGATGAAATTAAAAAAATAAGTTTGTTAGGCTAAACAAAAAATAGGAAATATTGTTCCTTAAATCAATAATAAAGATATAATTTTTTATTAATCTATAAACTTTCCCACAGAAGAAATATATCCACCATCATTTAAACACTCAAAAATAAATAAAGTTATCTATAATAGCATTAAAAATGCGTAATGGAACACTGCTTATGGTAGCAGTAAAATAATATTTTTATGTGGTTCGTTTTCGCTTAGTGAAATAGACAATGATTACTAGTATTATTACCTATTCAGGTTTTACCGTCAGGCTTAATTGGCTTTACCAGTATAAAGAATACTATTTTAAGACGAAACATAAAAATGGTAATTTTCAAAAAAAACGTGATAATAAGTAAGGAATTAAAACTTAACTTATATCTTTTAAATAAAAACCTAGCAAATCATCAAAATCTGAGTAGTACCTTATTAGCAATAATACAACATATTACAATATCCTGTCGTGAGTATGTTATTAAGGAGAGTAGGGATTTTTCTACTTTTAAAATTAAAATAACGGTCAATACGAAACCTTCAGGCCCCGATATCTAACAATGCTGGCTTTTAACTACTAACTAGCTTACTTATAATATATCCTGACTCCGTAAATGATTAATAACAGTTACGACAAGACTAATCTATTAGCGTTTGTTTCTGGTTTTGGTGAAGTAACACGAAGAAAAGCTCTATATAAAGTCGTATCGTGATGGTATTGGTACCGATGGCGACGTTCACATTGTATGTCACAGCCATATCGATAAGGACATTAGGATATAGAAAATTTATAACGAAGAAGAATGTAACAAGTGTTAATAACTTGAAATTTGCAAAATCACGCTCTGCAATTAAAGGTTATGTCACTATTTCACTTACTAATTTGCTAAAATCCGTTTTTTTATTTCATTTACTTATAAAATTAGCAGTGTGGCATTTACCAATTCAACGCCACTCAAAAAGTTGAACACTAGAAATATTCAAGAGATTAAATAAGAAGAACTCGCAAATAGAAATATGATAAAGAAAAAACGTTATCAAACGGGTTAATTAATTACAAAAAAGTAGAACCGAAACTTTGTTTTAATCCACATTAACTAACCGATCCAAAGTCAATCTTCTTACTTACCCGTCAATGAGATATTTATCTGGCCACGCTCTGCAAAGAATCATATCAAATCTAAACCATTTAAAATGAGCTTTAAAGAAGCTAGTTAGCGCTTATAAATTTTAAATGAGCTGACTTCTTGTGCTACAAAAATTTATTTTAAAATGAAAGTGCAATACAATATTCAAATCCTATGATATTACCTGCGTTCAAAAGCTACAGGATGAGCAGTCCTTAAAAGCATGCGATGCACTTTAGTGTTTTAGAAACTCTAGAAATTGTACGCAGCATAAATTTATTAATTTAATCTCTAAACTAAAAGAAAAAGAGATTTATTTTCATAGTTTGATGAATTCAATTAATATCCCCCCTCAGCAGGCCATTTTTCATGTGATGAATGCCGTTAGCAAAATGGAACAGAAAATGATTGTTAAGTGTACTAAGACAGATTTAGCACTGGAAAGAAATAGAAACGGTGAAGGCTTAAGCTCCAACCCCACAACAACGATAGATTTTGTTCATTATCTTGCTATACAGCAAGAACAGGATAAAAATTACTTAACTCTAATCATAGTAGAAAAGTGCTAGTATTAAGATATAGGATATAATTAAACAATATTTATAGATATTGTTTAATTAATAAAATACTCAATCAGATCAAACTGCCTATGATAAAAAATAATAGTAAAGCTACTCTGCTGAGAGTAGAGTAGCTTTACTATTTTGGCGACTTTTTGGATTTAAATATTGAGTATTGTATTTTCATATTGTATATATGAAAAGAACAACAATCATGTAAGTGAGATACAATTAAAATTGAGAAGGAATATATAATGCCGTTTTCTATGTATAGAACTATTAAAAATTTTCTGTGTATTGTTAGCATTTGTGATTTATTCTTATGCATTCCATCAAAACAACAAGAAGAATTAATAAATCAATCTCTATAAGAGAGAAATAGGATAAATACTAATTGTTGGTTTTAATCGATTTGAGTTAGAATTAACAGCTAAATTATACTTGTTATTTAAAATAAATAGATCGAACGAACTATTATAATAGCCATTTATTCAATAATAAATTCTACCAAAAAGTATTAAAAACGCTACTCAATTATAAAGATTAATAATAAAATTACAAATGCGGCTAAAACTTTAGTAAAATCTCCGGCATAAATACTAAATTTTCTTTAGTTATTATTTTTATACGAGCTAAGAATTTTATGCATAGGAAAAGCGTAGTTTTTAAACATTCCTGAAAGGAAAAAATCTTCAATTGTTTTGTTTAGCACTTATATAAAATAAAGAATAGCTTATGTTTATAAATATTTTTCTAAACATGGAAATACAATAACTCTCTATAGCCATTTAGGTTTTATCTATGTACATAGATACTTAGCAGTAAAAAGAATTAGAATCGTATATCAATACCTACATTCTTAGAAGAATGTAAGCAGGTAATTACAACTACACATATTGTTAATCGTAATTTATAGATCCTAGCAGTAAACTAGGCACATTATTTCTTGCTAGCTTCTAGCTAGCAAGAAAATTACGAGACAAGATAATCTTTTATGCCATTGTTAGTACTGATTATATACAATTTGAGGATTTCTCTCGGATACTTATAGATTAAGTGAAATATTAAGCTTATATTTAAAAAATTCTGCTGCTAAAATTGAACTTTTCATACTTGCATAAAATTAATTATGCTTAAATTAAGCAGAATTAAAGTACTTATTAAGCTTTAATCTATTTAAAGAATAGATTATTTATATGTATACGTACAAACATTACCAATATAATTCATATAAAATAATTATATATAAATAAATTATGATTTGATCCATTCTTAATAAGAATGGATATATTAAATTAACTTAAAAATACAGGATATAAGGCTATATAGTTTTATTTCTAGAGCTTTATGACTATCCAACAGATAAAACATGAAAAAAGTTCCTCGCAGAGTTTTATACTGCATCTTTAAATATATTAACTTATATAATGAATTTTATTGTTTCTTTTTAAGAAAAATTCTTGAACGGAGCAAAATGGCTATAATAAAATATTATGGCATTTATATCCTATTTTAGCTCCAAATGCCCTAGCAACATTATACACAGGATACTGTGTACTCGGAAACTATCTACTTAAAAAGTAGATTTATAATAAAGTCAAAGTTAAATACATTTGGCAGCGACATATTAATTCTCCTTCATTACGTCACCATAAATCCCATTCCTACAATTCACAGTCTCACACCGCCTATTCATCATCATGATGAATAGTAAAGTAGCTTAATTTAAAGAGAGGTTTATGAAAATAGTAGCCATTATATCGAACTTAATGGAATACGTCAACTAACCGATAAAATTCATCCGACCTTATAGCGGATCTGGAAGAAAAATTTCCTTAACAGCATAAAAAGCTTAAACAGAATGTTTCTTGGATGGTTTAAATAGTCTATCAAGACTGGATAAATAAACAGTATCTATTAGAATATTTTATTTATAACAGAATCTATAAAAAATCTTTATAATATATTAATTTTATTGGCACGCCCTACAGGACTCGAACCTGTAACCGACGGCTTAGAAGGCCGTTGCTCTATCCAGCTGAGCTAAGGGCGCTTAGAAAGCGCTAATTTAGCAAAAATAATATCATTGGATTATACGGTTGCTGAACACTGAGTCAACGTCTTTTCAGTGAAATTATATATTTGCTTATCTTCTAACTATCAATAAAACTGACAGCATCATTTTTTTCTGACAAAATAGCAGTATTATAATATTTTTATGGATTTATAAAATAAATGTCAGCAAAAATTATCAATGGAAAAATGATTTCTGAAACAATTGAACAGGAAATTGCCGAAAAAGTTAAATTAAGACTTTCACTAGGGAAGCGAGCTCCAGGACTTGCTGTCATTTTAGTCGGTAATAACCCGGCTTCACAGATCTATGTAAACAATAAGCGTCGTACTTGCGAAATAGTTGGTTTTATTTCTCGCTCATATGATTTATTGGAAAAAACCACTGAGCTTGAACTTTTACAATTAATTAATCAACTTAATAATGACAAGACAATTGATGGCATACTGATTCAATTACCACTACCAAAAACTATCGAGTATATCAAGATATTAGAACATATACATCCAGACAAAGATGTTGATGGTTTTCATCCTTATAACATAGGCCGTCTTTGCCAACGCGCCCCAAGACTACGCCCTTGCACATCTCGCGGTATTATTACTTTACTTGAACGCTACCAGATTAATTTACTTGGTTTAAATGCAGTTATCGTTGGTGCTTCAAATATCGTAGGTCGCCCTATGAGTCTGGAATTACTACTCTCTGGTTGTACAACTACCGTCACCCACCGCTTTACTACTAATTTACGTCACCATATAGAGCGAGCTGATTTACTAGTCGTAGCTATTGGTAAACCAAATTTTATTCCCGGTGAATGGATAAAACCTGGCGCTATTGTTATAGATGTAGGAATTAATCTGCTTGAAAATGGCAAAATTACCGGCGATATCCGTTATAAAGAAGCACAGAAACGCGCCAGTTGGATTACCCATGTTATTGGTGGCGTTGGCCCAATGACAGTGGCAACACTCATGCAAAATACTTTGCAAGCTTGTGAAGATTATCATGACATTAAAATATCTACCAATAGGTAAAAAAATAAAAATTAAATTTTATATGGATAAAAGTCAATAATAAATTATATGATTTATCAAAACCGTAAGGTTGTGGGATTGGGGATAGAGTAGAGCAGCAGACAAAGTGCTTAGTAAAGTGATGCAAAACTTGATGACTAAATTAAAACCTGTAAATCTTGTAAAATTAGCAAAAAAATATTTCACTTATAATAACAATCGAGTAATAATTAAAGATTAATCTTTAATTATAAGAAATATTTATTATTACTTCTTATAGCCTATGTACTTATAGAGCTAATTTTTTTGCTTAATTTTTAGTTATTTTAAAGAATATCTTGTTACTTTTAAAGTAAAAGAGTAAATATTCATAATATAATTTTTATTATATAATAATAGCAAGTTTCTTCTGTTTCTGGAAAAAATATTTTACTAATCTTTTAGTGCTTAAAAGATATAAGAACATTTTACTGTTTTAAAATTGATAATAAGATTCCTTTGTTTTATTAGTTAAATAACATCTCGATTTATTATGAGCAGTATTTTTACAAACTTAACAAACAACACTTCATATATTTCTCCTAAACTTAGGATTAAATTTTAGATATATAGGTAAATGAACTGTTTCAGTTATAAATCTCTATATTTTACTCAATACTGAGACTGTTAAAAAACAATGTCTATTAAAATGGGTCATTTGAACATATCAAAACCTTGGTATAATGATAAAAACCATCTATTTTTTATTATTTTTATTGATTATTTGATATTTAATATATTTATCACTACCTATATCGCTATTCGCTTTTCTTTATTAAATAGCAAGAAGTTGTTTTATCTTTTTCTATTGTTTTGTTGACGATAGATTTTAACGTTAAAAATTTGTTTTATTGTTAGATTAAAGACTCTCTATAAAGGATAGGGAGATTAACATAAATCATCAATATAACTAAGATAGGATTATTATTAGTTGTTAGAGACAAGCTAATACATTTAAGATTTATTTTCTATGATCTAACAAAACTTAATATAAGGTTAATAATAACTTCCAAGTTATTAGTAATAAGTTCTTTATCTGTAATATATTTTGTCGTTACAAAAATTTTAAAGAAATATTGTATCAATGAATTGTTAGTTCATCATTTTACTCTCATAACAGTCAAACAACTAGACTAATTTAAAAACAAAATGAAAATTACCATATAGTTAAACATTGTAATGTTCGACATGGCCGAACCAGCATGTATTTTAGTACGCTAAAATAGTAAGAGTTGGTAAATAGGTAGCAAGTAATAAATGATGATATGTAACCATCGTAGCGTAAATGAACCGATACTGCTATTTTATACTAAACAATAACGCTAATATTGATTATTATCATACCTATGTTACACTTAGTGCCAATATCGCTAAAGTTATCGGTAAAGTGCAAACTGGCAGTAATAATTTAAAACTAAGCGGTTGAACAAAGTTATTTTGCTTTTTCTGTTGATAACATTTATCATTAAACAGAAGTCTACAAAAAAATTAAAATTTTTACGACTCTTTTCTTTTCATTAACATCAATTACAGTAATCATTATATAGACTTTAAAAGTAGTAACCTCTCCGGTAAGAGAGGTTCTCATATTATTTTTAGCACTAAGATGGCTGCTATATTTTAAGTATGCGTGCTACGGTAATATTAAACTATTTGTATTGGTTTGCGGTTAATAGAGATGGCATAGAAGATAATTGAGAAACACCTTCCTCTATCACCTCATCACTTAGAGTGGTGAGTAATGAAACAGAACAACAGGCATACTTTATGTTTAAAGTGGTAAATTTTATCTTTTTACCATTAGTCATCAATAAACATTTACTTCCAGATTATTATCTGGACCATCGAAGCACAGCCCTATTCATGACAATATAGTTCTGATAGGGATCTAGTTAAGACAAAAATATCATGATGATAATGCCTTTTATCTCAGGAAATTACGAAATCTAAATCAGTGCCGTTCTTTATGCCAACAAAGATCTTGTGCTTTTTTAGCTAAGTATTTAGTATATTCGAACTTATTGTTGCTAAAGAATAAAAACGAGATAATGTTGATGATCACAGACATATTCTACATCGTTTACTGAGATTTGGTAAACGCTCGCTTAGGAAAAAAGGTAGTCATTTTTCTGCAAAAAATATTTTCTCCCTTTTGCCGATCTGATGACAGTCGTACGCGAATTCTTAAACTCGTTGCATCTAGATCTGGACTGGATCACTGTTTGTGTAGTTTACAAAAAGAGTTTGCATGAAATGAGACAGAAACCCAGAACCCGAACTATAAAACGTTTTAAATCTATGAGCCTTTCATCATTTTCACTTAGTGCAGAATATATATTCTGCAAATTCTAAACAAAACATAGATTACGCAATTTAATTGGTTTTTATTCGCCTTTACCAGGCTAAGATTATGATCAATGTTAAACGATTCTTACTTGATCTTAACTAAATGTACCAATTGATATACTTTGGTACTTATAGATAATGGCAAAGAACTTACAAGACCGACTTTTTAATCTGTGCAAAAACATTCAGTTACCAAAAAATAGAAATTCAACCATTATGTGTACAGAGCTTGACATAGAATACGGACTTAGTCCGTTGCTGAATTCTTAAATAAATGGTATAGGCCTAGAGATTTGATGTGCGTATAGAACATATACTATAAAACTATCCTTTCAATTCTGATCAAAAACCTGAGATCACTCTGCATGATATTCTTAACTGTATAATCAAGAATTATCTAATTAGTTAAATAGTAAAACTCCATTGCAGTCTATGAAAGACTAACTAAAATTAAATCTGAATTATTCAAAATAATACACTATTTTTAAAAAAAGTAACCATCAAGATTAAACAATCTTGCTCATATAATATTTGGGTCAAAATGGAATACGGTTAAGGATACAGAAACATATAGCAAAAGCGCCCGAGTATAAATCATTAGGATACAACCGGCTCCCATATCAATTCTACGATAATTAAATTGATTTAATATACTGATAAAATAACTTCTACAAAGAAACATTCTATTTAACTACTACTATTTTGCTATTAACGATAAATTAAACTAATGTTATCTCGGTCTATCAAAATTCATTGTTTCAAACAATAAAATATATGTAACTGACGTCACCACTGAAATGAAATTTTCCACTTAATAAGCAAATATTGCTTACTACACAGTAAGCTAAATCTTATCTAAAGATAATCAATATAACAACATATAGATTAAATTTAATACTGTTTTTTACTTACAACGCCATACTGTTCCTTGCGGATTATCCTCTAAAATAATACCCATTTTAGTCAGCTGATCACGAACTAAATCAGCTTGCGCCCATAATTTCTTTTCGCGTGCATCATTACGTTTTTTAATTAAAATCTCAATTTTTTCTATGTCAATACTATGAGAAACTTGTACTTGATTTTGTAAAAATTGTTCAGGATTTTGTGTTAGTAATCCTAATATATTGGTTAATTGACGTAATTGTACTGCTAATCCATTCGCCATTGCTATATTATTGACTTTCAATCGATTAATTTCTCTTACTAAATCAAATAAAACTGAATAAGCATCCGGAGTATTAAAGTCATCGTTCATCGCTTGCATAAAACGCTGCTTAAATATTTCATTTTCAACAGATTTAATATTATTAGTATCTGTATATCGTAAAGCGGTATAAAGACGCTCGAGAGCTGCTCGAGCTTGTTTTAAATTTTCTTCGGTATAGTTTAATTGGCTACGGTAATGTCCTGATAATAAGAAATAACGCACTGTTTCGGCATCATAATGCGTCAATACATCACGAATTGTAAAGAAATTATTTAATGATTTTGACATTTTTTCTTGATTAATCATAACCATTCCAGTATGCATCCAATAGTTTACATAGGGTCCATTATGAACACATGTTGATTGAGCTATTTCATTTTCATGATGAGGAAACATCAAATCTGCTCCACCACCATGGATATCAAAATGTTCACCTAGTGCTTTTCCATTCATAGCAGAGCATTCGATATGCCAACCTGGTTGGCCATTCCCCCAAGGGGAAGACCAACTTAGTTCATTGGGTTTAGATATTTTCCATAATACAAAATCTAATGGATTAAGTTTAGCATCTGCGACTTCAACTCGCGCTCCAGCTTTTAATTGCTCAAGATCTTGGCGGGATAATAATCCATAATCAGGAGCACTATTAATAGCAAACATAACATCGCCATTGTCTGCAATATAAGCATGGCCATGCTCAATTAGTTTTTCGGTCAAAGCAATAATTTCTTTAATATGGTGTGTTACTCTTGGCTCAAGATTAGGACGAAAAATATTTAAGGCATCAAAATCTTTGTACATTTCAATTAACATACGTGATGTCAAGGCGTCATATGTTTCATTATTTTCAGCAGCCCGTTTAATAATTTTATCATCCACGTCAGTAATATTACGTATATAAGTCAGATCATAACCAAGATAACGCAAATAACGACTAACCACATCAAATACTACAAAGGTTCTCCCATGACCAATATGACATAAATCATAAATAGTAACGCCACACACGTACATTCCAATTTTACCTGGAATGATCGGTATAAACTCTTCTTTTTGACGACTTAGTGTATTATAAATTTTTAACATTAAGAATTTCCCATCATCAGCGGAATATACATATGCGCAAATGGTTTAGCCTAATTATAGGCTATACAAGCTACTCTCTTTCTATCAATAAATTCTACTACTAAAAACCTATATTTTTGAATTACCTAACCAGAAAGTATAGGGAAATTATTTAACATTCAATAAATACTGATCTAATTAATATTATATTAGTATAATATAGTTGACATGCTTTAAATTACTTATTTTTCTTTTAATTTTACATTACTTATAACAATTTATCAGGGGTAAAGGGGGGTAAGATAGGTAATTTCACACCAACTTAAAGGATTTTATCATTAAAATATTTAATAAAAAATTACCCCATAACAGTAATAGTTTTTAAACTATTGTCGTAATGGATTTACCATAAAACGATTTATGTCACGTTATTAACGACATTAATGATCTAGTATGGAAGTTTTAAACTAAGAATGCAGCAAAAAAAAAAATAATTAAAGATCTAAATCAAAAATGATTACGAATAAACGACTTAAAAATAACCAATGGGGTACGCACTTGATCTAGACTCAATGATCCATATTCATCAACAGTAAAATTCTTTATTAATATTATCAATAATGACTTTCTAAATTTCTGTTTAAAACAATAAAATTGTTAGGGTTAACTATATCTTTAGCAAAATAGCTAAAAGAATGGAGATTATTGATAGAATTAAACCATTTTAAACAGGTTGTAGTGGCTTATTTTAAAAATGCCCGTTAAAGACGTTATCATTAAATGCGTAACCATTAATAAATAATTAAAAATTATGGCAATCTTATTTATTTCTGACTTGCATTTGAGCGAAAAAAACCCATCTATTACTGTCAGTTTTTTGCGTTTCTTACGCGAACAAGCGAGTCAAGCTAAGGCTTTGTATATTTTAGGTGATTTTTTTGATTATTGGATCGGTGATGATGATCCTAGCCTTCTTCTTGAACTTATAGTTCAAGAACTTAAAAAACTGAAAAGTAAAGGTGTTTCATGCTACTTTATTCATGGTAATCGTGATTTTTTACTAGGCAAGAAATTTGCTAAAGAAAGTGGTATGATCTTATTACCAGCAGAGAAAACATTAACATTACATGGCCACAATATTTTAATATTACACGGTGATACACTTTGTACTGATGATATTTCTTATCAACGTTATCGAAAACGAGTATATAATCGGTGGTTGCAAAAGTTATTTTTAGCGCTTCCTTTATCTACCCGCCACCGTATTGCTGAAAGAATCCGTAAGAACAGTCAATCTGCTATCCGACGTAAGCCAGAATTCATTACCGATGTTAATAAACAAACAGTAATTGAAAAATTTCGGAAATATCAAGTCGATTGGATGATCCACGGCCATACTCATCGACCTGCTACCCATGAAATTAATGTTAATGGTAAAATATTATACCGAGCAGTGTTAGGTGCCTGGGATCAAAATGGTTCAATTATAAAAATAACGCCTAAAACCATAGAGCTGTTTTATTTTCCTTTTTATTAAGCTTCCCCCATCTCATATTAATTCTGATAAAAATTTAAGCAAACGCTTTCCTTCTATATTAGCTATCATTTATTTCACTTGATTTACTATCAATAAATGACTTAAATCCAGAAGCAACAAATTAATGATCACTTAATTTGATGCATAAAATTATCAAATTCTAATAAAAATTGTCATAATGATTGGTTCTAAAGTGACTGGAATACGATGAAATATTCAGCTGATATTCTCTATCAATTATGTCTTCTCTATTAGGAGACACTATTTCTGTTCATCAAGCGCAAGATAAACTATTTTAATCCTTCGCTGAATAAGCAAAATAAAAAAAATTACAAATTATTATTGCTATGTTCTGATTTGACGGTATATTTACCTGATGTTTTATCACCTAAAACATTAGTTCCTATTTTTAGGGATCCTTGTTATAGCAAGGTTACTTAATGGCATTAGTAACCTCTATTAAATTGTTTAAATGCCTAATAATATCTTGTAATTACTTTAACAATTAGTAAAGCAGGGGCAGCAAATAGAGAATCATTGGCAGTCCACGCTATCTTTACTGATAAAGATAGTAAGCTTTATCAGTGTTTATTAATCCGACTTTAAAATAAACTAATTATGTCTTAAAAAATTCCGATCCACGGAAGGTAAAATAAAATTGATTTATCTCCTTAATATATCCAGTTAAACCTCTTCTTACGTTAAGTAGAAGAGCTGTTAAGAATTAGGATCGATCCTATCGATATCGATGATAAATTATAGACTAATTCTCTATTAACCTAATATTATAGCAGCTTAAATTTAGGTCTGACCAGAGAAACTTCTGCTTATTTGTTAATTAATTAGACAGTTTAGCTTTATTAAACGCAATATCTTATCGCAACTGACCAATCAAAATTTCTACAAAAAAACTGCTAAATTCTTTGCCATTAACAATGGCTCTTTAAAAACCTCTTATTAAGAAATAAAATGGATACAATTATTTATCAAGTAAGGTGATTTTGTTATTGTTAATGTTGCACTGATGGTTATAATGACTGTGACACTAGTAAGGTAATTATACTAGACAATCTATCAACACTCACTGCTAAAATTTAAAATTATTAGTATATTTAGTGTATAGTTTGTCAAACTACGTTCTACTCTGATACTTCGTAAATCTGTTTTATTCTTAAATTAGACGTTGTTTTCCACCAGAGTCAGCAAGTTAACCCATTTATGAAGTTTCATCTTTTTAAATAGACGAGGAGCCAGCTTAAATACCATTAAAGAATTGTTTTAATCTATAATGCTTCGCGCGTTAGATTTATAGATTCACATCATAAAAGTTTATTCAATTAGATTAATTGTTTTTATTGATGCCCAAGTACGTCTGACAAGAAGGCATAGAATGCTAATAATTTTTATCAACCTTTCTCTAACTTTCTGCATCTTTGCAGGATACGTTTCGCTAAAATCTTCCCTGTAAAATACAAAAAGCTTTTTTATCGGAATTACGATTCCTATGCTACCCAGACTTCCCGTAGCTCAATATTAACATTCAGTTAGATGCCTTTAAAAAGTGAAACCAGTGTATTAGCTATTTTATGTAGCTAATGACGTTGGTGTTGCATGTCTGAAAATATCTTTGCTATGCTACCAAAGCAAAGTGCACAGTCCATCCTAGCAAACTTGGAGATACGGTTAAGTCTCCCGTTGCTCGCAGGTTATTTAGGAAATCGGCTCAGCTTAATTCTGACTCTTGATAAGCATTTTTAATCGCAATGAACTTTTTACATCCATAGGCAGTGATGCTAATGTAACTATAGTAAGCAAAGGCGATCGGCTTACCTAACAGGATGGCATATAATACTTTCAGGTAAGAGATAAACATAACGCGTATCGCTTAAATCACGCGACTAACATTGTCAATGCTATTCAAGGCATTGCTATTTCAGTCTGCTGATGGTATTGGCATAGAAGATCATGTATTTTTTCACCGAGAATCCATAGAACTTAGTAAAATAACCGGTTGGCACTTACACTTCCAGGTGCTAGTGATGGGTATTAACTTTTTGATGATTTTGCACGCTTTAGATAAGCCAACAGCAATTAGCTATTAAGGAATATTCCGTTCCCACTAATATCCCTTTAACCTTAGGCACTTTAATCTCAACATCGCCCTATACTAGTCTGTATGATTCGATACGACGAATAACCGTTATGATCTATACGCCCTTAACGCTACTCGACAAAAGTGTTAACATGTTGAGTAGCATGGCTTCTATTTTTGGTTTAACAGCAGTGCCTATTAACTACATATCAACCCATTACGATGGGTTCCTGGAAGGGATTATTAAGGGTAATATCTGGTTTCACGGATATTTGTAGGGGTAAATTTTACCATAGCATATATTTCTCTGTTGTTGAAATTATTCATGAAATTAATCAATATGATACGCCACACCATCTCCGAAATCCCATACACTAAAAATGAGCATAACTTTGATAGTAATCAAAGATTTAAATATGAACATACAGATTTAATTGATAATCCAAATGAAACGTTAGTTAAACATCTGTAATACCAAGATGGTAAATTACTACAAATAACGTTACGTTTTAGTAACGTATTTTACGGTTGTATTGTTACATTAAATCTTAATTTGTAGTGAATGCTAAATCAAATTTCTAGTAAATGTTCTTTCTGTCAAAATCTATTTTTAATAGAAAAAGATTTGACTAGATGTAAAAATATTTTATGCAAATAAATTATGTAATAAACAGGCTACGTTGAAACGGTTATTATTTTATTTAAAACACAAACTGCTAGCACGTCTGTATTTTAATTGTTATAATTTTAAAGAATTTTCTTTAGATCAGATAATTCAGTAAATAAAACGACCTTAGATCATGGGATCTATTCAATTATCCTTTTAAATCATCTGATATAGCTGTTCAATTTTGAATGTGGAATTATTATCAATAACTCTCTGATTACCCAACATTATTATGGGATAGTGATTAATTTCATACTCGCTTGCAAAGGTTTTCATATCATTTAATTCCCCACTCCGTCTGAATAAAGACGAACTCTTATTAATGATTGGCTAAAGAAAAAGACTAACATACTCTGCATTAAACTCTTCAAGAATCTCATCGGTTAAAATGACCCCCTGTCGATTTTTGCCGATTAAAACCTAGCAATTTATTCTTTCCTTTTATCTCTTACTATTGCATGTTTTATAGCTTTTTTATTAAAAAACAATAGTTCTATTTAAAAGATTAAAGAAAAATGTTTCGTCGACTTTAACAAATCTCTTGCTGCATTTATATTGTCTGTCGCCGATGAAGCAAAGAAGGAGTAACCATCTAAACGATGTTTTCAAATGAATGCCTGTATGTATTTTGCTAATTCTACTAAAGTTAAGGTATTCAACACATATCGCAGATAACTAAACTATTATTCTTATTATCTGGTTTCGCTATAGCGACGGGACCAATTTCCAGTAAGATTGTTCAATCTTTTTCTAGATTTTGGAGATTTTATAACGATATCACTGTAATTCTGATTAATATGGGGCCTGAGGTCGTGGCGCTCCAAGGGAGTAACATCTTCACTGTGACAATATAGGGAAGATAAAATAAAATAAGTTCCTTCAATGCATGATCAATATCATCCAACAAATTGGAATCGAACCAACTAATGAGATTCAACTTTATATTACCAGAGACTTAGAAAAGAATCTCTTTTATCTATATTACTGTTTGCTTTTTCATGATAACTTCTCTAGCAAAATCTTTTATATAATATAGGGATTTCTAGCAACTATCTTTTCTAAAATAGGTAATAAATAACAGTAATAAAATATATGGAATAACTTAATATGATTAATGAAATATCCATTTCATTTCGGAAAATTATTTTAGCGCTAAATAAAGGAAAAATTATAGCATATCCGACAGAAGCTATTTTTGGCCTTGGATGTGATCCTAATAACGATAAAGTAGTCCGTAAGTTATTATCTTTAAAACAGCGGTCATGGAAAAAAGGATTAATTTTAATAGCTGGAGATTATAAACAATTAATACCTTATATTGATGATAATAAATTAACTAATTTACAAAAAGAAATGATGCTTTCAATAGGGTCTGAAGCTATAACCTGGGTAGTGCCAGCTAGAAAAAACATACCAAAATTGTTAACAGGAAAATTTAATTCACTTGCAGTTCGGATTACGAATTTTGAGTTAATTAAAAAGCTTTGTTTTTTATATGGTAAACCACTAATTTCTACTAGTGCTAATTTAAATGGATTATCACCATGTAGAACAAAAGATGAAGTTATTGCCCAGTTTAATGGCAAAGTATCCGTTTTAGATGGTTCTGTTGGGGGACGTAATAATCCATCTGAAATTCGAGATATAATGACGGATTACTTATATCGAAAAGGTTAATATAAATGGAAGAATTTGCAGTATTTGGAAATCCAGTAGCACATAGTAAATCACCACTTATTCATAAGTTATTTTCTGAGCAAACTAATATTAAATATAAATATGGAAAAGTGCTAGTTCCTTTAAATAAATTTAAAGAAAAATTAGATAATTTTTTTTATATAGGAGGAAGAGGAGCCAATATTAGTTTGCCTTTTAAGGAATTAGCCTATCATAATGTTAATGAATTAACTGAAGAAGCTCAAATATGTGCCTCAATTAATACTATCAAGAGATTAGATAATCATAGATTACTGGGTGATAATACCGATGGAATCGGTTTAGTTTTAGATCTTGAGCGTTTAAGGTTTATTGAAAAAGGGATGCATATATTAGTAATTGGTGCCGGTGGCGCAGCACGTGGTGTTATGGCTCCTATTTTAAATTACGGTTGTCGAGTAACGATTACAAATCGTACATATAGTAAAGCAGATAAATTAGCAAAACAATTTTCTGTTATAGGACATATTAATTCATTAATGATGGAATCTATTCATTCTGCTGAGTACGATTTAGTTATCAACGCAACATCTTCTGGAATTACAAGGGAAGTTCCTTCCATTTCACCTAAAATATTTAAGCAAAATGTTTTTTGTTATGACATGTTCTATCGATTAAATGAAACACCATTTTTAAGATTAGCAAAAACTCATGGCGTATTAAAATACGCTGATGGTATTGGTATGTTAGTAGGTCAAGCAGCTTTTGCTTTTAAATTGTGGCACGGTAAATTACCTAATATTTTATCTGTATTGCAGCAATTAAAAGAAAAATACTGATACAAATCACTTGGTATATTTATATAAGAAATAATAATTATTTCAGGTAAATTAGAGTTACTAACAAATCTAGTGTATGGCGATTAAGCTAAGCTCTGATACTTTATGAGTCTGTTCTCCATCATTAAATTGGATGTTGTCATTACCAGGATCAGTAAGCTAAATCCCTTAGCCAGTTCTAGTTTTATGAAAAAACTACAGCAGATTAAATACCATTAAAAGGATTATTTTCTTAAACTACAGCGCTTTTCATGCGTCGGATTCTTAGCCTTATACTGTCATAAAATCTGATTTAATCGAACTTATTCTTCTTATTAACGCTCAATACACATTGAGCTGCTAGGAAGTCACGGGATGCAGTAATTTTTCTTAATCTTTCTCCAGCTTCTTCATAGCTGCAGGATATTCGCTAAAAACCTTGCCAATAAAATATCAAAGGGTTTATTAGCGGCATCACAGTTTTCTATTAGCCAAAGATCCATCAGCTCAACCTTAACTTTCAGTTGCATACCTTTAGGAAAGGAAACTAGTGCCATTAGTCATTTTGTGTAGCTAATAGCGTTACTGGATGCTGCGCATCCAGGAATATTTTTGCCATTGCATTCCAAAAAAACTAAGCGCTGTGCCTCCACTGTAAGCGCACTTGGAAATACGATTAAGTCATATGCTCGCAGGTCATTGAGGAATTCAACCTAATTCCCTTCTGACTCTAGATAAGCATTTTCGACTGCAACTAGCTCACTTGCGTCAATACGCAGTCCTGCCGATAATGAGTAGCAGACAAAGGAAATCACTATACTTAGCAGCGCGATATATGTTATCAACCAAGAAATCAACGTATCAGTATCGCTTAAATTACGCAAGCACCTTTGCCTGTTACTCTTCAAGCTATTGCTGTTTCAGTATGATCACACCTTAAAGTATAAGACTATGCGCTTCTTACCGATAAGTGCTCTATGGGTTTATAGAAAACAGCGGTAGGAGATGCTCAAAAGCTACCCAACCCATGATAGCGACTCTTCGTCGCTTTTGTACGCTTAAGATAAGGCGCTAGAAATGAGCTATTGAAGGAATATTCTGTTGCCTCTGTGATTCCTCTTTAACCTTAGGGACTTTAATCTTAACATTACCAATACCAGTCTATATGGATTAGCTGTAGAAAATAATCGTTATAGACATGTTCAATATAAGGCAGCCTCAACAAAAGCAGCGTTTATCCTGTTCTTACAGGATGTAGACTTCGAACTCCACCTTAGAAGCGTTACTAATCAGTTTCCTGCTAGTATCACAAATTGCTTATGTAATGGATCAAAATAATATCTCATTTCATAGATCCCAGTGTAGTAAATTTTTTCATGGCATATCATTTTCTGTTGTTAACGTGATTCACGAAATCAATCGGCAGGATACCAGCATCTCTAAAACTCCATACACCATAAATGATCATAACTTGATTTTGATACTGTTTTATACTCTGCGATATATAAATTTTTAAGCGTTAATCGAGATGAACCGGAATAAATCTCTTAGAGATAGTAAATCAGGTAAATCAGGAGATAATGACGCTACTTTACGTATTTTATACAGCACTTATTTATCTGAAGCACTTTATTATCTCCTTCAAAAAATTAATAATGAAAACCAACTGATTCTTTATCATATCAAAAGAAACTATACAGTAATGTGTTTGCCTTAAGTCCTTATTTTTTCTCTCGATACGCAAATATTATCCATCTCTCTAATCACGATTATCCTTGGTTTTTATCAACAGGGTTGACCTAAGGCTAAGTTGATGATGTTAGATATAACTATATTAAAAGAACAATGACTAAAAGTATTCTTGCCGATGAATTCATTACCTATAAGTAATTAGGATAATCTCCGCCTCCTTCGTCCCCATTGGAGAAACACAAAGATAATTAGGGTAAATAGACGTTAATAAATTCGAACAGGATGACAATTTCTCTTTCTCTGACACAGAAATGCTCAGAGGTAATTTATAAAATTATACATCTATTAACTAAACTGTTTTTCACTATTGATGAGAACTGGGGTAACCTTTCTTGAAAAACACAGTGAAAGTGTTAACTCATAGGACCCCGTATATCTATTGATAATGCTTGACTGCGCATTTGTGCCATAGGTTACTCAGCGCTTAGTGGTATGCTTTTTCTGAATGTTCCAACCAGTGTTTTTTGTCAAATCTATAAGTCAAAAGCCTGCAGTTCATCTCTAACTTCAAAGCTATTGAAGTAGTACTTAGTACAGTAGGTTTATATTTTATCAGAATGTAACTAGCAACAAATTACTTTACTATAACCAATCTTCTTTGTCCTTTTTTAAGAATAACTAGCAGCGACTCAACTCTCTGTTTTAAGGCTACCACACCAGCGTTATATTGTAGTTTGTATACAAACAGGTTATCGAAATTTGTATCTTATATGCCTTGCGTACTTATGGTTGACAACTCAACCAACGTCTGCATGTTCATGTCTCCGTCAGTCATGACAATCTAGATATTAAACATGCTGTATTGGTGGAGGTATTCTTAAAAAAGAGTGAGCGAAAGGGGTCTAGGTAGGCGCTGTCATCTAGCTTCTGCGTTACAGGGATTCTAATAAATCCCAATAGTATTCCTGATCTGAGTAAATTTTCCCAAGGAAGCTGTAGCAACATTATCTGAAGTTAGAGTATGAATGTTATTGGAAAGTACACTTTTCTAAAAAAACAAATAAGCGTAGTATATGATATGAAATACCTCATTTTACCTTAAAAACCTCCGCCTGTATTCGTATCAAAAGTACGGCATTAAAGAAGTAGGGGTTTCACATCATTAATATAACCACTTTATTCAAAAGAACACCTGAAGCAGGCACTAACACAAAAAAAGATGATCAAGGTAGTATATTATCTATGTTTTGGCTAGATATTTTAAATGATCCGTTACTATAGATTCTTGTTGAGTTATAAATAGAAAACTTTATTAGTAATAATATATAAGGTTCTGGAGATAAAGGCCGAAAAAAATAAAAAAAATTGGGATTTTCCGGCTGATACAGGGTTCCTAGCACAAAGATTTATAAATGTATTCGTGTTGCGACAGGCTATTTTGCTAGTGCTCAGAGAGTAATATAAATAAGCAATGAAATTGCTGTCGGCAAGAATACAAAACTAGAGTAATAAAAAGCTTGTTAAGCTAAACCTATAGTTAATATCTCTAAATTAGAGAGTTAAGCTAAAACTATACTATCATGAAGCTTTCATTTACAATAGATACAATAATCTGTATTAATATTAAATGAGATGCCATCTATCATTGGATAACTAGACAGTAACTCTAGTATCACTTTAGTGATAATTACTAACGAGATGTTTATTCCAGTAAACAAAATTTACCATCAAAAATAGACTTATGAAAAGGTTGTTTCAGCAAGACCAGCTATTTATAATTAGTTCACCAATATTCAATAAGAAATTTTAATTATTTAGCTCACTATCACTATAAATAACTAATTAAAGCATATCGTTATCCAACAGTTCTGCTGTTATCTTATGAAGCTTCTCTTAAAACTGAGTAAACTTTTCTCCTTCATCATTAATTTTGCAGCCATAGAACGCTGATAAACTTTAAATTAATTTAAGATTAAGCATGTTTAGCATTTAATAGCATTTCATAAATGTAAACGATAGATTGGAAACACCATGAATCTTTTAAATCCTTTTATTTTTCGGCGCAAAAGACGATAAATAGGACGATAAAAACCTTCTTTTATCTAAGAAGGTAATATGCTAAATATTCCCTGATACTATTCATTCTGAATAGTATCAGGGAATATTTAGCATTTAATGAAATTTTCTATTTGCTTAAAATTTGTAAGTGCCAGGGCTCTGATCCCTTCCCATTTTCCCCTTACTGCATATCCTATTTAATTTTACGGTAGTATGACTTAAACTATCTAATTCATTAACCAATTTTCTAGCGTGAATGATATTATCTAATATTTCAGCAGCACTGAATCTTTACCAAATTGAAAACCTAAATCGTTAATAACTATATAAATAACATTACGTTTTAAAACTTTAATTAAACCTTTAATTCTAACACAGTTTTTCTGCCAAACCTAATATGATTTAAACCTTAATAGACTAAAGTATGATTGTTATCATCTAAGAAAATAAAATCAGCTATCTTACTCAATATAACAAAATCTAATAATTCAACTAGATTAAGCATCTCTTACGTGACTATTACTTAAAGCAAACAGTTTGACTAAAAAAAGCACATAATGCTGATATCAAATAAAATTGAAATTTATACAAAATAATATTTTTAATAAAAAGTATTAATTACAGCAATTAACTATTATTTTCCAGAAAGGAAAAGCATGTTTTTTTTGAATAATTTAAGTTTAATTTAAAACTAATCATTTCATAGACTGAAATGAAGTTTTACTATCTAATAGTAATTGGCATAATCCACTGATTATACAACTAAATATATTGATGCTAAAGTAATCTCAATCTCTTGAGCAGAATTGAAATAATGACTTTGCAGCGCATCTTCTGTTTGCTAATTAAATCGTTAGACATATCCACTTATTTAAGGATGCATCCATGGCAGGTAAGTCAATTTTCTATAGCAACCTTTCTGTACACAAACGAAATGTTCTAATTCATATTTTCTAGTAGTTGAATATTTTTTATAAACCAAAAAAGGAAGTCCATAAATTCTTTCTATTGCTTTTACTCGTAAGTACTAGATTGATAGTTATCAGATATGTTTGGTTAAGATCACGTAATAATGATAAGAAATTAGCCGCGATCTTGGCCTTCTAAAGAAGGATAAAACCTTATTAAGGGGTAGGATTTATAATACAAAAAGATAATGTCTTGAAGTTTTTATTTAGCATTTGCGAAAAATATTTATTTTTACGTACAAATAACAAGCTCGTAGCTTTAAATACTTTATATTTCGACTTTGGTGCTTCTTGCCTCATTTTACGCAAATTATCACTAAGATTCTGAGTATAAATAGTTATCTAGGTCAAAGCAAGATACTACAGGGTTCAAGAATTTGCCTTCGACTTCCAGTAGATCGTCGAAAGGTAGATAAACATTTTTACAGAAAATAATTATGACTTTTTGAGTTGGCGAGAGCATCATCGGAAAACGATGGAAGTATAACTGCGATCATCAACATCAGTTAGTTTTACCCTTTAGAAAAAGTAAAGTTAAGATCTGTTATAACGTTACTTAAAGTAGACGTAAGCTTTCTTATCGCTTGAAGAACACCTCTAATTTTAAGCGTTGGAATTGTCTGATGATAAAGGCTCATAATCATGATATCTTTCCTTCTACTATACCTCAGTAGCTATCTTGGCATGAATAGGAGATTCTAAAATCTATATAATGATTCGGAACCTAACAATTAGGATTAATAATTGCTTTCGTACAAGCTAAGGTTTCTCGTTGCAAATAGTAGTCAAAAATAATTATTTTTATTCTATCTCAGTGAACAACAGCAACATATTCATAGAATGGTATATTATTATCAATAATAATGATAAGCTGCGCTTTTCTTTTAATAACTTTATCAACAAACAGCATGCTAGCTAATCCTTAACCATCTTTAAATTGGTTAAGAACTAAATAATTAAAGTAACAATGCTCTAAATCACATGTCAGCACACGTACTGTCAATGCGTACTAGTTACACCATTGACATAGAAATCGACGATTACTACAGTTTATAACTGCTTATTTAGAGCAGTGATTAACATCTAAACCACTGTTTTAATACCATTAAGTAATTGGTAATTAAGTAATCCTTTTCAGCTGCTTTTTAACTCATTTTCTGATAATTACCCATCTTCATCGCATACAAACAGCGTAATACCAGCAACAAATAGGTAGGAAGATTGCTATTATTTACTTTTAATCAGCAAGAAAACCGTATTTCCATATTTATGGAAACTCATTATTATTTTTTCTTAAGCTTTTCTAACTCTTTAATTAAATCATCTGCAGTCATGTAACCAGGTATTACTGTGCCATCTTCTAATACCAAAGCAGGTGTTCCATTGATTCCAAGCATATGACCGATATTAAATTGAGCAGCAATATCGACCGTTTTACATTTTTTAATCGGAGAAACCATTTCGCCTTTAAAAGCGCCTGTGAATACTTTTTCACGGTTAGCGCTACACCAGATAGATGTCATTGCTTTAGCTGATTCCTGGTTAAGGCCATTGCGAGGAAATGCCAAATAACGTATAGTTATACCCTTTTTATTATATTCTTCTATTTCTTGATGAAATTTCTTGCAATAACTACAAGTTATATCAGTAAATATAGTAACAAGATATTTTTCCTCTGGTGATTTAAATATGATCATCTGATCACTCATTGATTCTATTTTCTTTGCCAAAATCTGATTTGTAACATTAATTGGCATTCGACCACTTAAATCATAAATAGGACCTTCTAATAAATACTTACCATCTTCGGTTACATAAACTAACCCTTGGTTAGTAATCACTGTACTTAAACCTACAATAGGTGATGGATGGATATTCTCAGTTTCTATACTCATTTTATTTAATGTTCTTTTGATAGCCGCATCATCAGCCAATACAGAATCTGATACTGCGGCTAGAAAACTAATTAACCATATGATATTTTTTTTCATTCAAAATTTCCTTGATCTTCAATAACCTCTAGGATGATGTTATTTATACAATTATCTTAACTACTCTGTGGCAACATAGGTATAAATCTGTGTAGTAGAAAGATCACTATGTCATAGTAATGTTTATACTATATGGAGATTTGCGCAATAATTCAGCAAATAGGTTACAAAAGCATGTCTTAATACATGAGTAGAAAGTTTCACTATCAATTCCAAGAATTGTTGAATAATATTTCATCCGATGCCAAAAAGTCTAAGGCATCATTTGCATCCTTTTTATTCAGAAAAAACATATCATTGGTCAATCTCTTAATTAAGATTAAACAACTTTCCGTTAAATAATTTTTCAAATAATAAATAGCATCTACTTCAAGAGTAGCAACCGTTTTTTTAATTACCTTTTCAACTACCTGAATAACACCCTGAGATGAACTAATATCTGTAATATCAGATAACTAGCTCAGAAATACATACCTATATGCATAAAGCACATCAAGCATCGTTTTATTTTTTAATTCAATTGGATCATTAGTGGCAGGCGCTAGAATAAGTTTTTTTAAGTTATTTCTCATTAACATATTTAGGTAGAAATTTTAGTAATTTAGGTACCGACAATTGTGCCGTTAGATCATCATTAATGACAGTTTCTCATAATAGAAATGCTAAAATAAACGTCATCGCATGTGGCACTAAGTAAACTATCAGAACTGTTTGATTTATAACCATCCTCAACGTTTTCAGCTATAAAAGATTGAAAATCCATGATCTCTACCGTAAATAAATCATAAGTATAACACAACAAACAGGCAACTACTGATTGTAAATCAGTACGATAAAAAGAAAGCGTATTAGCCGCTAAATCATGATCAAAAAAAATAGTACCGAGAAATCTCTCTCAATAAGAGACTATCTCTATTTTTAGTTGACACAAAATATTCCTAGTAAATTAATTGCATCATATTATGCTTTAAAAAATACTTTTTGCCACAGTTGCAGGTGTCATATTAACATTTATGCATATCATTTCTTTATTAATTAAATAAGAATAATAAGTTCACATAACTAATTAAATTAAGCAGTTAAATAAACATCAACTCATTAATTAGAATATTAAATTCTATCAATTAAGAATAAAAAAGTATTAGATCTCACTAATTTCTTATCAGAAATTATACATTATATAGAATGATCGATATTCAAACTTATAAAAAATAAATATTATTAATATAATATTCATATCAATATTACATTTTAAAAATGTAAAAATAATTTAAAAAAATGAACTACTCTATTATATATCAGTTATATATATTTCTAGTGTATTAAGTTTTAAAGATAGTGGGGTTATATCCTTCTGATTGATTGATTGATTGATTTTATTAATAATTTTAAGAAAAGAAAGATATATGCCATGAAAGTTCTACCCTAAAATATCTGCGAAATCAGATATTACCCTGATCCATTACATGAATGCAGCATAGTATTGTGTAAGCGGTGTAGATACGCTGCTTTATTCATGTTCATGATTTAAGTACTGTTTTACACTCTAAAATACGTTAATTTTTTAAGAATCCATATAGATGGCTTGGAAATTTCCTAGAAAACATAAATTAAATAAATTAAGAAGATAGCACATAATTTCATATATTATACATTTTGTTTACCTAAAGCGTTTTATAATCTCCATCCTACAATTAATAATAACAAACCGACTAATTTTTATGACACCCAAAAAAGAGGCTATAAAGAAAAACATCTAGTTATTGATTTCCAATTTTAACATGTAAGTATTACTCGACTCTAATCATGATTACCCGAGGTTTTGAGCAATATACATACAGGTTAAGTCATGACGCTGGATATAACTGCATTAGTCAATGACTGACTGAAATGTATCTTTGCTTATGCATTTATTACCTATATTGAACTAGAGATGATTATCAGTCTCATTCGCCTCATTCTGAAATAAACACAAAGATAAATGGACCGATAGACTTGACAAATGCGAATAAGATGACTATTTCCATTTCTCTGACAAAATACTCAGGGTAATATAATAAAGATGTATAAACCTTCAGCATAAGCTGAAATGATTTTCACTATTAATGAGACGAGGACTGAAATAAATTTCTTGAAAACATACTAAAAGTGTAAAAACTTGTAGATCAGTTTATCTATCAAGCGAATACTTGCCTGTAACACTTGTATCATAGGTTTGCTACAAATAGGCGGCTACTGCTATCTTTCTCCTGAAAATTCTTCATCATCGTTTTTCGGCCATAGATATAAGTTAAAAAGCCTGCAGTTTATGCGTCATCAATGCTACTGAGCAGCGATTAGACCAGCGGATTCATATTTTAACCCACGAATGCAAACTTATAATGCATTACTTTTACTTATATATCCATCTTATTTAGTCTTTTTTAGGAATAACTAGATGCTACTTCAATACTCTGCTTCTAGCTCCACTAATACTTATGTTGTAATGGGTACACGCAATTGAAGAATATTGAAATTTGTATTTTTGTGCTTTGTGCACTTATGATTAATAACTCAATCAACATCTAGATGCTCATCTTTCCGTCACTTGTAGCTGTTTTATATATTAAATATCCTGTATGGCGTGAGCTGTTTTTAAAAAAGCAGTAGAAGAAATTTAATGGGACCCTGTTATCAGGCTGATCGTCACAGCGATGATCTAATAAATCCCAGTAAGTCTTTTTTGTCTGGTATATTTTTACCAGGAAGTAATAACAACGTTATCTGAAAGCACGGTACGAATGTTAATTGAGAAAGTGCGATTTGCTAAAAAGACAAGAGGGAAAAAGTCGTGGATACTCTGAAATACCTCGGGGGTCCTAATACCTTAAACCAACCGGTATCCATGTCAAAACTACGGTATTACTTGATGGGGAGAGGGAAGGGTTATATATCATTACTATGACCACATGAATAAGTAGCATTTGGAGCAGATCTTAACGAAGGAAGAAATGATTGAGCGCTATATATTAGCTATATCTTAGCGAGGTATTTTAAGGTGGAGCGGTTACTATAGATTCTTGTTAAATCGTCAACAACATATAGTGTAACCAAAGATATAAGTAGAAGTCGCTGGAAATAACGGCTCATAAAAACTAGAAAAACCAGAGTTTGCCTTTTAATGAAAAGATTCTTGTGCACAGCTTTGTATAAATAGATTTTGTGTGGTGATAAATTACTTTTTATCGACACCTTTCTTGAGAAGAAAAGTAACGGAATTCATTCTTAGAAAGAATGCATAAAAATAAAAAAAGATGGTTATTAAATTAAATCTATGGTTAATATCTGTAAATTATAGCATTAAGTAATTGACTATTCACTCCAATGAAAGTTTAATTTATAATAATTTGATTAAATCGATTCTTTTTGTTTTTAGCAGAAATGGATGGTTTTCGCTATTCTTTTAAAGAACGATTAATTTCTCTAATTTCACTTAGACATGTATAAGTGAAATTTTTCATGACATATCACATCAATATTATTGAAATTATTCATAAAATTAATAAGCAGGCTACATCATTTTCTTTGAAAGTCCATGCACCAGAAATTAGCATAACTCTTTATCCCGATCAATAACAACAATTTCTTTATTGATTAAAAATCATAATTCACTGCTTAACTCATATTTGATATGTATATCTTTTTTAACATCCAAATTAAACTAAAATTAAATGATTCATAACAAGAAGACGTATTAAAGCCATAAGAATTATGCTATCAAAGATCTCTTTACTATAACAAAAATAAAAAAAAGTTTTTATAACTAAAACAGTATTTAAATACGGCGTGCCTGCCAGAAAACCTTGCGCCAGTATGTATCATTTAACGAGGAACGGATAACTCCTTTACTAGTTGATGCATGAATAAAAGTATTATCTGTATCATAAATACCAACATGTATGCCATTTTTATCTGAGCTGGTTTTAAAAAAAACTAGATCGCCAGGCATAAGATCCGTAATATTAATACGAGTACCATAAGTTGTTTGAACTATTGTCGTGCGCGGTAATTGAATCGCAAAACGGTCACTAAAAGTTCGATAAACAAATCCTGAACAATCAATTCCAGTTAATGATAAACCACCGTAACGGTATGGCGTGCCATACCATTGCGATAGTTGATCCTTAAGCTGAGAAATGGTCATGATAGGATCAGAAAGTTGGCTTTTTAACGGTGGAGCTTTACTATTTAGTGTAAAAGAACAGCCAACTAAAATTAAATAAAATAAAAAAAACAAATGTTTAATTCTTATTAGCATAAAGCAGCCTTACCCTTAATAGGGTAATTAAATAGACTTTAATTAGAATTAAATAAAAAAATAAGTTTTTGTTAAAAAAATAACCGCTAGTTTTAGCAAACGCTAAAACTACAGAATTATATATTCTGTTACTTTATTATCTTTATTATCTTTATTATCTTTATTATCTTTATTATCTTTATTATCTTTATTATCTTTATTAGCTTGTTACTTCAGGCCTAAAAATAATCCAAATACCGAGCAAAATAAATACTAGCCCAATAAATTTAATCAATGTTGCTGATTCATCAAACCAAGGTAAAGTAATTGCAAATAAATAAACTAACACATAGCTTAAACTAATTAATAAATAAGCTTTACTTGAAGCTAAAAACTTCAAGGAAAATAGCCAACAAACCATTGAAAGTACATAGCTAATGAAACCAACAAAAATCAACCCAAAGGCCGATAAATTTTCAAATAACTAATTAACATTCATCCATTGATGATTTAATTTAAACCAATGTAATATAGTTACTCCAGCTTTTAAATAAAACTGAGCTAAAGTAATGAAAAGTACACTACCAATACCCCAAAAATAACCTTTCATATATTTAATAAAATAATACCCAGCATTATAATAAATACGCCTATCCAATATTTAATACTTATTTTCTCTTGATAGATAAATTGTCCAATCAGTGTAACAATAACAAAGTGAATGCTTAACATAGGATAAGCAATACTAAGGGGTAAAATTTGTAGTAATTTAAGCCAAAATATTATTCCTAACACAAGCAAAATAATCGCTATCAGCAACCATTTAAAGATTAAACTATTTTTATCGGCAAATTACTTTGCCAATATATCACTGCTTGCTTTTGATAAGCCTGCCAAACACAAGTTAACAAGCTAACAATTATTAATAATAAAAAATACGTCATAGCTGCTGCTGATAAGTCATTATTGCTATTCGTGTATTACGAACTACATGATCAGGCTTAGGAATATTATCAGGCAGTCTTTCATTTCTACGTAATAAAAAAACCAATGAAATTTTTCCTTCTTTGCGTGATTGACTAAGCCATTTAGCAAAATTACTTTGATCAATTAAGCGAAATCGACTATCCGGATAATTCAAACCATATCTTAATTCACCTGATTTTTCATATAAAAAAATATCACCTTGGTGCAGTTCCCAAGCCAACGCTGCACCTAGTCCAACATTATTCGTCAGCACAAATTTACTTTGTTCCAACAAAGATATATTTTGCCGAATTAGTTTCTGTGGTAATTTAGAATCAATAGTGTCTTGCGGTAACATATAACTTATTGATAAGCTCAAAGCTAAAGAACATGCAGCACCACACATCCAATACCTGGCATTGGATATTAGACTAATATAGACAATAATTAACCAAATGCAAAAAACCGTTACACCTAATACCAGTTTAGGCCACTCAATTGGTGTATACAGAGGATTCTCAACAAACAATCCCATAATAATTAAAGTAATAATCGTTAATATGGCAAAAACGATATTGATAACTCCATTAAATTTAATGGGTGCTAGATTGCGATTTTTAATACAATCAACCGCATATTTTGCCATCATCAATGCAAGCGGCGCCATAACTGGCAACATATAAGTAAGTAATTTACCTTTAGCAATACTAAAAAATACGAAAGGAACCGTAAACCAACAAAGCAGAAAAAACATCTCCGGATTAATTTTTCGTTCTTGCCAACTCTTATATATTGCACCTGGTAAAAGCCCTAACCAAGGTATTACACCAAGTGTAATAATTGGAATATAAAACCAAAAAGGCGTCTTATGTTGAGCATTTTCTGATATAAAGCGTTGAATATGTTCTACCCAAAAAAAGTAATGCCAATAATCAGGTTCATATTTATTAACAGTTAATACCCAAGGAAGGCTTATCAATGCCGCACTAATTATGCCTATACTACCAAATTTAAGCATCTCAATAAAACGTTTTTGATAAAACATAACTGGCAGCATGACAATAACTGGAATAGCTAATGCTAAAAAGCCCTTAGTCATAAAGGCTATACCGCAGGTAAACCCCATAACTGCCCAGGCAAGTAACTTTAAGGGAATCGTCAATGCTTTTAATAACCAAAAAGAACATACCATACAAGCAGTAAGCCACATGGTAAGCATCGGATCCAGTACGCTATAGGTACCAATCGAAAAAACTAAAAACATCGAAACATATATTAAACTGGCAATAAACGCGACATTTCGATTACACCACAATACTATCGCCAAGTAGTAAATTAAGCTTGTGGTGACTATAATCGAAAATACAGCGCCAAAACGGACTGCAAAATTAGTATCACCAAATATCATTTGACTAATATTATTTATCCAATATCCTGCTACTGGCTTTTCAAAATAGCGAATATTAAGCAAATAAGGCACAATCCAATCACCTTTTTGTAACATTTCTCGACTAATTTCTGCATAACGCGTTTCATCTGGCTGCCATAGCAATCTCCCATTTAACGGTACTAAATAAGTAAAAATAAAAAAAAGTGCTAATAAAAAAGCACCTATTTTTTGTAACTGTTTACTTAACATTAAGCGCTATACCTCGTGTTGACACCCTAGCCAACCCTCACGACCCGGAAAAGATGAACGAACAACTTTTCCTTGTGGTAAAGAATATATATCATTTGGAATGAATTCATGTAATGGACAAAATATCATTTCTTCTGTAATCATTCTCTCTAATAAGGAGTCAAATTGCATCGATTTAGACATACCCTCTACTTCAGAATGAACAGTATATACAGGTGTTCCTGTATCTTCCTTCATCGCATTAATAATAAAATCATTATAGTTTTCATCTTTAACCAAACTTCCAACGACTTCATCATAAGTCGGTAGTGTCACAGGAATTTGTACCGTACCAATTGAACCATCTAATAAAATAGGACGAAAAGGATGGGTACCACGACAATCACTATTGTAATCAAATTTAAAATTTTCTTTTGCCATTAATACACGTTCATCAGATCGCCAACCAGCTACAGCTGAACATTTAACGATAGCGCCTGTTACAGCCTCAAGTGCATCTACACCTAATTTAATTTGTTCAACTAATTTAACTATTGGCCATCTATCTACATTAGTTTGCCAACCTTGATGATCCCATGCATGTAACCCAACTTCATGACCTTCATCTAATGTTTGTTTCATTAAATAACCTAAATTATTAGCTATTTTTTTACCTGACCACGCTGTACCGGCTAAAAAAATACCCCAACCATATACTGATGTCGCATTCAATTTTAACATTTTCCATAAAAATTTAGGTCGAACCATGCGCCATAAATGTCGTCCCATATTATCTGGACCAACACTGAAAAAAAAACTGGCTCGAATTTGATATTTAAAGAGCACTTTAAGTAATTGTAATACACCTTCTTTGGTACCTTGATAGGTATCTACATCAATTCTTAAGCCAATTTTCTTCATTATTTTTTATCTAATTCTTCCACAGCAGCTTGCAAAAAAAAATCTAACGTTTCATCAATAGTCTGATTTAGATCAATAACTGGCTGCCAATCGAGTAAGCGATACGCATTTTTAATACTCGGTCTACGATGCTCAACATCTTGATATCCCTCACCATAGTAACTACTACTTTCAATTTTTTTGATGCCAGCAAATGGAGGGAAGTATTTACGTAACGGATGTTTTTCAAAACTATTAAGTAACATATTAGCTAATTGAGCAATACTTACTTCATTAGTTGGATTACCAATATTAATAATATGACCATCACATTTTTCATCTTTATTTTTAATAATACGAAATAATGCTTCAATACCATCTTTAATATCAGTAAAACAACGTTTTTGAGCACCACCATCAACTAATTTTATCGGTGAACCTTCGACCAAATTTAAAATTAATTGGGTAATTACTCGTGAGCTACCAATACGGGCAGAATGTAAACTATCGAGACGTGGACCCATCCAATTAAACGGTCTAAATAAGGTAAATTTTAACCCTTCTTTAGAGCCATATGCCCAAATAACGCGATCCAATAACTGTTTAGAAACAGAATAAATCCAACGTTGTTTATTAATTGGCCCAACAATTAAACGAGAGGTATCTTCATCAAATTCTTTATCATCACACATTCCGTAAACTTCAGAAGTTGATGGAAAAATAATACGTTTATTATATTTTATACAATAACGCACTATCTTTAAATTTTCTTCAAAATCTAACTCAAAAACTTTTAATGGGTTACGGGTATATTCAATTGGTGTTGCAATAGCAACTAATGGTAGAATAATGTCACATTTTTTAATATGATATTCAATCCACTCAGTATGAATACTGATATCACCTTCAACAAAATGAAAACCCTGATTATAGCCAAAAAAGGGATCATTAATAAAACGTGAAACAGCAGACGAACTGATATCCAAGCCATAGATATCGTAGTGACCATCTGCTAATAAACGTTCGGTTAAGTGATTACCAATAAAACCATTTACACCCAAGATTAAAACACGCTTACGCCATTTTACCTTTATCATTGGTTTAGTACCAATACGTACGCCCTTCACAATTCCCGTATCAGCCGCTAAACGCGATCCTTCAACACATAAACCAGATCCATTCTGGCCAGTTAGAATTTCAAGCACACCTTGACCGCAAGCTATTTCTAATGGCTCACTAGAAATGATTGTACCCGGTAATTTACTATGTGATTTTTCTAGCACATTGGCACGCCAGATAATTATTTTACTCTCAGATAAATAAGTAAATGCGCCTGGATATGGCTTGGTTACTGCTCGAACTAAGTTATTCACTTCGGTTGCAGATTTAGACCAATCAATTAAACCATCTTCAGCGCGACGACGACCAAAATAGGTTGCCTGACTCTCATTTTGTGGCGTTTCTGAATAATTAGCTATTTTAATTAAAGGTAATATATCAGTCAAAAGCTGTTCAGCCGCCTGGCAAATTTTCTTATGTAATATTAATGCAGTATCTGTTGCATCAATACAGATTCTTTTCTGTCCAATAATATCACCCGCATCTACTTTAGCTATCATCTTATGTAAAGTGACACCGGTCTCTTTTTCACCATGCAAAAGAGCCCAATTAATCGGCACACAGCCACGATATTTAGGTAATAAAGAACCATGTAAATTGAAAGCTCCTTTAGGAGCTAATGCCAATAAATCTTGGCTAAGTACATGACGATAGTAAAAAGAAAAAATGACATCCGGTTTTATTTTTTCAATGTGCTCAATCCAAAGTAAATGATTGATATTTTTTGGTGCAAATACAGGCAAGCTCATCTCAGCCCCCAAGCAGGCAACTGAGGAAAAGAAATGATTTTCTTTTGGATCATCTGTATGTGTAAAAACAGCCTGAATTTCAAAGCCGGCCTTCTGTAGGGCTTTTAATCCTACACAACCAATATCATGGTAAGCAAAAACAACAGTTTTCATTATTTTTTTTCCTGATTTTTGTCAGTATCTTGATGAACACCAACTATTTTTTGAATGAAGTAACGTGGGCGGGCACGAACATCATTATACATTCTTCCAATATATTTACCGAGTAATCCGATAGTAATAAATTGCGCACCAATAAATATAAATAGAATGGCAAATAACGTAAAAACACCCTCTACCGCCCACACTGCACCAAAAATAAGACGTAAAATAATTAACAGAAGCGTCAGTAAAAATCCACTTGCAGCAATAAAACTACCAACAACACTCAATAAACGTAACGGAGTAGTAGTTAAGCAAGTAAGTAAATCAAACATTAAATTTATTAGTTTCATTAAGCTATATTTTGAATCACCAAACTCACGTTCTGCATGGGTGACATCGATTTCAATTGTTCTTTTAGCAAATGCATTTGCTAAAATTGGAATAAATGTACTACGTTCATGATACTGTAATATTGCATTAATAATATTACGCCGATAAACACGCAACATACAGCCATAATCGCCCATTGTTCGCCCTGTTGCTTTAGTGATCATGATATTAATGATTTTCGACGCTGTTTTACGAAACAAAGAATCTTGACGATTCGTCCGTCTGGTACCGACTACGTCATACCCCTCTTCGGCTACCTGTACCAGATGTGGAATTTCTTCAGGTGGATTTTGCAAATCACCATCTAGGGTAATCACAAGGTCACCAGTTGCTTGTTTAAAGCCAGCCATAATAGCTGAATGTTGTCCATAGTTACGATTTAAAATCATTACGATAATATGATTTGCCGAATTTTCAGCAGCATCCATCAGAAATTTAGCAGAATTATCAGCACTACCATCATCAACTAAAATTAATTCATATGGTTGTTTCAATCTCTGACAGGCAGCTAATGTTCTTTCCAATAATTGGGGTAAGCTTTGTTCTTCGTTATAAATAGGAATAACGATAGAAACTTTTTTTATTTCTTCAAAATTATTTTGAAAAGACACTACTCTCAGCTCCGAAAAAAAATTTTATTAATAGCAAGAACAACTTAATCAATATCTTGAGTAAGCATGTCAGGGAATAGTAACAATGAACATATAGTATTCAAGTTCTATTCAAAATTAGGTAGAAAATAGAGATAGCTAGTGTTCTCTATAATATTTTTGCGTATGGGAACCTCGCTAGGAAATGCAGACCTTATACCTATATGCTTCTCTTTTAAGCATTCCATAATACTATCACAGTCAATAGCACAGTCAGCTTTATCTACTTCGAACCATAACAAATATGGTTAGCATGTAAATGCGGATCATCAAACAGATTCAACATTTTTAAAGGCTGATTGGCCTGAGCCTATCGATAATAGGCAATAAGATCAGTATGACATTTATTTATCTGTGCTAACTTTTTTAATTGAGCAACTGCAATTGCTGCAGAAATCTCATAGAAATTATATTTAAATTCAGGCTCAATAATATCAGACTATGGTTTATTGCCTTGTATTTATCAATCGAAACCATCTATACACCTAAACCATAAAATTTAAACATATCAGACATGTGGCTAAGCTAAGGCATCACTATAGATAGCGACTAAACTTTCTCCGTCAGAGAAAGTGATATTTTAATCGCATGAAATGAAAATGTCGTGCCCTGTTGAGAGATCTATTCACTTTTATACTGAATACCTGCGGCATGATCCCCGCATCCTCAATCAATGCAATATTTTTTTACGTAATCTTACGTAACACGTTAAGATTGCATTACAGACAGTATCCGGTACCTGGATACTGGAATAATCGATTTTATCTTAAAGGTAATAGCGTTCTTAACAAGAGATCAGCTTGACTATTAAAATGTTAATATCTACATCAATCATGATTAAATTCGCCTTTAATAGGTAACCCATATTAATGGTTAAAACTCATGGTTAATAAAAACTTCATTTCCAGGGTCAATTCCTAAGGAGCTAGAAGCGTTTTGGATACCTGATGCTTTTCCTAATAAAAGCAATTGGATGTTAACAATAAAACTTATGGCGAAAGTTTTCTTCAAGTTGATGATTTTTGATTAAGTGGTGATCTATACAGAATATAATATATTTACAACCACCATAATTTATTCGATCAGCAATAGGTGATCGAGAAAAATAAAGAAAAATCATTTATAAGATTAACCTATTAAAAATTATTTAATATTTTTAAAAGTCAGTTTTCTATAGTAACATAAAATAGCTTAACTACACATTAACATGATAATAACCGTTCATTTATCTAGATAGATAAAGAATAATTTATTAATTCTACTTGGCTATAGAAATTTCATATTAATTAAGCAATTTAAAAAAAAATAAAATTTCTAATCTTTTTTAATAAAAAAGAAGTTATTAGCAAATCTAGTCTATGATGATCATGCTAAGGGAGGCTCAACAAGATTCTTCATGAATCTTGTTCTCTATCCTTACATTAGACGTTGTCTATTACCATGTTTAGCAGATCAAATCTCCACTTAGCCGATTCTAGTTTTTCTAAGCAGATAGGAGCAGCTTAAATAGCATAAGAGTTGTTTTATCGAATTATATTACTCGCGCATCGACTTCGTATCTTCACCATTGCAAAAAGCCGATTCAATCAGATTCAGCTCTCTTATGATAACCAGTGCTCTAACTGGAAATCGTAGCATGCCAGCTGTTCTTCTCGATCTTTCCACAACTTCTTCATCGCTTCAGAATATTCACTGAAAACCATTGTCAACAAAAACATCAAGAGGGGTTTATTATCGGCATCATAAATCTTTTCTAGCCAGTGGGAAACACTCACTTTTTTTTGCAGATCACCATTAACTTTTGGTTGGATACTTTTTAGGGAGTTGAAGTTAGCACATCAGCTATTTTGATTAGCTAATGTAAGGTTGGTTCCACATGTTCAGGAATATCTTTGACATTACATTCTAAAACTAAGAGTTCTAGTCTTCCGTAGGAAGACTAGAAGATTCGGTTAAGTTACGGCTCACCAGCCATTGAAAGTTATGCCCAGATTTCTTCTGACTTTCAATAACATTCTTCAAACACAATAAGCTAATTATGTACACGCGTAACTCCTATCGATAATAACTAGAAGATAAAGGTAATCAGCTTGCCTGACAGTACGGTTATGCCATTAGCCAAGAAATAAACGTAGCATGTATCTACAAATCACATATACCATATTGCCAATGATCTTAAAAACATTTCTATTTCAGACTACTGATAATACCTCAGAGAGGTCATGTTTTTTCTTATCGAAAAAACCTAGAGCTTTGTAAAATCACCAGTGGAAATTCCTCTAAAGTATAGGAATTACAGCAACTCTTCACCGCTTTTGCACGCTTCAAATAAGGTGGCAGCAATTAGCTATTGAAGTATATTTCACTATTACCGCTGCAATCTTTAACTTTAAGCACTTTAATCTTAATATCGTTAATACCCGTCTACATTAAGTTCGCAACAGCAAATAATCGTTACGAATTAAGCATACCCGCCCATCAATAAATAGGCGTTCATAATCTTTTTACAATCATGCCTTCGAGCACTGCTTCAACAATATACCCATCACCTACTTATCACCATTACTGATAAGTTCATGCAAGGGATTAACCGGTAATATTTGATTTCGCGTTTACCTATAAGGTAAATTTTTTATGCCATTTCATCTCTTTTTTATTGAAATCAACTATAAAAATCAATCAGCATGATATGCGATCATCTACAAAACATCATATACCAAAAACGAACATAACTTTATAATCAGATAATAAAAAGCCGCTAAAGCAGATATTTAGCATAATAATTCATTATTCATTAAGCTTTACCTTTTCAACCCGACTTTTCAATTTTTGCCCTGGTCGAAAAGTTACTACTCGACGAGCACTGATGGGGATATCTTCTCCGGTTTTTGGATTTCGACCTGGTCGTTGACTTTTATAACGCAGATCAAAATTACCAAACCTTGACAGCTTTACCTTCTCCCCATTTTCTAATGAACGACGAACTTCTTCAAAGAAAAGTTCAACCAGGTCTTTTGCATCACGTTTATTTATACCCAGTTTTTCGAACAAACTTTCTGACATTTCAGCTTTTGTAAGCGCCATAGGTTTACTCCCTCAAGGAGGCTTGAAATCGCCGTTTTAACGCAGCAACACATTTATCAACAGTTGCAGAAATTTCTTCTTCTTTGAGAGTACGGTTTATATCCTGTAAGATTAAGCTAATAGCAAGGCTCTTATAACCTTTTGCTACATCTTTACCAGAGTACACGTCAAATAAATTTATGCCAACTATATGATTTATATTAATTTTCTTGCATTCAGCTAATATATCCGATGTTGCTACTTCTTCTGATACTACAACAGAAATATCGCGTCGGTTGGCTGGGAAATGTGAAATCACATTTGCTTTAGGGATAACACGCTCTGCAACGGTATCCCACAGCAATTCAAAAACAAATGTCCGACCATTCAAATCTAGCTTATTTTCTAGTTCAGGATGAATAACGCCTACATACCCAATATAATGATTATTCAGATAAATCCCAGCGCTTTGTCCGGGATGAAATGCTGGATCAGAGTGAGCTTTATAAAAAATATTATCTAATTTTCCGGTTAATGCCAGTATTGCTTCAACATCACCTTTGATATCAAAAAAATCAACAGCACGTTTTTCTTGTGACCAATGCTCTTCATAGCGATTACCAGTAATCACACCTGCTAACATCAATTCTTGCCTAATATCATGTTCTGCTGTTACATCCGGCACAAATCGTAAGCCAGTTTCAAACAGTCGAATGCGATTTTGTTGACGATTTTGATTATAAATTACTGTAGTTAGTAAGCCTGACAATAAAGAAAGCCGCATTACCGACATTTCAGCTGAAATAGGCTCAGGCAAAATCATCGCATCGGAATTTGGGTGCAGCAGTTGCTGAATTTTAGGATCAACAAAACTATAGGTGATTATCTCATTATAATCACGATCAATTAATAAAGTTTTCACTCGTTTTAAAGGCAGAACTGATTCAAAACATGGACTTATGATTAGATTTGCCTGTAAAGGCATGTCAGGTATATTATTATACCCATAAATACGGGCTATTTCTTCAATCAAATCTTCTTCAATTTTTATATCAAAACGCCAAGATGGAGCAACTATCTGCCAATTATCTTGTTCACTAATCACTTGACAACCTAAGCGTTTAAGGATTTGAGTAACGTTAATGTCCGGAATACTATGACCAATCAAACAATCTAGTTTTTTCCGAGTCAGGGTTATTTTTACCACTTTTGGTAAACTTGCTTTATGGCTAACATCAATAATATTTCTAACATCACCACCACAAATTTCAACTATTAATCTGGTCGTGCGTTCCATAGCTTTATACTGTAGTTGAGGATCAACACCTCGCTCAAAACGGTGTGAAGCCTCAGTATGAAGACCATAATTACGTGCTCGACCAAAAATTGCTAATGGATTGAAAAAAGCACTTTCTAATAAGATATTAGTAGTATTTTCATTAATACTGGTATTTTTGCCCCCAAAAATACCGGCAATTCCTAAAACATTTTTTTTATCAGCAATGACTAAAGTATCTTGCTGTAAAATTACTTTTCTGTCATCAAGCAAAACTAATATCTCATTTTGTTTTGCCATTCGAACAATTATTGCTCCATTTAAGCGATCAAAATCATAGGCATGTAACGGCTGACCTAACTCTAACAACACAAAATTAGTAATATCAACTATAGGATTAATAGGACGAATGTCCACTCGACGTAATTTTTCTATCATCCAGCTAGGAGTTTGCACTTTAATATTAATACCTTTTATTACTCGTCCTAAAAATCGAGGACATGCCACTGGTGCTTCCACCAGAATAGGAAAAATAGTAGTACTACTACCTTTAACTGGTTCAATCTTTACCATATTTAATTCTAGATTATTGATAGCCGCAATATCGCGAGCGATACCTAAAATACTTAAACAATCAACACGATTCGGAGTCAAACTTACTTTAAAAATACAGTCATCAAGTTGTAAGTAATTACGAATATCGATGCCAATAGGTGCGTCGTGTGGTAGCTCAATAATACCAATATGGCTATCAGAAATAGCAAGTTCAGAATAAGAACAAAGCATACCTTCAGAAAGTTCATCGCGGAGTCTTATCGCTTTTATTTTAAAATTATCAGGTAAAACCGCGCCAACTATTGCTACAGCGACTTTTAATCCTTTACGGCAATTTAGTTCTCCACATACAATATTAAGTAGTTGTTCAGTGCCAATATTGACCTTTGTTATACATAATTTATCTGTTTTAGGATGTTTAACACATTCAACAATCTCACCAACTACTACACCTTGGAATTGGCCGGCAACAGGTTTAACATCATCAATCTCCAAACCAGCCATTATCATTTGCTCTGATAAGGCTTCACTACTTATTGCTGGATTTACCCATTCACGTAACCAAAATTCACTTATTTTCATATAAAAATTCTGTCTTATCTAAATTGCTTAAGAAAACGAAGATCATTTTCAAAAAAAGCGCGTAAATCCGTTACGCCATAACGTAACATCGTTAAACGCTCTACTCCAATTCCAAAGGCAAAACCAGAATATACGTCAGGATCAATACCAACATTGCGTAATACATTTAGATGTACCATTCCACAACCTAATACTTCTAACCATTTACCATTTTTATCCATTACTTCAACTTCAGCTGAAGGTTCAGTGAATGGAAAGTACGATGGCCGAAAACGAACACATTTTTTCTCTTCAAAAAAATGATTTAAAAAATCATGTAGTGTACTTTTTAAATTAGCAAAACTAATATTTTGATCAATAATTAAGCCTTCTATCTGATGGAACATTGGAGTATGGGTTTGATCATGATCATTTCGATACACGCGACCAGGTGAAACAATACGAATCGGTGGTCGTTTACTTTTCATAGTACGAATTTGCATACCAGAAGTTTGAGTTCGCAATAGATGAGTAGTATCAAACCAAAAAGTATCATGTGAAGCACGTGCTGAATGGTGAGATGGAATATTTAAAGCATCAAAATTATGATAATCATCCTCTATTTCAGGCCCGAAAACAACAGAAAAACCAAGATCATTAAAGAATTCTTCAATTCGATCAATAGTGCGAGTTACTGGATGAATACTACCAAATTCAATTTGGCGACCTGGCAATGAAATATCTATTTTTTCCATCGCTAATCGAACATTTAATAGCGAATTTTCTAACTGCTCTTTTCGGATATTTAATAAATTCTGAACTTCTTGTTTCGCTTTATTAATAACTTCTCCTACTGCCGGGCGTTCTTCTGCAGGTAGATCACGCAACGTTAACATTTGTAGTGTTAAATGGCTTTTTTTACCTAAAAATTTAACACGCACTAAATCTAACTCAGAAACATCTTTAGCTTTTTCTATGGCTATTTTTGCCTTCGCAACCAACTCGACGAGTTGTAGCATTGTTTCCTCTTCTTTACTAGGAGTTTACCCTATTCATTGCTGAATGTAAAATTTTTAGTAATTAGTAATAAAGACCTCCATTTGGAGGTTTATCGCAGTTTTTTGTTTCTTTTCTTAAATATGCGAGAAAGCCCTCAAATTTTAGATACTAAAATAAAAAAGAAATAAAAAAAACAATTTTATCTTTAAACTACTTTTCATAAAGTAGTTATCATTGTAATACACACAATGACTTATCTATAATAAAAATATGAGCTATATCCCATTAATTTAACTGACTTAAACTAATATGCTCTTTGCTTTCTCAACTAACGTTGCAAATGCAACTTCATCAAAAATAGCAATATCAGATAAGATTTTACGGTCAATTTTAATTGAGCATTTTTTCAAACCATTAATAAAATGGCTATAAGATAAACCATTTTGACGAGCAGCAGCATTAATACGTGCGATCCACAATTGCCGGAACTGACGCTTACGCTGACGACGATCACGATAAGCATATTGACCAGCTTTAATTACTGCTTGGAAAGCAACACGATAAACACGCGAACGAGAACCATCGTAGCCTTTTGCTTGTTTTAATATTTTTTTGTGACGTTCGCGGGCTATTACACCGCGTTTTACGCGAGCCATATAATACCTCCTATCACTTCGAATTAAATTCGACAATCTTAAACTAAGAAATTAAAACTTATGCGTTTGGTAAGCAAGCCACTACCAAACCCAGATCACCTTTAGAAACCATGGTTTTTTGTCGTAAATGACGCTTACGCTTAGTTGATTTTTTAGTTAGAATATGACGAAGGTTAGCATGCTTACGTTTAAAACCACCACTAGCAGTTTTTTTAAAACGCTTTACTGCACCCCGTACTGTTTTAATTTTTGGCATTTTAAATATCCACTGCGCATTCTTAATCATAACTATCCAGACGAAGAGTGTTCTACTTAGATAAAACACTAATTACTTAGTTGCCTAACTATTTCTTTTTCGGTGCAAGAACCATAATCATCTGACGGCCTTCGATCTTACTTGGAAAAGATTCGACGACTGACATCTCATCCAAATCGTTTTTGATACGATTAAGCATATCAATACCAATTTGTTGGTGTGCCATTTCACGACCACGAAATCGTAATGTGATTTTAGCTTTATCGCCATCATCCAGAAAGCGAATCAGGTTACGTAGCTTGACCTGATAATCAAATTCATCTGTACCAGGTCGGAATTTAATTTCCTTTACCTGGATAACTTTTTGCTTCTTTTTTTGTTCTTTTAGCGATTTACTCTTTTCATAGATGAACTTGCCATAATCCATAATACGGCAAACTGGCGGATCAGCATTTGGACTGATTTCTACTAAATCAACACCAGCTTCCTCAGCTTTTTCAAGACCTTCTTTTAGGCTAATAATACCAATCTGCTCGCCATCTAAACCAGTTAAACGAACTTCAGAAGCCCGAATCTCCGTATTAATACGATTCGGACGAGCTGTTTGAATTCTTTTTCCGCCTTTAATATCTTATTCCTCCAATTGATAAATACGACGAGTGCGAATTTCATCAAGCACTCTTTCTGCAAATTCTATGACGTTAAATGTTCCTAACTCTTTACCATTACAGGTTCGAACAGATACTTGATTTAAAGCAATTTCTTTATCACCACAAACTAATATATAAGGAACATGACGCAAACTATGCTCACGAATTTTAAAGCCTATTTTTTCGTTTCTCAAGTCTGCTTTTGTACGAATACCAAAATTATTAAAAATTTTTACTACTTTTTCTACAAAATTAGCCTGTACATCCGTGATGTTTATGATAATAATTTGTAATGGCGCTAACCAAGTTGGAAAGAAACCGGCATACTGTTCTGTTAAAATTCCAATAAAACGTTCAAGTGATCCTAAAATAGCACGATGGATCATTACTGGTACCTGACGTTCATTATTCCTATCTACATAGGAAGCACCTAAACGACCTGGTAATGAGAAATCGAGCTGTACAGTACCACATTGCCAAGCTCGATCCAAACAATCATACAGAGTAAATTCAATTTTAGGTCCATAAAATGCACCTTCACCTAATTGATAATTAAATTTAATATCCCCTAACGCCTTAGCAAGGTCAGCTTCTGCGCGATCCCATTGAGCATCAGTGCCTATTCGTTTTTCTGGTCGAGTTGATAACTTAACTTCAATTTTTTCAAATCCGAATGTTGCATAAACATCATAAATCATTTCAATACAACTTTTAACTTCAGCTAAAATCTGATCTTCAATACAAAAAATATGCGCATCATCTTGGGTAAAGCCACGTTCGCGCATCAAACCATGTAAAGCGCCAGATGGCTCATTACGATGGCAACTACCAAATTCTGCCATACGTAATGGTAAATCACGATAAGATTTTAAACCTTGATTAAATATTTGCACATGTCCTGGGCAATTCATTGGTTTTATACAATATTCTCTGTTTTCTGATGATGTAGTAAACATGTTCTCTTTATAATTTTTCCAGTGGCCTGTTTTTTCCCAAAGAATACGATCCATCATTAATGGACCTTTTACTTCTTGGTATTGATACTCATTCAATTTACTACGAATAAAGGTTTCCAATTCACGAAATATTACCAAACCATCATTATGCCAAAACGCCATACCTGGCGCTTCTTCCTGCATATGATAAAGATCAAGTTGTTTAGCTATCTTACGATGATCTCGCTTAGCTTCTTTTTCTAAACGTAATAAATAAGCAGCTAACTGTTTTTTATTAGCCCAAGCTGTTCCATAAATCCTTTGTAACATTTTATTATCGCTATTACCACGCCAATATGCACCAACTACTTTTTGTAATTTGAAGTAATGACAAAAGCGCATATTAGGTACATGTGGCCCTTTACACATATCAATATATTCTTCATGATAATAAAGTGTAAGATAATCATCTTTATTAATATTTTCATCCAAAATTTTAACTTTATAATCCTCACCTCGAGCAACAAACATATCTCTCGCTTCCTTCCAACTAACTAGCTTTTTAATAACATCATAGTTTTTTGCAGAAAGTTCATGCATGCGCTGCTCAAGTTTTTTTAAATCTTCCTGAGTTAAAGGGTGATCCAGATTAACATCATAATAAAAACCATTTTCAATAATAGGTGCAATTGCCATTTTAGTAGTTGGCCATAATTGTTTAATCGCATGCCCAAGTAAATGGGCACATGAGTGACGAATAATTCCTAAACCATCGAGAGCTTTACTAGTAATAATAGATAATTGAGAATCGTTATTAATTACATCACTCGCATCAACAAGTTCAGCATTAACGCGAGCACCTACACAGGCTTTTGCAAGACCTGAACCAATATCATTTGCAATATCCATTACTGAAACAGCGTGCTCATATTGACGTTGACTGCCGTCAGGCAGAGTAATAACTGGCATTTAAAATCCTTAATTTATAATGGATCCATATGCAAGATCACATCTATAGAAATACATTTTCTTTAAAGTGAGTTAAAACAATTTTTACATTACTTTTTAAGTGATGCACGTGATAAACAACTAAAATAGAGCAAAAGAAATACGTACCCTTAACGTTAATACTTAACTCTTACTGCTTCTAATATAGTATGTTTTTTTGAATAATTCAGATTTAACTTTTAACTAATTTGAATCTTTTATAACCGCAATGAAGTTTTACTGCTTAATACTGATTAGGGTAATTCTTTATTGTACACAAAAATATATCGATGCAGGATGATCTCAAGCTTTTAAGCAAAATTGAAATGATAGCTTTAAATCGCATCTTCATGCGCCAATTAAATTAAATCTCTCGATCATACCATTTATCTGAGAATGCATGGTGAGTTAAGTTGATATTCTATACCAAGTTTTGTATAGAAACGGGCAAATTCATGTTTTTCGGTAGCTAAATGTTTTCGCAAATAAAAAACGGTCTGTAAATAATCGATGTATATCAATTGGATATGCTAAGTTAAGATCACGTAAAAAGAGTTGAGAATTGTCCGCGATCTCAGCCTTATAAAGGCGGAAAATTTATCTAGTGCGATATTTTATAATCTTATATACAAAAAAATAATATCATGAGATTTCGTTTAGCATTTTCTGAAGATATTTCACATCTACGTATAGCTCTAACCAATCTTATTGGTTTTAAACACTTTATAATTTACCTTTGAGGTGCTTCCCTTGCTTCATTTCACGCAAATTTCCACTCTGTGATTGTTAAACAATGACCCAAGCTAGATTGAGATATAAAGTAGTTCATGAACCTGCATACGATTGCCAGTAGATCGTCGAGAGGATAGAAAATGTTTTTCGCAAGAAAACGGACTACGGCTTCCTGAATGATTGGCAGTCATCCGTCGGCAAACAATGAGAAATATGCCTATAATCATCAACATTATCTCGTTTTTACCCTTTAACAAAGGTAAGTTCAGATATACCACAATACTTAGCTAAAGAGATACAGACTGCTCTTCTTGCATGAAGAGCAACACTGATTTTAAATGTTGCAATTGCCTAATTATGGAGTCTCATCATCATAATATATTTTATCCTCAGCTATATCCCTTAGTAACCATCTTTTCATGAAATATGGCTGGACAACAGAGGATTTATATATAATGAGTTTTGGAACAAAATACTTAGTAGCCTAATTACCTTAACGCAGCTCTAATTAAGAAATTAGATCTTAGATTATAAGAATAAAATGCTAAAAACCAGTGATAAAATCATTGTTGTCTAGATTTAATACCTTATTTAATTAACCTAACTTAAATTTATTTAAAAATATTTAAATCTAAAAATAGATAGTTTACTTAACTTTTATTTAAGTTGAATCATTTTAATTTTTAATAAAAATATTATCAACTCTCTTATTAAATCAATAATTACTCTATAATAATTATTAAATTGTAAGCACTTTAATTATTCAAAGATAGCGCAGCTCTTGCTGCATTCAACTATTTTGTTTGAATATCTTCATAATTCTTTTGCTGTTAGGTTATCAATTTTATTGATGGTAACATGACTATTTTATTAAAAATTAGTAATTAATACGTCAGCAGCATTAACATATGAAACAATAGTTGCATATTAAAGTACTTATTGATCATTAATACCAATAAATAATTATTTTAACTAAAATCAATATAAGTGGTTCCTACATCAATATTAATTACAGGATCTTTAAATTAATTTATAGTAGAGTTGCCATGCTTTATCTCGTAATCAATACCGTAACGATCAGCAGAGTATATAGGGATTAACTTATATTAATCCTATTGCATAGGATTTATTTATTATATAACCAGAAAATTAGATTTCACTTTAACAATTATTCTAATTAAATTGTTGTTAACAACATAAGTGTGCTTATTTTTAGTGTATAGAATTTCGGAGATGCTGATGTATTCTTCTGATCGATTTCGTGAATAATCTCAATATTAAAGAGATCATATTCCAAAAAATTCTACTTACAAGTATCCAAAAACTAGATATTACTTCTGATCCATTACATGAACTTATTCGTAACTCTAGTAGGAATTTGATAGCCACCACTGTTAAAGATAATATCAAAGTTATGATGCGCAACATGCGTAATCCCGCCTTGTCTATGGATTTTATTTGTTGTCTGTAACGGTTATTTGCACAGAGAACTATTTGGTTTTTTGAAATCCAATACTAAAGATATTCCCGGTACGAAGCGCACCAATGCTTTGGATGCGCAAAGCAACTAATATACTGACTTATCCCTTAACCAATAGGATATACTAAAAGTTAAAGGTGAGCTTGCGGGATAGATCTTTGACTATCAAAGATCTGTAATACCGCTAATAAAACCTTTAATGCTTTGTTGGTAAGGTTTTCGGTACTTCTTTCAGAGATGAAGAAGTTAGAAAAAATTGAGAAGAGCTGTTGTCATTCCTATAACTTCCGTTAATGCACTGGGCGTCAATAAAAACGACGAATTTAATTTTAATATCGACTTTTGCAACAGTTAGCCTATGAAGCTAACACGGGAAGCACTGTGATTTTAAAAAATAACCCTTTCAATGGTATTTCAAGTATTTTATCTTTTCATAAAACTAGAAACCGAATAATAGGGTTTGATATGTTGATCATGGTGATAAATAATGTTTAATTTAAAGATAGAGAATAGATTAATGAAGGATTAGAATGGAACGTAGCTTGACTACTACACAGTAAATTTAGTAATAACTTAGAAGTTAGACCTAATACGCTTCTGACTCTTATAATTATCTTTAATCGCAACGAGCTTCTTGCGTCCATGTGAAGTGACGCCAATAATGATCAGCAGGTAAAGGCGATTAACTATCTGATATAAGATTTTTGCCTTCAGCAAAAAAAAATAAACGTAACGCATATCGCTTAAATTACGCAGTTACCATTGCCAATTGCTCTTTAAGCAATTATTGTTTTAGTCTCTTGATGGTGTTCTGCAGATAGAATATGCGATTTTCACTAAAAATCGTCTCAGGGCTTCTTTGTAAAAATCTCCAGTGAAAATGCCTAACAGTTACCTAACCATGGTAACAACTCTTAACTGTTTTATACCATTCGGATAATGTAGTAACAAGGATCTATTAAAATATACTCTGTTGCTGCTAAGACCTACCTGATTTTAGGTGCTTTAAATGCTAACATAACCTATAGCAGTTTGCATATAGTCAATTGTACCAGATAACTTTTATGAATAACGGCATGCTGCCCGTTAATAACGTAGCATTGAGTATGTTGCGTAACATGGATTTAAGCACTTCCTTAACCAGTTGCCTGGTATTATTACGAATAAGTTTATGCAAGGGATTACAGGTAATATCTGGTTTTACGGATATCTGTAAGGGTAGATTTTTTATGGCGCATCATTTCTCTGTTATTGAAACCATCAAGGAAATTAATTAATAATTATACGCTATCTATTTCTGAAGCTCCATATATCAGAAATTAGCATAACTCTACTTGTTATTTGCTATTTAGTGATCATATTGTTTATTGATAACTTAATAATTTGTATATTTATCCTGTTTAATTTACAGTATACGTTCATCAAATGAATACAGTTACAGAGAAATAGTAATTACATTTATATTACTATGTCTTGAAATATCATTATTTTGATTTATATAGATCTATTTTAGTAAGGTAGAATAGTTTATATTATTGTGGAGCAGTATTTGATGACGATTAGAGATCAATTACTAAAGCATATGGGAATTGTGCAATGGAAATTGCGCGATCCAACGGTACTACGTGGTGAACATGCCGGGTATATTCCTGATTCTACCAAATTAATTATCATTGCTGATGAGCGCATTGATCTAGATAACATTTTTATCAAAGATATTTTACGAGCAATGATGCTAGACAGTCGTCAGGTATCCTGTTTATTAACTAAAGAAATATCACTGTTACCAAAAGACCTTCTTTGGCCTTGTTGGATCCTAGGTAAAAAATTATCTATTAATTCTAAAAAATGGGTCATTCATACTTTACCATTAAAAGAAATTTATTCTAATCCTCAGTTAAAACGAGATTTGTGGGCGAAAATATGTCAGCATGAAAATAATTTTCAATTTAAAACAAACTGATTTAGTCTTTACTTTTGCTATTGAAAAAGAGTTATGCTTACTTCTGGTGTATGTGATTTTAGAGATGCTAGCGTACCTTCAGATTGATTTAATAAATGATTTCAACAACAGAAAGTTGATATGCCATAAAAAATTTACCTACAGGGATCTATAAAATGAGATATTATTCTGATCATTTGCATGAACTTATTCGTAATGCTATCAAGAAGCTGATAGGCACCGTTGTTTAAACTTAGATCAACTTGAAGCCATACTGAAATACGATGCTGAACACTGCCTTGTCGGCTAGCTTAAACTCGTCATATCCGTAACGGTTATTTGCCAAAACGAACCATATAAGCTACTATTGCTTATATTGAGATTAAAGTTTCTAAGGTTAAAAAATAGAAATTTTAGCGATAACGGAATATGTTTCTAAAACTCCTTACTGCCGCCTTATCTTAAAGTGTCCAAAAAATAGCGAAGAGTTGTTACCATAGAGGCGCTATTAGCTGTTATGCATCTCTACCAGAGATTTTTGCAAAGCCCTAAGGGGATTTTTTGCTGAAAAGCGTATACTCTCTCTGCAGTATCATCAGTAGACTAAAACACCAATGACTTTAAAAATATAAATAATGACAGCTACCTGATTTAAGCGATACACGCTACATTTATTTCTAAGCCGATTGTATATACTGCCTGTCAGGAAAGCTGATTACTTTTACCTACTAGTTATTATTGACATCACTGGATGGACATAATGAGAAAGTCCTTGCAGTTGAAGATAGTTATCGAGAGTCAAAAGCGAACTGAACCAAACTTATTAATACCTTGTCGAGTGCGTAACTTCACTACATCTCCCATGAGGCTACTACGAGTGGAAACTCTGCCATTAGTTTTAAATTACAATGGCAAAAATATTTCTTGGCGAATAGCATCAATCTTATTGGGTACATAAGATAACTAATACACTGCCTTTATTTCTTAAAAGCATGCAGAACCGAAAGTTAAGGTGACCTATTGTGTGGAGATCTTAGCTAGCAGATAGCTGTGATATCACTGATAAAGCTTTTGATATTTTATTGGAAAGATTTTTAACGAAGTTGCATCCTGCAGCAATGAAAATGCTGGGAAAAGATCGATAAGAACTGCTAGCATTCTATGTCTTTTCGTCATCGCACTGAACATAAATAAGAATACCGAATCTGATTAAATTAACTTTTGCGACAGTGTTAGAGTATGAAGCCTATCTCGAAGCATTATAGTTCAAGAAAATTAACCCTTTCAATGCTATTTAAGCTACTTCTGTCTGCTAAGAAAAGCTGAAACCGACTAAGAAGATTTTAGCTGCTTTTACCCTTGGTGGTAAACAAAATTAAATTTGAGGATAGAGAACGAATTTACGAAGCATAAGAGTGGAACATAGTCTGACCGTCATATACAAGATTTGATAATAACTCTTGCCATATCCGTTATCAAATAAAATTTGATTTAATAACGATTTTATCGGAAATTGAAATACGCTAATTCAATCTCATTTTTATGAGAAATTATTTACTTTTAACATACAATAATTTAAGTTGCGTATAAATTCAGCTTTTAAACTCTTAGCTAAAACTTATAAAGTTTATATAAAAGATACTCAAACTATCGCAACTATAAAGTCAACTATTTCTCTCATTGTTTCCATCGACTATAAATTAATCACTCATTTTATTATCACATATTTCAACATGTGCTCCCATTATTAAAAATATTTTCAATATAAATCACAAGATTAATGATAAACAAAGAGAAGTTTTATTAAATGCCATTTACCTATCTGTTAGTAATATTGATAATGTTTTATGTTTACTACTGGCTGCCAGTGTATAGAGATGACCAAACATACTAGTCTAAATATAAAACTTGAACATTATTTAATTGCGAATTAATTTTATTAAATACCATTTATGAACTCTTTCAACCTAGTAAGACATTATTAGATGTGCTATTTTGACTAAAGCTTTTCAGGTACTGACTGATAGTTCTATTAACTGTGAAATAAATTTTTAAATAAAAGCGTATCAGAAGTGCAAAAGTGTCGATCACTTCAAAGTGACTAAAAAGATACGATACAACAAAACAATTATTACTTTTCAATTTCTTTAAGAAAATGATAATAGGTTGTCAATTTTTGACCTCGATAATTAGCTATAGAATAAGAAAATTTAACTAATTAAAAAAAATTATAATTATGCATTAATCAATGCACTTAATGGCTAAATTATTTTATTTCTATAAATCGATAATAAAAAAGGAAATGTATAAAAACCTATTTATAAATATATAAAAAGTGTGATATCCTTAAACTATCAACCACCTTATTTCTACAGTGATTTTCTTACCGTTAATTCAATATACCAATAATAGTAATTTCAGTCGGCATCAGCTTAACTACAGATGATAAGTATCTTAAAAGATATATCAGAAACAACATAAAACACCAGTAAGCTGACTATATACCATAGAACATGGTAAGCATTTATGCTTTTGCTATGAGTGAAGTAAAAGATAAATTAACTAATTTACCATAAGCTTAAGTGTACTTTGGTATAATAATCTAATAGAGCAAGATAGACTATAAGAACAGTATTATAATACCAAGAATTAATGAGGAGGAGGTAAGCTGTAAAAAATAAAAGAGCAGATTAATATTGAAAATATGCATCACTACTTCTAGTAGTGTTACCCGGTCAACTTTATGAAATTTTACCAAGCAAGAAGTTACTTGCTATTTGAATAAATAGCAGTCACATTCACTATAAATACTTAATTCTACATAAAGTTGTAGAGGGAAATAAATAATAAGCATTAAAACCCATCACTAAACCTAGGTAAGCAGTAAAATGTAGGCTAGAAAGTACAGATTCCATCTCAATTTCTTTGTAATCTGCAACAATCTACTAATATTTAAAATTAAATACTCCTTAATCCTGCTCACCGTTTTGAACATCAATCACATGATCAATATCATGATAAAAAATTTTATCATCACTAATTTCTCTATTTGTTGTAGTAGTCAATATTATTGTTTCAAACAAATTAACTATAATATAGTTTGGAACAACAGTTTCAATCTTTAATTTTGGCAAAAAATTAGCCTTATATTATAAGGCCACGATAAAGTTTTATATGAATTCTTTTTAACCTCCAAATCCTTTTATTTACTTTACTGTCAATTTCAGATATACCAATATCTTTTAAATATTCTTTTGCATCATCTAGATTAAATAGTTTGATAATTGCATCAATTTTTTCATTAAATTATCCTAATATTACCAGTTTTTACGACCAAAACCCGAAGTAATTGGGTAACGTCTATCTTTATTAAAATTTCGAATTGTAACACGCGGACCTATCGGTGCCTGACGTCGTTTGTATTCATTAATATCAACTAACTTAATCACTTTACGTACGATTACTTCATCAAATCCAGATGCAACTAATTCACTAACTGATTTATCTTGTTCAATATAACCTTCCAGGATTGCATCCAGTACAGGATAAGGAGGTAAATTATCTTGATCATATTGTCCTGGCGCTAATTCAGCAGAAGGAGGCCGCTCTATTACGTGCTGAGGAATAATTGATGAAATTGTATTACTATATTTTGCTAACTCAAATACTAGCATCTTTGGTACATCTTTAAGTACCGCAAAACCGCCAGCCATATCACCATAAAGAGTGGTATAACCTACTGCGGATTCACTTTTATTACTGGTTGTTAATACTAAACGACCACGCTTATTTGATATTGCCATCAGAATGATAGCCCGACAACGAGCCTGTAAATTTTCTTCACTTGTATCGAGAGGCATACCTGTAAATAATGGCGATAAACTAGTCATAAATGCATCATACATAGATTCAATAGATACTATTGCAAATTCAATACCTAACAATGATGCCTGCTCTCTGGCATCATAAATGCTTATTTCAGCTGTATATTTAAATGGCATAATCACAGCCTGCACTTTATCTTTTCCTAAAGCATCTACTGCAATAGCCAAGGTTAAAGCTGAATCAATTCCGCCTGATAATCCTAAAATAACACCAGAAAATCCATTTTTATTAATATAGTCACGGGTTGCCATGACTAATGCTTCATAAACCTGAGCGATGGGTGATAAAGTCTTTACTATATTGTCCATTGATAATGGTTCAACATCATTAAATTTACATATGGTAACTTGCTCAGCAAACTGCACTAAATAATGCGTTACCTTACCCTTACTATTAAATACTTTTGACCCTCCATCAAATATTAGCTCATCTTGTCCACCAACTTGATTTAAATAGACAATTGGCAATTGAGTTCTTTGGCAATGGGATTTTAACAATGTTGAACGAATATGTGGTTTCTCGCGATTATAAGGTGAAGCATTAATGATAATTAAAACATCTGCACCTTTGGCTTTAATTGCATCAACTGGTTCATCAAACCAAACATCTTCACAAATTAAAAAACCTAACTTATAATCTTTAAAAAATATTACACAAGTTTCATTAGCTGAATGAAAATAGCGCTGTTCATCAAAAACGCCATAATTAGGCAATTGTTGCTTAAAATATTGCGCTACTTTTTGACCTTGCCAGAAAAATGACAATGCATTATAACATTTTATACTTTGCCAGAATGGATGACCAACGACAATAGCAATATTTTGACTAGCGTCTTTCAGACGATCAAGCTGTTTAGTGCAACGTTGATAAAAATCAGGCCGAAAAAGTAAATCCTCCGGCGGATACCCAGTTAAAGCTAACTCCGAAAACAGGATAAGATCTGCCCCTTTTAATTGTTGAGCTTTAGCTTCTTTCAACATGCGTTCACAGTTGCCTTCAATATCACCTACCAGCCAATTTAATTGTGCTAGTGCAATATTCAGCGTTCGATTCATAAAATTGTATTCTCCAGAGATAATAAAAATTATTCTTTAAAATTATTAGCATAGAGTTTATTCTTGACTAATTAGCTTATAAAGCTCGGTCAAATTTCGACCTACTATACATACGCGCTGTATAGATAACATTGTTTTTATTACTTATAACAATTTTTGTAAATAATTAAACTCTAATTGATTTAGAGTCTCAACGAGAGCATAATATACAATATTCTCGCTTTACAGCGATTAAATGATTAATATTTCATCAATAATCGGCGTCATTATTAACGCAACGCACTCATCAATATTATTCACTAATAACCTTAGATTACAGGGCTACACACACCTTCTGCTATTAAATATTTTATTGCATCCTTCAGTACCTATACAAAAAAGGTTTATAACACTTTATTAATTTCCTTAGCAATAATATGCTTATAAAAACATATCTCCCACGCACTCTAAAACCCTAATTAAGAATAGGAATTTTGATAAATATCACATTCAAACAGTAATAAAGATCTTCCAGAAATTCATTTTTATTGCTGTTTCTTAAATCACGATAAGTCTCTCAGAGAATTTAAAATCAATATCTAAATTATAATTACTATTTAAATGACGTACGTTACGGTTATACTAGAACCGGTAACAGTTTTACTTGAAAGATGAAGGAATATTAGCTATTTCATCAAGAAATAGCGTCAACATTGTGCAGCAAGAAATAGACCTTATGATGTCATGATGTATAACTGTTCTAGTATAAGGACCTTTAGCATCACCAAACAACTCATATTCTAAAAATTACTCAAGTAACGTCCATAATCTTTAATTACAATAAAGGCTTTTAGTTTTGGAAGTATATCTATATGAATTACTCGTGTTAATTCTGCTACTAGCAGAACCTTTCCTATTTATTAAAACATTAATATCAAATTGTGCCACATAATACGTCCTGTTATAATAAAATAAGCATTATTAGACAGTAGTTGATAATTTCTTCACTCAAATTTTTATTAAAAACGAAAGTTGAGATAGCAAAATCTCTTCATACTAACGCCATTTATAAAAGGCATCACAATTAATTGCCTTAGTAAGAAAACTCGATTCCAATCTTTATGTTACCGCTACCACATCAGGAATTAAAGCTATGTGAAGTTAAAAGCTAACCAAAATGCCTAACTGTTTTTTCTATATCTCACTAAAAAATGTCATACCATCCATTCCATAAAAATTAAAAGTAATATTTTAATTAAAAGAAATAAAGCAAGAAGAGTCAATAATATTCATACGCACTTAAGCAGCAATAAATACTTTATTAAATGACCACTGATCATCATGCCACATATCAGCGAAGAAAGTAGTGAATTTTATAGATTCTACTTTACTCCGCGTGTCAGCCAATATTTAACAAAATTTTATGGTTAGAATATTGAACTGTTCTTTAATAGAAAAGTAAAGGGCCCTTGTTAAAAGCAGATAGAATTAACTTACTGAGTCTATTATAAGTTAAAATTTCATTGGAGTGCGCATTCTTTGACCTAATTGACTAATTTTAGCGATATTAACCTCTTTAGGTTTAAATTAATAACCCTCATTTTTCTATTTTGTACATTTTTTGACAACAATTCCGTCGTCTGTTTACAAAACTGAGCGTCGGTAAAAGTAACTTATTGCCAAGCATAAAATGCATTGTAGGAAACTGTACGCAGGAGTCATGTCATCAAAGATGACAAACCCTAGTTTTCAGTAATAATCTGCCTTGTTTACTATTCAACAAAAAAACTATAGTAATGCACCATCTTAAAATGTATAGTCGGAATAGGCTTTTAATATAGCCTATAATCATTTTTATTGCTTTATGAAGCCCGCTGGCTGTATTGCTTAGTCTGATAGTTATAGTAATAATATATAATACTCTCCCATATTCGGTAATGCTGCAGTTTTGATGTGGATACCGAAGCCTCTAAGGTAGCCTAGAGGTATTTTACATTATGCTACACAGGGCGCCCTATTTCGTCTTTTTAGTAAAACGGATTTTAAGTAACGTCCGTATTACGCCTTCAGGTAACGCTATCACTAATTCTTGGTCGGATATGTGAAAAATAACAGGAAGAGACACTGGGACTTATCAAGTTATAGTTGTAACGCATCAGCCGAATGATAGTGCCTAGCTAAGTTACTTCCTATCGCTATTTTTTTAAAAAAACAGATCAACCTCATACAGCATGTTTAATATCCAAACTGCTACGTGTGACGAAAATATAAATACGCCAATGTTGTTTGAGTTATCAAACATAATAAGTGTGCAAGATATATAAGATAGCAATCTTAATATCTTGTTTTACGTGCCTACTGTAGCATAGATTGTATGACAACGTAAAACAGAGAATTAAGTATCCAAAAAAATCAGTTATTTTTGAAAAAAGGCCAAAAAAATATGGGCATAGGTGAAAGTAATATTTACTAGTTTGCAGTTAAGTAAAATATGAACCTACTATAACAACCATTGCTCGGTAGCTTTGATACCGCATGAACTGCAGACTTTTGACTTACAGATTTAGCAAAAATAGCTGGAAGAACATTTAAAAGAGGCACAAATAGTAGCGGTCGGACACCAAATGGAACAACTTCCAGAAGTAAGATTTACTCAACATCATCGACCAGTCTATGAGTTGACACTTTCATTGCATTTTAAGAAAGCTGCTTCAGCTGTCATCAATCGTGAAAACAGTTTAGTTAAATGAGACAATATGGATATTATCTATAGTTCCCTATAGGGAATGAATACATCGGCAAGCATACTTCAACATTATCTTTTCAATATAGTTGCATCTAGCATCATTAGCTTGACCATGGAAAGGGGAACTAAAAATTCCGGATAATTGTGATTAAAGGTAGATAATATTTTGCGTATCGAGAAAAAATTGGAGACTGAGTAGAACTGTTGTTGTCTCTCCTCTTTTAGAGAGTAATAAAAAATTCAGTGGTATCTGTTATCATTAATTTCTGGAGGAAGATCAAAAAAGCTTTGAATAAACAGGCGGCGTAACATCCCTTAAGTCGCTTAATATCTTTCTCTTATTTTATCCGGTTTATGCTTTCTATAAGATTTATTCCGAACCATCTGGATGAATTCTTAAAAAAATTAATAAGATCGCAAAGTATATAAAACAGCACTAATATCATAAGTATCCCAGAAGAAACTTAGCTACTATACTAAAACTATAGCGCTTACTATACGTTCTTAATAGAGATAAACGTCATTCTAGATGAATAGATACACTTATTTTATCATTATTCCTGATTTATATGGAATATCTCTCTATATTTAGTCCGATATAAATTAAGTTGAACAACTAACAATATAGTATGCAGTTTATATGTCAACTTTTTAAAAATTATATTAATTTATTGAAATTTAATGTAAAGTACACTACTTAAAGTCTTTAAAATAGTTTTATTTTTACATCAAATTTAATGATTTAATTTTAATTAAATGATGCTAATAAGCACCATTTAATGAGATGAATTAAATTCTAAAAGTTAAATAACTAATTGTATCAATTTATATTAGCAATTTATTTTATCACTTTTCTAATTGATAGTAGTTATATGTTTCAATAAACAGTTTGAATAATTTTATTAAAAAACATTAAATTTTAGGTAAATTTATGTCATAATGAAACTTATTTTCATTTAGTTTAATTAAAAATTAAAACTAAATTTTTACATCTGCTTGGTGCCAGATTATTATATAGAACCTCGTCTCATAGCCATGTTTATGGCAAACGACTACTGACGGATATAGTTAAGATAATACCTCATTATGATAAGGTTCTATTGTCAGACGACTACAATACCTAAATCAGAGCTGTTCTTCATACAAGCAAAGAACCTGCGTCTACTTTAATTAATCGTTACGGCGTCTCTGAACTTACCGTTAATAAATAGTAAGATCAAGTTAATCTCTTGATGATCAACTATATTGGTAAAGCCATAATTCACAGTTATGTGCAATATCTCATGCTTTTGCAAAGCATGATAAAATAGTGACTGCATGGGATAAACAATAATAACTGCCCGCAAGCTATGGCCGTTGATAACGGCACATAATAAAAGAAACAACTAAATTTTGTTGATTATCCTGATTTAATAGTGCATCAAGTTTAGAAAAGTATACATGTTCAGCATAAATGTTAATAATCAATGATGAATACTGTTAGCATAAAGAAAAAAACATTAGTAATGATAAAGTTGATAAAATCGCTAAGTAACTAAAGAATATTTTAGTAATGATTTTCTTAACTTATAAAGTTATACTGAATGATGTGTATTAAGAAAACAGGAGAAGTATTATAAATCATTTTCATGAACTATTATAAAATCATTTGCATACACATTTATCACTTATCAATAAATTATTGATATCAGTAAAATAAATTAAATCAAGTTGCAAATTATTTTTGTTAAAAATATCTGCTATTAAAAATTTAACCATAATTTAGCTATTTTAACTAAAAAACATGTTTATATAACAAAATATAACTATATGATTAAAATCAAAATTTTTAATCTTATTATCATTATTGTCTCTATAATTTTTCTTGGTATCATTACAGTTAGTAATGAGTGACCAAACCAGAAGCAAGACCAGGTAAAGAAAATTATTTCTTGCAGTGAATTGCGAGTAAGTACCATTAATTCACCAATTATATCCTTTAACGATAAACAAGAAGTAAGCGGATTTGATTATGAATTAACTAAACGCTTTGCTGATTACCTTGATGTAAAACTACGTATTAACGTATATTTAAATATCAATTAACTTTTTAATAATCTTGAAAATGGTAATAATGACTTTATTACTGCAGGCCTTATTTATAATAAGAAGCACCTTGATAAAGCGAAGGCTGGCCCTGCTTACTATACCGTTTCCCAATAGTTAATTTATCGTAAATGGATGAGTCCCACACTCTTTAATCGATGTAAAAGGAAAGTTTGTTATTACCACTGATTCAGTAGATGCTAGTTCTCTACAACAGCTGAGAGAAGAATATCCAAATCTTCAGTGTGAAGAAACTAGTCATTATAATACGACTGAGTTATTACAACTACTAGCTGAAGGAAAAATTGATTATACCTTAGAAAACTCTATTGTCGTAGCCATGCAGCAACGTATTTATCCAAATATTACTATCGCTTTTAATGTTAGCAACGATCATAGCCTTAATTGGTATATGAAACGATCAAAAGATAATAGTGTCTAAATTTGGCAATGTTAGATTTCTTTAATAAAAGCAATCAAAAAAAGCTTCTAACCCGATTAGAAGAAAAATATTTCAGTCATATTGCTACTTTTGATTATTTTGATACGCTTTTTTTTATTACTGCGATTAACAAAACTTTGCCAATCTATGAACATTTATTTAAAAAATATGCAGAAAATGTAGATTGGCGCCTACTAGCAGCGATTTCCTGGCAGGAATCGCACTGGAACCCGCTAGCCACTTCACTAACTGGTGTTCGTGGTTTAATGATGCTAACGGCACCTACCGCAAAAATTATGGGCGTGTCAGATAGGTTAGATGTAGAGGAAAGTATTAAAGATGGTGCAGCTTATTTACAATATCTGATTTCGCGCTTACCAATCACTATTGCATCTGATGATCGCATTTAGTTTGCGTTATCAGCTTATAATATTGGGCTAGGACATATGCTTGATGCTAGGAAGCTGACACGCATTCAAGGTGAAGATCCAGATAGTTTGATAGCTGTTAAAGCCAGATTCTTATTAAGTAAGAAAAAATATTTCTCTAAATTAACTTACGGTTAGTCACGTGCTGTGAGGCCTATGACTATGTTGAAAATATTCGCCGTTATTACCAAAGCTTAGTGGGTTATCTGCAGAATAAAAAAATAAATCAAAATATGCAATTAGTTGTAAGGGATCCTCTTTTATTTTCTAGAATCAGTAGTAAAAAATAGTAATTAATTTAACTAGCTATTTTACTAAATAGAATTATGTTCTATTTCTGAGTAAGTTACCTTACTAAGAGATTTTAGTAAATTTACTTTATCAATGTTATGTTTTTTAACTGATTTTTTTCTGCTTGCCGTTGTTGAAAAAAATTACTTAATATAGCTGAACATTCCTCAGCCAAAATCCCTCCCAATACCAGAATACGGTGATTCATTTTAGGATGATTAAAAACATCAATAATTGAACCAGCGGCACCAGTTTTTTTATCGAATGCACCGTATACTAAACGGCTAATACGCGCATGGATTATAGCTCCAGCACACATAATACAAGGCTCAAGTGTTACATAAAGCGTGGTATTGAGTAATCGATAATTTTGTAAATATCGACCAGCTTCCCGCAAAGCTAAAATTTCTGCATGAGCGCATGGATCATGAGCTAAAATAGGATGATTCCAACCTTCTGCAATCAATTTACCTCTATACACTAATAGAGCACCAACAGGAATTTCACCTTTTGCTTGCGCATTTTGCGCTAGTAAATTAGCTTTTCGCATCCAATAAATATCTTTTTTGGCTTGCTCCACAAATCAAAACCTCAAATATTGATTTAAATCAATAAAAATAGTTATGATATAATATCAAATTATTAATTAATAACTCTATAATACTATAACAATCATCCAATATAATAAATAACCTATTTTATCAAAGGTTGTTTTTACTAGTAGAGTAATTTATAGCAACATCTCTGTATTTGAATTATTGTGATTTTAATTAATCTTTGGTAAAGCCGATAATTTAGTAAATAAAGAATCTACACCATGAAATGTATTCAGCCATCTTTATAATTAGCTGATATAACTTTTCAGATTTTTTAATGTGGAATTCCTCACTAATAACTCTTTAATTACATAACCATTATTATCTAATGTAACTAATTTTATGATTACTGATAAAGGTTTCGTGCAATTTTACTTCATCTAAGTAAAAGATAGACTCTTTATCAATAATTAGTTTAAGAAAACGGCTACACACTCTGCATTAAATTTTTAAGCATATTATCACTCACTTAACCTCTCTTGATTTCAAGCGATTAAGAGCACAATTTATTTTTTCATTTTACTCTTCCTCTTCTGCCGTTTTCTATCTTTCCTATATGGAATAGGACACTTCCCTTTAAAGGATTTAAGAAAAATATTTCATTGATTTTAACAATACCACTTAGTTATTTATGTTAACTATCACTATTGAAACAAGGAAGCAGATAACGTTAATCTAAGCGCTATTTTTAAATAAATGCCTGTTTATTTCGCTAATTTCTGTAAAGTCAAGCTATTGATATACATCACAAATAAATAAACTATTTATCCTTCTTCTCTTTTTCGCTATAAGACTTTCAATAAGATTGTTAAATTTTTTTTGTGCAATCGGGGATTTTACAACGATATCGCTGTAAGGCCTATTGAATACCCCAATAGATATTATGTTCAGTGTGATAATATTAGCGTGATAAAGTAGAATTAGTTAATTCAACACATGAATCGATGTTATTTAACAGACTTACCTCCAAGTTAACTAGAGTTATTAGCAAAGCTGATGTATGACGATCAAACTCTGTTCTAGTACTTTATAAATCTATTTTCCATCCTTGAATTAAACCTTATTGTACCTCATGGTACAGTAAAGGTCATCACAAACCAGTCTTAGCCGGTTACAGTCCATCTGAGCAGATAGGAGCAGCTTAAATACCATTAAAAGGATTATTTTTTACAATTTTTTATGTACGACAGTTTCGTAGTCTCACTGTCACAAAAATTAATTTATAATTTAAATTCGTTATTTTTATTAATCTTTCTCTAGCTTCTTTATCGCTGGCAGAATACGCTGAAACCTTGCCAACAAAACATCAAGGGTTTTATTAGTGGGATCATGACTATCTGTTAATCAAATTTCTCGCAGTTCACCTTAACATTTGGTTGATGCCTTTGTGGAGTAAAAATTAGCGCATTAACAATTTTGTGTAGCTAATGGCGTTAGTACTACATGTTCAGAAATATCTTTGCTATTGCATTTTAAAACTAAGAGCACCCAATCTTCTGTAGGAATTCTAGAAGATGCGATTAAGATCCACAATAACTTACAGACCATTGAAAAGTTTGACTCAATTCGCTTTTTATTCTTGATAACTATGTTTTACACAACTGGTTTCTCTTACGTCTAAATTTAGTGATGTCGATAAATAAAACACAGGAAAAGGCGATAAATTTGTCTGACAGGACGGTATATGTCATCGAGCCAAGTAATAAATGTAGCGCGTATTGCGTAAACTACGCAAGCACCAATGCCAATGCTTTTCAAGTTATTACTGTTTCAATCTGCTGATATACTGCAGAGAAAAATCATATGCTTCTCATTGAGAAGCATCTACAGAGCTTAGTGAAAATTAACTGTAGATAATGCCTTGCAACTATACAGCTACATAGTAACTCTTCGACATTTTTGAACGATTAAGATAAGGTAGCAGCAATGACCTATAAAACCATATTCTATTGCCGCTAATACCCCCTCTTTGACCTTAGACATTTAGTTTCAACATCCCCAAGTACTCATTTTTGTATGGTTTGGTGTAGCAAAAATCATTACCGCGCGGCGCATGGATGCGCTCGTCGATATAAGGCGGCATTGAACATGTTGTTACAACATAGATTCGAGCTACGGTTCAAACGATAGCCCTATCAGCTTCGTAATAGGATTACGGATAAGTTCATCTAAAGAATCAGAATAATATCTCATTTACAGACCCCTGTATGGTAGGCTTTTCATGGCATGAAATCTCTCTGTTGTTGATATCATTCAAGAAATCAATCAGAAGAATACGCCAACATCTCTGAAACCATTTCACCAGAAATGAACATAACTCATATAATCAGAAATTACCCAATCAGTATTGGGTAGTAAAACTCAATTACAGTTTATAAAAGATTAATTTTAAGTTAAACTTAATTATTCAAAAAACTATACTATCTCTGGTATGTGAGAATTAATAAACACGGTGAAATCCATTCACTTTTTTTTGCTAAATAGCAATCTGCTAATGTCCTATTAAGCGTTAATCATCAAGGATGAAATAGTATTGTTAACTATTTCTTTTAATCTTAATGAAGACTACATACTTAATAATGCAATTGATGCATAAATTAGATAATCATCCAATTAAGTGGACTATATATTGCACCTAGTACTTTTTTTTCTGATATAGATATAAATATTTTAATAAACCTTAAAAATCCAACCATTTTTGATAGTTGCTCAAAAAGGGGTACCCACAGGCCACAGAATTTCTACATCCGGTTTTCTTAGTTTCCTTTATGAAACTATATATCTCTATTAAGCATTATTTTTACTTTTCCGCCTGTCTGTTTTAAGCAGCTTCTTAACATAAGAGCTATTTAATATCACTTTTAGTTTAATTTCCTTCATTGGAATTATTAAGAACAACACCATTATTATGGTGGATTTTTCTATTCAAGCATAAAGACAAAGTCTACTTAGCACGTATGAGAGCATATTTAAAGCTAGCTTATTACATTTCAATCCATATTAATGAGAATTATTGTATCAATTTTTGGCATGCTTGGGCCATATGGCCATAAGTAATTGTGATATTGCTATATTACACAAACTATTAGAGAACAACAATTGTTAACGATTTAATTATTAGTTAACTATTAATAGTTTACACCACTCCAGTGGTTTATCTTTCTTCAATAAACTTCAGAAGTAAATAAGAACCAAAGCACTAGTTTTGCAAAAATTTAATGACATTACGCTTTATAGCATGTTTATCAGTAAACTTTTTTATTATCTTTATTTCTTTGCCTTCTATTAATTGTTTTACGATGCACTAAAGAACTTAGATTAAGTTTTAAGCAAAGTATTATAGCTATATAATACAAAAAACCAAAAAAATTGTGTACCGGTCTCTAATTGCGCAAGTACTGACTGAACATTACTAGTAAAACCAGTAATTGGATATTTTATATCATACTAGCCCATACAAGTAATATAGATTATCAATTCCATAGAATAAAAAAAATAATCTACCGATTCAATCTTCAACAAAAAGTTAACATATTCAAGTTTAGATTCATGATCATAACATGGCAAAACTTTTAGAGTATAAAACTACTACTACCCAAAATATTACTTAAAAAAACCAGTTAGGTGTTTCAACTCAGATCGTAGAGTTGGGGGAATTATTAGTATTTCAGCTAATAAAAATCAATCGTAAAGTTGATATTAATTTTGATCGTCAACAACATATCACTAGTTCTCTGTTGACCATATTCTCATTATTGGTAACGCTGATCAATATATTTTATTAGCCAGAAATTTTCTAAAATTGATTGAAGATATTCTTGAAAGTATTCACCAAATTACTACTGGTAATTCTGCGATTCATGTGCAGATCTCAAGCCGATATATGAACTAAGCCAATCCTATTAATTTCAATTAGTCAACTTCAAAACCCTAGAAAAAATTAATATATACGGCATATTATAGGGTAGATATATCTTACGAATTAGGCACATCATTAAACATTTTATGCGTTTATCTCAAAGAAATACAGAATGATATCCGGCTACTTCACTCTATCACAACATTACATTATTTATTAGCTGAACAAAATTTATTAATAAATGACTTACATCAATTATCCATTTCTGTTCCCAGTTTACTCGTTTATTAAAAATATCAATTTAATACAATAAATTGAGTTAGGTATTAGCAGTTATTACTATAGATTTGCTGATAAAAAATTACTTTAAATATTAATTTACTTAATGTGAGAATTTTAGATTCTCATCTTGATTATTTAGTTTAACCATGACATAGTTTACTAGAAAATAGTATTTTTTATATTTATTTATCACAGTCTTACTGACTATCCAGAGTTATGTTTTACAACGATAAATTTATCTTATCTGGCAAAATGGCAGCATAAGACGGCTTATTATTAGCTTAATATTCAATTATACTATGAATTTATTAAACTCATGGCGAAAATTATCGGCAAATCTACTATTTAAGTAGCCTATAAACTAGAATAGTTTATCCTTAAATTTTAACCATAAAAACCCAAAACACATAAGTTGCAATAACTACAACCATCGCATTGTAATTATGAAGATGAACCTAAGTTATAGAAATTGTTAGTTGATTATTTGTAGTCTGTTAGCCTTCAAATCAATTAATAATTCTATAGAGGAAACAGTACCGTTAATCAAATAATTGATTTTACCGAATCTTGATGTAGCCAAGTGCAGTGAATAGCTTATCAATTTGCCATTAATTATAGCAATTTTTAGATGTACTATTATTATAGTACAGAGAAAATGGAAGAATTTAATCGCTTTATTGGCTTAAAGATTAGTGCTGATAACTATATCTATAAACTTATATTTAGTCCACGTAAAGTGGACATTAGAATTAAAAATAATTTAATACCGTTATTATCAATAAACTACAACAGAAATATTTACTTTAAGCTGATTTTAGATAAAATCTACTATCATATACATAATCAAAAATCAAACCATTAAATTAACACCAGCTGAATTTCAATTATTGAATTAATTACCCAAACATCCAAGTAAAATTTTTCTGTGATAAGTTATTGAATAACCTCTATAGGAATTATTAGATTGTAATAGATCTTGTACCATTAATAACCATATAAAACTTTCTCTGCAACCTAAAATTATTAGATAAAGAACAGAAATTTATCCGTTCAGTATACTGTTTAGTTTATTAGTAGAAATTAATTAAATTTTGTCAATTCGCTCGTTGCTTAATTTTGGTCTCATTACATAAGACGTTAGAATTAGCCACTTAAAAACTTATTCGATTAAGAATAAGTACTGACTTGTTATTAAATTGAGAACTTATCATGTTTACACCAGAATTACTTTCTCCCGCAGGTTCTCTTAAGAACATGCGATATGCTTTTGCTTATGGTGCTGATGCTGTTTATGCCGGACAACCACGCTATAGCCTCCGTGTTCGTAACAACGAATTTAATCATAAAAATTTAGCTAAAGGCATTAAAGAAGCCCATGAAATGGGAAAACATTTTTATGTGGTAGTTAATATAGCTCCACATAATGCTAAGTTAAAAACCTTTATTCGTGATCTTACTCCGGTTATTGAGATGCAACCGGATGCTTTAATTATATCCGATCCTGGCCTCATTATGTTAGTGAGAGAAACATTTCCAGCAATGGAGATCCATCTTTCCGTTCAGGCAAACGCCGTTAATTGGGCAACAGTAAAATTTTGGCAACAAATTGGATTAAGTCGAATTATTTTATCTCGTGAGCTATCAATTAAAGAAATTATCGAAATTCGACAACAAATACCTGATATTGAATTAGAAATTTTTGTTCACGGTTCGCTTTGTATGGCCTATTCTGGTCGTTGCTTACTATCTGGATATATCAATAAGCGTGATTCCAACCAAGGCACTTGTACCAATGCTTGCCGTTGGGCATATAAAGTACAAGAAGGAAAAGAAGATGCAATTGGTAATATTGTTCATCAAAACCAACCAACTAAGATAAAAAATATTCATCCAACACTAGGCAGTGGGCAACCAACTGAAAAAGTTTTTTTAATTGAAGAAACAAAACGTCCCGGTGAATATATGACTGCTTTTGAAGATGAGCATGGCACATATCTTTTTAATTCAAAAGATATACGGGCAATAGAACATGTTGAGCGCTTAACTCAGATTGGCGTTCACTCATTAAAAATCGAAGGTCGGACTAAATCCTTCTACTATTGCGCCAGAACTGCCCAGGTTTATCGTCGGGCAATTGACGATGCCGTAGCAGGTAAATCTTTTGATCCTACATTATTAACTACACTAGAAGGTTTAGCTCATCGAGGTTATACCGAAGGTTTTTTACGTCGACATAGCCATGATGCATACCAAACCTATGAGTTTGGTTATTCTGTTTCTGATACCCAACAATTTGTTGGTGAATTCACTGGACAACGAAAAAATGAGCTAGCAGAAGTTGAGGTAAAAAATAAATTCAGTCTGGGAGATAATTTAGAGTTAATGACAACAGCAGGTAATATTCAATTTACTTTAACTGACTTATTTGATAAAAAAAATCTATCTATTCAAGTTGCACCAGGGAATGGTTATAAAGTTTATCTCTCTATTCCTGAGGATGTTGATCTGCAGTTTGCGCTATTAATTCGTAATTTACCTGGGACAACAACCAGAAATCCCATAGCAAGGCAGCAAATTAAAATGATAAAGTAATTTCAAAAACTAAAGTAAAAATATTATTTTACTTTAGTTAAAGCTATTTATTACAACTTTAGTACATTTAAATAAAGATAATAAATGCATAATTTAAAAAATTATTCATTTCTATGATTAAATCACAGAAATATAATATTCTTATAATAAAATAATGCTGATCAGTTTAATAAAAAGCCGCTAAAACTAACATTAAGCTGAAACGAAAGTTATTAAAATCTGGTGTATGGTGATCAGGCTACATTTCACTCTGATGTTTCGTAAATCTATTCTCTATCCTTAAATCAGACGTTGTCTACCACTAGAATCAAGAAAGGTTAACTCTCCTAGATATCTCCAGCGTTTCTGAGAAAACGGGAGCAGATTAAATAGCATTGAAAGGGTTGTTTCTTGAACTTATAGCGCTTAGCAACTCTGCTTCGTAGGCTCGCTATTGCGTAAAATTCAATTAGATTCGTCCTTCTTATTAACACTATCGCGATGACAGGAAAGCATAGAATGCTAGCCGGTCTTCTCGATCTTTTTCAACTTTTTCATCCTTGCGAATACACTTCTTTGATAATCTTTCCAACAAAATATTAATTGATTTATTAGCGGCATCGCGATTCTCTGGTAGGCAGAACTCTTGTAACTCACTATTAACTTTCAGTTACACATGATTTTAGGAAATAAAGGCACAACACCAACGTTATTGTATAGCTAATAACGTTTGGCGTTGTATATTCTGAAATATTTTACCATTACATTACAAAAACCAATAGTACCATCTCCCCGTAGCAATCATAAATACGGTTAAGCTGCGCACTCGTTAGTGTATTGAGGAACTTGCTAATTGGTTTCTAACTTTTGATAACTATATTTTATTGCAATTGATTTCTCTTACGTCTATATTCAGTGATGTTGATAAATAAAGCAGCCGATAAAGGTAATCAGCTTTCCTCGCAGCTACAAGGAATAATAGTAAATCGTCGTTACTTTTTACGATTCAGATAAGGCAGTGGCCAACACGAATTGTTGATATATATTCCGTTACCGCTATATGATCCATAATCTTATGGATTTTAATCTCTACATCGCCAATAAGAACTATGTATGGTTTCGCTGAAGCAAACAATCATTACAAACTAACGATATAGCTTCGAACTCCACCTCAACAGCTATATCTATCAGCTGGCATAGATACCATTACAAATGAACTCATGTAATGGATCATACGATAATATCTGCTTTATTGGATAGCTGTAATGATAGACTTTTCATAGCATATCATGTCCTCTATTGTTTGAATAATTCATAAAATGAATTGGCATAATAAGCTAGCATCTCTCTCCGAAACTCCATATATCATAAATAAGTATAACTCATGCGGAGTATATTTAGCCGCTTTCTTTAATCGATCTTCGATAAAGAATCTATTCATTGCAAATAGAGCTAAATAATATGAAACCTTTGTCAGCAAGCAGGAAATTAGTTGTAATTGATTAATGATACTAAATAATTAGAGAGTTATTACTAAGAAATTACACATTTAAAATATGAAGAGTTATATCAGATAATTAAATGACGTAACCAGATTATCTAACTAGATAAATTCCCATTTATATTAATCATAATAACGTTATTATTTCAAGTATTTTTACTAGTCTTCAGCAATTCACTAATAGCTAAAAGAATTTTTCTTGCACCTGGTTGTGAAAGCTGAGCATTTACTGGCAAATACCACCAATTTAATTGAGCAAAATTAAAACATTTCACTGCATCTTTTTCAGTCATTAATAATGTTTGATGATCACCTACTAAGGTTGTTAATTTAGAAAAATTATAACATTGATGATCAGCAAAAGAGTATCTTGCAATCAATGCCAACCCTTTTTGCTCAAGGCTTGAAAAAAACCGTGCTGGATATCCAATTCCTGCAATTGCAACAACTTGCTCCAATTTACAGACTGATCGTTTTTCACCAGTTAACATATTAATAGCAATATCACCTGTTAATTGCATGCCAATCTCACCATACCTAGCGATACCACCATTAGTAATAACAGCATTAACGGTATTTAAACGACATTGGCATTCACGTAATGGGCCAGCAGGTAACAACCAACCATTGCCAAAACGACGGATACCATCGATAACAACGATCTCAAAATCCCTTTTCATAGCATAATGCTGAAGACCATCATCAGTAATAATAACATCTAATTCTTGTTGACTAAGAAGCATCTTAAGTGCTTCTACTCGTTTAGGAGCAACAGCAACTGGCACACCGGTTCGGCGATAAATTAAAGCAGGCTCATCACTCGTTTCCTTTATTGATACACTTTCATTAACTAATAACGGATAAGAAGTTGCTTTACCCCCATATCCGCGGGATACAACGCCAACACAATAGCCTTGTAACAAAAGCTGCTCAACTAACCAAATGACAACCGGCGTTTTACCATTTCCGCCAACAGTTAAATTACCTACAACAATAATAGATATTGGCGCTTTCCAACTAGGAAAAATTGACAAATGATAGCAAAGGCGCCTTAATCCAATAATCATACCATATACTATCGATAACGGTAGTAGCAAAAAACATAGCCACGAACCACCTAACCATATTTTATTAATCATTGTTTAAATTACATACTATAAAGTTGAAAATATGCCCCATCACTCTTAAGTAGAGTTTGATGGGTACCTCTTTCAATAATTTTACCATCCTGAATAACCAAAATTTCATCTGCACTTTCTATCGTTGAAAGACGATGAGCAATAATAATTGAAGTTCGATTTTTCTGTAATTCGTCCAATGCTGCCTGAATAGCTCTCTCTGATTCAGTATCAAGTGCAGATGTAGCTTCATCAAGAATTAATATAGATGAATTATGTAATAAAGCACATGCAATAGCAATTCGTTGGCGCTGCCCACCAGAAAGCATTACACCATTTTCACCAATAATGGTATCTAACCCATGATCCAGTTTTTGAATGAAGTCCATTGCATAAGCCATTTTAGCGGCTTTTTCAATCGCTTTTCGACTAAAACGACCATCGGTTGCATAAGCAATATTATTTGCAATAGTATCATTAAAAAGATAAACATGCTGAGAAACAAGTGCAATTTGGCTACGTAGAGAGCTTAATGTATATTCACGTAAATCATGATCATCAAGCAATATTTGACCTTTATTAACTTCATAAAAGCGAGTAATTAGATTCGCAATAGTCGATTTTCCTGAACCTGATCGTCCAACTAAAGCAATAGATTTTCCAGCCGGAATTTTAAAACAAATATCCTGTAATGCAACATGCTCCTTTGTTGGATACTTAAAGGTAACATGTTTGAATTCTATTTCACCTTTAGTTTTTTTTAATGTTAATTTACCATCATCTTTTTCCTGTTCCATATCTAAAATAGTAAATAATGTTTGGCAAGCAGCCATACCTCGTTGAAATTGTGCATTAACATTTGTTAATGACTTTAATGGTCGCATTAATGCAAACATAGATGAAAAAACAACACCGATAATTCCTGCTGTTAATGTTTGCATAACTTCAGGAAAACTTGCGATATAAAGCGTAAATGCTAATGCTAGAGAAGCAATCAGTTGGATAACTGGATCAGAGATCGAAGATGCTGTTACCATTTTTATAGTTTGCCGACGCATATAATTACTTACTTTGCTAAAACGCTCAGTTTCAATTTTTTGTCCACCAAAAATCAAAACTTCTTTATGACCTTTTAACATTTGTTCTGCACTAGCGGTTACTTGACCCATACCAGTTTGCATACTTTTACTAATATTTCTAAAGTGTTTAGAAACTGAGCGAATTGTTAACGCTACAATAAGAGCAATAACAATTAATATTAATGAAAGCTGCCAACTATGATAAAACATAAGACCAAACAAACCGATAATATAAGCGCTCTCTCGAACAATAGTAATTAATGCGCTAGATGAGGATGAAGCAACTTGCTCAGAATCATAAGTTATGCGAGAAAGTAAGGTTCCTGTCGACTGTTGATCAAAAAAAGTAACTGGCATTCTCATTATATGGCTAAACAAGCGCCGACGCATATTCATTACAACTTTACCAGAAACCCATGCAATACAATAATTAGAGATAAAACTTGACATCCCTCTTATCAACATTAACCCCAATATAACAATAGCTAACCATTTTAGCATGCTATTATTAGCTTTACCAAAACCTTCATCAAGCAAAGGCTTTAATAAAGAGATCATAAATGCATCACCGACAGCGTTAATGATTAACGCAACAGCTGCTACACTTAATCCCAGTTTAAATGGCAAAATCATTGGCCATAGTCTGCGAAACGTTTGCCATGTAGAAAGATCTTTATCATTCATTATCATTGCCTTATTAAATACCTATAAAATAATCCGTTTTTTACTTAAAAACCTCTAGATACCAAACCTCTGATGATACTAGCAAGGATAAACTTCCTGTCTATAACGCATTATTTCAATTTTATCAAAATGGCTTCTGATCTTTAATCTAGGATAGGTTATTATTAACCTAGCTTATCGCATCACAGTGCGATTTTCATGTTTATAACTAAAATTTAACACATTCAAGCTCTAAAAATGATGCTATCGTAAATATGGAAAAAATAGTACTATTAGCGATACTGCCCCATAAATGCTAGTATAATACTTTAACATATTTCTTATCTATTACTCGATAATAATCGCTAATCCTTGCTAAATACCTGATATAATTAACTGATAAATAGGTAAATCTATTTATTTTATAGTAGTAATTAACCAATATATCAACATTAATACTTCAGAAACGTATCCTGAAAAACTAACTAAACTGCCAACATAAAATAATAAGCAAAATTAAGCCGGTTATGATAATTGATAGATTCACGGTATCAAATTAATAATGTTCAATATGATTCAGGAGGCCATAGTGTTAAACTAATGCTTTATCAATTACTATAAATACTAAATTTGGTACTGTGCACTAAGAAATATAAATATATGGAAGCATAATTAGCGGCATTAGTTATAAGCTAAATAATTAGCAGAGACATAAATTAGCAAAAACTACTAAGATTAATATCTTGAAATAAATTAATTGAATAGAAATTGATAAGATCAGAATACCTAGTTGCAAATTAACCAATTTCACTATCCAGTTAAACTAACTATGTTAAAACTGTACACTCAATTTGACAAATAAAAAGAAAAATATTAATCTATAGACTTAGAATTATTAGCAAATCTAGTGTATAGCGGTCAGGTTATACATAGTTTTAATGCTTCGTAAATTTGCTCTCAATCCTTAGATTGAACGTTGTTTAGCATCAAGGTCGATAGGCTAAATCCCATTAACCAGTACTAGTTTTTTAAACAGACTATAGCAACTTAAATATTATTGAAATAGCTACTTTTCTCAAACCGATACCTCTCTTGCGTATCGGCTTCGTATCATCAAGGATCACTATCACAAAAACTAACTCAATCAGATTTCATTGTTTTTATTGACGCCCAATTCGCTGACGGAAAGACATGGAATGCCAGCCGTTCTTCTCGCTTTTTCTACAGCTTTTTCATAGCTGAATGATACTTTTCTGAAAACCTTACTAGCAAAAATATTAAAAGGGTTTATTAGCGGCATCGCGGCTATTTGGTAGCTAAACCTCTCTCAGAGCTCAACTTTAATTTTGGTATTGAATACATTTAGGAAGTAAATCTAGCACATCAGCTATTTTGTATAGCTAATAGCGTTAGGCTGTATCTCCAAGAATATCTTTGCCATTGCATTTCTAGAAATTTAAAGGTGCACGCATCTCCCATAGAAACCCCCTTAGAGATATGATTAAGCTACGCGTTCACAGTCCATTAAGAAGTTCTGTTCAGTTCAATTCTGACTCTCGATAAGTATCTTCAGGTGCAACGAACTCCTTACGTTCATGTAGTCATGCCTATAATGAGCAGCAGGTAAAGGCGATCAGCTTGACTGACAAGGATTATATGCCATCGGCCAAGAAATAAACGTAAGTATATTACTTAAATCACGCAGGAATTCAATACTTGTGCTCTTCAAGGCGTTAATGTTTCAGTCTCCTGATGAGAGAGTACTGACAGAGAAACCGTGTTATTTTATCGAGAAAAGTTATAGAGCTTTCGTTAAATTAACGGTGGAAATGGCTAATAACTAACCATACCTAGTTAGCAATTTTTTACTACTTTTGCACGATTAAGATAAGGGTGGCAGCAAGGATTGTAGAAGTATATTTCATTGCCACTGTAATCCCTCTCTAGCCTTAAGCACTTTAATTTTGATATCCCCAATATCAGTTTATATGGTTCGCTGTGATAGATAATCGTTATAAATTATAACATCATCCGCCAATAAAGGCGATGTTCAGAATGTTGTCTTAACATGGTTTCGAACACTGTTTTAACAACAGTGCCTATCATTTTCCTGGCACCATTACATGATGCGTTCATATAATGGATCACAGGGTGTTATCTAGTTTCAGAGAAACTTTCATGGTAAACTTTTCATGACATATTATCTCTATATGATTAAAATCATCTACGAAATCAATCAGCAGGATACCTCACTCACCATCTCCAAATTTTATACATCAGAAATGAAAGTAACTTTGATAACTATCAATTATACATAATTTAAACTGAGTAAATTAGCCACTGAATTTATCTATTAAAATTACCTTCTAATATATACATGGAAATAAATTTAATAACCTTATCCATATAATGGGAAAATAAATATAATTAAATAGTTTTAATATAGTCTTAGTTTCATTGCATAATAATAATAGTTAAATTATTTTGTATTAAACTAACTATAGACTAGTTATTGTTATATTAATTAAAAACGATATATTTAGGAAAAGATGTACCTATAAAAGTTAGACATTTGAGTGATATATTAATATATATCAGTTAGTAGAGTATTTTTAGCGATTTAGTCATAAATAATTTAAGGATTTTTCAGGTTTTATAAGATAAAAACGCCGTCGTAACTTGATCAATAATCAAAACCTGTTTATCTGATCAAGTCATAAATTCATTTCCAGCTTGATTTTAGGATAATTATGAATACTAAAAGCATCGCTGAGATCCGTCAAACGTTTCTCGACTTTTTTCATGCTAAAGAGCATGAAGTTGTATCTAGTAGTTCGTTAATACCAGATAATGACCCGACCTTATTGTTTACTAATGCAGGAATGAATCAATTTAAAGATATATTTTTAGGATTGGATAAAAGAGTTTATTCTCGAGCAACAACTGTACAACGTTGCATTCGAGCTGGAGGCAAACATAACGATTTAGAAAATATTGGTTATACCGCTCGTCATCATACTTTTTTTGAAATGTTAGGTAACTTCAGCTTTGGTGACTATTTTAAACAGGGTGCAATCAAATATGCCTGGGAACTACTAACAAGTAAGCAGTGGTTTAATTTACCAAAAGAACGTCTTTGGATCACCGTTTATCACACTGATGAAGAAACTTACAATATTTGGCAGAAAGAAATTGGTATTCCGACTGAGCGTATCATTCGGATAGGTGATAATAAGGGAGCTCCTTATACTTCTGAGAACTTTTGGCAAATGGGGGATACTGGTCCTTGCGGTCCTTGTACAGAAATCTTTTATGATCATGGTGAACATATTTTTGGCAAACCGCCAGGGTCGCCTAAAGAGGCAAGTGGTGATCGTTATATTGAAATCTGGAATATTGTTTTCATGCAATTTAACCGTCAGTCTGATAGCAGTATAAAGGAACTTCCAAATCCTTCTGTTGATACAGGTATGGGGCTTGAACGTATTGCCGCTGTATTACAACATGTTAATTCAAATTATGAGATTGATTTATTTCGTCAATTAATTTCTGCTATTACTAAAGTGATCGCTTTATCAGATTTGAATAATAAATCATTATGCGTAATCGCTGATCATATTCGATCAAGTGCTTTTCTTATTGGTGATGGTGTATTTCCTGCTAACGAAGGACGTGGTTATGTATTGCGTCGTATTATCCGGCGCGCGGTTCGTCATGGAAATATGCTAGGAGCGAAAGAGACATTTTTCTATAAATTAATTGCACCATTGATTCAGGTAATGGGTAACGCAGCTGATAAGCTAAAATCTCAACAAGCAACGATTGAAAAAATATTAAAGAATGAAGAGGAGCAATTTACTCGTACTTTAGCACATGGATTGGATCTATTATATGATGAATTAACTCAATTACAAGGAGACACTTTAGCTGGTGAAATCGTATTTCGTCTCTATGATACATATGGTTTCCCATTTGATTTAACCGCTGATATTTGTCGTGAACGTGATATTAAAGTCGATGAATTAGGTTTTAACGTTAAGATGGATCAACAAAAATATCAAGCTCGGGAGTCTAGTGAATTTGCAACTAATTATAATGATATCATTAAAGTAGATAGCTGCAGTGATTTTTCAGGTTACAAAAATAACAATCAACAAGCTACAGTAATAGCTATTTTTCAGCATAAAAAGTTTATCAATGTATTAAAGCAAGGTGAAGAAGGGATTATTATTCTTAATAAAACTTCTTTTTATCCTGAATCAGGCGGCCAGGTTGGTGATAGCGGTATACTTAGTAACCGCTCTTGTCAATTTGCTGTCTCTGACACACAAAAATATACCCAAGCAATTGGGCATATTGGTAAGGTAATAACTGGATCATTAGCTTTAAATGATTCGATCGATGCAAGAATTGATATTGAGCGTCGTAACGCTATTAGTCTGAATCACTCTGCTACCCATTTGTTACATGCGGCTTTACATGATGTATTAGGAAATCATATAAGCCAAAAAGGCTCCTTAGTAAATGAGAAATATTTACGTTTTGATTTTTCTCATTTTGCTCCAATAATGCCTGCACAGATACATCAAATTGAAGATATTGTAAATTATCAAATTCGTAAAAATGACCATATTATAACAACATTAATGGATTTTGAGACGGCAAAAGAAAAAGGTGCACTAACGCTTTTTGATAAAAAATATGATGCACAAGTACGCGTTCTTAGCATTGGTGATTTTTCTATTGAGTTATGTGGCGGTACTCATGCCAATTGGACTGGCGATATAGGATTATTTCGTATTAGAAGCGAATCAGGCACAGCAGCTGGAATTCGACGGATTGAAGCAATAACCGGGCAAATTGCTATAGATGACCTTCACCAGCAATCCCATTTATTGGTAGAAATTAACCAATTAATGAAAAGTGATATTAATAATCTAATAGAAAAAATTAAAGCAACTTTAGATAAAGTTAAGCTATTAGAAAGATCATTAAATCAATTGAAAAGACAACAAGCTGCCAAAGAAAGCGTTTCTTTAAGTAAACAAGTTAAAAAAATTAATGGAATTAATCTGTTAGTTACTCAGTTAAATAACACTGAACCTAAACAGCTACGTAGTATTGTTGATGACTTAAAAAATCAATTAAAATCAGCAATTATTGTGCTTTCTACTATAAGTAATGATAAAGTCAATCTAATTGTTGGTGTAACAAATGATTTGACTACTAAAATAAAGGCTGGTGATTTAATTTCATTTGTTGCGCAAAAAGTAGGTGGGAAAGGGGGTGGTCGTCATGATATGGCTCAGGCAGGCGGCTCTAATATAACAGCACTTCCTACCGCATTAGCTTCAGTTGAAGAGTGGGTTAATTCGCATTTAACTTAAATTAACCATGAGGGTTGATAAATTAATTATACAACCTTTAACGAATTATTTTTAAATGACTTAAGTATAAAATTATATTTTTATATACAATATTAATATGATGATTCTTTATATTAAATATTTTAGGTGAATGTCATTGTTTTATGTTTTCACGGTGTGCGATGAGATAAATAGCGGGAAAACCTAGAGATCTGACTCTTTTAAATTTTCAAGGAGCAAAGAATGCTTATTCTGACTCGTCGAGTTGGTGAAACGCTCATGATAGGTGATGAGGTAACAGTAACGATACTTGGTGTAAAAGGCAATCAGGTACGCATAGGGGTTAATGCACCCAAAGAAATTTCTGTTCACCGTGAAGAAATTTATCAACGGATCCTAGCTGAAAAAAGCTAGCCAAATAATTGATACTTTTTAGTAAAACGTATCTTCTTATTAAAGATATATTAATTATATTTACAGAATGAACACTGTTTCTTATGAGTTATCAGCAAATTTAGTGTATAACGATCAATCTACACTTCCACTCTGATACTTCGTGAATCTATTCTTTATTTTTAAATTTAACATTGTTTACCACCAAAGTAAAAGTAGATAAACTCCATTAAGCCAGTCCTAGCTGTCCTGAGTAGACAGGAGGAGTTCAAATATCATTAAAGTGTTGTTTTCTCGAATAACAGTGCTTCCGTGCGTTGCTTTCATAGATTTACATTGTCATAAAAGGCAATTTAATCAGATTCATCGTTCTTATTGATTCCAAATATTCTAACGGAAGACGTAAGAATGCTAAACTATTCTTCTCAATCTTTCTCCAGATTATTCATTGTTTCAGGATCCTTCGCTGAAGATAACTTTGCTAATAAAATCATCAAAAGCTTTATTAGCAACATCACGGTTTTATGCTAACCATACCTCTTCAACATTTCAACCTTAACTTTTAGTTACATGGCTTTTTGGAAATAAAACTAGAATATTAGCTATTTCTGTACACAATAGGATTTGTTCTACAAATCCGGGAATATCTTTACTATTACATTCAAAAACTAAAGCCATCGATTTTCGTAGCAACCATGAAAGATACGGTTAAACTCAGTGTTCACCAGCCATTAAAAAAGTTTGGCTCAGTTTGCTTCTAACTCTTGATAAGTATTTTTAATTATAGTTAACTCCTTACGTCCATGCGCAGTGATGCCACTTTGATCAGAAGGCAAAGGTTGTCAGCTTGCCTGACAAGATAACTATGCATCGTCCAAGTAATAAATGTAACAGATACCCCCCTTAAATTATGCAGCTACTAATGCTTGAATTCTTTAAGGCATCAGTGCATCAGTCTACTGATAAGGTTTGCTGCAGAGAGAGACCCATGTACTTTCTCACCGAGAAGCGCTAAGAATTTAGTGAAAATCACCAGTAGAGATTACTCCACAGAGTAAAATGAACATAGGTAGCAACTCTTTGACGCTTTTTGTATGTTTCAGATAAGGCAGCGACAAACTCTTGAAGGGTACTCTATTGCCACTGCGGCCCCGCGCTTTAATCTCAATATTATCAATATCCGTCTTGTAAATTTGCGGTAGCAAATAACTATTATTAACAAGTTCATATAAGAATATGAGGTAATATCTAGTTTCACGGATACTTATATGGTAGACTTTTTATGATATAATCATATCTGATGTTGAAATCATCCACGAAAGTAATCTTTAGGTATACCATCATCTTCAAAACTCCATGCACCAAAATAAGTATAATTCTTAAATCACAGCATAAAGTATTGAAGCATCTACATAAACTAGAAAGCACTTATCTTCGATTTTACGGTGTCGGGCAATGCGCCTTTTACAAGGTAAGTTTTATTAAACTATCTTGAAAATCCTATCAATTCGATAATATCATTGTTAAGCTACTAACAATAGCTATCTTGACAAATTACCATTAATAGGTATTCAATTTTCTGGTAGCAGACATTAATCATTATTAATATTAATATTAATATTAATAATGATATAATTTTTGAAGCAATAATGCTTACAAAATTTCATTATATTTACTCAGTCAATCTTTATCTTCAAATGCCATTTGAACACTAATGCAAATTTGCATGGTAAATTAATTCATGGTGATAATTATTAAGGATAATATGATTACCCATACTGCATTATTATTGGTCGACCTACAAAATGACTTTTGTAATGGGGGCGCCCTAGAAGTCTTAGATAGTGAAAGTATTATTACTATAGCTAACGCTGTTATCAGCTACTGCCAGCAAAAAAATGTTGTTGTTATTGCCAGCCAGGACTGGCATCCTGCTGATCATTTAAGTTTTGCTGTCAACTCAGGAACTCAGGTAGGCATGGAAGGTAAACTTAATGGACTACCCCAAATTTGGTGGCCAGTTCATTGTGTACAACATCAAAAAGGAGCGCAATTTCATCCATACCTTAATCACTCAGCTATCGAGGCAATTTTTCAAAAGGGGATTGATTCTACAATCGATAGTTATAGTGCTTTTTTTGATAAAAATTATCATAATACAACCCATCTAGATACTTGGCTAACAAAAAATCAAATCGAACATTTATATATTATGGGATTAGCAACAGATTACTGCGTAAAATTTACCGTCCTTGACGCTATGAAATTAGGTTATCAAGTAACAGTTATCCAAGATGGATGTAGGGGGATTAATCTTAATCCAGAAGCTAGCTATAATGCGTTACAAGAAATGGTATTAGCTGGTGCTAAATTAATAACATCTTCTGATTTACTCACTCAATCTATTATATCTCCCACCTCCTTAGGTAGGAGTGTTAATCCATTATTAATATCAAATAAATTTTGATTAGTGATAATGACTATTAAACAACCTCTTTAGCTTATCATTTTGTTTCCAAATGATATTAATATACGGTGTCCACCGTAGTATTTTGTGTATTATGATTAGGCTAGCCTACTATATGCTAACAATCTTATAGACTATTTTCTTTTTTAAGACTTTAACACAACACAACCATCAGGCCACTACCTAGTTAAACGCCAATCAACAATAGTTGATAAATATTAACTGTCATTAAATCAATGAGAGCATGAAGCTACATATTGCGCTTCCTTTTTTATTTTGAATTTATTTCTATTCATCTAGTAATCCTTACTTAACTCTCAGTTATCTCTTCAGGGTTGTTGATTAGTAAGCTTACCGTGATAGAATTAATACAATAACGTTGCTCAATCAGTGTTGTTGTCCATCGACAACACATGCCTAAATCCGTATTACAGGGATGATAACATACTTCAATCTAACGTATACCATAGAAAAAATCATAAAAAATCATCAATATAATTAACTATTTTATCATTAATTGATTGGTAAAAACTTAGTTAGTTCCACAGCTAGCGTCAAATTTTATTTACGATATAAAAATAGTGAATACAACAGAGATAATATAAATACCTTTTCATTAAGAATATAATAACTAGCTATTTTAACAAAGGAGTTATTGCTAGTTCTCATAGAGAGATTTATAGCCAAGTTTAGCTTCTATTTCAATTATTTTATTTTCAAACAATTTACTCCATATTAGATAATTCGATAAATAAAAAGACTCCATACCATGGAATCTACTTAGACATTCTTTTAATAGATTAATATAACTGCTCACATTTTGAATGTGAAATTTCTTACCAATAACTCACTGATTATCCAAGCTTATTTAGGTTATGGTGACTAATTTCATGCTTCTTAACAAAGGTTTTCTACCATTTTGCTTCATTCGAGTAAAGGATGAGCTCTTACATCAAAGATCGACTCGAAAAAAACGGCTAACACATTCGCATTAAATTTTTTAAGAATCTTATCGCTTACATAACCTTCTTAATCTCGGGTGATTAAAGACCGCAATTTGTTCTTTCCTTTTAACTCCTCTTCTCTCACGTTTTTAGCTATTCCTATGTGGAATAGAATGCTTCTATTTAAAGAATTTAGGGAAAATGTTTCGTTCGCTTCAATAATACTATTACTGCATTTATGTTGGCTATCCACCAGGTAAACAAAAAAGCAGTAACACACTCTAAACACTGTTTTCAAATCAACTTTTGTTTGTTTCGCTGACTTTCGTAAAGTTACGATATTCAACATATATCGCAGATAATTAAAGAATTTATCCTTGTGATATAATTTTATCAGAGGACTTCCAATAATATTATTAATTTTTTCTATAATCAGAAATTAAATTATGCTTATTCTGGTATATTGTGTTTCGGAGATGGTAGCGTGCATCTCCCTTAATACTAATTAATTTCATGAATGATATCAACAACAGAGAGATGATATGTCATGAAAGTGTAATCTACAACTATCAGCGAAATTAGATATTATCTGTGATCCATTACGTGAACTTATTCGTATGCTGCTAAGGCAACTTATAGTACTATTTGTTAAGGTAGTGCTCGAAGGCATGCTGAAATAACGTGCTAAACTACACTTTGTCGACTGGTTATGCCGTCAACCGTAACAGTCATTTATTGCAGCAAATCATGAAGACGGGTATTATAGCGATGTTGAAACTAAAGTCCCTAAGATCAGGAGATCGCAGTGACAACTGAATAATACTACAGAAGCTAATTACTATCGCCTTATCTGAAGCGTGCAAAAAGCGGCTAAGAGTTTACTACCATAGCTGTTCTACGGATATCCACCCGTAATTTTCACTAAGATTTAGTGGCGCTTTTGATAAAAAGCACACGAGTCTCTCTGGAGGCGCCTCATCAGTAAACTAAAACAGTAATAGCTTGAAGAGTAATAGGCAACGGGTGTCTGCGTGATTTAGCGATACGCCTATGTTTATTTCTAGGTCGATAACTATGCCATTCTGTCAAAAAACTGATCTCTTTTGCTTTCTGCTTATTATTGACGGTGCTGCATAGATGGTAAGAAGTTGATTTGGGTTGAAGATGGTTATTGAGAGTCAGGAGCGCACTGGGCCGAACTTCTTAATTGCCTGCAAGTGCGTAACTTAACCGTATTTTCAGATTTACTACGAAAGACGGTGCTATTAGTTTTGAATACAATGATAAAGATGTCACGGATATGAAGTAGCAATGCTGTTGGGTACACAAAATAGATAATGTTCTGACTTCACTCCACAAAAGCATGTAACCGAACTAATAATAAGCTGTGAGAGATTTGGATGGTAAAGAGCCTCGATACCGCTAATAAAGCCCCTGATATTTTATTGGCAGGGTTCAAGCGAGTTTCCTGAAGAGATGAGGAAACTGGAGAAAGAGCGAGTAGAGCTGCTGGCATTCTACAACCTCCTGTCCGCGCACTTGGCTTCATAAGAACAACAAATCCAATTGAATCAAGTTTTGCGATACTAAGGCTATGAATCTAACGCGCGAAACACTATAGTTAGAAAAATAATCCTTCAATGGTATCTAATCTGCTCTCCCATCTTCTTAAAAAAACTGAAACCGCGGGGTTAAAGGAGATTTAAGCTTTCGACCTTGGTGGTAAATAATGTTCAATTAAGGGTGGAAATAAATTTAGAAAAGGTCAGAGTAGATATAGCCTGATTAACATATACAAGATTTTCTAATAACTTCGAAGAAGTTATAACGATAATGTATAAATTAACATAATTCGAGAGATTATCGCCGAACTAACTAATAAAATGCAGTTTTATGTTAATATGAATTTAGAAAGAGTCTCTCTGATTTATATGACTATTTGTTTTTATAGTAAGCTTATGTAGTAAAACTCTTTATACAGTATAGAAGATTTATACCGATAACCTTTGCTAATATAGCCTATAATTCACATATATTATCAATATTCACTTTAAATTTCCATTTCAAAACTGATGATAGTACATCAAAAAGATCGATCTTAAGCTTGTTGCAATCATACTAAACATATAAAATCTATTTTAGATATTAATTTTTCTTATAATTAAGAGAATTCTACTTGACGAATAGCAAGGTATTTTGTAAAAAATATTGAATTCTTTTAATTTAAATTTTTTAAATTAAATTAAATATAGCTGGTGGAAATACTATGACTATCAAAGTAGGTATTAATGGTTTCGGTCGTATTGGTCGTATTGTTTTTCGTGCTGCACAAGAACGTAAAAATATTGAAATCGTGGCAATCAATGATTTATTAGATGCCAATTATATGGCCTATATACTGAAATATGACTCAACCCATGGCCGTTTTAACGGTGCTATCGAAGTTAATGATGGTCACCTGGTGGTTAATGGCAAAACTATTCGATGCACAGCAGAAAAAGATCCTGCTAATTTGAAATGGAATGAAGCTGATGTCGATGTAGTTACAGAAGCAACAGGTATTTTTTTAACTGATAAAACGGCACGCAAACATATTACGGCCGGAGCTAAAAAAGTTGTTTTAACTGGACCATCTAAAGATGATACCCCGATGTTTATAATGGGCGTTAACCACAACACTTATAGTGGTCAGGATATTATTTCTAATACCTCTTGCACTGCTAACTGCTTAGCCCCGTTAGCAAAAGTTATCAATGATAAGTTTGGTATCATTGAAGGTCTGATGACCACTGTTCACGCAACGACTGCAACGCAAAAAACCATTGACGGAACTTCAGATAAAGACTGGCGTAGTGGACGAAGTGCTTCACAAAACATTATTCCTTCATCAACCGGTGCCGCTAAAGCTATTGGTAAGGTAATTCCTGAACTAAACGGCAAATTAACAGGTATGGCTTTCCGTGTTCCAACGCCGAATGTTTCGGTTGTCGACCTTACCGTTCGTTTAAATAAACCTGCCACTTATAAAGAAATTTGCCAGACGATCCAACAGGCAGCAAATGCTGAATTAAAAGGCATTTTAGGTTATACTGAAGATGACGTTGTTTCTACTGACTTTAATGGCGATAAATTAACATCAATTTTTGATGCCAAAGCAGGTATTGCCTTAAACGACAATTTTATAAAATTAGTAGCTTGGTATGATAACGAAACCGGTTATTCAAATAAAGTTTTAGATTTAATTACGCATATTGCTAATAAATAGCATGAATTACTCACCTTAATCCGCCATTTAATGGTAGCATTTTCTTCATGCAGATGAGTTATGCTCATATCTGGTAAGTATATGGTTTTGGAGATGCTCGTGTATCCTTTTGATTAATTTATTAGATGATATCAATAATAGAGAGATAATATACCATGAAAAATCTATAGTATACAGAGATCCGTAAAACTAGATATTACGCTATTCATCTCTTGTATGAACTCATCCGTAATAATGCAGGCAGCTGATAGTCACCGCTGTTAAAACTGAGCTCGAAGGCATACTGCAATAACATACTTAACTCCGCGTCTTATCAACGAGGTCTCATGCCGTTAATCCGTAACGGTTATTTGCCTTAGCAAAGCACACAGGACTGTTATTGGGATGTTGAGATTAAAGTGCTTAAGATTAGAGGGGATGACAGCGGTAATGGAATATACTTCAACAGCTCGTTGCTGCTACCTTATTTGAAGCGTCAAAAAGCAGCGAAGAGTTACTGTTATGACCTGAATCTGCAAGAAATGAGGCATTATCTGCTAGTTATTTTCATTAAGGTTTATGGGCGCTTCTCGGTGAGAGTATATTATCTTTTTACCAGTACAAAATCAGAAGATTGAAATAACAATAGATTCAGGAGTACATGATATAATATCTGTGTAATTTAAGCGATATGCTTTACGTTTATTTTTTGGCGGAAGGAATATGCCGTTCTGTCAGGAACGCTGATTGGCTTTATTTGCTATAGTTATATTTACGGCACTGCGCGTAGACATAAGGAGCTAACTGTTATCGAAAATGCTTATAAAGAGTCAGAAGCAAACTTGGCCAAACTTCTTAATTTCCCGCGAGTGTGCGTGACTTAACCTTATTTTAGGATTGCTACGGAAGACGTTAGCGTTAGTTTTAGAGTGCAATAGCAAAGATGTTCCCAAACACACAGCACTAATATTGGTGGATGCATAAAATATTTAATGTGTCCTAGCTTCATTCCCCGAAAACATGCAGCACCAGAAGGTTAATGATGATATGCGGGAGGAGTATGGTTAGCGGAAAGTCGCGATGCCACTAACAAAACCTTTGATATTTTGTTAGTAATGTTTTAAACGAAGTTTCATCCCAACGATGAAAATGTTAGAGATTAATAATAAGAACACTGACATTCTATTCTTTCCCGTGAGTGCATTGGACCTTTAATAAGAACGATGAATTAAATTAAATTAGATTTTGTATAGTAATATTACGAAACTAACACGTAAAAAAGTATGGTTAGAAACCATAACTCTTTCAATGGTATTTAAGCTGTTCCCATTTGCTCAGAAAAGATGAAACTAACTAAAAGTATATTGAGACGCTGACCCTGAAGTGTAAACAATATTCAATTTAAGGGATGGAGAACAGATTTACGAAGTATCAGAGTAGAAGGTATCTTAACGTCATGCAGCAGATTTGCTAATAACTTGTTACCTAATGATGGAGCCTTATCATTATAATATTTTTCGATCAACGTTATATCCCTCAATAGTGACTCTATCATAAATAGATCTGAGCGATGAATGGCCTATCTAATAAATAATCTGGACTAAACACCTATTTTATTTTCTGAATCAATTAATCTACATCTATTAGTTATTATTTTATTTGTCGTGGTCTTTAAAGATTTTTAACGTATTTTCAATTCCATTGGCAACTTTAATTGATGAGCATTAATATAGTTTAATACAATTTGGTGATGATCGCTAGTTTTAAATTTATCAAACACATGTTTAATCTCACTTTTTATATTAATTAGAAAACCGATGCGACGAATGCTATTAAATGTTTTTCCATAAACTGCTTTTACCACCATATATCGAATTTTTCCGCTACTTCCTGCTTATAATCCAGTAGTAATGTAAAATTTAGCATCTCTTTTTTAGTAAAACATAAAAACTTTTCTTTTTTACCAGTACTTATACCAAAAGCTTCAACATTAATTTGTTTTAATTTATGCATCTCGTCACGTAATCTACAAACTTGTATCGTACAGCCAGTCGTCATTGCTTTAGGATAAAAATAAATTAAAATTTGTTTATCAAAACAAATAGATAAATTGATTATTTCGCCATCTTGGTCAGGAAGGCTAAATTTAGGTACATTATCTCCGACTTTTAATGGGATCATTAAATTCTCTTCATTTAATTATACATGTTATTACGATTTACTGACAATGCTAATTGCCATTAGATATTTAATTTGTGCACAATTATTTAAATCTAATTTTGCTAATTCATTTATTATCATCAATAAGACTTTGAGAATTTATATAAATTTCAAGTTATTAATCATATTTGTTGTTACTGGTTGTACTTTTGATATTAGTTAGGCTAGGTTGAGTTATGACTGATAAATAGAGTTATTAGAAAATCTAGTGTATGGATAATTAGGCTACATTTTACTATATACTTCATGAATCTCTTCTACATTCTTAAAATTGGATACTGTTTACTATCAATGGTTAAGTAGACTAAAATCCTATTAGACGGTCCAGATTTTCTGAACATACTGTATCATCTCTTAAGTCCCATTAAAAGGGTTATTTTAACTACAAGGCTTCGCGTGTCGGATTCTCAGCCTCAGATTATTGCAAAAGCTGATTCAATTGAATTTAGCGTTCTTATAATGTTCAGTGCGCTAACAGGAAGTCGTAGAATGTCAGCCTTCTTTATGATCTTTTCCAGCTTCTGCATCGCTGCAGGATGATACTTCGTTAAAAACCTTACCAATAAAACATAAAGGGATTTTTATTAGCAATATCGCGGTTCTCTCTTCTAGCCAGAGCTTCTATAGATCAACCTTTAACTTTTAGTTAGATGCCTTTGTGGAGTAAAGCTAGAACATAAGATATTTTGTATAGATAATGGCGTTGGTGCAACATATTCGTAAATATCTTTGCTATTGCGCTACAAGACTTAAGGGGTACGATCTTCCCCCATAAGAAGATTAAAGATGCTGTTAAACTACGCGCTCGTAGTCTATGCAGAAATTAATCTAATCTTGCTTCTAACTCTCGATAAGCATCTTCGATCGTAACGAGATCCATTACGTTCATGTGCAAGCCAAACGTCAATAAATAACTAGTAGGAAAAGGCGATTCAGCTTTTTTAATAGGACAGGTAGTAATATACATTACTATCGTCTCAAAAAAAAATAAAGATAACGTATATCACTTAAATCAAGCAAGACAGAATTCCATATACTCTTTAAGCTATTACTGCTTCAGTCTTATGATGACACTAATAGAGAGAAATCATATTCCTTTCATCGAAAAGCACTTCAGGAGGCTTCGTAAAAATCACCGGTTGATTACCTTTACAGCTACAGGCATGGTATAACTATTCATTGCTTTTATACGTTTCAGATAAGACGGTAGCAATAAGCTATTGAAGGATATTCTGTTGCCGCTGGATAATTTCTAATATTAGGTGCTTTAATTTCAACATAGCCAATACCAGTCTTCTAAATTAACTGTGATAAATAACCGTTAACGGGCAAAAAAAGGGAGGTTGGATACGCCTATCGATAAAGACGTCGTTGAGCACGCTATTACAACATGGCTTCGAGCTCCATCTCAACAGCAAATAGCTATCAACTCCCTACTATTGATTACGGATGAATTCATCCAATATGATTATAGGTAATATCTAGTTTCATGAATACTTGTAGGATAATTTTTATGCTATCTCATCTCTATGAGATTGAAGTTATCTATAAAATTAATCATCAGGATATACAGCAGCATCTCCAAAATCACATATATCAAGAGATGAGCATAACTCTTAAAAAGATAAGTTTAATCTAAGAAAAGTTGATTGGATTATTATGTTAATGATACAAGAACTAAAGAATCAGCAATATTTAATCATATCAAGCAATTAGATGTAATGTTGACTATATTAGAGTATCCTGATGGTAGGTTTTCAATTATTGAAAACAGTGGATTAATACTACAAAACAAGTTATTGCAAAATAAATCTTTAGAAATTAGGTGTTGTTACTTGTCTAGCATTAATGTCTTACTAGAATAAACCTTCATAAAAAGAAGTTTATCAGCATTTTAAAGCTATTACTAAATAGATCAATTTACCGAAAATCTTATACAATGTTCCTTCACGCACCAGGATATAATTTATTGCCTATAACAATTACTAGATTAGTAAAGTTAAATAGTATTATTATTTAACTTAAAGAGGTCATAGGTGGATTTAAGTTCTGTGAATCACATTAGTAGATTAATTAATGTAAAAATTTTATTTAACAATATAATACAACTGCGTTAGAATTCATGTTATTAGGCATTAAATGCAATGGGTAATTTCAGTAGCAATCAATATTGCTACAATTTAATAGCTGAAATATGCAAGTTAGATTTAATAAAAAAGTATATTAAAGTGCATAAGTTAAATTATTTACTAAGTAAATTGCATCATAGATAATTTATCTAGCTTAATTCCATTTCAATTAAATTGAGCTGATATCAGCTATGACTTATTAAATTTGATACATTACATACCCATAATAGAATTAATATTAAACAGTCAGATCGCAGCAAAAAAAGTACTAAAGATCGCTAATTTACAAAAAATTTTAGGAAATTTAATGGTAACATTATTGCACAAATTAAAGCTTATTAAACTTGTAGTACTGTCATTTTCTGTATTTTTAGTAACTTGCACGAGTAATCAATATCATAAGCGTCAAGTTAATAGTGACGATTTATATTTAAATACACCTCCATTAAAAAATTTAACGATTCCTAAAGGAATATTATTACCATTACAAAACGATGAATATAATATTCCGTCAGTTAATAAAAATGGTGCTGTAGGTAAAGCATTAGATATTCGTCCTCCTATTCAAATACTTTTATTACTTAGTGATACCTATACAGAAAATAGTCTAACAGCGAGTCGTTTATTTTTAAATAACACGGCTGAAAACAGTGCCCTTTGGCCGCAAATTAACGCTATTTTGCAACAAAAAATGATTAAAGTAAAACAAAAAAATGATCTCGATCAATCTTTGATTACAGATTGGATTACCTGGTCACGAGGAGATGAAGATATTGCTATACAAACTCGGCAAAAAACTCAACTAGATCGACAAAATAATCAAATAATTATTACGGTAACTAATGAAGGTATAAAGAAAGGTGAAGAGAACATCTTTGATCCTGTAGAAATACAACGCTATAATGTTTTAATGTTAAATGAATTGATTGATTCAATCAATAAACTACGTAATACTAGAACCAGTTCTAGTGTCAAAGGTCATTATGCTATTATTGATGTGAAAACTAGCAATGATAGCAGTGGGTTACCTCAAATCATTGTTCATGCGCCTTATGATATTGTTTGGGATAAATTACTATTAATCCTTGAAAGTATTGGCATGCAAGTTGATGATCATAATCATTCCACGGGGTCAATTAATATCACTTATAATGGTATGATTGATAGTGATTGGCAATCGATTGCTATCGATAATTCAACTATAGCAAAGGGTGCTTATAAATTACAAGTTGGCGATATAAATAATCATAGTAGTCTGCAATTTATGACGGGAAAAGGGACAACCTTAACACAAAAACAAAATGATGAAATGGTCGCGATATTAAAAGCGATATTTAGCAAAGTAAGCAATTATTAGTTAATAAAACTGAATTTTATTATAATTAACTATAAACATTACTTTTATAAATAAGAGTGATTAGTAAATTTGGTGTATGGCGATCAAACAAGCTACGTTCCACTCTGATGTTTTGTGAATCTGATCTCCATCCTTAAATTAGATATTGTTTACAACCAGAGTTAACAGTTTAAAAACCTACTTATATAATTTTAGCTATTTTAAGCAGACGGGGTAACCTTAATACTCTTGAAAGAGTTGTTTTTCTTTAACTACAATTCTCGTGTATCAGCTTCGTAGCCTCACTGTCACAAAAGCTGATTCAATTATATTCATCGTTCTTATTAAAGGCCCAGAGTGCACTCACGGGAAAGAATAGAATGTCAGTGTTCTTTTTATTATTCTCTAACATTTTCATCGTTGGGATGAAACTTCGTTGAAAACATTACTAACAAAACATCAAAGGTTTTGTTAGTGGCATCGCGACTCTCCGCTAACCATACTCCTCCCGCATATCATCATTAACCTTCTGGTGCTGCATGTTTTCGGGGAATGAAGCTAGGACATTAAATATTTTATGTATCCACCAATATTAGTGCTGTGTGTTTGGGAACATCTTTGCCATTGCACTCTAAAACTGACGCTACCGTCTTCCGTAGCAATCCTAAAATAAGGTTAAGTCACGCACACTCGCAGGAAATTAAGAAGTTTGGCCAAGTTTGCTTCTGACTCTTTATAAGCATTTTCGACAACAGTTAGCTCCTTATGTCTACGCGCAGTGCCGTAAATATAACTATAGCAAACAAAGCCAATCAGCCGTTCCTGACAGAACGGCATATTCCTTCCGCCAAAAAATAAACGTAAAGCATATCGCTTAAATTACACAGATATTATATCATGTACTCCTGAATCTATTGTTATTTCAATCTGCTGATTTTGTACTGGTAAAAAGATAATATACTCTCACCGAAAAGCGCCCATAAACCTTAATGAAAATAACTAGCAGATAATGCCTCATTTCTTGCAGATTCAGGTCATAACAGTAACTCTTCGCTGCTTTTTGGACGCTTCAAATAAGGTAGCAGCAACGAGCTGTTGAAGTATATTCCATTACCGCTGTCATCCCCTCTAATCTTAAACACTTTAATCTCAACATCCCAATAACAGTCCTGTGTGCTTTGCTAAGGCAAATAACCGTTACGGATTAACGGCATGAGACCTCGTTGATATGGCGCGGAGTTAAGTATGTTATTGCAGTATTCCTTCGAGCTCAGTTTCAACAGCGGTGACTATCAACTGCCTGCATTATTACGGATGAGTTCATACAAGAGATGCATAGCGTAATATCTAGTTTTACGGATATCTGTACTGTAGACTTTTCATAGCATATAATCTTTCTGTTATTGACATTTTTCATAAAATCAATTAGCAGGATATGCTAGCATCTCCGAAATTTCATGCATCAGAAATGAGCATAACTTGTACATTTACCAATATAATCTTTTAAAATTACTAGCTTTATGGAATGAGGTTCCACTTTAAATAATTTTATATTGAAGCAGTTTTTTGGACGCATCTCCAAAAAGCGGATATATTAAAATTCTGCTGGAAGCAATGGGACGGTTTTGTAAGCACTTATCGGGATCAAAGTATTCTCCTCGCTCATCGCCTCACGTGATCGTGTTACTCACTATTTGCAATACCGCTATTTACTAAAATTTATGAATCACAAGTAATGGCTGTTGATATATTCAAAATTACTAGCTTGATACAATACACCTTAGAATCCAACAGAACTCATCTGTAAAGGAGTACCTCATTGCACACCTGAAGATAAAGTAATTTAATACTTTTCATCGCATAACTAATCACTCGTGATACTAAGTATCTAAGGATGTTATCATCCAAACACAATCGGTTAAACTTCATATATTCAAGAGAGGGTTCCTCGTTGCCGACGATTACTTTTTACTGTTATTAGGATATTAGTGTACGTGCACCTATCCCTCTCTGCATCACGCCATACAGAGTCCAATACACCTTACGGAAATTAAAAATCTAACTAGAGTTATATTTTACAGAGATAAAATTATCGAAAATTGACCTATTAACCTTAAGGATCGTTCAGAAATGAAGTGTCATTAAGAATGGATTCTTTGGAGATCAGTATCAACTATAGATAATCAACAAGTTCTAAACTTTTGCTGATCAAGATTAAAATCTATATAAATTTTACACATATGGAAGGGCGTTCTGCCAAGTAAAAAAGAGGACATACGTCATTTTCAACTGAGACCATTATTTAATTTTAATCTTAAATCCTATTTTTACATCTTGTCTGACGAACAGGTGGATACCAGATTTTAGACAGAATGAGCTTCAAAAGTTTCTATTGGATATGCTTCATGTTATAAATATTCCCTAATATACCACTTCTAGACATTCGTCGAGAGCATAATGGCTAAAACTGGTATTAAAGGCGCTTTTTATTTTGTAACCTTACAACTTTTGAAGAAAACTTTATAGCTCAAGGCACATAAATCATTGATACTACATTTAGCACTTGTTCTGAAGTAGTCATCTCTTCTTCATGAAAGAAGAAAAGAAGAAAAAAAGAAAAGAAAAACTAAAGCAGAAAATGATATTTCCTCATTAAAACACCAAGAAACAAAAAAAAGATTTAAATATCACATGAACTAAAAATACGGCAAAATCTATTATAGCTATAAGCTTTTAGTAAAAATGGATAAAAAGTAGAAGTTTATCAAAAATCATCACTAATATCTCAAACACACACCACGATAGTCAGCATCTCGAAAGTCCTTGCAAGGATAAAATCAATCGAAATATCTATGTCGATCGAAGAATTTCCCTCTTCGTAGAAGGAAATTTAGATAAAAACAAACGACTATATACGCCAGATTCAGCATAAAAACTATTAAAATAAACCCTTGCCTAACAATTCAGCAAGGGTAGAAACCAGCAGATTGCAAAGACTAATGGGGTCTAATTGAAGATGAATTCGCGGCAACGAAATAAATTGATAGAAAACTGATTCGTATCATTGGACAAATGCGTGCCAGTAGTTATGCTACAATGATGATAGCAGTATTTTATAAGTTAAAGCGGTTTAAGTTTTTCTAGCTGCCACTTAGTATAATCCAAAATACAGCCAGTAATTATTAATAAATCGTTGGGAATAATACCAACTTATTGCAATGATGCGTGATAACCACTAAACAATGGTTTCTATCCTTATTTCATATGAGCCATTTCAACAAATTACTCGTTATCAAAAATAAATTTTGACGGTCCGTCATAATACGGAGTTATTGATGTGTTTCATTACTCACCCCCCCCCACCCATTTGGTGTTCAGAGACGTTGATTATGGACTACTTGTACTCATTTTATTAAATCCTTTACAAGGCAAACACTTGATCTAGATGTAAATTACATTTGCCTTTATCAGAAACCAGTGAAATTATTAAAAACGTATCTCTTGTAAAATTTTCTTATGTCTCTATTTAATCAAGTTTTTATAAAAAAATTTTTCTTATTCCTGTTAGAATAAACCTAAATCATAGGCTGATAAGGAAAACCTATGATAGAAAGTCTATATTGGTAAAGATTTTTAGTTTACTCACAGAGCAATTTGTAGCTATCTCTGTATTTCAATTGTTATTGTTCAAATAATCTTCTCCAGGTCAGATTTTTCAATAAATAAAGACCCTACACCTTGGATCAAAGCTCAATCATCCTTTTAATCAGTTTATATAACTTTCTATATTCTCAATGTAAAATTCCTTATCAATAATTCTCTAATTATCTAATCTTATTAGATAATAATAACTAATTTCATGCTTATTTAGAAAGGTTTCGTACGACTTTGCTCCATTTGAACAAAGGATGGATTCTTGTCGATCATCGGCTCAAGAAAACACCTAAAACACTCTGTATTAAACTGTTTAAGAATCTCATAGCTTAGATAATCCTCTAATCTTAGGCACTAAAACCGCAACTTGTTCTTTATTTTTATTTCCTCCTTCTCCAGAGTTTCCTAGATTTCCTATGTAGAATTTAACGGTTCCCTTTAAAAGCTTCAGGAAAATATTTTGTCGACTTTAATAAATTTCTTGTTGTATTTATATTGGCTGTCGCCGCTGAAGTATGAAGTATGAAGTATAAGGAAGCAGAAATCCATCTAAACTTTGTTTGAGTTAATACCTACTTATTTTATTGACTACTATAAAGTCAAGCTTTTCAACATACATTGAAAATAACTAAAACATTTATCATTCTGATGTAGTTTTATGAGAAGACTTCAAGTGAGATTATTAAATGTTCTTCTGTAATTGGAGATTTTTAATGATATCATTGTAACCATAGATAAATCTACACAGAGGTTAACATATTCACTGTAAGAGTATGAGTAGAATAAAGTGAAATAAGTTGCTTCAATGCATGATTCGATATCATCCGATTGGGTTATCGCCGAACCAACTAATGAAATGCAGCTTCTTTTTCACATGGAGCAAGAAAGACTCTCTTTAATCTCCATAACTGTTTGTTTTTATGGTAACCTATAGATGAATATTCTTCATACAATATAATGAGTTTATACCAACAATCTTTTGCTAAAAACTCATTTACTTAGTAAGTGTAACCTAACGGTACTGAATTTTATTTATATTTTTATCTAAAATAAAACTAAAAGGAATTTGAATGTTAAAACATTTTTTATGCTGTTACTAGTAAGTATATATGATCAATATCCCTGCTTTAGCTATTAAAGCAAATAGGGGACGTTACACCCCTATCGTTAAATTGGTGATTTCAGAAGATAAAATCTAACTTGAATTAAATAATAAAGCAGCATCTCTAAACAATAGAGAATTTCATTTAGTATAAAAAGAAGATTAATATTAATATATTATTTTCTATCGTGTAATCTAAGGTTTTACAAGCAAATCTGATTGGTTTTATTAGTGATTTAGAATCTAAATCAAATATTCGCTCACCAATTAAAATGAAGCTGGATATGAATTACTTAATTTATATGAAACCATTGCAATAGCGAAGATAACAGATAAGGCTATCGTCACTAGCCAGTTTTTATCAACATAGCAGATAATGCATTTTTAGATCATGATTAATGTCATTTTGCTTATCCTGTTTTTAGTAAAGTAATTAATGGAATTAATCTTGTTAATAACATGTCAAAAGTAAAAATAAAAGATATTAGCCTTTACCAAAGCGTACAAATTCAAGAAATAAAATTATTTATTACAGAATAAAGTATTTTGCTTATTAGCAAAAAATAATTTTTATTGGAAATCATGCCAACCTTGGTAATAAATTAGTAACTTCAAATCTGGAATTTATACTACTTATGCAATTTAACAGTAAAGATAGATTCTATGTATACTTATCCTTATACATTGTCAGTTTTTAAAATTTACTGTCATGGTTTTCTAGATAGTTTTTCTTCTAACGTATATCTAGAGAACCATTTCTACAGACAACTAGAACCAAAGTAGTTATTGTCAATATCAATAACCATTTTATCATTGCTTTTAACCAGTATCTTTATTTAAACACTAATCTTAACCACTGCCATAACAAAAAATAGGTTACAAGAAAGAGTAATGTAGCGTTTGCTCCTACTTACTCTGCTACTCAATAAAGTCCTTCATGGCGCTTAGGAGTTTTTCAGTCGTTATCTTTGTTATTTTAATCTGTTTCCTTATATGTCTTTATGAACATTTAAAAATATTGGTTACTAAGAAAAATAAATTATTAAATAATTAAGCTAGCAATACGTGCCTAACACCCTATCTCACTTATATTTTTTATTAGCATCCATTCTCCTCCACACTCCTATAGGCTTTCTTATCTACAAGACTTTTAAGTGTTTTCTGTTGAAATTTTTTTATCGTGCTATTCAACATAAAATTCTGAGAATTTTTGTTTAAAGATGAACTTTTCAATTTCTTTTTGTAGCTATATTTTTCTAAAATAATATTTCCCTTCCTTCCACCTTTTAGTGACAGACAGACGAGTTATTAGCAAATCTGACCTATAATGTAGTCAGGCCATATCCATCCTAATACTTCGTGAATCTACTCCCACTCTTAAATTAAAGCTTGTTTACCAGAAATGAGTTAAGCAACTGAAATCCCATTAAACGATTTAAGCTTTTCTAAATAAACGGAAATAGCTTAAATAATATAAGAGTTGTTTTTATTAAATCATATTACTCGCGAATCGGATTCGTATCTTCGCTATTGTAAAAGTCGACTCAATCCGATTCGTCACTCTTATTGATGGTCACTTCGCTAACTGGAAGTTATAGAATGCAAACCGTTCCTCTAGATTTTTCTTCAGTTTCTTCATCGCTGCATGATATACTAAAAACTTTGCAAAAAATATCAATGGGTTTATTAGCAGCATCGTTATTCTCTGCTAGCCAAATCCCCCGCAGTTCACCTTAATTTTTAGTTGCATGTATTTGTGGAGTGAAGTTAGCGCATTAGCTGTTTTCTATACCAGACAACATTGGTACTATATGTCTGAGAATATCTTTATCATTACATTCCAAAAATCAATGGCACAGTCTCCCTTAGCAAGATTAGGAAATATGGTTAAAGTACAATACGCTCGTTGATATCCAGAAGATCAACTCACTACGCTTCTAACTTTTGATAATTATTTTTGACCGCAATGAGATTCTTGCATCCATGTTCATTATGCTGCTAATAATTAGCAAAAGATAAAGGCAATTAGCTTACCTAACAGAACGGATGAGCCATCCTACAAAGAAAAAATATAACGCGTATCGCTTAAATCATGCAGCTACCATTGCCTATGCTCTTTAAGTCATTGCTGTTTTAATCTGACTGATTGGCATTGGTAGAGAGATATGTGCTTTTTATCGATAACTGCTTTAGAGATTTATGAAAATCACTAGGAAATATGGTACCATTGGTTTTTATAATACAATGATAAAGATATTCTCAGACATATAGTACCAATGTTGTCTGGTATAGAAAACAGCTAATGCGCTAACTTCACTCCACAAATACATGCAACTAAAAATTAAGGTGAACTGAAGAAGTTATAACTACAAGAGAGCCGTGATACCGTAAATACAGTCATTGATGTTTATCAGAAAGATTTTCAGCAAATTGTATTTTTGCAGCAATGAAGAAATTTTAGAAAGATCAAGCAGAATGGCGGGCATTTCATCCCTTCCTGTTAGCGAACTATATGTAGGGCCCTCATCAATAAAAACGATAAATCCGATTGAGTCGACTTTTGCGATACTAAAGATATGAAGCTGATGCGCAAGTAATGTGATTCGATAAAACAACTCTTATATTATTTAAGCTTGTTCTATTGCCTTGCTCAGAAAAATTAAAACTAGTTAAATGGGATTTAATTTACTTAACTCCTGGTGGTAAGCAACGCTCAATTTAAGGATAGAGAATAAGGTTTACGAAGCATCAGAGCGGAACGTAGCCTGACCGTCATACAGTAAATTTGCTAATAACTGATTATAATTCTAACATCTTTAAGCAATAAATTAGATATTACCAATCATTAACTCTATTGGCTTATCTTCTTATCGATAATGATATTGAACTAGAATAATTCTATTAGGAGAAATGCGAGTACTAAAACCATTACTATCAATTAACTCTAATTTCATCTACAAGGTTTATTACTTATATTTATAAGCTTTGCATCACTAATCGTCATATACTAAAATATATATATATATTTCATTAATCTAATATGTATTCAATATGTACAAAATAACAAGTAAACAAAGTAATAAACAATAAAATAAAATGAAAATAACAACAAAGAAGATATAATCACTTGATTATAATGATCAATAAGAGATACCATTGAAAGAATAAAAATAGGTATTAAATAGTGATTAATGTCCTCTTAGTTAAATGGATATAACAAGCTCCTCCTAAGGGCTAATTGTAGGTTCGATTCCTGCAGAGGACTACACTAAGTTGATTGTAACCGTTCACTCCAGTTCACAAAATTTAATTGAATATATATTAAGTACTTATTTATGACTCTTTATAACTCATATAGTTAATAGTAAATTAACTATATGACGTTCAAGCTATGCTCTAATGCTTCATAAATCTGCTTTCCATCCTTAAATTGAATGTTGTTTATCACTAGAGTTAGAAGGTTAAACCCTCTTATCTGATTAAGAATTAGGAGATTAAATCGATTTTTAATCGAAGATGAAAACATTTTCATTTTGCTAAAATAAAATAGGAGAATCGGCTTACTGGGTCTATATATAAATAAAAATTTTATCGAAGTGTATTATTATTTTACCTAATGTTATAATTTTAGATAAATTAACCATAGGTTTTAGTAATAACCCTTATATTTCTAATTTTATACATTCTTGTTGATAATAATTCTGTTGACTGTTTACCAAGTGCGTTAAGGGTTGATCTAAAATAGATTATCGCTACATAGAATGCATTTGTACGAATCTGTGCGTAGAGGAATTCTTTTATCAGAGTGATAAATCTCCTATTTCCCTACTTTTTGAAAGCCCTCATTTTCATCGCCTTAGCATATCTTCGCTAATAGCGAATCACTTTTACGATTTAATAAAAACTATAATTAACGTACTATCCTAAAATACTTAGGAAAAATTATAGCTAATATAGTGCTCGATCCTGTCACCCATTTCTGCGTCAGGGGTGAAGGATCTAGTACTGCTTAGTTTATTAACTATAGTAATGATATATAACCATTTCTATTGATAAAGCTGCAGTTTTTTAATGCGTATATAATATTGGATTAAGGATAGCGCTAAAGTATTTTATTCTATGCTATTCCCATTTCATTTTTTAGCTAAGTGCATTTTCCAGTAACCGTCTGTATGCTGCGTCTTCAAATAACGTCACCACTGCTTTCTGTAGCGGATATTTGTACAAGAATAGGAAGATTGCTGGGATTTATTAAATCATAGTTGTGACGCATCAGCCGGATGACAGCTTTCGCTAGATTTATTCTAGCAATTTTTTAAAGAACAGATCTACCATGGAGTATATTTAATATCTAGGCATCTTGGATTACGAAGATATGAATATGTGGATCTTAATTGAGTTGTCGAGGACAAATGCACAAAGGATAGAAGATATCAATTTTTAATACCCTGTTGTGTGTCCACTACAGCATAAGTATAAGTGGCAGCCAGAAATAAAGCATTAAATTGCGCAAG
>JBQMRO010000056.1:0-658 GCA_052174475.1 Arsenophonus sp. NC-CH8-MAG3
GGTAAGGATGTAAAATATATTTCCCGCACATACGTTGTTGGGCCCATCTTATTTTGTATTCTGCAAACATAGTCACAGAAATGTAATCGGCTTCCTTAACTTTACATCTTGAGTCTTTTCAATGTCAAGCTTTGGAGGTTGTAATTCAATGTAAATAGTATTTACGCAAAAAGTGAATGCAAGTAATTACTCGCAGACTAACACAGCTCAGTATACAGTGGCCAACAGGCTAATACCCTTCCTATGTACAACCAGATGTATGCTCACGTGCACGCAAAAATAAAGCCTTGAACATAATTTACAGTCGTACATGGAAATTCAAAATGCGGTAAACAATGAGAATTAATTTTTAGTTTTCAAACTGTTACTTTAAAGGTACTTTGTATGCACACGTTATTTACAAATTTCAAGGGCCAGAAATTGTTAATTACTATTAATACCTGTGCAGTACAGGCATTAAAAAACTAATAAGTACTTTCAAACATTCAACTGTATTAGAAGTGTTTATATGTAGCTATTTGCCTGTAATAATTGGTATAAGGGTAAGCCTAAAGTAATGTTTACCGCGTGGCCAAAACCTTGATATTTTAGAACAGGCAGACCTTGATCATGATACATAGTTAAAATTACATCAGCTTTGTTCAGATATTTTGGTTGG
>JBQMRO010000057.1:0-873 GCA_052174475.1 Arsenophonus sp. NC-CH8-MAG3
AGACCGAAGGAGCAGGCGTGAGGAATCCAGGAGTGCAGCAGCAGTGCAGATCTGAACAGTCCAGAACATCCGCCAGCGGACCGACTGAACGAGACCAACACTCCAGAGGACTACGGAAGACTACGGGAGCGACCATCAAAAATTAATGGACATGTATTTGGTTTGAAAAATATTATTTTATTTTATATAAAGAAACAAACAAAGAAACATTTAATTTGACAAACAGTAATAAAAGAAATTTTATTTTGTAAAAGAAACTTAGATAATTAATTCTTTAAAATAAACATGTTTATACCTCTAATGTATATTTGTCGCTCACATTTATTTTCGTTTACTAGGTACCTTATGCGCAGTTAGCTGATTTAAAGGTACGTACTGTCGCAATATATATTATATAATATACATTTATATCCTGGCTTTGTGTGTACAAATACAGCTTTGTATCAAAGCTCCTGTATTTAACAAATAAATATTTTTTATACAAATTATTATATATTATACTGTATACATAAATATATTTCATTTTTACATGTCCGTTTCTTGATGTTATAAATTAATATGTTTGTAATTTATCTTTCAAGACTGTTTGTTGTTTCTTGATACATGTTTCGAGCACTATTTCATTGTGTGTGCTCATCTTCAGACTCCCGGCGGTACTGGTGTCGGAACTCCTACTTCTCGTGTTGTACTGTTTTTCATAACGGTTTTCGATTGGATTTCTATTGCTATATGTTTTGTTTGTATGTCTTTGTCGTGTATGAAATGTATTTTCTATGTTGAATGTTTTCAATAGGGTGTCATGCAAGAACAGTATCGACCAGAAGAGATAGAGAAATACGTACAACGTCATTGGGAAGAAAAACAAACATTTAA
>JBQMRO010000058.1:0-128527 GCA_052174475.1 Arsenophonus sp. NC-CH8-MAG3
TTTGTTATTGTCTACCCAATAATATTAATGCTGCGTATACTAGAATATCTTTGCTATTGCATTCCAAAAAAAACTAATGGCTACAGTCTTCTGTAGCAAATCAGTAAATATAGTTAAGCGGCACACCGCTTGCTCACAGTCATCTCCAGGAATTTGATGCAAGTTATTTCTAATTCTCAATAAGAATTTTCAGTGCAACGAGCATCCTTATGTCCATGCGAACTGACGTTAATAATGAGCAGCAGCCAAAGGCTATTACAGCATCATTAGCAATGCAGTTTATGCTATCATCACAAAAATAAACATTAGGTGTATCGCTTAAATCACACAGCTCTACCACATTGCCTGTACTCTTCAAGATATTGTTGTTTCAGTTTACTGATAGTTTAAAGAAAAGAGACCCATATGCTTTTTGCTTAGAAACGCTAAGAGTTTGGTGAAAATTACCAATGCATGACGAGTTGTCCCCGTCCATCAATAAAGCAATATTCAATATGTTGTTGTAAAACAGTAGCTTCGAGTTGAGATAAACCTAAACAGAGGTGCCTATCAGATCCTAGCAGAATTACAGATGAGTTCATACAAGGAATTAGAATAATATCTGGTTTAACGAATAACCTCCCATAGCAGACTTTTCATAGCATATTATCTTTCTGTTGTTAACATCATCTACGAAATCAATCAGCTAGATAGAGCAGCATCTCTGAAACTCTATACACCAGAAATGAGAATAACTCGATGAACTATGAATAAAAGGTATCTAAGAAAATCTTAATAGACTAAAATTATATCCAAGAGTTATTGTGATGATGGGCGTAGTAGATCAATAGAATTGATATTCAGTGCGAAATTTAATCATCTATTTCTAGCTGATATTTACATACTAGAGATATCATTCGTAAATATCCAGATATAAAATTGTTAAAAAAATCAACAGATATACATTAATTAGTTAAATTAGAATATGAAATTCTAAAATCTATATAGTGTTGCTCAATAACTAATGGCATCTTCTAGTTTATGCAACTTGCTCTATATTTACTGCATAAAACAAAGAACAAATCTAAAAATTTCTTTTTATTCATCCTGATGGTTATTTAAATAATAATATGGGGAACTAGGCCAACAATATTACCTACTCAACATGGGAGAGTATATCAGTTCCTTTTATTATTCTTTAATAAAAGATTTAAATTACTATTTAAAATAAATACTCAATCTAGCAGTTAAATAAAAATTTAATGAAAATTATTATATTAGGTGCAGGCCAAGTTGGTGAAACACTAGCAGAAAATTTAGTTGATGAAAATAACGATATTACTATCGTAGATACTAATACTGAACGTTTACGCCAGTTACAGGATAAATTTGATCTAAGAGTTGTCAGTGGGCATGGCTCATACCCTAGAATTTTAAGAGAAGCTGGAGCTAAAGATGCTGATATGCTAGTTGCTGTGACAAATTCAGATGAAACTAATATGATTGCATGTCAAATTGCTTATTCTCTTTTTAAGACACCAAATAAAGTTGCTAGAATACGTGCCTCTGAATATATCAAAGAAACTAAAAAACTTTTTACCCCTGATCACATACCAATTGATTATCTTATTTCACCAGAGCAGCTTGTCATTGATTATATTTATAAATTAATTCAATATCCTGGCGCACTCCAGGTTGTTAACTTCGCAAGTGGAAAAGTAAGTATTGTTGCAGTAAAAGCCTATTATGGAGGTTCATTAGTAGGAAACCCTCTTTTAAATCTACGCGAACATTTACCACATATCGATACTCGAATTGCTGCAATATTTCGTCAAAATAGACCCATTCGACCACAGGGATCTACAATTATTGAAGCAGGAGATGAAATTTTCTTTGTTGTTGCTCCTGAACATATTCGTGCTGTTATGAGTGAATTACAACGACTAGAGAAACCCTATAAGCGAATTATGATAGTTGGTGGTGGTAATATTGGTGCGGGTTTAGCAAAACAGTTAGAAAAAGATTATAGCGTTAAATTAATAGAACGTGATCAAGAAAGAGCAATAGAATTAGCAGAATTATTACATGATACAATCGTGTTTTATGGTGACGCTTCTGATCAAGAACTATTAGCAGAAGAACATATTGAGCAAATAGATGTTTTTATAGCACTGACTAATGATGATGAAGTAAATATTATGTCAGCTATGCTTGCTAAAAAAATGAGGGCAAAGAAAGCAATGGTTCTTATTCAGCGTTCTGCTTATGTTGATCTTGTACAAGGAGGAGTCATTGATATCGCTATATCACCTCAACAAGCAACAATTTCTGCTTTACTAAGACATGTTCGTAAAGCGGATATAATTAATGTTTCATCCTTGCGTAAAGGTGTTGCTGAAGCAATAGAAGCTATTGCTCACGGTAATGAAAATACATCTAAAGTTGTTGGTAGAAAAATTTCAGAAATAAAGCTTCCTCGAGGTACAATCATCACTGCTATCGTTCGTGATGATGAAGTTATCATTGCGAATAGCTATCATGTTATTAAACAAGATGATCATATCATTATGTTCATTACTAATAAAAAGCATGTTCCTGAAGTAGAAAAGATTTTCCAACCTAGCCCATTATTTTTATAAATAATTTGATAAACATAGAGTTATTAATGATCTTGTGTATGACAATCAAGTTACGTTCTACTCTGATTCTCGTGAATCTGCTATTCTCCTTAAATTAGATGTTCTTTACCAGCAAGATCGATAGGGTCAAAATCTCCTGAGCTAGTTCCGGTTTTTTTAGCAGAAAGAGTCAGATTAAATACCATTAAAATGGTTGTTTTCTTGAATCACATAGCACTTCATACGTCAGCTTCATAAGCTCGCCTATCGCAAAAGCTTATTTAATTGGATTTATCGTTCTTATTGACACTACAGTGCACTAACTAGAAGTTATAGAATGCCAGTAGTTCTTTTTTATTATTCTCAATTTTCTTGTTTGCTAGATGATGCGCTGAAAACCTTACCAATAAAATATCAAAAGCTTTATCAGCAGCATCACAGCTATCTGTTAGTGTAACTCCAAAAAGCTCACCTTAACTTTAAGTTACATACCTTTAGGGAGTGAAATCAGTGCATTAGATATTTTTATACTCAATAGGCATTATTCCTGGATATGCAGGAACATCTTTGCTATTGAATTTTAAAACTAAGGGCACCACTTCCATAGAAAACTGGGAGATTTGGTTAAGTAACGCAACTCCATATCATTAAGATAATAAACTCAGTTTGCTTCTGGTTATGATAATTATCTTCCGATCGCAGATATCTTCTTACATCCATGCAGTGTCGTTCATAATGAGGAATAGGAAAAGGCAATCATCTTCCTTGACAGAACAGTATACGCCATCGTCAAGAAATAAACGTAACGCGTATCGCTTAAATTATATAGCCGTCATTGCCTATATACTCTTCAAGTCATCTTATTTCAGTCTATTTATGACGATTGACAAAAGAGATCACGTGCTTTTTCAATGAAAAAGCATCCTAAAAAAAGAGGTTCGTAAAAATTACGGGTAGGGATAAATGTCTTACAGGTACAAATTATGGATAGTAACTTTTTAACGATTTTACATACTTTAGATAAATCAGAAGCAAGAAGTTTTAGAAAGATATTCCGTTTCTGCCGCAATTCTCTAAACCTTAGGCACTTTAATATCAAAACTGCTATAGCAGTTTATATGGTTTGTTATAGAAAATAACCGTTATTCATGACAACATGATCCGTAGACAAGCGGTGTTAACATGTTATCCAACCATGCCTTCCAGCTCTCAATCAACGGCGGAAACTATCAGCTGCCTGACACACTATTACGTATGAGTTTATGCAAGGGAGCGCAGGTAATATTTGGTTTCAAAGATATCTATAGGATAGATTTTTCACAACATAACATCTCTATGTTATTGAAATCATTTATGAAATCAATTCATAGGATACAGCCAGCATCTCCGAAATGCAATATACTAATACTTAAACATAACTCTTAAATTAATGTTAAATTTAATTTTTTTGTAGATGATGAATTACCATCCCATTAATGTATAAAATTTACTCATGTAAATAAAAAATGATTTATGCTGCAATGAAATTGATTGATGTAACAGAACATAAACTCATTATGTTATTAGATCTAAATTATTTTTATTTATTAATATACATATATTCCAACCAATTATTTTTTATTGCTGATATAGAAAAAGAGTTATTCTAATTTCTGGTGTATGGAGTTTTATAGATGTTGGAGTATGTATCCTGTGATAATTAATTTTATAGTTGATTTCAACAATATAAAGATAATATGCCATAAAATTTTATCCTTACAAGGATAAGTAAAATCAGATATTACCTGTGATCCCTTACATGAACTTATCCATAAGCTGCCAGGAGTTAATAGGCAGCGCTGTTAAAAAGGATAGAGAGCAGATTTACGAAATATCAGAGTGAAGCAGGTCCTGCTGATCGTCATACAGCAGATTTACTAATAACTCTGAATATATTATTAATTAATTATTTTCAAATAGTAATCATTAATGATTAATTAGAGTTTTCTATAGTTTTTTTATTCTTGATAACATTGATCGCTTTATAGTTATTGCTGATTTAAGTGGATTTTTAATGAATTATTCAAAATATGGTTTTTCACGACGACGTTTTTTACAGGGTGCGGTAGCTACTATGTTGTTAAGCATTAGTCCATTAGTGGTAGCCTTATCTTCAAGTATAGTCGCTATTCGTATCTGGCCTGCCTCTAGTTATACTAGAGTAACGTTAGAATCAAATATCGCTTTAAAATATCATCAATTTACTTTGTCTCTGCCTGATCGTATTGTTGTGGATTTAAAAAATACGCAATTAAATAATATTTTACAAGGTATTAGCCAACAAATTAGTTCACGTGATCCTTATTTAAAATTAATTAGAGTAGGGCAATTTGATCAAAAAACGATTCGATTAGTTTTTGAAATAAAAACTTATGTTGATCCAAAAATATTTACTATTTCGCCTATCGCCGGTTTTAAACATCGTTTAGTTGTTGATTTTTATCCTGCTTTAAGTGTTTACACTGATAATGATCCGTTATTAGCGCTATTAGCGGATTACAATAAAGCTAAATTGGATAATACGTTTCCAGTTAAAACAAAAAATGCATATAAAGCATGGAGAAATAAACCGATTATTATCATGATTGATCCTGGTCATGGTGGAGAAGATCCTGGTGCTATAGGAAAATATAAAACTCAGGAAAAAGATATCGTATTGCAAATTGCACGACGATTAAAACTATTAATTAATCGTGAATCTAAGATGAAAGTTTACATAACTCGTAATGAAGATGTATTTATTCCTTTAAAAGTCAGAATCACAAAAGCGAGAAAAATGCAGGCTGATTTATTTGTTTCTATTCATGCTGATGCCTTTACTAATCGTAAAGTAAGAGGTTCTTCAGTATTTGCATTATCGATAATAGGAGCAACTAGTAATACCGCCCGTTATTTAGCTCAAACACAGAATGAAGCAGATATAATTGGTGGCGTCAGCAAAAGTGGTGATAAATATCTTGATCATACAATCATTGATTTAGTTCAAACAGCGACTATTAATGATAGCTTAAAATTTGGTACAGAAGTGCTTAAACGGATGGGTAACATTAACAAATTACATAAGAAGATTGTTGATCAAGCGGGTTTTGCTATATTAAAAGCGCCAGACATTCCGTCCATTCTGATTGAAACTGCTTTTATTAGTAATATTGAAGAAGAACGAAAATTAAAGACAGTAAAATTCCAACAGCAGATGGCAGAATCTATTTTTCGGGGTATTAAAGCTTATTTTAAGAATGGCAGAAAACTAGCTTTGCATTAAGTAAATTAATTAGATAAGTAATACTCTGTCTAAAAGATTAATCTGATATTGAATAAAAGATATAGGGGGCAGTTTTCGGGGGTTGGATTTAAATCAATGATATTAAATTATGAGTCCAATGATCTATTAAGATGCTCCATCCCTCGTCTGATAATAGCTCACTATACTCAGAATCAGATTCGGAGTTATACTAATTTCTAATGTATGTAGTTTCAGAGATTGAAGCATATTTTGCTGATTGCTTTCGTAGATGATTTTAATAAAAAAGATGTTATCTCATAAAAAGTTTAGACTAAAGGTATCTACGAAACTAGATATTATCTGCGATCCATTGGATAAACTCATTCATAATATTACTGATAGCTGATAGCATCGCTGTTGAGGCAGAACTCTAAGCTATGGCTGTACTATATACTAAATGGGCTACCTTGTCATCGCCCGTAATGCTTATTTTCTAAAGCTAATCATGCAGACTAATATTAGCAATATTGAGATTAAACTGATAAAGATTAAGAATCGTAGCACTAACAGAATATGCTTCAATAGCTCGTTACTGTCGCCTTACTTAAAATATGTAAAAAGCATTGAAGATCTTTTCCCTTGCCCTTACCCGGAAAAGTATCTTCACCGGTGAGCTTCACGAGCTCTTATGGCGTTTCTTAACGAAAATCACATGAGTTTTCTCTGCTAGTAGAGTTATTAGCAAATCTGGTATATAATGATTATCTTCCAGCCCTGATGCTTTATGAATCTTATTTTCTATCCTTAAATTAGATGTTCTTATCACCAGGTTTAGCAGATCAACTTCAATTAGCTACTTCTAGCTTTTTAAGGAGACTATAGCAGATTAAATAGTATTGAAAGGGTTGCTTTTTGAGTTACAGTGCTTAGAAAGATAAGTATTTCAATGCTATTTAAGTTACTCTTCATGTATTCAGAAAAGCTAGAAACGACTAAAGGTAGTTGATCTGTTTGACTTAGTAGTAAACAAAATTTAATTTAAGGATTAAAAACAGACTTATTAAGTATCAGAGTCTAACTTAACCTAACCAGCTACATCAGATTTATTAATAATTCCAGCCAAATATATCGATACAGAGTAATCTTAAGCTCTTGACTAGAATTAAAATTAATGGCTTTGCAGCACATCTTCTATCATACACTCATTATATTGTTCAACATACCATTCGTTTCAAAATAAATAGGGCGGAGCGAAACTAAGTCGGTGTTCTATACAAATCTCTGTACACAAATAATTGAATTCTTATTTTTCGGTGAATGAAAGTTTTCAAAGATCAGAACGGCGGTCTAAAAATTCTTTGCCATTGTCTGTAAGTACTACATGGATAAGGTGTAGTGAGAATCTTCGGTTAAGATCAGGTAAGAAACATCAGTCATTGAGTGTGGCATTCGGCTTGTGAAGTCGAATAAACAAATTGAGTTATACGATCTATATTTAAGAAAAAATAATGTCATGAATTCTGCTTGGCATTTACAGAAAATATTTGCATCTACGTGCAGCTAAGAAGGCGCGTAGTTTTTAAATGCTTTATGCTTCCAGCTTCTAGAATTTCCTACCTTATTTCACGTAAATCCTCCCTCTATTTCTGCATAAATAAGAATCCAGATTAAATTGAGATACTTTTTGGTTTAGAAATTCGCCGTACGACTTGCCAACTACTGCTCTAAAAGGATTAGAAAGGCTTTTTTCAAGAAAACGATTACGCCTTCCTGAGTGGTCAAATCGTTCTCAGAAAACGATGTAGAATAATATGCCTGCGATCATCAACATCATCTCGCTTTACCATTTAGCAAGCATAAGTTCGAAGATGCAGTAATGCTTAGTTAAAGTAGCTGCAGATTTTTGCTAGCCTGAATAGCAGGACTGATTTAAGTGTTGTAGTTATCCTGACAATAGAACCTCATAATCATGATATTTTACTTCAACTTATATCCCTTAGCACTCCTTATTCCATGAATAAGGTTATGGGATGAGTGTCTATATAATGCTTTAGAAGACCCGGAACCAAAGAGTTATTCATTACGATTTATTAAAAAATAATTTATTAGAATCATTAATAAAAATTTCTTAATTAAACACTTAATTTGGAAACTAATTTCCCTGTCTACTTAAATAAATATTTAGAATATTTACAATATATAACATCGAAAATATTTCGATTTAGTTGAAATTTTCAGATTTCATTGCAAAATGATTACCTAATAATTTATTAAAAAAATAAAAATTCACTAAACTTAAACTCAATAACAACATTTTATATTGTTATATTATTTAAATATGGGAAACCCGATATCTAAAATATTTCGATTACATTTGGGATTTTGATATTAGGCTAAAAATTGTTAATACGGTATTAAAATTAATTACAAGATATCTGCGATAGCTGCATAGCTTTCAGGCGACCATACACTACATTGAACTTGTCCAATGTGTTTTTTATGAAGTAATAACATCACTAAACGAGATTGCCCAATGCCTCCACCTATAGTTTGTGGCATTTGACCTTTTACCAACTCTTGATGCCATTCAAAAGACATTCTATCTTCATCACCTGTGATTGCTAATTGATATGTAAGTACTTCTGTATCAACACGGATACCCATCGAAGAAATTTCAAATGCATCCTGTATTATAGGGTTCCAGACAATAATATCACCATTTAAACCAAGATAACCATCACTATTAGGTGTTGTCCAATCATCATAATCTGGAGCACGTATATCGTGAACAAGTCCATTCGATAGTTTTCCTCCAATACCAATAAGGAAAACTGCACCCAATTTTTTAGCTATTTCACGTTCTCTTCCTTTAGCATCAAGATCAAGATAGCATTGTAATAGTTCTTCACTATGAAGAAAATGAATTTTTTCAGGTAAAAATGGAATTAAATCAAATTCTCTACTAACCGCTTTTTCTGTTTCCTTTATTGCTTGATAAATTTTAATTACCGTCTGTTTTAAATAATCAAGAGAGCGCTCACCCTTAAGTATTATTTTTTCCCAATCCCATTGATCTACAAACACAGAATGAATAGGTGTCAGAGGATCTTCATCAGGACGCAATGCTTTCATATAGGTATAAAGCCCTTGGCCAGGTTTAAAATTAAAACGACTTAAGGTTTTACGTTTCCATTTAGCCAATGAATGTATAACTTCAAAAATAGAATCTGGCATTGACTTTATTTTGACTTGCACTGCTTTTTCATAACCAGACAGGTTATCTTGAATTCCATCACCGAAACGACTTAAGATAGGTGATTGAACTTTAATTAATGCTAACTCTTTTTCTAATAAACGCGAAAAAAAAGACTTAACAAAAGTAATTTGTTGTTGATTTTTTATGAATAACTTTTGCATTTTTACCCCATAATCTGTAACATTATTTGCTTTATATTATATATTAAGAAATAAAATTGATAATAAATTTAATATTTTTAATAAAAAAGTAATTGTTATTTTTAATTTTCAAAATTAGCCTTTAAAAATAAAGAATCGTTAAAAATAGTATTTTAAAATGATTAAAAATAATCAAATCGATAATCTGGGGTGTAGCACATTTTATGTGAACCACTAAAAATACATAACCTTACCATCTTACGCGCTAAAATGACTAAATTTTACCAAAAGTCCTGGTAAAATGCATATCTGGAGTTATTAGAAAACTTAATGTATAGTGATCAGGGTATTACCGATCTACTCTGAGTTTTGTAAATTTGCTATCCATACATTAAATTAAATGTTATTTTTCACCAGGATTAGAACCTAAGATCTCCTTAGTCAATTCTAGTTTTTCTAAGCAGCTTAGAGCAGCTTAAATACCATTGAAAGATTTGCTTTTTTTTGAACTACAGTGCTTTGTGCATCAGATTTTTAGCCTCACTGTCGTAAAACTGATTCAATCGGATTCATAGTTCTTATTGACGCCAATTGCTTCCTTATAGGAAGGCATAGAATACCAGCAGTTTTTAATTATTCTCCAATATCCTCATCGCTGGGATGAGACGCTGAAAGACTTGTCAATAAAACATTAAGGGATTTGTTAGCAGCATCGTGACTCTCTTGTTAGCTATAGGCACCCTTGCGCACAGCTATCACCATTAACTTTCGGTGTTGCATGCCTTTTAGAGGTGAAGCTAGCACATTAGCTATTTTGTAGACCCAACAGCGTTAGGTCTACGTGCTCGGAAATATCTTTGCTATTATTTTCTAAAAATAATGGCACTTCGTCTTCCGTAGAAATCTTTAGAGATATGTTAATCCACGTGCTTGAATAGATCATTAAGGAATTCGGCCTAATGAACTTTTGACTCCCAATAAGCATCTTTGAGCGTAACGGAGCTCCTTACATCCATGTGAAGTATGTTGATAATGAACAGCAGGCGAAAGCGGATCAGCTTACTTGATAGAACGGTCAAGTTATCAGCTAAGGAATAAACGTAGGTGTATCACTTAAATAATCTAGATATAATTTCGATTCCCTTCAAGGGATCACTGTTTCAGTTTGCTTATGGCTCTTGAGCAAAAAACCACGTGCATTTCATCGAGAAATGGCTAAAGGATTCATGAAAATCACCGATAGGTGCCTCGCAAGATTTAGGCATGACAATAACTTTTTGACGTCTTATACCACTCGGATAAGACAGCAAGCGAGGAGCTGTTTAAGGATATTCCTTTGACTCTAAGGTCTTAGACCTTAGGTGCTTTAAATACTAACATCACCCATAGCAGTTTGTATGCAATTAATTATGGCAGTTAACCTTTACGGATAACGGACATGGCGCCACCTTGGAAAGGTGACGGAACATGTTACACAACATGGATTTGATCTCTGCCTCAACGAGGTTGCTATCAGTTACCTGGTATTATTACAAATGAATTTATGAAAGGGATCACAAGCAATATTTGGTTTCGCGAATACATGTAAGATAAACTTTTCATGTTATTTCATCTCTCTGTTGTTGAAATCATACACAAAAGCAATAAGGAAGATGTCGTCGGAATCTCCGAAATATCATATACCAAAAATAAGCATAACTCTCCTTCAATTAACAGTAATAAATAATTTAAATTATTTTAAATAAAAATAGTATCTTTATTTTTACTTATATTTTAATAAAAATTTTTTAAAACTTTTTTAATTTCATAAATTTTATTTACTTAAATATTGTTATTTTTATAGTATTTTACTATTTATTTATATTTATTTAAATTAAAACTTATAGAATAATTTAATTTTGTATATTACATGTTTAATTATATTTCAATAAATAACAGGCATGATTATGAAATATAATCATATTTATTTATATGTCATATAACAGAAATTAAATAATAGATAGGATTATATAATCAATCTACCAATAAATGAATAATAGATAAATTTATATATGTTATAATATTAATCAATGTTAATCAATGTTAATCAATGTTAATCAATGTTAATCAATGTTAATCAATGTTAATCAATGTTAATCAATGTTAATCAATGTTAATCAGGCTTATTTAAACTATAACTATTTATAAATAAATAGTTTGTTATAAAGTAACTTTTACTTAGATTTTATCTATATGAATTTTCATAAATAATATGAACTAAAATAAAAAAATTATAATTTGATTATAGAAAAAACTAAATAGCATAATTTTATATGCTTTATACTTATCATTATTAAATAATAATGCTAGAAATATATAAATTTTGAATATTTCAATACAACAATATTAAATTAATTTAATTGTAATGATTAACAAAAATTAATAAATCAATCATTTTAATTTAAGGATTTTTCATATATAAATAAGTACAGCTCATTTCTAGTGTATAGGGTTTCAGAGATGGTAGCGTATTCTGCTGATTAATTTTATGAATAATTTTAATAAAAAATAATATGCCATAAAAACCTACCTTATATAGGTATCTACAAAACTAGATATTATCTGTTATTCATTGCATGATGCATCCGTAATGCTGTTAGGGAACTTATAGCACCGTTCTTGAGGTTAAGAGCGAAGCTATGCTGCAATGACCTTGCTCAATACTCCTTTGTTGATAGGCAGATATGCATCGTTCATAACGGTTATGTGCCATAGCGAACTATACAGATTAGTATTAGCGCTGTTGAGATTAAAGTACTTAAGATCGGAATTGTAACAACAATGGAATATACTTCAACAGCTTGTTTGCCCTTCATTATCGAAGCGTACAAAAAAGCGTGGAAAAGTTGCTACTATGTGGTATCCATCAAGACATCTCCACCACTGATTTTTGTAAAGCTTTAGGGCGCTTCTTAGAAAAGCACATAATCTCTCTGCCAGTAAATAAACAAACTAAACAGCGATAACTTGAAGAGCATTGGCAATAGTTATGCCTGCGTGATTTAAACCATACGCATTATATTTATTTCTTAGCCGATGACATATACACTATTCTATCAAGCAAGCTGATAGACTTTGCTTGATACTTCATTTATCAACATCACTGAATATAGACGTAAGAGAACCCAGTTGCGGTAAAATATGCTTATCGAAAGTCAGAAAAGCAAACTTGGCATAACTTTTCAATAGTCCATTGAAAACGCGGGACTTAACCGTATATACCAGACTTATTACGGGATACGGAGTGCTGCCACTTTTGGTTTTAAAATTAAATGGAAAGAGATATTACAAAATATACAGCAGCAACGTTATTTTGGATACACAAAATAGCTCATGCGCTGCCTTTTACTCGCTAAAAGCAGATAATAGAAAGTTAAAGCTTGAGCTTCAGAAAATTTTGATAGCAGGAGAAGAAGAGCCCTTGATATCGCTAATAAAAATTTTAATGTTTTGTTAGCAAGGTTTTCAGTGGTATTTTGCAGCGATAAAGAAGGTAAAGAAATAGTGGAATAGCTGCTGATATTCTATGTCTTCCAATTAGCGTTCCAGGGCATCAATAAGAGCGACAAATCTAATTGAATCAGGTTTTATGATAATCTAAGGATATGAAGCTGAAGCACAAATGCACTGTAGTTCAAAAAACAACCCTTTAATTATATTGAATTTTCTCCCGTCTACTTAGAAAAGCTAACTCACTCTTAAGAGTGAGTTGACCTGTTGATCCTGTAATGATAAAAAACTTTCAATTTAATAGTGGAAACAGATTCACGAAGCATCAGCGTGAAACGTATTCTGATCGCTGTATACTAAATTTATTAATAACTCCATATAAATTATATTTAGTTAAATTATTTTATAATTATTTAGTCCAAAATTATTATACAAACCTTTGTCACACAAGCTATTTCATGGCAAGTATGGCTAATGTGCATGATATAATCAAGAGTAAATATCATGATGATAAGGTTCCATTATCAGGGAACTACAACACCTAAAATTAGTGACACTCTTCTGAGTATCAAAGAGCCCGCATCTATTTTTGCTAATCGTTATAGCATATCTAAAATACTTTACTAAAAGGTAAAAACGAGATGATATTAATAATCATAATCATATCCCCACATCGTTTACTAATAACGCTCTCATCAAACTCAGGAATCTGTAGTCATTTTGTTTCGAAAAACCACTTTCTTTCTCTTACCGATCGATCTACTGACAGGCCGAGTACGTGAATTTCTGAACCCCATAACATTTTAATCTGGCTCGAATCGCTTTTTGCGCAAAACAGAGGTGAGAAATTTGTATGAAATGAGGAAGAAAAGTTCAGAAGCCGTAAGTATAAAGCATTTAAAAGCTACATACAGGCCTGTTTTAACTACACGTAGCTGTAAATATCTTCTATAAATGTTAAATAAACTTCACGACGTTATCTTTTCGTAGGTATAGATCGCATAACTCGATTTGTTTATTTGGCTTTGCAAGCCAAAGACCACAGTCAATGACTGACGCTTTTCATCTGATCTTAACCGAGTATCCTTCACATTTTAATCACGTAGTACTTATAGACAATAGCAATAATTTCAGAGCACCGCTTTACTCTTCAAAAACGTTCATCCAGCGGAAAATAGAAATTTAACTATTTCTATACAGAGATTGGTATATAACACCGACTTAGCCATCTTACCTCGTCGTTTTATGATGAAACGAATACTATGATTGAAGAATGTAATGAGCGCATGATAGAGATGGTTTACAAAGCTTTCATTTTAATTCTTGTTAAGATTTTGAGATCACTCTGCATCGATATATTTAGTTTTACACTTATAGATTATTCAATCAGTATTGACTAGCAAACTTCATTGCAATCTATAAAGATTAGTTAAAAGTTAAACCTGAATTATTCAAAAAAAAAATCATACTATCTTCCGTGAGAAATAACAGGTAATTTCTCTGGTTTCGAAACTTCATTCATCCAAGCGGTTAATAAATTATGTGAGACAGCTAAAACGACTGGACCAATAAAAAGACCAATGACGCCAAATGATAAAATTCCACCAATTACACCAATAAAAATAAGTATCATTGATAAATTTGCTCCTCTTTTTATTAAAAATGGCCGTAATATGCCATCCATTGTTGCTACAATTATGCTCCATATAATTATTACAATAGCGCAACTGGTATTGCCTGACCAGAATAACCATATTATTGAGGGCACCATAATCAATAATGGGCCAAGTTGGGCAACGCAACATACAAATACAAAAATTGTCAATATTTCAGCATAAGGAATCTCTGCTAAAGCTAAACCAATACCACTGGTAATTGCTTGTAGTAATGCGGTTACAAGTACACCTAATGCAACAGCACGAATTGATTGACCAGCAAGTAGAATGGCGATATCACCTTGCGTACCTGCTAGCCGAATGGCGAAATGTCGAATACTTAATATCACACTTTCTCCTTTTAGGTAAAGTAATGCACTAAATAGTAACATTACGATAAGATGAAACATAAAACGCCCAGCATTAATAGCTTGCGCTAAAAACCAGCTAGCTGCTTCTCCAACATACGGTTGCAGTTTAGAAATTAATGTATTCCAACCATTAGATACCAATGTACGCCAACCATAAAAAAGTTTATTACCTATAAATGGTAAATTTTTTAACCATAATAGCTCAGGTAATCTAATTTCAGACGGAGATTTTGCCCATTCAATTAGTGGGCCGCTATTTTGTATAATGCTACTAATTAGCATTGCAAAAGGAATAACGAACAATAAAATTATTAATAGTGTCATCGCTATACTTGCTAGACATTTTTTATACCACAGTTTGCTTTCAATTTTTTTGAATAATGGCCAGGTTGCAATAACCAGCATGCCAGCCCAGAGAAAACCAAGTATGAACGGTTTCAATACCAAAAAACATGCTGTTATCATCAATAAAATAGCAATTATGCTTAAAATAAATTTAGGTAAATCATTAGATGATTGCGTTTTTTCCATAAATGGGCCTAATAATAAAAATTACGAATGGGATATTATCAATGATTTATTGCATAATTAATGACATATTAACTAATAAAAATAGGATAATAATGAAATTATATTGTTTATAACACATTAATTACCAAGTTTTATCTGGTATACTCTCTCGTCAAGGAAAGTACATAAAATACAAAGTGAACACTAATTAAAAAAGTTACTAGCATCATGATCCCCCCCCACCTTTTATAGGACGCGCTTATCAAATAAGCTAGAAAATAACAAAGTATGTAACTATATTAAAAAAACCCAAGGTTTTAACGCTGATTTAACGACCAGTTAAACTGAATGTTTATCAAAATCAACAGATTATAGTAGAGTTGCGCTAATTTCTCTTAACTATATCTCTCAATAGCTACCCTGTCATGAACAGGTCTTGCACGTCGAGGATCTATATAACGATCCTGGATTAAATAACTAGCCCATTAAACAGGTATTTTTAAAAAGTACGTAACGTATGTAATGTGATCTATCTTGGTCATTGCTAAAAATTTTATTAATAAAAGTCTTTGATAAATAATTAAGACTAAGTTGTATTTTCCGATTCATAACAATCATAATTTTATTATTACTAATTAAAGATAAATAAAAGATAATAAGTTGATGATTTATCCATATTTTGTTTATCAAGTTTTGACTATTATTGAATTTGTAAGTTACTTTTATTAATTAATAAGTTGGTATAGTTAATAAATTAACTGTTCTGAACTAATAGTAAAATAAATACCACCTTTTGCTAAAAAATACCTAATAAAATATCTACTTAAGTAAGTGGTTAAATTGAAAGATGCTATCATTAACATATATAATATTAAGCAAAAAAAAATCTAGTTACATTCATAATAAATTTAGTCAAAATTAGTTTAATGAGGTCACTAATGACAGAGCACGTCGATACTTCTTCTTTGAATAAAACAATTTGGCAGGGTCTTACCATGACCGATAAGGCGGCTGCTCAAATTAGTAAATTAATGAAAAAAAATCCTGATAGTCATGGACTATCTCTTAAGATTAAACAATCAGGTTGCGCAGGATTTAGTTATGTTATTGCATTGATAGATAATCCAACCAAAGAATATTTGCTCTTTGAACACAATGGCGCTAAGCTTTTTGTTCTTTTAAAAGCAATGCCATTTATTGATGGTATTGAGGTTGATTATGTTCATGAGGGACTTAATCAAGTATTTAAATTTAATAATCCTAATGCTCATCACGCTTGTGGTTGTGGTGAAAGCTTTGGTATTTAAGTGAATTAAATTATGTTACAGTATAATATAGAAATTGGTCATGATGTTAAACAATGGTTAGAGGAACATCGTTATAAAGAGGGGTTTTTCACTCATGTTGCAACGGATGAATTACCTAAAGGTCTTAATGAAGAGATTATTAAAGCCATCTCAAGCAAACGTAATGAACCTGATTGGATGTTGCAATTTCGCTTAGAAGCTTATCAACATTGGTTGGATATGAAAGAACCTCATTGGCTTAAAGGCTATTACCCTAATTTAAACTATCAGGAATATAGTTATTATTCGGCACCATCTTGCAATAGTTGCGATGATAATCATCATATTAAATCCGATTCAGCAATAGAGGTAGAGAATAAGAATAACAATAATTATCTAACTGGAGAAGTTGAAGAAACGTTTAATAAACTTGGCGTACCAGTACGTGATGAAAAATTAGTTGCGGTAGACGCTATTTTTGATTCTGTTTCTGTTTCAACAACTTATCGTGTAGAATTAGCAAAACTAAGTATTATTTTTTGCTCTTTCAGTGAAGCAATCCAACAATACCCTGAATTAGTAAAAAAATATATTGGCACGGTCGTTTCTAATCAGGATAACTTTTTTGCTGCATTGAACTCTGCTGTTGCTTCTGATGGGACATTTGTTTATGTACCAAAGGGAGTTCGTTGCCCGATGGAATTATCAACCTATTTTCGTATTAATGCAGCGAAGACCGGTCAGTTTGAGCGCACTATCTTGATTGCGGATGAAGGTAGTTACGTTAGTTATATTGAAGGATGTTCTGCTCCAGTTCGTGATAGCTATCAACTACATGCTGCTGTAGTTGAAGTTATTATTCATAAAGATGCTGAAGTAAAATACTCTACTGTACAAAATTGGTTTTCAGGTGTTGAAACTGAACCTGCTGGTATTTTAAACTTTGTCACAAAACGTGCTTTATGTAAGGGTGAGAATGCCAAAATGTCCTGGGCACAATCTGAAATAGGATCGGCTATTACTTGGAAATATCCCAGTGTTATTCTGCAAGGGGATAATTCGGTTGGGGAATTTTTTTCAGTAGCATTAACCAATGGTAACCAACAAGCTGACACCGGTACAAAAATGATCCATATTGGTAAGAATACACATTCCACCATCATTTCCAAAGGAATTTCAGCAGGTCGCAGTCAAAATAGTTACCGCGGTTTAGTAAAGATTTTACCAACTGCCGAAAATGCTAGAAATTATACCCAATGTGATTCTATGTTAATTGGCGCTAAATGTGGCGCCCATACCTTTCCATCTATTAAGGTAAAAAATAGTAGTGCACAATTAGAACATGAAGCTACGACATCTCGTATTGGTGATGATCAACTTTTTTATTGTTTACAACGTGGTATTAGTGAGGATAATGCTATTTCTATGATCGTAAATGGTTTCTGTAAAGATGTCTTTTCTGAATTACCATTAGAGTTTGTCGTTGAAGCGCAAAAATTGTTAGCAATTAGCTTGGAGCATAGCGTGGGTTAATGATTTCTATTCAAATAATATTGAGTTATTCAAAGGCCAATGAAATGTTAAGTATTAAAAATTTAAATGTCAGTATTGAAAGTAATCAAATTCTTAACGGATTAAACCTAGCAGTAAAAGCAGGTGAAGTGCATGCAATTATGGGGCCTAATGGATCAGGCAAAAGTACCTTATCAGCAACACTAGCAGGACGTGAAGAATATCAAATAGAGCAAGGTGAAATTCTATTCAAAAATAAAAACTTGCTTAAGTTATCGCCAGAAGAACGTGCAGGTGAAGGTATATTTTTAGCCTTTCAGTATCCAGTAGAGATTCCTGGTATCAGTAATCAATTTTTCTTACAAACTTCTGTTAATGCCGTTAGAGAGTATCGTAAGCAGTCACCGTTAGATAGATTTGATTTTCAGGATTTTATTAAAGATAAAATTGAATTACTTGATATGCCGAAAGATTTACTTACTCGATCAGTCAATGTCGGTTTTTCTGGTGGAGAAAAAAAACGCAATGATATTTTGCAAATGGCGGCGTTAGAACCTGAATTATGTATTTTAGATGAAACGGACTCAGGTCTTGATATTGATGCCTTAAAAATAGTGGCCAATGGCGTGAACTCACTACGTGCCGCTAAAAGAGCTTTTATCATAGTCACTCACTATCGGCGCATTTTAGATTATGTACAGCCTGATTTTGTTCATGTTCTGCATCAAGGAAAAATTATTCAATCTGGTGATTTTACATTAGCTAAAAAACTAGAGGTGCAAGGCTATGGCTGGATTGTTGCCAAACAATGAAAGAGCAGAAAAACAGCATCAAGTTACAAAATTAAATCAACAGGCGCTAAAAAGTTTTGCAACACTTTTTTATGCTAGCAAAAGAGCAAAAGAAAAACAAGCTCAGGCCTATTGGCAGCAGGCAGAAAAAATTGGCTTTTCACTATTTCGTCATGAAAAGTGCTATTATATGCCGTTAGCAAAAGTACTTAACGCTCAATACCAATTAAATAGTGATAAAGTTAACTCAATTACTACTGAGCAATTAAAACAGTTGGCAATATCCCTTGATGGTTGGCAGATTGTTTTATTTAATGGATATCTTATTCCTGCGCTAAGTAGCGATAACTTTGGCCTTTATCAAATTCAAATTATGAATACACTAACACAGCATTCAGCGCCTATTGTGAATAATGAAATATTTCTATATTTAACTGAGAGTTTGGCCGCTCAACCCCTATTAATTAAATTAGCTGCTAATCAACAAGTAGAAAAACCGCTTTATATATTAAATATTACTTCTGGTTCAAATCACCGCGATTATATTAATACCAGTCACTATCGCTATCATTTAGATATTGGTGCTAATTGCAAATCGCAAGTTATTGAACATTTTATTTCTGTTGATGATAAGTCGCATTTAACCGGCAGTCGATTGACCGCTAATATTGGTGATAATAGTTATTTTAGTCATATCAAACTTAGTATTGAAAACAACCAAAGTAACCATTTTGCCCATAATGACATCTTATCAGGACAAGACTGTCAAATAAACAGTATAGGTATTTTTACCGGCTCAGCATTACTTCGCCATCATACTAGTGTAAAGTTAAATGGAACAGGTAGCAGATTATCACTGAATAGCTTTTTGTTACCACAAAATAGAAAAACTGTCGATATCAGAACTTATCTTGAACATAATGAACCATTTTGTAAAAGTCGGCAATTACATAAAACAATTGCATTGGATGAATGTAAAGCTATTTTTAATGGTATGATTAAAGTTGCACCAGCAGCACTTAAAACTGATGGTCAAATGATAAATAACAATTTGTTATTAGCTAAAAAAGCCGAAATTAACACCAAACCACAGTTAGAAATTTATGCTGATGATGTTAAATGTAGTCATGGCGCTACAGTAGGCCGTATTGATAATGAACAGTTGTTTTATCTACGTTCACGAGGTATTCATCTCAATAATGCAAAACATATGATTATAGTTACCTTTGCGGCTGAAGTCATCGAAACTATTGATAGTGAAGGTGTAAGTAATAAGGTAATGGAGATTATTCAGAAGCGATTGACAGGGATTTAATATGACATTTTCAGTGCTATCCATTCGCAAAGATTTTCCTATGCTGGAAGAAATAATCAACGATCAACCGTTAATTTATTTAGATAATGCTGCCAGCGTCCAAAAACCTATACAAGTGATAGAAAAAGAAAAGCAGTTTCTTTGTCATCATTATGCTGCAGTACACCGAGGAACCCATCGCTTGAGTAGTGAAGCAACAGCGATGGTAGAAAATGTTCGTCAGCAAGTAGCTGATTTTATTTACGCTTCTTCTTCTGAAGAAATTGTTTTTGTTAAAGGAACAACGGAAGGCATAAATTTAATTGCTTATAGTTATGGGCCTGCTTTTATTAAACCAGGTGATAATATTATCATCACCCAAATGGAGCATCACGCTAACATCGTTCCTTGGCATTTGCTTGCAGGCCAGATTGGTTTTGATATTCGTATATTGCCTATTGATAATACTGGAAAATTAATTTTTGAACGATTAGATAAGTTAATCGATAGCCGAACTCGATTACTTTCTTTTACCCATATGTCAAATGTTTTGGGAACCGTTAATCCAGTAAGACTGATTATTGCCTACGCGCATCAATGTGCAGAGAAAAAAGGAACGGAATTACATACTTTGCTGGATGGTGCACAAAGTATTATGCATCAAATGATTGATGTTCAAGATCTTAATTGTGATTTTTATGTTTTTTCTGGCCATAAACTGTATGGACCCACTGGAATTGGTGTTTTATATGGTAAAAAAGAATTATTAAATTCCTTGCCTCCATGGCAAGGTGGTGGAGCCATGATTGATAAAGTAATCATGACATCATCTGAACCAGCAATGATAAATATCACTTATGAAAAAGTACCATGGCGATTTGAAGCAGGCACGCCAAATATCGTTGGTATTATTGGTTTAGGTGAAGCATTACGGTATGTTACTAATATTGGTTATCAACAAATATCTACCCATGAAACTACATTAATGCAGTATGCTAATCAACGTTTAAGTACAGTAAACTCTTTACGTCTTTACGGCTCAGATGAGCGTCAAGGAGTTATTGCCTTTAATTTAGGTGAACATCATGCTTATGATGTTGGTGTTTTTTTAGATAATTATGCGATTGCAATACGAACAGGGCACCATTGTGCCTTGCCATTAATGGATTTTTATCAAGTACCAGCCATGTGCCGAGCTTCTATAGCAGTTTACTCTACTAAAGAAGAGATTGATATCTTAGTTGAAAAACTACAACATATTGAAAAATTACTTGGTTAATTCGTTTTAAACTATATATAAGGATAGAATAATGTCAGTTTTGCCTGATGAGAATAAATTATTACGTAATTTTTCACGTTGTCAAAACTGGGAAGAGCGATACCTTTACCTAATTGAATTAGGAGAAAGATTATTACCACTTAATGGTAAGCAAAAACAAGTAAAAAACCAAGTTTCAGGTTGTCAAAGCCAAGTTTGGCTTGTTATGGAGCCAAATAGTACTGGAAAGATACAGTTTTCTGGTGACAGCGATGCAGCTATAGTTAAGGGTTTGATTGCATTAGTAATAATTAATTTTCAAAATAAAACCGGGCAACAAATTTTAACTACAGATAGTAAAGCATTTTTTCAAAAGTTGTCATTGGAGCAACATTTAACACCATCAAGAAGTCAGGGGTTGCATAACATAATCAAAGCAGTCCATCAGCGAACTAAAAAATTATTCATTTAATAACTTAAATATTCCAAAACTATACTATCCAAGAGGATAGTATAGTTTTGGAATAACTACAATTTAACTTTTAAATCCCTTTCATAAACTGTAATAGAGCTTTACTACTCATTACTTATTGAGAGCAATACCTGTTTGCGCAGGTAAACATATCGATGTAAAGTGATCTCAAGCTATTGACCAGAATTAAATTATACCTTTGCAAGGTCTCTTTTTTATGCACCCATTAAATAGCTTAACCAATACTAATGGTAATACTTTCGCAGATCAAAAGATGATCTGTAAATTCTTTGGCATTATCTATAAGTATCTGATGTATAGCTATGTGGTTACCGGTTAAGATCAAATAATAAGCGTCAAGCTTTAGATTTCTTGCTTAAGAAATTAAATTACTTTTTAAAAGAGGTTAAAATCCTACCTTTATTAGCTAAAAGGTAATAAAAATTGATTTACTAGATCTAGTGTAAGTTAAAATTTCATTGAAATCTGTATTATTTGATAATAATACACTATTTTAGATATATATAACTATATTTTGTCTTAACAACCATTCTTTTCTATTTTATCCATTCTTTTTATAAGAATTCTGTTTCCTGCTTACCAAAACTGCGCGTTGATAAAAATAATCTGTCGTCACACAGAATCTGTTTATATGAATCTATATATAGGAATTCTTTCATCAGAATAACAAATCCCCCCCGTTTTTGTAAGCTCATCATCCATCTCCAGCGCTTTATATATCTTCGGTAATAGTGTATCTTTCTCACGATTTGATAAGAAACCATGCTAAGGTACCGCCTTAAATACCTCGCTGAAATATAGCTAATATATAATAGTACCCTATCATTTTTCCTGCGACAAGATCTATATCGGTACCTGCTTAATCTGATGATCATAGTTATATGTACAAACACTCTCCCATTCGACAATACCGCAGTTTTGCTGCGGATACCAAGACGTTTAAGGTGGCGCTAGAGGTATTTTATGCTATACTAGACTAATTTTATCTTTTTAGTAAAGTGCACTTACAGTAACATCCGTACTGTGATTTCCAGATAACGGTGTCACTGATTCCTGAATCAGGTATTAAGACCAGAAAATCTGAGATTTATAAGGTCATCGCTGTGTGACATAGCAGCCTAATAATAGCGCCTCCTCGCCATATTTCTTCGACCGCTCTTTTTTTAAAAACAATTCATGTTCTACATGATGTGTTTAATATCTAGACCACCATCAGTGATAGGAGATATGCATATGCCGATGTTGATCAAATTCTCAATTACAAGTATAAAAAACATAGAAAAGATATCAATTTCGATACCCTGTTTGAGCTCATATTTCACCATAGCACTGATAGCGATGAGAAACAGAGCATTGAGTAGAAATGAGTTATTTTTGAAAAAGGCAAAAAAGATGGCATAGTAAAAATAATCTTTCTTAATTGCAATTGAATAAAACATAAACCTGTTATGCTAGCTATTGCTAGGTAGCTTTAACGTCGTATAAACTATAGACTTTTGACTTACTGATTTAGTAAAAATAGATGTGAGAAGATTTAGGAGAGGTATAGTAGTAGCGCCAAACACCCATGACACAAGTGCTGAAAACAAGATTTACTCAAAATAGATAGACGTTGTTCACGAGTTAACACTTTCATTATAGTTTTTAAGAAATTTATCCTAACTATCTTTAATGGTAAAAACTAGTTTAGTTTAGTGGTATACATCTGAGTAAATTAGCCTCTAGGTGTTTTATAAAAAAAGTAGAAATCGTCACCTTATCTCCATTCGTGAGATTTATTGATCCAGTTATCTTTGTGTTTATTTTAGGAGTTAAGAAGAGATGGGGATTATCCTTATTTCCTTATAGGTGATGAATTCATTGGGAATTATACTTTTATTCATTACCCTTCAATGCATTCTATCTAGCATTATCGGCTTGGCCTTTGTAACCCCCGCTCAAAACCAAGGATAATCGTGACTAGAAGTGGATAATACTTGCGTATCGAAAAAATTAAGAACTGAGTCAGACGCATTACTGTATAGCCTCTTTTGGATGTCATAAAAATTTAATCAATCTATCATTATGTATTTTAAGAGAAGAAGATTAAAAGCACTTTAAATAAACAGGCGGTGCATATAATATATGAAGTCGCGTGCTATCTTTCTAATTTAATCGATTTATACTTTCTATAAGATTTATTAAAAGTATCTAGCAGCCTACATGAATTTTTAAAAATTAACATATCATAGAATATATAAATAATACCAGATCATGAACATTCTAGAAGTAGCGTATCGCTATCACTTACATCGTAGTGCTCGTTCTAAGACAAATAAAACCCATCGAGTGGCGCGATCTATAGTTATAGAAAGATAACATCTTGAAGTTTTTTAGCATTTAAGAAAGATATTTTACATCTACGTGATAACTAGGCTAGTAGCTTTTTAAATACTTTACGCTTTGGCTTCAATGCTTTCCTACCTCATTTCACGTAAATTCTCCTCTGTGCCTACATAACCAGCGATCGAGAATAGATTAAGATACAACTAGGTTTAAAAATTTACGTAGAGGTAGGGATTCTCCACTACTAGTAGATGGGATGATAGTAAGAAAATATTTTTTCAGAGAAACTGACTGCAGCTTCCTGATCGGGCGACAGCATCATCGGAAAACCATGTAGATATAACTGTAATAATCAACATCATTTTATTTTTGTTTTTTAGCAACGGTAAATTCGAATACGGATAACACTTACCAAAAAGCAGATGAAACGCTACTTTTTACTATGCTGAAGAGTAGCGCTAATTTTATGTGTTGTAGTTATTTGAAGATGTGCTTAATTATTATATTTTTGCTCTCAACTATATCTTTCAGTAGCCACTATTCCAATGAAATAATATTGGGCGACGAGGATCTAGATAATGATCTGGAACCAAATAATTAACTATTGATATTATTAAAGTGACGTTTATTTATCCGATGAATTTTATATATTCCTTAGGAGAAAAAGTATGAAGAGAACTCTATTTTTTATCAGCTTATTGTTTTTAAGCTTGCTGACTTTTAATGTCAATGCTATTGAATACTTATTACCATCTATTACAGAACGCCTAATTGGAAAAAATACTCATTATGTGATAACTAATGATGGGCGGCCACTGGAATCTATTGCAAATAAATTTCAGATAGGTTTGCTTAGTATGTTGGAAGCTAATCCAGGTACCGATCCTTATTTACCTAAAGCTGGTAAAACATTGATTATTCCATCACAAATGTTATTACCTGCGACTAAACGTGATGGGATCATCGTTAATTTACCAGAATTGCGATTGTATTATTTTCCAAAAGGAAGCAATAAAGTCATTGTTTACCCTATTGGTATCGGCCAATTGGGTTCCAATACACCTAAAATGGTAACGACAGTTAGTCAATTAATTAAAAATCCAACTTGGACACCAACACCGAGCATTCGTAAACGTTATGCTGCCGATGGCGTTATTTTACCGACAGTATTCCCAGCCGGGCCTGATAATCCTATGGGTCTTTATGCCTTGCGCTTATCTTATGATAAAGGACAATATTTTATCCATGGTACTAATGCGAATTTTGGTATTGGATTACGTGTGAGTTCCGGGTGTATTCGTTTAAGACCTGAGCATATATCAGCATTATTTTCTTCTATATCGATAGGAACTCGTGTACAAGTAATTAATGAACCCATTAAGTACTCTAAAGAGCCAGATGAGAGCTATTACATCGAAGTTCATCAACCTTTATCTAAAAGGAAATCTGAAAATCCGCAAACAATACCGTTAGTATATAGCAATGAGTTTAAGACGTTTTTACGAGAACCTGGTATTAGTCAAAAATTAGTTGCTAAAGAAATAGCACGTCGCTCAGGAATACCGATAAAAGTAAATAAGACTTAATTAATATTAAGTGCGATAAATTATGAATAGATTATACTATATTTTATATAAATAGCAGTTTTCTAATAAATAGATAATAGTAACACTAAAAAATTAGTTGCTTATATTTAATATAAGGCACCAGTTAGGTGCCTTATTAGTATATCTAGTGATCCGTTAAATATAATTGGATTACTTTTTATAGTTACGAACTTGATTATCTAAACGTTGATTAGCACGATCAGCTTCATCTTTAGCAGTCTGAACATCAGTACGTAATGACTGAATGTCATTTGATAATTGATCTACTTTACTGTTTAACGTTTGTAAATCTGATGACACTTTGTTAAGTTGGCTACTGGTTGAACAACCTGCTAATAAACCAGAAGCTAGGACGATAGAGCCCAGTACAATTTTAGTACGCTTCATTATATTACCTTCTAGATTTAGTTAATCTCCAAACAACAAGATAAGTATTGCACATTCCTGGCAATACATAGAATAAATTTCTGTCTTTAACTTTAAATTACTAGATCTTTTTAAATTCTGGAATAATACTTATTTATTCTTAAACTACTATTTAATAGTATATTTTCTACTTAAAATTAATAATATTTTAATAAAGTTAAAAAAGATAATAATTTGTTTATTTTTTGTTTGTTTTTATTAAATAGTTAATAACTTTTAATTATTTATTGCGTTATTTTATCAATTATTTTGCGTCAGGCATAAATAAAATTAACGAGATATAATAGTTTTTTATAAAAAAGATTATGATTTTTTAGCTGGAAATATTAATTTTTAGATAATAAGAATGCTTTTAAATAAAAGCTCAATAGCAAAATGCTTAATGACTTTTTTGAGTATCAATCAAAAATTATAAATTATAAGAGATATTAGCGTTTTATTTAAAAAATAAATTTCCAGTTATTTTATATAGATGAATTTATTGTTATTAACAAAATTATAATCTATGAATAGATAAGATATTTTATACCTCTTAGCACTAATGCCTATAAACTATAACAACAATATAACCTTTTTATCAAAATTTCTTGCTAAAGAAAATCGCTTATAAATATATTATAGAAATTGTCAGCAGATTCAATTTCTTTGATTAACTCTGGAATATAACGCCTTTAAGTAAAAATTGATTAGAAATTTTTTCATTAGTTCTCAATGAGAGATTGACACAATCATAAATAGTCGCCATAATTTTACCGCTTCGATAGGATATTTGTCTTTTGCACTTTTTAAGTATAGCATAATTGCATCAGTGTCGTCATAAATAGTACTAATAACACCCTCTAACTTCGGTACAATTAGAGGGAGGTTTTAAACCTATGTTAGCAAAGCTCATTATAGAAAATCTTTCTACTATAAGAAAGATTTTCGTTACAGCGATACCATAAACAAACAGTCATACAGATCAGAGATACTTTTTCCTAACTTTTTTCTAAGATAAAGTTGGATCTTATTAGTTGACTTAATGACAATCTGTTAGATGATATCGATTCATGTATTAAAACAAATTATTTTATTTTATCCTACCATACCGTTAGAGTAAATATGTAATCTGCTAAAGATACTCATTAATATTACAACGATATCATTACAAAATTTCAGATTGTAGGAAACCATTTAACAAATATATTAAAAATCCTCTGACGAAACTACATCACAAAGATAAATGGTTTAGTTATCTGCTATGCAGCTTGAATAGCTTAACTTTACGGAACTCAGCAAAACAAGTAGGAGTTCATTAAAAATAATGTTTAGATTACATCACTGCTTTTCACTTCATCGGCGATGGATAACTTAAACGCACCAAGTGTATTTAAAAAAATAAAACATTACCATATTTTCTAGACTTGATATTGGATACGGTCTTTTAGTTTTTAAAATGTAATAGTAAAGATATTCCAAGATACGAAGCATTAATGTTATTAGGTACATAAAAACAAACATATTATGTGCTAGCACTTTACTTTCCATAGGTATAAAACTGAACGTTAAGAGTGATAACTATGATACTGCTAATAAAGCTATTTATATTTCTTGCAAGGTTTTTAGCATATCATTCAGGGATGAAGATACTAAAAAAAGAGCGAGAAGAACGGGTTGGTGTTCTGCAATTTTCAGTTAGTTCAACTGGGCCGCGTCAATAAAAACGACGAATTCTAATTGAATAGATTTTGTATAGTGAGGATAGGGGAGCAACGATGCGTGAACCAGCGCAATTAGAGAAAATAATCCTTTCAATAGCATCTAAACTTCTAGAGTCCTACTTAGAAAAACTGGAAACCGACTCAGGGAATTTAAGTTGTTTACCTTGACGATAAATAACATCTAATCTAAGAATAGAAACATGCTCACACAGCATAAAAGCGAATCTAATTATTAGATAGCAGACTTACTAATAACTCATTTCTAAAATTAAATACTTATAGTCATTGATATACTTTTTCTGATAACAATGAATTTACAGGTTGTAAGTGAACGTTTGCAAAGTTGTTGAATATTTAGGTGTATTGCTAAATAGCAGCTACTTAATACAGAATTTATCAATAACTTACTCTAATTATAAATGATAAGAGAAAATACGCCACCTAGGTTAATTAAATCCACTAGAGTTTTTATTGCAGATTTTGTTAACTAATCCATTTAGTAACTGTATATATAACACTAAATCAACAGTTCTTGTTTCTGTTAAATATTAAGCAATATCCTAAGAACAGGAGAATGAATAAATTTCATATTTTAGCTTATTTTTTAAGCAATAATTTAGCGTGTTCAAGCATTGTTGCTGAAATACAATAAATAATAACTTAAAACTTCATCGCAGAAAATTTATTAGCAAAAACCTTCTTTAAACCACACGAGCGTCTAAATAGCTTTAAATGCTTATTAAGAAAAAATTAAACAAAGGCTTTAGATCCTGACAAATAACAGGTTCGAATATTTTCCTCGCTATTGTAGGATAAATATCCTGTATAAACTTATCTGCAGTATTATTAAATTGCGATCTATCATGAAATGATAGATAATACTATTATAAAACTTAATCAAAATTAACGATAAAAATATCTATTTAACAAGTACATTTATTAAATATCACCATCATCTCCCTCGGATGATATAGTATATTATTAAATAATTTAGGTTTAACCTTGAACTAATCTTTAATAGACTACAATGGATTTTAACTACCTAATACTAATTGTGATAATTTTTGATTTTACAGCCAATCATATTGATACAGAGTGATCTTTAATTTTTAACTAGAATTAAAATAATGAGTTTTCAGTTCATCTTCTATAACACCCATTAAATCACTAGATCACTTCATTTATTTGAGAATGCATCAGCATGATAAGCCGGTGTTCTATATCAAGCTATGCACGCAAAGGATCGAATTCATATTTTTTAGTGGTTGAACGCCTTTCAGATCAAAAAGGCGATCTATAAATTCTTTGCTATTGTTTGTAAGTCCTGATGGATAACTATAGGGATGAAACATGCTTGATTAAGATCACGTGATAAGGATCAACCGTTAACTACGGTCTTGTTATTGTAAAGATAAATAAAACCATAAATGGGTGCGCACTTTTATACCTATAAAAACAACATCGTGAAGTTTTATTTGGCATTTTCAAAAGATATTTACATCTATGTGTAGCTCTAAGCAGGCGCGTAACTTTAAACGCTTTATATTTCAGCTTATGCTGTTCTTTGCCTGTCTCATTTCACAAAAATTTCCCAGTGGGGGTACAGAGAGGAGTACCTCAATAAATAGCGATGCATGGCTAGGTTGAGATACAACGGGGTTCAAAAAATCGCGTACATATCTACCAACAGATAGACGAATGAAAGAAAACCATTTTTCGAAAAAATAACTACGGCTGGCTCCCTGCGCTGGCAACAGCATTATTAAAAAACAATGGAGAATATAGACGCGATCATCAGGCTATGTTTGTAACAGTTATTGGTAGATCTCATATACTATATGAAGGATTTTCGCTATAGCTGTTACTATGAAAAGAAAATAATCATAGAAATCAAAGAGACTTTCCCTTGCTCCTTTATCCAACATAAATCTACATCTCATTAGATGGCTCGGCGACAATATGTTAAATGATGTTGATTTATGTATTGAAGCAATTTATTCTACTTTTATCTCTACTCATATTATCAGAATGCATATGTTATCCGCTGTGGACATTGATTAGGTTACAGCGACATCATTAAAAATCTCCAATTACAGAAGTACATTTAACAATCTTATTAAAAGTCCTATAACAAAAGTACATCATAATGATAAATATTTTACTTATTTTCAATGTATATTGAATAAATTGACTTTACATGGTAAACTAAATAAACAGTCATTAATTTAGAGTTATGCTCATTTCTAGTGTATGGAGTTTCGGAGATAATGGCGAATCTCTTCCTTCTAATTGATTTTGTGAATTGTTTTAACAAAAAATATATGATATGCGATAAATTTATCCTACAGATATTCACAAAACCAGATATCACCTCTAATTTTTACATGAACTTATCCATAATAGTGGCAGGAAGCTGATAACACTGTTGTTAAGATGGAGCTCGAATCTATTCTGCGATAAGATGCTGAACGCTGTCCTTACCATTGTCCGTAACGATTATATAATACAGAAAACTATACAGACGGCTATTAACGATGTTGAAATTAAAGCACCTAAGATTAGGGATCATAGCGACAACGGAATATCTTTGACGGCTCATTGACAGCATCTTATCTAAAGTGTACAAAAAAAACATTAAATAGCTTCTACCATGTCCTTACCGGCTAAGTTATTTCCACCGGAAATTTTTATGAAGCTCTTGGGGGGGTGTTTCTTGGTAAGAAGCACATTATTTCTCTCCTAGTAGCATCAGGAAACTAAAAACAACAATAGCTTGAAGAGAATAGGCAATGACAGCTTCATGATTTAGCAATACATACTATGTTTATTTCTTGTGTTAAGGCATATGTTATTCTGTTATGCAATCTTAACAGCTTTACCTGCTTATTATTATTGAATTAATTAGCCTAGACATAAGGAGCTCATTGCAGTTAAACATGGTTATCAAAAAAGTCAGAAGAAAACTTGGTATAACTTTTCAATAGCTTACGAGCGCGTAGATTAACCATCTCTCCTAGACTTGCTAAGGAGAGACATAGCGCCGTTAGTTTTTAGAATTTAATAGCAAAACGTTCCAGGGTAGATAGCACTAACATACTGTTTGGTGCCATTAAACAGTTAATATCCTACCTTAACTCCATAAATCCATATAACCAAAAGTTAAGAGTGTGTAAGATTGTAAGGAAATCTTGCTAGCATAGAGCTATAATATTACTAACAAAACCCTTAACGTTTTGTTGGCAAAGTTTTCAACGTATTCTGCCAAGCGATGAAGAAGTTGAAGAAAGAGCAAAAAAACGACTAGCATTCTACAACTTCCTATCAGTATACTTAGCATCCAATAAGAATAATAAATTCGATTAAAATCGGCTTTTGCAAAAATAAGGCTACGAGAAGCTCATTCGAGAAGCACTTCGGTTCAAAAAAATAACCCTTCAATGGTATTAAGCTTCTCTAGTTTGCGTAGAAAAATGAAACTGGCTAAGGGAATTTAAGCTGTTTGACTTATAGGTAAATAATGCTCCATTTAAGGATGGAGGATAGATTTACGAAGTATTAAAGTGAAATTTGACTATCATATACTAAATTTACTAATAACTAATTAATGTTGAAACACATTTAAATAGCATCATGACTTCTTATGAGTTAGCGATAGCCAACATAAATGTATTATATTTGTTTGACATCGAAAACCATTTTTTCCTAAATCCATTTAAAGGGAAGTGTTTATATCCCAATACAGGAAAAGCAGAAAAGGCGGGAGAGGATGAGATAAAAGAAAAGAACGAATCGCGTGCGGTATTAAATCAGCCTGAGATTGAAAGGGTTATGTAAGCGATGAGATTCTTAAAGAGTTTAATACAGAGTATATTAGGTATATTCTTTAGTCAATCATAGATAAATAATGTGTCCATCCTTTGCTCGGATGGAGATAAATGATGTGAAACCTTTGCCAGGGAGTATAAATTACTTACCATCGTTTAATAACGTTTATTATTAATAGAATTATTAATAGAATTATTAGTAATAAATTCTACATACAAAATGCAATTTTATACCACTAGATTAAAAGAATAGCTAAGCAGTTACTCTAATGGGAGTAGAGTTGTTTTATTTACCATTTCTCTCCAGTGAGAGAAGATTGTTTTAAATCATAAAAATTAAAATATAGAATCGTGGCTAAAAATTGCTTTGCTAGTAAAGCAATAACCTTTGGTAACATATCCGATCATCAACATCATCTCATTTTTATACTTTAGAAAAGTAAATTCGAATACGCTTTAATACTTAACTAAAATAGACGCAGACTCCTTGTTAGTCTGAAGGACAGTTCTAATTTTACGTGTTGTAGTTGCCCTGACGATGGAACCTCATAATCATGATATTTTGCCATCAATTATATCCATTAGTAGCTATCTTGTCATTAACAGAGCTATACGCTGAAACGTATATAATAATTCTGGATAAAATAGTTTAATAAAAACTATTAATACTTTCATTAAAAAAATTTAAATATTAATAAGTAATGAACTTTAATCTATATAATTAAATTGTATTTATTAAAGTTGTTAACTAGGCTTGAAAGATACTGATTACATTAAAAACTATATTAGTACGCTTTTAATCCAATTATCTCTCCTTATTTTAATTAGCTTTATCGCTGATTATTATTACTTTTTCACTCACTAGTAAAAAATCGGAAAATATTTAGTAACTTTTAGTTAGTTAACTATTTTATTAGTAAGCTATTAACTTTTCGTTGATAATTATTTTTATCGATAAAAGTATATTTAATAAACGTTATGAACGTTTACATCTTAAAAAGACATCGGATATATCATTATCCTTGGATTGGGGATTTATTTACAATTCCAATTGATCAGAAAGCGTTAATTGCTATTAATAATAGCATAGCTAGAGTGACGGAAATGATTGGCTCTATTTTCAACATTCAAAAATTAGATTAATTTTTACTGACGAGCGCAGTAATGATTTATTAAATGATACTAAAGTATCAACTTAATTCGCACTATCGTTAAAGTTTCCAAAACAGATAACTTATTTTAATTAAAGCTAAAAACCCAAAAAGAACCCTTCAAAGTAGAAAAAATCGTTGATCGACAAATCTTTTCTCCTACTACTGACTTTAGTTAACCATATAACACACGCTGAATATTTTATTTCCTATAAATAGGCATCTCATTACTGCACCTGCTAATTAACTTACTATTACTTCATGCCATTGCAACCTTTGAAAAAATTCTTTCCATAGATTTATTTTTTTACTCATAACGAATTTAGTATGAATTTATTTACTTAAAATGACAGTTAATAAAAGTTATTAATATCCAATCTTTAATACTATAGTTCTAATCTAGTAACTATAGATAGTTTTAAAAACTGGTAACATCAGGATAATTTTAAATAGAAAAAAATGCTTTCCGAACAGCATCTAGATCCTGCTGATTATTAATTCCAGGACTTGGTATTTTAACTGCTAGGGCAACATGAATTTTTTTGCCATACCACAATACACGTAACTGTTCAAGCATTTCTATCGTCTCTAACGAACTTATCGGCCATCGGATATAACGACGAATAAAACTAGCTCGATAAGCATAAATACCAATATGACGTAAAAAATGCTGGTTAATTTTTACTTTACTAATTGCAAAATGATCACCTTTCCATGGAATAGCAGCTCTAGAAAAATATAAGGCGTTACTATGTTTATCCGTCACGACTTTTACAATATCGGGATCAAATAGTTCATTGGGGTCATTTATTGGTGTCGCTAATGTTGCCATATCGACATTTTTTAATATTAAAATGTTAGCTAACTGATTAATTATCTCTGGTGGAATTAAAGGTTCATCACCTTGAACATTGATAATAATTTCTTTATTAGAAAATTTATATTTTTCAATAACTTCTGCTAATCTTTCAGTCCCTGACTTGTGGGAAACATTAGTCATACAGACTTCACCATTTGCCGATTTCACCACATCAAATACTGCCTGATGATCAGTCGCCACAATAACACGTGTCGCATCTGACATTAGCGCTCTTTCCATTACTCTAATAATCATAGGTTTTCCATGAATATCAGCTAACGACTTACCTGGTAAGCGATTAGAAGCAAAACGCGCAGGAATAATAACTGTGAACATTTTACTTTTCTTCATCTAAAAGTAACTCACGAGCTTCTTCTTTTAATAGAACCGGTATGTTATTACGAATAGGGTAAGCAAGATGATCAAATTTACAGATAAGCTCTAAATTTTGTTTATCATAAACTAACTTTCCATGGCAAATGGGGCAAGCAATGATATCAAGCAGACGGTGATCCATAATATTCCTCATCAAAACATAATTTAGAATAAAACTAGAATAGCATAAACATGCATCACCGTTAACTTTAACATCTGCTCTAATATGTATTTATCAGTAATCTAATAAATTGACAGATAATAGTAAGATAAATTTATAATCGCTAACATTAGCGATTGCTTAATACCAATAAGCAATTACACGTAACTAAAATTCAACACAATAACCTTCTTAAGCTATTTATTTTTACTGTTAGTAATAGTTTGACGATTAACATAGATATGTTGATTATCATTGATAGGGTAGATAAATCTATAATCCTATTTCAGATTAAACTATTTTACGCGATCCATATGTAATTAAAATATCAAAATAAAACTTCTTTTGTTTACTAGGAGACAAATTTCATTTTCTCCTGTTAGGGCCTCTCTTCCTCCTCTTTTTCTATTAAGCTTTTAATAGAAATCCAATTTTTTTTCACTAAATATTCTTAATATCAAAGTAGTAGCTGTATATTAAAAGCTATGCTATAAACATTATTAGTAGAAATTCCTCAATATTACATGAAGGATTTTTAGTATAGAGCAGAGCTTACTCTGATAAAGTAAGCAGTTATACAGGTCAAGAAGTATTTTTTCTTACTCCATGCCAATGTAAAGATGAATGTCGTTAGATTATTTTGCAATAATCTGTCATATGTTCTCGATTTATGTATTGAAGCAACTCATTCTACTTTATCTTCTCGATATTATCACAGTAAACATGTTATCCACTAAGGGGAAAAACATGCTGCCATTAAAATTGCAGCGATATCGTTATAAAATTCTTGATTACAGGAAAAGATTTAACAATCTTACTAGAAGCCCTCTAGCGAAACTGTATCATAAAGTATTATTTCTTAGATAGGAAAGCTAAAAAACGCGAGATAGAAAGAGATAAAAAGAAAACGAATCGCTATCTTAATTTTGCAAGATAGAAAAAGTTCATGTGAACAATGAGATTTTAAAAATTTAATACCAAAGTGAGTTATCAGTAAGCCTGATGTATACAATCAGGATACCGCTTCCACTCTGATGCTTTATAAATCTATTCTTCGTTCTTAAATTGAATGTTATTTACTATACCAGAGTTAGAAGCTTAAATCTGGTAAGCAGATTTAAGCTGTTGCGAGTAGATTGGAACAGCTTTTAATACCATTAAAAAGTTGTTTTTCTTAAATTATAATGCTTCAACATCGGCTTCATAGTTTCACTGTTATAAAAGTCGATTCAATTATATTCGTCGTTCTTATTTACTTAACTCTCTTGATAGTAAGAGTCCGTAAAATAAAAACAGTTCTTCTCGATCTTCTGCAGCTTTTTCATCGCTGCAGAATACACTTCGCTAATAACCTTTGTCAACAAAGCATTAAAGGATTTATTGGCGGCATCACGACTCTCTGCTAGTCAAACCTCCGCAGCTCGCTCTTAACTTTTGATTGCTCTCCATTGGAGAGTGAAGGCAGCATATTAGCTATTTTATGTACCTACTCTCAATAGCGTTGAAAGTAGGTGTCTGGATATATCTTTGCTTATTGCATTAAAAAACCAAATGCAAGGCTTCCGTAGCAATCTCTGAGAGATACGATTAAGCTCTAGACACTCGCAATGCATTAGAAGTTAAACCCAGCGCGCTTCTAACTCTTAATAACCATTTTCAACTGTAACGAGCTTCCTTCATCCATAGTCTAGCAGGGACTAGACACCAAAAGCAAGCAGAAGCGATTATACTTCCTAACAGAATGACGTATGCTTTTCGGTAAGAAATAAACGTAACGCGTATTGTTTAAATCACTCAAGCGCCGTTACTAACGAACTTAAAGCTGTTGCTATTTCTGTCTTTTTATGGTACTAGTAGAGAGACTTCTCTACACAAAGAAGTCGTAAAGCATTATAAAAATCACCAATATAGATTCTTCTCCGTAGGCTACGAGATAAACTCTTTAACGTTTTTTGCACGCATTAAATAAGATGAAGGTACAATTAGCTGTTGAAGCATATTTCATTACCGTTGTACCATACTCCTCGATATTAGGAACTTTAATCTCAACATAGCCAATATTTGCCTGCTACAAGTTTTCTGTAGCAAATAAGCATTTGCTGTACCATGGCTTCGCTCTATCTCAAGATCTATGCCATCAAATAGCTGTAAGCATTACGGATGAGATAATGAAATGGATTACGGTAATATCTGATTTCATACATATATCTCTATGGTAAATTTCATGACATACCATCTCTCTCTTGTTGTAATCATTCATGAAACTAATTTAGGATACATACCAGCATCTTAGAATTTCTATACATAAAAAATGAGTATAACTTGTTTATAATCCCAAATCATTATTTTAATGATAAAAATAAATGGAGAATTGCTTTATATTTAGATAATGAGTAGAAAATAAAATAGTAAAAAATATCAAGTTAGTACACAGGCTATTAGCGTGTTGACTTCATTGAAATTGTCTCAGTTACATTAGCAAGTTTTTGTCGCCAAAATGGAGCTGGTTGTTATGTCTTTAAATATAGAGCTGCAATTAAAAATCAGTAGTTATATACTCAATATTTAGCTAAATTGACGACAAAATGGTTAAGGAATTTTTTTCCTATATCTCTTCATCCGACGAAGAGATAGCGTTAAATAAAACTTATGGTATAAAAAAACATCTTAAAGTTATCAATAAACTTAAAAGGTTATCTGACAATCCAGCAAAAATAACGTTTAGCACTTTCCTTATTTGAGTAAGGAAAGCTCTTAGAGATCTATGCAATGAGCATAGCAAATGATACGACAGTATAGTCAAGAAAGTATTAACTTTATAACTTTATAACTTTATAACTTTATAACTTTATAACTTTACAACTTTACAACTTTACAAACGATTTTATCTGGTAATATACCAGATAAAGTAAGAAATTGATATTATCAAGTTAATTTAAAAAATAAAAGCCAATTGCTTATGGCTATTATTGCTATTTATGAACAACATAAAGCAAATTTTTAACATTAAGCGAGTTATTTCAATTCTGATGTATTAGAAATTTCGGAGATGGGTGCGTATCCTGCTGATTGATTTCGTGGATGATTTCAATCAAAAAGAGATGATATACCATGAAGAGTCTACCTTACAGGTATCACAAAACAAAATATTACTTTTGTTCTCTTAAGTATTAACTCATCCGTAACGATTATTTACCACCGCGAACCATATAAACTAGCATTGGCGATATTGAAATTAAAATATCTAATCCCAAAGAATCGTAGCAGTAACAGAAAATACCTTCAGCAGCTCTTTGCTATGTGTTATCTGAAGCCTGTAAAAATCGGTGAAGAGTTGCTACTATGGCTCTATACTTATAAAGAAGGAGGAATTATCCACCATAGATTTTCATGATTCTGAAGTCGCTTTTCGGTGAAAAGCACATGATTTCTTTACCAGTGCCATTAGCAGACTGAAACAGTAATGCTTTGAAGAGTATAGACAAGGTCGGCTGCGTGATTTAAGCGATACGCGTTACTTTTTTTCTTAGCGGAATACATATACCGTTCTGTCAGAATAACTGATCGTTTTTACCTGCTGGTTAAAGCGACGGCACTGCATGGATGGTAAGGAGATCGTTTCTGTCGAAGATGCTTATCGAGAGTCAGAAGCAACCTGGACCTACTTCTGGATGGCCGTGATAGTGTAGCTTAAGCATATCTTTCATGAGATTTGGACGGAGAAAGAGGGACGTGATACTTGGTTTTTTGGAATTCAATGGGAAAGATATTCCTAAGCGAGCGCCTCAATGTTGTTAGATAAATAAAATAGATCATGTGCTGATTTGACTCCTAAAAGCGCAAATAAAAATTAAAAGTGTGGAGTTGCAAGAGGTTATAGCTAGCAGAAAGTCGTGATGCCTCCAATAAATTCCTTGATGTTTTTGTTTGTAAGGTTTTCAATGTATTCCCGTAAAGCAATAAAGAAGGTAAAGAAAGATTGAGAAAAAAGGGCTGGGATTCCACGATTTTTCCTAATGCACTGAGGGTCAACAAGAACGACGAATCCGATTGAATCGCCTTTTGCGCGATACTAAGGCTATGAAGGCGACGTAAAAGTACTGTAGTTCAAGAAAAACAACCATTTCAATAGTATTTAAGCTACTCTTGTCTTTTTAGAATAGTTGGAGAACCAGGGCGTTAAGCGAATTTGAGTTGTTTGTTTGACCACTATAGCGGTAAACAACGTTCGATTTAAGGATTAACAGATTTAGGAAGTATCAGAATGAATATAGCCTGATCTCCAGTATACATTAGATTTTCTAATAACTAAAGCATATTCTATTATTAGAATTAGAATTAGAACTAGAACTAGAACTAGAACTAGAACTAGAACATATATTGTAAAATATCATCATTGTGTCATATAATTAATAAAAGTTAAGAACTTTTCTTAAGAACCAGCAAAAGTCAACATTTTATCGTAAATGAAATTTATTTTTAATTGACTACATCTAGATAAATTCTTATATAATAAGAAAATTATTATGAACTTTATAACAGGAGCGTTGAAAATGAAAAAAAGACTAATGATATGCCTTCTTTGCATTTTGATATCACCAGTAAGTTTTTCATTAGAAAAACTTCAAGATTATGAATTAACTCAGGTATTAATTTTAAGTAGGCATAATTTAAGAGCACCAATAGTATATAAGGATATATTAACCCGTGCAACAAATAAACTTTGGCCTATTTGGGATACTAAAGATGGAAATCTTACGACTAAAGGTCAACAATTAGAGATTTATATGGGAAACTATTTTAAATATTGGTTTCATAGGGTAGGGCTATTGCGTAGAGATCAATGTCCAGACTCAAATAATGTTTATATTTATGCAAACAATCAACAACGCACTATTGCTACAGCTCAATCTTTTATTAGAGGCGCGTTTCCTGATTGCTCGATTAAAGCTTTTTATCGCTCAGATATGAGCGAAGGAAAGTTCGATCCTATTTTTGATCCAGTTGTAACTGATAGTAGTGCAGAATTTAAACGACAAGCTATAAGCGCTATGACAGAAAAATTAGCACATTTAGATTTAACTGAAGCTTATAAACAAATTTCAACGATATTAGACTTTAAGAATTCAACGCTATGTAAAAAAGATAAGTTGTGCGATCTTGTTAGCTCCCCTAATACGATCATTATTGATCCTGATAAACAACCCATTGTATTTGGGCCGTTAGGATTAACAACAAATCTTGTGGACATATTTGATCTACAGTATTACGAAGGGTTTGCTACAAAAGATATAGCATGGGGGACTATTAATACACCAGAACAATGGAAAACACTTAATAACATTAAAAATAGCTATTATTCAGTTGCATTTAAAACTAAAATTATTGCTAAGAATGTAGCTAAGCCTCTATTAAATTATATTAACTTACATTTTGTTAACCAACCTAATAAAGAAAAATCAAAATTACTTATTATGTTTGGTCATGATTCAAATATTGCATCAGTCATGTCTGCTTTGGATTTCACTCCTTATCAATTGCCTGAACAATATGAACATACACCTATTGGTGGAAAATTAGTATTTCAGCGTTGGCATAATAAAAAATCTAACAAAGATTATCTAAAAATTGAATACATTTATCAGTCAGCGAATCAACTACGAGATAGAATGCCATTAACATTGAATAACCCACCCAAACAGGTCACTTTATCGCTTCAAAATTGCCCAATTAATGAAAATAACTTATGCAACTGGGATGATTTTAAAAAAGGCATGCAACAAGCTTTAAATTAAAAAGTTCATGTTGATTAAATTAATTAAAAAAACAGCGTTGGGTTTAACGCTGTTTTTATTAATATTCACTTTTGTGGTGAATTTTCTATGGTCATCTTTTAGCAATAAAAAATTACCTAACTAAATTGTACTTAACTTGTAAAAAGTAAGTTAGGTTAATATTTCTAGTGTTGTGGTTTCCTGAAGAGGAGATTCTGGCATATTAATCCTACCATTAATTTCGTAAATCATATTAATAATATAGAGCTGACATGAATAAAAAGTTCATCCTGTAGGTAGACGCGAAACCAGCCATTACCTCTAATCTCTTTCATGAACGCGTCCGTAATAGCAGATGATAGGCGCTGATAGGTATCGCTGTTAAGGCGGGATATCAAAGCCATGCTTCTAACAGATACTGAATGCCTCTTATAGAGAGCATAACAGTTACTTACAAGACGAACTATATAGATTAATGTTGATGATGTTTATATTTAAAGTATCTAAAATCAGGTATTATAGCGGCAACGGAATATCCTTCAGTAGATTATTACTACTGTCTTATCCAAATAGCACAAAAACATCGAAGAGCTAGTAACCATGTCTTGTATACCTACAAATCATCTTTACCAATCATTTTCACGAAACTATTGTATCGTTTCACGGTGAAGAGCACGTGATCTTTTTATTAGTACCTATCAGCAGACTGAAACAGCAACACCTTGAAGAGTACAGCAAAAAAACGGGATAGCTACCTGATTTAAGCGATACACTTTATGTTTATTTTTGGCGGAATTGCATTTGCCATTCTATCAGGCAAACTGATCGCCTTTACCTGCTGCTTATTATCAATGGCACTGCATAGATGGGTAATGAGCTCGTTGCGGTATAAAATGCTTTTCAAAAGTTAGAAATAAACTGGGGTCAAACTTCTTAACTATCTGCAAGGCAAAGCTTAACCGTATTTCCTAATACTTGGTACAAGGTACACGCGGTGCTTGGTTTTTTAAAACACAATGGCAAAGATATTTCCGGACGCACAGGAATCAATGTTGTTGAGTGCATAAAATAGCTGATCCGCTAGACGTGATTGCCAAAAGGGATACAACTAAAAATTAAATTTAAGCTGCGAGAGATTTAGCTAGCAGAGATCTATGATTCCGCTGATAAAATCCTTAATGTTTTATTGGTATGGTTTTCAGCGAGTATTCTGCAGCGAGGATAAGATGCTGGAAAAAGATCAAGAGAACAGGCTGAGATTCTACGATTTTTTGTTAGTGCACTTTGAAGATCAATAAAAATAAAAAATTCAATTGAATTAGATTTTGTGATAATGTCAGGCTATGAATCTGAGTCGCGAACGAAAGCACTGTGGTTCGATAAAACAAAACCCTTTCAATTCTATTTAAGCTGCTCTCTGTCTTTGCTTAAAAAAAGCAGAAACCAAGATAAGGGAATTTGATCTGTTGACCATGGTGGTAAATAACGTCCAATTTAAGGATGTAGAATAGACTTATGAAGGATGAGAGTGGAGGTTAATGGCTATACACCAGATTTGCTAATAATTCTCAATTGATTAGCAAAGAAGCTTATCTAGATAAGCCTAGTGACTAGCTTTATAATACAACCTCTGGAATATTTGTTAATCGTCTATCTTATCAAGCTCACCATAAAGCGATGGCATACCTGTTGGTCTAGTTTTAAACCGACGATGTAACCACATATATTGTTCAGGTGCTTCCATAATCTGTTTTTCAATTAGTTCATTCATAAATGCTGCGGTAGAAATTTCATCCTGCTGTACGAAGTTGATTATTGCAGGTTGAATGAGTAATTCATAACCCTTTGCATTAGCTAATCGCTTTGGTGTAAAAGGTATTATTGCAGGATTGGTAAGTTTAGCCAGAATATGGGTACCTATAGTGGTTGCAGTATTTTTAACTGCAAAAAAAGGTACAAAAACACTTTTTCTTGGACCATAGTCGTGATCTGGTGCATACCATAAAATTTCTCCTTGTTTAAGGCTACGTATCATGCCTTTTATATCTTTTCGATCAAGCATAAATTTATTAGAACGTAATCGTCCTCGGATTTGCAACCAATCCATTACCGGATTGTCATTTTGGCGATATACACCAATACCAGGATTTAATATACCAAAAATACGAGCGCCTAATTCTAGCGTTAAAAAATGAATTCCTATTACAATGATCCCTTGTCCTGTCAGCTGAATTTTTTTAATATTGTTCTGTCCTTTAATTGTAAACCAACGTTGTATACGTCTATCAGACCAGAACCATGCCATACCCGTTTCAAATAATCCCATACCAACCGATTCAAAATTTTTATTGATCATATGCTGGCGTTGCTGTGAATTCATAATAGGAAAACAGAGTTCTAAATTGCGTTTTGCTATTTGTAGGCGTTTTTTTAGGAAATATTTAGATAACCGACCAAGGCAAATTCCTAACCAATAGATAATTGGATAAGGTAGTAAAACCAGCAAATAAAGAAATCCAATACCTAACCATGTTAGCCAATATTGAGGATGTAAATATGAAATTTTAAAAGAAGATATTTTTATCATCTACGTTTTATTTAGTTAGATTAACATAGCTATTTTAGCAAAAGTTCTTGCTTTTCTCGTAGAGCAATTTATAGCTACGTCTGCATTTCAATTTTTGTACTTTTAAATAATCTTCTTCAGCCTAAATAATTTAGTAAATAAAACAACTTTACATCATTGAATCTTCTTAGCTACCCTTTTGAACATCTGATATAACTATTCACAGTTTGAATCTGTAATTTCTTATCAACTACTTTTTAATTATCTAATCTTAGAAGGCAAATAATGACTAATTTCGTGCTCGTTAAAAAGGTTTCATTATTTAGTTACATTTAAGCTAAGGATTAATTTTTTATTGATGATTGGCTAAAGAAAACAACTAACACACTCTGAATTAAACTCTTCAAGAATCTCATCGCTCACATGAATATCTCAATTTCTAGCAATTAAAACCGTGATTCATTCTTTCCTTTCATCTCTTTCTCTCCCGCGTTCTCTACTTTTTCTATATAGAAAAGAACGCTTCTTTTTCATGAATTCAGAAAAAAATATTTCATTAATTTCAACAATAGCACTTTAGAGCACTTAAGTTGACCGTTTCTCCTGAAGCAAAAAGAAGCGGGGACGAGCCCCACATCTAAACGTTGTTTTAAAAATTAATACCTGTTTATTTCGCTAACTTTCTTAAAGTCAAGATACTCAAGATAAATAGGAGATAACTAAATCATATATCCTTGTGATCTAGTTTCGCCAGAGGACTTTCAATAAGATTGTTAAATGTTTTCGTGCAATCGTGGATTTTGCAATGACATGCCTGTAACCCTATAAATATCCCTAGTGGGATAACATGTTCAGTGTGATAATATGGCAGGATAAAGTGAATTAAGTTGCTTCAATGCATGAATCGATATCATCCGATAGATTGTTACAGAGCGAACTAATGAAATGCAGCATTATATTGGTAGGCAGTAAGGAAAGAATCTCTATATCTGTATAACTGTTTGCTTTTATGGCAACCTATTGAGTAAAATCCTTCTTTACAGTATAAGAGATTTCTACTGATAACCTTTGCCAACATAAATAAATTTAATCGCCATTTACTTTTTATTCTTAGCTTGCTTCAATATCGTTACTATATATTTCCGTTGATTAAGTGGTACACTTTTATTTTATATGAACTTGCAATACAATAGTTGCCATATCTTATTAAAGATCAGATATGTCAAGATATTTTATCAGTGATATCAAATATAAATAATATTTAGCACAATAATTATCTGTCGTACTCATTTTAAATAAATATAAAACAAGAAAAGGATTATATTCATTTTTAATCTATTGGGTTTCGGAAAACGGTGCTGTATCCTACTGATTTATTTCATAAATTATCTTAATAATAGAGAGGTGATATACTATAAAAGTCTACCCTATACAGGTATCTGCGAAATTAGATATTATCCTGATCCATCACATGAATTCATCCATAAGTGATTCCATTAGCTAATAGACACAGCTATTAAGAATGAAGATCGAAGTCATGCAGTATCAAGATACTGAACTCTGCTTTCTCGATGGCATTCATGGCGTCGATCGTAACAGTTGAATGCTACAACGAATTATACAGACTGCTATTAGCGATATTGAGAATAAAGTGTCTAAGGTTAAAGATACCCAAGCAACAAGAACGGAATATACTTCAACAGCTCGTTACTATCGCTTTATTCTAATGCTATAAAAAATCTAAAGAGGTTAAATGTCTGTAGCTACTATTTGGTATAATATCCCATACTAATGATTTCATGAAGTCATATAAGGGTGATTCTTGGTAAAAACACATGCTTTCTCTGGAGTACTATTAGCAGACTGAAACAGCAATAACTTGAATAGTGCAAGCAATAGCGGCTATGTGGTTTAAGCGATATCCGCTAGGTTTATTTCTTGGTCATTGGTATATATCGTTCTGTCAGGTAAGTTGATTGCCTTTATCTGCTGATTATTTTATCGGCTGGTACGCATGACCATAAAGGAGCTAGTCTAGATTTGCAGTAGAAGATATTTATAAATAGTTATAAGCAAACTGGGCCTAACTTCTGTATGGACTACAATCGCATGACTTAATTATATCTTACAGGAATTAAGATTGGAACGCGGTGCTTAGTTTTTTGGAATGGATTGTAAAATATTTTCTAGGTACGCAGTACTAATGTTCTTGGGTGCATAAAATATCTGATGTGTTAACTTAATTCTCCAAATGTATGTAATTAAAAGTTAAAACTTGAGCTGTAGAAATTTAGCTAATATAGAGCTCTAATAATGCTGCTAATAAAACCTTTGATGTTTTGGGGGTAAGGTTTTCAATGAAGTATCATATTGCAGCAATGAAGAAGCTAAAAAAGATCGAAAAGAACGTTGTCATTATATAACTTTTTCTTAACGAGAATATGGCATCAATAAGAACGACGAATCACGATTGAATCGTGAGATTATAAATTCGACGCACCCAAAATCACTATAGTTCAATAAAATAACTCATTAAATGATATTTAAACTGCTGCAATCTGCTCATAAAGCTCGAGTTAATTAAAGGGATTCAACCTGCTTTGACTCCTCTGATAATAAGATCTAATTTAAAAATGGAACATAGATTTATAAAGCATCAGAGTAGAAAAATCAGCCTGACTATCATATACTAGGTTTAATAATAACTATAAATAATTACCTAAGAATATTTCATTCTAATTCATTTAGAGGTGAATTTTAAACATTCATGAATAAATCAGCTGAAACTTTATAAGTCGGTTGAAAAAAATTATTAATTTTGCTTTAGAGTACATTAGAGTATTTCAAATACTAGAAGTTGGTAATAGCTACTCTGAAGATTTGATTTACTTGTAAGCGACCATTATGGAATTGAGTGTAGGATAAAAATAGATTCAACTTATCTATGAAAAAATCCTTTACCAAATTTCTAAAAATGAAATTGGAAATAATTTATTGCGGAAATCCAGACGCCAGATGTTTTTATAAAACGGTATTTTAGTAGTTTTTGGTGAGAGCCTTATGGTCTAAAATTAACACTTTCGATACTAAATTACCACACTTGACTACCAAAACTAACCTAGAATTACTGACTCCAATACCCAAAGGAAATCAATAACCCGATTAAATCCTAGATAACAATGGTTCAGACTATCAATCTGTTAAGCAAGTATTGCAAGATATAGATCTCAGGCAAAAAAATCATTAATGCCAGCATTGCAAATAGCTGGCAAGGGTTCTTCAACCATAAAAACCATAAGAATTCAGAAAACGTAACCTTTAATATTATTACAAATAATTTTTAACAAAATTTATGAAATAACTAAAATACCTGATTGGTCTATGAAATGTCTATAACCTATAGCGCAAAAATCACAACTTCTCGTAAAAAGTAACAAATTTAAATGTTTTACCTAAGCTACTGGAGCACAGAGCGGTTTTAAGAAAAATGGATGCAATCTGTAACAGAACGATATGTTCAGACAGCGCTATCGCAGAACGTGTTACTCCACGGCAAAGAGATTTAAACGAAAATCAAAAGTTCTGCTTGCTTGCCTGATAGAAAATTAATACAAGCGGAGTAAAATTAAAACGCTTATAGAGAATTAAAATCTAATTGAACACTTTACCGATGTTGCCCTAAATAACTACAAGACACTAAATTCGAATACAGAACATTGTTTAAACTTTGTAACATCTATGCTATTAGCTTGAACGCCTAAACCGTACTTTGGCTGTTTAGTAATGTAGTAAAGTTCGATATAAGAAAAATCCTTTGGCGTTAATTATTATAAAATACTTTATCAACGCGTACTAAAACTTTGCACTTATTCACGATATCTATACAAATTATTAGGGCATTCAAATTAATGTGAAATAAAAAAACCAATCGCTAAGATACAGAAGTTATTAAATATTATACTTAGATTGAGTTTATTATCTTCGATGAAGATAGGGTCCGGTTTAACCTCAAAGAGAAAAAGCTTATATTGTTCAAGATCATCAATGCGCCGATATGAGGCGATAAAATCACCAATTCTATGAGAAATCTATTGCTTTATAAGCTATCTCAATTTATCGGCGAGATTGTGATTGATTGCATGAACGATGGTAGCGGTTGTACTCTGTGACATTCACGTTGGGAAGTTTTCCCAGTCAAGTATATTTGACTAAAACTCAGACATCAATCAGAAATTAATTTAGAAAGCGCTACAATCCCTACAACGCCATTTTTAGCTGATACGACATCACAAAATCTATCCATAAGTACACTATATACTGTAGTGTATGTAGAATTTATTAAAATTTAAAAGTAATATACTTAATGAAAATATTTACAAAAAGGTGATTTCAATACGAAGTTTATCAGCATCTACCCAGTAATAGGCTATTTATAGAATATATAATAAGGGATTTTCTATTGAAAAAACACTTAACATTGACTTTAAACTCTAACATTTAGCTATAAAATTGGAAGAGAGTTAAAATAAGCAAACTACCACATTAGATAATTAGCAAAATCTGGATTTCTTCCTTATACATAAATCCTACACAGGTTTAAATATGTTAGTCAGAAATAAAAACCTAAAGCCTATAAATTATAGGAGCTTTAAGCACCTATTAAAGTATTTAAAGGATTAGATTCTAAATTTAGTTTTAAACTGGATGCTGTTTTGCTAATAAAAGCAACACACTATGCCAGGATTTTTAACTGAAAATAACGATATACTCAATTGTAATGTTACTTGCTTTCTAATACATATACAACATGGCTTTATCAAGCATTAAAAACATCCGATAAAGTGAGTTTTATCACTAAAATGACTATCATTATTTCTACCGAAACGAACAAAAAAAAGGAGAGGCGATAACAGCAAAGAAAGTATATTAGTCTTCATGACTCAACCATGAAGAGTGCCTAGATCCAAGAATAGACACATATTTAAGAAGTAAACTATTAAAAAATAATATAGAGCATAATTAAATCCATTAATATTTTTATTTGATTCTTACTCTTTATTTTGATGCTTTCATTCCTTTTTGTACCTACTGTAGTTGAATGTTTTATTGTTAATTTTAAATATCAATATCCAGTTGAACGCACAATTCATCACTTTAAAATTTCATGGATCAATATTTTCCAGCAAAATCAGAATAAGAAATGATTTTTGAACTCTTTTACCCTCCAAGCAGTTAACCATTGTTTGGACGTGTAATCTATATCGCGCTTTTCTCAGAAAAGCTACAAATAAATTCAAATAATGATAGAAGTTGCCGATAACAAGGTTTGCATGAAGTACCATCATCAAAGATTATTTGTGAAATCTCAGTGTTATTAAATCTGTATCTTTCATACAATATAAACGAGATGTTGCTAATTGGCTATCTTAGTAAAAGTTTTGTAGAAATTTCTTCTTCTATAAGAAGAAATTTCTCTATAGAGATTGCCATGAAAAAGTAAACAGTCTACAGAGTAAAAAACTCTTTTCTTGTTTTTTATTAACATACAACTACCAATCATTAGATTGGCTCGATGATAATCTATTAGATTATCTTGATTCATATATTAAATCAACTCATTTTACTTTATCCTGCTCATATTATCATAATGAATATGTTATCCAGTCTGGAGATTCATCAGACTTACAGAGATATCGTTGTAAAATCTTTAATTATATGAAAAGATTTAACAATCTTACTTGAAGTCTTCTGACAAATTACATCACAAAGATAAATAGTTTAGTTATCTGCAGATGCATATTGAGTAGCTAAGTTATTGGCAAATCTGGTGTATGGCGATTAGGCTGCATTCCGATCTAATATTTCATAAATCTGTTTTCCATCCTTAAATTGAATGTTATTTACTATCAGATTACAGAAGATTAAATCCCCCGTTTAGCCGGTTCTAGGTTTTCTGAGCAGACGAGAGCAGTTTAAATAGCATTAAAAGGGTTGTTTTGAGCCGCAGTGCTTAACAAGACAGCTTTTCGTAGGATTTTACTGTCACAAAATCAGATTCAATCTGATTAGTCATTCTTATTAATATTAGTGCGGATGTGACGAGAAGATATAGAATGTCATCCGTTCTTCTAGCTCTTTCTCCAACTTCTTCATCGCTGGATAATATTTTCTTAACCCATTTTCCAACAAAATATTAAGAGCTTTATTATCAGAATCATGGCTTTCTTGTGGTACCAAGAGCTATTGAAACTCACCCTTAATTTTGATTACATACCTTTTAGGAATTAAATCAATGCATTAGCTATTTTATGTAGCTAATGGCGTTGGTGCTACATTATCCAGAAATATTTCTGCTACTGGATTCTAAAAAACTAAAAGCAGAGTCTTCCGTAGCAATCATCCTGAGGAGATATAGTTAAGCTACGCAGTTGCAGTATATCGAGAAGTTCGGCTAAATTCGCTTACAATACTCGATAAGCATTTTCAACTGCAGTTAAATCATTACGTAAATGCACAATGTTGCTGTCAAATAATGAACCAGCAAGAAAAGGCGATCAGCTTATTTGATAGAACGGCATATGCCATTAGCCAAGAAATAAATATAGAGTCATATATTGCTTAAGTTACGCAGGCACCAATGCCTGTGCTGTTCAATGTATTACAGTTTTAATCTTCTAATGATCTCCATAACAGGAGAGACACCACCTATATGCTTTTTATTGATAAGCAACTCTACAATCATGAAAACCACTGGTAGAGTTACCCCATAGCTTTCAGGTAGAAAGCTATGGGGTAACAACTCTTCAATGTTTTACGCGTTTTAGATAAGGTAATAATAAGCTGTTAAATAATATTCCGTTATTGCTGAGATCCCATAACCCTTAGTTACCTTAATCTCAACATCATCCATATTAGTCTACATAGATCACTGTGACAAATAACCATTACTTTGTTTATTGATAAAGGCAAAAGCAGTAGGCAAATTATCGCAGCATGGCTTCGAGCTCCGTCTCAACAACGGTGTTAAACTGACTAGAACGTTATTACGAATGAGTTCATTCAAGGGATTACGATAAATATTTAGTTTAGTGGATACTTGTAAGGTAGTTATTGTTACGGTATATCATGTTTATATTGTTAAAATTATTCACGAAATCAATTAGTAGGATTCGCTAGCATCTCCATAACACCATAACACCATAACACCATAACACCAGCTCACCAGAAATGAGCATAAAACTTCTAAGGGGAGTTGACCTTTACTATACTAGTAGTAACAATAGGTCCAATTTAAGGATAGAGAATAGATTTATAAAGGATCATAGCAAAGAGTAGCGTAACCATCATCATACACAAGATTTGCTAACAACTCAAAAAATGGAGGAGGAGAGATTCGAACTCTCGAATGGTTTCCCATCGGCGGTTTTCAAGACCGCTGCCTTCAACCGCTCGGCCACCCCTCCACAATTCTCAAAACTATAAACATAGCTTGAATACTTGCAAATCCTTATATAATTTAATCGCTTTATATTTATCCTATTAAGTGATTATTCGCTTAATTTATCAGCATTTTACTAATTTACTTGTATAAGGATTTTAATTTTGCTAAATTAGCCATAAAATTAATTTTTTCTTAAAACATTATATGTTTATATTTAAAGGTCACAAAATTAACACTGATGCCGATGGTTACCTTAAAAATACCAAAGATTGGTCTGAATCTATAGCATTTCTCTTGGCTAAACAAGAGAATATTATATTAACAGAACAACATTTGGAAATCATTCACTTTGTTCGTGAATTTTATCTTGAATTCAATATTTCCCCGTCTATTCGTATGTTAGTAAAAGCAATTGTTAAAAAACATGGTGAGCATATTGGTAATAGTCGTTATCTTTACCGCCTTTTTCCAAAAGGGCCTGCGAAGCAGGCAACAAAATTTGCTGGTTTACCTAAACCGGTAAAATGTATTTGAGTTATTGGAATGCATGGCAAATATGAAATTTGCTACGTATTTTTAAGACGTACACTCTTCATTTTTTTAAAATTTAATTTAAGCACCTATTCTGCCCCTCATCAATTTTTAATTAATCCTTTAGTTATTCAACTTGCTGTAATGAATGTACCAAAAAAGCTTTTATGTTTAAATTATCATGATAGCTATGATGAATATAAACACAAATACAAACATACATTTTACCTTATTTTCCCAAAGTAAGGTACGATAAAAAAAATTCTACACCTTTAACTCGCCAATAATATATAGTAATTTCTACTTATATTTCACATTTTAGCGCTCTCTTATAATAAGAATAACTTCAACATATTGTTTTTTATATAAACAACAGATATTCTATATAGTATAGAGAGCTACTAATCTATTTAGTAGAGTTATTAGAAAACTATCGTAATAGAGTGACCTGCTTGAAATTTATATTATTACCCACATATCATTACCTATAGAATAGGCTAGCTTCTAGGAGGTAGCAATGATGACTAGCAGTAAATTTAGTATTGGGCAACAAGTAAGGCACAAACTCCTAGGTTATCTTGGGGTAATAGTAGATGTTGACGCCGAATACTCTCTTGATAAACTACAAGATGATGATATTTCATCTAATGCATCTATACGTTCTGCTCCCTGGTACCATGTCGTTATGGAAGATAATAATGGCGAACCTATTCACACTTATCTGGCTGAAGCCCAAATTACTTATGAAATTTCTGATGAACACCCAGAGCACTCATCTTTAGATGAGTTATCGAGATCGATTAAAACTCAACTTAGAGCTCCACAATTGCGTAATTAAACTAATTTTAAACACAACCAAGAAAGATGATAAACTAATCATCTTTCTTGGTTTTTTTTTAAACCTAAGTGAAATATCTCTATTTTTTAGCAACCGTTCATCACAATTAGTAATTCCGATTGCTCTATGATTTCTTAACTTTTTTATTAAAAATACTTAATTGTAATGAAAGTACTTTTATCTTAATTAAGATTGCCTGTTTCATGATCTTAAAATCAGAAGCTAAATTTCTAAAAATATTTACCATATCAATAAAATATTTATATCAACTAAATGGAGATAAACTTTATGACCAAGTAATTTATTGCTAACTAATTTTAGACTAACAGCAGTCACATTATATCTTTGATTTATAAGATATTTCATTATTTTATACTTGAACCTTTAGGTTTATCAGAACCGTAGCACGCTATGGCATGAACGGCGCAGAGCTACGCTATTCATACTATAATCAAGTATGTTTTCTTTATAAAGATGAATAAAATCCATCAAGTGATGCACTATATATCTAAAAAGATAATATCTTCTGAAGTTTTATTTAACATTAGTAGATATTTCACATCTACGTGCAAATATAAGCACGTTCGTAGCTTTTAAAGATGTTACGCTTCATTTTCTGGGAAAGCGTATTCCTACTGCTTCATTATCACTTGAATTTCCTATCCTGTATACGTAAACAGCGATTTAGAAAGATCGAAATACAACTGGATTAAGGAATTCACGTATAATAAACCTGACAACAAATATAAATCTTCAAGAAGGAGAAAACTAATTTTTTCAAAAACACTAGAATATTCTCCTGATCGGTCGACAGCATCGTCTACAAACAATGGATAATATAATTGTAATCATTAACATTATCTTAAGAAAGATTGTTGATAGAAATTGCTTCTACTATCTGAAGGATTTTCGCTATAGCGGTTACTATGAAAAGAAAACAGTAATACAGCTTAAATGGATTTTTTCCTTACTCCCTATCCAACATAAAACTGCATATTATTAGTTAGCTCGGCGACAATATGTTAGATGATACCGATCTATATATTGATGCAACTCATTCAATTTTATCCTACTCATATTATCACAATGAATATATTATCTGCTTGGGGGAGTAATCATTATGCTTACAGAAATATCATTTTAAAATCTATGATTGCAGAAAAATGTTTAATAACATTATTTGGATCTCTCTATTCTGAAAACTACATTACAAGAATAAATAGTTTATTTATATGCGATGTATCTTAAGTAGCTTAACTTACAGGAGTAAGAGAAACAAAATTGATTTGAAAACAGCGTTTAGATGCATCCCTGCTTTCTTGATTCAGCGGTAACAACCAACTTAAATACATTAAGTGTTATTGTAGAAAATACATTAAGTGTTATTATTGAAATCGATGAAATATTTTTCTATGAATTCTTTAAAGAGAAGTGTTATATTCCAGATAGGAAAGGTAGAAAATGTAGGATAGGAGGAGATAAAAAAAGAACGAATCGTGATCTTAATCGCTCGAGATTCACAGGGTCACATGAACTATAAGATTGTTAAAGAGTCTCATATAGAGTATCTTAGTTATTTTCTTTATCCGATCATCAATCGAAGTTGGTACCCTTAGATCAGATTGTACTACATAGTATAAATTTTAGAGAGCATAAAATTAACCGCCTAGCCTAATGTGGCTAGGTAATCAGAAATTTATTAGCAATGAATTTCACATTTAAACTGTGAACAGTTATTTTAACTGATAAAAAGGATGGCTAGTAGCCTATAAGCTATGGTTCTGTTTAAAAAAACAGAATTATCTGACCTTGAAAAATTATTGAAACATAACAATTAAACTATAAATGTAGCTACAATTTTCTCTGTGAGAAAAGCAATAATCTTTGCCAAGATATGAGCTCAATCATAAAAATGGTCTAGTTTCTATCATTTAACAAATGTAAGTTCGATTTGCTATAACGTTCAGCAAAAGTATACACAGGAATACTTTTTCTAACCTGAAGAGTAAGTTTAGATTTAAGTATTGGTTCTATGACTATGTAACTAAATCATCATTATATTTTATCCTCAATCATATACTCTTAGTAAGAGTATATTGTCATAAATAAGGATATACGACTAAAGTTAATATAATAATTCGAGATCAAATCAATACTGAAATAGTAAACTATAGCATAATATCTAACTTAACTTTAAGCAAACCAATTTTAAGATCTGATATAGAGTGGGTATAACGTTAATATATTTCTAGTACACATTCACAACCTTTCATAAAGCGTAACTATTAATTGAGTTAACGATTGGAATGTAGATCTTTGATTATGATTAAAGATACTGTTCGCAACATTAAACCATTACTAAAATTGTAACATGGTGCCTTAAATAAGGAGAAGAATGGTTTATTATCTGCATCAACAATAAAAATAGGTTTTTTAAAATCAAAATTAGCTCCCTTAATTAACTTAAGGTATTTTTTTCTTTTCTAGTAAATTAATAGTTTTATTACTAAATAAATGGTTTCTAATTCAAATTTATTAATGATATTTGGTAAGTTAAATATTAATTTTGTTATACCGGGGTTTTTTATTTAATTAACTAAATAGTATTACTTTAATAGAGCATACTGATATTCTATTATTTATATTTGATACGACCAGTAGTTAACAGTCTGCTTTTATTAAAAAAAATTTAATATAACAATATCCTAGCGTAATTACAACAAATTATATGGATTGTTAAAAACAATACTAGTATTTAGTTATTTATTTTCATTGAAAAAAATAGATACTTTAGTTGTGGAAAAATATTTATTAAATTAAAAATAATATTTAATTAAATATTTATTAAATAATAGAAATAAAAATAACAGGGAACTAAAATGAAGGTTTTTCTAATTAATAGAAATAACATATTAAAAACGTCATATGGCAACCTACTCAGAATATATTAAAAATAAATAAATTAAATGCCTTTCTTTTGCCTTTTAGAAAGCCGCAAAGCGTTTTATTGATGACTATCATTATCCATTCAAAGCTAATTCATATTTTAAAGCATGGTTACCTATTTCTTAAATTGCCACTGTTGATTATTAATTGATGGAGTTAGCAAAACTAAATTAGACTTTCATTTGCCAATTGACTATTGGCATAGCATTAATCTTTTATCTGACAACTTTTTAATAAAAATTTGAGGTGTTGTATTTCAAAATGCAACGATATTAAAAGTTATTACTTCACTAAGATAACTAATAATGATTATTATGATCAAAAAATTGATCATAATAATCATTATTAGTTATCTTAGTGAAGTAATAATAACCTCAAATCGGTATTAGATTATTTTTATTTTCATCCTGTTTATAACATAAACTATAAATTGAGTTACTTACGGAAACACATAGACTAGCGATAGCTAGTCATCTTACTGCTAGTAAGATTCTATATAAAAGAACAAGTGAATTTAATATTAATGTTAGTTATTTACAGACAACAGGTTAGAGAGATATTAACATTCCATACAGTAATTTTATTTTACTCAAAAAAAATTGTTCAATAACTCAGTACACTAAATTAGTATATCAGCTTTTAAATAAATATATAGTTTTAAATTGATATGGTTCTGAACATCACAGATATGTCGCAGACATTATCTGTACTTAGATGGCTAAAATAATGATGACTTTATTAAATTTATTAGCGACTAATATAGTAATCAACAGATATTGATCGATAAAATTAAAACCAGTATTCACTATACTAAATATCATAAATGGATGCATCAACATATTTTATTTTTATAACTAGATCACTGACATTGTTTCCAATATCAGTAAAGAGATAATAATAGAAAATAGCTTACAATACCACTTTTCCATATGGCTTTTATGCCCCATATTATAATCTTTGTATCGAATATACTATCTTCATACATGAGAATAAAATTGAAAACATTACTCGTAATTTATATTTAAAATAATAAATCTTTTTTTGATACTAGCAGACGTTAGTTATTCTTAACGAAGAGATTAAAAAAGCAATTTTATTAGATAATATGGAACATATTCATGAAATTCCTGAAACAAAAAATTTTACCCAAACTTTAAAACATAAATATCCAAATCTCTTCCATCATTACTGGAACTATGTGGTTAGTAACCCTGAGATTGTTAAAATTAAACTTTTTAATGATACTGAGTCAACAAAAAGAGACAGGTAAACCGATGATCACTTAATTATTAGCTGGCTATATTACTGAAATTACCATCGTTATAGTTCATTATTTTTATAGCATAAATTGGGAACTAATAGATTAATTAGAGCTTATTCTAATAGTTTTTAACAAACGCTTATTCTTTTAAACACTAAGCGAACAATGCTTTAAAATATTGTTTAATACATTGTGAATATGCGCATATAAAAATAGTTAATCAATTAATACAATAATCAGCATAGCAGATCGTATCAGTACGGATAGCATAAAATATGCTATGAACAATTTCATTTTCTGTAAAACTTTTAAACAAAAATTTAGTAAAATTACGTAATTTGAGTAAAGTCGCGTTAAATTTAATACCTAAATCTTAATTTTATAACTAGATTTTCAAGGGAAAACCATTCATGCATTTTCGAGCTATAACCCGAATTGTTGGGCTACTCGTTATCTTATTTTCTGTTACTATGATTATTCCAGGTATAGTGGCCTTGATCTATAGAGATGGAGCAGGACGTGCCTTTAGCCAAACATTTATTGTAGTATTACTTATAGGTTTACTGCTATGGATACCAAATAGAAATAGTCGACATGACCTAAGACCTAAAGAAGGTTTTCTGATCGTTGCTCTTTTTTGGACCGTGTTAGGTAGTGTTGGAGCATTACCTTTTATTTTTTCTGATCAACCTAATCTTTCGGTTTGCGATGCTTTTTTTGAATCTTTTTCTGGCTTAACAACAACTGGAGCAACTACATTGGTTGGGTTAGATGCTTTACCTAAAGCAATACTCTTTTATCGACAGATGCTACAGTGGTTAGGTGGCATGGGGATCATTGTTTTAGCGGTAGCCATATTACCTTTATTAAGCGTAGGTGGAATGCAACTTTATCGAGCAGAAATGCCTGGCCCTCTTAAAGACAATAAAATGCGCCCAAGGATTGCGGAAACGGCAAAGACACTTTGGTTAATTTATGTTTTGCTCACGATAGTTTGCGCGATAGCATTATGGGTGGCTGGTATGGATATTTTTGATGCTATCTCCCATAGTTTTTCTACTGTTGCTATTGGTGGATTCTCTACTCATGACAAAAGTATTGGTTACTTTGATAGCCATGCTATCAATACCATTATTGCTATTTTTTTACTGATTTCTGGTTGTAATTTTGCTCTTCATTTCTCCGTTTTATCTGGGCGCAGTTTAGTACTTTACTGGCGTGATCTTGAATTTAGAGCATTTATCGGTTTTCAATTAGTTTTAATACTCACTTGTACGTTAGTACTTTTATACCACTCAGTTTACAACTCAATATTACAAACATTTGATCAAGCCTTTTTTCAGGTTGTTTCTGTAGCAACAACAGCTGGCTTTAGTACTGATGGATTTGCAAATTGGCCGGTTTTTCTACCCATATTATTACTTTTCGCTGCTTTTCTAGGCGGGTGCGCCGGATCAACTGGAGGTGGATTAAAAATTATTCGAATTTTATTATTATTTTTACAGGGTTCACGAGAGTTAAAACGTTTAGTGCATCCAAATGCTGTCTACACAATAAAATTAGGCTCTAGGGCGTTACCTGAACGTATTATTGAAGCTGTTTGGGGATTTTTTTCTGCTTATGCATTGGTTTTTATTATAAGCTTATTATTATTAATTGCTACCGGTGTAGATGAATTTTCTGCTTTTGCCTCAATTGCAGCAACACTGAATAATTTAGGGACAGGATTAGGCTCGGTAGCTGAAAACTTCACTACCATGAATCCAACGGGAAAATGGATCCTAATTGTCACTATGCTATTTGGCAGATTGGAAGTATTCACTTTACTTGTTCTTTTCACACCAACCTTTTGGCGGGAATAATTATTTATATAATATAAAGGTAACATATGAGCTATTTGCTACTTTTTTCTAGCAAAAATGGTCAGACTAAAAAGATAATACTTAAAATTACTGAGTATTTACGTAAAGAAGGTAACCAATGTGATGTCAGAGATTTAAATATAGATAAAAATTTTAATCTTTCTGCTTACCAAAAAGTATTAGTCGGTGTATCAATCCATTATGGTCATTTCAATTCTTCGGTATTGAATTTTGCGCAAAATTATCAAAAAGAGCTGAATACCATGCCAAGTGCATTTTTTAGCGTTAATTTAACGGCCAGGAAAAATGGCAAAGATACATCAGAAACAAATGTTTATGTCCGTAAATTTTTATCTAAAACTCCGTGGAAACCAACTATTACTAATGTATTTGCTGGAGCTCTACGTTATCCTCAATATAACTGGTTTGATCGTATCATGATTCAATTTATTATGAAAATAACGGGTGGAGAAACTAATACAAATAAAGAGGTTGAATATACTGATTGGCAAAAAGTTGAATACTTTGCGCATGAATTTAATTCACTTAAATAAAAATTTAATTAAAAATAGCTATTTCTTATTTTATCGAAAAAAAGAGCAAATAGATAAAGTTTAGAAATTATTGCTTGCCAGTTATAGAGAAGTAACTTATTTGATACTTATGAAAATTGGTGAGATTCTCTTCAGAGGATTCTTAATATTAGAAAGGATCTTTTGATTTGATATAAACGATTAAAAAAACAAACAATTATTCATCTAGAAATAAATTTTAAATATTACTATAAATTAGGCTTTAATATCTCTTTAATAGTTATTACTTGGGCTAAGGCTAATTCAACCTCTGACTCGTATGTCAACATTAGAGCAGTTTTCTTCTGAAATGGTTTAGTAGTACTGATTACAATTTTAAATAAAATCTCTCTAAATTATTCTTTCGAGATAGATTCTATATAAAACTTCTTATTTCTATCTGCTTTCAAGCTTAAAATGGATTACTTTTTGGATTACTTAATTTCATTAAGTACACACAGTAACCATTACAACTAATAAATTTAAATAATTAAATACGTTTTTGCGGTTCCAATATCTCCAAAATTATTGGAATTTTTATATAAAGGACACTATCCAATGAGCAGTGTTATTTGTTGATTTAATGGATTATATGATTCAATAAACTACTTATCAGCTATTCAATTCCTATATTTTTTGCTAATACAATTCTTAAGAATATTAACATTCTGTTTTGATCTTCTATTAAAATAAGCATTAATCCTTGAATGATTAATTTCCTATTTTTCTTTGATGTTTTTATATAAGTCTTGGGCCTATTAGCATTTTTAGTCGTGCAGTGACTGTTTCTCTATAGCTTATTTTCAAGAAAACATCTAATTCTTTTTATCTATAGTTTATTTTTAATGTTATTACTTTAAAAGCAGAAATATATGTAAAACCTAGGATAATTTAAAAAAATAAATTTTTATTGACTTTGTTCCTTTTAAAGGAATAATCTATTAAAAGTAGTAAAATCTATTGTTATCTACAAGTTTAATCTTTAAGAATAAAGAAATAATATTTAGAAATAAATTCTAAACCATGATAATACTGGTCCAGATAACATATTGTGACAGCGGTGAATATAAAAGAATTTATACTGTATGAATTATCGATACGAACAGGACTAAAAACCTGATTTACTAAAATATGCTTTATTGCTCTTATAAAAATATGAACATATTATTACTGAAGCGATTAGTGTTGCTCCTGAAGATATTTGATCAAGCGGTATCCTCATTTCTATATGATTGGTATGTTAATGCTTATATCAGCAACTTAATTAATTAGGGTTTCAGGGTTATCTGTGACAGGTACAGTTGTTTTTGCTAGCACTAAATTTATGAAACGCAAACGTCAAGATAATAAATATTAAGAGTACTAATATTTGTTTCTTACCCATTGAAGTCTAGTGTGCAGATTCGCAATCGTCATCTTAAGCAACTAATGATCGAGATAGCGGTTCATAGCATAAAAATAACTACCGTATCAAAGGTCAGCATCAATCCTAAAAAAACTGGAGAAGTTAGACGTTGGCCGGAGTTTCCTGTCATTAGCTGAAAATATATAAGCTGATCTAATTGATAAACAGCGTTAAATTACCGATGTAAAAATATTACTGGTGCATCCTATTTCTCAAATAAGCCACCCGATTTATTCTCCGAAAGCTAGAATAGTTAGTTAATTTTTCGATGGTATCCTACCTAGGGTGATATAGGTGGTCACCGCTAAGAATAACAAAAGTCGTCAACTCAAACTGAAATCACCATTAGGACTGACTGACCGACTACATAAGGTCAGAGACCCGGGCTAACGCCTGATAAGTCCTGCTACAAACAAGCGCAAGATCATTAAAACGGAGAGCGCATCGCCTGCCTGTGTGATTACCTAGCGCATTATCACAAGTGAACGAGTGTAACGTGAAAGAGAGACGTATGCGGATTTTACACTGAATAACAACAAACACTACACGGATAAATGACAATGAAGCTATCACCCTTCTTCCTATGAATACCGTATTATATGTTATGTAGAAATTCTCTACAAAACAATTAAGCAGCGTAAATACAAAACCAAGTATCAAATATCGCTATCTCAAAAGATTTGCGCGCTGTGACTATAGCAGTCTGCTAGCAAATTATATCTGGATTGGGTACGGGTCATGGGACGAAATAAAGATCAACTATCCTGACCACGATTAGATATTTCTCTAATATTTAGAGAACAAGAAGCGCTAAAACTAACAATACGCTGAACGGATATTATCAGTGTTTTAACTCACCTGAAGTATTGAATATCCAACCAACAATTAGCAATAATACAGCAGTATCGAACGATTAAATCGTTCCTTCTTTTTATAACTTTTACTGCCGCGTTGCCATCGTATTATACGCGGTAACTAGCGCTTAAATAAGAATCGTGTGCAAAACCATAACAAGGTGATTAAATCGGTATTGAACGCCAGCCAAAAAGGGAGATAAATTAAATGTAGCCAAGCTAGATCTACGCTGCGCAAGCTGCTTTCTTGAAAGTACCAATTGATGAAGTCAATGGTAGCGTTATTTAGCGATATAACACACCCGCCTCTACACTTAACTTCATAAAAACCGATTCTAACATTACATCTCAATCAAGTTTCGCCGCTTTGGAAACTTAAAACGATGGTACCGAACAGAAATGATTAACGTAAGTTTGAACTACGCGAGTTGTTTATGCCGCAGACATAACATACTATAAACTGCTATGAAATCTATTTTCTTAACAAGATTTACTATCCCAATAAACTATTAAATAAACATAGTCTCATGATGATAGTGAAGTTACGAGATTCACTATGCCAGCAAGATTATTCGGATGCTGCATGAACAGTACTTATATGTGAATCGCCGCGGGATGACAATAAACGTCTTCCCTTTTCCTGGCACAGTTTAATATTACAACTAGCAATAGCTATTAAATAGATGTACAAAGGGATTTGGGATAAAGAGAAACTGGACCCATTAGCGGATACAAGAAAATACCCTGACGTTGCCGGACAAAATAAATCTAGTCTGGATCGTTATTTATGCAATCCAAGATTGGGAGTTTAGCTAAACTAAGATAAAAGTTTCAAAACCTAAACATAAAGTGTGTAAAAGCTACGAGCTTGGTTATTCTGCACGTAGTATGAGATATCTTTCGTAATGCTAAACAAAGCTTCATGACGTTATCATTCATAGATGTATAGATCGTGCACTAGATGCATTGATCCGTCTTTATAAATTAAAGACTTCGGTTAATGCTCAACACTTCTTACCTGATCTTAACTGAGCATACCCAATGGATATCAATTGGATACATATAAACAATAACAAAGAACTTACAGACCGCCTTTTTAGTCTACGAAAACATTCAGTCAGTGAAAAATAGAAATTCGACTGTTTATATATAGAACTTGATATAATAGAACACTACTTAGAATGCTAATGCATTCATTCTCAAATGAAAATAGTATGGGTTGAGCGATTTAATGGACGCATTAAAGAGATGCGCTGCAAAGCAATAATTTCAATTTTAGTAAAAGTTTTTGATTAACTTTGCATTGATATGCTTATCTGTATAATTAGAAATTAATCAATCAGTATTAGGTGAGTTATACTTATTTCTAGTATATAGAATTTCGGAGATGATAGCATATTCTGCTGATTGATTTCATGAATGATTTTAACAAGAAAGAGAGATGATATGCCATTAAAAGTCTACCCTACTTACACGTATCTGAAAAAACCAGATATTACCCTTTACCCCTTTCATAAACACATCCCTAATTCTACTAGGAAGCTGATAGATACTGCTTGTTAAGGCTGTGCTTAAACCTATGCTGCGATAACATGCTGAACACTGCCTTGTAAACGGGTTACATCTTCATCTGTAATGGTTATATACTACAGGGAATCATACCAGATTAACATAGGCAATTTTGAGATTAAAGCACCTAAGATTAAGGAATTACAGCAGAAATAGAATATATTTCAAAAGCTCATTATTACTGCTATATCTGAAGCGTACAAAAAGCGGCGAAGAGTTGTTACCATAGCCTGTATTATATGATAGGCAGATCTATCGGTGATTTTTACGAAGCACCTTAAACGGTTTTTGATGAAGAACACATGATCTTCTCTACCAGTACCATCAGCAGAATGAAATAACAATAGCTTCAAGAGTATATGGAATGCTGTCGTTTTTCTTGATTTAAGCAATATTCACTGTCTTTATTTTTCTTGGACGATGGCATATACCGTCCTATTAGGAAAGCTGATCTCCTTTGCCTACCAATTATTATTGGCAGAACTTGTGCATGGATGTAAAGAGATAGGTTACGATAGAAAATGCTTATCAAAAGCTGAAACGCATCGGATCTAACTCTAATGCTTAGAGCAGGTAGTTTAATCTTATCTTCCAAAGCTTGCTATTAGCAAGCCTGGACGCTCATAGTTTTGAATAAAATGGTAAAGATATTCCTTGGCATGTAGAAGCAACGCTGCTGGATACACAAAATAGCTAATATGCCACCTTCACTTTTCAAAAGCATCTAATCGAAAGTTAAGGGTAAGTTACGGTAAGTTTTAGCTAACAAGAGAGCTGTGATATCGATAATAAACTTCTTGATATTTTATTGGTAATTGGTTTTAGGGAGTATCCTACAGCGATGAAGAAGTTGAAGAAAAAGCGAGAGGAATAGCTTAGATTATATGCTTCTCGTTAGTGTATTTAGCGTCAACAAGAACTACGAATCCGATTAAATCGGTTTTTAACGATAATTAGGCTATAAATCTAACGCGCAAAGCGTTGTGGATCAAGAAAAATAATTTTTTCAATAGTATTTAAAAGATACTACATCTCTTCTTAGAAGAACTAGAACCGACTAAGAGGATTGCCTTGTGCTTAAAACCCAACCCATTCTGGTAACAAGGTATAATTTAAGGATACAAAACAGATTTACGAAGCATCACAGTGAAACCTATCCTAACCATCATACATTAAATTTATTACTAACCTATTAGGTAGTAAAACTCTATTGCAGTTTTATCAAAGATTTGATCAAAGTTAAATTTGAATTATTCAAAAAAATTATATTATCTTCTGAAAAGTGATATACTTAATAATAACGATAGGTTTTTGACAACAGCCTTTGTTGGATCAACATTACTGAAAAGTTCCGTTATACCAGCCCATTGAACTGCGTTTGAAGGGTAATATCATTACTACCAACAAACTTAGTGACGCAATTACAAATGTGCAATGTGTTTTACTTCGAAAGAAAAAAGAGATACTGCTGGAGTATATTACTCGTTTGGACCCCTATTTGTCAGCGCTTTTAATTATTTTACTCAAACTAATATTTATAAGTCTGCTTCTTTAGACAGTAAGAAACACAAGAAAATCCTTCAGTACATGATCTCTTTCCACCACAGTAGCTTTAAATTTATGTGTTAATTTCTATTTTCTATCCATATCTCGCAGCTTGCAGAGATATGTGAAGATATTGTAATAAGGTCAATTTCTATGAATCGCTTGAGGAATCGCTAAAGTCACGCGTTGCTGCTAAACATTTTGTTTTTTGCTTGCGGATGACTGATTTTCACCTATAATACGGTGCCTATACACATCTTTAATACCTATATTCAGGACGCTTCCTAGAAGTCGAAGTCGAGGATTTAGATAGCCTCTTGCATCTTATTACACTGGATGAAGCGATTTAAAGAGGGGACTGTATCACCGTATCTATTATGTTACCTGCAGGAAATGGGTGGGCGCTTAATATCAAAAAAGCTTGGTATGAGACCTGTATATAAGATGTCTATGTTGGCAAAGGTTGCCGCTTTTTTCGGAGAGAAATTTATAGCCACGTCTGTATTTTAATTGTTGTGATTTCAAACAATCTTTTCCAGGTTAGATAATTCTTAAAATAAGAGGACAATATACATAAAATCTACTCAGCCATTATTTTAATCAGCTAATACAATTGTTTACATTTTAAATTTGAAACTCCTTACTAATAACTATTTGATTACTCAATATTATTAGGTTAATATAACTAATTTCATACTCACTTGCAAAGGTTTTATACTATTTAGATTCCCTTAAGAAAAGGGAAGACTCTTATCGATGATCAACTCAAAAACAGCTAACCACGAAACACTCTACATTAAATTCTTCAAAAATCACATCACTCACATGATCTTGTTGATCTCTGGTGATTAAAATGAGTTTTGCTCTTTTCTTTTATTTCCTTCCTTTTCGCGTTCTCTAACTTTCCTATGTGGAATATAACACTTCTCTTTAAAGAATTAAGGAAAAATATTTTGTCAACTTCAATAATACTACTTAGTGCACTTAAGTTGACTATTTCTATTGAAGCAAAGAAGCAATACCAATATTTAAGGACTGTTTCAAATTAACGCCTGCTTGTTTCGCTGACTTCCGTAAAGTAAAGCTATTTAACATACATAGTAGATTATTAAATCATATATCCTTCTGATGTAGTTTCACCAGAAGACTTTCAGTAAGATTGTTAAATCTTTTTGTATAATCAGATATTTGCAATGATATCGCTGTAATCCTAAATGAATATCACCAAAGCATAAGATGCTCAGTGTAATAACACTGGGTAAGATAAAGCGGAATAAGTTGCTTAAATCTCTAAATTAACATCACCTGACAGGATTTTCGCCAAACCAACTAATAAGATAAAGCGTTATGCTTGATAGGGAGTGAAGAAATAGTTTCTTTGATCTATATAACTATTTGTTTTTATAGCAACCGCTTGTAGCAAAAATCTTTCATAGAGCATAAGAGATTTTTAACAACAACTTTTGCTAACATAGCTATAAAACGCTACAATAAGCGAATGTGTTCAGAAAAAATATTTTTATCTACCATTGCAAGTTCTAGTTATAGTAGGTATCTATTACGCCCGGTGATTTTGAGACAGTGATGTAGTATGGACAGGTTTTCGCGCCCCCTTCTTAAGGTTTGAAGCTAACCGATATTCAAACTGTGAAGCGGCAGCGCTAAACTGAGATATCGAGCTATTATCAAGCGCATCTTGCAACGTTGCTGTAGGCTATTTCACTGAACTATCGTTACTGTTTTAAGAAAGACTTCACTCACAATGGCTCTTTCCTGTTAGTATTTTTGTATTATCTATCGCGTCAGATTTAAACAAGCGCGAGGCGCTGCGCATAGAGTAGCGCAACGTCATCTTATGACCAACAAAAGCAGATAACCCTCTACATCCTGATCTAGCTGACCTTATCTGATAGAGTTAAACTTTAACTGCACCGGCAATGACAGGTATCTGATCGATGTTGCCTTGGTATATTCCGGCTAGGACATTGTGAATTATATTACACTCATGGAAATAGTATCCAAAATGGATGATCAGACTTAAAGGTGAGCTAAAAGTATAAAAAATCTGATCCTAGCCAGCCATCAAAGTCAACACTTGATATTTGTCGCATATCAAAGTAGTATAGTATACTGTAAATTGACAATGACCTCATGAAGAATATGCAATCAGGAACGTTCGAGGCATGTATGACACTGACAATCCTGGACGGTTTTATGCTAGATAATAGCAGTCTATTAAGCATTTCCTATCCTAAATCCTAGTAATGGAATATAGTAACGACATCGGACACATGACGATGATAACCCGATAAGCAAGAACGCTGATAATAAAACGTTTTATAATAATCATAGGTAACTACTGATGTTTTCAAAGAGTAATCATACAACAAAGATCGATATTCACAGGTAGTAGAAAGTCATATGCAAAAGCATTTTGCATTTTAGATATCTACCTCTAACCAGTACTGCGCATTCTATTTTTGGGCGACAGCTTGCCGGTGACATGATCGCTAATTTTGAAGAAAAGACATACATCTTATTTTCTAAATTAAGAAAACGCCGCCTTACGCTGCATAACATAGAATAAAAGGTATTCAGTCATCACGATAAACTCCATAAAAAACCTAAAAAAATCTCAGACAGCAATGGCTCTATAAAAACAACTTACTGATTCGGCGTGTTTAGATAATGAGGTCTTTATTTGATGCCATTAATGCATGTTCAAAAACTATACAATGCAGAAATTATTTGGAAATAGGTCAAAAGACGAGTTTTCCTGACTACCATTTATTGCTGGGATATCCCGGTTTTGTTCTGCGTCAATTCCAACAACTAGCGCGCGAGCTGGCAGTTACGTAATATAATAGCAGCTATATCAAAAAAATTTCAGCTGTATGCCTAAATTTGCCATGAGGCCAAGAAAAATAGACTACCCTATGTGGGGGGTTACGCGTAGAGTGCCTGCAGCCCCGCATAGGGGCTGGTACGTACTATAATTTGACTGTTTTATCTTCAAGAATTACAGCCTTCGAAATTTTATCAAATTTCTGGAAATTTATGGCTATTGATGCTGATAGGTAAATATCCAAACGGAATGAGTTATTAAGCAAAAAACCACTCTAATTCGGCGATGGTGATGTACATTAATCATCCGTTGTGTCAGCATGGAGTTTGAGGCCGCTGATAACACTCAATCCAAATCCTTTCATAGCAATGATTATTTGTGGAGTTCGCAGGTTTGAGGGTACATAATCAGCGGCTAAAATAGATCTACAATGCTGATTTACCTCAGCTACTAGGGGCCACCTTTAACAGGGATGTCATTTATCTTCTCATGGTGCTGAATAGCCTATCGTGCTTAACCAACTGATAAGGAACAACACCTGGTGTTTAATACGATGTAGAGCAAGGATATGACTGCCTTTTCGGACGAGATCGTCAACCTGACAAGATGGATGGATATTGGTATTCATAGATACATAAAAAAGTGAAGACTACTGTACTAGCGGAGCGGCCGATAAATCCATTTCAACTATCCCGAAGAATAGTTTTTATTTGGACAACATAATCATATTCCTGGCTATAGGGGTGTTATGCGCTGTCGGCAGCCGTTACATATCTAAGCAGAGTTGATAACCGAAGCGCTAGATATAGAATCATTTAACTCTCTCGCTCGATTGAATTAGCACATTACAATCTAATCAGCGTAGCTACGCTACTTCGAAGAAATTGATGATCTGAGTACTATTTTTAGTCTGCAATATGTTAATTTTTCAGGAACTCATCCAGATGGCTCGAAATAAATCTTCTAGAAGGATAAACTGAGTAAATCAGGAAGATAATACGCGATTTTACGTTTTGATATCGTTTGTTTATCTGAAGCGCTTTATAATCTCCATCACAAAATTTATAATGACAGAGCGATTGAATTTTTTATAATTCCCAAAAAGAGGCTATATAGAAATGTATCTAACTTCTCTTGATCCCCCAATTTTCTCGACATAACAAGCATTATCTGCCTCTAATCATGATTATCTAGAGTTTTGAGAAACGCATAAGCAAATCCGGATGATACTAGATATCACTTATTAAAAACAATTACTGAAAGTATACTTGCCGATTAATTATCACCTATAGGAAACAGGGATAATCCAATTTTCTTTATCACTGAACAAATACAAAGATAGTTTGGCCGATAGACCTGAGGAATACAGACAGGATAACTATTCCTCTTTCTCTGGAAAGATACTAGAAAATAATTTATCTAGATGTATATCTCCTTCCGCCAAACTAAACTACTTTTTACTATTGATGACGAATGAATAACTTTCTTAAAAAACACGATAAAAATATTAATTCGGGGGGGATGCATTTATCTGTAGAGAAAATGATTGTCTGCAGCACTTGTGTCATCAGGTGATGCTGTCCAGAACGCTACTGCTATACCTATCTTGAATATCCCATAGTCTTTTTTCTGGTAAAGCTGCAAGCAAAAGTTTGCAGTTCATACGATATCAAAGCTAACTAGCACTGCTTAGCAAAACAGGTTTATATTTTCCTAATTGCGACTAGCAACACATTACTTTGACTATACATCAATCTTCTTTGGCCTTTTCAATATAACTAGCTTATGAGACTCAATACTTCTATTTTTGATTATCAACCACCCTATTCTGCTGTAATGACGCAAACAGGGTATTGAAATTGGTATCTTTTGTGCTTTTCACATTTCTCCTCGAGAACTTAATAAAAATCTGCATATTCATATCTCTCCTCTCACTGTAGCGATTTAAATATTAAAGATACTGTATGGCATGAGTTGCTTTTCAAAAAAGAGCAGTCGAAGAAATCTAGTAAGACGATATCATTCCTGTGATGCCTCACAGGTATTATGAATTGATAAATCCTAGTATCTTCTGGTTTTTAGCATATCTGCGCCAGGAAGATAGTGACGGAATTATCTATAAGTAACAGTACGGATGGATCACACCTACTGGAAAGTGCACTTCACTAAAAAGATAAAATGAGTTTAGTATAGCATACAATACCTCTAGCTCTATCTTAAACGCCTTGGTATTCGAATCAAAACTTCAGTATTACTGAGGGGGCGGTTTACGGATCATTGCTAGACAACCGGACTTATAGTATTGGCAGCAAAATCTCTTGACACAGAAAGAGATGATCGAGCGATATATTAGCCATATTCTATCGAAGCATTATAAGATGTTACGTTACTATGATTTTTATCGAATCCTCAACGAGGCACTTTGTTATCGAAGATATATAAGACGCTAGAAATAATGACGACTCACAAAAAAACAAGATTCGCTTTTCTGATGAAAAGATTCCTGCGAACAAATCCATAAAATGCATCTATGTGTCGAGAGGCTACTGTTATCAACACTCAGCCTTAGCAATTAATCAACGGAATTATTATCAGAAAAAATACATATAATAAAAACGAGAGTTATTAAGGCTAAACATATAGTTAATATTTCTAAAATTAGAGTATTAAATTGAAGAATATAGACTCTGATAAATTTTTTACTTAAAATAAATAAATCAAATCGATTCATCTACCTCCTTTTAAGAAAATAGATGGCTTTCACTCTTAACTTAAAGAGTGATTTAATTTCATAACCATGACATTTTCGAATATAAAAAAGACGATCTGCAAATTCTTTCTATTGTCTACAAGAACCAGATGAATAACTATGGACATGTTCAATTAAGATCACGTAAAAAGAAGCGTTGAAAATTGGCCACGCGTACTCCTTCTCTCCACTTATAAAGTGGGACGCAACTCTTTCTTATAAAGTTACGCAATCTATATCTTTGAAAAATAACGTCGTGAAGTTTTGTTTAGTATTTGCGGAAGATATTTATATTTACTTGCAGGTAAGCAAGATAGCAGATTTAACGTTTTATCTTTCATATTTGGGTCTTTCTTAGGGATCATTTCATGAAAATTTGACACTCCGTTGTCTGCATAAACAGCGATATCCAGACTATATTAAGGTACAAAAACATGGTTCAGAAAATTTGTGAACGACTGCCAAAAACAACGGTGAGCCAGAATATTTTTCTGAAAAAAACAAGTACAACTTCTTGAACGCGGGCTACAGTGTTATCGGCAATAATAGGAAAGACAGCTGCAATCATCAACATCATTTCGTTTTTATCCTTTAGGAACGGTAAGTTTAGAAATACCATAATTATTTTAGCTAAAGCAGATGCAGGATTTTTATTTGCCTAAGAATGGAGTTTCATCATCATAATATTTTGCTATCAGCCATATTTCTTAATGGCTATCTTCTTACGAAGATGCTGTGCGACAAGCATCTATATATAATAATTCTGAACCAGACACATACCTTTTATTAGGTAATATCTAAAACTAAACTAGTTGAATCACAAAGAATTAATCTTACTAGCTCTTACTAGATATCTTAATAATTTATAATTTGATATACTAATAACACATAATTTTATTTATAAACCATCACATGGAAGATTGATATCTTATTTACTCTAAATTCGACTAAATAGATGGATCAATAAAAAATATAAAAAAGATCGAGACTTTTTTGCTTAACGCAAAAGTTCAAATATAAAAAATAGTGCGTGGTGAAAAACCATATTTCAATTATTAAAGCAATATTTCTAAACTATTTTTTTATTAAATTTAATTTAAAAAAACCATAATAATACGCTCAAGTAATGGATTAACTATTTTATTCGATATATGGCCACCCATTTATCCTATAATCATACAAGATAATATCATTAATGAACTAAAATTCACATTTAAACAAGAGATTCTTGCATAAGAGACGTCAATATCAGGTAATTCAGTTATAACTATTAATGGTATTTTAAAAAGCTTAAAAGCGATTTATTCGGAGACTAAATGGTAAAATCGTTCAATTACTCTTCTTAAGATCCTAATTCAAAATATAACTTAGCTACTAGCTGATAAATAATTTAAGAAAAATAATTAATTGTAATTAAAAATAGCATTTTTCTATTATTTCATTTGAATTTTTATCATTTACTGCCTCTATCGCGGCCAGTACTAACATAGAATCCTGATAATAACAAACCTAATTCAAATACTAAATTATATTGGTACCGCCAATAATATTGGAGAAAACACATCTGGCGAGGTCAAAAATATACTTATAACAAAAAACCTACGATAATATATCGACGCTTATGCTTTAAATAATTAAGCATTACGACAACTGTCAGACACAGTAGAATACTGGAAACAGGAACTTCAAATATTGCACTAAAGGCTATAAAAGTGTTATGATAAACTAAGATATATACTAATATCTTAATGATATTCAGACTTTTTTTTGTAGTTTTTACAAAACTAATTGCTAAAGGAAAAACAAAAAAATAGGAAAAGAATCCATAAGTAAAAAGTACTCCGCTAGAGAGCGGGCCAACATAGATAGTATTAAACGCTATTTATGCTTTAAAGTGCTGGCGTGATAAAAAACCAATAACTGATATAAGATCAGTAAACAGAATTAAATTCTGCTACCATAAACATCAGTTTAATCGGTATAAAAGTTAATGCCATATAGATTTACACCTATACGCTTACCAATAGGTAAGCGTTATATGAACGGTGTAGCAACAAAATAGCAAATGTCATTAGAAATGACCAGGGAAAAATTTACTGCAATAAAAAACAAGCTATAAATTACATCTATATAATTGAATTACTTATCTAATAAGTGTTTGAAAAACATAAATAGACATTAATCAATTTTAGCATTAGCTTGTTCAGAGCACTTTTTACTTTTCATGGAGAAAAGTTGATCGCAGTTCTTCTTTTAGAAGAACTATCTGCCATAGTTACCAACTCATTAGTCTCTGATGTTAATGTTGTTTATTGATTGCATATCAACATTTTTTCATCCGTTTTAGTTGCATACTCTTCATCAAGAAGAGTACTAAATACTTTTACTTTAACTAATTCTTATTCGATACAATCGTTTGAGGATTGATAATTTTTCTTTAATAACTCAATAGGGGATTCTTTCAATTCTTCCATTGATTTCTTAAATTCCATCTAAAACGTTTTGTAACTGTGTGCTTCTTCTTCCTTTTTTAAGATTTCCTTGCAATTTCTGCAATTTAAATTCTTATGAGAATTCATGTTGAAATTTATCAACCAATAAATACAACGCACATATCCAATTGGCAACTGTTTTGACGGCTACCTGTAGCAAATGCTTTGGTACCAGAACAGCATTAGAGCAACAATCATAAATCAATAACTCTTCACTAAAAGTGATATCAAATATGGTTTATACCTAATTTTTACTTTCAGTTGTTTTTGTTTAGCTTACTATTGCTTCTTCAGTAAAATTTTAGGTTCAAAATTAATATTAACATACTATTTTTTCTGCTTTGTTACTATCATTAGTTTAGCTATTATGATCATAATTCATTGTTTTTTAAAATTTTTAATGACTCCATCAAATCTGAACTGAGTGAACGTAACTTTTCTTAGTATAAAATTAAAATAATCAGTAAAATAATAAGAATCTAACCGGAGCTACTAATATAACCATAGCAATTCTTGTTACCATTGATGTATACCTCTATAAATTAAGTTCAACTGTCTATATTTCTATTATAGACAACTAGCTATATTTAAAAATATATATAACATTTAAGATAAATTTATTTAGATAAACTTTATCCAATTTCACCTGTTTAATACTATCCCTGCCGCCCATGAAATTATACTGAAAAATATAAAACCAATAGCAGCAACTTTTGAATCAAAAATTTGTAATAAAGTACCACATAATAAGCAAGTTGCTCCAATTCCTAGTAAATACTGGCTTTGCCTCTCCTTTCTTTCCTGTCCGTGTAAGAGGATAGTAAATTTATCAATACTATCTTGTAAGGATTTATGCTGCTTAAGCACCCCATAAATAAGATCAGGAATTTCTGGCATCTTTTCCACTAAATAAGGTACTTTTTCTTTAAATGCAGTAATAATAGCTACTAACTCCATTTGCCGATATAACCAATCTTCAAGAAAAGGTTTGGCTGTTTTCCACAAATCTAATTGTGGATAAAGCTGTCTTCCCAATCCTTCAATATAGAACAAGGTTTTTTGCAATAATACTAACTGAGGTTGAACATCCATATTAAAACGACGTGCAGTATTGAAGAAATTGAATAAAACATGACCAAAAGAAATTTCAGCCAGTGGTTTCTCAAAAATTGGCTCACAAACGGTTCGAATAGCAAATTCAAAATCTTCTATATTAGTCTCTGGTGGTATCCACCCAGAGTCAACATGTAATTCAGCTACCTTACGATAATCACGATTAAAAAAAGCAATAAAATTTTCCGCTAAATAACGTTTATCTTCTTTATTTAGCGAACCAACGATACCACAATCAATACCGATATATTGCGGATCTTCAGGATGTTCTCGACTAATAAAAATATTTCCAGGATGCATATCAGCATGAAAAAAGCTATCGCGAAAAACTTGCGTAAAAAAGACTTTTACTCCACGTTCAGCTAATAACTTCATATCAATTCCTTGTTTCTTTAATTCATTAACATCAGAAATAGGAATACCATAAATACGCTCCATAACCATCACATTCTCTCGACAGAAGTCTGAATAGACTTCAGGAATATAAAGCATGGAACTATTTTCAAAATTACGCCTTAACTGAATTGTATTTGCCGCTTCACGCAATAAATTCAATTCATCAATTAATGTTTTTTCATACTCTCGAACAACTTCCTGTAGACGTAAGCGTTGTCTATCCAGAAAAAGTGGAATCCAATTAGCCAACCAATACATCAAGCTTATATCGGATTCAATAATCGGCAATATATCAGGGCGAATCACTTTAATTACAATTTGTTTATTATTTTGCTTTAATTTTGCAGTATGTACTTGAGCAATTGATGCCGTAGCTAAAGGTACCTCATCAAAATCATCAAACCATGTTTCAAGAGGACCACCTAATGACTGTTCTATATATTGACGAGCTAGTTGGCCATCAAAACTAACTACCTTATCTTGCAATAAGGCTAACTGATCAGAAATTTTTGCTGGAAAAATATCGCGACGTGTAGACAACATTTGTCCAAATTTAATCCAAACTGGGCCTAAATCTTGCAAAGTTAAACGTAAACATTCACCAATAGCTTTACTTTTATGTTTATTTAACAACCAAAATAAACAACGGCGTCCAATCCTTAAGAATAAGGTAAATTTAATTTTAGGAATGAATTCATCTAAACCATAATTTAGAAATACTCGAACAATAAAATAGAGACGTTTAATTTCTCCCAGTCTCATATTTTTCCTCCAATTTAGCTAAACGCTGCTCTAGTCCTGAAATATCTACCAGTACCTGCTCAATCTTATTAACAAAACTTAGTACTTCCAATCTATTAGGAAAAATTTGCCATTCTTCTACCAATGCATTTTTTAAATGTTTTTTTTGTTGCTTTAATAACCCATTTATTCCAAAAATACTTTTTTTAACCAAACAACTCATTACTTCGGCAATAAGATCACCGACATAAGGAGCAAAGTAATGAGCTGGATCCCATTCACCCGCATCAAGTAATGCATACCAATTCTGCACAACTTTCATATCTCCTACAATAACAATCGCACCATCGTTAATCAACGCTAAAAGCTGTTGTATATTTTTAATATATAGTAAGGTTACTAACCCAGTTTTTATCATACAATCTTCCGGTGTAGGCCACTGGTTTACTACATCAACTCGTTGCTCATAGCATATAAATATTAACGGTTGAGATAATTCTTTTAAATTAATTGACAGCACTTTTCCAATCAACCTTACTCTAGCTGACTTCAACGCCACTTCCTGATAGAAAAATTTATTTAACACATATTGTAAAAAAGAAGCTATTCCGGAATGTAATAATGGAATTTTTGAATAGCTTTTAATTGATGGAATATCCATTTTAAAATTTGAATCCTTTATGTAAGGCAACGATTCCACCGCTCATGTTAGTATAAGAAACTTGTTCAAAACCAACTAATTTCATCATTCTCTTTAACATGTCTTGATTAGGATGCATACGAATAGATTCAACCAGATAGCGATAGCTATCGGCATCATTAGCTATCATTTTACCAATCCATGGTAAAATATTAAAAGAGTACGCATCATAAACTTTAATTAATGCTGGGAAAATGGGTTTTGAAAACTCTAATACTAATAAACGACCACCAGGTTTTAACACTCTAAACATTGATTTAAGCGCTTTATCTTTATCAGTAACATTACGAAGGCCAAAAGAAATACTAATACAATTGAAGTAGTTATCATGGAAAGGTAACTCTTCAGCATTAGCCTGAACATAATTAACATTACCAATAATACCCTGATCACGAAGCTTTTCACGCCCTATTTTCAACATAGAATCATTGATATCAGCTAATACAACCTCACCTTTTTTGCCAACTATTTTGGCAAATTTAACAGTTAAATCTCCGGTACCACAAGCTAGATCTAAAATAAATTGCCCGCGGCGTGCACCACTGGCTTCTATCGTAAAATGCTTCCAGATTCGATGAATCCCAAATGATATAAGATCGTTCATAAGATCATATTTCTGAGCTACTGAATGAAAAACAGCAGCAACCAAATCCCCTTTTTCATCCTTAGTTACTTTACGAAAACCAAAATCAGTAGTTTCTTTAATTAAATCTACCATTATTTACGCTCATTTAATCATTAAAATAATCGAAATATAATCATGTTATCCTAATATCTTATTTATGACCTAACGATTTTTCTTAATCATTAATTTATCTGTCTATTTAATAAATTTAATATCAATTGGACGTTTAACTTCTATACCTAATTCTTTTAAACTTTCTGCCTGGCTAATTAAATTACTTTTTCCTTCCGCTAATTTTTTGATCGCCGATTGATAATTAGTTTGTGCTTTGCTCAAACTTTGACCTAAAACCTGTATATCATCGATAAATAAACGCATTTTGTCATACATGCTAGCAGCACGCTCAGCAATTACTTGTGCATTTTTGTTTTGTCGTTCATAACGCCACAAATTATTAATAATACGTACTGCTACCAATAAGGTTGAAGGACAAACGAGTAAAATATTACTCCGCAAACCTTCATCAATAAGTTCAGGTGCTTCACGTAAAGCAATTAAATAAGCTGGTTCGAGAGGAATAAACATTAATACATAATCCAGCGATCTTAACCCATTTAATTGATGATAATCTTTTTGTCCAAGCTCTTTTATATGATTACGCACTGAATTAATATGCTCTCGCAATGCCCTTGTTCGCTGTTGTTCATCTTCGCTATTAAAATAGTGTTCATAAGCTGTTAATGACATTTTAGCGTCGATAACAACATCTTTACCTTGTGGTAAACGAATAATCACATCTGGTTTATAACGATTATTAGAAGTATTAATACTGACTTGAGTTTCAAATTCATGCCCCTGCCTTAGCCCAGAAGCTTCTAATATACGAGATAGAATTGTCTCACCCCAATTTCCCTGAATTTTATTATCCCCTTTTAAGGCTTTGGTCAGATTAATCGTTTCTTTTGCCATTGCTGCATTTAATTGTTGAAGCTGACGAATTTCATGAGCTAGAGTGTGACGCTCACGCGCTTCTTGATTAAAACTCTCATCTACTTGACGGCTAAAACCGTCCAATTGTTCACGAAAGGGTGTTAATAATGAAATTAAACTTTGACGGTTCTGCTCTGAAGCTCGACGTTCATTTTGCTCAAAAATACGATTAGCTAAATTCTCAAACTGAACATTTAACCGTTGCTCGCTATTGAGTAACAACTGATGTTTCTCTTCAAAAGCCAACCGTATCTCTTCAAGCCGCGTCATCACTTCACGTAGTTCAACTTCTTGATTATGATTAATTTCCTTTTGTAACCTTAATTCTTGCTCCCGCTGTTCACACTCAACTTTCCAATATTCGAGATGGGTGATTTTTTCCTCATAGCTACCTTGGATACTATAAAAATTTTGTAATTCAAATTCTTTTTTATTTATTTTATGCGCAATAAGCAGCCAGATAACACTACCACCAAAGAGTATGCCGATAAGAAATGCAATAATTGCATATAATAACTGAATATCCACCTTGATTTCCTTAAAATAGTTGTTACTTCTCAGAAGAGAGTGTGGTTTTTTGGCTATGTTAGTAAACATTGTTGCTTTGCTTGCAGAATTAATTTATAGATAGATCTGTATTTTAATTGTTGTGATTTTAAATAAACTACTTCAGGCTAGATAATTCTATAAATAAAACGATCCCAAATCATGAAATCTACTCAGTCATCTTTTTAATTAACTGATATAATTATTCACATTTTGAATCTGTAATTCTTTATCAATAACTTTCTGATTACCTAATCTTATTAGGCAATAGTGACTAATTTCATGCTTGTTAGAAAAGGTTTTGTAAGATTTTGCTCATCCGAATAAAAGATGAACTCTTTATCAATGATCAGCTCAAGAAAATTGGCTCATATTCTGTATTAAACTCTTTAAGAATTTCATCGCTTACATAATTCTCTATTCTTTAGCGATTAAGACTGCAACTTGTTATTTTCTTTTATTTCCTCCTTCTCCAGAGTTTTCTAGCTTTCTTATGTGGAATGTAACACTTTTCTTCAAAAGCTTTATGGAAAAATGTTTAATCGACTTTACTAATACCACTTAGTGCACTTAAGTTGACTGTTACTATTGAAGCAAGGAAACAAGGACATCCCATTTCTAAACGCTATTTTAAATGAATATTTGTTTGTTTTTTCTAACTTCCGTAAATTTAAACTATTTAACAAACATCGCAGATAACTAAACCATTTATCCTTTTGATGTAGCTTCGCCAACAGCAGAATTCCAGTAAGATTGTTAAATGTTTTTCTACAATCAGAAATTTTAGAAAAATATGCTGTAACCCTAAAATGAATATCTACAGCGGATAACAACACACTCAGTGTGCACTATGGACGTAATAAAGTGGAATGAGTTTATTTAATGCATAAATCAATGTTATCTGATAGATTATCTCCGAGCCAATTAATGAGATGCAGTTTTATATTGGAAGAAGTGAGGAGAGAGTCGCTTTAATCTATATGATTGTTTTCTTTTTAGAGCAATCTCTGCAGAAAAAATTCCTTATAGAGTATAATGGATTTCTATCAATAATTTTTTCCAGGGTAATTTTTTTGAATAATTCAGATTTAACTTTAAATATATCTTTCATAAGACTACAATATAGTTTACTATCTAATTATACAGTAAAACATATCAATGTAGACTAATATAAAACTCATAACTAGAATTAAAATTATGGCTCTGCAGCTCATCTCTAATACGCACATTAAATTGCTTGACCATTATTGTTTATGAAAATGCATCGACTGGCTAAGTCGGCATTCTATACCAAGCTTTGTATGTAAAACAGTAAGTTCATATTATTCCGGCAAATAAATGTTTTCACAGATTGAGAGAGATTTGTAAATTCTTTTCCTTTATCTGTAAGCATCCGATAGATAACTATTCTATATGTTCAATTAAGATCACGTAAAAAGAGTTGAACATTAATCACGGTTTCGGTCTTGAGTAGACAAATAAAAAATTATTGAGTGGTGCGATCTTTGCTTATGCAAAGATAGCGTCGTAAAGTTTTATTTACATTTACAGAAGATTTGCATGTCTAGGTGCAAATAAGCATGTTCGTAACCTTATGTGATTTATATTTGGATTCGTAACTTTTCCTTTATCTTATTTCAGACGGATTCCTTATTTCATATCTACGTAAACAACAATATCCAGTCTAAATTAAGATAAAAAAACGGAGTTCAGGAATTCGCGTATTGCTCACTGTTAAAAAATCGTTTAGTAGAGAAATTACTTTTACAGGAAAACGACTATAGCTTCTTGAACAAGCAACAACCCCCTTCATCAGTAAACGGTTGGGTTATTAGCTGTAATAACCAACATTATCTCGTTTTTACTTTTTAGCAACGGTAAGTTTTAAGATATCATAACGTTATCTAAAATAGATGCAGCTCTCTTTTTGCTTGAGGAATACTCTGATTTTATGTATTGTAGTTCCTGACGATGGAGCTCAATCATTATGATATTTTCTTCTTAATTACACCCCATCAGTAATCATCTTGCTATAAATAGGTCTGCACAAGGAGGTCTATATAATGACCTGAGACCAAATAACTAATATACGCTTTTATTGTGTATTTTTGCTATTTTCTGTCTAAAATGTCTGTTTTTATTTTGTTATTAGATTTAAATAAATTCACACGTATTACCATAAAGATATTCAGGATTGACCCACTATTTCACTAGAAAGGTATTCCTTAGCTATTTTCGCCATTTCAAAACATTCAGCAATATAAATTCATTTTTTTAAAAAAATCAAATCATCCAATACAGCACTCAAAACCATACATATCCTAACCATCTTCACTAATCTTGTTTAGGTTATTCAACAATAGAAATAATTTTTATGTTTTAATATTGCTCTAAAAGAGACTACAATTCACTTAAATCATATAAGTGTTATAACCTTCATTCGCTCCAATAAAAGATAATATCTCTGTCAGAATTTTCTTCCAATGCAGAATATGAAATAATAGCGCAGATATAAGATAATCTTCTTCTCCGTCAATAAGAATTATTGGTTTTGATTTCCCTGATTAAATCAAGCTTTACTATAAGGTATATAAATATTAATACTATTCTATAAAAATATACTCCATAACCGCCATGGCATAAAGATTAAACTCTGACATACTAATATATAACTCAATTTTTTCTAAAGAAATTAGAACCAAAAAAATAGACGTTTATCACAGCTATTTACAATGGCTATTAAATATTGGCCAACACGAAAAGAAAATTAACTATCAGTTAATAATTGAACGTAATAGACTATATCAATAACAATTTCTATAGAAACTATCTTACAACTTAATGTTATCATTTAGGTTCTCTGATAATCTAAAAATATCCAATTCATGCCAAATATCATCTATCCGTTTTTTTATTTTTTCTGTCATAACAATTGGACGACCCCACTCTCGTTGTGTTTCACCCGACCATTTATTAGTTGCATCAAGTCCCATTTTTGAACCTAAACCTGAAATGGGTGATGCAAAATCAAGATAATCAATCGGAGTATTTTCCATTATAATGGTATCTCGTGCTGGATCCATTCTAGTTGTTATTGCCCAAATGACATCATTCCAGTTACGAGCATTAATATCCTCATCACAGACAATAACAAATTTTGTATACATAAATTGCCGTAAATAAGACCAAACTCCCATCATAAGACGCTTAGCATGTCCAGCATATTGTTTTTTTATTGTCACCACAGCAAGCCGATAAGAGCACCCTTCAGGTGGTAAATAAAAATCAACAATTTCTGGAAATTGTTTTTGTAACATAGGGACTAAAATCTCATTCAGTGCAGCACCTAAAACAGCAGGTTCATCAGGAGGGCGGCCAGTGTAGGTTGAATGATAAATAGCATCACTACGTTGAGTAATATGTGTAACGGTAAATACCGGAAATTTATTACCTTCATTATAATAGCCTGTATGATCTCCATAAGGCCCTTCTGGTGCAAATTCTTCAGGATTAATATAACCTTCAAGAATAATTTCTGCACCTGACGGGACTTCAAGCTCATTAGATATACATTTCACAACAGATGAACGATGTCCACGCAATAGTCCAGCAAATGCATATTCAGAAATCGTATCCGGAATAGGTGTTACCGCAGCCAGAATAGTAGCAGGATCAGCTCCTAAAGCTACTGCAATAGGAAAAGGTTTATCTTGATATATATTACACCATTCTTGAAAATCCAATGCCCCACCCCGGTGAGATAACCAACGCATAATCAATTTGTTTTTAGTTAATAATTGCTGACGATAGATACCTAGATTTTGTCGTGTTTTATTAGGTCCTTGAGTAACCGTCAATCCCCATGTTATAAGTGGTGCTACATCTTCTGGCCAACAATGCATTATTGGAATACAAAATAGATCAACATCGTCACCTTGCCAAATTTGTTCTTGACAGGATGCAAACTTCAATCTTTTGATTGGCATATTAAGGAGTTGTTTAAATTTTGGTAATTTCTCAATTAAATCAGCAAATCCTTTAGGTGGATCCGGTTCTTTAAGAAAGGTTAATAATTTGCCAATTTCATGCAATGCTTTGATATTTTTTTGCCCTAAACCCATCGCAACGCGTTCAACGGTTCCAAATAAATTACATAGAACTGGCATAGCAAAACCTTTAGGGTTTTCAAATAGCAGTACAGGCCCAGCTGCTCGTAAAGTTCTATCTGCTATTTCTGTCATTTCTAAATAAGGATCGACTTCATAGCTTATACGCTTTAGTTCTTTTTTCTGTTCTAATAATGATATAAAATCTCTGAGATCACGGTATTTCATTATATATTTTCTACTTTTTAATTTACTGTAGCTGCATTATAAATTTTAATGCAGCTCATACCAACAAAGGTTCAATTTATTAAAATTAGTGAATATTTTAATTTAATTGCAATGCAATTAAATATTTATTTTAGCATAGGTTGTTAGTAGAAATCTCTTTTAATGTATCAAAGATTTTCGCTAAAGAGGTACAGGTTACCATGAAAAAATAAACGATCATACAGATAAAAGAAACTCTTTTCTGCTTTCTGCCAACATAAATGCGCTATGTGGTATTGTTGAAATCAACGAAATATATTCCCTGAATAATATAAATAAAAGCGTTATTATCCAGATATAAAAAAGCACAAAAAGCGGGAGAAGAGGAGTAAAATGAAAGAACGAATCGTCTTCTTATAATCAACTGAGATCGATGGGGTCTCATGTGAGAAATAGATTTTTTAAGAGTTTAATGGAGGGTGTGTTCAGCCGTTTTCTTGAGATTATTATTAATAAAGAGTACATCTTTTACTCGGATTAGGCTATAAATGCTACGAAACCTTTGCCAGAGAACATAAAATTAATCATCATTGCCTAATATTATTAGATAATCAAAGATTTATAAGTTATGTTAATTTCTGGTGGTATGAGGTTCAAAGATGACGGCGTATCCTATAGATTACTTTCGACAATGATGTCAACAACAGAGAAATGATATCCCATAAAAGTCTAGTCTACAGCTATCTGTAAAACCAGATATTACCGTAATCCCTTTCATGAACTTATCCATAATCCTATTAGGAAGCTAGTAGTACCGCTATTGAGGCGTAGATCGACTCGAAGCTACGGTTCCCTATCAGATCCCCTGACATCATTATGAATAAGTTCATGTAACGAATGTTAGAGATAATGTCTGGTTTTGCAAATATCTTTATGGTAAACTTTTCATGATATATCATCTATATATTATTGAAATCATTCACGAAATCAATCAACAGGATTCGGCAGTATCTACGAAAACTAATACACCAAAATTGGTATAACTTTATTATATTAATAAAATATATACAACTAGCATTTATCTAAATTAATTAGATATTTATAACAAGAAATTTAAAAAAAATTAATAAAGTTAAAAACTAATTAAATTAATTTTTTTAAATATTAATAAACATATATATATTTTATAATTAAAAATTTATTTCAAAAATAAATAATATTAAAAATAACTACTAATATATCGTTTGCTACATCTCGTTAACTAACGAAACCACATGTGAAAATTGACGTTTACGCATTTGGTTGCGCGAATAAGTATCAAAACACATACATATATTACGGATTAACAATCGGATTTTAGGAGTAATTTGTAGTTTTTTTGATTAAGAATCACTAACCATCTATTATCATAGGTTTTAATAACTGTAAATCTGCAAAAAAATAATCTTTAAAATTAATCTTATAGCAATCTTCAAGCTGAGCATAATATAAATAAAAATTACAGATTAAATTTTTAATGATATCACGTCGCATACAATCATCCTGTGTCAGGGATGAACCTTTCCATAATGCATGTTGGTAATTTTAAATGGTCTCATAGTAATCACCTAAATCCTTTTGATTTTGCGTATAATGATCACCTAACATACTAATTGCTGATACACCAAGCTCAAGTAGATCACAGCTCTGCTGAGTGGTATAGCCCTGAAAATTACGATGTAAGACACCATTACCTTACGCAATAGCTAGTTCGTCATTAGGTTTAGCAAAATGATCCATTCCAATAAATTGGTAACCATTTTTATCAAAATGAAATGGTTTGCTGTAAAATAGATAGTTTTTATTCTGATGTCGGTAAATCTTGCAGCTTTATTTTGCGTTGAGCTGCAAATAAATTAGGTATATGGGCATAATTAAACACACTTAAACGATCAGGTAAAAGTGCTAATGCTCGATCTAAAGTAAAAGCAAAAGTTTCTTTTGTTTGTCTAGGTAAACCATAAATCAAATCAATACTAGTAGAACTAAATCCCATGTCTTTAGCACGTTGAATCAAAGCGAAAATACCGTCGTCATCCTGTTGACGGTTAATTAAATATTGCACCTGTTTATTAAAATCCTGTACGCCTATACTAAGACGATTAAAATACTTGTATCGCAAGTGATCAATAACATTCAATTCTATTTCTCGCGGATCAATTTCAATTGATATTTCAGCATTGTCTGCAAAATGAAAATGTGATTTTAACATTAGCAATAGGTGACTGATCTGGGACTTATTCAAATAAGTCGGTGTTTCCACCGCACCCAATGCATTTGAGTAACAGTCTATTGGTAAATAATCTCGCTTGTTTTATTATCTCTTTTTCTAAAACCTGTAGATAGTTATCTACTTTATATTTATAGCGAGTCACAAACTTATTGCAGCCACAAAAATAACACAACTTATGACAAAACGGAATGTGTATATAAAGAGACAGGGCTAATCAGGATAGCGATTGGCGGCAATAACAAAATCATTATTATTATAATAGTGGTTAAATCCTAATACAGTAGGATAAGAACTATAACTTGGGCCAGCATAGTTATATTTTTTAAAAAGGGAAAGATCCCAAATAATATTTTTCTCTCACATATATTATCCTTCAATAATAGCTATCTACTATCTTATAACTAAACTCACATTACTGTATTTATTACTAGAGTATCTTAAACAGTAAAAATTGTCTTGAAATTATGTAAATGGTATAGTATCCTACTAAACAAACTATTTAAAATGAGCAACGTTGATTACCAAAGATAATTATTGATAAATTATTTATGATTAATCAGTAATAGATACTACTAATTTTAGCAGGCAATAACACACAGAGTTATCATATAAAATCTAATGTATGATTATCAGGTTAAGTTGCACTAATGCTTAGTGAATCTATTCTCATCCTTAAATTAGGCACTGTTACTACTATGATCATCATGTAAATTCCATTATCTGGCTCTAGTTTTTCTGAGCAGACGGGAGCAGATTAAACAGGATTGAAAATAGTTGTTTTCTCGAAGCATAGTGCTTCGCGCTTCGGTTTCATAGCTTCACTCTATCGAAAAGCCGATATCCAAATTGGATTCATTTTCTTACAACGCCCACTGCGACTGATAGGAAGGTATAGAATGGCAGCTATTTTCTCGCTCTTTATCCAACTTCTTCATCGCTGTAGGATACGCTGAAAACATTGTTAACAAAATATAAAGAGTTTTATTAGTAACATCGTAGCCATTTGATAGGGAGAAGCCTCTCCCAGCCTGCACCTTAACATTTAACTTTCGGTTGCATAGGTTTTGTGAAGTTAAGCTAATCTATTAACTATTTTATGTAGCTAATGGCGTTAATGCTTCGTATCTGGGAATATTGTTTGGTCCACCATTGCATTTCAAAAAACCAAGAGAATAAGATTCTCTAGCAAGCCTGTGAGATATACTTAAGCAATGTACTTACCAGCCATTGAAAAGTTATGTCTAGTTTGCTTCTGGTTATCGATAACCATTTTCGATTACAACGAAAATCCTCTTAGGTTCATAATCTAATAAGACCGATATAAGCAGTAGAAAAGGCGATTTATCTTGCCTAATAAAATAGTATATATGTCATCAGCATAGAAATAAACGTAGCTGTATCGCTAAATCACAAAGCTATCATTTCATATACTCTTGAAATCATTATTGTTTTAATCTGCTGATGATCTACCGATAGGAGATCCATGTGCTTTTTGACGAGAAATAACACAATAGTTTCCTAAAATCACCGTTGAAAATGATTCGTAGGTATGTAGTCATTGGTAGCAACGCTTCACTACTTTTTGCATACTTCAGATAAAAAAGACGGTAGCAATGAGCTGTTGAAGGGTATTTCGTTGCCCTGGTATATCTGACCTTAAATACTTTAATTTCAGCATCGTCAATATCTCGTCTTGTAGCTTGCCTGTGGCAAATAACTTTTACGGATTAGAGGTTGACGCCATTGATAAGGTGGCGTTGAGTATGTTATCCCAGAATGGCTTCTAACTCAACTTCAACAGCGGTGACTATCAGCTGCCTTTGGCACCATTACAAATGAGCTGATTTAATAGATAAGGCTAGCATTTAACTTTGCGAATACCTGTATGATAGAGCTTTCATGAGATATCATCTCTCTGTTGTTGAAATCATTCATGAAATCAATCAGGCAGGCTATACTAGCATCTCTGAAATCACATATGTGAGAAATGAGAATAGTTAAATCAATATATAGCAGAGTATAAACAGTACTCAGATCATGAACATTCCCAAAACAAGATAGCTCTACACCACACACCATAGTGTTCTGCGTTCTTAAATCCAAGAAGATAGTATGGTTTTTTTGAATAATTCAGGTTTAACTTTGAACCAATCTTCATAAACTGCAATGGAATCATACTATTTAATACTAATTAAGGTAATTACCTGATTGTACAGGTAAACATATTGATACAGAGTGATCTAAAGCTTTAGACTAGAATTAAAATGATATCTTTGAAACCCATCTTCTATACGCCATAAATTGCTCAACCATGCCATTTGTTTTAAGATGTATCAGTGCACTAAATCGATGTTATATACTAAGCTCTACACACAAACGATTGAATTCATATTTTCTAATAGCTGAATGTTTTCATAGACTAAAATAGAGTTTATAAACTTTTTTCTATTGTTTATAAGTATCTATAAGTGCCCGATACATAGCCATTAGGTATGCTCGGTTAAAATTACGTAAAAACCGTCGAGCATTAGCTGTAGTCTTTACCTTGTAAAGATAGATAAAAACTCATTGAGTAGCACAATCTATATCCTACTAAAAGATAACGTCGTGAAATTTTATTTGTCATTTACGAAAGATATTATAAATCTACACGTTCAGATAAGCAGACTTATAGTTTTTAAACTGCTTTATGTTTCGGCTTTTGAAAGCTTCTTCTACCTTATTTCACGTAAATTCCTACTCCGTTCCTACATAAATAACAAGTCATGGCAGGCAGAGATACAAGAGAGTTTGGTAACTTGCGTGCAGGGGGAGAAAACTTAACCTCTATCTTCAACTCTCTAGAAGGAGAGGAAAAAGATTTTCACAGAAAAACAACTATGGTTTATTTGAGCGGATGACAACATTATCCGGCAAACGATGAAGGGAATACATCTATAATCATCAATATCATACTATTTACCCTATAAAACAGTAAGTTTGGATATGATATAATGATTAGCCAAAGTAGATTAAGACTCTCTTGCTAATCTTAAAAGCAGCACTTGATTTTAGGTTTTATAACCATATGACTTTAGGGAGTTTCATAATTAGGGTATTTTACCCTAAACTATATCTCAGAAGCTGAATAGCTATGAATAAGGCTACACGACGAGAGTTTGTATAATAATTCGAAATCAAACTTCTACATAAGAAACTTAATTCTTCATTAAGAAAATAATTTCTAGATATTAACTATATAAATATATTTCATTCAGTGAATGGATCATTTTCTTTAAAATATCAATTAACTACTTCATAATTTTTAATTAAAATAATTAACGTCCATGAAGTGGTAACCATAATTCCAATCTTAGTCCTCCTAATGAGCTATCAGAAGCTTTTACCCACCCTTTATGATGAAAAACCGCAGTTTCAGCAATAGCTAAACCTAAACCTGTGCCACCGGATTGTCTATCTCTCGCTTCATCAGTTCGATAAAATGGACGAAAGATTTTTTCTCTATCTTTCTTTGATACTCCTGGGCCATCATCATCTACCGTTATCAAAATACCTTGATTTTCTTCTTTAAATGCAACTTCAATACGATTATGGGAATAACGTAAAGCATTTCGAACAATATTTTCTAGTGCGCTACCTAATGCAGGAGGGTTACAATAAATTGCCCAAGCACCAGGAGAAGCCATAACATTCAGTGTTTTATTCATCTGTTCAGCTTCAAAAGTAGCATTATCTAAGATGTCATTCCAAAGATCAGTAACTTTAATATTTTGTCTTAATATTTCATTCTTATGTTGGCTATGAGATAATACTAATAAATCATTAATCATACCATCAAGACGCAAGGTTTCAGTTTCAATTCGTTCTAACTCTTTACTCTCCCCATGTCGACGTCGTAATAATGCTGTAGCTAATTGCAAACGTGTTAACGGAGTGCGTAATTCATGGGAAATATCAGAAATCATCCGTTGTTGAGCGCTAACCATTCCTTCTAATGCACTAATCATCTGATTAAAACTATTTCCTACAGCTAAAAACTCCTGTGGTCCAGATTCCAGTTCAGGGTGTTGATGTAAATTACCATTAGCAACATCATCTGCTGCCATTTTTAATTTTCTAGCAGGTTTTGCTAAACTCCATGCTAACCACAACAACAAAGGAGCACTAATTAACATTGTTGCAACTAACAACAAAAATGGTCTATCAAAAAGCAAACTAATAAAATTAGACTGCAGACTATTGGCTGGACGAACTAAATAAAGTTGATAATGATCTTCCTCATCACGTATTAAAAATGGCCCTAATATCTCGATTCGGCCATATTTTTTCTTTTTCGGCTGATCTGTATCATCTGATTGCCCAATAAAATTACGAATTACCTGCATTTCATTAGGCATAACCCCAATAACCCGGCCTTCACTAGTTACCATAATAAGATGTTGATCTGGAGGAGCCCACTTTTGAATGGCATTAGAAAGCCGACGCCACCACATAAGATCATTAATTGGATCGCCAGCTAACTCAGCTTCTATGTGCTGTTCTAACATAATACCTTGACGGTACTCGCTCTCTAACAGAGGTGTAATTTGCCTTGAATCAAGTTTAGGTACCATCAACACCAACATCAATACTAAAGCCAGCGTAAACCAAAAAATAGCAAATATTCTGGCTGTCAAACTATTTATCATGTTGCTGAAACCATTAAATATCCTCTTCCACGTAGAGTCTTAAACCAAGGCAACCCATCTGTCCGTTCAGGCAATTTACGCCGTAAATTTGAAATATGCATATCAATAGCACGATCGAACGGTGTTAAACGTTTTCCTAAAACTTCTTCACTAAGTTGTTCACGAGAAACAACCTGACCAAGATGTTGTGCTAATAAATAAAGTAAAGTAAATTCTGTTCCAGTAAGGTCAAGAACCTTGCCATTAAAACTCGCTTCTTGTCGTCCTGAATTTAACTGTAAGCCATCTATCTGACAAATTAACAAATTAAGATTATCCTGACTTTGCTCACTCCAGTTTGAACGTCTTAGTAAAGCTCGTATACGTGCAACTAATTCACGATCGTTAAATGGTTTAGGTAAATAATCATCTGCACCTAATTCTAAACCAAGAACGCGATCCAAATCGCTACCACGAGCGGTTAACATAATCACCGGAATTTGATATTGTCGGCGTATTTCTTTTAATGTATCAATACCATTTTTCTGAGGCATCATAATATCAAGTAATAATAGATCGATTGTTGAATCGAGAAGCATTAATGCTTGTTCGCCATCATAGGCGATGATCACACTAAATCCCTCCATTTCAAGTAATTCTTTTAACAACGAAGTCAGTTCGCGGTCATCATCAACAAGTAATATTTTATGCATCAGTCATATCCTCCAGGAGCCAAAATACGACAAGAATTGCCGCGATGCCATGACTTTACGTTCTTTTACACGCTCTGACGCTAATTTTCAACTATACAGATATTATTATTATAATATTAATATTTTACCTAAAAAGGGTGGGAGTAAATTATTAATGCATTACTGGGTAATGATAACTTTTACATCATCGCTATTTATTACTGTCTCAACAGCGGCATTAGCTGAATCGACGAATGTTAATATAACAACATTACAATCCGTCGAAAAAACACAGACTGTTAAATACGATAGTCATATTTCTAATCATAATATAACAAGAAATATGCTATGTAATCCCTATGATATTTTTTTACCCCTAATTAAGGGTATTACCTTAAACGAAACACAACGTCAACAAATGCGTGACCTGATGGCTTCACAACGGCAACAAATTTTTAAAAATAAAATTTTGCAATCAGAACGTGAAATTTTACATAATTTGATGACAGCAGATATTTTTGATGTTTCCGCTTTTCGTGCAACAGCTGAAAAGCTAACACAAGATATTATTGAGCAACAAATTGAGATGGCACGAATATATAACCAATTTTATAAATTATTAACACACGAGCAAAAAATGATACTAGAGAAACAACATCAAAAACAAATATCGCAAGCACGATATTAAATATTTCATAACAAATCTAGTTTTTTTGTTTTGGATCATTATATAGGTTTTTATTGCAAATCATATTCATGAAATAATTAGTTACTGGTGGATATTAGTGAGATAAAATCCTCATGATGCTGACGCTCTATTGTCATCTAACTACAACACCTAAAATTAGAGCTGTTCTTCAGACAAGCAAAAGAACTTGCTCTATTTTAGTTAAGTGTTATGGTATCTTCGAACTTACTACCATTGATGATGGTAACCATATTTCCTATCGTTTGCCGCGATGTTTATCGCCCGCTCAAACAAAACGTAGTTTTTCTATAAAACGTTTCTCTCTTTTGAGAGATCTGCTGGCAGTTGTATATAAATACTTGAACCCTGTTATATCTTTAATCTAATCTGAATCGCTGTTTACGCAGACTAAAAGTGGAGAATTTGCTAGAATGAGACAGGGGAAGACGACTTCTCTAAAGTCGAATTGAAGCGTAAAGAGTTTAAAAGCTACGAGCCTGTGGTTTTATACCTCTGCAGGTAGTGCAAGATATCTTCCACAAATGCCAAACGAAATTTCACAACGTTATCTTTCGTAGATATAGTATAAATCGCGCCACTTGATGAATTTTTATTCATCCTTAAAAATCAGGCCTAACCAATGCTTGACACTTCTTACGTAATCTTAACCCGTAGCATGTCTACAGCTATCCATTAGGTATTTACAAACAATGTAAATAATTTATAAAAAGACTTTTTTGGTTCGTGAAAACTTTCAGTCACCGGAAAAGAGTTATGCTTATTTCTGGTATATGGGATTTTATAGACGGTGTAGCGTATCTTGCTGATTAATTTCGTGTATGATTTCAACAACATAGAGATGATATGCCATGAAAAGTCTATCCTACAGATATCTGCGAAACTAGATATTTATCCTGATCCCTTGCATAAACTCATCTGTAACTCTATCAGAAAGCTGATAGGTACCGATTTTGAGATGGAGTTCTAAGTCATTATGCTTCTTAACATACTCTCAACTCCACCTTGTCGACAGGGATGGCTATGCCATTGCCTGTAACGGTGATTTTCTACAGAGAATCATACAGATTGGTATTGGAGATCTTTAGATTAAAATACTAAGGTCAATAGATCACAACGGTAATGGAATATACTTCAACACTCATTGCTGCCACCTTATCTGAAATATAAAAAAGTTGAAGAGTTCTTACCATGGATTTTACATGAAAGTAAGAAGGCATTATTAATCAGTGATTTTCATGAAGCTTTAGGGCAACTCTTGATAAAAAAGTGCATGAAATGTATTTTCTACCAGAAATTATTAGAAGATTGAAGCAACGATACCTTGAAGAGAGTAGGTATGGTAGCTATGTGATTTAAACAATACGTACTACGTTTATTTCTGTGCTTGACGCTATATGACATTCTGTTAGTCAACTAATCGCTTTTACCTACTGCTCATTATAGGCAACTCTGCGCATGGACATAAGGAGCTTATTACTCTCAAAAAGAGGGTTATTAAAAGTTAGAAGTAAACTTTGTCATAACTTTTCAATGGTTGGTGAGCGCATTACTTGACCCGGGGGTATCTTTATGATTACTACAGGAGATCCTACTCTTGATTTTTAGAATGCACTGATAAAGATATTCTCAGATATATGGCACCAATGGTATTGCATATATAAAACAACTCATGTGCTACTTTTACTTCCCAAAGTCATGCGGTACTAAAAAGTTAACGGTAAGCTTAGGGAGATTTAGATAGCAGAGAGCCCTGATATCTTTAATAAAACACCTAATGCTTTCTTGGGAAAGTTTTTAGTGAGCTTCCTACAGCTATCAAGAAGTTGGAGAAAGATCGAAAAAAAACGATTGGCATCCCTACAACTTCCCGCCTAGCGCACTTGTAATAGGCGTTAATAAGAATAAGTAAACCAATTGAAATTGGCTTTTATTATGCGATCCTATGAAACTAATATATAAAGCGCTGTGGTTAAAAAATAAGCCTATTTAATGCTACTTAAGCTGATCTCGTCTGCTAAGAAATTAAGAATCAAGGCCTAAATGAGATTTAAGCAGCTTATTAACTCTCTAGTTCTAAATAACATTTAATTTAAAGATGAAGAGCTAAATTCACAAACCATCAGAACAGAACGTAACCCTAACCGACATACACCAAGCTTACTAATAACTTCTAGGCTAGATAATTTAGTAAACAAAGACCTTGCAGCATCAATATGCTTAAATATCCTTTTAATTGGTTGATATAACTCTTCATGTTTTCAACGTGAAATTTCTTATCAACAATTCTCTAATTACTTAACCTTATTAGGAAATAAGGACTAATTTTATGCTTGCTACAAAGGTGTTTTGTACTATTTAGCTCCATCCGAGAAAAAGATATACTTTTTTGATAATTTACTCAAGAAACAGCTAATACACACTCTTATATTAAACTTTTTAAAAATCTCATTGCTCATATAACCTTGTTACTCTTTAGGGATTAAGAGTGAGATTTTCTCTTTCCTTTAACTCTTTCTCTTCCTTGTTTTTACTTTTCCTACCTGGAATATAACGGTTCCTCTTTCAAGAGTTTATGGAAAAATTTTTCCTTAGCTTCAACAATAGCTATTTAGTATATTTAAATTAATTTTTTCTGAAGCAAGGAAGTAATGACGAAAGCTAAACTCTGTTTTAAAATTAATGCCTCCTTATTTTGGAGATTTTCATAAAATGAAGATATTTAACATACATTGCAGATAACTAAATAATTTGTCCTTGTAATATAGTCTCAGGAGGACTTCTAGTAAGATTGTTAAATCCTTTCCTGCGATCAAGAATATCGCAATGATATCACTGTATAATTCTATAATGAATATTTTCGGCGAAAAAGATGTTCAATATGATAATATTGACAGGATAGAGTAGAATAAATTGCTTCAATACATGAGTTAATGTCATCCGAGAAATTGTCATTGAACCAACTAAAGAGATGCAAATTATATTGTCAAAAAGTGAGAAAAAAGTCTTTTTGATCTGTATGACTGCTTACTTTTTCATGTTAATTGCTATAGCAAAATTATTCATACAGTATAAAGGATTTTTATCAACAATCTTTGTTAACATAGTCTAATATCATTATTATAATGATCTTCATATTAGGATAATTAATGATAAAACAAGATTAGGAAATAATGTTCCAAGCAAAAAAATACGCTAAACAGGTAATATACATTTAACACCAGAAAGAGAGGAAGTATTACGGCCTAATATCATCCTAACCTAATGCTATTAATACTTATGATTTGCTTGATCTACTTAACATTTCTGAACCTCAATCTAAGCTACCGACTATTTATAATCCCCTGGAGTTTCTTTTAAAATAAGGATCTATTCACAAGATAGAATTAACAAATAGCTATATTATTTATTATAATTTTCAAGATCTTAAATATACTTAAATTGTTCTAATTTAAAATTAGTTTCGGCATTTTTCCAAAAGCGCTAACTAAGTACTAGAAATTATTTTTTTAAACTTAACTAAACAAACTGATTTCTAGTTATTCCACACTACTGTTAAAAGCTATAATCTATGCATAGCCTTCTACAAGATTATAGAAAACAGCGTTAAAGCTAAGCTATTATATGAGTTAAATAGAAATATAAAAGCTGACAAGTCATTTAACCGACCTTTATTAAAAAAATTAAAATTAAAAATAACTTACTTAACACTTATTAGTTAAAAATCAAACAAGCTAGAAAATAATATTATACTCAATAAAATAAACTGAATTTATTTTAAAAAAATTAGAGACAAAATAACTAAATTTTTGACTAAAATGAATTATACGGCTACGAGTAATGGCAAAACAAGCAATCTCTTAATAGTTAAAGTTTGTATCCATAAATTTATAATAATTAGTTTAAATTCAGTATTTCAATAATTAATTCTACTTTATTACCCGTTTGTTTAAAGATGTTTAATTATCACTTAATGATCAATAGGTCCAAACAACAATTTATTTATTTCTAGTGCCTACTGAGTTTTATGGACAAAAAGTAAATCTACCATCTAAAATTCCAATATTTTCATAAATACTCTAATTAATACGCAATAAAAAATCAGCACTAAGCTAAAAATAGCAGGCTATGTTAGCAAAGGATTCTTGGTAGAAATCATTTATAAGGTAAAGGATTTATGTTGCAGTAGTTAACATTAAAAAGCAAACAGTTATACAAGTCAAAGAGACTCTTTCTTACTCACTACCAACATAAAGTTGCATCTACTTAGTTGACTCAGTGATCATCTATCGGATGATATCAATTTATACATTAAAGTAACTAATTTTACTTTATCCTGATCATAGTGTTACACTGAACATCTTATCTACTAGAGATATTCATTAGGGTTACAGCCATATTATTGTAAAACCCCTAATTCCAGGAAACATTTAACAATCTTACTAAAAGTTGTCTGATAAGATCAAATCACAAGGATAAAAATGATTTAGTTATATGCAATACATGTTGAATATCTTAATTTTAAGATAGGTAAAGAGAAACAAATATACATTCAATTAAAAACAACCTTTAGATTACGTCATTACTCCTTGTTTCAGAGGCGACAGACAACGTAAATGCAGTAAGTAATATTTTAAGGCGACGAAACATTTTTTAAATTTTTTAAAGATAAGAATTATATTTCAGATAGGAAAGCTAGAAGAGGTGAGAGAGAAAGGAAATAAAAGAAAAGAACGAGTTTCAAATTTAATTAATCAAGCTCGATAAAGCATATAAACGATCAGATTCTCAAAGAGTTTAATGCAGAGTGTGTTAGCTGTTTTCTTAAGCTAATTATTGATAAAGAATCTATCTTTTACTTGGATAGAGCAAAATTGCACAAAACCTTTGTCAGCGATCATGAAATTAGTCATCCTCTCATCTAATAAGATGAGAGAGTTATTGATAAGAAATTTCACATTTAAAATGTAAAATTTTTCAGTTAATTAAAAGAATAGCTGAGTATATCCTTTATTGTAAAGGATCGTTTTATTTACTGAATTATCTGGTATAGATTAGATTTTCTAAATCTAGAACAATTAAAATATAGATGTAGCTATAAATTTTTCTGTAAGAAAAGCAACAACTTTTAGTAATATAATTAAGTAATATACAGATATATTAATATTTAACATCAATAAATGCGCAAAAAACCTATTTTTTATAACCTAAAGATCACGTAATATTGATTACTAATCACAACCAATTAAATAAAATAGCTAAGAAAATTCATGTAATTCTCTAGCAATTCTATCAACTACAACTTCAATCGCACTATTTAATAATTCAACAATAGCTATCAATACTATTGAACTAACAAGTTAATAATCGTTCAATGCCTTACAAATCAAGTAAAAAAATCTATAATTATAGCAATAAACCATCATTAGTCGCTTCTTATGTAAAAGCGACTTCACTCTTTCAAGCTGACATTAACTCTTTCAGCGAGTAATCGATTGCTTTAATAATTTAGATTAAGCTCATTCTTTGATTTGCTATAAAATTTACTTTATAGGTTAAAAAAATATTTTTATAATATAATTATTATCTATTAAATAAATATTAATTACTATTTCTGATATGCTTTATATGATTCATTCAAGAGAGGCTATCGATTAGCTATGTCTTTTTGGCGTAAAATTTACTATAATCTATTAGATTTACCAATAAAATTTTTGGTAAAAAGTAAACTCATACCATCAGATCCAATTAAAGAATTGCGTCTTGATACAACACGTCCTTTTTTATATTTATTCCCTTATCATTCTAAAACAGATTTATTGACGTTACGTCAACAATGTTGTTCTATTGGTTTACCTGATCCATTTAATCCTATTAAATTAGATAAAATTAAATTACCTGCCTATGTTTTTATTGATGATGGCCCGCGTATATTTCGTTATTATTCGCTATATCCACGTAAAGATTCAGTGAAAATATTCACTGAATATCTTGATATGCATTGTCATAATCCCGATCTAAATATTCAGATGCTACCTGTATCAGTAATGTTCGGTCGAGCACCTGGTCGAGAAGGTCATTTACCAGCACCGTCGTTACGTTTTCTTAATGGTATCCAAAAATTTTTTGCTGTTATCTGGTTAGGACGTGATAGTTTTATTCGTTTTTCTCCTCCAGTCTCTTTACAAAAAATAGCTTGCGAATATGGTACTGATAAAATTATTGCCAACAAACTTTCTCGAGTAGCTAGAATTCATTATTCACGGCAACGATTAGCGGCAGTTGGACCAAAACTCCCTGTACGTCACGACCTATTCAATAAACTATTAACTTCAAAAGCAATTGAGAAAGCAGTTGAAGATGAAGCTAAATCTAAAAAAATTTCACTTAAAAAGTCAAAACATAATGCGATTACCATAATGAAAGAAATTGTCGCTAATTTTTCCTATGAAGCAATCCGTATTAGTGATCGCATACTTAGTTGCACATGGAACCGACTCTATCAAGGAATTAATGTGCAACATGCTGAACGTGTGCGTCAATTAGCAGAAGACGGTCATGAAATTGTCTATATTCCTTCTCATCGTAGTCATATGGATTATCTATTATTATCTTATGTACTTTATCATCAAGGTTTAGTGCCTCCTCATATCGCTGCAGGTATCAATCTTAATTTTTGGCCAGCTGGGCCAATTTTTCGTCACTTAGGTGCTTTTTTTATTCGCCGCTCTTTTAAAGGCAATAAACTTTACTCCACTATATTTCGTGAATATCTCAGTGAATTATTTGCGCGTGGTTATTCGATTGAATATTTTATTGAAGGTGGCCGATCTCGAACAGGTCGATTATTGGACCCAAAAACTGGTACGTTGTCAATGACTCTACAAGCGATGCTAAGAGGTGATTCACCTCCAATTACTATTGTTCCTATCTACATAGGTTATGAACATGTATTAGAAGTTGATACCTATACTAAGGAACTAAAAGGTGCAGAAAAAGAGAAAGAAGGATTTTTCTCAATGCTAAGAGGTCTATGTAAGTTGCGTAAACTAGGACAAAGTTATGTTAATTTTAGTCAACCTATTACACTAATACAATATTTAAATAAACATGTTCCAGAATGGCGTCAATCTATTAATGCTACTGATCCTCAACGTCCAATATGGCTAAATTCAATTGTGACTCAGCTAGCTCATAAAATCATGGTTAGAATTAATAATGCCGCTGCCGCGAATGCAGTTAATTTATGTTCAACAGCTTTGTTAGCTTCACATCAGCGCGCATTAACCCGTGAACAATTAATTGAACAAATTGAATGTTACCTCCAACTATTAAGAAATATAGCTTATAGCGATGATAGCACAACCCCCAATAAAACTGCTAATCTTCTGTTAGAAGATGCATTGCAATTGGGTAAGTTTGAAATTGAACATGATACTATGGGCGATATTGTTGTTTTACCTCGAAAAAATGCCGTATTGATGACTTATTATCGAAATAATATTATGCATTTATTAGTTTTACCTTCTTTGATAGCCAATATAATTTTACATAATAAAAGTGTTCAACGTAATGAACTTGGTTACCAAGTTACACTCATTTATCCATTCCTAAAAGCAGAACTGTTTATGCGATATAGCATAGAAGAATTATCTGAATCTATTGATATTTTGCTGAATGAATTGGCTCGTCAACAACTAATACTATTAATAGTAGACGGTTTCATAACTATCAACCCAGATCGCATTCATCCTCTTCAGCTTTTAGCTTCTGGAATTAAAGAAATGCTACAGCGTTATGCGATTACACTTTCAGTACTGAGTACAATACCTGAAATTAGCCAAAGAACTCTTGAAAAAGAGAGCCGTATTCTTGCTAAACGTCTATCTGTACTACATGGTATCAACGCGCCTGAATTTTTTGATAAAGCAGTTTTTTCGACGCTGATAAATACATTAAAACAGCAAGGTTATATTAATATAGAAGAAAATGCAATTATCATCGCTAATGCACAACAACTTTATCGTATTATTACTAAGTTAATATCTCCTGAGGTTTGCTTAACCATTGAAAGTATCAAACACGTTACAATAAGCCATTGCCTGAATAAATTATCTTTATATTAAGATAATAACATAAAACAGATTTAGACTGAAATCGATTATCCTTTATTATTAATAATAATTTAATAAAATACCAATAAATAAAACCAATCCCACATAGTTATTATTCATAAATGCTTTAAAACATAATACTGGTTGACGATTGGCAATCAGTTTTTGTTGATAGGTAAATAAACATATTACTAATATCAAACTAGTAAAATAAAATATACCTAAATCTAGCTGTTGACCTATATAAAACAATACCAACACCATCGATAATTGTAAAATACTAATAATTAATTTATCATAATGAGAAAAAATAATTGCGGTTGATTTTACAGCAATTTTTATATCGTCATTACGATCAACCATAGCATACTGGGTATCATAAATAACAGACCAAATAATATTAACCAGAAATAATAACCAGCATTCCAAAGGTAAAGACTCACTAACTGCTACATATACCATTGGAATTGACCACCCAAACGCAAAACCCAGTATAATCTGTGGAAAATGGCTAAATCGTTTGATAAATGGATAAATATAAGCTAATAATAACCCAATAACCGATAACCAAACTACCATCTTATTTAAAGTCAAGACTAATATGAAAGCGATAATAATCAATGAAAAAAATAGTATTTTAGCTTCTTTTTCTGTTATATCACCATTTATCAATGGACGTTTTCTTGTTCTTACAACATAAATATCAAATTTTTGATCAGCGAAATCATTAATAACACAACCAGCAGCGCGCATCAAAAAGACACCAAAAGTAAAAACTAACAAAATAAAAAGATCTGGTAGTCCTCGACTTGCTAACCATAATGCCCAATAAGTAGGCCATAGTAATAACAAGATACCTATCGGTTTATTAAAACGCATTAAACGAAAATAGGCACGCCATTTATTTAATTTCAACGTTGCTTACCCTGTTAATTTATTTATCTCAATTTTTATAAAATGGGTGAATCTATTAAAAAACTCTATTAAAAGTAATTAATTAGATGATATCATAAAAAAACAAACGCCTTAACAAGCAATTATTTTAATATAAAATCAATATAATCATGAATCTAATCTATTTCCATTAAATGGAAAATTCCCCCAATAGTACATTGCCTAAATTTATTAGCTCATACTCAGGACCGGTTAATTCCTTTTCTTAAATAATTGTTCATCCATATCAAACCATGGACAAACATTACTAAATAGTGCGATCTCAGATAACCAAAAGCTTGTCTATTAGACAATAGTTTAGCTTCTTCATCATGAATCATCTAAGTAAATAAAACATTCTTTATAAGGTTTTACGGTTAGTTGCTGATAAATAACATGCAAAATACTGAGTTATTAAACTTAATTCATTTAAGCAATTATATTGGATCTGGTAGGTTAATTTATTACATTAAAAATTAATTAATCCGTTTATTACAGAAAGTAATTGATTTATATGGATGTTTATTAAAAATACTACTAGAGAATACTTCTCTTACTCTATCTTCAGATTTCAAATATAAGAAGCATTTACAAGCTAACTACTCTCATCTGAAAGATGTTAGTTATCACAAAAGCAAGATATAAAAGGCAATAAAAATAATATGATTTAAGGTTTAATTTTTTAATGTTTCAGCAATATATCTGCAAACATCTACGTTCAAAACAAAATGTATCTTTAAATGCTTTTATAAGGCCTGATTACTTCTAGTCAGCAGATCTAGTCAAAGACCAGGCCTTCAATAGGGATAATAACAATATTTGTTATTACCTGATCAGTATATCCTTTCTAATCACAATTAATGATATGTTTACTAACATAACGCATTTTATTTAACAGAGCATTCTTGAAGTATAACCTCAATATTATCAAACTTTATCAGCTACTACTACGATTACATAAATCAATATGTAAAACAGCTTTATTTTCTGTTTTATTTATGTTTTCTCTGCAAAATATGCTGTTAATTGCAGAAGTTATGTTAGAAAAAATTGTTGCTTTGCTCGCAGAGTAATTTTGTAACCACTTTCTATTTTAATTGTTGTGATTTTAAATAAACTACTTCAGGCTAGACAATTCGGTAAATAAACGGACTTTACACCATGAAATCTATTCAGCCATCCTTTTAATCAGCTAATATAACTATTCACATTTTAAATGTGGAATTATTTACTAATAACCCTGATTACACCCGCATTTATTAAATAATGATTAATTTTTGCTTGCTAGCAAATGTTTACTACCATTTTGCTCAATTCGAGCAAAGGATGGAATCATATATCGATGATAGACTCAAAAAAAACAGCTAACACACTTTGCATTAAACTTTTCAATAATTTTATCGGACACATAATCTCTCGAGCTTGAGTGATTAAAAACTGGATTCGTTCATAGTTAGGAAATTAAATCGCTATTTAAGTTAAAAGCAAAATCCATCCTTTTCTCTTAAAAGGAGATAGGAAATTGGTTCACTTATCTATTGTAAGTGAAGACTTCATTAGAGTTTCTATTCTTTGATTTAACTCACTAATTTATAGACATTAATTCTAGGTTTAGCTTAATAAGAATCATTTTCCAATTTTATATATTATTGTTTACAACAATTCTGTTGCATATTTTAGCAAACTGCTCGTTGTTAAAATAACCTGTCGCCATGCAAAATGGATTTGCACGGGGATCTATGCGCAGAATTCTCATTTATTAGAATGTCAAACCATAATTTTCAGTTTTTTTCTAGCCGATCATCTCAAGAGTCTTATATACCTTCGGTAATAGTATACCTTGTTAACGATTTAACAAGAAACCATAGCAACATAGACATCTTAAAATGTCTCCATGTGATAATTTAATATATGACTCAATTATTTTTCTGTAAAATGGTCTGCTACCAGTAGTATAAAGTCCGATGGTCTAGTAATGATGCACAACCACCCCCTCGAGTTACTAGTAAATCTAGTATATGGCCGTTTAGGCTGCTCTACTTTAATACTTTGTAAATCTATTCTTCATTCTTAAATTAAGCGTTGTTTTAGCGCCACCGTCAAAGACTAAAATTTCCTTAACCGGCTGAGTATTTCTGAGTAAATGGGAATAGCTTAAGTAGAATTGAAGGGGTTGTTTTTAACCACACTGCTTCGTACGTTAGCTTCATAGCTTCATACTGTTGTACAAAAGCCGATATTCAAATTAGATTAGTTGTGTTTATGACCACAGTGCGCTGACAAAAAGGCATAGAATACTAATAGTTCTTATTGATCTTTCTTCAGCTTTTTATCGATGTAGGACACCTTAAAACCTTGCTAAGAAATCATCAAAGGCTTTATTAGCGCTATCGTCGTTCTGTGCTAATCATATCTCATCTCACAGCTTACCCTTAACTTTCGATTTTATGCCTTTAGGAATAAAGGTAGCGCATTAGCTATTTTGTATAGCTGACGGGTTGACGATACATGATCGGAAACATCTTTGCTTATTGTATTTAAAAACTAAAGGCATCAACCCAGGCTTCCTACGGGAAGCCTGGGAGGTATTCTTAAGCAAGGCGATTGAAGGCCTATTAAGAAAGTTCAGATCTGCTTGCATTTGGCTTTTAATAACCATTTTTGACTACAACGAACTCCTTATATCCATTCGGGGGTATCCCCGCCAATTTTAACCGGAAGGTAAAGTCGATCAACCTGTTCTAACAGAACAGCTTATACCTTTAACTAAGAAATAAACGTTAGGCGTATCGCTAAATCACTCAAGTACCATGTACCTATTTTATTAAAACCATTGCTGGCTCACTCTTCTGATGAAACTTAGCAAGATATATCATACGCTTCTTATCAAAAAGGGACTTAATGCTTAGAAAATCATCGGTTGAGATGCCTCTGTATTTACAAGTGATGTGTGGTAACTTTTAACCCTTTTAGCGTGCTTCAGATAAGGTAGCAACGAGCTATCTTGAAGGATATTCTGTTTCCTGTGATTTCCTAATCTTAGGCGCTTTAATCTTAATATCGCTCATACCCAGTCTGCATGATTCGCTGTAACAAATAACCGTTATTATCAACGCCATGATCACCCATCGAGAAGGTGGCGTTTGAGCATGCTGTCTGTAATATAGCTCGAGCTTAACCTCAACAGAGGCGCTATCAAGTACCCTTAAGCGCGATTACGGATAAATTCATAAAAGGAATCACGATAATATTTGGTTTCACGGCTATCTCTGCAGGGTGCATTCATAGCATATCATCTCTCTATTGTTGAAATTATCCATAAAATTAATTACCAAGATACACCAGAATTTCTGAAGTCCCATAAACCAGATGATAAATCTAACTTGGAGTTAGATAGTCATATACCTTCCTTCCAGTTTTCTGTAACTTTATATGAAGTTTATTCTAATTACTTCTTTAAAATAAAAAATACCATAAAAAATAGTAGAGATTTAATTTATTTCCAAGGACATATTTTGTCTGGTATTTATGTACTAATATTTTTGGAAGATCATCTATTCAGTGAAAAGAAAATAAATAATTTCTAATAAAAAATGGTAGAAAAGATCTTTTCTCTTATCTTTATTCTAAATTTATTCCTGAATTTTTATAATTTCCTACCAGGATTCGATGAGAATAAATCAATTAATACATTTATCAAGAAAATTTTTAAAATACTTACAACGTACCAAAGTTTAAAAAATATTCCAGATTAGAGAGTTTATCTTTTCCTTCATAATACTGAAATGGATAAACCTAAATCTAAATCTGCTATCACGACTTGAACTTGTTAAAGATTAGATAACCTTATTTTTGTTATTAATTATAATTAATAACGCCTTGATAGACTAGTTACTGATAACATTAAAATTATTAATAAATTAAAAGGTATTTTAGTGCTGCATGATAAGTAGACCATTAAAGTTTTATGGGTAGTTGATGAGATCAATTATTGCGTAAAGATACTTTATGTAAACTAACTCAGTTGATGAATAAAACTCTGGATGATGACTATTAAATATTTAAGTTTGAAGATGGCGCTTATGTTTGTAAACGATTTTTCAATTGTTACCTTCAGATAAGTACAATAGTGAAAGATATGAATAAGATAAAATCTGATCGTAAAACTGTACTGAGCATAACCCGAAAAATTTTATAGTATTTTAAAAAAATAAGGCACTAAAGGTAAGTTAATATTTATTTTAGATCAAAAAGTTAAATACTACGGCCATTGGCGAACGAATATTGCTGAAGATAAAATATTTTCTTTCAGATGAAAAATCGAGCTGAAGAAGAAATTTGTTACTTTTGTGATCGCTTTAATATGTTGGCAGCAAATGATTAAGTAGAAAATTGTTTTTATTACTTTTAAATAAAATTTATGAAGATATAAATATCTGCATGAACATAGTTAAGCATTGAGTGGTATTTAGCAGGATGAAATCTTATAAATTAAAAATTAAATATTCTTAGCCTAAGAAATTTTCGCTAATTATTAGCAATACAAGATAAGTAGATCTCTACTACAATTACATTTATACATACTTTGAATGTAATATTACAAAATAACTTAATTAAAGATTGTCTACTGCTAATCATTACTAATGAATGATATACTTTTGATATAAAAAGTGTATTCCGTTAGATTGAAATCTATAATCCAAGCATATAGTAATACAGTCATCAGGATCGTAAAAAACGTAGCATAACTGTCATATATGATCGACAGTATATAGATTACGCTATTTTAGGATTTTTATGATCTAACTACTGATTTACACTTTGTGATATATTAATTTTTAGGAATTCATCTAGATGGCTCAGAATAAATCTTCTAGAAAGCATAAATTATGTAAATCAAGAGATAACACGCAACTTCATGTATTACAACACCGTCTATTTATTCGAAGCGCTTTATAATTTCCATCCTGAAATTAATGATGACAGACTGCTTAAATTTTTATAACCTCTAAAAAGAGAGTATACAAAAATACGTCTGAATTCAATCCCAAATTTTTTCTTGATACACAAATATTATTCGCCTCTAGTCAGAAACTATCCGAATTTTTGAGTAAATAGGTCAAGGCTAAATCAATTGCACTGGATACAAAACTGTATTGAGGGGAAGGATAACTGAAAGTATATTTGCTGATGAATTTATCAGCTTATATGGAACTAGGGATAACTTGTCTCCTTTATTTCTTGGACAAATATAAAGATAACTGCAGCAATAGATCTAACGAATGTGAACAGGATAACAATTTCCGTATCTCTGACAAGATATCTAGAAGATAATTTATTAAGCTTTATAACCCAGTCAAACTAAAGTGCTTTTCACTATTGATGACAGCTTGAAAACAGCTTTATTAAAAAGACAATGAAAGTGTTAACTTGTAGTAGAGACCCTATCTCTCTGTTGAGAGAACATTCGCTCTGCGGCAACTTGTACCATAAGAAATGTACAGGTGTATCGCTAACCGCTATGCCTCTCCTGAATCCTCCAACAACTGTTTTTTTACTAAATCTGTAAGTCAAAAGTCTGCAATTTATACAGCGTCAAAGCTAGCTAGCACTATTATTATAATAGGTTCATATTTTGTTCGACTGTGACTGGCAAACAATACTTTTACTATGTCTATCTTCTTTGGTTTTTTTAACAATAACTCGTCGCTGCTTAATGATTCATTTTGCACTTTCACTCAGGCTATGTTGCAATGGAGATATAAACAGGGCATTGAAATTAATATCTTCTATATTTGCATATTTAAGGTTGATAACTCAATCAACATAAACATGTTTATATCTCCGTCACTCATGGCAGTCTAAATATTAAAGATGCTGTTTGGGTTGTAGGTGTTCTTAAAAAAAGAGTGTGCGAAGGTAGGATCTAGCGAAGCGCTATCATCTAACTTATTCATTACAGGAATAATCTAATAAATTCCAATAGTCTTCTCGCTCCGCAGAATATCATCTGCGCTAAGAAGCAGTAGCAGTGTTATATGAAGATATAAATACGTACGTTACTAGGGAAAGTGTACTTTATTAAAAAGACTAAAGAAGCTTGGTATATAGTGTAAAATAGTTTGGCATTATGTCTATCCATATTCCGGATAGACATTTTAATATATGTTACAATAATTTTTTATTGAATCATCAACGAGGTTGAATATACACTAAAGGTGTATAAAGTGCAAAAAATAACGGCTTGCAAAAAAACTAGAAACTTGGGAATTCACCGTCCTGATGAGTTGGATTCCTGTGCATAGATCTCCTGTACAAATGCTATGCTGTATAGCAACAGTCTACTTTTTATAGACGATTAGTTTGGCAATCGGAGAATGGAATGCTTATCAATAAGAATTAATAAAATAGAAAAAATAATAGTTTTTAAGCTAAACCTAAGATTAATATTTTTAATATTAGAGCGTTAGGTCAAAATATACACTCCAATGAAATTTTAACTTATAATAGACGCAGTAAACTGATGCTATTTCCTTTTAATAATAAGGAATACTTTTGCCTTCCTTTAAATGGCTATTTAATTTCTTAACCATCAATTTATTTACTACAAAGAAGATAAAAGGTTAAATTTTTAATAATGTATTAATGAATTTTTGGTACTGATACTCTTGATTAACTACTGCGGCAAAATATAGCATAAATAACCTATATATGATCTTATTTTATATTTATTATTCCATGTTTACCTTTCAGAGTATTACTGACCTGTTATAAGCAGTTTGAGGCCAGGAAACCCGTGGATTTTTAATTAGCGCATTCATAGCATATTACATTGAATGGTGAAGACTTGCAGCATAAAATTGGCATAGATATATTCATGCACTCTCATTAACCATAGCTAACTATATCTCTTATGACCCATATTCTGTTTATAACATTACGATAATTATGCGTGATAGTTTAGTTCATATCTATGGTAAGAAATAAAAAAACCTTTATTGTTAATATTAATACCTTGAATAAAAATTATTATTTACCAGCGGATTAGCTTCTGGTGTTGAAAAAAAGTATTAATGAATATATCTATAAATTTGAGTTACTAAAATAGGAAAAAGAGTAAAATTTAATTATTGGGATTTATATCAATGATCTCTCATATATTCATGAAGCTACTAAATTTTATTTAGTGAGTACCTATCGCTTCCGATGTTTATCTTGTAATGTCATTTATTGAATTAGCTCTTTAAAAGAGATTATTAGAATTGGAATATATTCTATTATCTTATAAATCTTATATGCCTTTTTTATTAAAACTATGAATAATACATTTGTAATTGCTTTAACAACTTATATGATTTTTTGTAAAAAAATTATTTCTACATTCCAGCAAGTAATTGTCGTGTTTTGGTACTGATAATGTTTTAGTTATTCAGAATCCGTGAAAACTTCCTTTATCATTTTGATGTTAATGCTTTCTATGTGGTAGTTATTACTGTGTAAGATACATTAGCAAAATATGCTGAAATAGATATAAAATCGGTGGATGAAGATATCAAAATACAATTTTCCCAGAAAAAATTAACCCGACCTTAGCATAAGAGATGAAATCAATATATATTGAAATCAACGTTCCTGATATTAGGATAGATTAAGTTAAAATTACCAAAATTATAGTAAAAGTAGGCGATAAAATTAATATTAAGCAATCATTAATTACTACAGAAGGCGAAAAGGCATTAATAGATATATTCTGTTACCAATACGGGGTTTGTAAAAAAATTAAAATTTCAGTTGTTGATAAAATGTCAACTGGTAAGTTGATTATGGTTTTATATACTGAAAAGTAACAGAAGCTAACGATAAAACAATTCCTATCAGACACAAACACGGATAAAGCAGATAGAATTCATGGAATAAAGATCGAGAAAAAAGTGAATTAAAAGATTTTTTTATACCGGACATTGGTACAAATGAGGCTTAAGTTGTAGATGTAACACTTAATGTTGTTAATCAACTTTCTATTTAGAAATGGATTTTTAATATAAAAAGTAAAAAGGCATCGATGAAAACACTAATACCTTTCGCCTGTGAAATTAAATAAATCAGAATTACTAAGGATAACGAAGTTAAAATTAGTTCACTTATTATAATTTTTATAGTTAATGCACCGGGCAGCTTCTGCCAACTCTGTATCAATCGAAATCTAGCAGCACTGAAATAGAAACAAAATCAAAGGTCTCTCATCCTCAATAAAGATTGAGACACTTCTGAGACTAAAAATAAATTTATTGAAATGATGCGATTTGCATCCAACACCAGATATTCGACGTTTAGCATGTAAATTTAATGTTAAGCTTTCTAAACTAAATGAAATTGGGCGTAAAGGTAATCTTCTGCGTAAAGATAGATGTTCAGGATTATTTCAAAGAGGCGTAAAACATTCTGAAGCGAAAGCTACTAGAGTAGTAGTTTACTAGGCGCTACCATGGCAAAAGTTGATTTTTATAAATTTGGTAAAATTGAAGAAATTGAACTTGGTTGCATTAAAAGATATCTAGCGTTAATTTAAGTCATAACTAGAGCAATGACCCAATATTTGACTGTATGGAATATACTAATCTTACCTAAGTGAAGCTTTCCGTAAGAAAAAATAAAGAGATAAGAAGTCATCACCAGGAATAAAATTCCATCATTGATTTTTGTAATAAAAGTGGTTGCTCGAGCATTAGAAATTCCTAATTTTAATATCTGAATTTCTGCATAAGCTCAACAATTAACATTTAAAATGTGCTCATATTAGTATTGCCGTTGATACTCCAAATAGTTTGAAGGCGTCTTGTTATTTAAGATCTTAATAAAATGGTATTATTGAGCTTTTTAAGTACTTGATAGAAGACCGAATAAAACACGTTCCAAACAATTAACTGAATCTAATATATGCAATATATTAGATTTACTATTTCTAGTTTAAATAGTATTAGTACGACGAGTTTTACATCGATTATTAATGCGTCAAAAGTGGTTATTATAGATAGTTATTGCTTATAAATAAAAGCAGCAGGGAATGCTAGTGAATTTATTTCACATATGATATCACCTATGTCAGTTTCCTTTAATCATCGTATTATTAACGGCGTTAGCCGATAATCATTTCATCAGTCATATTCCATAGTTAATGAGTGATATTTTCCATTTTGTTATTACCTTACAGACGTAACTGTACTTTTGTCTGTTTTATTTTAAAAATTACAGAATTTTTCTAATTCGTCTTGTAAGGTTGAGAGTTCTGTCACGTTTGAATACTTTCAAGGATGTTAACAACTCTCTAAACTGTTTGTAGTACATACGTTTCGATAATTATATTTTTTTTCGTCTATGGGGAGAGGGATATGCATTCCGCAGGACAATAAAAGTAAGAGGTGATTATGAGTACTGAAATTAAAACTCAAGTAGTGGTTCTAGGTTCGGGCCCTGCGGGTTATTCAGCAGCTTTTCGCTGTGCAGATCTTTGTTTAGAAACAATTTTAGTCGAGCGTTATGCAACATTAGGTGGTGTTTGTCTTAATGTCGGCTGTATTCCTTCAAAAGCATTATTGCATGTTGCAAAAGTAATTGAAGAAACCAAGGCATTGACAGCACATGGGATCATATTTAATGAACTAAAAACAGACATTAATAAAGTACAGTTGTGGAAAAAAAAAGTTATTGATCAACTGACAACTGGTTTGTCAGTGATGGCAAAAAATCGTAACATTAAAGTTATTAATGGGTTAGGTAAATTTACCGATACTAATATATTGATCGTTGAAGCTGAAAAAGAGACGATAACAATAAACTTTGATAATGCCATTATTGCTGCGGGTTCACGTCCAATCCAACTTCCATTTATTCCTTATGACGACCCAAGAATATGGGATTCTACTGATGCTTTACAACTAAAAAAAATACCAAAACGTATGTTAGTGATAGGAGGCGGTATCATTGGGTTAGAACTAGGTACCGTATATCATGCATTAGGATCAGAAATTGATGTTTCTGAAATGTTTGATCAGGTTATTCCCGCAGCAGATAAGGATATTATTAATCTTTTTACTAAACAAATAAGTAAGAAATTTAATTTAATGCTTGAGACAAAAGTTATTAAACTGGAAGCTAAAAAAGATGGTATTTACGTTACAATGAAGGGCAAGAAGGCACCTGAAAATCCACAGTGCTATGATACTGTTTTAGTAGCAATTGGTCGTGTTCCCAATGGCAAATTGATTGATGCGAGTAAAGCAGGAGTAGAAGTGGATGAACTAGGTTTTATCCATAGCGATAAACAAATGCGTACCAATGTTCCCCACATTTATGTAATTGGAGACATTGCCGGTCAACCAATGTTAGCTCATAAAGGTATTCATGAAGGTTATGTTGCGGCTGAAGTAATTTCTGGCTTAAAGCATTATTTTAATCCAAAAGTTATCCCTTCAATTGCTTATACTGAGCCTGAGGTTGCCTGGGTTGGTTTAACAGAAAAAGAAGCCAAAGAAAAAGGTATTAATTATGAAGTAACCACTTTTCCATGGACTGCTTCTGGTCGTGCTATTGCCTCTGACTGTTCAAATGGTATGACTAAACTTATTTTTGATAAGGAAACTAACCGCATTATTGGCGGAGCAGTTGTCGGTGTTAATGGTGGTGAATTACTTGGTGAAATTGGTTTAGCCATTGAAATGGGGTGTGATGCACAAGATATTGCATTGACTATTCATGCTCACCCGACATTATACGAATCAATTAGCATGGCAGCTAAAGTATTTAATGGAAATATTACTGATTTACCTAATTTAAAAGTAAAGAAAAAATAATTTATTTTATTTTAAATATATAAATTTATTATTAGGATAATTTAATTATTAACATCTCCTTTATTTAATTCAAATAAAGGAGATATCTTCCTTAATCTATGCGAATATAAAGCTACATTTCATTAGTTTGCTAGATGACAATCTATCGGATGATATTAAGTCATGAATTAAAGTAATTTATTCAACTTTATCCTGCCAATATTGTTATAGTCAACATGTTATCTACTGAGGAAGTTCATTATGATTATAGCGATATCGTTGCTAAACCCCGATTACAGGAAAAGATTTAAGAATCTTATTAGAAATCCTCTGGTGAAATTACATTACAGTGATAAATGATTTAATTATCTTCAATGTATATTGAATAGCTAGACTTTATAAGAGTCAGCGAAACAAACAGGCATTGATTTAAAAATATCATTTAGATGGCTTCACTGTTTCCTTGATTCAGCGGCGAAAGACAAGATAAGTGCCTAAGTGACATTGTTGAAATCGACGAAACACTTTTCCATGAACTCTTAAAAAGAGAAGCGTTATGTTCCATATAGGAAAGCTAGAAAAGGCAGGAGAGGGAGGAAATAAAAGGAAAGAACAAATCGCGTAGTATTACTTGATCGAGATCAAGATGGGTGATTTGTAACTAATAAAATTTTAAAGAGTTTAATGCAAAGTGTGTTATGATATTTTCTTAAGCTGATCATCGATAAGAGCCCATCTTTTGCTTTGATAGAGCTAAATGGTACGAAACTTTTAGAAACAAGCGTTAAAATTAGTCACTATAACCTAATGGCTAGATACTAATAGAATTATTTGCTAAGGAATTCTATATTCAAAATGTGAACAGCTATTTAAGGCGATTAAAATGATATTGGCCAAAGTAGATTCTATGGTGTAAAATCATTTTATTTACCGAATTATCTAGATTGGAAAAGATTATTTAAAATCACAACAATGAAATACAGATGTAACTACAAATTGCTCTTCGAGCAAAGCAAGAAATTTTGCTAAAATAAGAGATCATCAATATGATCTTGTTTTTTCTTTAGCAACAGTAAATTCGGAAGATATCCCATAATACTTAACCAAAGTAGACACAGGCTATTTTCTTATCTGGAGAGCAGCACTAATTTCAGGTGTTATAGCTGCCTGATGATAAATCCTAATCATTAGAATATTTTATCAAACTGAGTTATTAGAAAATCTACTATATGGCCGGTTAGTCTACACGTTCCACTCTGATGCTTCGTGATTCTCTTCTACGTCCTTAATTGGAGGATGTTTACCACCAGGTCGGTAGAGTTAATTACTCTAGATGATTCCGCTTTTTAAATAAACGAGGAGCAACTTAAATAACATTAAAGTTTTTTTTGATTTAAACCTCTTCGCATATCGGCTTCATATCTTTAGTATTGAAAAATTTTATTTAATCAGATTCGACCTTCTTGTTATGCCAAGTACGTTGACGAGATGTCATAGAATAGCAGCAGTTCTTTTTTATTATTCTACATCATCTTCATATCCGGATAATACGCTGAAAACCTACTAATAAAATATCAAGGGCTTTATCAGCGGCATCACGGATTTCTGCTAACCAGAACCTCCGCACTTCACTCTTAACTTTCAGTGCTGAATACCTTTATGGAGTAAAAGTAACGGATGAGTTATTTTTTGTACACACCAACAGCGTTCCTGTTGTATTTCTTTAACCTTAGGAATTTTAATTTTAACATCACCAATAGCAATCTGTATGATTAGCTGTGGCAAATAACCGCTACGGACGATGGGATTGAGAGCGCCAATTAATAAGGTAGCGTTCAGCATTTTGTTGCAACATGGATTCAATCTTAACTTAAACAGCGCTGCCTATCAATTTGCCTAAAGTATTACAGATCACTTCATCTAAAGAAATAGGTAACATCTAGTTTAGTGGATATTTGTAGAGTAGACTTTTCATTGCATATCATCTCTTTGTTGTTGAAATTATCCATGAAATTAATCAATAAAATATGCCGCCTTCTCTGAAGGCGTATACACCAGAAATTAGCATAACTAAGGAAAACAGAAATCTGACCGTTTGTGTACAGAACTTGATATAATACAACTCCGCCTTTAGGCGCCGTAGCATTCTTTAATGCATGATATGTCAAATGATCTATGGGGATATAAGAAATAAACTTAAAAGCCATCATTTCAATTTTACTAAAGAGCTTGACATCAATCTACATCAATATGTTTTTCTATATAATCAGAAATTACTCAATCAGCATTGAGTAGTAAAACTTCATTTCCAGTCTAAGAAAATTGATTCAAAGTTAAATATGAATTATTATATAGTGTAAAACTATCTTCCGAAAAATAATAGCTAGTTACCTTAACTAACTGATATGTCGATGAATATATATTGCTAAACGCAATATATATTCAGTTGTTGCTGTGTAATTAAATCATAGATTAAATCTTCAACTGTACTAACAAGATGCTATTAAGTTATTCCTATTTCTAGGATATAGGGTTTGGAAGATACTGGAGTATCCCTATTGATTTAATTTTATGAATTATTTAAACAACAGAGAAATAATATGGCATTAAAATCTATCCTACAGGTATCCGCGAAATCAGATATTACCTGCTATTATCCATTTAATGAACCATACGTAATGATATCAGTTATCTGATATCAACGTTACTGAGGTTGAACTTGAAGCCATGTCGCTATAACCTAATTAACGCTATCTTGTCAGCGGCGAGCATCCAATGCCATCATCCGTAACGGTTATGTGCATCAGCGAGGCATGCAGAGTGGTATTGACGATATTAAGATTAAAAAGTACCTAAGATTAAAAAAGGGGGATTGCATCGATAACAGAATATGCTTAAATAGCTTGTTGCTAGCGTCTTATCTGAATCGTGCAAAACATCGAAGAGTTATTATTTATTGCCTGTGTATGCGAGATATTGTTCACCGGTGATTTTAGCAAGTCCTGAGCGTGCTTCACGATGATATGAACGTGATCTCTTTGCGAGCACCAATCAGCAGACTGAAACTTCGATAACTTTAAGAGTAACAGGCGATGTGGTACTTGTGTGATTTTAGAGATACGCTAACGTTCATTTCTATTCCGATGATATAGACCCCCGTACTGTCAGGGAGTACGCTGATCGTCTTTACCTACTGCTTCATTATCGGCATCACTGTACATTGACATAATAACCCTCATTGCGCTTGAAAATGCTTATCGAGAATCAGAATCAAAGCTGAGATAAATCTCTTAATTGCTTGCAAGCGCATAGCTTGATCATATTTCCTAGATTTTGCACGGGAGACGCGGCAAGCTTGGTTTTTTTTGGAATGCAATGGCCAAATATTCCTTGGCGTGCAGTACCAATATTGCTGGTTGCATAAAATAGCTGATATACTAGCTTCACTTCCAAAAGGCATGCAACACAGAAAATTAAAGGTTAGCTGCCGCTGGAATCTAGTTAGCAGAGAAAGTCGCGATGCTGATAATAAAGCTCTTAATATTTTGTTAGCAAAGTTTTCTACATAAATATCTATGCAGCGATGAAGAAGTTAGAGAAAGATCGAGAAGAACAACTAGCATTCTATGATTTTTTATTAGTGCAGCACTGGGCGTCATAAGAACGATAAATCCGATTTAATTAGCTCTTGCGATTTAGACTACTATGCTTATACACAAAACACTGTTGTTCGAAAAAACAACTTTTCAATGGTATTCAAGCTAACCTCCCTTTTCAGTCTGTTAAAAAAAAGCGAGAACCGAGTAAGGAGATTTAAACCACTGTGACCTTACTGATCCTAGTAGTAAACAGTATCCAATTTAAGAATGAAGAGCAAATTTATGAAGAATCAGAGTACAACTTAACCGTCATACACTAGATTGCTAATAACTGAATTAACAATAATTAATTATTCACTCAAAAATCATCTTTATGCTTTATAGCATAAAGATAGAATACAAAATTCATAATCTAATAAAAATATCAGTTATAATTAATAACTATCAGATCAGCATAAATAAATTTAAAGACTAATATTAAAAAATGCTATTTAAATAGCAGCACTTATTACTAATTTAAGCAATAAATATTGCTTAAATCTCAATAATATTAACATTAAATTAATAAAATTCTTAATTTATTAATTCATGCTTCTCTATTCTATTGATTTAATCAATGTTTATCATAAAATAAACTTGTGATTAACTATTAATCCAGAATTTTTCTGCTTATTAATATTTAATTATATTGCTAGTTTATTATTTATTAGGATAATTTCTTGGTTTAATTAACGACTATTATCCGATATGATTAGATTTAGAAAATTTATCATTTAAACATTTGAGATACATACTTTACTAAGTTACATTGTTTAAAATTACTGCATAGATTAAATGCTAAATTGTTATTTAATCTATTTAATCTATTTAATCTATTTAATCTATTTAATGAGGCTAATTTATGTCATATCGCGTCATTGCTTTAGATCTTGATGGTACCCTACTAAATCCACAAAAACAAATCTTACCACAGTCTTTAACAGCTATAAACCAAGCTCGTCGGCAAGGAATCAAAGTTATTATTGCTACCGGCCGGCATCATGTTTCAATTCATCCATTTTATCAAGCACTGAATTTAGATACACCAGCAATTTGTTGCAATGGTACTTATCTCTATGACTACCAGGCTAAAAAAGTACTAGAATCTGATCCGCTATCAATAGAAGAAGCGACTAAAGTGATTGCATATTTGAAAGATACTGATATCAATCACTTGATGTATGTTGATGACGCTATGCTATATCAACAGTATAATGATACTATCGAAGAAACGTTAAAATGGGCAGATTCTTTACCTAAAAATCAACGTCCAAATATTTATAAAGTTGATAACTTCAACACAGTAATTCAACAGGTTACTGCTATTTGGAAATTTGCCACTTATACACCTGATATTAAAAAATTACGCCTTTTTAGGCAAACTATTCAACAAGAGCTAAAGCTTGCTTGCGAATGGTCATGGTTCGATCAAGTCGATATTGCTAAAAAAGGCAATAGCAAAGGTTTGCGTTTACAACGCTGGGTAGAATCACAAGGCTTAGCGATGAAAGATGTAATCGCTTTTGGTGATAATTTTAATGATGTCAGCATGCTAACGGCTGCAAATCTTGGCGTTGCAATGGGTAATAGTTGTGATGAGGTGAAAAAATATGCTGATATAATTACTGATCAAAATAGCAAGCCAGGGATTGCTAAAGTGATACAAAAATATGTGTTATAAACACTGTAAAGTTATTTACATAACAAGGGAATAATCTTTTTTAACTCTTACGTCCCAGAAGATAATATGTTTTTGGCTATGTTAGCAAAAGGTTAATGCTTTACTCGCAGAGTAATTTATAGCTACATATGCATTTCAACTGTTGTGCTTTCAAATAATATTCTCTAGGAGAAATAATTCGATAAATAAGATCCTACACCATTAAATCTAATCAGGCATCCTTTTAATCGACTAAAATAACCGTTCACAATTTGAATGTAGAATTTATTTTACCAATAACTTTCTGATTACTAACATTATTAAGCGATTGTTGATAATTTCATAGTCGCTGCCAAAGGGGTTTTTTGTAATTTAGTTCCATTCAAGCAAAAGATAGACTCTTTATTGATGATCTTTTTAAGAAAACGCCTAAAATACTCTGCATTAAACTCTTCAAGAATTTTATCGCTTACATGACCCATTATTGTTTCTGGCGATTGAAGTTATTAATAAATCTGATGTATGCTTGTCAAGCTCTGCGATCTTATGCTTCATAAATCTATTCTTCATCCTTAAATTGGATATTGTTTACCACCAAGCTCAGCAGAGCTAAGCTAGTTAGGGTGATTACAGCTATTCTGAGCAGAAAGGAGAACAGATTAGATACCATTGAAGGATTATTTTTCTCGAAATACAGCGCTTTGCACCTAAACTGCATAGCTTCACACTGCCGCAAAAGCCGATTTAATTAGATTCGTCGTTCTTATTTCCTGCCACTGCTGCATTGACAGGAAACCATAGAATGGTAGCTGCTCTTCTTAATCTCTCCCTGAACTTCTTAATTGGTGCAGGATATATGCTAAAAACCTTCCTAACAAAATATCAAGGAATTTATTAGCGATATTAGAACTCTCTGCTATTTAAATCTTCTGCAACTAACCCTTAACTTTCGGTGTCACTTACCTTTGGCAAGTGAAGTGCTAACATATTAAATATTTTATATAGGTAATAACATTGGTCCTGCTACATGCTCGGAAATATTTTTACTATTACATTCCAAAAACTAATGGCATATCTCCCTTAGAAAATCTATTGGATACGGTTAAGCTACGCACCTCTAAGCCATTTAGAGGTGGATATAGTGCGATTCTAACTTTTAATAATTATTTTCGACTACACGATCTCCTTATGTCTATGCGCAGTGCTCCTTATAATGAGCAGAAGGTAAAGGCGATTAGCTTATCTAACAGGAAAATATATATCATCAGAACAGAAATAAACGTTAATGGTATCGCTAAATCACGCAAGTATTACATTGCTTGCGCTCTTTAAGTCATCCGGGTTTCAATCTGCTGACTCGTACTAGAAAAGAGATTACGTACTTTTATCGTTAAGTACTCTCAAGGCTTCGTGAAAATCACCGGTGGATAATATTTCGCATACGCAGGATATGGTAGTAACTCTTCTCCGATTTTTAGATGCTTCAGATAAGCCAATAGCAAAGAGCTATTTAAGCATATTCCGTTACTGCTGCGATCCCCCTTTTAATCTTAAGCACTTTAATCTTAACATCGACAATGACCAGTCTTCTGGGTTCTCTGTAGCAAATAACCGTTATGGTCGACAATATGAGACCACCTTTGATAAGGTGGAGAGTTGAGCATGCTGCTGTAGCATGCTTTCGAGCACCATCTCAACAGACATGATATCAGATAACTCATATGATTACGGGTGATTCATTAAATGGATAATAGCAGGTAGTATCTACTTTCGCGGATACTTTATGACAGACTTTTATGGCATATTATCTATATTTTATTAAAATAATTTATAAAATTAACCAGTATGATACACTACACACATCTCCGAAATCTCATAGACTAAAAATAAGTATAACTCATTTTTTGTTCATGACAATATATGTTTACTTTTAAAAATGCTATCCTATTATAGGATGATTATGAACGTCTCAAATTAAGAATAAAATAAATTGTACTTTTTATATTGTCTATAATAGACATAGTAAATAAATTGCAGATTATAAATAAAATTTAGTTTAAGGAAATATGATGTTTACTGTTATTTTTTGTCGCTCTAGTTTCCCACATTGTGTCAGTAGAAAAATTACTATAAAATTAAAACATAAACGTGATGATTTTAATCATAATCTATCTTGATATACAGAAGATAGGATCACTTTATCTGAATTAGCTAAAAAGTAAATAAACCTGTTAAGATAGTTCATTAAAATTTTTAATGAACAACATATGGGTGGTTGTTCAGACTATTAAACCTATGCAAAATATTTATTTTTTTAAGTATCTGATTTTATCAACAAAAATTGTTTTTTTAAATTTAAATGTAAACTTTCAACCATAAATTACAAAAAAATTTTTAATTAAAAAATACTTTTCTTCTGTAAGAAGTTTATGAAAAATAAATAGGCATAAATTATCCCACTGCACTGCATTTCTTTAAAATGTTCCTAAATTGTTAAGGAATCCGATAGTTTTAATTATCACCTATTTAAACTATCGATTTTTTGTTTATCACTAACTAATTAATTGTTTGGTCCAAGACAATTACTAGATCCTCGTCGCATTGACTTACTTAGGGTAATATCCTTACAAAGAGATATAAATTTAGAGCAAATATCATTATGATAGATCCTTATTATCATGATATTTTACTTTTAACTATGTCATTCAATAGCCATATTATCATGAATAGAGTTTTCGATAAGAGTCTGTGTAATGATTCAAGAATAAATAGTTAAATCTATTAAACAAATAATGATTTTTTCAGAAGAAATAATTGTAACAAAAGAATCTTGCCATACAGCAGCACATGCGAAGTCATGTGTAGCTATCACATTCCACACAGCCCATCCTCTATATTGTACCTACCAAATAGGTGAGATAAAGATTGTGGTGTAGTCATCATCTGTGTATAACGGCTTGTATTATAGCAGGTGGTATTAACGTTATATATTATATGTCATTGCCAGACAATTGGGCTGTCACCCAATTACATTGCTTCTGAATTGATTGACTGTCCAGCACGACCATTTACCTCGCCATCCGAGCTTTTGCAATCGTGTCTCGCTGTCAATATATTAATAAAGTCTTTCCAGGATATTTCTTTGATAATGACCCGATTCACCTCATAACGAATGATACTTAGTGCATCTAGCTGTACTACTTTTGTAACTAAATATCCTAGGTAAATCGACTGTAGCAATTGCTAGAAACAGTTTCAAATAACGTCATAGTTCTTGACGTGGAAATAGGCAATAATCTCTTTTAATGACAGACGAGCAACGACACCCAAATCAATTAAATTTAGCATCGAAACGTACACCTTTACCCTTACAGTGCAAAGGTAGCACGAATCAGCAGTTCAATCATGGTAATCGTCCATCTCGAAATATAAGATCGAGCCTAGCTCCCCCACCGCTGCATCTCTGACCTATATTCTTACGGATAAGGACTACCACACACCCCTATAGGAAGTAACGTGTCAAAACTAGTGTTTAACCACGAAGAGTTCTTAAATTCTCTCTTCAGTACATTCAGCACGTCAATTATCGGTGTTGACTATATGTCGGTCAAAGGCATGGGAATCTTTAGTTTTTCATATATCCATGAATACTATTATCCATCCCAATTATCAGGTTAATGATCGCGTCCAAAAGGCAGATATGTTCTTGCTCTCAATCGTATTAAACACCAGGCAAGATAACTGTTTTTCAAACAGAACAGAGTTATCCAGCACCCACAGCGGATAAATTACATTGTGGTAAAGGTTTACAATAGCTGACGTAAATCAGCATTACAGATCTCCTTACCGACCAGATTATATACCTCTCAAGCGAAATTTTTATCTCCTAGCCTATAAGGTAACCATCTCGCGGGATCGTTTAGATATAGCGCGCGTGCCAGGTAATAATTGCATAAAAAGTTAAACTGACTATCACCGGCTCGCATTATTGCGCTTTTTTTATTATACATTCGCACCGTCAGGATGTCTCCTGACCCGCAGCAGTAAACCCGTAAATCTTCAGAAACTTAAAAAAATCCTATACGTTATAATTTCTTGAAGATAAACGACCAATATTGAGTATGCTTACCAGCTATCTAGCTACCTTAGTAGTCTTGTTTTATCCTTAATCTTAATAAGAAATCCAGTTAAACGGCTATAACATTTGCTTATCATAGCTGCCATATTGCACCCGCTCGCAGTAATTGTCGAAATTGACACAGAGAAAACTGCCGGATTACGATAGTGGAAGTAATCAGGAAACTTACCATCGATCCAGTTCCAGATAATTTCCTGCATCACATAGTCTTTGACTAGACGGCGATGACATCAAATAGTGCATTGCCAAACTATGCCGCGATCAGTGAGCTTCTCTTTCAACGCCAGCGCCTAAATTTTTTCTTGGACGTTGAATGGGTTTATTTAACCAGCTTGAATATCCCAATTTCACGCTGTGCGCACCATGGTAGCGCTTACTAAGTTCAAAAAAATGGGTGACTTTTTTCGAAATTAACGATCAAAACCACCAGAGCGGTTATATCATCGATCTCTACTGCCAAAAATAGAATGCAGCGCAGTTAGGGATGTAATGAACGCAGATTCTTTAGGACACGGATAGCCATCTCTAGAATATCAGTCTTTATCATCTAGGTATACGGTAAAAACATCAGCAATTTCCTATGAATAAAATAAGATATTTCATTAATAGCATTTTTTCTCATCGGTATTATCATTATTATATCTGACGTCGTAAGCATATTCATGCCTCGTATACTGGCAGACAATGCCTTACAAGAGCTCCCTCATCCAACACAAAATCGTCTAAACGTAGGCGACTCCAATTGGATCATACAGACACGCCATCGTCATAAGTACTATGACGTACCGCTCTACCTAAATATCTGAATGCATATCCTTTCTTGCGACTCTTATCAATTTGTAGTATACCGTTTAATTACCTTGACATGAAGAAAATCATATAATATCAATTGATAGCACCAGAATAAAATTCTGCGCCTCCAATTAATCTTTAAGCTTGAACATCCATTCGCATAGCATTTATGTTAGTGAACGCAATCCATCATATCAGGATTAAAATGTACTATAGCGACCTCAAACAAGATACCCGCCGTTACCGATATGGAGTTAGGGTCTGACTTCACTAGATATATGGTAACCAGCTCAGGATGCAGAGTATTATCTGCTTTTATTAGTCATATGTGATCTTGCGCGACTTGAGGTGCATGACTCTCCCTTACACTTAATCAAATCTGGAGTGACGCTAGTACCAAAATTACTAACAGATCACCATTCAGTTGGAATTTCCTCACTAAAATAGTAACAAAAGTCCCACGCAAAAGTTGCTGTCGCCACCTCAAGATTCCTATAACAGTAGTCTGCAACCTTGGCTTTGCTCTAAGTTCTACAGTTCAAATTCCAGTTTAACTTCAAAGCCTAGAGATTGGGCACATAATATGCCGGTGGCAATTTTGTTTTAATAAGTTGCCGTGGATAGGATAGGTACCTATTGAACTTATTCCGTTGGTACGCAGTCGTATTTCTCTTCGGTATATTCGCTATTTAGGCATTTTATGAGATTATTTTTACAAATATTATTGCTTCTCTTACAGAAAAATTTGTAGTCACTCTGTATTTCAATTGTTCTGGTTTTAAAAACCTCCTCTAGGCAAGATAATTTGTTAAATAAAACAACCTAATACCATAAAACCTACTCAGATATTTTTTAATCAGATGATATAACTATTTATATTTTGAATCTAGAATTCATTAGAAATAACTTTATGATTACCTAACATTACTAGGTGATAGTTACTAATTTTATGCTCTAGAAAAAATTTCGTACTATTTAATTCCATCTAAGCTAAGAATGGATTCTTTATCGATAATCAGCTTAAGAAAATAGCTAATACACTCTGTATTAAATTCTTCAAGAATCTGATTCTTTACATTACTAACCCCATCTTAATCTTAAGTAATTAAGATCGCAATTCGTTTCTTTATTTTATCTCTTCCTCTCTCCCCCACATTTTCTAGATTTTCTATATAGAAAGTAATGCTTCCTTTCCATAGATTAGAGAAATATTTCGTTAGCTTCAATAATAGCACTTAATACATTTCTATTGATTTTATCACTTAAGAAAGGAGGCAGTGACGAAATCTAAACCCCTATTTCAAATCAATGCCTGTTTGTTTTGTTAACTCTTGTAAAGTCAAGCTATTCAACATACATCACAGATAAGTAAATCATTTATTCTTGTAATGTAGTTTTACTAAACACTTACAATAAGATTGTTCAATTTTTTTCTGGAGTTAGGAATTTTTGCAATGATATCTCTGTAATCCTAATGAATATTAAGATAATTGGGACGTCACTTAACGGGTAAGATGGTTCACTGTGAGAATATTGGCAGGATAAAGTAAAATTGATTTATTCGATATATAAATCAATATCATCCGACAGATGATCACCGAGCTAACTAATGAGATACAGCTTTATATTGGCAGTAAGTGAGGAGAAGTCTCTTTGATCTATATGACTGATTGCTTTTTATAACAACCGTTATAGCAAAATTATTTATACAGTATAAGGAATTTCTACAAACAATGTTTGTCAAAATAGCTATTTATACAGGTTATAGCTCCATAGTTTTCAGTATCTTGGCGGCCAGGGATTACCCATTCATAATAAGAGATGGCAATACAGTTCTTCGCTAATCTCCTTATCCATGATTGCGTGCGAAACAGGGATATTCCTTGCTCCCTCACGCATTGCGCATCCGCATCCTGAACATAGACATTAAACAGGTTATCGGCAACCCTTATGGATAGAAATCAGTTACACCACGTGGTTTTTCCGCACATATTGAGTACCAACGCCACTTTTTAGGAATCTCTTCAAGAACTTTATAGGAAAACCAACTTGTCAGTCACCATTTCACTCTGAAAAATATAAAGATTAGAATAAAGTGGCGAGAGTTTAAACCCCCTAAATTTTAAAGCTACCGAATAAAAAGCGGTTATGTATTATGATTTTCTTGTATTTTTCTGTCTCAGAACATGGACTCATAAACATCATATCAGCCTGAGCAACAGCTGCTTAAAGGTATGAGTAAATAACGCGAAATCGGCAATATATTCCAATGCCAATTTATTTTTTCTGTCGACGTAAAATACATTGTATATCCGCTATCTCGTCACGAAACTTGCTGGCCATAATAACATTATACTCAGTTTTGTACTCATGTCATGGAAGGTACGGCTGGATTTTTCAACAATGCACAACACCTCGGGTCTTATAGAGTAATCAATGTTTTTATAAGTTATAAGCGTTGGTATATTTTCGAGTAACTCCAGCAATTCTAGCACATCAACGCGCAAATATTGTGGCGGCATCATATGCAGGTGAATTTTGCGCTGATCGGCTAATCAGGTCATAGGATATGTAATAACTGTTTAAGAGTTCGCGTTAGCTATTTTTATAAAAATCAACGTAACGAAAACAGGATCACCCATTGAAACAGATGAGAATCAGCTATAAGTCAAGCTAATTAACAACCACATCGATTTGATAATGTGGCGTTTGAACTACTTCAATATATTGAAGTGTCTTACTGATGACATTGTACAGGAGAATGATCAGTTTAGCGACATTCCTTAACATCATATTGATTTTTATCATTGGGTTATCTCCTCATAAAATCTTACGTTATACCTTATCTAACAAAATCATGCAGATTTAGTTCTCTATCTGATGACTCAGCCATGCTCACATAACGCTTCACTGATGGCATCAGCTGCTTTCTCGGCATAAACCGCTATAAGCGGGATTTCTTTCTTACGTTTACAACTAATCTACTCTGTGCACACTCATTGTGCAGAAAGTGATATCTTAAGCGAAACATAGATAAATACTGGACTACTTTTTCTTCCATTAATGCAACTAAATTATATTGTTATTTTTTATCAGAGGTACTTTAGTCTATTCAAATGGTGCGGTCACACTGGATAATATTGTATATGCTGATCAATAAAAATCCATACAGTAATGCTAGTTGTTTTCTACTCTGATCGGACTCAAGTATTTTTTAGTATGGTAGTGGTTATGTAGAAAAATGATCAAAGTCTACTTTGCCGATATAACCCTGTTTTTTACCACGAATAAAAACTTGCCTGAATATACTCAAGAATCAGTTCCCGCTCTATTTGTGCTTTCATGCTCATCACATAAAAAACAGCCTGCTGATGAAGAGGCATTGATAGAATCCATTAAAATGTAAAATGAATCCTTTTATCTTCAAAATCGAAAATTAAACCAATCAAATGTTTAATGCTAATTTTCTCAATCTGTGTAGCTTCCAAACGACTAAGGTGTCACCTGATTTTAAGAAGTTTAAGACGCATTTTAAATCTTAATCTCTTATCTATTTTTCTACTGACTTTACCCCTAAAATATGTTCACAATTTAAGAAAAAAACGATTTTCGTTATAAATTTTTGTTAGTTATTTTTTTAAATTCGCTTATATAGTCTATTATTATTTTAACCCTTTCTACTATCTCTAAAAACCTTTTTATTACTGATTTTAATTAATATTTTAGCTAAATTTAAGATTTAAAAAAATCTAGTTCAATGCAACTATAAATCTAGTTAAAAATACAACATCAAACCATCATAAATTAACATCAAAATATTGACTTAAAATGTGCATCTAACCGCTATAGATCTTCATGGTATTATAGTAGAAGTATTCGTATCGAAATTCTTGTAAGCGTTTTATTCTCTTAGCCTACTAAGAGCTCCACAACAAACTGGTTTATCTGAAACAAGTGACCATTCAATAAGATTGAATATCTGCTCTTGACTCTTGCTTATCCATCAGCCAAAATTATTCATTTATGTTATGAATCTATTCTGAAATAGAATACTTGAAGTAAGGTAAATTACTTGGTCGTAAAATTTTAAACTCGCAATCTGACGCGCTATTCAGAAAATTTAAACTGAGTGAAGGATGGGTGAACAAACTGTTAACTCAAGTCTTCCGCCAAAAGACGCGTTTATTGTAATAGCAGAAGTTAAAATAGACTGCAATGCAACCTTATTCTTCAATTTCTAGCAAGAATATAAAAGGCATTTTAATTCATTTCGTGTAACAAGAACTATAAGGAAACCTGTCCAAGCAACGTTATGTTAACTACATTTTCAGGGTAACCTGATGTTCAATTTTACCCTGCTTTCTATGATACTTTCGGCTACTCAATATCTAACGCGATATTAATATTAAGTTAATTTATAAACACACTGTATTTTCCAGCTCAAACAGTTAGGCTTTTTAACTTCTGTAACTATATCGAAGTCTAAAGCATCCTGTACAATTCTACAAATTTTCCGCCCATTAAGTAGATAATCTAGCTTATTATGAGCAGTTTACTACTTGATTTCATCTGTTATTGCAGCGCCGCGAAACAACCTAATAATCGATAAAACACCATTTTCGGTTAAGCCGACTCTTTAGGTCATTCTGATAAATACTTTTTCTTATATTCCCATCTTTAGTACATAAATCGCTGATATCATCACCGATCAAGGTATTACCCGTTGTCTTCACGCTTGACTTTCATAGTTTTCTGCTGAAAAGTTTCATTGCTCATACTAGCTCTGAGCATCTTCAAATATAAGAAAAATCGCATCAACAAAAATTATAGATCCTCCTTATCAAGAGGATCAGGTTGATAACATATAAAATATGTTAATATTCATCACATATTAACCACACATTTATCCAGATATCATTGATATTTTGCATGACTAGCCTCTGAACTAAATCAGTATATTCATCAATATTAAAAATACTAACGCCTATAATCACCTGCAGTAGCTAATAATCATGATAACCTATCCTCGTAATATCTTAATTTCTTGAATATACCCCCAATCGAATTTCACGAAGAAAGGTATTATTTAAGCATTTACTGAGATTTTTTCTCCAAATTAGCCATGAACATTACCATTCTTTTAATAAACAGCAACTCCACCGACCCATTAGATATGCAAATTGTTATAGGTTATTATGATCGTGCTATCAACATTAGCATCACCTAACCAATAGAGATTAATATTACTCCAATTTTCCATTTTTGTTTATTGGTATGAATTACTAGATTTTCGTTACCATTGGCTCGTAAACTCTTAGTTATTATCGCCAATATGCACTGATTTGATCACATAGAGGTTTAAGTTAACGGGTTCCACCACACATCTATCCAGTGTATTTTGTATAATCTATTGTTTCTGTTAGACCAAATTTTATAACGAAATACTTCCATTTATTCCACCAGAATAAAATTAAATCTTAAGGGTGATAAGGAAAATATATGACAAAAAAACAGAAACGTTTTCAACAAAAAACCTCACTTTCTTCTAGAAAGTGATAAATAAATCAACTATATTTCTCATAAATCCGTCAAAGTATAAGAAAATAATATAACATCCCCATCCTATATTTCAATATCATTGGATAGATCAATAATAGCTAACACAAACAGATAAAATTGATTCCAAGCTAAATCCTTCTTAGATAGAAATTCAAAGCTTTCACCAAATAACAAGCTAAAAAATAACCAAAAATTTCCTTTGCACAAAGATATTTAAAATATCCAACTCTAGATATCCAAAGTTAACGTGCTAGCAGCATAAACTAGATTTATATAATATATTTCAGGTAACGAAAAACTAAATATATTAACTAGCATAATAGAACTTCTACGAAACAGAACAATTTATTAAATCCACTATCCACTTGGATTTAATAATAAACATTAATTAGCAATGGTGCGCTGACGCGAAATATTACATAAAAACTCCTGACGTGTATTTTGACTAGATTTAAATAATCCACCTAGCGAGGTTGTCATTGTGCTACTGTTTACATCACAAACACCTCTAGCTTTAACACAATAATGAACAGCATCAATTGAAACCGCGACATTACTTGTGCCTAACAAAGTTTGTAACGCAATTAAAACCTGCTTAGTTAAACGTTCTTGAACTTGTGGTCGTTGAGAAAAAAATTGAACAATACGATTAATTTTAGATAAACCAATCACTTTATTCTTTGGAATATAGGCCAATGCCGCATTACCATCAATGGTAATGAAATGATGCTCACAGACACTAGTTAAAGTAATATCACGAACCGTCACCATTTCGTCGAAATCCATTTTATTTTCGATCAAAGTGATTTTAGGAAAATTATTATAATCAAGCCCTGAGAAAATTTCGTCAATATACATTTTAGCAACACGATTAGGTGTTTTCGCTAAGCTATTATCACTAAGATCAAGATTCAGTAAACGCATAATTTCACCAATGCGCTCTTCAATCTGCTGTTTACGCTCATTTAAGGAAAAAGAATGACTAAATAGTGGAGCTTCAAGACCATGAGCTTCTAGTGCTTGACGAACAAGATACGCTTCTTGACTTAGTGATGACATGTATTTCTCCAACAATAAAATTTAATATTTATTCAACTGCATACTCAATAAATGGATTATCACTATCCCATTAAAATACTCTATCTTAACAAAATATTTTTATATCGTGCTACTTTTATATCAAAGCTATTATTTATTCCTAGTTTATCTATCTATATGTTTCAAAACTATTATATGGATCCTCCTCGTTGCACAGCATTATTCATGGCAAGGATATGGCTACTCAGTAGTAATATAGTTAAGAGAAAAGTATTATAATGATGAGACTTTATCGTCAGGGAACTACAACACTTAATCAGAGATGCTCTTCAGGCCAGCAAAAAAGCTTGCGTCTACTTTGGATAAGCATTATAGCTTATCCGAACTTTTCGTTTTTAATATAGAAAAAATAAGATGATGTTAATGATTGGATATCTTGAAAAAAATTATTGACTTCTTTATATAAGAATTTATAGATAGACCTGTGTTTTAATTATTGTGGTTCACACTATCTTTTCCAGGCCAAATAATTTAATAAATAAACAACTTACACCATGAAAGTTACTCAGCTATCTTTATAGTCGTCTGATATAACTCTCTATATTTTAATATGGAATTTCTTACCAAGAACTTTTCTTTGATTGTTTGATATTATCAAACAATTGTAATTAATTTCATATTAGTTATAAAAAGTTTTATAATATAAATATATTCATCTAAGCAAAGAATGTACTCATTATCAATAATTAGCTCAAAAAAAACAGCTAACACTCTTCATTAAACTTTTTAAGAATCTCATCACTCATATAACCCTATTAATATCTTTAACGATTAAAATCGCGATTCGTTCTTTTTCTTTTATTTTCTACTATCTCGCGTTTTCTATCTTTTTATATGTGAAATATAATGCTTTCCTTTAAATGATTTATAGAAAAATATTTCGTCGATTTCAATAATACCACTTAATGCACGTATGTTGACTGTCTCCGATGAAGCAAGTGGCAATGACGCTATTTAAACACTGTTTTTAACAATATATGTTTATTTCCTTGACCTCTTATAAAGTCAAGCTATTCAACATACATAACAGATAGCTAATCATTTTATTCTTGTGATCTAATTTCACCAGAGAACTTCAAATAAGATTATTAACTGTTTCCTAGAAACATGGATTCTACAAGAATATCTCTGTAATCCTAGTGAATATTTTCATCGGATAAGATGTTCAATGTGATAATATAGGTAGGATAAAGTGATATAAGTTGTCTCAATACATTAATAAATATTATCTGACAGATTACAGCTGAATAAACTAATGAAATATAGCTATATGTTGAAATAGAGTGAGTAAAAAATTTTTTTGATCTTTATCACTGTTTTATTTTTATGTTAACCGATATAAAAAATTTTTTATACAGTATAAGAGACTTCTACTATCAATACCTTTAGTAAGGTAAACCCTATTTACTTAAGCACTATATGAGCAAAATATAACTTATTAATAAAATCACTGAAAAGCAGATTAAACTAAAAAACTTTAAGAAAGGACTTAATACGTTCATCAAAACCGTAACAAAATAACTAAAATCTGTAAATGATGTAAAACTACTTGAGTTTAGTAGCTTTCATGTTAAACAAAGAACAGCCAGAGAACGATGCAATGCAAAAAAAAAACAGGAAAAGCATTTAAAATTGCTGTTACAAACATACCGTTCAAACCTGGTAAAGGTTTGAAGGAAGTAATCAAATTACTAATCTAAAAAGATATATGAATTAATATACCTATCTATAAATCAATTTAATTATTTTTAGACAAAGTCCATTTTTTTCACTTTCAAATATAAAATAATTTAAAAAAATTAAAATTCTTTATCAAGATTAGAAAAATTTTAAAATTAGTGATCAGAATTAACTATTATATCCAGTTTTAAATCAGTCTGTAATCGATCCTTAAACTTTTTTTGTATTACTTCAATTAACTAACAAAAATAAATGCACTAGATAATATTATATAGTAGATCTTATAGAGTTATTAATAAATCTGGTATATTTCGATTTAGCTACGTTCCACTCTGATTTTTCGTAATCAGTTATTCATTCTTAAATTAGGCGTTGTTTAGCATCAGGGTCAGCAAGTAAAATCCCTTACCGCTTGGTTCCATATTTTCTGATCAGATGGAAACAACTTCGATACCATTGAAAGAGTTATTTTTCTCAAACTACACCTCTTCATACACCTGATTTGTATCCTCACTTTCAAAATTTAATTTAATTGAATTTTTTGTTATTATTAAAGCCCAGTGTGCTGACGAAAATTCCTAGAATATCAGCCGTTCTTGTTGATCTTTCCCCTCAGCTTCTTAATTGCTATAAGATACGTTGAAATCCACCAACAAAGCATCAAAGGCTTTATTTGCAGGGTATTGTGTCTATCTACTACCCAAAGAGCTCCAGCAGCTCATCCTTAATTTTTG
>JBQMRO010000059.1:0-421 GCA_052174475.1 Arsenophonus sp. NC-CH8-MAG3
AGCTATGTTAATCTAACTAAATAAAACGTAGATGATAAAAATATCTTCTTTTAAAATTTCATATTTACATCCTCAATATTGGCTAACATGGTTAGGTATTGGATTTCTTTATTTGCTGGTACTTGTAAACTTGAGTAGGTGGGCTTACCGAACGCTTCTCAGCCCAACTGTTCCTTTCGTAATATCTATATTCCCTGTGACTGTGTAATTAGTTTATTTTTATATTCACATCAGTTTACAAAAACTTAGATTCAGTTCAAAACAAATTATCGCCCATATTTGGTTACTGTCAGCTCTCTTGTTCACCGATGATGACGCTGGATCTATATTACGTGTATTGCTATACTATCGTCGTCTTTGTGAAAGGAGTGCTCTCGAAGTAACACATACTCGGAAATGCCATTGTTGTGATAACATTGTA
>JBQMRO010000060.1:0-697 GCA_052174475.1 Arsenophonus sp. NC-CH8-MAG3
GAACGTTTCCGAGGAAGAAAACCTAATATAGATGCAATGTTACAAACTTATGGTATCAATGAATAAATGGCAATTGATATTCAATTAATTTGCGAACCTGGGAGAAACCTATTAGGAGTGGAATTTGAATGGCTGTCTGAGACTCAGTTATATATTAAGGTATGTTTTCTTCGACTCTTAATATTTAACAAAAAATATTGTATTTAATTAAATTCTAATTTTATTCTTTATAATAGTAAAGACTTTTGTCCAGATCTGATTCAGAGTACGAAATTTTATTGTGGGTCAATTTTGATTTTTAGTTTTAGTTTTATTCTGCTTAATCTATTTGATTAGTTTTCTACCTAAAATTATTTTAAGTTCTCGTGTCATATCCCACACTTACTCTACACGCGACTTTCATTGCTTGACGCATTTCCATTAAGATTAATTCTAGATCTGAGGGACACGGTGACATTTTAGTAAATGAAAAAAGAAATGATAAAAATAACATATCTTTGATTGGAAGTGAATAAGAGGTAAGTATAGAGGTAGGTGATAATAATTCTTTGTCAGAATTATGTTAAATTAAATTGTATTGAACTGCAAACAAGACAGTTGGTATTTCATAATCGTTAAGTATCTTTTGAGTAATATAAATTGTATTGAATACCATGTTTATGTATACATACGTGACCAGAAGGAAAATGTAAAAGTG
>JBQMRO010000061.1:0-316840 GCA_052174475.1 Arsenophonus sp. NC-CH8-MAG3
GGCTTTTATGATAGTGAACCTACAAAGTCGATGTATGAAAAACTGTAGTTCAAGAAAAGCAACCCTTTCAATGAAATTTAAGTTGATACAGTCTGATTAAAAAGCTAGATCTGGTTAATTGTAGTTGAGGTGCTAAGCTGGTAGTAAAGAAGATCCAATTTAAGGATGAAAAAGAAATTCATGAAGTATTAGAGCGAAATATAGTCTGACTCGTCATACACCAGATTTGCTAATAGATTATATTATATAAGCTTTTATTATATATGGTAATAACTTATGGCCAGCAATTTGCCAAATTATTTGGCTAATTCCACAAGCTATAATCGCTACCAAAAACGCGCCTGCCATATCTAAAGGCCAATGCACACCAAGAAAAATTCTCGCCCATCCAATTGTAAGAGGCAGTGTAAATAACAACAGCCCAATCCAATTCCTTAACCAAAATAAAAACCCAAAAGAGAAGGTAAAAGCAATAGTAGTATGATTGCTCGGAAATGATGGTGTCGGAGCATGAGGAAGAAAATGTTGACCTACCCCCAAAATAAAAGGTCGATCTTGTGGGAAAATTACACCAATAAAACCGGAAATAATTAAACCTATAATAACTGCAAGAGCAGTTTTACAGACAAACACTCTTTGGTAAACTAAATTTTTCGATGACCCCAAAAGCCAGCAGGTAATAGTAATTAAGGGAAATATGAGAATGAGTCGTTTAGCCAAAAAAATTACTAGTGTTAGCGTACTAATTGATGTAGTTGAGGTGGCATTAATAAAACTAAACAAACTTAAGTTAATATCATTTAGCAATGTAAAGCCCTTATTAAATATGCATTCTTAGTTATTAGTAAATATACTTATGGCAGTCAGGCTAACTCTGTTCTGATGCTTCATGAATTTGTTCATGGTTTAAGAAATTGAATTGTTCTTTAAGAGAACGGCCAACGTCATCTCTTTTTCTTAAAAAGAGATGAAATTTGTTTACTTAAGCCTATTGTAGGTTGAAATTTTATTCAAGTATGTATTTTTTTAGCTAGTATACTAATACTAGTAGTAAACATTAATTTTAAAGTTTAGATTAATAATCTTTATTATTATTTTATGTATTTTTTCTGAGAACAATTTTATTGATTGTTTACTAAGCCTGAGCGTCAGTAAAAATACTCGTCACTACATAGAATATTTATACGGATCTGTTGGCAGGAATCTGTTCATCAGAACGGCGAAGTCAAGTTTTGCTAACCATCATTTTCATCATTTTATATAACTTCGGTAATAGTGTACCTCATTTAAAATTCAATAAGAAACCATAGTAACTCGCCATCTTAAAATATCTGCCGGAATATGCCTAATATAGCGTCAAATTATCTCTTCCTGCGTTATCATAGGTAGTGCTCGTAGTCTGTTGCTACGGTTACTGTTGAATCCACTGATCTATAATTATATACAATTACTCTCACTTGCTGTAATGGTGCATTTTTAATTCATGGTAATTATCATGGGCATTTAAGGTATCGTTAGAAATATTTTACACTATGGCAAACTCATTTTGTATTTTTAGCGAAACGTACTTTCCAGTAATGTTCGTACGGCACCTTTCTTTAGGTAACGTCACCACTTCTCCTGCTATAGATATACCAAAGACCAAGAAATCTATAATTTATCAGGTCATCGCTGTGACGTAGAAGCCGGATGATGCACCTTGGCAGTAGGATTTTTCCCTTCGACTGCTCTTTTTTAAAAAATAGCTCTGCCATACATCATGTTTAATATCTATACCGCTACGTATGACGAAGATATGAACATGAGATGTTCATTAAGTTATTAACTATAAGCATGCAAAGCATAGAAAATACCAATTTCGATACTCTGTTTGTATGCCTACTTCTGCATAGTGCGGGTGGCGTGTGTAAAATAAAGAATTGAGTAGTGGTCAGTTATTTTTAAAAAAGCCAAAAAAGATGGGGATAGTGAAAGTAATGTATTACCAATCACAGTTAATAAAATATAAATCTCCTGTGCTAACCACTGCTCGGTAGCTTTAACTCTGTATGAACTATAGGGTTTTAACTTACAGTTTTCACAGAAAAGAGCAGTGGGAAGACAAATTTAGAAGAGACATAGCAATAACGTCGCCAAATAAAAACCTTGATACAACTTCTGCAGGTAAGCATTTGCTCGATAGCATTAACTGATTCATAAGTTGATATTTTAGCGCGTTTTTCAAGAAAATTATTTCACACTCGTCCAAATGGTGAAAAACAGTTTAGTTTGGCGGAAGAGATATACATTTGGATAAATTACTCTCTAGATCTATTTTTATAGAAATAGAAATCGTTATCCTGTCTGCGTTTGTCAAGTCTATTGACAAGTTATCTTTGTGTTTGCTCCAGGAGGCGAAGAAAACGAACATTACTCCTAGCTCTCTATAAGTGATGAATTTATCGGAAAGTATATTTTCAGTTATTATTTCTCAATGCAATTTTATCAGTGTTATTAACTTGGCCTGGGCATTATTTAAAACATCAGATAATCGTGAGTAAAGGCGGAGGAGGAATACTTGCGTGCCAAAAATTGGGGGATCAAAAAATACATGCATTGCTGTATAGCCTCTTTTTGGGTGTCATAAAAATTCAATCGGTCTGCTTTTCTTGTTAGTTTTGAGAAAAGAAGATCATAAAATACTTTTTGTAAATAGGCAATCTAATATGTGAAGTTGTATGTTATGTTCCTGATTTATCCGATTTACGCTTTTTAGGAGATTTATTCCGAGCTATTTGGATGAATTCCTAAAATTAACATATTAGAGAGAAAAATAGCATTTAGATCATGAACATCTTCGAAACAGTATGCTATGCCGTTCACACTATACTGTTCTACATTTTCTCTATCCTTAAATTGAACGCTCCTAATCCATTGTTGGTAATAAACAACACCTAATTTAAAGATAGATAACAGATTCACGAAGCATCAGAGTGTAACTTCACTATCATATACCAAATTTAGTAATAACTCTTTTTAGTGTAACATTCCCTATAAAAAAATTAATAGCAGCTATTTAACTAAAAATTAACTAATCTAAAAACAAATGCTTAATTTTTACAAATACATTTATAGGACCGTATAGCATAGCTATTACTTAAAATAAAAAACTATTTATGTTTTACATAAGCAGTTTGTTTGCTGCTTATTAAACAAAAATAATATTTTTAGTAATCTTATATTCTAATCAGAATATGATAACCGATACATCTCATTGATTGAATGTTTCAGGTATTTGTGAGATGCATTTGACAGTAAACTTTATCGCCATTTTAAATAGCAATCTGCTTTTAGCAATTAATAATTAAAAATAAAGATATACATTCACTACTTTAATTTATATCAAATCAATAATAATTTTTTTATTTAAACTTCTTTATCTCTGTAAGCACGACGGCGATCATTTTCTGTTAAATAGCGTTTCCTTAAACGAATTGATTGTGGCGTAATTTCTACTAATTCATCATCATCGATAAACTCTAATGCCTGCTCTAATGTTTTTTTAACCGGCGGGGATAAAGTTATAGCTTCATCCGTTCCTGATGCACGTACATTGATCAATTTTTTACCGGTTAAACAGTTGACAGTTAAATCATTAGAACGAGAATGGATACCAATAATTTGTCCTTCATATACTTCAGAACCATGACCAAGAAATAACTTACCGTGATCTTGCAAATTATAAAGCGCATAAGCTATCGCTTTACCTTGACAATTTGAAATTATAACGCCATTTTTTCGACGACCAATTTCACCAGGACGTATCTCATTATAATGACTAAAGGTTGAATACATCAAACCGCTCCCTGATGTCATTATCATAAACTCAGTTCGAAAACCAATTAGTCCACGACTTGGAATAATATAATTAAGCCGAACACGTCCTTTACTATCAGGCAACATATCGCGCACCTCACCTTTACGTTTACCTAATGCAATCATAACATCGCCTTGATGTTTCTCTTCAACACTGAGTGTAACCTGTTCAAAAGGTTCCTGTTTACGACCTTCAAATTCACGGAAAATAACTTTAGGCCGAGAAACAGCTAATTCAAACCCTTCACGGCGCATGTTTTCAATCAATATCGAAAGGTGAAGTTCGCCACGACCGGAAACGCAGAAAGCATCGGGATCGTCAGTCTCTTCTACACGTAATGCAACGTTATGCACTAACTCTTTTTTCAGGCGATCTAAAATTTGACGGGAAGTAACATATTTTCCTTCACGCCTACAAAACGGTGAGGTATTAACACAGAAATACATACTTACCGTTGGCTCATCAACAGCTAATGCTGGCAATGGTTCAATGTTATTTGGATCACATAAGGTATCTGAGATATTTAATTCCCCCAACCCTGTTAAGGCAATAATATCACCAGCTTCAGCAATCTGAGAATCGATACGCTTTAATCCTAAATGCGTTAATACCTTACCCACTTTACCACTACATCTTTTACCTTTACTATTAACAATAGTGATTGTTTGATTTGGCTTCACTGCACCACGTTTAATGCGACCAATACCAATAACACCTAAATAATTATTGTAATCAAGCTGAGATATTTGCATTTGGAAAGCGCCTCCCATATCAACTTGCGGAGGAGCAACATATTTTATAATTGCTTCGTAGAGTGGCGTCATATCTGCAGCCATATCATTGTAATCAGTTCCAGCAATACCATTTAAGGCTGAAGCGTAAATGACAGGAAAATCTAGTTGCTCATCAGTTGCTTCTAAGTTGACAAACAGATCAAAAACTTGATTAACAACCCAATCAGGTCTTACGCCTGGACGATCAATTTTATTGACTACCACAATCGGTTTTAAACCATGAGCAAAAGCTTTTTTAGTAACAAAGCAGGTTTGCGGCATCGGGCCATCCATAGCATCAACCAATAGCAATACATTATCAACCATTGACATAACCCGTTCAACTTCACCACCAAAATCAGCATGCCCCGGCGTATCAACAATATTAATTTGATAATTATGCCATTTGATGGCGGTATTTTTTGCTAAAATCGTGATACCACGTTCTTTTTCTAAATCATTGGAATCCATTACACGTTCATCGAAATTATTACGTTCATCAAAGGTGCCAGATTGTTGTAATAATTTATCGATCAATGTCGTTTTCCCATGATCGACGTGGGCGATGATGGCGATATTTCTTAAATCATTGATATTTAATATCATATAATCTTATCTCTATAGTTTTAAGAGAGTAATATGAACATGTTAATGGAGAGAAATAAAAAATCACTTAACCCTTAGCCAGTAAGATTAATCTATTTTAATGAAAGTAAAGTATAACCTAACAATACCCATTGATAAAAGAAGAGATTATGCATTTTAGCTTAATTTAATTGTATATGATAAATTAGGTGCCGGGGTTATTAACCTATTAGAGTCATCAATATAGATACATGCCACGAGTGTATTTTAATGTCGTAATCTAACTACAACTTAATAGTAGATTGTATGGGTCGCTAAAAATCTGGCCGGCGATAACTCCGATGTTGATAACTCTGTTCAGCTTATTGCCAATGAGATTATTAATTATAACTATAAATAATTTAAGTTACTCTTAGGTAGTCATTATGACCTCTCATTAGTTGTTACTTATTTTTTATTTAAAATAATTCAATTTTACTGTTGCCATTAATACTAGTTCTTTATTATATTATTTTTTGACGTTTACTTAATTTTAAAAAATTATAATATCAGAGCTACTCTTTACAAGCTTAATCCCAATAAAAGATTCTATCTATGTATCATATCTAAAAAAATAGTATGATTTTTTAGATAATTCAAGCATAGTTTTAAACTAATCTTGTATAGACTGGAATGGAGTTTTACTAGCCAATGCAATTCCTAATTGCGCAGTTAAATATATCAACGCAGAATGATCTTAAGCTCTTGAGCAGAATTGAAAGGATAGTTTACAGTGTATCTTATTTGCCCATTAAATCGCTTTATCATACCACATTTATTTGAAAGTGCCTTAGCGGACTAAGGCTGTGTTCTATATCAGCCTCTATAAATAAACGGGCGAATTCCTGTTTTTCGATAACTGAACATTTTGTAGTAAAAAATAATTTTTAAGTAATTAATAAATAGTTATTGGATATCTCGATTAAAATCATATAAGAAGCATCGAGCATTAACCGCTGCCTTGGAATTACCAAGACAGCTAAAAACCTATAGAGTGGTATTAATTATACCTACGAAAAAGATAATGTCGTGAAGTTTTGTTTGGCATTTTGGAAGATATTTTATATCTATATCTAGATAAGCAGATGTATAGCTTTTGAATTATTTATACTTCTGGATTCTGGAATTTTCTACCTTATTTCACGCAAATCCACCACTCATGATACCCTGTGTAAACAAAGATCCAAGCCAGATTAAGATGTAATGGGTTCAAGGAATTCGTGTAATGGGGAACACACCCTGCTAGTAAATCAACGAAAGGAAGAAAACATTTTTCACAAAAGAGAAACCGAATTCAACTTTTTGAGAAAGCAACAGTATCGGCAGCAAGCAATGGGGAATATGGCTGTAATCATCAACATCATCTCATTTTTTTCTTTAGCAACAGTAAGTTTAGATATGCCACATAACACTTAGTTAAAATAGATGCAGACTTTTGGTAACCTAAATAGCAATTATGATTTAAATGTTGCAGTTATCTGATGATTGAAAGCCCTACTAATCATTATTATATTTTTACAATCAAACATATCCATCAATAGTCACCTATTCCATGAATAGGACTGGGCGGCGATAATCTATGTAATAGTCCAGGACCAAACAGTTAGAAAAATAATCCATGGATGTGATAGAGATACTTAATTGATAAAGATTATGGTAAACAGGTTTCAAAAAAATTCTGTGAAGACAAAATAGTGGATATTGTGATAGCACCAATAGACAAAAACTGCGCCGTCATTGCCATTTAATCTAATAAAGCTTCATTAGTATATGAATAAGCAGCACAAAATAATGACACCGTAAAATACTAGAAATTATACAATAATTATAAGAAAATATACGACGATTATCTGAATATCGTTCAGACTGTTCTTATTTTTAGACAAACAGTACAGTATGAGAAGCCACTAACTGATTGCGGCATTAAAAATGTTTTTCTTTTTTTGAGATAAATACATAAAACAGTTTTAAGTTAAAATCCTTTAATAGCAGTAAGATCACTGCTAAATATAGCTATGATCACACGATCGATATATCAGCAGTTAAGCAATAATAAAAAACCATTTATTTTCTTATCCTCAATTGTTGCCTTGCACAATTTTGCTCAATAAACGTTATTAGTAAGTGTCTCTTATTAAACATTAATAATGAAAAGTTTTACCTAACACGCGACAAAGGAGTTATTGGTAAATCTGATATATATGTGATTAAGATATCTTCCGTTCTGATGCTTCATGAACCTGTTTTGCATTCTTAAATTAGATATTGTTTAGCACTATGGGGGTGATATCAGGTAAAATCTACTGAATCGGCTCTTCTAACTTTTCTTAATAGACTGAAGCAACTTAAATAATGTTGAATAGTTGTTTTTTTAAAATACAGTGCTTCGTGCGTTAGCTTCGTAATTTCAGAGTATTATAAAAGCTAATTCAATCGGATTCGTCGCTCTTTTGACATTCAGTGCACTGATGTAAGGGAATAGGAATGCCAGCTATTCTTTTTCGATTATTCTCCAGTTTCTTCATCGCTGAATGATATGCTGAAAACTTTATAATAAACATCAATGGATTTATTAGCGGCATCACAACTCTCTGCTAGCTAAATCTCCCGCAGCTCACCCTTAACTTTCGATTTTATGCCTTTATGAGTGAAATTAGCACATCAGCTATTTTATATACCCAACAATATTGATGCTTCATCGTGTCAAAGAATATTTTTATCATTGTATTCCAAAAGCTAATAGAAACAGGGTGTTCCCCTAGAAAACCATAGGAAATATGGTTAAAGAGTACAACGCATTTACCAGCCATTAAAAATTTATGCCCAGTTCGCTTCTGACTCTCGATAAGCATCTTCGACAGTAACGAGTTACTTACGTCCATGCAGTTGCCTCCGATAATAAGCAACAAGCAAATGGTAATTAATTGTCTGACAGGACAATTATATATCATTAATCCACAAATAAACGTTAGAGATATCGATTAAATTATGCAATGGTACACCAGCTTGCCTGCGTTCTTTAAACCATTGTTGTTTCAGTTTGCTGATGGCATTCGCAGAAAAGAACATGCACTTTCTCATCGAAAAAACCTAGAGCTTCCTGAAAATCATCGATGGCTAATGACTCATACCTCCCAAATACAAGTGATTGGTAATAACTTTTTGATGATTTTGCACGATTTAGATAAGACGGAAGCAAAAGAAGCTGTTGAAGTATATTTCGTTACCACTGCGATCCTTAACCTTAGGGATTTTATCTCAAAATCGCCCATACCAGTCTGTATGGTTCGTTGGAGTAAATATCATTACAGAAAACTGTGGCATAATATCCGTCCGACAAATCAGCATGCTGCATGTTTTTGCAGCATGCATTTGAGATTCCTTTCAACAGAGGTGCTACCAGATTCTCAGTAGAATTACGGATGCATTCATACAAAGGATACGCCAAGAGGTAATATCTGGTTTTGCTGATACCTATTACTAAAGGTAGGCTTTTCATGGCATATCATCTCTCTGTTGTTGAAATCATCCATAAGATCAATCAGCAGTATACGCCATGCATCTCAAAATTTCTATTTACTATAAATGAGTATAATTCCCAATAAAGACTACCGAATAACGGTTTACAAAATTTTTAAAAACTAAAAAAATAAAGAACCAAAGAACAAAATAATAGTTAGTTTACAATATTACAAATACTTTGTATTTGTACAAATAAATTATATTGAAATCAATATCAACATAAAAACCACCCATACTTTTTACCGAAGAAAGTTTGCTCGCAGCTTTTGTGTGATTGGCAAATTTTATCACTAACACTAAAATTAAAACTTTACTTAAAAAAAAATGAAAAACAGAGATAAAAAAGATAAACACGGTGAAATTTACACATCTAAAACCCCTTATAATATAACAGAAAATTTAAGATTCATAAACTTATTCTTTTGGATAAAAGAAATCTTCTTCTAGACAAAAAGGACTTAATTTTTCTAGGTGCTACCGGATATTACCACCAACTCAGACATGAAACCGCCATTTGATAGAAAACCAGAAACAAATTGAGCAAGAAAATCTCACTTTTGATGAATTTATTTAATCATTGTATTATTAGATTAATCATCTGATATTTTCTGATATCAGATAAACCCTAAAAATGAAGATATTTCAACAAATCATTAAACAAATACTGCTATGTGTTACCATAATTGCAGCAAGACAATACTGAATAAGCCTAAACTTATTGTCTATCAAATCCAATATAGCTTTAAAATATGGAAAATAATATGTAAAAACCCTTATCAAAAAATAGAGATTGAAACACTGGTAAAAAAAGAAAATAGGTATTTTAAAAAACTTTAAAAATAAAGCAGAAAAAACTTTGATGCAGTGTTACTACTAAAGTATAAAGCTACAGAGAAGCAACCAAATTTAAATTAAAAAATAACAGGTAAATTAACACAAGTAAAATAACCAAGACTCTAAAAAGAGAAGAAGAATATCAAATTATCTCTAAGTATTTTAACAGCATTGCCACTATACGAAAGTTTGTGTTAATGAAAGATTTCGAGTAACTACCAGGGAGAAGTTAAAGAAAAGTTAAAAGTGATTATTAATAAAAAAACAGAAAGCTCTTTGAATAGACAAAAAATTAAAAAAAAAAGAAAAACAACGCCTTTTAACTTGATTAAACTAATTAAAAACAATGGATTTAACCTTGATGATTAAGAAATTAAATAACCCTTTAATTGAAAATTAAAACTATCCTTTATTTTTAATACTAGATAGGATAGATTTATTTGATCTGTTGTAAGATACAACTATCATAGGATAGTATGTTTTTAACCTAACTCTCTAATTTAGAGCAATTAACCCCCCCTATAGCTTTCCTTAGTAACTTCGCTTTTTCTTCATTTTATGTATTCTTTCTGACAATAATTCCGTTATCTGCTTGCTAATCTGAGCGTCGCGGTAAAAGTAGCGTCGCGTCATACAGACGCACTGTACTGATCTGTATGCAAAAATTTTTTCACTAGAATGGTGAATAAACCTCGGTTTATAGCTTTTTGCAACCTTATCATCTCAAAACCATTACACACCTTCAGTTATAGTGTGCCTCTTTTACGATTATATAAGAAATCATAATAATACACTATCTTAATGCTTAACTGAAATATGGATAATATATCGACAGATTATCTCTTCCTGAATTAGAGTTTTCTACTGGTACTGCATAATCCGACTATCCATAATGATGAATAATTACTTCAACTTAGTTAATACCGTAATTTTGGACACAGATACCGAGCCTGGAGAGCTTAAGATAGCGCACGAAGTATTTCACGCTATACCACTACCTCACTTCGTCTTTTTAATGAAGTGAACCTTCCAATAATCGTGCGTATTCTAGCTTCAGATAACGCTGCTACTGCTTACTGGCGCAGATGATATTCCACAGATAAAGAAGACTATTGGGGCTTATCAGGTCATAGTTGTAACACAGAAGCCGGATGATCTAGCAACCTCGCTAGATTTCTTCGACGCTCCTTTTTTGAAGAATAACTAATGATATAAAACATCTTTAAAAGATACTACACCATAGTATTCTAAGTTCCTACCGTCTTATCTGAAGCGTGTAAAAATCGGTGAAGAGTTGCTATCTATGGCTGGTACCTGTTAGATATATCCATCAACCGCTGATTTTCACGAAGCTCTAGAGAGATTCTTAGTAAAAAGCATAAGGTCTCTATGCCGTACCATCAAAAGATTGAAACAGTGACGCCTTAAAAAATCATTAGTAATACGGTACTTGCGTGATTTAAGCGATACGCGTTACGTTTATTTTTGTGCTGATGGCATATGACGTGCTATTAAGCAAGCTGATTACCTTTGTCTGCTGCTTCATTATCGGCAGCTCTGCATGGACATAAGAAGCTCATTTCGGTTAAAGATGCTTATCGAGAGTCAGAGGAGCGCACTGGGCGTAAATTTTAGTAACTGGTGAGCGCGTTGTTTAACCGTATTTTCAGGCTTGCTACAGGAGATAATTATCTTAGTTTTTAGGAATGCAATCGAAAAAAAATATTCCCAGGCGCACGGCATCAATGTTATTGGGTAAATAAAATAGCTTATATACTAGTTTTATTCTCCAAAAATATGTAAACAAAAGTTAATGGTGAGCTGAAAGAAATATCTAGGTAGCAGAGGAGCTATAATTTCAATCATCAGAGTTCTGGATGTTTTTTGCAATGTTTTCAGCAAAGTATCCTTGAAGTGATGAAGATGCTGGAGAAAGATTGAGAAAAACGACTGGCATTCTACATTTTTCCTTTAGCGCACTTAGCGTCAGTAAAGATAACAAATCCAATTGAATTGGTTTTTGTTATAGTGTGAGGATACGAATTCAATATACAAAGTACTGCACCTCAAAAACAACCATTTCAATGAAATTTAAGCTGCCCCAATCTGCTTAAAAAAGCTAGAACTGGCTAAAGGAATTTAGCTTACTGATCCTGGTGATAACAATATGTAATTTAAGGATGGTGAATAGGTACAAGAAGCATCAAAGTGAAGATTATCCTAACCGTTACATACCAGATTTACTACTAAATCTTAGGCTCCTTAGTATAATTAAATAGATTGATTTATTACTACTAAAAACTTATTAAATAACTGTTAAAGTTAACAACTAGTATTTATAGTTTTTACATAAAAATATGTAATATATTAATTACAGATAAATATTTTAGGTAACTATATAAACAGTTAATAACTAAGAAAAAATAGATAATTTATCCATTATTATTGCTATATTGTAGGCCTTGATTATGTTTGTTTACATTTAATGTTTAAATACAATTAACTTAGTTATAAACTAATAGGATTTAATATTAATGATATTAAAGTAATCCAGTTAAATAATCCTGAAAGTTATATTAATTATCTTTCTTAAAGAAAGATTCACTCTGCTATACAGCATAATTTAATTTTATAGCAAATTTTTTATATTACTGAATGTAATATTATTATTCTGCATTTTCTATCTTGTTAAATAAACACCGAGAACTTAATATTAGTTTTATTCTCTCTACAATAGAGAGAATCCAATCTTTTTACGTAAAAACAGGTTGTTTTCTTTGGAAAACACAACTTATTTTAGAATAACTGAAGAAGATTATTACCAGGATTGAAGAAAAAGACTTTAAAGTTAAAAATATATATTTCTTATCTATTCACTTAAGCCTGAAGATTCCTGTAATATCCTACTTCTAAAACTAAAATAATCCTTAAAGCAATTGCTAGTTGTACTGAAGATATCTGAAATTACCAATATATTTACACTAAAACGATATATAAAGTAATTCCAGTAAGCTCAATGAGAGCCATTGAAATCATTAAATTAATAGAAATGGTTTATCGTACTGTTAATATTGGTCATTAAAAAATAAAAATTTTAGCAGATAAATAGATATTGATATTTTTTAAGTTATTCAAGCCTCAGTAACAAAAAATCATTTAGATTTACATGCTATTATCCGGATCTTGGTGTAAGGTGCCACTGTATTCCTATTCATCATTTCAATATTAGCCTGAAAGCACATGAATCTTGCATTAATATTCGATTTATAGAATTTTCGGATGAAATTAACCTAGCTTACGCTAGAATATCTTTTAATCAAATTGATTAATAGTCTAAATAAATAGGATAAGGCTTTAAAAAACAGCGAGATATTCTTTTAGGTATTACCTATAATAAATAGGTTGATAACATGAAAAAATTTTTTAGCAATTGAACTAATAAATCTTATTCAATAAAAGAATGCAGTCGTTGCTTATGGTTTATCTTCATAATCTAAAATTACACCAAATGCGCGAACATCACTTTGATTTAACTAGCGAAGATCTTACGACAGAAATATCGATTTATTTAATGCTCTTGTCTTGGTAACGGATGAAACAAATTTCACTATTCACTAATTAAAATTCATGAAAATTACTTATTAATATAATCGTAGTATTTATTACAAACCAACAAAAAAATATAATTAAAGTAGAATATTTCTATATTAATTTAAATTTAATAGATTTTTATGAAAAATTTATTTTAATTTGCGCATCAGTTTATATCGCGATACGTCATATGAAAGCAATTGCAGAAAGAAATAATTAATTAACTCTAGTTATCAGTAAATCTAGTGTATGACGATTAGGCTATGTTCCACTCTAATGCTTTATAAATCTTGCTCTTAATTATTAAATTTAAAGTTGCTTACCACTATGGATAGCAGATCAAAACTCCATGAGCTGCTTTCAGTTTTCTGAGGAAACTCGAGCAGCTAAAATACTATTGAAATAGTTATTTTCTTAAATTACAGCGCTTCGCGCGTCAGCTTCATAGCCTCAGTCTTGCAAAAGTCAATTCAATCGGATTCATCACTCTTATTGATGACACAGTGTATTGATAGGAACCTATAGAATGGCAGCATTCTTCTCCATCTTTCTTACAACTTCTTCATCGCTACAGGATACGCTGAAAACCTTTCTAATAAAACATCAAGGAGGTTTATTAGGGGGATCACAGCTCTCTATTAGCTAAACTTCCAATAGTTCACATTTAACTTTCGGTTACATGCCTTTGTGGAGTGAAGATATCACATCAGCTGTTTTGTACAACTAAATGGCGTTGGTGCTAGATGTTTAGGAATATCTTTACTATTTACATTTAAAAAATTAAAAACAGCGTCGCTTTCCAGTAGCAAGCATGTGAGATATAGTTAAGCAAGGATTAGTAGGTGATTGATAAGTTCAGCCTACAGTTTCGCTTCTAACTCTTAATAGCCACCCTTGAGCACAATGAGCTCCTTATGTCCATGAAGTGATGTAGATAAATGAAGCAGCAGAGAAAAGGCGATCCATCTTTCCTGATAGGAAACAATATAACCATCAGCAAAGAAATAAACATAGCGCGTATCGCGTAAATTACGTAGACACCATTGCCTATATTCTTCAAGGTATCGATGTTTTAATCTGCTAATGGTAACACTAGTAGAAGACCATGTCCTTCTTACCGAAAAGCGCTTCAGAAATTGATAAAAACACCAGTGGAATGCCTTACATATACAGGTCATGGTACTAACTCTTCAGTATTTTTAGAGATTTCAGATAAGGTAGTAGTAACGACCTTTATAAGGATATTCTATTGGCGCTGCGATCCTCTGACCTTAGGCACTTTAATCTTAATATCGTCAATACCAGTATGTATAACTTGTAGTGGGGCGAATAAGCGTTTTATGATTGACGTGATATAAGATCTCATTAATAAAGTAGCGTTGAACAGATTATCGCAGTATGATCTCGAATCGAGTTCCGTCTCAATAGCAGTCCCTATCAGCTTCCTGGGCATCACCATTACAAATAAATTCATACAAGAGTTAAGAATAATATCTGGTTTTTCAAATATTTGAAGGTAAATTTTCATGGAAAATTATCTCTATGATGTTGATATTATTCAGAAAATTAATATGCAGGTTACCCTATACTACACCCATCTCCAAAATTTCATACACCATAAATTAGGATAACTCATGATTTGAAGAGTATTATAATTGATGCTTGCGTGATTTTAAGCGATACGCATTACGTTTATTTCTTGACAGACAGCATATCCCGCCTAGTCAAGCAATCTAATCAGTTTTTCCTACTGGTTTATAGTGGTGACGTCACTACGCATGGACGTAAGGAGTTCATTGCACTATAAGAGTCTATCAAGAATTAGATGGAACTTAGTTGAACTTCTATGGCTTACGGGAGTGTTTTGTTTAACTGTGTCTCTAGACTTACTACGGGAAATGGTGCTATTAGTTTTTGAAATGCAATAGTAAAAACATCCAAGATACGCAGTATCAATGCTGTTTGCTATACAAAATGGCTCATGCATTACCTTTACTACACAAAGGTATGCAACTAAAAGTTAAGGTGAGATGCGGGGGGGGGATTTTTTTGGATAACAGAGAGCCATAATAATACGCTAATAAAACCCTTGATATTTTGTTAGAAAGGTTTTCAGCTTATCCTGTAGCGATGAAGAAGTTGGAGAAAGATCGACAAAAACGTCTGGCATTTTATAGCTTCATGTCAGCTCACTGATTGGAGCTAAATAAGAATGAGGAATCCAATTCATAATCGGGTTTTATAACACTTGTGAGACTACACGAAGCCTACATACAAAGCATTGCGGCTCAAGAAAAGCAACCCTTTCAATGCTATTTAAGCTGCACCTGTCTTTTCAGAAAGCTGAAACCAGCTAAGGAGATTTAAACTTCTAATCCTGTGGTGATAAACAACGTCAAATTTAAGGATGAAGAACAGGTTTACGAAGCATTAGAGTAGAATGTAGCTTGACCGTAATACATCAGATTTACTGATAAATCCTACTGGCAGTTATTATTATAATATTTATTCGTTTTATGATTGTGAAATTAAATATTTAAAAGGTTGCGTTACGCGGAGTTCGTGGAAATGGGATGGTTTCACGAATATTTTGTACGCCAGTGACATAAGCACCCAAACGTTCAAATCCGAGACCAAATCCTGCATGTGGCACGGTACCATATCGGCGCAGATCGCGATACCAGTTATAATTTTCTTGGTTAAGCCCCATCTCTTCCATACGAGCATCCAATTTATTTAATCGCTCTTCACGCTGTGAGCCACCAATGATTTCGCCAATACCTGGCACTAATATATCCATAGCAGCAACGGTTTTATCATCATCATTTAAACGCATATAAAAAGCTTTGATATCTTTTGGATAATTTTTGACAACCACAGCTGCTTTGAAATATTTCTCAGCTAAATAACGTTCATGCTCAGAAGAGAGATCGATACCCCAAACCACTGGTTTTTTAAATGATTGCCCTGATTGCTTCAAAATTTTAATCGCATCGGTATAATTAATTTGAGTAAAATCTGAGGTAACAAATTTCTCCAATCGATTAATAACGTCTTTATCGATCCTATCAGAAAAGAAAGTTAGGTCATCATAGCGTTCTTGCAAAACTGATTTGAAGAGATATTTTAACATTTTCTCGGCTAGGGCAGCGATATCATTTAAGTTAGCAAAAGCAATTTCGGGTTCAACCATCCAAAATTCGGCTAAATGGCGGCTAGTGTTAGAGTTTTCTGCACGAAATGTTGGCCCAAAAGTATAAATTTTACTTAATGCACAAGCATAAGCTTCTCCATTTAGTTGACCGGATACGGTTAGAAATGCTTCTCGAGCAAAAAAGTCTTTATCAAAATTAATATCACCTTTTTCTGTTCGCGGAATATTCTGGAAATCTAATGTTGAGACGCGAAACATTTCACCGGCACCCTCAGTATCGGAGGTAGTAATAATGGGTGTTGAAATCCAAAAATAGCTTTCTTTATGAAAGAAACGATGAATCGCTTGGAATAGCGTATTACGAACACGGGAAACGGCACCGATAAGATTAGTGCGTGGACGTAGATGCGCTACTTCACGTAAGTATTCAACGCTATGACGCTTAGCAGCCATTGGATAGCTATCAGGGTTTTCTATCATACCGACTATAACAACCTGAGTGGCTGATAATTCAAAATTTTGTTCTTGACCTTCCGATGACTTAACAATTCCAGTGACTTCAATCGAGCAACCGATGGTCAGAAGTAAAACTTCGGTTTCATAATTATCTAGCTTATTATTTACAATAGCCTGTAATGGATTAAAGCAGGAACCGTCATAAACGGCGAGGAATGAGAAACCAGCTTTTGAATCTCTCCTTGTACGTACCCAGCCACGAACAGTTACTTCTTCGCCTACAGCTACACGGCCTTGCAGTACTTCAATAACAGGCAGTATGTTCATAAATGCTCTCTTTTTAATATTTAGTTTTTAAAGTTGCTTGATCCAGATTGGGAAACGCTTTGTATTACTTATTCTCGCGTAATAAACAAATAAAACTAATTATTTTAAAATAAAAATAATTAGATGAAAAGACTTTTGTAATAACAATTTAATTTATCCTGATGCAACAAAATCAATAAAATAACTTGCTCTATAATAGTCAGTTAAGTTTGTGATCAAACCGATCTATTATACTGTGGATATCAAAGGCTTTTTTTAAGCGATCAATAAATTCATCATCATCGCAGATCATTTTTCCTGGGCTATCAGATAACTTAGCAACTGGTTTTCCATTACATTCAACTAATTTAATGACAATGTTAAGCGGTTTTACCTGAGGAATATTGCAGGTTAAACGGGTACCAATACCAAAAATAAGGTTTATACGTTTATAAAAATATTTATAAAGGATCAATGCTTTTTGTAGGTCAAGGTTATCTGAAAAAACTAACGTTTTACTCATAGGATCGATAGCTAGTTTTTTATAATGACTAATAGCTTTTTCACCCCATTCTAACGGATCTCCTGAGTCATGTCTTAATCCTTGATAACGATTAGCAAAGGTGATATCAAAGTCACGCAGGAAAGCATCCATCGTAATACAGTCCGTTAGTGCGATACCTAATTGATCAGGATATTCATCTAGCCAACTTTGTAGCGCAACGCGCTGACTATTAGCAAGATCAACACTAATTTGCTGATGGGCTTGAAACCACTCATGAGCTTGAGTACCAACAGGTTTTATCTGTAATTGTTGCGCTAACTTATAATTACTTGTGCCAGTAAAATAAGGGAAATGGTATTTGAGCTCATTGATGATAGCGTATTGAACTGCATGAGAAAAACGTCGGCGAGTGCCAAAATCAATTAATTTAAAATTCGCTAAATCAATATTTAGCCTTTTTGCATCTTGGTAAAAATAATTAATTAATTTACGCAACTGTTTAATAGCATCTTCAGTTGTTACATTGGGAGAGCGATCACGGTGAACTAGTTTGCTGATTAAAGCTAACAGAGGCACTTCCCAAAGAATGACTTCACGCCATGGACCACTAATTCTTAGTGCTAACTGATTTTCTTGCGTAGTATAAACGTTAACCTGTGTAGGATTGAAGCGAAAATCCTTTAACCAATCGAGATAATCAGCTTTAAAAAAAATTAAACCACGTAGATAGCGATATTCAATTGGCGTTAATACAATATGCGCCATTAGATCTATTTGTTGTCGTACAGCTTGAGCATAGTTACCAAGTCGTTCATCACTACGGCAACGAAATTCTGCTACAACTGATACCTGGTTATATTGATGAAAAACGGCTTGTTGCATATGTAATTTATAAGCATCAGTATCTAATAGTGATGTAATGATAGGTAGTACATCTAAATTCATAATGCGTTAGCTATCCTCGCGGAAGCTTTATTCTCAACTTAAAGATAAAATATGCAAAGTATACCTGTTCCTTCTTGTAAGAGTGAAGGCATTCCATTATATTTCTGTCCTAATTATTCAATCCCAATCATTATATAAACCCTAGTTGTACAGCCTATTTATGGCAATATGCCTACTAAGAGATATAGTTGAGAGCATAAAATGTCATGATAACGAATTTATCTCTCGTCAGGAGATAAACTACAAAATCTAAAATTAGAGCTACTGCTTTAAGTAAGCGCAGAGCCTAGGTCTATTTTAACTAAGCATTATGACATTTCTAAATTTACCGTTGCTAAATTATAAAAATGAGATGATGTTGATGATCAGCTATGTTGGCAAAGGTTGTTGCTTTGCTCGCAGAGCAATTTGTATCCATGTCTGCATTTTAATTGTTGTAGATCTAACAATCTTCTGCAAGCTAGATAATTTAGTAAATAAAGACTCTAGACCATGTAAGCTACTCAGCTATCTTTTAATTGGTTGATATAACCGTTCACATTTTAAATGTAGATTTTCTTACCAATAAATCCCTGTTTATCTCGCCTTATTAGGCAATGGTGACTAATTTCGTGCTGTAACGGCAAAGGTTTCGTACCATTAGCCACATCTCCGAGCCAAAGATGAACTCTTTATCAATAATTAGCTTAAGAAAATAGCTAATACACTCTGCTTTAAACTATTAAAGAGCTTCATCTCTCATATGACCTGTCGAGCTAGGAGGATTAAGACCACGATTTGTTCTTTCCTTTTATCTCCTCATTTCTCGCGTTTCTAGCTTTCTTATGTGGGATATAACCTTTCCTTTAAAAGGTTTAGGTAAAAATGTTTCATCGGCTTCAACAATACCACTTAAGAACTTATATTGTCTGTCACCATTGAAGAAAGAAAAGCAGTAATGCTATTCTAAACGCTATTTTCAAATTAATGCTTGTTTGTTTTGCTGATTCTAGTAAAGTTAAGTTATACAGTATACATAGTAGATAACTAAACCATTTATCCTTATAATTTAATTTCGCTAAAGGGGACTTTCAGTAAGATTGTTAAATGTTTTCTTCAATCGGGGGGGATTTTATAATAAAATTGCTGTAACCCTAAGATAAATATCACAGCGAATAACTTGTTTATTATGATAATAATAACAAGATAAAGTGGAATAAGTTGATTCAACATATGAATCGATATCATTCAACATATTAACGCTAAGCAATTTAATGAGATACAGCTTATACTGGTAGGGAGAAAGGAAAGAGTCTCTAGATTATTAATAAATCTAGCCTATGTCGATCAGCCCATTCCTTTCTGATTCTTTAGAAAGTTGTTTTATCTTTAAATTGAATGTTATTTACAGTATGATCAGGATATCAAATCCCTTTAGCCGGATCATATTTTCTGATCAGATGGGAGCCCCTTTAAATATCCTTTAAAGGGTTATTTTCAAACTACAGTAGCTTCACCAGTTACCTTCATAGGTTCGCTGTCGCAAAAACTGATATTCAAATTAAATTCCTCGTTCTTATTAACGCCACACTGCGCTGACAGGAAGCAATAGAGGCTGGCAATCATTCTTTTTAATTTTTTTCCAGTTTCTTTATTGCTAAGTAATATGCTGAAAACCTTACTAACAAAACATAAATGGATTTTTATTAGCAACATTGCAGTTCTCTACTATCCAAACCTCAAGCAGCTGCCTTAATTTTCAGTTACATACCTTTCTGGAGTGAAGTCAATGCATTAGTATATTTTATATACTAATGCAAAAAGCGTTATTCCTGCGTGTCTAGGAATATTTTTTCCATTGCATTCAAAACCAAGTGCCGTCTCACATAGCAAACCTGAAAATACAGTTAAATCCCGTACGATTACAAGCTATTGAGAAGTTTAGACAGTTCACTTCTGGTTATTAATAACTATTTTGAGTGCAATGAAATCCTTATTATATCCATGTGGGCAGATGTGTCCTCCTTTAGCCGATTTAATCAGCTAGTAAAAGCGATCAGCTTGCCTGACAGTATATCATATGGATTGAATAAGAAGTAAAAATTGTGTGTATCGATAAATCACGCAGACACATTTGCCTATGCTATTCAAGTCGTTTTCCTGTATCACTCTGCTGCTTGCACTTAGCAAGATATTATGCGTTTTTCTTAGAAGCGGCTCAAGCCCCCTTTCGTAAAATCATCGGTGGAGATAATTTATAGGTACAAAAAACCATGGTAGAAACTCTTCGCTACTTTTGCATGTTTCAAATAAGGCGACAGCTAGCTCTTTGAAGCATATTCCGTTTCTACTGCGATCCCACTTTTAACCTTAACTAGCTTTAATATTAAAATGCCAATATCATTTAGTATAATTCACTGTAGCAAAAGCATTTCGGGTGATGGAGCATAACACCCCCTCTTGAGAAATGAGGTGTTGAGTATGTTGTTGTAACATAGATTCAAGCTCCACCTTAGCAACAGTATCTATCAGCTTTTGGCGCACCAATTACGAATGCGTTCATGAAAGGGATCGTAGGTAATATCAGATTTCCCAGATACCTGTAGAGTAGATCTTCATGAATCTCATCTTTCTATTATTAAAATCATTCATGAAATCAATCAACAGGAATACCGCTATTATCTTCTAAACTACATATACTAGGAATTAACATAATTTCCATTTTACCAAGTAAAATGGTTATGATTTAAAAAATTGCGCAGAGTATAAAGCCCACTCCGAATATTTTAATGTTAAAATAACAATATTAATTTGCAACCATTAGAAATGGTGATATTTTTGATAAATATACAGAAATTTTTGTTTTTTTTGCTGAAAGAGTAGAAATAAACGCATAAAGATTCAAGTTGAATCAGGTTTTAAAAATAGTTATTCAAATCCCTCTTTGGGATTAAAAAAATGGGATAGTGGTTATATAGCCATATAAATTATATTAAATATTTAGTTTTTAGTTAAAATTTGCTTTTCCTGTTCTTTAATAGGAAAAGCCTATTGATTTAGGATGATTTTTTGAATATTATAAATTTCATTCATAATGAAATTTATTTAAAATAATACATTTACAGTTATCATACGATACAAGCGATTTTTTTACTAAAAAATTATGATTTTATTAATTTTATTGATTTTTATCATAGATAAAATAAAAAAACAATCAGACTGCATTTTAATATGCAATCAGTGTTTTTTTATTAAAAATACTTAACTAAAAATTTTCTTAAAGTCCATTTTAACTTAAGCTTATTGACTTAAGCACAAATAAATATACTAAATAGGTGATTGCTTCTCCTGGAATGGTATTATAATTAAGTCAACTATGTTGACTCTGGAAAGTGGAATCCAGTTTCATGGTCATTACTTTTATGGCTAAAGTAATTATTTCTTGAGAAGTCATTTTAACACATCAATAATTGGATATCAATAAATTCTCACTGAATCCTCCCTACTCTCCCTAAATTGTTATACTCACTTACCAACATATTGAAATACAGGAATTAACCCAGATGATGGAGAATCTTCTGTCATTCATGCTCAAGGGATTGTTATACGTGGTTTACCCTTAACTTATAGTAACTTTTATAGAAAAGAAAGTTTATTTTCATTATTTAATGACGCCATAAAACAGTCGCCATTGCTGATATTGATACACGTAAGCTTACGCGGCTTTTTTTAAGGAAAAAAAGCGTAAAATGGTTGCATTTTTACTGGTGAAATTTAGATGCCAATTTAGTATTAAAAATCAAGTTATTTTATGAAGTCAAAAGACTAAATTTAGCTAAAGAAATTGCCACTAAAGATATTTGTACTTGACAGAAAGATAGTTAGCATCTTGATAAAGATGGATTATCGGCTATCAAAATTCCTAAACAATTATCTTATCATATAGTTGGTTATAATTTTAGTATTAAACGAAATATTTTACGTTTACTCGTTGATCGCGGTTATTATTTTATGATTGCACCAGCAATAATATCGGCTGATAAAGTATTAAAAATGCCACCTTAACTGCATCTTTTTTGCTATAATGCTCCTGGGCACAATTCAGCAATTTGTGGTTATGCAAACAAAGCAATTAAACATTTTTTAATAACAAAGATACCTATTTTAGTATTTATTTAGATCATCAATTACTGACACTAGACAGTGTGTAGGGGGTCGATACCGTTAAAATAAAATTTTTATACCGTGGTGATAACTATCTAATAAAAGATTTAGTTAATAATTGAGTTATGATTACTGCACAAAATCACAGTTTTGTCATCGATGATGGATCATCATTTTATAAATTGCGAGTAACCCATAAATCACTATTTGATGATAGCTTACAAAGCATGCATCGTACCGATAAACCTGTATTTAAATGTCAATAACATCCCAAAGCAAGCCCTGCAGCTAAAAATGCAGAACCTTCTATTTGATTACTTAATTGAATTAATTAAAAATTATCGTATAATAAATTTATATACTCAAATTAATTAATCAGGAGCAAAAATAGCGAAGCCGACAGATATTAAAAGCATATTAATTTAGATGCGGGTCTAAAATTGTTATTGATCAAGATTGTGAATTTGATTATTCAGGTGCCCAAGAATGTAACGCACTACGTGAAAGGGGTTATCGAGTTATTTTAATTAATTCTAATCTGGCAATAATCATAGCGAATCTAGATCTGACAGATGCTAGTTATATTGAGCTAATTCAATGGAAAAGTGATATACAAAATTCTTAAAAAATAATGTCCTGATGCAATTTTTCCTAGAATAGTGAAGGCTAACTGCTTTAAATTGTGCTTTAGAATTAAAGCGTGAAGATGTATTAAAAAATTTTTTTTGCCATGATTGGCACGCAATAGCTAATCTAATTGATAAGGCGAAAGATCGCCAATGATTTAATAAAGCAATGAAGAAAATCGACTTTGAAAAACACGCTCAGGAGTTACCTATTTTCTGGAAAAGGTATCAAAAATATAAGGAAATAGGTTTTTCCATATATTATTCACCCTTCATTTACTATGAAGGATTTAAGTGGTGGTATTCATATAACCCCTTAAGAGTTTAAAGATATTTGTCTGACAAGTTTAGATCTTTTACCAACCAATGAATTATTGATAGATGAATCGTTGATTAGTTAGAAAAAGTATGAAATGGAAGTGGGTTCGTGATAATAATGATAATTATATCATTATCTTTCCTATTGAAAATGTTCATATGATGGGATCGATAGGGGGAGATTCTATTACTGTTTCATCTACTCAAACATTAAATGATTAATAATATTAAATCATTCGTAATGCATCGATGGCTATATTACGAAAATTGGTGTTGAAACAGATAGTTCAAATATTGAATTTGCTACAAATCTTAAAATTGACCGCTTAATTATTATTGAAATTAACTCACGAGTATCACCTTTTTCGATCTTAGCATCAAAAGCAACCAATTTCTCTATTCCTAGGATTGCAGCAAAACTTGCCGTGGTTATACATTTGATGAATTAATCAATAATATTACGGACGGCGTCGGGCACCCGCCTCTTTCGAACCTTTTATTGATTATATCGTGACTAAGATCCCACTTTTTAACTTTAAAAAATTTCCGGGTAGTAATAATTGTCTAACAACTAAGATAAAATCTGTTAACGGGAGTAATGGCTATTGAATAAACTTTTCAAGAATCTATACAAAAAGCATTACGCGGATTAAAAGTTGCCACAGCAGCTTTTGATTCTAAAGTAGATTAAATGAGTTTGATTTGTTAACAAAAATTTGCCGTGAATTAAAAGACGCTGGCGCTAAACGTCTCTCATATATAGCCAATGCGATTGCCGTAAAGGGGTATATGCCTATGAATGTTGTCTTTAATCTAATCAATATTGATTGTTGGTTCTTAGTGCAGAGATTGAAGAGCTTATTTGTTTAGAAGAGAAAGTTACTGAGTTTGATATTAATGAGTTATTAGCAGAATTCTTGCAGATATTGAAATGAGAAGGTTTTTCTGATATTTGTTTAGCTAAATTAGCTGATGTTTCTGAAACTGAAATCCGTAAATTACGCCATAAATATAAACTACATCTTGTTTTTAAGCGAGTTTATACTTGTGCGACAAATTTACCACAGATACTGTTCATCTGCACTTCATATATGAAGATGAATGCGGAACCAATCCTAGCAATAGCAAATCTAAGATTATACTACTAGATAGTAGGTACTGGGGCGAATCGCATTTCTCAAAATTGAGTTTAATTATTCCTGTATTCATGCAGCGTTAGCGTTATATAAAAATGGTTACCAACCAATAATAGTAAACTGTAATCTTAAAATAATTTCTACTAATTATGATACATCTAATCATCTTTATTTTGAACTGATAACGTTAGAAGATGTATTAGAAATAATAAGAATCGAGCAATTTGAAGATGTAATTATGCAGTATGGTTTGGTTAGACATTATTAAAATTAACCCTTGCTTTAGAAGGGTCTGGCGCTCCCATATTATTGTTGATACTATTTTAGATGCGATTAATCACACTGAAGATTGTGAACACTTTTAATAAAAATGATCCTGCTTTTATTGTTCACTTTTCGAAAAAAGTGATCACTATCGGATGATTTTGAAAAAAAATAAAAAAAATCGTGATTATGCAGAATAAAGTCATCAAAAGAACAAACTAAATCAGTTAGTTTATGACATCTGCGCGCCATACTATTATACAGACTATCTTGGTAAAGATTGTTGGTTTGCTTGCAGAGCAATTTGTAGCCAGATATGCATTTCAATTCTTATTGTTTCAAACAATACTCTCCAAGCCAGATAATTCGGTAAATAAAATAAACCCAATACACTATGAAATCTACTCTACATCCTTATAATCAGCTGATATATCTGTTTACATTTGAATGTAGAATTTCTTATCAAGAACTATCTAATTAGTCAACTTTTTATCCGATTGTAACTAATTTCATTCTCAATAGAAAAGGTTTCGTACCATTTAGTTCCATTCAAACAAATGATGAACTCTTTATCGATAATTTGCTCAAGAAAATGATTAATACACTCTACATGAAAATCTTCAAGAATTTCATCGATCACATAACTCTGTCGATCTCAAGGCGATTCATATCAACGATTTTTCTTTTATCTCATCATTTCCTGTATTTTCTAACTTTTCTATGTGAGGATGTATCGTTTCCCTTTAAAGGATTCAGGAAAAAATATTTCGTTAATTTCAACAAATAGCACTTAGTATATTAAAGTTAACTGTCGCTGATAAAATAAGAAAAGTGATGCCCATCTAAACACTGTTTTCAAATAAAATTCCTATTTGTTTTGTTGACTTCTATAAAGTCAAGCTATTCAATATACATCACAGATAACTAAATCATTTATCTTTGTGATGCAGCTTCACCAGAAGCTGTTATACAGTAAGATTGTTAATGTTTTTCTATAATTGGAATTTTTAACGATATCGATGTAATCTAATCAATCAATATCCAGATCGGATAACGTGTTCACTGTGATAATATGGACAGGATAAAGTAGAATGAGTTACTTCAATGCATAAATCGACATCATCTAACATATTGTCGCCGAGCCAACTAATGATATGCAGTTTTATGTTGGTAAGGAGTAAGGAAAGAGTCTTTTTGATCTTTACTACTGTTTGCTTTTTTATGCCAACGGCGCTCTAGCGAAAATCCTTCATATAGTATAAATAATTTCTACCAAAAACCTTTATTAACACATAGCCTAATATATTTAGGTTCTGCATGTTAGATCAATCAGTTTTATGACTATAAATACTTATTTAATTATTAAAATTTTTTGAGATATAATATAAGTTCTATTTAATTTTCTGCCAAAAATAATAAATAAATTTGAGTAGAATTTATTTTGTTTTGATTTGATCTCAATATAAAGCAAGAAAATGATCACAAATTAAATCAAGCATGATAATCACTGCAATTCGATTGTGCAAGGTTGTCGAAAAAAAATTGTTTCGCATTAATCGCAATGGAATGCTGATCGGTAAATTATCTACCTGACTATGCATTTTGATCCTGACCACAATGTTTGCTAAATACAAGCAAACAGGATTACTGTAAATAAAATCCGCCATTAAATTTCCTAATAAGGAACTTTGCACTCGCTGAGCTAAATATAAGTATGTAAAAAATCATACTGTTATTAATAAGTGAATTTTTAGTTTTCGTGATTCTTATTTGTTGCACTGTTTTTATTGCTGCACTAGACTAATTCGCTTCTTTTAATTAAATAGTGTAAAGAAATGTGGCTCTCTGATTTTGCTTTTAAATTACCTAATGAATTAATAGCCCATTATCCCTTAGCTAAACGTAGTAACTGCCGGTTACTTTCTTTAAACGGTTTAACAGGTGAACTTGGGCATGGTATATTTACTGATATTGTTGATAAATTAGAATCAGGTGATTTACTGGTTTTCAATAATACCCAGGTGATACCGGCTCGTATTTATGGCCGTAAAATTTCTGGTGGCAAAATCGAAGTATTGATTGAGCGTATGTTAGATTTACATCGAGTTTTAGCACATATTCGTGCTTCTAAAGCACCAAAAGTTGGAACTAAATTATTATTAGGTGATGATGAAAGTGTTAAAGCTATTATCTTGACAAGACACGATACGCTATTTGAAATTGATTTTCAGGATAATCGAGATGTGTTAGTCATTTTAAATGATATTGGTCATATACCTTTACCTCCCTATATTACTCGCCATGATGAAGAGGTTGATCGCGTACTTTATCAAACGGTTTATAGCCAACGGCCTGGAGCTATTGCTGCGCCAACGGCAGGATTACATTTTGATGAATCATTACTAGCGGCGCTACAACAAAAAGGGGTAGAAATGGCTTTTGTAACACTACATGTTAGTGCTGGCACATTTCAACCTGTTCGAGTGGAAAATATTGCTGAACATACCATGCATGCAGAATATGTTGAAGTGTCGCAAGAAGTTGTTGATGCAATACTGGCATGCAAAGCAAGAGGTAAACGTGTTATTGCGGTTGGCACAACTTCAATTCGATCATTAGAAAGTGCAGCTTGTGCGTGTAAAGAAGGAATTATTTCCACTTTTTTTGATGATACTCGAATTTTTATTTATCAAGGCTTTCATTTTCAAATTGTTGATGCATTAATTACTAATTTTCATTTAGCTAAATCTACTTTAGTTATGTTGGTATCTGCTTTTGCTGGTTATCAGCATACGATGAATGCCTATCAAAAAGCAATCGCAGAGAAGTATCGTTTTTTTAGTTATGGTGATGCCATGTTTATTACGCATAACCCTAAGGCAGAGAGTAAAAAGTAGCTAAATATGTTAGCTATTAAATTAATATCATCAATGTATTTAACTGAATATATATAACCTATCAGACTGTTTTATGATTCTAGAGAGGAAAAGTGGAATATGAATTACAAAGCCAAGACGGCCAAGCTCGTCGTGGTCGCTTAATTTTTGAGCGTGGGATTGTAGAAACACCTGCTTTTATGCCGGTTGGCACTTATGGCACAGTTAAGGGGTTGACGCCAGAAGAAGTTAAACAAACTGGATCACAAATCTTGTTAGGCAATACTTTTCATTTATGGTTACGTCCTGGACAGGAAATAATGAAATTACATGGTGATCTGCATGATTTTATGCAATGGCAAGGACCAATTTTAACTGATTCCGGCGGATTTCAGGTTTTTAGCCTTGCTGCCATATGTAAAATTAAAGAAGAGGGTGTCTATTTTCGCCATCCAATTAATGGTGAAAAGATTTTTCTAAGCCCTGAAAAGTCAATGGAAATCCAATACGATCTAGGTTCAGATATTGTCATGATTTTTGATGAATGTACACCTTATCCGGTAGATTGGAATTACGCTAAAAAATCGATGGAGATGTCTCTTCGGCTGGCAAAACGTAGTCGTAAACGATTTGATGAGTTAGCTAATAAAAATGCGTTGTTTGGTATTATTCAGGGCAGCGTTTATTCAGATTTACGTGATATATCACTAAAAGGTTTGATTGATATTGGTTTTGATGGTTACGCTGTTGGCGGCTTATCTGTGGGAGAACCTAAAGAGGATATGCATCGTATTTTAGAGCATATTTGCCCGCAAATTCCGCAGAATAAACCACGTCATTTAATGGGAGTCGGTAAACCGGAAGATCTGATTGAAGGAGTTCGGCGCGGTATTGATATGTTTGATTGTGTAATACCAACTCGGAATGCCCGAAATGGCCATCTCTTTGTCACAGAAGGTATAATTAAAATCCGTAATGCTAAATATAAGTCAGATACTTCACCGTTAGATGCTTATTGTGACTGCTATACTTGCTCTAACTATAGCCGTGCTTATTTACATCATCTTGACCGATGTGCTGAAATTCTTGGTACCAGGCTTAATACCTTACACAATTTATATTATTATCAACAATTAATGACTGAGATTCGACAAGCAATTGAAGAAGGTAAATTTGAGACTTTCGCAGTAGAATTTTATCAACGGATCAATAAATAAATTTCATCAAACTAGAGTATAATTCTATTTATGCTAATTAAATTAAATCAGTGTAGGGTTTTTATTTGCTTATATTAATTTTTAAAAAAATATTGTATTAATCATAATGAGGAAATTTTGATGAGTTTGTTTATTTCTGAAACAATCGCTTCAACTGGTGGTCAGACGCAAGAAAATTCATATTCTTTGATCATCATACTAGTTGTTTTCGGACTGATTTTTTATTTCATGATCTTACGCCCACAGCAGAAGCGAGCTAAAGAGCATAAAAGATTAATTGATTCTATTTCTAAAGGTGATGAAATACTAACAACAAGTGGATTAATTGGCCGCGTCACTAAAGTATCTGAAACAGGTTATGTTGTTATTGCATTAAATGACACTAATGATGTAACCATTAAACGTGATTTCGTTGCTGCTATATTACCAAAAGGTACAATGAAGTCTATCTAATTTTTGATTTTCCCGAATGGAATTACTGTGCTAAATCATTATCCTTTATGGAAGTATTTTATGCTGATTGCTACGTTGCTCATCGGTCTACTATATGCACTTCCCAATATTTATGGAGAAGATCCGTCTATTCAGATTACTGGCATGCGAGGAACTGCAGCCAATGAACAGACTTTAGATCAGGTTAGCAACCTTTTACAGAAAGAAAAAATTGAAAGCAAATCAATTGCACTAGAAAATGGTATAATTCTTGCTCGTTTTAATAATCCAGATATTCAACTTCATGCACGCGAAATATTATTTGCCGGTTTAGGAGAGCAGTATATCGTGGCGTTAAATCTTGCACCTGCTACCCCTGATTGGTTAAGGGCATTGGGTGCTGAACCAATGAAATTGGGGTTAGATTTGCGTGGTGGTGTTCACTTTTTAATAGAAGTAGATATGGAAACAGCATTGGATAAGTTGCAAGAACAGATTATGGATGGCCTGCGTAATGATTTACGTGAAAAAATGATCCCTTATTCAACTATACATAAAATAGACAACTATGGTGTTAAAATCCGTTTTTACGATAATAATGGGCGTTCGCAAGCGAAATCTTATTTAACACCACGTTATCGCGATTTGATTTATACTGCTGACAGCAATAATCTATTAATGGTGACAATAACAGATGAGCGGATCCGTAAAGCGCGTAATTATGCAGTATCACAAAACATTAATATTATCCGTAACCGTATTAACCAATTAGGCGTGACTGAATCATTAGTACAACGTCATGGTGCTGATCGTATTGTCGTTGAATTACCTGGTATTCAAGACACGGCGCGAGCAAAAGAGATCCTTGGTGCTACTGCAACTCTGGAGTTTCGCTTAGTTAATGTTGACATAGATAATTCAGCTATTCAACGGGGTTATATTCCAGGTGAATCTGAAATAAAATATACTCGTAATGGTGAACCTGTTGTTCTTTATAAATATATTATATTAACAGGAGATCATATTACTGATTCGAGATCAGATTTAGATGAAATGGGCAGACCACAGGTAAATATTGGTTTGGATAGTTCAGGTGGATCTATTATGTCTGATTTTACTCGTAATAATCAGGATAAACTGATGGCAACCTTGTTTGTTGAATATAAAGATAGCAGGCGAAAGGATGTTAATGGTCGCATTATTTTAATAAAGGATGAAAAAGTTATTAATATTGCCAGAATTTCCAGTCGTTTTGGTAGTAAATTTCGTATTACTAATATTAGTAATCCAACCGAAGCTCATCAATTATCTTTATTATTACGAGCTGGCGCATTGATTGCACCTATTCAAATTGTTGAAGAACGGACAATTGGACCAACATTAGGATTGCAAAATATTGAACAAGGAATGAAAGCATCATTAGCCGGTTTTCTGGCTTCAGTTCTATTCATGATCATTTATTATCGTAAATTTGGTCTGATTGCCAGTTCTGCATTGTTAGTAAACTTGATCCTTATCATTGGGGTTATGTCGCTATTACCTGGAGCTACTTTAACCATGCCAGGAATTGCTGGTATTGTTTTAACGCTCGCTGTTGCTGTTGATGCTAATGTATTGATTAATGAACGTATTAAAGAAGAACTGAAGAATGGTCGTTCAGTACAGCAAGCAATACATGAAGGTTATAAAGGGGCATTTTCTAGTATCTTAGATGCGAATTTAACAACTGTAATCACTGCAACTATTTTGTATGCGATAGGCACCGGATCGATTAAAGGATTTGCCATTACTACGGCGATTGGTATTGCCACCTCCATGTTTACTGCAATTGTAGGAACACGTGCTATCGTGAACTTATTGTATGGTGGTAAACGAATTAAAAAGCTATCTATTTAAGGGGAGAATGTGGTTTGTGTCGTACTATTACACAACAGAACAATTAAATCATGGCCGTAAAGTTATTGATTTTATGCGTTGGGATTATTTAGCTTTTACTATCTCAATTGCTTTATTTATTATTTCCATTATGGTCACTTTATTAAAAGGTTTTAACTGGGGATTAGATTTCACCGGTGGAACTATTATTGAAATTAATTTCAATCAACCTGCGGATCTTGATAAAATTAGAGCAAGTTTATCAAATGATGGCCATAAAGAACCTTTAATCCAAAATTTTGGCAGTAGTCGAGATATTATAATCCGATTACCTCCTATTAAAGGAATTGCAAGTCAAGAAATAGGTAAAACTGTTATTTCACTTATTAATAGAAATATTAATGATCAAGCAACGCTTAAGCGCATGGAATTTGTTGGGCCGAGTATAGGTAGTGAGTTAGCTCAAACTGGAGTAATGGCATTATTATCTGCTTTGATCTGTATATTAATTTACCTAGGCTTCCGTTTTGAATGGCGTTTGGCTGCTGGTGCAGTAATATCATTAGCGCATGATGTGATTATTACATTAGGCGTTGTATCGCTTTTTCAGATTGAAGTTGATATGACTATCGTTGCTTCATTAATGTCAGTTATAGGTTATTCATTAAATGACAGCATTGTTGTTTTTGATCGTATTCGTGAGAATTTCCGCAAAATCCGCCATGGTACTTCTTATGAAATAGTGAATGTTTCATTAACGCAAACATTAAGTCGAACACTTATTACATTAGGAGCTTCTTTATTAGTGATTTTGATGCTCTATTTTTTTGGTGGTTTAATCTTGCAAGGATTTGCTTTAATTATGTTAATTGGTGTAACGATTGGAACCATTTCTTCAATTTATGTTGCTTCTGCTCTAGCATTAAAAATGGGAATAAAACGAGAGCATTTAATACTACCTAAGATGGTAAAAGATGGGGAAGATCAACAATCTCTACTACCTTAAAGGCGAATTTTGTTAATTAACACCCTATTAGATTGTGCTAACAGCGTGTTTTCATTGAAAGCTGAATTAAACTAAAACTGGACACTGAAATCAGGAAATTTTATGCATTCTCTATTTTATATAGCTATAGCTACTAAAGTAGTAGCTATACATTTGTTAGCAATTGTTCGCAGATATTATTAAAAATAATATCTTGAATGTCATGAGCGTTTACTATTTTATAAGTAACTGAGTTAGTCATGAATCACATGGTAAAGTAATGATATACATAAGTTATTTAACGAACATAAACTGAGATAAGGTATGCAAAAATCACTAGAAAACACCTGATAAGTTCTAATAATATAAAAACAGCTATTAATAATATAGAATTGCAACTTTATGTAACCGAAAAACGAGAAATTCCGACAAAGATAATCAGAACGATTGTCATTAATGAGTCAAAAAGCTGGATAAAATTACTTATATATGATTTTAATTCGGTATATCATAGTTTTAAAGATATTCGTAAATTTGGTAAAGAACTTGCTAAGTTACAGGATTAATAGTAAAAATGACCCAATTTGATAAGCAATTTATGAGCCGTGCATTATCATTGGCCAATCAAGGACGATTTACCACCTCACCTAACCCGAATGTAGGTTGTGTCATTGTAAGCAATGATGAAGTTGTTGGTGAAGGATTTCATTGTAGATCAGGTGACTCACATGCTGAGATTTATGCTTTACAAATGGCGGGTGAGAAAGCTAATGGGGCAACCGCTTATATTACATTAGAACCCTGTAGCCATTATGGTAAAACTCCACCTTGTGCAGATGCATTAATTAATGCAGGTATTCTACGAGTTGTTGTAGCGATGCAAGATCCAAATCCACAGGTTGCAGGACAAGGTTTACTTAAATTACAGAAGGCTGGTATCGAAGTAATACTTGGTTTACTAATAGATGAAGCTGAGCAATTAAATCGAGGCTTTCTAAAAAGAATGCGAACAGGTTTTCCCTATGTTCAACTTAAGTTAGCTGCATCACTTGATGGACGAACAGCTCTTAAATCAGGTGAAAGTAAGTGGATCACTTCGCTAACAGCTCGTCAAGATGTGCAAAATTTTAGAGCTCAGGCAAGCGCAATTTTAACTACTAGTGCCACTATTTTAACTGATAATCCAGCTTTAAATGTTCGTTGGGTAGATTTTTCTCCTGAACTACAAAATCTTTATCCTAAAGAAAGCCTTCGACAACCAATAAGAATTGTTTTAGATCGTCATAATCAAGTAAAACCAGAAGATATTGTAACAAAATCAGATGGTAAATGTTGGCTTATTCGCCCTAATCCTATATTGCAAAATTGGTGTGGTGATGTTGAACAAATTGTAATTCCAATCTATGAAAAAGGCATTGATTTAGTATTGCTAATAACGCAGTTGGCTAAACGTGATATTAATTCAATTTGGATTGAAAGTGGACCAACACTTGCCGGAGCTTTGTTAACATTAGGATTAGTTGATGAATTAATTATTTATATTGCACCTAAAATTTTAGGTGGCACCGCAAGAGAATTAATTAATATTCCAGCATTACAAAAATTGAAAGATGCACCTGTATTTGAATTTATTAATGTTGAAGTTATTGGCCCTGATTTACGTTTAATACTTCGCCCAATGTGATATAATATTGTTATTAACTAGCTAGTCTAATATAAAACTAGTTTAGTTATACTGATGTAACAGTATTTAATTTAGAATTCCTAGTAACTATTTTAAAGTTAGCTAAATTCAGTATAGTAGTACTCCTGCAATAGAAAAGAATATAGTAAAAATTTTCGTTTCTGTAGAAAATAATTAGTATTTAAGGAAGGCTATGAAAATAATAAAAGGAACGGTAGTAGCTCCTAAAGCTTGTATAGCAATCGTTATTGCACGTTTTAATCATTTCATCAATAGTAATTTACTAGAAGGCGCTATTGATACCTTGGAGCGTATCGGTCAAGTTGCAAAAGAAAATATTACGGTAGTTTGGGTTCCTGGTGCCTATGAATTGCCTTTAACGATTAAAATACTAGTAGAAACAAAAAAATATGAGGCAGTCATTGCACTTGCTACCGTTATACGTGGTGCAACTCCACATTTTGAATATGTTGCTGGTGAATGTAGTACTGGACTTTCTAATGTCGCGATGACAACTAGTATTCCTGTTGCCTTTGGTGTATTAACAACTGAGAATATTAAGCAGGCCATTGAGCGCGCGGGTACAAAAGCAGGGAATAAAGGTGCAGATGCTGCATTAGGTGCACTAGAAATGATTAATGTGATTCAAGCTATTAAAGTCTAACTATATTTTATTTAAGGGGAATTTTATGAAACCTGCTGCTCGTCATCGTGCGCGTGAGTGTGCTGTTCAGGCGATTTATTCGTGGCAATTATCTGGTAATAATATTGATGATGTTGAAGTAGAATTTTTATCTGAACAAGATACTTCAGATGTTGATGTGATATACTTCTGTGAACTACTTAATGGTGTTTCAACTCATGTGTTAGAACTGGATAAAAAGATGGCTCCATATCTTTCTCGTCATCTGGGTGAAGTTGGTCAGGTTGAAAAAGCGGTTTTACGTTTAGCGATATTTGAACTCTATTACCGTGATGATGTACCTTATAAAGTTTCTATTAATGAAGCAATTGAATTAGCAAAAGTTTTTGGTGCTGAAGAGAGTCACAAGTTTATCAATGGTGCTTTAGATAAAGTTGTTGCTACTGTGCCTAAGAAGTAATGATATTTACACTTTTCGAATAATCTGATGTTCACCTTTAAAATAAGGTGATGGAATAACCTTATAGCAATCGGAGTATAGTATAGTAGAATACTATTATGGTTTGTGGTGATTTGATATCATTGCACGTTATTTTAATCGTCAACAGTAATATCGGGGGTGACGTTAATATCGGTATTGGTGATGACTGTGCGTTAATAACGATACCGGAAAGACAACAATTAGCAATTACTACCGATACACTAGTTGCAGGTATCCATTTTCTTGATAATGTTTCACCAGAAGATTTAGCCTATAAATCTTTAGCGGTTAATTTAAGTGATTTAGCCGCTATGGGAGCAGATCCTGCCTGGATTTCTCTAGCATTGACATTGCCACAAATCAATGAAGATTGGTTAACTAGATTTAGTTCTAGCCTATTTGAACAGCTTAATTACTATTAAATGCAGCTTATTGGTGGTGATACAACCCGCGGACCAATGAGTTTAACCTATACAGCCCATGGTTTAATTCCTATAGGAAAATTACTAACACGATCTGGAGCCTATAATAGTGATTGGATTTATGTTACTGGGACATTAGGAGATAGCGCTACTGGATTAGCAATTTTACAATCACAGTTAATGGTCGATGATGTAAAAGATCGTAATTGGTTGGTACAGCGGCATTTAAGACCGCAGCCTCGTATTTTGCAAGGGAAAGCTCTACGTCATATTGCTTCTTCGGCGATAGATATTTCTGATGGCTTGATTTCTGATCTTGGGCACCTGCTTAAAATTAGTAGGTGTGGAGCTAAAATTAAATTGGATTCTTTACCACTATCAGATGTTTTGCGCAGAAATGTTACCTCAGAACAAGCGTTAATCTTAGCGTTAAGTGGTGGAGAAGATTATGAACTTTGTTTTACAGTCCCTGAAGCAAACCGTAGTGCATTAGAATTAGCGTTAACATATACACTGGGGCAAATTTTCATTGCATTGGCCAGATAACACTAGAATCAGAAGGCATCCGGTATTATTATGGTAATAAAGAGGTTTCACCTAACTTAACTGGTTTTGATCATTTTATTGTAGAAGCTTGCTATGACTAATGTTAAATCTCGTTTAAAGCTATCAAATCCTTGGCATCTATTGGCAACTGGATTTGGTAGTGGTTTATCGCCCATCACTCCTGGAACAACAGGATCGTTAGCTGCTATTCCATTCTGGCTATTGATGTATTGGCTATTACCTGTTTTTGGTTATGTTGGTTTGTTATTTTATTTGGTTTTGTTATTGGTATTGTTATTTGTCAAATAACATCGAATGATATGAAAGTTCATGACCACGGTAATATTGTTTGGGATGAATTTATTGGCATGTGGATGACTCTAATGGGATTGCCATTAGTTAATTGGCAATGGATATTAATTGCATTTCTGCTTTTCCGCTTTTTTGATATATTAAAACCTTGGCCTATTAGTTGGTTTGATCGCCAAATAGATGGCGGATTAGGTATTATGTTAGATGATATTATCGCAGCTACTTTTGCTATGGTTATCGTGGCAGCGCTTCCACACTAGTTACTGCTATTACAATGCTAGTAGTTACTGAAAATCAAAAGCACTTATAATGAACCATTGCTTTTATTTTTTAGCATATTTATTAATTTAATTGGCGTAATAGTTATTAATTGATTTTACAATTCCTTTAGCATTAAGCCCTAGATCAGCCAAAATTTCTGTTTGATTTCCTTGTGAAATATAGTGATCAGGTAAGCCGAGATTAATGATAGGCATAATATAATGGGCTTTTAATAAAAATTCATTAACTCCGCTACCTGCTCCACCTATAATTGCATTTTCTTCTAATGTTACTAATAACTTATGATTTTGAGCTATCTCCAGTATCAAAGTTTCATCTAATGGTTTTACAAATCTCATATCTACTACAGTAGCATTAAGTAATTCTGCAGCTTTCATCGCTTCGCTAAGTAATGTTCCAAAATTTAGTATGGCAATTTTTTTTCCTTTTCGCCGAATTAATCCTTTACTAATTAAAATTTTTTCTAAAGGTTGCAGAGTAGCGCCAGAGCCGGTACCCCTTGGATAACGAACCGCAACCGGACCATGCTGATAGTGATAACCCGTATGTAGCATTTGACGGCATTCGTTTTCATCACTAGGCGACATAATTATCATATCAGGTAGACAACGTAAAAATGATAAATCGAAGGCACCTTGATGGGTTTGTCCGTCAGCACCAACAACACCTGCTCGATCTATTGCAAACAGAATAGGCAATTTTTGAATAGCTACATCATGGATCACTTGATCATAAGCGCGTTGTAAAAAAGTAGAATAAATAGCAACGACAGGTTTATATCCTCCAATAGCAAGACCAGCTCCAAAAGTCACAGCGTGTTGTTCTGCAATAGCAACATCAAAATATTGATTTGGATAGGTTTTAGAAAATTTAAGCATCCCCGATCCTTCTCGCATAGCTGGTGTAATAGCTATCAGCTTAGGATCATTAGCTGCTTCTTGGCACAACCAATCGCCAAAAACTTGTGAAAACGTTAATTGGTTATTATTATTTTTTGGTAGCCTAAAAGTTGTTGGATCAAATTTAGGAACAGCATGCCAACTAATAGGATCTTTTTCGGCAGGCTCATAACCCTTACCTTTTTTAGTGATGATATGTAAAAACTGTGGACCTTTTAATTCACGCATATTTTTTAATGTTTGTACTAATGTGAGTACATCATGACCGTCAATGGGACCAATGTAGTTAAAGCCTAATTCTTCAAACATAGTACTAGGGATCATCATGCCTTTAAGGTGCTCTTCAGTTTTTTTTAACAATTTTTTAATTGATGGAATATTAGAAAATACCTTTTTCCCTCCTTCACGCAATCTAGTATAGAGATTACCCGATAACAGTTGCGCTAAATGATTATTTAACGCCCCAACATTTTCTGAAATTGACATTTCATTATCATTGAGGATTACTAATATATCTTTATGAATGTCACCCGCATGATTCATTGCTTCAAAAGCTATACCTGCAGTAATGGCACCATCACCAATAACACAAACCGTTTTGCGATTCTTATTCTCATATTCAGCAGCTACTGCCATCCCAAGGCCAGCACTGATAGAAGTGGAGGAATGACCGACACTAAGAACGTCATATTCACTTTCTGCGCGCCATGGAAAAGGATGTAATCCATTTTTTTGTCGTATGGTATCAATGCGATCGCGGCGACCAGTTAATATCTTATGTGCATATGCCTGGTGGCCAACATCCCAGATAAGATTATCAAATGGGGTTTTATAAACATAGTGTAAAGCGACAGTGAGTTCAATTGCGCCCAATCCAGAAGCGAAATGTCCACTAGAACGACTAACACTATTTAATAAAAATTCTCGTAATTCTTTACATAATTTGCAAAGACTTTCTTTTGGTAAAAGTCGCAACTCTTTCGGCGTTTTTATTAATGCTAAAGTTGGATAGAAAGTAATATCAATATTCATGTCTTCTCATTAAATAATTGTTTTGTTTATATCAAAAACGCTATAATAGCGTAGCCATTAAAAGATTATTTTGAATTTTTATTACTGATAAATTTTCTGTTTTTAAATAAGGGAAATTAGCTTTTTCGTTCGATAATAAAGTTTGTTAAATTTTGTAATGTTTCCGTATTAAGTCCATGCTGTTGTTCTAGCATAGAGAGCGCATTTAATGCTTGTTCATGTAAACTGTTTACTTTTTTTTTTGCTTGTTCAACACCAATTAATGTTGGATAAGTACTTTTTTTATGTTTTTTATCAGATCCATGATCTTTGCCTAAAATGTCTCTATCACCAATAACGTCAAGAATATCGTTATGGACTTGGAATAGCAGTCCAATTGCATTGGCATATCTATCTAATAATAGTAGTAATTTATAGCTTTGATCGCCGGCCGCAAGTGCACTCATTCTGATGGCGGCACGAATTAATGCTCCTGTTTTATACTGATGAATTGATTCTAATGTTGTTATATCAATTTGTTCTCCTTCTGATTCTATATCTAGCGCTTGGCCGCTACACATACCTGTTGCCCCACTAGCAGTAGCTAGCTCAGCTATCATCGCCAGGCGATTAGTGTCATTAACATCAGGCATAGCAGAACGAGACAAGATATCAAAAGCAAGTGTTTGCAGGGCATCACCAGCCAAAATTGCATGAGCTTCACCAAAGAAAATATGGCAGGCAGGTTGACCACGACGTAAATTATCGCTATCCATTGCGGGTAAATCATCATGAATTAATGAATAAGCATGAATGCATTCAACAACCACAGCAGGTACATCTAGGTTTTCCATGGCAACATTTAACATGCCACCTACAGCATAAACTAAAAAAGGTCTTATTCGTTTTCCACCAAGTAATGTACCATATTTCATCGCCATAACTAGTTGACTTTGATTAAATGGAAGGCGCTGAAATTGATTTAATAGAATTTTATTGACGCGATCTTGTACCCATTGGCGCTGATCCGCAAAAGAAAGAGTCACTATTTCAGACATGATTTATTTATCTTCCGGCCCAAAGTTATCTAGTATTGCACTATCATCGGCTTGTAATAAAATTTTAACGCGTTGCTCTGCCTGTTGCAACGCTTTTTGGCCTTGTCTAGCTAATTGAATTCCATGTTCAAATTCACTTAATGCTTTCTCCAGCGGAAGTTCGCCTGACTCTAAGCGTCTGAGAATCTTCTCTAGCTCTATTAGAGAAGATTCAAAAGATAACGGATTTTGTCTATCAGATATTTTCTTTTTATCCATAATTATTTACTTGCCTTAATATCTGGTTAATTATACGCATGCGTAAGCAATTTATTTTACTACATTATGCATAGAATTTATTCTTTTTATAATTTTTAGCGACTAAGAGTAGTATAGTGAGATATACTTATCCACTTAAAATTAAATGCTCTGCCTGCTAATAAATATGTATAATATGTGTTTTGTATAAAACTAAAAATCGACTTTTATATAAACTTATGAAGTTTATTATTAAACTGTTTCCTGAAATTACCATTAAAAGCCAATCAGTGCGCTCACGCTTTATTGCAATCTTAGCTAGCAATATTTTTAATATATTAAAGGTATTGGATTCAGAAATCGTCGTTAATAGACATTGGGATAATATTGAAATTCGCACTAAAAAAAACACATTTCATAATAAAATTTGTGATGCCTTAACAAGAATTCCTGGTATTCATCATATTTTGTTAGTTGAAGAATATCAATTCCGTGATATACATCATATTTTTGAGTTAACTTATACAAGTTATGCTAAATTTCTAACAAATAAAACTTTTTGCGTACGAGTTAAGCGTCGTGGTCAGCACGATTTTACTTCAATTGAAGTAGAACGTTATGTTGGTGGAGGATTAAATCAACATATTTCGTCAGCTAAGGTAAAACTGAAGAAGCCTAATCTTACTGTAAACCTTCAAATTAAAAACGATAAAGTAATTCTTATTAAATCACGTATTCAAGGAATTGGTGGCTTTCCTATCGGTACACAAGAAGATGTGTTATCTTTAATATCAGGTGGTTTTGATTCAAGTGTATCTAGCTACATGCTAATACGGCGTGGTTGTCGAGTTCATTACTGCTTTTTTAATCTTGGTGGTACAAATCATGAGATTGGCGTAAAGCAGATCGCCTATCATCTTTGGCATCGTTTTGCTCGTTCACATAAAGTGCGTTTTGTTGCGATAGATTTTGCCCCAATTATAAGTGAGCTCATTGAAAAGATTGATGATGGTCAAATGGGAGTAGTCTTAAAAAGAATGATGGTGCGGGCAGCATCGATGATAGCAGAACGTTATGGGATTCAGGCATTAGTAACCGGAGAAGCGTTAGGGCAAGTTTCTAGCCAGACATTAACCAATCTGCGTGTAATTGATAATGTTACCGATACATTGATTTTACGGCCATTAATTTCACATGATAAAGAAAGTATTATTAATATTTCTCGTGAAATAGGGACTGAAGATTTTTCGCGTACAATACCCGAATTTTGTGGCGTTATCTCTAAAAAACCAACGATGAAAGCAGTAAAAATAAAAATTGAAGAACAGGAAACTAATTTCAATTTTACTTTACTTGATCATCTTGTTAGTAAAGCACAAAATATTGATATTCGTCAGATAATAAATCATAGGCAAAATGAAATGCCAGAAGTAGAAATTGTCACTAGATTTTCAATCGATGATATTGTTCTGGATATTCGTGCTCCTAATAAACAAAAAGCACATCCACTCAAACTTAAAGGTGTTAAAGTAACGTTATTGCCATTTTATAAGCTGAATAACCAATTTGGTAAATTACCACAAGAAAAATCCTATTTGCTTTATTGTGATTGCGGTGTTATGAGCCGCTTACAGGTAATTTATTTAAATGAACAAGGTTTTAAAAATGTAAAAGTGTACCAGCCTTAAACGGCAATCAGTTAACTTAACTATATCTTAAAGATATAGATCAATTCAAGAGAATATATATAATTTGCAGCTATATCATCATTAGCTGGCATGGTGGTAAATACTAGACGGTAGGACAAGTTGCAAAACAACTTCTGCTGTTTTTACAACTAATAGCTAGACTTTTTCAAGTAAAAGTCAATAGCCTACATCAGCAAGCCCCTGCCCTAATAAGTAATTTTACCATTCGTCATATTAGACACAAAAATCAACGCGTTTATGGATAACAAATTTTGTTTTGTAAATTACAATAAACGGTAATATTACCAATCATAAATAAATATGATATTCGAATATCTATTCGATACTGCATAAATTGTAGAAATAATTTATCAAAAATGATTCATCTAATAATTTTTTTAATGATCAGTGTATTATCACTAAATACTTTTCTTCACCTTTTAATTCATCAGTAATTCAATAGCAGTGAAATCTTATTCAATAATATTAACTAACTAAGTGTCAGCAAAAATTTTTAACCGTGAGCAAGGTTAAAACTAATTCGCTATTATCTGCGGTATTCACAATTATTAGCTGGATCTCAGCTCTAGCTAACAGAGCAATTGCTGTTACAAGCTTCTATTTCTTTTCTAGTATTACAGCAGAAACGAGGATAGTTAGTGACATTAGAGTTTCTCTCTGCCTATTTAATATATAAATAGGCAACCTTAGTAAGGATTGTTGTTTTTTCGCAACGCAATTTATAGTCAATTCTATATTTTAATTATTGCGGTTTTAAACAATCTTTTACAGACTAGATAGTTCGGTAAATAAAAGATTCTACACCATGGAATCTATTCAGCTATTCTTTTAATCAGCTAATATAACTTTTCATATTTTGAATATGGAATTTCCTTACCAATAACTCCTCTAAGTATCCAACCTTATTAAGCGATAGTGGCTAATTTTATGCTTGTTGTCAAAAGTTTCGTATAATTTTACTCCATCTAAGTAAAAAGATAGACTCTTTATCAAAAATTAGCTCAAGAAAACGAATAATATATTCTGTATTAAACTCTTCAAGAGTTTCATCGCTTATTATGACACCTTATCAATCTCGGGCGACTAAAAGCGAAATCGTTCTTTCTATTTTTATTTCCTACTCTACCGCATTTTTACATTTTTTATGTTGGATATAAGATCCACCTTTAAAAAATTCAGAGAAAAACGCTTCATCGATTTTAAAATATACTTAGTTTATTTAAGTTAGCTATCGCTAATGAAGCAAAGAAACACTGACATCATCTAAACACTGTTTTAAATCAATACCTGTTTGTTTTTCTGATTCCAATAAGTTAAGAAATTTATTTTTATGATTAGAAAATTTGCTTGCATTATGATATATATTCATCTTGATAAGAATTTTTACGGCACTAGATAACTATACTTCCTTTTTACTAACTTTGGGTTGATTTCTTGTACGGATGAAACAATAACGTCAATCCTTATAATTGCGCTATATTTTTTATTAACTTCTTATGTTTTTAGTTAGAAAAAAAGAGAAGAGCGACTCTTAATATTAAATTGCCGCTAAGGATGAATAAACAAGTAAAAGTAATCACACTGAATTTTTTTACTCATTTTGACATTTGCATCCCTACTTTCAGCTAGGGCAAAAAAATCATTCAAGATGTGGAAGTCGGTTTTTTACCAGTGGGGAGAGAGTGGTAAAGCAGATAGTCCTGACGGTAATTAAAGAGGTGAAAAGATCAATTTATATTATAGCTTCTTTGTTTACAAGTAAGCCTACATTTGTTAATAATCCTTATTAACACCCACTAGCGAAGCGTTAATATCCATCTAGTTGCCTATAAGAAATCGAATAGCGGAAAAGTATACCGATTGACTTATCTAGTTAGTTACAGTGGCATCCGGAAGATTTAATAAGAAACATGCGATCATATACATCAAGTTTATAACTATATATGGTCACTTAATTGAATTATGGGCCATTTAAAACTATAGATAGAGTATAGTTTATTATACAATACAAAATGTGATTTTACCTGCATAACCATCAACATTACGAAAATACACACGAGAATTTAATCGATTATAGAGCTAAGTAACAAATATAAAACCCATAATATTAACACACAATCAAGGATAAGGAGGTATCCACCTCAACATAAAATATGCGGTTTTTGCAGGTATAGACTCCTGGTGCCGGCTACCCGTTAATAGGATTATTTGATAAAAAATCAAATACTAAAAATTCAAAGTAACCGATGAATAATATTAAAAATTAGAAATGATAAGGAATGAAAAACTACGTAACATTAATGATCATAGCTCGCTATGATGTAAAAGGCGCAGTTTTCTGCTTTGAGGATCTTCATGATCTAAGTGCTGTTTTATAGTCTGCGATATATGAATTTTTTAAGAATTCAGGCAGATGGTTAGGAATAAATCTCATAAAATCATAAACTATAGTAAATCAAAAATAACACGGAACTTCACGTATTATAACACCTGTTTTCCGAACTGTTTTATGAATTTCCCTATCGAAATAAATGATGATAGAGACAGACTGAGTTTTTTATAACACCATAAAAGAAACCATACAGCAATATATCCTGACTTGGTCCACAATTTTCTCAACACGCAAGTATTATCCACCTCTAGTCATGATTATTCATAGTTTTAAGTAAAACGCCAAGACTAAGCCGATGATGCTGGATTCAATTGCATTGAAGAGAAAATTACTGGGAAGTATGCTTCCCAATGAATTCATCACCTATAGGGAGCAGGGATAATTTCAGGCTATTTTACCACTTGGACAAACTCAAAGATAACTGAGGGTGTGTCCTGACAAATACAGACAAAATAAAGATTTCTATTTCTCTAGAAATATACCAAAGAGTAATTCATCCAGATATATATCTCCTTTACTTAACTAAACCGCTTTTTATTCTTGCTAAGAGTTGAAATAACTTTATTAAAAATACGTTTAAATATTAACTTTAGAACGGGATCCTATTTGTATAGCGAATTCTTTCCTGAATCATTTGTATTATGAGGTTATCCGGATGACTACTTCTGTAATTCTCCTGAATGGGTTCCCACAGTCATTTTTCTGTTAAAATTGTAAGTTAACAGCCTGCTGTTTATACGATTTTAAAACTACCGAGTAGTAGTTAACACAGCAGATTCATAGTTATACCCGACTGCGACTGGCAACAAATTACTTTTACTACACCTCATCTTCTTTAGCCTTTTTCAAAAATAACTAGCCATTATTGGCTACTCAATAATCTATTTACATCACTTCACAACTCGCGCTATGCTTTAGTGAACACAACAAGATATCAAAAATTGATATCTTCTATGCTTTGTATATTTATGGTAAACAACTCAATCAACATCTGCATATTCATATCTCCGTTACTTGTAGCAGTCTATATATTAAAGTCTTATATAGCAATCCGCTACTCTTCAAAAAAGAACGGGAAAAGAAATTTGGTGAGTCGCTGTTATTCGGCTTCTGCATCACAACTATGACTTAATAAATGTCAGTATTTTCCCTATTTTTGTGCACATATCCGCTCCAGGAAGCAGTGACGGCGTTACCTGAAGGAATAGTACGGGACAGTTATTGGAAAGTTCACTTCGATAAAAAGATAAAATAAGTCTGACGTAGCATAAAATACCTCTAGCGCTACTTTAACTTTATTGTTCACGTTAAAACTACAACATTACTAAGGGGAGTGATTGTACATCATTACTATGATCACCTCACTCAATAAGAGCAGTAGCAGATCCTGATTTAGGAAGAGATATTCGGACGTTATATTAGTTATATTTTAATAAAGTATTTAAGATGCTACATTACTATGGTTTATTATTGAATTGTAAACAAGGTATACTATTACTAAAGGATGCAGGTGATAAAGATGACGTCTTGCAAAAAATCAGAAAAATCGGGATTTAGCTTTTTAATAAAAAGGATTCATATGCACAAATTTATACAAATTTATTCTAGTTTAGCGACAAACTATCTTTATTGAAGCTCAGATTAGGTTGGCAACTAGGCACGAAATTATTGTAAGAAAGAATATATAAAATAGAAAAACTAGGATTATTAGGTTAACCTAGAGTTAACCTATAAAATTAACATATTATATCAAAAGAATACACATTCTAATAAAATTTCACTTATAAAATACTAAAAACTGATTTTTTATCCTTTTTAGCAAAAAAATATGAATTTTGCTTTTCATTTAAAATGTAATTCAATTTACTAATTATCCAATATATTCAAAATAGATCGTAAATAATTAAATAGTTTATCCTTATTCTTTAGTTTCACTAAAGAAGTCACACTAAGATTGTTACATGTTTTTCTGCAATCAGGGATTTTGCAACGATATCGAATCCTAATAAATATTCTCAGCGAATTACCATATTCACTGTGATAATATAGGCAGAATAAAGTAGGTTGAGTTGCTTCAATGCATAAATTGACATTATCTGACAGATTATCAACGAGTTAACTAATGGGATATAATTTTATGCTGACAGAAAATAATGATAGAGTCTCTTTAATCTCTATGATGACTGTTTGCTTTTTTATAGTAACTTCTATAGTAAAAATTCTTCATACAGTATAAGGGATTTCTACAAATAATTTTTACTAAAATAGTCCTCTTATTATACTATTTTTATAAAATACGTTTTATAATTAACAATATAGATTGGCTATCTAGTGGCACCTGACACAGGAAAGCAAGTTATCAATATCTCGTGAATTATTAACAAATCTGATGTATGACGATCAGATTCCATTCCACTCTAATGCTTTGTAAATCTATTCTGCACCTTTAAATTGAACGTTCTTACCGCCAGTGTCAGTAGATCAAATCCACTTAGCCAATTTCTAGCTCTTCTGAGTAGCCTGTAGGAGCTTAAATAGCATTAAAAGGTTGTTTTCTTGAATCACACTGCTTCGCCGCTTCGGCTTTATAGTTCTCACTGTCACAAAAGCTAATTCAATCGAATTCATCGTTTCTATTGAGACACAGTGCGCTGACAGGAAGGTATAGAATGCCAATAGTTCCTCTCAATCTTTTTCTAGCTTCTTCATTGCTGCAATATGCGTCGCTAAAAACTTACAAACAAAACATCAAAGGCTTTATTAGCGAAGTCACAACTATCTGCTATTTAAAGATCCAGTAGCTTTACCCTTTCTTCAATTAAATGTCCTTGAAAAGTAAAATAAGTAAGGGGGTATTTATGTACCAAACAGTGTTGGTTCCGAGTCTATCGTAATATCTTTGTTATTGTATTTTACAAGCCAAGGATACCGTTTCCCATAGCAATAAAAATCAGGAATATAATTAAATCACGCGCTCGCGGCCATCTAGAAGTTCAGCCTAACTTGCTTCTGATTTTTGATAACCATCTTCAATCGCAACGAGCTCCTTACGTCTACACTAACTAACTCAATAATGAATAAGCAGACAAAAGCGATCAGTTTGCCTGACAGAACGGCATATGCCTTCAGTCAAGAAGTAAACTTTAGGCTTATCGTTAAATCACGTAGTTCTATCCTTGTCAATGCTCTTTAAAGCATTGTTGTTTCAGTCTGCTGATAGTACTGCAAAAAAAGATTACGCTTCTCTCACCGAGAAGCGCCCACATAGTTTAATGAAAATTATCAGTGGATATCTATAGAATAGTCATGGTAGTAACTCTTTGACGCTTTTTATACGTTTTAGATAAAGGCGGTAGCAATAAGCTGTTAAAATATATTCTATTGCCGCTGTGATTTCCTAATCTTAGTCGTTTTAATCTCAACATCGTCAATAGCAGTTTATATGATTCACTGTAACAAATAATTGTTATTGACAACAGCATGAGACGCCTCGTTGATAAGATGATATTGAGCATGTTACTGCAACCGTGGTTTCGAGCTTAGCCTCAACAGCAGTGTTATCAACTAACTATCACTATTACAGATTAGTTTATGCAATGGATAAGAGGTAATATCTAGTTTCGCGTCTATCTATAGAGTAGAATTTTTATGGCATATCATCTCTCTGTTGTTAAAATCATCCATGAAATTAATCAGCAGGATGTGCTATCATCTTAGAAACTCCATACGCTAGAAATTAGCATAACTCTTTTCCACCAAGGAAATATACTTATTTCTTAATAATATCATCTAAAGCAATAGTATCGGTAATAATCTAGGCGAGAACTTTTGCAATACAAAAAAATTGCTAAAACTTTTTTTCTATAAAAGCCACAGCTTTAATTCTATTTTATTCTCTAGCAAATCGGAAAGTATCGCCATGATCGCGATAGAAATATATCCTGCAGTTTGCAAGGCGTGGGCGGTAATAATATCTAAAAATAGTATCGTCATTACTGTGATCACACTGTCAGTAATAATTAATTATTTACTACTAAATTGGTCAAACATCAAACTAAATAGAATTTTATAGATATCATAATTGATAACATAAATTTCAATAACTAGACCAAGTAACTAATTTCTTGCATCTTTCAGATTACCCCCATAACTCAATAAGATATGTAATACCATACATATGGCCAATATGTAATGTAATACCGCCAATAATTCCATATTGTCTTTAATTCTGTTGGTGTTATTTTATTATTATTTATAATTTAGCTCAGAAGCTTTAGAAGAGGATATTGTAAAATGGTTTCATTAATTTATTAATTTGTTTATTAAACAAACATTAGCAAAAATAAATAAATAAATAAATAGAGAATTCATTTGCATTTTAGCTGCTTTAACCATGAAACTAGTGGAAATTATCTGTTACTATTTAAGATAAATTATTATTTGAAATAGATAAAAATCTGTTCAGTGCTTAATAATTGGATCAATCGACATCATAACACTGAGAGCGATAATTCCTATAATAGAGAATATAAATAGTTTCCTTGCCCAAAGACGATCATCATTATGATTTTTAAATCCAGAAATTGCTATACCAATCCAGCATAAACTCACAGTAGCGGCTACAATAAGATATTTATAGCCGGTATAGCCAGTAATGGTCAACATTATGGTTGCTACCATAAAAGCAAGTATATATAGAACGATATGGGCTTTAGCGATCAAAATTCCTTTAATTACTGGTAATACTGGAATATTGGCAGTTTTATAATCCTTGAAGCGAAAGATAGTAATTGCATAAGTATGTGGTATTTGCCATAAACTAAAGATAAATAGCAGAATTAATGCTCCCAAATCAAATTGATCAGCAACAGCACAGTAACCAATAAGTGGCGGCGCAGCACCTGATAAGCTGCCTATCATGGTTCCATAAACTGATTTACGTTTCATATAAAGGCTATAAATACTAACATAAATAATAAAACCGATAATAGTAAGTGATACTGCTAAGATATTGGTTGTAATATATAGTAAAGTTATTCCAGAAATACCCAGTATGCTAGCATAAATTAAGCAAATTTTTGGCGCAATAAGACCTTTAACCAAAGGTCTATTTTTGGTTCTTTCCATTATTCGATCGATATCGCGGTCAATATAGTTATTAAAAACACAACCGGAAGCGACAACCAAAGATACACCGATTAATGTTGCAATAAATAGAGGGTAATCTATTCTACCTTTAGCTGCGAGTAGAAAGCCGCCAATAATAGAAATTAGATTACCAAAAACAATGCCTGGTTTGGTCACTAGTAGATACTGCTTCATTAGATACATAACTCTTTAGTTAAGCATCATATTGATGCTCAGGTTATACATTATCCAGAGTGAACCAATAACAATAATGCCAATTATAAGCATTGTGAACAGGAAGGCAATCAGATTCCAACTGTTATCTGAAGAGGTGTTCATATGTAAGAAACAGATAAGATGTACCAGGATCTGGGCGATTGCCGTACAAATAACTATCCATAGAATCATGTCATGAGATGTAGTGCTTTTTATTACTATCCAAAAAGGGACGACCGTTAAAATAACGGAGAGTATGAATCCAATTAAATAGGTTTTCATACTACTATAACTAGCACCAGAGTTCGGTGTATTTGTGTGATTCATGCAAGCACCCCAAACAAATAAACAACAGTAAATATACAGATCCAAACAACATCTAAGAAGTGCCAAAAAAGACTTAAACAACTCAAACGAGTTTGATTAACAATAGTAAGCCCATGACGTGATATATGGATTATCATTATAATAATCCAGGCTAAACCAAAGCTTACATGGATACCGTGTGTACTAATTAACGTAAAGAAAGCAGATAGAAAAGCACTGCGATCAGGCGCGTAACCTTTAGAAATAAGTTCATGGAATTCATAAATTTCCATAATAACAAAGCTAAATCCAAGTAAAAAAGTAATTAATAGCCATAACTTAACCAAATTTATTTTCCGCTTATACATCGCAAGCATAGTAAATCCATAAGCGATACTACTAAATAATAATAGGAAGGTTTCAAGCAAGACAAAATTGAGATTAAAAATATCCTTTCCTATTGGGCCGTCGGCAGTGCCATGAACTAGAACAACATAGGTAGCAAATAGACAAGCAAATAAGATTAAATCGCTCATTAAATAGATCCAAAAACCAAATATTTTTGTTGCGCCTATATTATATTCCTCATGATTTTCATGAGAAATATGTTGATTAATTATTAAATTAGTTGACATGATGAATACCTATTTTTTTTAATTCATCGTGATACTGATTTTCAATATGTTTAATTTCTTCTGCAGAGATATAATAATCAATGTCATCATCAAAACTTTTACAAATCCAAGTGACAATAATACCCACAAAGCTAATAATCGCTAGCCACCAAATATACCAGATCATAGCAAAACCGAAGATCAAACAAAATACTGAGATAATTATTCCAGCAGAAGTATTTTTTGGCATATGAATGGGTTCATATTTACTTGGTTGTTGATATGCAATTTCTTTTTCTTTCACTTTTATATTCCACCAAGCATCACGTGTTTTAATTTGTGGTTCTTTAGCGAAGTTATAGAAAGGCGCTGGAGATGATGTTGACCATTCTAATGTACGACCATCCCATGGATCGCCGCTGAAATCTCGATTTTTGTGGCGATCACGAACACTAACAATTATTTGAATAGCTTGGCAAATGATTCCAATAGCGATAAGCGCAGCACCGAGTGAAGCGACCATTAGCATTGGATGATATTGTGGATCAATATTTTGACTTAAACGACGAGTCATACCCATAAAACCCAGTATATAAAGCGGCATAAACGCAATAAAGAAACCACTAATCCAAAACCAGAAAGCACGAACACCCCATTTTTCATTTAATATAAAACCAAATGCTTTTGGAAACCAGTAGGTCATACCAGCAAAGCAACCAAAAACTACCCCACCAATAATGACATTATGAAAATGGGCAATTAAAAATAAACTATTGTGCAGCACAAAATTTGCACCAGGAATGGCCAGTAATACGCCAGTCATCCCTCCAATTGAAAAAGTAACAATAAAACCAATAGTCCAGAGCATTGGTGTTTTAAATTCGATACGGCCATGGTACATGGTAAATAACCAGTTAAATATTTTTACTCCAGTTGGAATAGCAATAATCATAGTAGCTATACCGAAGAAGGCATTGACATTTGCTCCACCTCCCATTGTAAAGAAGTGATGTAACCAGACAACAAACGACATCACGGTAATAACAATGGTTGCCCATACCAAAGACGTGTAACCAAATAAATATTTCTTACAGAAAGTCGCTGTAACTTCTGAAAATATACCAAAAATAGGTAACACTAATATATAAACTTCAGGATGCCCCCAAGCCCAGATTAAATTAATATACATCATCATATTGCCTCCCATTTCATTAGTGAAAAAATGGGTTCCTAAATATCTATCAAGTGTGAGCAGCGCAATAGTGACGGTTAGTATAGGAAAAGCTCCAATAATCAGTATATTAGCACAAATAGCTGTCCAAGTAAAAACAGGCATTTTCATCATTGACATGCCAGATGCGCGCATCCGAAGAATGGTAGTAAAAAAGTTTATACCAGTTAAGGTGGTGCCAATTCCTGAAATTTGTAAACTCCATATCCAATAATCTACCCCTACACCAGGGTTGTATTCCTTACCTGATAATGGAGGGTAAGCTAGCCAGCCAGTCTGAGCAAATTCACCGATACCTAATGATAAATTAATTAAGATAACGCCAACTACAAATAACCAAAAACTAAGAGAATTTAGAAATGGAAAAGCCACATCGCGAGCACCAATTTGTAATGGTACGACTAAATTCATTAAGCCAACCACGAAAGGTGTTGCCATGAAAAAAATCATGATCACACCATGAGCGGTAAAAATTTGATCATAATGATGAGGTGATAAAAAACCAACTTCACCAGATGAAGTTAATGCCTGTTGACCTCGCATCATAATTGCATCAGCAAAACCCCGTAATAGCATTACCATCGCAACAATTATATACATAATACCAATTTTTTTATGATCTACACTAGTTAACCATTCACTCCACAGCCATTTCCATTTACCGAAATAGGTGATAATTCCTAAAATAGTTATACTAGCTAACAACATACAGATCACAGTAATGACAATAATTGGCTCGTGAATAGGGATTGAATCAAACGTTAATTTACCAAACATACTATTTATTCCTTAACATCGATATGAGTAGAGTGATTCATATGCATTGATTGATTTCTAGATGTTTTATGTTCGTTTTTGTTAGCGTCATTGCTATGATATTCATGGCTAAATTTTAATATTAGTTCTTCATAGAGGTTTGGTTTTATGCTTGAAAAATAGGTAACTGGAACATTATTTGTAGGTTTAGCTAATTGGTTAAATGCAGCCATGCTATCTAACGTTTTTTTGGATGCTTTTACTTTTTGCATCCATTTATCAAAGATTACTAAATCAGGCGTTGCAATCACATTAAATTTCATGTCTGAAAAGCCATGACCGTTATAGCTTGATGAAAAGCCTTTATAGATACCAGGTTTATTAGCAATTAAGTGAAGCTTCGTTTGCATACCAGCCATTGCATAAATTTGACCACCAAGTGCGGGGATAAAAAAAGAATTCATCACTGACTCGGCTGTTACTTTAAAGTTAATTGGCACACCGATAGGAATAGCAATTTCATTAATGGTAGCGATATTCTCTTCTGGATAGATAAATACCCATTTCCAATCAGTAGAAATAACCTGAATAGTAATCGGTTTTTTGTCGCTTTTTAATGGTTTATAAGGATCCAATTGATGGGTGGTTTCCCAGGTGATAACGGCAAGAATAATGATGATTATGATAGGAACTGCCCAACAAACTAACTCAATTTTACTTGAGTATGCCCAATCTGGCCGATAGGTTGCTTGTTTGTTGCTTGCTCGATATCTTCTGGCAAAGATAATAGCCATAAAAATAACTGGAATAACAACAATTAACATTAAACTAAGTGTAGTCAGTATCAATTTTTTTTGTTCTATACTAATGGTACCCTTGGGATCCATTAATACCATATTGCAACCAGTTAGCAGAAAAGAAATAGCAAGTAATAAAATGATTCCAATGCTTCCTTTATATTTTATAAATCTCATTTAGCTTTCCAAAATGAAAAGATGATTATTGTTGTTTTGTTCAGTATTCATTTTACGCTAAGGTTATATTAATGTAAACAATTGTAAGGCGCATAAATATAATTCTTATCACTTTCTGTTAAAGTGATCAGATGTGAAATTAAATTCATTATATAATAGTGGTTATATTCATTTCTGGTATATGGAGTTTCAGAGAAAGTAGTATATCCTGATAATTGATTTCATAAATTATTTCAACAACAGATAGATGATATGTCATGAAAAGGGTATCCTACAAGTATCTGTGAAACTAAATATTATCTGTAATCCCTCCCTTGCATAAACGCGTTTGTAATAATAGCAGGTAACTGATAGGTACCCGCAGATGAAAGTGTATTTAAAGCCATGCTGCGATAACCAACTCAACGCTGCCTTTTATCAATAGGTCATATCATCGTCTGTAACAGTTATTTGCTACAACTAACTATACAGACTTTAGGGTATTAACGATACTGAGATTAAAGTGCTTAAGATCAGAGGGATTACAGCGGTAAAACGGAATATGCTTCAACAGCTCATTGCTGTCGCCTTATTTGAAACCAGCAAAACATCGAAAGCTGCTACCATAGCTTTCTACCTACGAGCCATCTTCATCGGTAATTTTCGAAGCCTTGAGCTGCTTCTCGGTGAAAAGCATAAAGTATTCTTGCCAAGCACTATCAGCAGATTGAAACAACGATAGCTTAAAGAGCATAGGTAATGGTACTTGCGTAATTTACGCGATACGTATTACGTTTATTTCTTGGCTGAAGGCGTATGTTATTCTGTCAGGCAAAATAATCGCCTTTACCTTCTGCTTATTATTGGTGTCACTACGCATTGACGTAAGGGAAACTTATTGCGGTCGAAGATGCTTATCGAGAGTCAGAATCGAACTAAGAATAAATTTTCAATGGCTGGTTGAGCGCGTGGTTAATCATATCTACAATATTGTTATGAAAGACGGTGCTCTTGGTTTTTAGAATGCAACAGCAAAGATATTCTTGAGCACGCAGCATAAATGCTGTTGTGGTATGTAAAACAGCTGATGTATTGACTTCATTACCGAAAAACATTCAACCGAAAGTTAATAATGAGCTGCGAGATAGCTAGGTATGGCTAGCAGAGAACTACGATACCGCCAAAAAAACTTTTAATTCTTTCTTGCTAATCTCTTTAGCATATTCAAAGAAATGAGGAGGCTGGAAAAAGATCAAGAAAAACGATTGGAATTATATAATTCCCTTCAGTGTTCTTGGCGTCCAAGAAGAGCAATGAATCCGATTTAGTAGAGTTTTATAACAATGAGGTTACAAAATTGAATTTTGAAACTGTAGCGCTAGAAAATTAACTCTTTTATAATATTTAGCTGCTCTATTTTTTGTAGAAAATTGGAATCGGTTAAAATGGGGGAAAAGGTTTGACCTTGCTGGTAAACAACGCCCAATTTAAAAACGCAAAATAGATTTATGAAGCATCAGAGTGGAATATAGCTTGATCACCACCATGCAATAATTTTCTAATAACTCTCCTATTATTCATGAAATATGTTACTTTCATCAAAAAGTGATTTTTTCTGCACATAGAAATTAATTAGGATGCCATTTAATTATGAATCGCATGAATCGCTTGAAGCAGCGATAAATCAATTTCATAGCCAGCCTGATACGGTCATTTGAAATCTACTTGGTGACTTTTTATATCGACAATGTACAAAAAAGTACTACTGTAAATTACATAAAATATTTGATAATCTTCATACCTATGAAATCAATCATCTTTATTTCTCTTCTCTCGAAGAGAAACCATATTCCGTAGCAACCGCTTATTTTTATAGCTTATCACTTTACCTGCTATTGATAAGACCGCTTTAAAAGCGTAGCAAAAAAAGATTAAAGAGGAATAAAAGTTATACTATCTGAATGAAGCATTGAGGAAGATGTCAGAAATTGAAGCGTTATTAGATATCTCCTTTTATCGTTATGTAGTAGCCAACAGGCTACTGGATTTTTTTAAAATCAATCGTTTTTATTATCAACTGGCTTTTTATAAATACTTTTTAATAGATGAATGACTAATGTTAGAATTACCTGTCGTACTCTGGATTATACGGAGATTGGATTGTTATCGCTGTTTTTTCAGTTGAATCTAGGAATATTAATCATATATGAATACTAAGTATTATTTTCACAGTTTAAAACTCAAAGAGTTTTCAGAAAAATAGCGAATAAGATGATGAATAACATTGCTTTATGCTCTCTATGATTAGATCATTACATAATCCTATACTTGCATGTCACGAAATGAAACGCAAAAAACCATTAAACACACGCATATCATCTTCTTATAAGCACCAATAATGTGCAGTATCACAACGTCTTAATCTTGATGTGGAACTTGATTTATTAATGTCAGAGAAAATCGTTTATGGTCACTACCATTTTTCGTTGATTATTTATGCTAATTCTCTGGAAAGTACTAGTGACTGATATTTAGGAAATCTGTAATACTATGAATAATATTAACATTACTATAATTTTCCGGCGGAATTATCATTATCGGCGGTGTATTTATGCCTAGCATCCAGGAAATTATCTTTTCACCACTCTAAAAGAAAAACTTAGTAATCAAATTTCATAAAATAGCTACGCCGCATAATTTTATTCGGTAAGCACAATAGAACAACCTTAATGAGATGTAATGCTGTTTTACGTAAGCCTATGCTGAAGGATGTATTAGCTTAATATGCATAACGCACTTTGGCTGACAAGGATTAATTTAATGAGAAAAATTCTGCAATTACAGCACTTTATTGGAGAAATAGCTCGATAAAAACCATGCTAATTACGTTCCTTCAAATACGCAATAAAATATGCATTACCGGAAAGTTTTTCGCCGGATACAAAAACTAAAATAACTGACAAGTGTTTATTTAGATAAATATCGGAGAGAAAAAATGAAAATCTAGACGCTTAAGGGTTCTATTATTATCAGGGTTAGTGATAAGTTTACTGGCTGAAATACATTTCTCTTCTACCAAAGAAATAGAATCTTAACTTCATTAAGTAACTAATGAAGCACTACGTATCCGTAAACGTAGCAACTATCATGGAGCGTCAGGAAGCACCAATTGAGCTATCCGCTTAATATCGTTATGAACGATAAATCGGTGATTTTTATATTGGGTATTACTCGTCTCATGGAATAACTGTCGAACCGAGCTATACCAGGAAGCATATGGAAAATGAGCTGAATATCCGGCTGTCACAGTGAGCAAAAGATAGCGATCTTAACTGAGTGTTCGATAACTATCCTGATATGTTCTATATATAAGCCACTTTGATAACTTTGGCATCGATGAGACGGATTTTATGGATAATGACGATAAACGTACCGATATCGGTTTACTTATTTACCGCATAACCAACTTTAATTAAAAGTTGTCGTCTCTTTATTTTCATGAATAAATTCTGAAAATAGATTAGAAACTCTGTATTCAATGGTTTTACCTATAGCAAGCTAAAACTATCCATAATTAAATGGGATGGTAGTTATCGCTACCAAATCTTCATCTGAAATTATTAAGGATAAAATTGACACTGTGATTATCGGAATACAGTGCGCGGTACACAAATTTTAACGGCTAATTCCATGTCAAGTCGGAAGTATTTTATCGATGGTATAAATTAAGCTATAAGTGTTTGATATCTTAAAAGATTAAGATTCACAATCCCGTCAACATGTTTATGTTGTAGTAAAACCCAGTTCAAGCGGAACGATATAAAATTTTTTTTCACACGTGGTATCCCCCCGGCTTTATCTTTCAAGAATAAGAAAATATATAAAATTAGTGAGCGGGGTGATGGCTATAATCTTAAAATCTTTGAATCAGTTTACAGATAAGGCAGGCAACATTATGAATGAGTGAACAACTTATCTTGCTAAAGTATTTAGATATAATTAATATGTTGATGTATCCAATCTAAACAATTTAACATGGCAATGTTATCTTGCCTGCGATTCAGCTTACAAACAACAGTGGATGGTATTCCTGTTTTAACTTGATATTAAAGTTGGGAATTCCTAGCAAGAGACTAAGGAAGATAAACAGTGACTTACAAACGATATAAGAATTATAAAGACTAGATAGCCGTTTACAAGCTGCAACTGGCGACTACGGCAGATATTTGTGATATTAGCATTTTTATTTATTAGATCAAAACCCTCAAGTTGATATTGAAAATCTTGCCAATAGAAAAAAGTAGTGAGTAAACTTCTGTTCTCTCTGATTGTTTTCCTGATCAGTTTAACGTATTGCATGAGAAATGTAAAATTTTTAATGCATTCAATAATGAGGCAAACTAAAAAGATATGTAAAATAACTGCAAGCAGCAGGTTATCAATAAAGTGATTCAGTTGGAGCAACCAGATAAAATACATAGCAGGTAAGTCTTATATTTAATAAAATTAACAAAGTTTTACAACCTATTGTATTATCAATAAGCTTGAAAGAATTACAGTATTTGCTGAACAGAATTCAGTTAAAATCTGTTATGGTTAACTACTGATGATATAATAGAAAATAAATACCAAATCTACAGATTTGCGCAAAATTACTTGAAGATTAGTGTATAAAACGTTGAAATCAGTAACAGCTAAAAACTACAACAACAAATTGAATAATTTATAACCTGATTATCATCATCAAAAATATTTTTATTGAATATAATAGTTTAAAACTTTATTTTATAGGATGTAAAGAAGAAGTAAAAATCACTAAATAGTGTAAAAGGAGATATCATTCACATGAATTAAAATTCTTTATGAGATATATAAAAAATCAGGAGATTAATCAGAAAACTATAAAAATGCAAATGAAGCTCATTATTAGTTAAATCAACTAAATGCTTTAACTGCAGACTTAAATAACTTAGAGGAGTAATATATATAAGTGGCTGTATTTTTATTGGTGTAAAAAATATCTAATAGAGGGATTATTGATGTTTTTTTAAAGATTAATAATGCAACGTTCTGCTTTATGATTATGGAATTTTTAGTTGTATCAACTACAATTTATATCATGCAAAAAGAAAAGGATATCACTCACTAAAAATTTATTTGCACCAAAGAAAGTGTGTGATATGTGATATCAAACGAATATCAATTCTACTATCTTATATAGCAAATATAAATGATTATCTTAATAGCATTATCTGCCATTAATGGCATAAAAGATAGTTTAAGTATTTGGTACTATATTAGAATTACTTAATAATTTATAGAATAAGGTAAAAATCCTTGGTAAAACTTTACATGACATGATGAATTAATAGTTGTAAAAAATGAAGAGATATACAACCATAGTTTATGGCTGCTTAGTATATTTATGTTAATGATTGTTTGTGCTTTTATATTAACAAAGTTGAGTAATAATTTTGTTATTAGATATATAACACCTCCATTCATGTTTATATTTTATATAATATACGCTTTTATACAAATGATGTTTAACGATTGGTTAAATAACATTTTTTCTGGAAAATTAAAGGTTTTATATTCTTCATTATATTTAAATATGATTATTAATCATCTTAATTCACTAATAAAAATCTACTACTTTAACATCCAAATCCAATAAAGTTGGATTTGGTGCTCAATATTTTATTAGGGATATATGCAACTGTACTTATTTATTTTTAGAAATATTAGTAGCTTTTTTATCTGTAGTGAATGCAATAGTTTCTATACAATTACTGTTCAAAATTAGGATAAGTGTATCTGCGTTAGCAACAAAAAATGTTATCAACCCGACGCAGGGCAAGATATAAAAAACTCAATACTCATAATGTTGCTAGCTTTCAGATAAACCAAACATTAGCTGCGAGGCCAGGTTAAAATATGATGCGAAAAATCGAGAAAATCTGCTGTTTAGGAAATAATAGAAAAAATTAAGCGATAGAGTATACCGGAAAAAGCGCCTTCTGTTGAAGGCCACCTCTAAAGTAAAAAGGATTAAATAGGAAAACCATAAATTAAACGCATATTTATGATAATCCATTGGATTATATCCACTCTTTACCTTTTAACTTATTTTAAAAGGTATAAAATTATGACTCGCATTATCGCATTATCGCATTATCGCATTATCGTATTATCGTATTAGCATTTTATGCGCCATTTCTAGGTATACGTGATCTCCTTGCCAGTAAAATTATGGAAAAAGAAAAGTATCTACTCCAGAGATTATTGCGGAAATTGCTATCATGAATGATCAGAAACTGATTACAGAATCAAAAATTTTAAACAACACATACTTCCCATCAACAGAAAAACAATTAAAGTTAATTTTATTGTAAAAAAAGCAGGATCACTTGATTAATTTATTATCACTGATTGTCATAGTCATGATGACATCATAAAGCAAATCGAGATAGCAGTATACGATGGATAATCTAGTTGAGTACGTGTGATATAGACGCATCAGAAACCCATCTCACCTCTCAGAGCAATTTTATCAGAATACGATGTCAGTCCATTAGATTAAAATTGTATGAGCATTATGTTTACATCTTCTACTTTGCAGGATGATTACGAGACGGTACAAATCTATAATAATTAAGATGTTAATAATGATTATCTGTCTCCTAGTTTGCAGACAGTGAAGAAGCCCAATAAGGTGTTTAATAATAACACTCATACGGTGTCAAATTGAGATTTTGTTGAATGTGATCACAAAATCGACACAGCCACTGAAAATCTGAAACGATTTGCTATAAGAAAATTATCTATCAACTAGTAGGTAACAGTATAAATAATAAATATTGGAATGTTCATTACACATTCTATTTCGATCCTGAAAAGGAAATAAATAAGGCGGAGCGAAAATTAATTCATTTACTTTTACGGTAACAATCTAGCGGCGAGATCGAAAAACTCCTAGGAGATTATAATAAAAATAGGGGTCATTGTAATGTGCGTGCTATTTAATGTGCAACTTCAATATGGGTAGGTGGGAAAATGGTTACGCAAGCTATAAGCTTGCCGTTACGATACTAGAATGCATCAAATATTTATAACTTATAAAATAAGATGATAATTAATGCTAAATCCGATTTTATGAAGACGCTGGTTTTTTGACGATGATTAGGTGATAATAGATGATATATATCCCGGATTTAATGAGGGATGGAAGCCTACACAGATGCAGACTGATATATATTCGATAAGTTGCTATTTTCAAGCTGCGCTGTATGAGAACGGTAATATGATGCAAATCATGATACCACCAACAATAAGGACTGAACTGGCATTATAACCTTTTCGTCATCACCAACAAACAATTCTAAAATATGGGAAATTAAGCGTTATTGACGATATATCGGCTGACAGTCACCTAATTTTAGGTGACTTATCGTTATTTAGAAGAAGCTAAAATAAAGCTACGAACGAAGCGGAAGCTCACCATCACGAGTGTGCGCAATAGCAGAAATTCTAGCTAGAAAAGACACTGGTCTGATCACAATCGTTAGAAATTAACTGAATTCATACAGGCAAAGACAGTCATTATATCGCGCCTGATTTCGTTTATAACGATGAACATTTTACCTTTTTTAGCTTTTTACAAAAAGTTATTATGTCTGTTTTTATTATTCGAGAAGTCAAGAAGAGGTTATTAATAGTTTTGTTAAACAGAAAGGTTTAGCTATACTATATTTGTTATTCACAACACCACACATCGGTATGATTAAACATGTGGAGAAGTAAATTTAAAATAATAAAGCCTTAAGAATATCGAAGAAAAATAAAGCGCGGAATTATAGAATGAAAAAAATCGTGATTTTATCCGCACAGAATGAAGCAATATTGCGTATTTGAAGCGTGAGGCGTTGGAGAAACAAGAACAGGCCATTAAAACAGGAGCAAGAATATAAAAGTGCCATCCTATTTAATCAACGATTAATAAACTAAAAAAAGAAAATGGTAATTCACGCTCCTTTCTTGCCATTATTGCGATGCCACTTATTTTCTTGTGTGAGTGAGTAACTGGATCTATTGCAATTGTATCTGCCAACCTATTGAAGAAAAATAGCGTGAATTAGACGAGAAAAAAACAATATAGATTATCGTAAACGTACTAATCTCAGGAAAATAATGAAATAAAAAAGAGGAAGGCTCACAAACAAGAGAAAGCACACAGGAAATAAAATAGCGTTAAATACAATAATCCTTATCTAATACTAGTTTAAATAAAGTGCTGCTTCTAACCCGTGCAAGTAACAGTGCAACGTTACAAGTGCAGTAAAATCTGGCATTGATAAAATAACACTACTAATTTCAGGGATGATTAAACTTATAGGGAAAGCAGTGTGATATACAAAAAGAAATATTACTCAAAGAGAAGGAAAACAAAGTAATACTTTTAAGCTCATTCCCTATAAATCTAATTTATACATTTTAGAAAAAATTTCTATCCCTTGTTAAACGGATTAACGATTTATTTCTGATAAAGTAGAAAAACTGTGTTGCATGATTGCTAAGGATATATGGAGTACAAGCAGCAATAGAAACTGATTAAAAAAATAGTGAGAGGACCGCGTTTTTATTATATCAATCTGGCAAACTTAAAGAGAGTAAAGAGTGCATTTTTATTATGGTAACGAAGTTAATAATGAGACAGTCTTCTTATTTCTGTATTCCTATCTAAATATCTATGTCTCTGGAGCACTTAGTAAGTCGTATGTTAATAGTGGTTTTGTCAATCATTTCTGGAAGTGATTTGGCCAAGCCGTTAATGCTAAGGATAATTCCCAGGTATAGGCTCTTTGGAGGCGAACAAAACACCGGCAGAAAAAACACAATACTGATTACAGAGAAAGCAGCCGTTAAGAAATAGCAGAAGCTATGCTGAAAACCAGCATTAATATTCTACCAACGTTTTATAAGCGTTATGGTGAAATTATTAATCTTAATAATGGATAACATTTTGATTTTTCAAAAATCTATACGTTAAGAAGAAAAATAACTAAAAAATATTTAACTATAATATCATAAACTGCGTTTCTTTGGTGAATTTCTAAATATTCAGGAATTAACAGAAATTATAGTTAACCGTTCTGACGAATTATTTACTAAAGTAAACGGCTAATGAAAGCAACATCGAATTAATTTAAGGTACGAAGATAGTTATAATTTTGCATTCTGTCTAAAAAACAGATCATGGTAATAATATTAAAAATATCAAATCGGGACTGTCTGGCACTCTGAAATCAGAGGAACGTTATTAGGTTATAATTCCTACAATCTATGAAAGATTTCATGTCTCCATCACCATCAACAAACCTTCAAAGATATAAATCCCTTATTAATTCTTATATTAATAGAGAACTCTATCATCGTGTGCACGGAACAGAGCAAGAAAAAACCTACAATGTAGTATTCATGAAGATCTATCTTGATAGAGGGATACCCATCCTGCGGTTCATGGAAAAGTGAGTATAAGTACGCAAAACTATTCTTGTTGCTCGAATGAAAACAACACAGGTAAGATACCTTATATGAATATCTTGTTGACTATATTAGTATCCTGTATTTTTGTATCGTCACAATTAAAAATAACGGTAAAATTATGTTTTTAGAGCGAAAAATTTTGTTCATTTATTTATTTATCTGAATTATTAGATAAAAAGGCAGCGCTGTCGTGACGCTAATAAGTCTCTTTCATTGAAATTATTATATTAACCCTAACTTAATCTTATTAACGAAAGATCACGGCAGGGAAGCATGGAATTTTTTTAAAATTACCTGCTATGGATATGAAGGAATAGTGACCTCGATTTACGCAGATTCAGCAAAAGAAGCTACTAATAGTTATTACCTATTGTTACGAGAATTCACAATATAGCCAACTCTACTTCACGTTTATGTTACGTGAAGTTTTAGATAGTCTGGATCTTATTGTCAGTATTTATCTTGACAAAAATATTTTGCGCATGAATGATATTTATTTTGCTAATTATATCGCAATTCATATTAGGAGAACTTAGATGTATATAAATATTTTATCGACTATTTATATTTCTCTGATATTTTAACAAGTTATTTTGATCACTACCTCCGTAAGTATACTGAGGTAGGTTTCTGCTATTAAAATCAATAGCAGAATATCGGACTAAAATAAACTATGTGGTTATAACGCATAAACCAGTTATTGAGAATTTTTGTAGTAAAAGCGATTTATAATTCTATTAAGAAAAAGAAAACTATCTTTTAGATGTTTACAGTGTAATATAAACTTATGCCAATTAAATTATGATATTAACTAATATATCAAAAGGCTATTTAACATCAAACGCTTGCTAAGAATGCATGGATAAAAGAGATATTGATTATTAAATTAAACAGGGGATGTAGCCCAACGGATATTTATTTATATTGAATTGGTAAATCAGTTGATATTCATTCTCTTCTAGTAAAGAAACAACCTAAGCGGATCACTACCCTACTAAAAAAGTTATACAAGATTAATCAGCAAGCGCTCAGTAAACTGCTAACGGTAATTAAACCACTGAAAAGATTATTAGCATTAAAAACTCGTTACAGGTTCAGGAAAATAAATTTCCCGTTCAGGATCTCTACCATCATTACATCAGCAAAGAAAACGTCTTTGTTCACAAATAAGCTACTTACCTCGATGAAAGAAATAGCGAATCAAAACCTGTAAAAATGGTAAACAGAAAAAGCGAGACTCTAAAATAAGAGGGTGATGAAATAAGCGATAAATTGCTTTGTATCGCCTGTGCTAAAAATTAGACAGTATTCTGCAAACGCCAGTTAATTATCAGATTGATACGACATTAAAATGCAGTGATAATTTTAAATCCATTACAAAGTATTTTTTAGTTATACCAGTCAGATAAGAAGCCGCTTTATACGGAAACTAATACCCTGCAATCTTTAGTTTTTTATTAAAGATAAGCAGGATTAAGATAAACATCTATTTAGAAAAAATCATTAGTGCTATCTTATTTTTTTATGACGGGTACATAATTTATTATATATGCACTATGCATAGAACATCTCAGGCTGTTTTCTTTACATGCTGTTCAACGCAACCATCATCATTTCCATGATGTTACCTATTATTCTTCCAATGCTTTGGTTGATAAATATTTCCTAACTCTTCTCATCTTCCATATTAATCTCGTTAATAAGATAGGTATTACCGAGTCTATTTTGTTTCTAAAAGAAAAGAAGTGTTCCTCTGTATTTAATAAAATTTCAGTAATTTAGGCAATTAAATTTTTTTAATCTATTATATTTAAGTCTTGTATTGGTTCTATACCTACTTTCTATGTTTAATTCTGCTTGATTTCCTTATCACATTATAACAAACATTAATTAATTATTTAAATCAATAGCAAAGGCGTAAATATTGGCTATGTAATATTTTTTTACTAGTGTCGTTATCACTAGCTGGATTTTATTAATATCAACATTCTGGTAATATCAACATACCGAAATAACAATCACCACGACGCAACAGGCAATAGAAACTGTTCAATATATTAACGCGATTAATGATCATCTCTATTCCACTCTGTTGTAACTAAGAATTTTAATAAAGTTTTGCTAACAATAACGCAAATGGATATCAAGCACATTCGCCAATATAAAATCTGATTGACGGTTAGCGTGTTTTGTCTAGCAACTTCTTTCACTCAAATTAATAAGCAGTTCTAAAAATACAAGCCTATCATTTTAAGTTATTATAAATAATTATAAATTAATCGTCTTTTTGATAATAGCGAGCAAGGGGAATATACAGGTTATTTTACTGTTCCCTATCTCAGATAGGGCGATTATTTATCTTAATTAGGAGTATAAAGAAAAGATTAACGTTTTATCTCTTATTTATTTTTATTTTAGTATAAGCTGTTTCTTTATTTAAAGTAACGGATTTACTTTAGTTAACCGCTACTCATTTTCGTGGTTATTAGTATCATCATTACTCTACTGATTGGATGTGATGACTATTTTACTATAAGAAAATATAATTTTTATCGGATTTAGGATTTCTTTGATTGTCTTTTTAATAAAAAAGTACATTAAATTGTAATTACTATAAACATTATAAAAAAATAAATAAATTGTTAGTAAAATTCATTACCATTATTTTTCTTTTATAAATAATGTATCCTCTTTTATTAAAGATGTGAACTCCTTATGCGAGGAATTTTTCTGTTGTATCTTTACTGAGTGTAGTGGCATTATCTGGCTGAACCAGTAGTGAGCGAATTAATTAAAACATGAACAGCAGTAAGAGGAAACAGACGTAAAAACAAAGCAGGAGATCTAAAATCTAGCTACGCTTCTATTAATATTAAGCGAAGCCTAGCAAGAGTAGATTAATTAACCCTACGGTAATTACCGAATGGTGACGATAAAAAGCCACTACAACTTTTGTAGCTTCTCATTAATCGAAAATGCTCACTGAATAATCTACATAACATTTCTGAGGATATTATCGTGCTTTCCGTATTTCCACCTCTATTACGCCGAATGTATTAATGATATTTGGCAGTATCTTCCAATGGAAAACCAAAAAGATGAAAAACAATATTGATCGAAGGGATATCAATAGGATGGTGTGACGCTGAGCCCGTCATCGAGCAGGTATCATCTTATGCCTGCTGCTGTTAATACTAGTACAAATTTGAACGGGCTTTACTGAAACGAGCTCAGTATAAAACTTGGCTGTTTGATATCATTGCTAGTAGTCTTGTCATATCCGTAGCGCTATGAATCATGATAGATTATTATTTATGCGTTGTAAACCTGGTTTATTTATACTAGTATTCATGAATTCACAAACCGATTATCAATCTAAAGTTATGAGCAGCACATTCAAAAGGTGATAACAGTGTCAAAAAAAATAGAAATATACTTAATAGTGGATACTGTCACATCACAATCTACATCAACCATTAAATCATTCCTCCTTGTATCCGGATTTACAGGATGCACTGAAATCAACACTCTGACACCAGAGCTATTGTGTGTAGGGTTCCCCCTATCTGCTTCTAAATCTAACCGTCACTGATTTGCTACGAGTGCTGGATGCAGTTGCGCGCTTTATTGAAAAGCATAACTAGTTATAAGACTAGCAAGTTGTGCTAAATATTGAAGTATTGAGCGTTAAAACAGCAAAAAGAGCGGTTAGAACTGGAGTTGATCGACCTTTTTAACAAAAAAGATTTAGGTTTATCACTAAATCAAACCTTTAATACTGTACCAATAATATTGGTAATGGCGGATTTTCAGTTGTCAACAAGCGATTACTACCTAGCTGGCTTAAAATTTTTTTTAAACCTCTTCCGCAGTAGGTCAAGGTAAGTGTTGTTACCTAACGATCAAATACCATCACAAAATCTTTCGTTGATCACCAGACAGGTAACCGAACAGGAGGACTATGTAGCACAAGGTAACGATAAAATCAATAATAAATGTAGATAACCTGTCACCTCGATTCAGTCTGCTACTATTACCACTGGATTTTATATAAATCTGTTACCAACACCATAGCGAATAGCCAACACCTATTGCTACAATTCGCCATTAACCATCTTAAATCGACCGAACACCATACTTTTATTTACGGGAAAGTTCGATCGAGTTATTGAATACGCAACTAAAAACCTTCAGCAGTGCGTGAAAAATGAAAACCAGCTAAATACCGATTTGATCCTGTTTTCAGTAAATTATCTAGAAAGAGAGCAAGCACATGGCCGTCAATCAATAAGAGGTTTTTTTGAGTTAAGTGCTTGCTTAGCAAGCAAAGGGGATGATCAGATGCTGCTTAACTTATTATTCCTGTTTTTGTAGGAAAAATAATCATAATGACAACACCGATGCATTTACCACGTCACCTATGATGCGAGGGGCTAGACGTATTTTCTGACTATAATAGCCTAGCTACCCGTAACGTTTCTAGTAGAGAAAAAAATCAAAAAGTAAAGCGGGAGACGATAAATAGCAAGATTACGTAGTCAGTTACCGCTATCGGAATAGCTAAAAAATCCGCAGTGAGTGATATGACTGCTTAATTTGGGAAGTTAGCCTTACTAAAAGACTGAAAGGATGGTTATGTGATTGTTAGAGGTGCTCATTATCCAGCAAGTAAAAGTTAACAGCTACGCTGCTATCATGATAAAGAAGGTTGTATTACGGCTTTATCAGATAAATTGATGACGTTCTAATTAACGATGTAGTCAATGATAAGGATGCAATAGAATACTAGTGCAAAAAAATTCTCCGGTTTAACCGTGATCCTGAGTGGGGCTTGCAGATTTTCATGCCGGCAAATGACTATTCTATAATTAACTCTTTGATTTAAACGATTTACTAACTAGGCAAGACATTCCGATATCACCCGCTTTCAGATTATCTCACGAAAGCGACGATTTTTAGATTTGTTTATCCCTGTTCCGTCCTGATTTTAGCTAGCTACTTTAGCTGGTAGCGAGTAAACTGACCCATCAGGAAACGGTTACGTCAAGCTGCCATGCGTAAAGATCATGGCTAGAACAGAAATAGGTGCAAACATCCCCACCCCCACGATTTTGCTATCCCCGCGCCATGATTTATCCCGATTAATACCGTTTATTAACACATGCATCGCGCCTAACGTTGACAAAACCTAGCTATCGCTGGCAAAGCTTGCGGTTTAAAGAAGTGTACTTTACATAAAATAAGGTACAGTTACGACTGCCGTACAACAAATCTACTGGGTAGCGCGCCTGCCAATGGGCGATTTTGTTTATCAGATTAAACAGATTTACAATTAGTACGGAACTCCTATTTTAATTTGCCAGGTCAGAAGAATGCTGATTGATTTAATCAACCAAGTGATCCTCAATGCGTTCCGGATACTCACCACTCCTTTCTGGATGTTAATAGCCAGATATAGCAATTTTAACCACCTTTGTGTACTGAGATGCGCCATACGATTAACTTACAAAGAATAGAATGATCGTTAAGTTAGCGATAATGACGAAGAACTAATTTTGCCGTGACGAAGTTTTACTTTTTCACTAAAAACTACCATCCCACTAACCTTGTTGTTTAACGAACTGGAGGATCTGGTTTATTCCTGTATATCACCACGATCAATCAGTGGCACTTAAGTTACCAAATAGAGAAATTATATGCAAAATCATAAACGTGTCCTGTTTATCGCAGCAGGGTCAAACAGCATAACCTATGCTGAAACAGCACTACTATTTTCCCGGCACCATTATCAATTGCCCAGTGATAAAAGAATATACCATGCAACGGTTAAAATAGATACAAACCGAAACTATCCAACTAGAAGTCAAAGTCACCCTCGCACCTATATTAAATGTGAACTAGAAGAGAGTAGAAATTGATATGCTCAGATAAAAAATTTACCGCTCAATGACTGGAAAAAGAGCTCTGGATATTTTACCCGCTACAGATGCTTAACATCGATTGAAGAAAATTACGGAAGTAGGGCAAAGCAACTCATAGTGAGTCTAGTTCCTCTTTGATGGCAACTGAATGGTACTTAGGCAGGGCAAGAGATCTTCAAGCATCAATTTTGATTGAATTCATCATTGCCACGAAGTTCTGCATGGTCGACGGCAATAATAAACATACAGGTATTTTACTAAAAAGAAAAAATATGATGCTTAATAGATATTCTCACCCCGCGATGCTAATATAATCCACTTTATAAAGCTGTAATACAAGGCACAGGACGCTATAATTGATATTTTTATCGCGAACAATTATTGCAAAAATCTCAAGGTTCAGGATTTTATCCGATGAGTACAAGAAACCTTTTAGGAGCGTAAATACAGCAAACCCTCTGTCACTGCATGAATCGCTAATATAGCAATAATCCACATCAAACCATCCGTCTGTTATAGAGAATTAAGCACAGGAACGGGTAAATTAAGCTACTTTATCAAGGCCATTATGCTATCAGCGTCTGATATACATTTCACTATCTGGCGCAATGGGTACTTTTATTATATTGAATCTCATGGATTCATGGTGAACTGCAATATCTAGACTGGATAGATAAGGATAAAAGGAATGGAAGTAAATTGCAGAATTATTCTATCGATGCGTGACGTTATCGAAAAACAGTTTTATCTAAATCTTCATAAGAATTCTTGTTTTGCTAAACGATTTTAAATCCTCTGTTTTAGAAATGTTTAGTGTACATGATATTTGCATATATCTGAGGCGGATAGGCTGCATATAGATATGTGCCTAAATTAAGGATGATGGTGAATGCGATACCAGATTTTAAATTTACTGGCTTTTTTCAGATAGAACTTAGATACTAAATCGCCCCCTTGCGGCCGCCCTAAAGGGATGATGATTTTATCCATGTAACCATGCATATCAAGCAAATCAATAACGTTACACAAAGTGGCGGCTGCTTACCTTTTGTTATGGAGTTATGTCAATAAGTTGCCGATAATATAACTTTTAACCACAGAAGATCCACCAGAAGAGGTAGTATTTATAGTAGCGTTCAGATGCCCATTATTGCTGATAAAAAATACTGAGCAAATCAAACGAGCTTACATCTGTTATTAATGATCTATCTCATACGTTATGATCTGGATGCAATTTAAAAAGTCGAAATACATGATTATTATTCGGGTATTCACTGTCACGAAAGCAACTGCGGTATGGCATATTCTGATAACCATGCTAATAACTACTACGCCAATAGATGACCTAATTCCTTGATCGATTGGAAACGCAAGGGGTATTAGAACGATTACTGTTAGATTTTAATATGGATTAAGCTAATAAGTCAACGGTTGATACGCTGTTTTATGTCCGTATTGCAAAGCTCCCCCTGTTACCGGTTAATTGACAGATTGAGGCAGGAATCAGATAGCGATCTGATTGAATTTCACTGCTAACTTGAAATGGTGTTACGCTATATTGAAAGCTGCAAATACTGTTATCGCTGGATTGTCTCAAACATATTGTTATGATGATCTAACTGATCGCCCAGACCATAATTTTGAACTTTACCGGATTAAAAAAGTAAGAGCAGTAAAACCTACTGACATCAAATACTAGGTGACATTATCCGTAATCAGCACGTATTACACTAGATCCATATCGGGGAAATTAACCTGTTAGTTACGGATTTCATTTATCGATTAGTAAAAACAGTTATATGTTATTTCCATTAAAAAGTTAAAGCGACTCGATCATTAACGTCATTATTAAGCAATATGATATTCAATCACCTGCTTGATTTAGGGTAAACATCAATAGTAATTTTCTGCCGTTTTTCCTGCTCAAGGATATCATAAGTAAATTATAAGTTTAATAATCCTTCATATAAATTCGCTTCTTGAATAGTTATCTGATATTTAAATCTGAAACTTAAGAAAAAGGCACTTTTCTAATATCTTGATGCAATTCATTTAATCCCATCTTTTCTTCGATAGTATTCGTTTCTTTACTCTTCAATTTACTACTAAGAATTAACTGATTATTAAGTACCAAAATATTGAGGTTATCCTATGTGTATAACCAAGTGTACCGATCATAGTCATTTTAATAATACTTTTATCTTTTTGTAACAGATTATAGGCAGGCGTATCCGCAATAAACTTTTCATCCGTTAGAGGAGTAAACAAATTATCTATTTGCATAAAATTATTAGATAGCAAATAATTGCTAAATACTTGAATTAGAGAGAAAAAAATGATAAGCTATATTCCTTTCCTTTAAAAGGAATTTAGTAAAAAATTATATTTATTCCCTTTATATAGAGAAATTAATATATTTTTAAGTGCTCCCATTAACATGAAAAAATAATTTTTCTCTCATTAACATCAATCATTAATACCGTTAAACCTCGCATTTACGTAACACTGAGATGGATTTACCAAAAAATCTTTTTCAATAAAGACCACATTGCTTTCTACGAGAAGTTAGGTTTTTTTTGAATAATAACAAATCGTTGAAGCAATCCCCTTTATAGCTATTAGCAATATTGTCACCGATTTTCGCTGCAAACATGATCTCTTACACCGTGCTGTTGACCGATTATTTCTCTACGTTAAATTAGGGAAAGGTATATTTTAAAAGATACTGCTGAATGGATCTCGGTATTCAGAAAAAGCGACCATAATTGGCTTATAGCATGCTCTCCGGAAATATCTCTGATGTCCTGAGTGGTTTTCTAGCAATCTTCTAATAAGGCAAAACCCATATTATTCGTTCTGTTAAACGCACTAGTCAACTTATCCCTACTTTATTACTGAGTATCGTGGCGCTAATGATAGATATCGATTATAATGAATTTATTCCAAACTGGACGATTGATACCAAGAAAAATAGGAGGATACGCTATCAGATTACTTACCAGTATTTCTGAATTCATGGTTCACTTTGAATAATTACTACTATTTAAATTACTGCTGCTAAGCAATTTTATTGTCTAGTCGATGTGGAATTGGATAAACCGGAGAATCTCCGATTCTACCACAGTAGTACAGTGTATTACGCTGTACAGGGATTTATTTTTTGTTAAATATTTCTCTTTGCTGCTGATTGACATCTTGCTGATGCAGGCGGTGAATATACTTGATAAAACCAGCAGTCTGTGATTGAAAAGGCGCATTAATAAAACTCTATATTATAAGCAAGATGGCGAACATTTGAGGCTGATCTTAAAAAGAATCAAGCATAATTTCATCACGGGGGTGTGTTAATTAGATGATTATCTTAACCGAGGGCGTGATCGTAGAAAAAAGTATTGATCAGTATGCTACTCGCTAGTTTTAGCTCACTATTTTACAGATCAATAAGACATCACGTTATTTAATCAGACTCCGCTTCTTATTGGTGTTTGGTTATATACTACTGTTATCCAGCAGTGATTTAAATACCACGTTCAATTAAATTAGGTAAGGAATGAAAAACCGTTTATCATTTTACTCGCACAAAGAGAACGTTATAAAAAAAGAAGGCAACCATACAACAGGGATTTTAAGCCTAGAAATAATTGAAAGGTATTAGGCATTATTCCGCTCACTATTGTAGTAGCTATAAGTGCCATCTCTATCCTATTTAACAAAAACATCATTAATGATAAAATCTCCAATCTATAGACATCAGTAACTAAAGCTTGCGGTATATTAAAACCTAATACAAAAATTCATTTATTAAAACTGTAATATTAGCGGTACACACTGGTATAGTTTTATGGGTGTGCGAGGGACACCAAGTCTTAGCAGCATAACCATTGATGGTGATAAAATGATGGACGCAGCCAAGATTCCTAAAGTCTGGAGCGGAGAAGTGATTATTACCTGGGAAAGATTTAGGATTCAATCAATAATAAAAGGTTTCGGGGGAGGTATAAATGTCCAAAAAAAACATCTGTTTTATCATGAGAGCAAAATTGAGCGGTAACCTGTTAATACATGAGATCTTGATTCCAATACTAACAATATTGCTCCCATTATTACCAAAAAATTCAATATACAATATAAATCAGATAACCGGTTGATCGATGTTAATATCCTTATCTTAAATTTAACAATGAATTCTTCTATTCTTTTTTAATTTTTTAAATTCTTTTGAAGACATGAAGGAAAAGCGAAAATTTATTTTTCTGCATTTAAGAAATGTGCTATTTAATAAAAGTTATCATCTTTTTATTACCATAAACTTAACCATGGCAACACAGATCTTTTGTTATAATGAAAGCCAGAACGATTATTCCAAATTGACCTGAAACTGCTCAAAGCCATTGTTAATAAGAAAAGCTTTCTATCGAAAAAAAAAGTCATAAATATCAATCAAGATAAAAAAGTATGCGTTGAACAGCGATTATGGACTAATTTCAGGTCAATTCAATGCTTATTCCAAAGCTCTAAAATGGGGAGAGGATCTACAATCATCAAGATTTACTCAATCAGTCCTGCTTCAACATTAAAAATAGACATATAGATACTTAAGTGGTGGCATGATCTACGTGACTCTTAGCGTTAACTTATCCTACCTTGATGCGTATAACGCAAGTTTAATCTCTGCAATGAAAATAAACGCTTATACTATGCTAGACAGATTTATAAATACATACTGGGTGGTATGATGAGCAGCAATAAGGAGGAAACCGTAAGCGCAGTGAGTCTTATATTGCTTGATTCGCTGTAAGTCTCATTCTGCAAATTTACGTGATTGCAATCGCAATGCATTTCTAGATTTTTATCACAACCGTCTGCTGTGTTAACTATCGCTAGTAGCGTGATAGTAACACTCATATTATTTTTACCGGATTATCTCTCATTTCTGTCGGCCATGTTTGCGCTTCTCTTCATAAATAGGCTACAGTTTCCTATTTTTCTTGATTTTGGCCTTATTTACCTATTTAGCTTCAACCAAATAGGTGTTTACTACGTTATTTTAGATTAAGCTTTAGTTTATAATATGATAAGCATCTGATATTTTTCTGCCACCGAAGAGGGGGCCGGGTTAACCGCCATGTTCTCACCACGTTAATGGTTTTGGGTGTTTATAATACCGCGCCCTATCGCTTACCAGAGCGATAGCTATGTAGAATTTAGTTTAGTGATGTGTATTTGATAGCCAAATTATGGTATATAGTTTTCTTTTTCACAATAGTTTATGTCATCAGTAATCTCATTATTTCAGGCGCCCTCCTTTTTGCTAGGAAGCAAATACCCTCACTCCTTGACGATAAAAAAATATTCACTATCGTTTAAAGTATGATTCACATCGTTTTATATAGCCTATCGGCGTTTCCATCCATTTATAAGATGGAAAGTTATATTTATGAGGTTTATCTTGAAAATAATCGAGAAAAAGTCAGAAATCCATCGCAGATTTGTCTCATCGGAACTAATGGGTGCATTAGTAATGATATCAATTGGATCCCGTTAAATACAAAAAAATTCAAGAATACCTGAACAAAAAGGAATGATTTGCACCCGCTATGTTAGTCAGTTTAATGAAGCATTAAAGCAGTATATTGCTTTTTACCCATAACAATAAATTACTCAATAAACTATTTCTCTATCGTATTACCCATTGTTACTAATTAATAAGGATTATTTATAACAGGAGGCTTTATCACCAAGAAAAACAGTTTAGGTTAATTAAAGTACCTAACTTAGCTGCTGAAAAACAGCATTAAAGGCAGCCCATACTACAGACAGTGCCTTATAATCATACAAGTGTGATAGCCTTTTAGAAAAAGGCATGCATCTGGAATTGATGCCCAAATTACCGCTATTTAGCGGTGTTGTTTTAACGAAAAAACATTGCTATTGGAATTATACAGTGGCTTATGAAGAGTCATCCACATAATTTGCCCTCTACTGCCGATATTGGCATACTCTTATTGTATCTTATCGTCAAAAATTCTCGGAAATAATTTCCTACAGGAAAGCGACCATCTTTGTGTACTGCTACTTTCAGATAAAGTATAAACATGAATTAAATTGGATATACACCCCAGCTTTATCGATATGGGTAGTAAGAATTTTAATAATGCTAATATCGTTAATGCTAAAATAGGAATTATTTAGAAGTAATTAACGTAGGCAGTATATCAAAACTTAAAGCGGCTAACTGATAATACAGCACATGAAAGTCTGATTAATCAATCAGACGACAGAGAATTCTACATAAACGATAATGATTAGATGCGCTCAATTAAAAACAAAAAGATTTATAACGGTGGCCAACTCTAAAAGGCGGTACAACCAGAACCGATCGCTGTCTGTTTAACAAGTATTTTCATAGCTAAATAGAGCACGGCAGAATCCAAGCTGAAGCTGACAGTCTAAACGAGAGTTAATAGGTTCATTACTCACTCACGAATGGCACTTTACTTTCGTACCAAAATTGGCACCTAACAGGCTTACCCCTTTTTTCTTTTTTAGCCAAGTAATCAGAGAAGAAAGCATAACCTATTTACTAGCCTTACGCAAATCGCCTCCACGCGTTGCTCTATTGGGAAATTAGCAGGAAACCGGTGGAAACTGCTGAAGTTTAAATCAGCCAGGTTATGAGATAGGCGATATTGATCGAGAGTTAACCAGTCAATTAACTGATTAGCGGTGCAGTATGATACTTTAAAATATCAAATCTTGATACTAAAAAGATATGTGATTTACCAAAAATAGCATTAAAGGCTCGTATAGCATTAATTTTTAATTTTTAGAAAACCAGAATCAAAACTAAGCTTACATAAAAGCTAAACTAATTTTATCTATAAAAAACCTATATCTAATTTATCTATTAGAAATTTAGCTTTCTGGCGATTTTTAGCAAAGATGTTGTTTTCTCGTTCTCTAACTTAGGTGCACGGGAAAAGCAACCATAGACAATTTCAGCTCAGCCATAATATCAGTGCATAACGATATTCTGGATCTAGAGCTATCACATGCTATCCACTATAAACGGCCAAAAAAATGAAACTTTAAGCGCCGCTTGATTAGATGAATCAAGAAATTACGCTTTACCTATTATTTTTTACCATTGATGTTAAATGGGAAAAATTTTTGATTAATTACTTTGACCTACCATATAACTTACGTACGTAAGTAGCGGTAATGTGTTCGAGTCTAAGCTTAAAACGATTATTCAATCTGACTAGTTAATACTAAATCCATAAATAGTGATCGATGGAAATTTTCCACTGCTTTTACCCTTTGCAGGATAGTAACTCTACAAGACAGAGACAGCAGTGAAGATATTAATAAATAAATATTTTTCCATAATGTCATGTTGATTAACATTATCAATATTATCAATAAATAAACGTAATAAAATAACCTAATAGTAAAGATTATATGAATTAAATAATTTTAACGATTGAATGGCTATTCATTGCTATCAATCTTTCTCTTTTACTGATAAAAATGACTAAGGTATTTCTGTCTACCAGTTGTGCTATGCATTTATGAAATTGCATGGCACAATAACTTAAGCGAATACAATTAGCGAGGTCAGTAAGTTTTTTTATTGAGTATATTTAGCAAGCATGGTTTTAAGCGTGGAAAATGTTTATTAAATGGCATAATTTCCAGGTAACCATCCAATAGTAGACTGGGGCCCCTATCAGTTAGGTTATAAAATAATTTTATAAAATGAAAGGATAAATAATAAGTAAATATTTTATAGATGTAATTTTCCATAAAAATTATTAAAAGTCACTTTGCATATAAAGGTCTCATGGACTTCAAAAATAAAATACCGAGATTAATTTTATTAAAGAGAATGTTTCTCGTGCTTAAAATGAGTACATATCATAGATATTTTTCTAGTGTGTATCAGTATCTTTAAAAGCTTAAATTAAATAAACTAATGTGTCTTATATTTTCTAATATTTTTTATCTTTTAATGCTTTTATTAACAATTGGTGACTAAGGTAACAACATCCTCCAGTGCCTGGCATGGCAGGTTTTCTGAATACATTAATAATAATCTTAATAGTGTAATTGGAAATTATCAAGATAAATACCGACCAGATATTCTTTTTTATCCTTTTAATAAAAACTATTGTTTTTAATCTCTGGCATACTTATACGACAATCCAATTCAGTGCATTAATTCTAATTTTCCTGTTAATTAAATAAAACAAGCTCTCACACATAGTCTGCAAGCTATTTATCTGTTCTTCCGTAATTTTAATTCTATTTCGGAAAATGAAATAATTTTATTGAGCCATATCTTTAAGTATGGCGTTGACTAAATCATCTATTTTGGCGAGAATATTATCAGTTAACACGCTACGCGACAGCAATATTAACAACTACAACCAACGATAATTAGAACCCATATTACATTTAAGCTTAGTAATAAAGTTTATTATCATGTTCAAGCTCTTTGGTGTGTTATATATCCAACGACGTGATAATTGTTATCTGCTAACTTAGCTAATCAAAAGCAACTTATTACTTTTCATTATCCACTAAAACAATCTTTCGTATTTTTTTCAGAATTATAATATAGTGTTTAGCCCATATACAGAGTTATACTCTGGCATTAAGATCAGTAGCAAAGCAAATAATAAGAGAAATTTCCAGTTTATTTTTCTACACAATATGGCTATCCGTTAATTGCTCTTGTAGTTTCAAAATTTAACTCAAATATTTGCTTTTAATTTTTCATAATATTTTTTTGAGAAAAATTCTTGCCTTACTCAACAAAGAAAAATTAGTTCATTAAAAATGGAGCCGTATAACATAGCAAAATTAATATCCAAATATGCCAGCAACACCACTTCCTTATTATCTTTTGATTTAAAGTTAATATTTTTCAGCCTAGACACTTTATAAACATATAAACAATCTATAAACGCTTACCTTTTGCGCTGACAGGTATTACGGCGATAACGTTCTATTGCTATACGTCCGCACTAACTCAAGTTACTGATTTGTTAGCACCATTCCTTAAGGCTAGAGTTATTACATGTCTTTCAACGAATTTGAAATAGTTTTTCATAGTGTTTTTCCTTATTTATCTCAGAAAAATCACCGAAGTTACATAACTTGAATTAAAGAAGATTTCTTACCATTTATTCAGTTTTCAATTAATGTTTTCTCTTTTCGTAGTATCAACAATCTGCTGCTTTTCAAGCACACTTCATGAAAAAATACTTTCAGTTAGTTCTATCCTATCTTGCATCTGCTTTAATTATCAGCTCTATTAAGATAGACAAGCCAAGCAAGTTAATATCTTAACTTCCTTTAAATTTAATTATTCAATCGAACATGGTTATTTGTAGTTTAGTAGTTATAGTTTATTACCATTAAACAATCTCACGCTTTGGAAATTGATAAATCTGATGAGTAGCTTAAGCACTGTTGCCAGCTATGTAGATATCATCACTAAAATTCTGCCGATATTTCTGAGTACTTTTGATATTTTCGTCATAAAGTTCTTTGTGGAAACTGGACAATACTGTTTACTATGGAATAACAAATCTGTTGCTTTAGCTTTATGTTAAGCATTAATGTATTTGATCATCTCAAAGTTGCTCATGGTGAGTCTGTTTGATACAGGTAGTGTAACAGATAATATTTAAATATTGCATTGCATTTTTCTTTTAAAATGATTTTTTTCCGCACAGGAAATCAGTTCATTGGAGGGCTCGCCAGTACTAACTGAATTCCTAAAAAGCTCATTTCAAATAGTTTAAGTTCGATGCGAAATTATTTGCGCAGCGAAATACTATCGGTATAACAAGATCTTAAGCAATACCAAGATTCATTGGGTTGAATGGATGTTGGCAAAGGTTTTGTTATTTTGCTTCTATAGTGATTTGTAGTTAAATTTCTGTATTTCACTATTGTTGTTTCAAATAATCTTATACAAGCTAGATATTCGGTAAATAAAACAACTCTCCATCATGGAATCTACTCAGGCATCCTTTTAATCGGCTGACATAACTGTTCACATTTTAAATTTGGAATTCCTTACCAATAACTCTCTGATTATCTATCCTTATTAGTTGATGATGCTAATTTTATGTTTGCTGAAAAGGTTTCGTGCTATTTAGCTCCATCTGATAAAAGGATGGACTATTTATCAATGATCGGCTTAAAAAATATCCAACACACTCTGCATTGAACTCTTAAAGAACCTTATCGCTCACATAAACCTCTGTTGATTTCTGGCAATTAAGACCGCGATTTGTTTTTTTCTTTATTTCTTACTCTCCCACGCGTTTTCTAGCTTTTCTATATGTGATATATAACAATTTTCTTTAAAGGATTCAGGGAAAACATTTCATTAACATCAATAATAGCACTTAGTATATTTAAGTTGGTTGTCGTCACTGAAGCAAGAAAACAGTGACGTCATCTAAACGCTATTTTTTAAAAATTAACGCTTATTTGTTTTGTGACTCCCGTTAAATCAAATTATTCAACATACATTGTAAATAACTAAAGCATTTATCCTTGTAATGTAGTTTTGTCATAGCCCTTTTCTAGTAAAATTCTTAAATATTTTCCTAAAATTTGGAGATTTTTCAATGATATTGCTGTAACCATAATGAATTTACACAGAGGAGAAGATGCTCACCGTAACAATATAAATAGAATAAAGTAGAATTAGTTGCTTCAATGCATAAATCGAGAACATACAACAGATTATTATAAAGTTAACTAATAAGATGAAGCTTTATACTGGCAGGGAAGCAAGAAAATCGTTTCTTTTATTTGTATTACTCTTTGCTTTTCATAACAATCTCTGTAGGAAAATCCTTTCATATAGCATAAGAGATTTCTACCAACAATCTTTGCTAAGATAAGCAATTATCAATATCTCGCCTTCTCTTATCTATAAGATCTAGATTCAATAGCACTAAGACTTTACTATAGAATTTTGATGAGCGTACTTCATATAAGTACTTGATAATGACAATTTCCGTCATACGTTTTAATTTATTTTCAGCCAGACTGAGATAAACACGACGTGCATTATGCATCTATAAATATAATGGTTAACGATTTGAAGGAAAAGGAGCTCAATAATGATTTGTTATCCTAATTTTGCTGGAAAATATAGTTATGCTTATTTTTGGTATATAGTGTTTCGGAGATAGTGTTGGATATCCTGCTGATTAATTTTGCAAATAATTACAACAACAGAAATATAATATACAATAAATCTCTACCCTATAGAGATACCTGCGAAATCAATATTACCTGTGATCCTTTGTATTAACTTATCTATAATAATACTAGGGGGAGATGATGGACAACCGCTCTTTAGGCTGATCTCGAAGCCATGTTGAGATAACATGCTCAACACTGCCATATCAACGGGTCCTCGTCATGCCTTCATCTGTAACGGTTATATGTCAGAGTAAGTCATGCAGACTAGCATTGACTATATTGAGATTAAAATGCCTAATGTTAAAAAAGTGGGTTCACAGCAGCAAAAGAATATGCTTCAAGAGCTCGTTGCTACCAACTTATCTGAAATGCGCAAAAATGTCAAAGAGTTTTTCCTACTATGATTGCATACCTGTGAGATACAGGTATCGATGATTTTTACGAATCTCTAGGTTTTTTTGATGAGAAAGTAGATAATCTCTCTGCCAGTACCATAAGAAGATTAAAATAGCAATAGCTTGAAGAAGATAAGAAATGGTACTTGTGTGATTTAAGTAATATATTTACGTTTATTTATAGGGCAGATGAGTATTATGGCGTTCTGTATGTGGACCCTGATCGCTTTTGCCTAGTCGTTATTATTAGTATCACTGCTCATGAACGTAATAAACTAGCTGAAGTCGAAATGCTTAACTCGAGAGTTAGAATAAACTGAGCTTAACTTCTAGATGACTGTGCGCGAGCGGTGTGCCTTAATTATATTTCCTGTGCTCGCTATGAGGTAGTGCTATTTATTTTTAGAACGTAACAGTAAAGTTATTTCCAGATATGTAGTATAAATTATGTTGGTACATAAAATAGCTAATATAGCGGTTTTAAGCCAAAAGTATGCAACCGAAAGTTTTAAGGGTGAGAACTTATGCGAGTGGGGGAGCTACTTCCCTAGGCTAACAAGAGTACCTTAATGCCTAAGATAAAGCCTTTTATTCTTTGTTAAAAAGAATTTTAACTCATTCTGTAACAATAAAGAAGCTAAAGAAAAATCGAGAAAAGCTGCTGGAATTCTACAATTTCCTGTTAGCGCGCTAGGTGTAAATAAAAACGACGAATCTAATTGAACTAGCTTTTGCATCAGTGAATTAGGATACGAAGTTGATAGACGAAACATTGTCATTTTAAGAAAGTAATCTTTGCAATACTATTTAAGCTGCTTCCGTTTGCCAAGACAATTGGATTAGCTAAGGAAAAATAGAATTTACCTTTCTGGTAAACAACATCTAATTTAAGAATGTAGAATAAGATTCACAAAGCATCAGAGTGGAATATAGTCTGCTCTCTATACACCAGAGATTTATTAATAACTAATAAAAATATTTATTCACAAACTTTGAAGTGATGAAATCATGCATTTAACCGGATTTTTATAAAAATAAAACAGTAAACAATTCAAGTGCATTTAATTAAATATTAAAAATAAAGAATAAGAATCGAATAAAATATTTATGTATTTAATTGTGTTTCAGACTTTTCTAATAGTTTATTTCTATTAGAAATACATCATTCTATATTTTGATATTCTTTACGGTTGTCAGATGACTATAGCAGATCTTCTTTACTGTTTTCTGCTTTTCCTTCTCTACTGTTTCGGTAGAGATAAATAACATTGTCCATCAGTGATATATGTATTTCATCGGATGGTTTTATGAAGCATTAAAACCATGCTCTAACTACATATCTGAAAGCAAGTAACATAATAATTATTTTTCTCCTTATGGAATGTGTATTATTCATCAGCTTTCTTCATTCAAGGCATAATTTTGCTGCATAGCAGATTGTAGAAGGATTCCACCTTAGCTTTTTTAATTACAATTAAGTACATCGTGGGTTATAGTTAAAACCCTGGCATAGTACGTTTCTTTTATATCGACAGCAGCGTCTAATTTGAAATAAGATTCAGCATTTAGTGCTTTAAATACTTCAATAGGCGTTCAGTAACTTTTCTTTATAAGTTTTGGATGTATTTTTGATTAGAAATCAAATCACTATAATATTCTCTTAGAATAAAGAATTCCGAACTTTATTAATCATGCAGTGTTATGTATTGATTGTTTCAACTATCTTCAAGTTTTATAGCTACATACCAGATTAATAGTTATCCTATCAAGCGTTTCCTCAATAGGATATCCATTATCCATATATTGCACCTAACAAGCCAACAGGCTTGTTAGGTGCTGATATCCTCTTATCAAAACCAGCTTTTTTGTGAATATGTCATTATAAACTACTTTGAATATTAATAAATTCTATTCATATGCCACTGTGAGCATATTTGGTATAGCTTAACTATAAGCAAGTAACTCTTATAGAATACTAAGAATTTATTCTTACTTAAGATTCTATCTAAAAATAATATTGTATATATTATATATCTATATTTAACATGAATATTAAAATAGAGTATTAATAAGGATGTTAAAAACACACTTATCCATGCCAAGAGATTAATAGCTAGGCTCTCCCATTACATATATACTAAATAAAATTTATAAAATTTGTATGAATTATAAATTTTATATATGTAAATAACATATATTCGTACGATTTATATCGCTATAAAACATTTATTTATAATAAAAATAAAATATATTTTATCTTAAATAGATAAATTCAAATTTTATAAAAAAGATGAAAAATAAAAAATTGGCATAATATTAAATAATTACATTAAATTACCTTAAAGTAATATTATTAGTTATAAACTAAACCATATCCATAAGGATAAAGGGTACGGTCTAAATCAGGTGTTTTGATATCAACCGGCAATTTACCTGTCGGTGAATTCATTAAACGCTTATTTGGTGTAAGAAAAAGGGTTCTTAGCCCACTACGAATATTGGCTTCTAAGTTATTTCTATTATTAGTCGTATTAAAACCTGCATTACCATAAATGGCAATATTGGCTTTTACGTCTTCTAAATAAGCAATATCATAAGGATTATTGGTAGATATAACGATCGTTGGGATCGCATTACGATTTGCAACATTTAGTATGCGTTGAGCATTTATAGGTGATCTTTTTAAATTATAAGTAGCTAAAATAATAAGATCAGAATCTTGAATTTCGGGGATTAATTGATTTTCAGATCTATCATTCGCCATCATTGTTACCACATTATCTCGGGTAGTAATATTAATCTTTAATTCATTAGCAATAGCGAGTAAATGTTTTTTAATTAATTGATTACGTACCTTTTCATCTGAAAAAATAACAATCTTATTATCATATTTTAACTGGAACGGTAGTAGGTTACTATTTTTTATTAATGTTACCGCATGGTCTGCCAACATATTTTCAATATCTTTATTTATTTTTGCTCCAACAACTTCTTCTGCTCGCTCGGCAGACTTATCTGTCGCCGAAATCTTATTTTTTAGCTTGCTAAATACGACCCGATAAGCTGATTCGTTAATGCGACGATTTAATTCAGGATTGTTTTTCACTTCAGTTTTTAAATAACCATAGAGCTGTTTCAGCTTAGAAACAGCCTCAATATTATTAATTTTTAATGGCATTAAAATAATATCATTGCCTGCCAATATTGCCTGTTTAACAGCCCAGTAACTATCAAAGTTATTGGCAATAGCTCCCATATCCAGTGCATCGGTGATCACTAAACCTTTATAATTTAGTTTATTGCGCAATATTCCTGTCAAGATTGGTTTAGAAAGTGTTGCTGGAATACCGACTACCCGATTATCAATGCTAGTCAGTTTATGATTATCTAACGCAGGCATCACGATATGCGCTGTCATGATTGCATCGGTATTTTGCATGGTATGCATGAATGGGAGCAATTCAAATTCACGCCATTGTTTTTGACTAATATTAATTGTTGGCAAAGATAAATGGCTATCAATAGTCACATTTCCATGGCCAGGGAAATGTTTAATTGCTGTTAAAACAGGATATCGATGGATGCCTTTAATATAACTGTTAGCCATTTCAGCTACCAGCTGTGACCGATCCGAATAAGAACGGACAGCAATAATAGGATTGTCTTGGTTATTATTAATATCAACCACTGGCGCAAAATTAAAATTAAAGCCTAAATGCGTAAGTTCATAAGCATGAATCATACCAACCAACTCACTTAGGTGTTTAGAACGGATTGCACCTAATGCCATATTACCTGGCATCTCAGTACCATATCGTAATCGCGTAACATAACCACCTTCCTGGTCAACACTAATAAATAGCGGTAAGTTGCTGCGTGCCTGTTGTATGGCATTAATTAGGTTTACGGTTTGTGACGAGTCAATTAAATTACTTCTAAATAAGATTACTGAACCTAAATTATACTGGTGAATAATATTAGCAATTTCTGGATTGAGCTTGGTCATAGCCATAGCATTTTTTTTCGCGTCAACACCCCAATGAGAAAAACTCAACATTAACATCTGCCCTAGTTTTTCTTCAAAACTCATGTGACTAACTAGTTGTTTGGCTTCATTTTCTGCTGATTGCCATAATTCAGTTAATTGTTGATAAGTAATCACTTTCGCAGAACAAAAAAAACTTAACATACATAATAACAATAAAGCTATTTTATTCATTTTTGTTTCCTATATTAATAGTCAATCAATTGTTAAACTAGCCAATCTTAATGATTAGTGTAAAATACACTGATACTAATATACTACTTTAATCAGTATATATCATAACAAAAAATTTCACTATTAATAATAAATAAAATTATTTACTCGCTAAAATTACTAATTTATTTAGTAGACTTAGCGATATGATTAATTAAACTCTTCTAAGTTATTAGCAAATTTAGTATTTAGCCAGTTTTAGGCTACACTACTACCGGTTCTAATGCTTTGTGAATCTGTCCTGCATCCTTAAAATTTAAGGTTATTGCTACTAGAATCAGCAAGATCAATTTCCACTTAGGCAGTTTTATATTTTAGCAGACGGAAAAGCAGCTTAAACACTATTGAAATGATTTCTGTTCTTAACATATAATTTTTCGCGCATCAGTTTCATAGTCTCATTGCCACAAAAACTAATCAATCGGAGTTGTTGTTCTTATTGGCGGCCTAGCGCGCCTGACAGAAAGGTATAGAATGCCAGTCGTTCTTTCGCTCTTTCTCTAGCTTCTTTTATTGTTGCAGGATGATACTTTGTTGAAAACCTTATCAACAAAAAAATCAAGGGATTTATCAACAGCATCGAGGTTCTCTCTGATAGCCAGAGCTCCTATAGCTCAAGCTTTTAATTTTCGATTACTTGACTTTAACTAGTAAAACAGCGAATAAGCCATTTTATATACCAAACAGCATTAATGCTGCATGTCCAGTAATATCTTTGCTATTACATTCCAAAAAAAACTAAGCACCGCGTCTCTGTACCCAAGTCTTGGGAGATATAATCAAGTCGCGTGCTTTTAGTCCATTAAGGAATTCAGCTAAGTTCACTGCTAACTCTCGATAAGCATTTTCGACCGCAGCTAACTCCTTACGTCTATACTCAGTGTTACTAATAATAACTAGTAGGCAAAGGTGATTATCTTACCTAACAGAATGACATATGCTTTCATCTAAAAAAATAACGTAATGCACTTATCACTTAAATCACACAGCGCTAGCATTACTAATAGCTATTCAGGCATTAGTATTTCAATTTACTGGTTTTAGGGCTTCTTCTACTTGAAAGAAGCCATGTGTTTTTCACTGAAAAGCGATCTTAAGATTTTCTCAAATCACCAGTAGATTGCCTCGCAGATATAGGCATGGGTAGCAACTCTGGAACATTTTTGCCAACTTAAGATAAGTAGGTGAAGCAACTAGCTGCTGAAGGATATTCCGTTGTTGCTGCAATCCCTGATCTTAGATATTTTAAATATAAACATCTTCAATATTAGTCTGTATAGTTTCTGGGGGACACATAACCGTTATGAACAAATCGAACATAACGCCATCGATAAGATGGCATTGAGTATGTTGTTGCAGCATGACTTAGAAGCACTGTCTCAAACGACAGTGCTATCAACTGCCTGGAACACCATTGTAGATGAGTTTATGCAATTGATAAGGTAATATATGGCTTTATGAATACCTCTTTGTAAGCTAGATTTTTCATGGCATATCATCTCTATGATATTGAAATTATCCACGAAATAAATCGCAAAATACGCCAGTTTCTGTGAAGTCTCCAAACACAAGAAATGAGGATAACTCATGTCTTCAGAACGAACTTACCATAATCTCGCTTCATCGCGAGCATGTGCTATTATTAATTTTGCATTGACCATATTACGGTTTCGAACTGCATTTTAGGATTACAAGAACGTCACACTATGGTTTGTGTGGATGGTAACTATTTCTACTTCAAGGGTATCATGATCTAAGCACTGTTTTATACTCTATGATATGTTAATTTTTAATAATTCAGCAAAATAGCTCGGAATAAGTCTCCTAAAAAGGAGAAACCAAGTAAATTAGCAGATAAACACGCGATTTTACGTGTTACAACCACTTATTTATCTGAAACGCTTTGATCTCCCTCATAAATTAATGATAACAGACAGACTGAATTATTTCATATACCACAAAAGAAATCATGCAGCAATATATCAGACATCGGTTCTAAATTTTCTCTCATACGCAAATATTATTTTCCTCTAGTCACAATTATACAAAGTTTTAAGCAAACTCCCAAACAAACCTGATGATGCTGAATACAATTGCATTGAGGAGAAAATGACTGGAAGCATGTGCTTGTCGATAAATTCATCACCATGGAGAATTATGGTAATAATGTCTGTATCTTTTCAGTAACTGGGGTAACCATAAAAAATAACTTGGCCGATAGACCTGATAAATGCGGACAGGATGATAGATTTCTATCCCTCCTAGCAAGATCCAAGAGGGTAAATCCAGATGCATAACTCTTATCCCGCGCAATTAAACTGATTTTAATCATTGATAACAATTCGAATAAATTTCTTAAAAATACGGTGAAAATATTCACTTGTAGTATACCTATCTATATATTGAGCGAATGCTTGATTGCGGAATTTGTTTCATTTGGTGTCTAGCGCTACTACTGTAGCTATTCTAAATGTTTGTATCGCTATTTTTCTGACAAAGCTCTAAATTAAAAACCTTCAGTTTATACATATTTAAAGCTACTGAACAATGATTAAGACAGCAGCTCAAATTTTACCCGATCGCGATTAGCAACACATTACTTTTACTATACCTCATCTTCTTTACCTTTTTTTCAACAATATCTGGCCGATTTCAGTGCTCTGTTTCGTGTCCTCATCCGCACTAGAAAATAGTGGCAGTTAGCATGCAAAATAGAGATCGAAATTAGTATCTTCTGAGCCTTGTTAACTTGTAATTAACAACTTAATTAACATCTGCATGTTCATATCTCCGTTACTCGTGGCGATCTGATGTTAAAGCTGTATCTTATTAGTTGATTCGGCGACAATCTGATAATATCGATTTATTACGTATTGAAGTAACTCATTTCATTTTATCCTACTAATATTATCACAGTGAACATATAACCGCTGAAAAAATTCATTATGCTTCAACGATATTGTTATAAAATTCCCGATTACAGGAAAAGATTTAAGAATCTTACTGGAAGTCTGCTGGCAAAACTGCATCACAAGGATAAATGCTCTAATTATCTACTATGTATCTTGAATAGCTTGACTTTACGGGAGTCAGCGAAATAAACAAGCGTCAATGTTTAAAAAAGTGTTTAGATGGTAGAGTTATGCTAATTTTGGTGTATAGGATTTCTAAGATGGTGACGTATCCTTCTGATTAATTTCGTGGATGATTTTAACAACAAAGAGATGATATGCCATAAAAGTCTAGCCTACAGAGGTATCCGTAAAACCAGATTTTATCGTTATCTCTTGCATAAATACATTCATAATAGTACGAGGGACTGATAGAACAGCTATTGAAGCGATACTCGAGGCCATAGCTGCGACAAACATGTAAAGCGCTGGCTTATCGATGGGCGGCAAGCTGTCGCTCGTAATGGTTATTTGCTACATAAAACTTATAAAATAGGTATTGTAATGTTGAAATTAAAATTCCTAAAATCGAAGGTTTGGCACAACTGGTGACAAAATATTCCTTTAGGATCTTGCGCTGCCTTATCTAAAGCGTGTAAAATCAGTGAAGAATTGTTATCATGTCTTTATACCTACGAAGTATATCCATCAATGATTTCTATGAAGCTCTGGGGCGTTTCTTAATGAAATTCACTTCATCTCTCTACCAATACTATCAGTAGACTAAAACAACAATAGTTTGAAGAGTAACAGGCAATGGTGCTACCTACGTGCTTTAAGTGATATGCATTACGTTTATTTTCTTCTGATGGCATATATCATTCTGTTATGCAAAATAATCGCCTTTGCCTACTGCTCATTACCGGTGTCACTGCACCATGGACGTAAGGAGCTCATTGCGGTAGAAAATGCTTATTAAGAGTCAAAAGCGAACTTGGCATAACTTTTTCCCCTACCAGTGTGTGATTTTACCGTACTCTCAGGCTTGCTAAGGAATCCCTGTCTCTTGGTTTTTAGAATGCAACAGCAAAGATATTCCAGAACACACAGCACACTGCTGATTATTGAGTAGATAAGATAATTAATGTGCCAGATTTATTATTAAAAGGAATCCGCCGAAAGTTAAGAGTGAGCTACGGTAGCTCTGGCTAGCAGAGAGTCGTGACGCCGCTAATAAATCCCTTGATGTTTTTGTTGGTAAAATTATCAGGATAAATATCCTTACAGCGATAAAGAAACTGGAAAAAAACGAGAAGAGTTCCTGGCATTCTAAGAATTTCTGTCATTAGTACACTGCGGGCATCAATGAGAGCGATGAACTCGATTGAATCAGCTTTTTGTAACAGTGATCCTATAAAACCGATGTATTAAGCACTATAGCTCAAGAAAAACAACCATTTCAATGCTATTTGAATTACTACAACCTGCTCAGAAAAACTAGAACTGCATACAAATGGATTTTATCTTTACCATAGTCTTAAACCTTATCTAATTTAAGGATGCAGAATAAAATTTATTAAGAACCATAAAAAAAGTAGGAAAGTCCCTGACTGCCATAACACCAGATTTATTAATAATTTCTTATAATTCTTGTGATAAACTTATAATATACCAACTTAATTAAGGAATTTAACAATTTAATTTTATGTCATGTATTAATATAATTAATTACTAAATTAAATCATTTTTGTGCAGACCAAATAATACTACTTACTTTCCAGCTAGCTAAAACATCATTTGATGGTACTAAATTTTTAGGACCATTCCATTTTCCAGTAAAACGATAAGTGATATGGGTAGATTGAGGAGAAACACAATTGATGGTTAACATATTAATTTGATTTAAATCAGGATGACAGCTACCTTGGACTGCATTTTGATAAATTTGTGAAAATAGTGTTCCTATTTGTGTTTCCCATACTGTTTTAATATCTTCATCCATGATTTCAATTCGTTTAACTTTCTCCTTCTCAACACCATAAATAACTATCTTTTCTTGATTATTCTTTATGCCTTGGAAAATGGACATTAACTGTCGCTGCTTGATTTGCATTCCTGAACGAAAATGGTATCGATTATCTAATGCAGCTACAATAATCTGTTTTTTCATTGGAGTTATTTTATTAACCTGACCAACTCCAGCAGCGGAAATTTTAACTGAGCTGGAAAAGCAATTCATTGGATATAAGATTGAGAATAAAATGCTACTATATTCTATTAGTGATAATAAACTCGTAACAAATGATACTTTTAACCAAAATAATGGGCGGCTATTGCCAAAAAGTTTGGCCATAAAACTCCTTGAAATCAATTTACAATAAATAAAAAAGTAAAAAATTAGTAATTTTATTTAAAATTTTGTTCATAACATCAACAAATAAAATAACATTATAAATTACAATTTAATAATCTATAAAAATTATAAGTAAAATAAGATATTACAAAAATAAATATAAATTAACTTTTATTAATCTGACAATTTTAAAAACTCACTAATACTAATAAAGATTCTAAAATAAATTAATAAAATTAAATCTTAAAAAGATAAATACTGGTATCATAAAATAAATTACATTAATTACTCAAGCGCTTAAACATCAATTAATAGTATAATATATAAAAATATTTTCCGGCTATAACTCTTTATAAGGCATTTTATCATATATACAAATAGCAACATCATTCTATTTGGATACTAAACATAATTTATGAACAATCTTTTTTCTTTAGCAATTATTTGCTCTAAATAACTAATTAATACATTGGCTAATGAGTTATTAGGAAATCTTGCTGTATTAGGGTCTAGCTACATTTCACTCTGACGTTTTATGAATCTGTTTTTCATTCTTAAATTGGATATTATTTATTACCAGAGTCAGAGGAGGTCAAATTCCCTGAGCCACTTCCCGTTTTTTTGACCAAACGGAAGCAGCTTAAATATCATTAGGGTTGTTTTACGAACCATAGTGCTTCACGCGTCAGCTTCATAGACTCACTTATCACAAAACCGATTCAATCAGATTCGTCGTTCTTATGACGCACAGTACGCTGACAGGAAGGCATAGAATGCAGCTATTCTTCTCAATCTTTATCTAACTTCCTTATAGTTAGAAGTTACAATGAAAACTTTGTTAACAAAATATCAAGAGCTTTATTAGCGGCATCTCGATTTCTGCTAGCAAAGTTCCAGCAGCTCACCTTTACTTTCTCTTAGATACCTTTGGAGAATTAAATCAGCACATAAGCTATCTTATCTACCAACAAGATTAGTAGTACGCATCTGAAAATATCTTTGTAATTGTATTCAAAATTAAGGACATCGGCTCCCATAGCAATCTTGGGAGATATACTTAAGAACGCGCTTACCGATCATTAAAAGTTATGCCAGTTTACTTGTGACTCTCTATAAATATCTTTAACTGTAACGATCTCCTTACGAGTCCATGATGCAGTAATGTCGATAAATAAAACATCAAGTAAAGGCGATCAGTTTGCCTGATAGAATGGGCTATGCTATCAGTTAAGAAATAAACGTAGATGTATCAGTTAAATCACGCAGATAGCATTGACTATGCTATTATTGTCTGTGCTCTTCAGGCAATCGCTGTTTTAATCTGCTGATAAGGTGCTGAATGAAGAGAATGCGCTTTTTATTGATAAGCGCTTGAGCTTCGTTAAAATAACTGGTAAGCCATATCTCTCAGGTACAAAGTCATGGTAGTTAAACTATTTAACGCTTTTTATACGCTTCAGATAAAGCGGCAGCAATGAGCTATTAAAGGATATTCTGTCGCCGATGCGATTTTTAGACTTTAGGTACTTTAACTTTGACATCATCAATACTTGTTTATATTAAGTTTGCTGTGATAAATAACCGTTACGGATAACGGCATGAGACCATCTTGCTGATAAAGCGACGTTCACCAGGTTATCGCAGCATAAGGTTTTGAGATCAACCTCAACAGCTCTGCTATCAGCTACCTGACAGTATTATAGATCAACTCATGTAAAGGAATCATAGGTAATATTTAGTTTCGTAGCTATAGCCTACATTTTTTCATAAAATATCATCTCTCTCTTATTGAAATCATTCATAAAGTCAATCAGAAGAATAATCATCTCTGAAATTTCATACACCAAAAATAAGAATAACTCCTTAATTTTACGAGAACTAGCTAAACAAAAATGGATTGATTTGAAACAGCGTTTAATGGTAGAACTTCTTCCTTGCTTCAACAGAGAGAGAATCAAGAAATGCCTAACTGGTATTATTGAAGTCAATGAAACATTTTTCTCTGAATCTTTTAAATGGAGTTGTTATTTCCCACATAAGAAAAGTAGAAAACGCGCGAGAAAAGGAGATTAGAATAGAAATAACTAATCGCAATTTTAATCGCCTAAGATTAAAATGGTTATGTAAGCGATGAAACTCTTAAAGAGTTTAATGCAGATATGTTAACTATTTTCTTAAAGTAATTATTGATAAAGAGTGCATTTTTACTTGGATGGAGTCAAATAGTATTAAATACTTACCAACAAGCATAAAATTAGTCACCATAGCTTAATAAGGCTATGGTAATCAGTAGAATTATTGATAGGAATTCCATATTTGAAATGTAAACAATTATATCAACCGATTAAAAAGATAGATGAATGGTATTCATCTATCATGAATGGTCGTTTTATTCATCTTTCTCTCTAGTTCAGAGAGAAATTATTTAAAAGTATAACAATTGAAATAGAAAGTAGCTACAAATTGCTATATAAGCAAAGCAAGAACTTTTGCTAACATCGCTAAAAATTAATATACTGCAAAGTATAAAACAGTACTTAGATCATCAACATCCCTGAAGTTAGCGAGCTTTAGCCATTAAAGCGCACACCATAGTGCACTATATTCAATATTAATTACCAAAATCACTTTTTCTACAAAGAAAAATCACTCTGGCGTTAAACGTCTTAAGTGTTGACCTGTAGCCAACCAAGCCGCTAACCAGCCAACCATCGCGGCAACAAGTATAACTAATAGAACCTCATCCCATAAAAACCCTTGAATATGAAATGTAGTACCAAATAAATCCGCTACTTGTGTAACTATACCAGTCAGTTGCCATTCTAATAATGCAGAAAGTATTAATGATAGTAAAGCACCAAAGAGTCCAAGTACAATACCACCATTTAAGAATGGACGCATAATAAAACCATCTGTCGCCCCAATCAATTTCATAACATTAATCGTATCCCTACGGGCAAAAATATTTAGCCTTATACTATTGCCAATCACTAAAAACATCGCCATGATCATTAAAATACCAATCAAAATTACAATTTCTCCAATCAGGCCTGTTAATGCGGCTAAACGGGTAAACCAACTATCCTCCACGCGAACATCTTCAATTCCGGATAACTGACTTATCTGATTACGTAAGTTTATCAATGACTGTGAATTTTGAAAATTAATTTTAGGCGTGATAATTGCTACTGCTGGTAAAGGATTTTCTTCCAATAAGTCTAACGCTCTATCGAATCCTGACCAATTACGGAACTCAACCATAGCTTCTTCCTGTGATAGGTAATTAATATTTTTAACACCATCTAATTCTCTAAGTTCAGCGACTACCCGCTCAGCGCTTTTTTTATTCAATGATTTATCCAAATAAACTGTTAATTGGGGTGTAGGGTACCATTGTTGTGCTACTTGTGAAACATTTTTCCAAATAATATAACAAACACTAGGCAGTGTTATCGTTATCGCGATAACAGCTACTGTCAAAAGCGTAGCCAAAGGCTGGCGCAACATATCTAATAATATATTTAACCAAGCATAGCGCCATTGCTGTCGCCACCCCACTTTTAATCCCTTGACTTTGGCTGTTTTATAGATAGATTTTTAGCCATTCTGACCTCCTATCATTCTTCCTTCACTTAATGTCAAAATAGAATAATGACGACGCGTAATAAGCTCAAGATTATGAGTGGCTATCAAAACTGTTACACCAACTTGATTGAATTCTTCAAATAATTTCATGATTTCTTTAGATAATTCTTCATCTAAATTACCTGTTGGTTCATCAGCTAGCAATACATTAGGCTTATTAACAATTGCGCGAGCTATACCTACTCGCTGTTGCTCTCCACCTGATAATTGAATTGGATAACTTTTTGCTCTATTAAATAAAGCGACCTTATCTAAGGCAGCAGAAACACGGCGACGAATATCCTCAGAACTGGCACCTGCAATAATTAAAGGCATAGAAACATTGTCATATACATTTCTATCAAACAGTAAATAATGATCTTGAAAAATCATACCTATCTGTCGGCGTAAAAAAGGAACTTCTCGTTTTTTTAAGCGACTAATATGATAACCACCAAACCAAATATGGCCAGTAGTTGGGCGTTCAATACCGCAAATTAACTTTAATAAGGTACTTTTCCCCGCACCAGAATGACCTGTAAGAAATGCCATTTCTCCAGGATAAAGGTAAAAATTAATACCCTGAAGTGCTTGCTTGCCACCACGATAAGCTTTACTGACATCTTCAAAGCGAATCATTAATTTTAATCCTCTCGGATAAAAATCGACTCGATGAAATTATTAGCTATGAATGGCTGAAGATCATCAATACCTTCACCAATTCCGATATAACGAATCGGGATCTTAAACTGATCGGCAATAGCAAAAATCACTCCACCTTTAGCTGTACCATCAAATTTAGTTAAAATAATACCAGTTAAACCTACTGCCTCATGAAAAATTTTAGCTTGATTAATTGCATTTTGACCAGCACTTGCATCTAATGTTAGCAGCACCTCATGAGGTGCTTGTTGATCAAGTTTTTCCATAACTCTAACAATTTTTTTTAATTCTTTCATTAAATGCGCTTTGTTTTGCAATCGTCCAGCAGTATCTGCAATCAATATGTCGATTTCCTTTGCTTTTGCTGAATGAATAGCATCAAAAATAACTGAAGCAGGATCTGCGCCAATATGCTGAGCAATAACGGGAATATTGTTATACTTTCCCCAAGCTTGTAATTGCTCAATCGCTGCTACCCTAAATGTATCTCCAGCTGCTAACATTATCGATTTACCTTTTATCTGATATTGTCGGGCTAATTTCCCAATTGTGGTAGTTTTACCAACCCCATTAACGCCAACCATTAATATTATATAAGGTAGCTTATTTTCTATAACCAATGGTTTATTAACATCATATAAGATTTTAGCCATCTCTTCGCGCAATTTGCTATAAAGCAAAGCAGCATTATTCAACTCTTTACGATTAGCTTGAACAATTAGACTATCTATAATTTTTTTGGTTGTTTCTAGCCCAACATCAGCAATTAAAAGGTGCTCTTCTAGCTCATCAAATAGCTTATCATCAATTTTTTTACCACGAAAAAAGCTAATAAAACCTACACCCATATTTTGCTGGGTTTTTAATAATCCCTGTCTTAACCGTACAAAGAAATTCTCTTTTGGCAGTTTTTTTGGCTGTTGTATCAACTGTACTTTTTCCTATTTGTCTATTTTTACAAAGCGATTACCTGTTCACTAAATTAAATAATTTTTGAGACTTTAATGTTTCTTGTTTGGCATTGAGCATTTTCTTATTCTGCTACTTGAGGTTAGACATTTTCAGTTTTTCTAGATTATAATAATGTCTCCATTACATCCGTCACGCCCCCCCTCTTCAGCATTATTTTTTAATCTCGGTTCAGATTGTTGCTGTGTCTCTTTTTTTTTGCTTTATTTTTAGATCCTAACCTTAACCAGGAAAAAATCTTTTTTCTTTTTATCTATTTTCCATTAATTTTCCCTACCGGTAAAAAGCATAGTGTTATCACTTAAAGAATAAAAATATCTTGCTAGAGTATCAGTTCATTTCATTACAACACATATTCTGAGACCTATTCCATGTTAAATTAGTGATAATTTCATGTTATACATACTTATTTAGTTCCGAATTGCTATATAGACACTCCATCGTGCATCCTTAATTTACGCTCAGATAACTATTGATGGTATAGTTAAGTGAGTAATATATAATGATGATTAGCCTTAAGCTCCATCGTCAAGCAACTACAAAATCTAAAATCAAGCGCCGTTCTTTAGGTAATCAAAGATTCTACGTATACTTCGACTAACTGTTATGATATATCCGAACTCACCCTTTGTTAAGAGCGTAAACAAGATGATGTTAATGATTACAGCCATGCTTGCTCTCCACATTTTCTGTCAAAGCCCTCCATTCAATGCGAATTTCTGAACCCCCTATTTATTTCTATCTGGCTTAAAATTGCTGTTTACATAATCTCAGAGGAGAGATTGAGTAATAATGAGAAAGAAAAACACGAAGTTGAAGAATAAAGCACTTAAAACCTACGAGTCATGCTTATCTACACGTAGATGTAATATCTTCCACAAATACCAAACGAAACTTCACAACGTTATCTTTTTGTATGCATAGATCGCGACACTTGGGTTTTATCCGTCTTTATAAGTTTAAGATTGTAGTCAATGCTCGACACTTTTTGCTTGATCTTAATCAAGCATGTCCATCTCTATCCATTTGGTACTTATAAACAATGGCAACAAACTTACAGACCGTCTTTTGATATGCGAAAATATCAGATACCAAAAAATAGGAATTCGACTGTTTATGTACAGAGCTTGATATAATAGAACACTGACTTAGCCTAGCAAACCATATTCAAGTAAATGTCATGATCAAACGATTTAATGGGTACATGGAAGTGAGTTACAAAGCCATTATTTCAATTCTAATCAAGCGTTTGATACGATATCTTGCATCAATATATTTGGTTATATAATTAATAATTACCACAATCAGTTTTAGGTAATAAAACTCCATTGCAGTTTATAAAAAAATTAATTAAAGATTAAATCTGAATTATTAAAAACCCATACTGCCTTTTGTAAGATTACTTGTTATAAGAATAACATTCTTATAACATTTTAAGTTAAATTCTTTTGTTCCAGACATTCGCTATTTAAAAGCATCTATAAATCTTGTATTTCTGGCTCATCAATTACAAAAATAATTAAAATCAAAAAATAAAGGATCATCTCGCTATAAATATTACTAGAATGACAATTATCCTGTAAACAAAGATAACAATACGGTTACACAACCAACGTTTTGTACTTCAATAATAAACTCATCAATAATTAATAGAAAACTCTGCCCTTCCTTAACTGATAACTAATGAATATTAGTTAAAATATTATTAGGAGTAATTTAATATTCATTAATTCCAATAGTTGACCAGGTTAAAAAATCGTGCCGGTATGTATACCATATTCTATTTAATATATCCGTTCAATTAATCGTTCTACTTATTCCAACTATAACAAGTTATCAGCCTCATATTACTTTCTTTCAACACTCGGAAGTACTGCGTACAAAAAATCTCTATATTCAATACAGTTTACGCATCGAAAAATAGAGGTGCAATAACTGATAACTTGCTTCATACAAAGATAATATAAATCATGTTCTTCTTGAATCTGACTCCAACTCTCTAATGCGCTTCTCGATTAAAATTTCACAATGTAATGTTTATTCTGTTTATCTACAAACTGATAAACAATATTTATAGCTATTCAACTCAATTATCCATGAATCATGGTAGAATCCAACTTCTATTAACGCATCAAGAATTAAAATCTGGGATAATCATTTTAAAATGAAAAGCACTTTACTGTATTACTTTATTATCTCTATCAAACTAATTTTTAATTATATTACAAGCATATAAAAGTGTTATTTTAAAATCTTTTTCTAATTTTTTTAATCCAGGTATCATGACTTCTGGTAGAAATCTACGCATTTTTAAATGATATAAAGTATCGTCAGTCAAATCGCATAAATTCCATTTAAAACTACCTTGATCAGCTAATTTTGTAATAATTAAACTAAATTTAATTCTGAATATCTCTGCTCATAATGGTTAAATTATTAACAATATTTATTGTATAATGATCAAGCTATGTTCCACTCTAATGCTTTATGAATATATTTTCTATCCTTAAATTGAACGTTGTTTAGCACCAGTATCAGCACAAGATCATAAATCAATTTAGCCAGTTTTAGTTTTTGAGTAAACTGAAAGAGCTTAAATAGCATAAAGGGTTGCTTTCTTGAATCATAGTTATTCACATGTCAGCTTCATAGCCTCACGTTGTCGAGTAAAAGCCGATATTTAAATTAAATTCGTTTCTTTTATGCCACAGTGCATTGACGTGAAGTCATAGAATGCTAACAGCGCTTCTTGATCTTTCTCCATCTTCTTCATTGTTGCAGATGATATTTCTCTAATAATCTTATCAACAAAGTATCAAAAGATTTATTAGCGACATCGTGATTCTCTACTAACCATACCCTCCCCTCATGCAGCTCAGTTTAACTTTCTATTCTATGTCTTTAGGAGTGAAGTTAGCGCATTAGCTATTTTGTATAGCTAATGGTATTAATGCTACATGTCAGAAAATGTCTTGCCATTGCATTCTAAAATTAACGGCATCCCATCTTCCATAGTAAATCTTGGAAGTACACTTAAGCAATGCACTCACAGGCCTACTAAGAATGTTCAGATAAGTTTGCTTCTAACTTTTGATAACTATTTTCTACTGCAATGATCTTCTTATATCCATACGGGGGAAGTCTCCCTCCCCCCCCCGCTGCTTTTAACCATCGGATAAAAGCGATCAGTTTGCCTAATAGAACGGCATATTCTATCGCCCCAAGAGCAAAAGTAGTACATATCACTTAAATCACAAAGCTACCATTTCCTATATTCTTTAAGCTATTTCTATTTCAATCTACTAATGGGTGATGCTTTTCTAGAAAGAGCATGTCATTTTTTGCTGAGAATCGCTTCATGGTTTCGTAAAAATCACCGCTGGATATGACCTCGCCGGTATACGGACCATAGTAGCAAATCTTCTCTGCTTTTATACCCTTCAGATAAGGTAGTAGCAATGAGCTGTAAGCATATTTCGTTGCTGCTACGATTCCCTAATCTTCGGCACTTTAATCTCAATATTGCCAACCAGCCTGCATGGTTCGCTGTGGCACATAATCGTTACAGATGAGAGTTATGGATGCTCGTTGACAAAGGTAGCGTCACATCTTGTTCAGAATGGCTTCGATCTCCGCCTTAATAGCAGTGTCTATGAGTTTCCTGGCGCTATTATGGATGCGTTCATGCAAGGGATCACGGTAATATCTGGTTTCAAAGAGACTTGTAGGACAGAACTTTCATGGCATATCATCTCTCTGTTGTTGTAATCATTCATGAAATTCATGAACAGGATGATATGCCAACATTTTAGAAAAACTCTACACACTAAAATAAGTATAACTACTTTTGGATAGTGATACTATGAAGCTGATGCGCAAAAAGGCACTGTAGTTCAAGAAGAATAATTTTTAATGGTATTTAAGCTGCTCCCGTCAGTTCAGAAAAGCTGAGACCGGATCCGAGGGAGTTAACCTGCCGATACTAGTTGTAAATAACATTAAATTTTAAGGATGAAAAGAGATTCATGAAGAATTAGAACGAAGAAGATCATGACTGGTTATACCATATATTCCTAATAATTCCGAATCTATAGTTATCCATTATCTACTTACAGTACAATAGCAAATAATTTACAGACTGTCTTTTGATCTGCGAAAATATTTAGTTACCAGAAAACATGAATTCGACCGTTTCTATACAGAAACTTGGTTAGTATACCAATTTTATTCTGAATATATATTCTCAATAAATGGTATAGTTGAGAACTGTGATGAGAGTTTCATAGAAAATTATCTGAAAAATCATCATTTTAATTCTGGTCAAGAGCTTAAAATTACTCAACATCTATATGTTTACTGTATAGTCATAAAATACTCAAAATTAGTATTAGTAGTAAAACTTCAATGTGTCTATAAAAGATTAATTCAAAGTTAAACCTGAATTATTCAAAAAAAACCATACTATCTTCCGATAAATAACAGTTAAACTTCTCTTATATTAAGAGTCTATCTAATAGTGAGTTTTCTTTTATTTGCAGCTATAATAGCTATACTCAATTATTTAGCTTTAAATAAAGGAGATTTTTATGAGTCTAAATAATGTACCGGCAGGAAAAGAACTGCCTGAAGATTTCTATGTCATTATAGAAATTCCTGCGAATGCGGATCCGATAAAATATGAAGTAGATAAAAATTCCGGCGCCATCTTTGTCGATCGTTTTATATCTACTACTATATTTTATCCCTGTAATTATGGTTACATCAATCATACTCTCGCTCTAGATGGGGATCCCGTTGATGTTTTAGTTCCAACACCTTATCCGTTACAGCCAGGTTCGGTAATCCGTTCTCGTCCAATCGGTCTATTAAAAATGACCGATGAATCTGGTGAAGATGCAAAATTGATTGCGGTGCCTCATTCTAAATTAACTAAAGAATATGATCATATTAAAGACATTAACGATTTACCTGAATTATTACGTGTTCAAATTAAATATTTCTTTGAACATTATAAAAATTTAGAACAAGGCAAATGGGTAAAAGTAGAAGGTTGGAAAAATATTAATGCGGCAAAAGCTGAGATTCTTTCTTCTTTTGAACGTGCAACTAAAAAATAATCATCATCTAATTTTAATTAGATCCTCTTTGTTATCAACAAAAGGGATCTAATTAGAAAAATTTATTTACTTTTTTCATCTCGTTTTATACAAAAACTACTTTTAACTCAATTAAAGCATCTACTGAAAGTTTATAAAGATAAATTCAGGCCTTACTATAAGGTGTAGATATCAATTTTCTTTTATGATCCTAAAAATTTTTTTTAATTCATCAACCTGAATCAACATTGACAGTGTAATGCGATAAATTTTACATTTTATCGTTTCTTCACCACGTATCACTTCAAGCTTATAACCTAAGTTATAAATCTCATAATCTTCTAATCTAGATTTTTCTAATATCTAAGCATATGTTATTCAATAACACTTTCTTGTTTACGCCTTAAACTACCATAAATAATCCGTATACATAATTAAAAGTAAAATTAATAAAATAGATTAGCGTCTGATTAACGCTAGACACAACTTCTAAATACAATCTAGACATCAAACAATAGGCTAAGCGTTAATGTAAAAAGAGGATTAAAATCCCTATACTATTTTTAGCTTGATGATATAAATCATATTACCACTCACTACAGCTTTAGATTAATTACCAACTCCTCATGAAGTATTTCATGATTGAAAATAAACTCTCTGTGAATTTAAATTACTCCAAGCTACCGGAAATGGTCGCACTTTTTAATCCTGATAACCAATATATCAATGCATTAAGATAAAATATAGGTGATGACTACCAAACCCATTATCGTTAATGATTTTAATAAAAATAATAAAACTAGACTAATACGTTTTTACTCATCTTCCATAGCTACCACTCTAACCAAACATAAAATTGTACTTTGCTATAATTAGAATCACCTGCAAGCGCGCCAATATCTAGTTTAATTGGCCAACTAGTGAAATTCAGCTAATACACAATTATACCAGTGTCGACTTTAAAATCATCTTTAGAAAAATCCTTTTCCTCATCAGCATCAACAAAAATTGCCTATACCAATTACTCGTCATATTATATTGATATTCCATTGAGCCAATAGCTAATTTTAAAGCACCGGTTAATTTCCTTGATTATTTGGTAGATAAAATTTTTTCATAATTACAATTTCTAATACTGAAATCACCATCAAAAAAATACAGATCAGGTGAAACCTGATCAAATTGATTAGCTTTTATTCAACCAAGATGACTCTCATTACCACAAAATGATGTCCTTTCCAGAACGCTTTTATCCAAATGTTTTTATTCTTCTAACATAATAAAATTGATATATGAATCTAGGTGACATTAGAAATATCAATAGTATATCACTAGCTATCCTAAATATGTGCTAGCATCACCACCTTCTCACATTCATCATAAAACTGCCTCTAGGATACAAAAGTGTACTAGTATTAATTGCATTTTCTGGAAAAATAGCTAAAAAATTCCAGCGCAAATTAATATACTATATTGCTAATTTTATAACAATCCTGATTTTTTAATAAATTCAGGATTTTCGTATTAGATTGAGTATTATTTAGCTCGGTATGTTCAAATCTTTCCTTAACAACATAATATTATTCTAATGGAATCTTTTTAACAGAATTTTATAGCTTGCATAAAGAATTTATTCAGATTGCGAAAAAACTAAAGATATAAGTAGAACTCTTCTCTTTAGAAATTAATCCAGAATTTATTTCAAGTGATTAAATTCGATGACATACATCGATAAAATAACCACCCTAATTCAACATAAATATGCGTTCGTGAAGTTTTAATACTACATTTCTTTCTCACGTGCTTTATTAATTCAGATGTAACAATTGCAAAATTGAATCAACTAGTATTAACTAACCGTTAATTAAACTCAGCCAATTGCTCAGAGGCATAATAGTTTCCATTCTTGAAGGGTATAAGATTATTTAAATAATCTTCGTGAACTTGAGCATCTTTATATTTGAAGATGCTGAAGCGATAACGCTAGTCACTATTGAAATTAAATATCCAGTAAAAATCCTTATGAGTCAATAAGACCTCTAACTTATTTTTTCCTTTCTACATAAAAATAACCTTTACGAGTATACCACACACACCAAACAACTAAATTTCTCTTTTAAATCTTCCTAATCACTATTATTAAGAATAATTCTTTTTAGTGTCGTGTTACGGGCTATTATTTTACATAATTTTATCATATTTAGCGCCCCTTTTTTTAGCGTTATCGTAACATCTACAACATGAACAGATTTTCCTGGATTAACTTTGCCTGTCAAAGCAGGTTAAGAAGGAGGCTTAAATTCCTGATAAGAAAATACAATAATGAGCTCATAATAACTTAATAGCCTTAATCCTAAACGAATTGCTTTATAAACTCTCAACAAGAAACAGCCATCTGTAATAATTTTATCTTGAGTGATAGTTAAAAACTGAATACGAATATTTTTAAGCTCTTCTGTTAATCTCAATTTTTAAATGAAAATTGGCAGCATTAGTAATTTGGCATGGCCACATACCATCAACATACAAAGAAAAGAAAGAAAAGAATATCTTAAGCACAGCAACTCCCCATAATGAAAATAGATTTTATAACGATAAAAACTCTCATATTTTTAGTAAATTAAACAAGATTACAAGACATTAATAATAAATAATGCAATCTTTCTCTGTCAATTTAGACCTAAATAACGGACATTAAATAGCATACTAAAGTATTTTTAACTAATTAAAAACTATTGGTTTATTTATTTTTATACCGTCAAAGCTAATTTATACACAACACCTTATTTAAAAACAACAACTTTTTTCCAAAAAAAATACTAAAAATTTTAGAAAAAAATAAATAAAAATAAACTAAAAAAATAATGAATTATACTTATTTCTAGTATATAGGATTTTGCAGATCGTGGCATATTTCTGCTGATTGATTTCATAGATGATTTCAACATCAGAGAGATGATATATCATAAAAAATCTAGGCTACAGATATCTGCAAATTAGATATTATCTGTGATTCCCTTAGATAAGTTGATCTGTAATTCTGTCAGATAGCTGATAGCACTGCTATTGAGGCGAGGAAGCTAGAAGTCATGTTTCGACAAACATGTAAACACTGCATTGTTGATTGGCGGCAAGATGTCAACCGTAACAGTTATTTTCTGTAGAAAACTATACAGATAAGTATTCGAGATGTTGCGATTAAAATGACTAAGATTAAGGAGATTGCAGCGGCAATAGTATATACGTTTCAATAGCTAATTACTGCCACCTTATCTAAAGCATATAAAAATAGCGAAGAGTTATTACAATAACTTCTACTTGCTAGACATATAAACCAGTGATTTTACCAAGTTCTAGAGGTGCTTATCTATAAAAAGCACATATCTATCTACCACTGCTGATCATCCAGACTGAAACAGCAATGACTTAAAAAGCATAGTTAATGGTAGTTGCATGATTTAAGCGATACGCGTTATGTTTTTTCTTTGCTAGATGCCATTCGTCCTGTTAAACAAGCTAATTACCTTTATCTTTTGTCCATTATTAGCAGCACAATGTACATGGATGTAAGGAGCTCATTGCGGTCAAAATGATTATTGAAAGTCAAGAAGCAAACTTGGTGTAACTTTCAATGGATGGTGAGCAAGTTCCTTAACTGTATCTCCAAAATTTACTACAGAAGATAGCGCTTAGTTTTAAATACAATGCTAAAGATATTCCCGAGCACGCAATACTAATATTGCTGAGTATAAAATAACTAATATGCTAATTTCATCCTACAAAGGTATGTAAACGAAAGTTAAGGGTGAGCTGCGGGAGATTTGCCTAGCAAAGAGTCGCGATGCCACTAATAAAGCCCAATGTTTTTTGGTAAGGGTTTCAGTGAATATCCTACAGCGATGAAGAAGCTAGAAAAATATCAAGAAGAATACTGGTGTTTTATACCTTTCTATCAACGAGAATAGAGCATTAATAAAAATGACGAATCCGATTGAATACTGAAGTTATGAAGTTGACGCACGAAGCACTGCAGTTCAATAAGATAACCCTTTAAATGATATTAAAGCTGTTTAAGTCTACTCAGAAAACTAGAATTAACTAAACTGATTTAACCTACTGACTCTGATGGTAATAACATCTAATTTAAGAATGGAGAACAGATTCACGAAATGTCAGAATTGAGCTTAACTTGTCATATACTAGATTTGCTAATAACTCTACAAAAGCCATATTTCATAACAATATAAGTACTGAGGGATATGTTGATTGGAATATCATGATAATTAAGCTACGTCGTCAAGCAACTATAACACCTGAAATTAGCTCTATTCTTTAGCCAAGCAAATAATTTTCGTCTATTTTAGCTAAGCTAAGCATTATTGCATTTCCGAACTTACCGTTGCTAAGTAGCAAAAAGGAGATGATTTAATGATTATAGCCATTTTTCCATTGCTTGCTGACGATGCTGTCGCCAATTTACAGGAAGCGATAGTTTTTTCTGCAAAAAAATGTTTTTCTTCCTGTTAACGATTTGCTGGTTTTAGTCGTACGCGAATTCCTAAATACTGTATAGTAATCAATCTGGACTAGATTGCTGTTTACGCAGGCGCATAAAAGAGTGAAAATTTGGATGAAATTAGATAATAAAAAAAGCCTTATACCATGAAGGCGAAGTATGAATAATTTAAAAGCTACGATCGTGAGATATTTTACGTAGATGTGAAATATCTTCCAAAAATGCCAAACAAAACTTTACGATATAATTTTTACATAGGTGTATGATCACGCCATTTAATGGGTCTTGTCCGTCTTTAGACGGACAAGACCGTGGTTAATGCTTAATGCTTATTACGTGATTTTAATCGTGCATACTCATAGTATCCACCGGATACTTATAAAAAATAATAAAGAATTTACAGACCGCCTTTTAGTTTATAAAAAATGTTCAACAATCGGAAAATAGGAATTCGCTTGTTTATGTACAGAGCTTTCTATAGAGCATAGACTTATCCCGGCTATGTATCCCACTCACAAACAAATGGTATGGTCGAGAGATTTAATGGGCGTATAGAGGAGCTGAAAATTATTACTTTAATTCTGGTCAATATATTAAGATCACTCTGCATCAATTATATTTGACTGTACAATCAAAAATTACCTCATCAGTATTTGGTAATAAAACTCCATTTCAATCTATGAAAGATTATTTCAAAGTTAAACCTGAATTATTCAACACCACGTAATCTCTCGAAAATAACACTTATAATTAAAGCATTACTATTATACCGACTTAACGGTTAACTTCATTGTTTTATGATGGCTAAATCTTAACCGAAATTAAGTCGTAATTAATTAATTTATATCTAGCATTAAATAAAACAGTACAAATAAATTCATTAAGCCAAAAAATAAGTGTTTTTCCATGAAAAGCGTTATCTAACGCTAACTATAATATTATCTTAGCCTGGTTATTACTTTATCATAATCATGTTCAGTATTTAGAACATGAAATAAAGATAGAAAACAGTATTAGCTTTATCATAGATAAAAAATAAAAATTGCGCTCTCAGGAACGGGTATTCTAATAATAAAAAAATTTTTTTAAAATTATCACTAGTCTAGACTAGGATTATTTCTAATCTATTAGATGAATTAAAAACCACAATAAATAAAACAAAAATAATATAAATCATTTACTTAATTCTTTAATTATGGCATATAGCTTTAATTCACCGAATATCTTTTAAAAAATTAATGAGATTAATATTTCCTATACTTATAACTTTTAAACTTCGTTGTAACTTTTACAATGTAAAGGTAGCACTTTTATTCTACTTTTTATTTAAATGATTTCTTAGATAAATAAGTAGAAGCACAGATAGTAGAACATAATGATTTAACAAGCATTTTAAATCATGCGGCTTATAAAAATCTCAAGAAGCTGAATTCCTATATTGGATGATAACGAGGCGTAAAATGAAAAAAATAGCTATCGTAGTGGCAGCAGTTTTCGCAACTGCAGCCCAAGCGGCACCCAAAGATAATACCTGGTATACTGGTGCTAAATTAGGTTGGTCACACTTTGAAGATGCCGTCTTTTATCCTTATGATAAAAATGTTGGCAATATCAAAACTAAGGGTGATCAAGTAATCAGTGGTGTCTATCTTGGTTATCAACATAACCAATATTTTGGTTTCGAATTAGGTTATGACTGGTTTGGCAGAATGAGATATTCTAATCAATCAAATAATAGCAGCCTGAAATCGATGGGTGTTCAATTAACTGCTCGTCTAAGCTATCCACTTACAAACGAATTAGATATTTATACTCGTCTGGGTGGTATGGTTTGGCCTACTGAGGCAAAAGCAAACGTAGATAATCAATCCTCTTTTAAAGAGTATGATACTAGTGTTTCTCCAGTTTATGCGCTAGGGCTTGAGTATGCTATTACCAAAGAATGGATAACTCGTTTAGATTATCAATGGGTAAACTATATTGGCGATAAAAATTTACTGCCAATTTGTCCAGAAAATGGGGTACTGAGTGTTAATATTGCATATCGATTCAATCAAGACGTAGCGCCTATGATTGTACCAGCATCTGTAGCAGTACCAATTGAAAATAAACATTTCACTTTACATTCTGACGTTTTATTTAAGTTCAATAATCATACTCTAAAACCAGAAGGTAAAATTAAACTTGATAAGTTATATAGTAAACTAACTAACCTTGATCCAATTCAAGGTCATGTTATGGTTCTTGGTTATACCGACCGTATTGGTTCACTATCTTACAATAAACTATTATCTCATAAACGCGCACATGAAATTATGAGATATTTAATTTTTAAAGGTATTCCAATGAATGTAATTAGCTCACAAGGCCGCGGAGAAGAAAATTCAGTAACCGGCAGTATTTGTAATAATATAAAATCTCGTCAAGCATTAATTAATTGCTTAGCGCCAGATCGTCGAGTTGAAATCGAGATTAAAGGTACTTATACAGAGGTAATTTCGCAACTATAGTATCTTTAAAGAATTATTTATTTATAAAATAACCCTTTCTTCTAGGGTTATTTTATGCTTAAACCTTTTTGGAAAATGAGCTATAAAAATTAACATTTAAAGTGTTATCTTTTACTCTAACTTATTCAGTATATTTTGTAAATTCTACTTAAATGTAGATATTTGGTTAGCAAACTTCTCTTTTTTCTCTGCATCTTTAATAAGATGCATAACAGTTACAGACAAACAGTCTGTATCCTTATTTTCTTAAAAAGATACTAAGACTTACATATAACATACAAAAAAATTTAAATCGATAGATTTTTACACAAATGCTAATGCTCTTGGCATTAAAATATTTTTTCTGTTAGCTCTAATCGTTTGTTTCATTAGATTAAGTAATCTATAGCAACATATGATTTATAGATATGTTGGCATGATTATTGCTCTGCTCATAGAGCAATATAATAGCTACACATCTGTATTTCAATTGTTATTGATTTCAGTTATCTTCTCTAGCTCAGATAACTTGGTAAATAAAAGACCTTACACCATGGAATTTATTCAGCCATCCTTTTAATCAGCTATTATAGCTATTTACATTTTTAATGTGTAATTATTTACTAATAACTATCTGATTAGCCTTCATTATTATGAGATTGCAGGTAATTTCATGCTCACTAGGAAAGACTTCGTCCATTTAACTTCATCTAAACAAAGTATGGACTCTTTATTGATGATCAACTAAAAAAACAGCTAACACACTCTATATTAAACTTTTTGAGAATCTCATTGATCATATCATCCTGTTCACCTTGGGTGAATTAATAGCGCAATTCGTTTTTTTTCTTTTACCTCTTCTTCTCTATTATTTTTTGGATTTGGCTGTATGTCAGATATAACAATTCACTTTAAAGGATTCAGGGAAAATATTTCATTAACTTCAAGAATACCGCTTAGTACATTTAAGTTAGCTGTCATCACTGAAGCAAGAAAGCAGTGACGCTACCTAAACGCTGTTTTAAAAATTAATTCTTATTTGTTTTAATAATTCTCATAAAGTTATGTTATTAAACATAGATTGAGATAACTCAAGCATTTATTATTGGGATGTAGCTTCGCTAGAAGACTTTAATTAAGAATGTTAAATGTTTTTCTGCAATTGGCGATTTTGCGATGATATCGCTGTAACCCTAAAATAAATGCCCAGCGAATAACATGTTCACTATGACAATATTGGCAGGATAAATTAGAATGAGTTACTTCAATGCATGAATTGACATTATCCGATAGATTGTTACTGAACGAACTAATAAATGCAACTTTTCTTAGGATAGAATAAAAAAAAGTCGCTTTGATCTGTATGACTGTTTTTTATGGCAACCTTTAATTAAAATCCTTCATACAGTATATGAGATACATACCAATAACATTCTCTAAAAATAGTTTTATAAAAACATTTAAAAATAAAAACGTTTAATTTATTTAGCCAATTATAAAATCTTACTAAAAAATTAGTATGTATTTGAAATGTTAAAAAGTATAATTTTCCTATTTATATAACTCAATAAATAGTATGCCATCTCTGGTGCATATAATTTTGGAGATAGGGGTATTCTGCCTGATTGACTTCATGGATGATTTCAACAACATAGAGATAATATATCATGAAAAGTTTACCCTAGAGATATTCACAAAAGCAGATATTACCATAATCCATTTCATAAACTCATTTATAATGCTGACAGGTAGCTGATAGCACCTGTGTTAAGGATGAGATCGAAGCCATGTTACGATAACATGCTCAATGCCGACTTGTCGATGGGTTTATGTCGTCATATCCCTGTTAATAGTTTTTATACAGCGACCATACAGACTTATATTGGAATTTTGAGATTAAAACGTCTAAGGTTAAAAGTGGGATCGGCAGCGATAACAGAATATCTTTCAAGATCTCATTTGTTACCGCATTATCTAAATCGTGCAAAAGCGGCTAAGAGTTGCTCTCATAGCTGTGCCTACTAAGGCACAGCCAGCGGTAATTTTCATGAAACTCTAGATTTTTTAAGTGAAAAAGCACATTATCTTTCTGCCAGGGCGGCACCATAAACAGATTAAAAACAGAATGGCTTAAAGAGCGCAAGCAATGGTGCTTTGCGTTGATTAAGCGATACCACTACGTTTATTTCTATGCTGATTGATGGTATATACTGTTTTGTCAGGCAAGTTGATCGCCTTTTCCTGCTGCTCATTATCGATATCACTGAATGGATTGCAAAGAACTCGCCGCAGTCGAAGATGCTTATCGAAAGTTAAAATTGAGCTGAACTGAATCTCTCAATGCTTCTGCGAGCGAATAGCCTTAACCGTATCTCCGCAGGCTTGGTACGGGAGATTATACCATTAATTTTTAGAATATCATATCAAAGATCTTTCTAGAGACACAGCACCAATGCTGTTTAGCATATAAAATAGCTAATGTGCTAGTTTCACGCTAAAAGACACAGCCAAAAATTAAGGCTATAAGCTACAAGAGCTATAGCTAGCAGAGAGCCCTGATAATGTTAATAAAACTCTTGATATTTTGTTGACAAGGATTTCAATAAAAATGGGGTACCCACTAACAACAATGAAAAAGATGGAACCAGCCAAAAAGCATTTTAGGTTCTGACTAACCATGGTAATAATAAACGTCTAATTTAAAGGTGAAAATCAGATTTATAAAGAATCATATGGAACGTAATCTAACCATTATACAGAAGATTTATTAATAACTCATGTTTATGCTATTAATGATTTTTCTATTTTGATTAAAAATCAATAAAATATTAAAAGTAAGATGCAAATCCATCAAATTATGAACATATAGATTCATGTCATAAAATGGCATGAATAAAATATAAATAATATAAAGATATCTCTTATACAGTAAAGACACTGTATATAAACCTTATAGCTTTCTTTGATTTTTTATTAAAAAGTTATTTAATTTTAGCTTCTTTATAAAGAACATGCCTACGAACAATTGGATCGAATTTTTTTATTTCCAATTTTTCAGGCATAGAACGTTTGTTCTTCGTTGTAGTATAGAAGTGACCTGTACCTTCAGAAGAAATTAGTTTAATTTTATCGCGAATACCTTTAGCCATTCTTTAGCTCCTTAATATTTCTTACCACGGATGCGCAGTTCAGCAAGAACTGCGTCAATCCCTTTTTTATCGATTATACGCATACCTTTTGCTGAAACACGAAGCTTTACAAAACGTTTCTCAGACTCAATCCAAAAACGGTGATAGTGCAGGTTTGGTAGAAAACGGCGTTTAGTTGCATTCATTGCATGTGAGCGATTATTACCACTCATCGGTTGCTTACCAGTAACTTGACATACTTGTGTCATATCTATTTCTCCATAAATCTAATCAGATCAAGCTTTATATCGAGAATTACTGTTTCATCAGATTTAAGAACCTATCTTAGCAAATTTTCTTAAAATAAGAAATAAATTAACTTCAGTAATCTCACTGAGATAGGTTCTTTTTATCAAACTCAACTTCTAGATCTTAAAATCTAATAGGTAATATACTCTCTAGCCATTTCGTTCAAGCAAAAACTAATAAAGTTGTATTTATTAATCAATATAGGATATTAGAGTATATAGACTAAGTTCGAGAAACAAAAGGTATTTCATAAATGATGAGAAAATGGTTAAATCATTTATATCTATTAAACGCCCTAAGTATTAGCAATTTTCAGTAACAATTTTATCCGCTAAACTGGGATATTGATTCCCTAATTAATTATTATATCTGCTAAGAAATAATGAGTTATGATGATTTCTGGTGTATTGGGTTTTGGAGATCATGACGGAACCTACAGATTGATTTGATAAATAACGCTAACAACAGAGAAATGATATATCATGAAATTTACCATGAGGTATCCGTAAAATCAAATATTATCATGGGGGTCTTCCTTGCATGAACTCATCTATAATTGCGACAGGCAAGCTGGATAGGCACTGCTGTTGAGGATGAGCTTGAAGCCAATCTGCGACAAACATATAAACGCTGCCTTATCGACTGGTAGCTAAATGCCATACTCTGTAATGGTTATTCGTCACAGCGAACCTATAAAACAGATATCTGTAATGTTGATATTAAAGTGCCTAAGATCAGGAGATCTTAGCAGAAACAGAATATGTTTTAATAGCTTATTACTTCTGCCCTGTCTGAAGTGCGTAAAAATGATGAAGAGTTGCTACTATGGGTTATGTACCTGGCAAAGCATATCCACCCGGTGATTTCACGAAGCTCTGTGAGTTCTTAGTGAAAAAGCACATGGGTCTCCACCCTATCGAAGATCACATCAGCAAACTGAAACAGTAATAACTTAAAGAGCATAGACAATGGTATCTGTATAATTTAAGCAATACAAGTTAGTTTTTCTTGACTGAAGGTATGATGCCGTTCTTGTTAGGCAAGATGATTACCTTTTCCTGCTAGTTATTATCTGCTAGACTACAGATGGAGGTAAAAAAGCAATTATTATCAAATATTCTTATCAAGAGCGAGAAAAAACTTAGCTAAACTTTTTAATAGCCTGTGAAAACGCTCGGATTTAACCGTATCTTCTAGGGTCGTTCGGGAGACGGTACTTGTTTTTTTGGAATACAATGGCAAAATATTCCTGCACATGTGACACAAACGCCGTTAACTACACAAAACAACTAATATAACGCCTTCACTTGCTAAAAGTGTGCAATCGAAAAGTTAAGGGTGAGCTACAGGGGGAAGAAAATCTATCTATTAGAGAGCTCTGATGCCGCTAACAAATCTCTTGATATTTTGTTAGCATGGGTTTTTCTGCAAGTATTCTGGAACGATAAAAAAGTTGGAGAAAGATCGAGAAAAAAGGCCGGTATTCTATGCCTTCCTGTCAGCGCACCGTATGCGGCCCATCATCAATAAATACGAAGAAGTTGATTGAATCAGATTTTGCATCAGTGAAACGATAAAGTCGACGTAGGAACTTATGTAGTTCAAAAACACCTCTTTAATACTAAGAACTTGCCTTAAAATTTCTCTTGGATGTACTTGTGCTCAATTTATGGTGCCTTTAAACGTTTCTTTATAGCTAATAATTTCATTTTAATTCCTTAAAAAAACAATAAAGATTATTTATTTTATGCCAAATAAAAATTGAATAGATATTTTAAATGCTAGAGCTTCTCTCTTCTTATAACTTTTTAATTAAAAGTTAAAATGTAAAAAATCGTTTAGCAACTTCATCAAGTTCTTATTATTCTGAATAGTTACAAATTCTTAACTCACTTATATGCGCTAAAAATTGCTGATAATCAGCAGTTGATAATTTCTGAAGATAACTAAATTCCTTTAATAAGTATTCTATCAATATTAAAACTGTAAATCCAGGCAAACATGTATAGAGAATGACTAAAAGCTCTTTATTCTTTATTCTTTATTCTTTATTCTTTATTCTTTATTACTTTATGATGATCAATCATAAGCTAAAAGTTTTTTTTAGGTTGAGATGCATAATTTATTTCGTCCTATATATTTTCTATCTATTTCCCCGTAATTTTGCAGTTATAGTACATCAAAAATATGAGATAAATTTCTAGTATAATTGCGTAGAGTTTTACAAAAAAGTTTTATAGATAAAAATTTATGATATTCAGTTATGTTAATAAAGGTTGTTGCTAGAGATCTCATGTACTGTATGAAGGATTTTAACTAGATGTAGCCATAAAAAAACAAACAGTCATAAAAATCAAAGAGATTATTTCTCACTCCATCCTAACATAAAGCAGCATCTCATTAGTTTGACTAAGTGATAATCTGTTAGATTATGTGAAATTCATGCATTGAGCAACTCATTTCACTTTATCTTACCCATATTGTTATAATGAACATGTTATCTGCTAAAAAATATTCATTATAGTTAAGGAGCATTGTTGCAAAATTCGCGATTGTAGAAAAAAATTAATAATTTTACTAGAAGTCTGTTAGCAACACTGCATCATAATGATAAATAGTTTATTTATCTACAATGCATGTTGCATAGTTTGAGTTTACTGGAGTTAGGGAAACAAACAGGTATTGATTTAAAAACAGCGTTTAAATGGGTGTCATTGCTTTCTTTCTTTAACGACGACAGCTAATATATAAACTAAGTAGTATTGTTGAGGTCAACGAAACATTTTTCCTCAATTTATTTAAAAAGAGGCGTTATATTCCACATAAGAAACCTAAAAGACATAAAAGAAGAGGAGATAAAAGGAAAAAATAAGTTGCGGTTTTGATCATATACGAGATTAATAAGGTGGGTCACGTGAGCGATGAGATTCTTAAAGAGTTTTATTCAGACTGTATTAGCTATTTTCTTAAGCTGATCATAGATAAAGATTGCCATCCTCAGCTCGGATGGGGTAAATGCTATAAACCTTTTCTAACGAGCATGAAATTAATCACCATCATCTAAATAAAATTTTGTAATCAAAGAGTGATTGCTAAGAAATTCTACATTTAAAATATGAACAGTTATGTCAACCTATTAAAAGGACTACTAAATGGATTCCATGGTAGAGTTTTTATTTACCAAATTATCTGAACTGAAGAATATTGTTTGAAACAAAAATAATTGAAATATAGATGTGGCTATAAATTGCTTTGTTAGCAAAGCACAAACCTTTAACAAGGTACTCTAATATTCTTACCTAAACTTCAACTTATAGTAATATCAGTAAACTCATCATTTAAATTTGGATATATATATGATGGCAGACCTTACAGGTAAACATATTGTACTTGGCGTTAGTGGTAGTATTGCTGTTTATAAAATACCAGAATTAGTTCGTCGTTTACGTGATCATGGTGCAATTGTACGTGTAGTAATGACGAATGCCGCTAAATCTTTCATTACACCGTTGACGCTACAGGCTATTTCTGGCTATCCAGTTACTAATGATTTATTAGATCCTGCCGCAGAGGCTACAATGAGTCATATTGAATTAGCAAGATGGGCAGATTTAATTATTTTAGCGCCAGCAACTGCAGATTTGCTTGCTCGTTTATCTATTGGCATGGCTAATGATCTATTAACAACGGTCTGTTTAGCTTCAAAAGCAAAAATAGCTGTTGTACCGGCAATGAATCAACAAATGTATCTTGCCAATATTACCCAGCAAAATATTGCAATACTTAAAAAGCGTAAAATTTTAATTTGGGGACCTAATGAAGGCAGTCAAGCTTGTGGAAATGTTGGTCCTGGTCGAATGTCAGATCCGTTAGTTATTGTTGAGTTAGCTAAAAATAGTTTTCAGAATAAGCAAGATATGGTAAACCTGCATTTAATAATTACTTCGGGTCCAACACAAGAAGTAATTGATCCTGTTCGTTTTATAACTAATCATAGTTCAGGGAAAATGGGTTTTGCGATAGCGCAAGCAGCTGCAGAGCGAGGTGCTAATGTAACACTTATTACTGGTCCAGTTAATTTATCAACACCAGCAGGCGTTAAACGTATTAATGTTGTTAGCGCGTTAGAGATGTATAATCAAGTACATAATATAATTGATAAACAAGAAATTTTTATTGGATGTGCCGCAGTTACTGATTATCGACCAAAAGAGTTTACAAAAGAAAAAATTAAAAAACAGGCAAATGAAATTATTCTGACATTGGTAAAAAATCCTGATATTGTGGCAAGCGTTGGTAAATTAACTAAAAATCGTCCTTATGTCGTTGGGTTTGCAGCAGAAACACAAAATATAGAAGAACACGCTCGTAATAAGCGTATCAAAAAAAAACTAGATCTTATTTGTGCAAATAATGTTTCATTATCTAATCATGGATTTAATTCAGAAAGCAATGCCCTGAATTTATTTTGGGAAGATAAAGAGATACATTTATCACATAGTCATAAATTAGTGCTTAGTTACCGTTTACTCGATGAGATACTTCAACATTATAAAGAAAAAAATAAACATTAAAGTTCTTGATCGTGTAGGGAATAAAATTTCTTTTGCTAACTTTCTGAAACAGAAATGGATCCACTAGCTTAGATTAGCTCATTTAATAGTAACAAAATCAAACTATGATATCACCTACGGGATTAGCAGTACATATTGTAAATCAATAATTTGCTATACTTATTCTTCCTCGTTAAGATTTACACATAGATATGGTGTTATGTTGAGAACATTAATTAATTTAATCGATTTTTATTATCAAGGTGAATTAAAATTTCTGTCTAGGGATACCGTCATAATATAAGTTCTATTATTAAACCTTGTAATCTATAGCACAAATGGTTTTTATCAATTGTTTGATATAAATTAAAGCTGGTATGGAATTTTTAAACAGTAAATCTAGTAGATATGATCTTTGATTATTATAGAGGTTAATAATAATCCTGTTATTTATAAACTACTATAAATTTATCGAATTTTTTGCTTTTTAATTATGAAAGTCAAAAGACTAGGCATTTTGTTTTATCGTTTTATTATGGTCATGTTTAGCAAGACAGAAAAAGAGATAAGAAAGAAGAAAAACAGGCATGAAGAAATCTTGCAGGTAAAGTTGTTTTTGAAAATATTAAAAACGAGTTATGGCAGTCAACGCATTGACATACAACTAAGTTTATAAGTCAGATTGATGTATCTGAAGCAACACTTTATCGACTCTTCTCTAGTAAAGAAGAGTGTTTGATAGTTTTATTGAAGACTCTTTAATTTCACGTATTAAGTATTTTCTACAGGATCAGAAAGACCAAATTAGAAGGACATTTGATTGATTTTAATCTTGATACTCGGTTTTACGGAAAAATACTAGATTAATATGAATAATATAGCATATACGTTGATGTTTAAGTAAACTCAGTTATAAGATTAGATTAGTCAATTATTTAAACCCGTATTAAATCGCAATTTCGATAGATTTTAAAGAAAAAAATATGTTATAAGCAAAGTTTAGTTATGATGGGCGTTTATTATCATCTAAATTATTAACATGCTATGAAGCTATCCTATCACGTTTTGCTATTTTAATCTTAATATCGTCAACACCCGTCTGTATAGCTCGATGTGGCAAATAACCATTATGAACGATGAACATGGACACATCTGTCAATAAAGGACACGTTGAGTATCTTGTCTAACATGGCTTCGAACTCCGCCTTAACAGCGGTATCTATCAGCTCCTTGGCAGCATTATGAATGTGTTCATGTAATGAATCAGAGGTAATATCTAATTTGCGGATATCTTGTGCTAGATTTTTTTAAAGTATATCATCTCTCTATTGTTGAAATCATTTACGAAATCAATTAGCAGGATACCAATACCATTTCCGAAATCATGTATACCAGAAATAAAGATAATTCTAAATTCCTATTTTTAGTCTATTTGTGGGTGAATTTATTAATTTAAACTGATTTTTGGAAGTAAATGTGATAACTTTAATAAAATGCTTATATCTTACTGAAGATATAAGAAGGCTTTGCAAATAATGCTATTAACAGCACAACTTGAATAGTAGCTCAAGGCTTGTTTTTTAACTATTTTAAGATAAAAATTAATAAAAAGTTTGTAAATGCGCATATTATTACCCTTCAGTATGTGAATTAACTATGCTTCTAACTAAGATTCTAAAAGATATGTTTATCAACTAATTCTTATTTAATTGATTTTATTTTTACCAAAAATAAGCAACAACCACTATTTATCTAAAACTTTTATTTATTTTAAATAAAAAATAATTAAAGTTAATATTTAGTGATTAAACCTAAAATTTTAATAAAACTTATAATTTAAGAAAAAATAGTAATTTACAGTGATATTTATTTATGAATAAAGCGATTTTTTTTAAAAAATTCTCAGTAATCTATCTTACTGAATTTATTGAATATTTATTCTTGATGATTTAATAATTCATTAAATGGTTTTTTTAATTAAAAAGCTAATAGATTTGGCAAAACCTTACTTAATTGTTTAGTTCCTGATCATTATATAGATTCTCGTTGCACAGGCCTATTTATGGCAAAATAGCTAACTGAATAGATATAGTTTTTAGCAAAACATCATGATGATAAGCCCCTTCATTGTTAGGTAACTCAAAACCTAAAATTTAAGCTACTCTTCAGGCCAGCAAATAGCCTTCGTATATCTTGTGCTAAACGTTATTGGTATATATAAACTTACTCTTGCTAAAGAGTAAGATAAGATGATTTTGATTATTAACGACCATGCCCCATGGTTTACTGATAACGCTGTCTCCTATTCAAGAAGTTATAGTTATTTTCTTGCGAAAAACGGTTTTCTTTCTTTCGGCGATCTGCTGACATAAGTTTCTCCGTACGCGAATTCTTGAACCCATTGCATCTTAATCTGACTTTGGATCGATGTCTGTGCAGACCATAGAGATGAGAAATTTACGTGAAATAAGACAAGGTGAGCCCTTGAGCCTAAGCATAAAAGGTTTAAAAGAACTACGAACTTATTTATTTGTACGTAGTGGAAAAAATCTTCTGCAAATACTAAACGAAATTTTACAACGTTATCTTTTCATAGGCATAGATCGCGTGCCTCTTAATCAGTTTTTATCTGTCTTTATAAGTCAAGACCATACTGGCCAATATTCGGCGCTTCTTATGTGATTTTAAACGAGCATGTGACATAACTATCCGTATAGTATATTTACAGAAAATGGCAAAAAATTTACAAACATCCTTTTTAGTTTGTAAAAACATTCAGCTACCGGAAAAAACAAGAATTCGCCCGTTTCGTTTATGTATAAAGAACTTGCTATAGAATACCGATTTAGCCACCTAGGCATTCTTAAACGAATGGTATAATCGGGCCGATTTAATGGCGCGTGAGGGATGATTGCAAAATCATCATTTCAATTCATATTAAGAGCTTAATATCAATCTGTATCAATATGTTTAGATGTGTAATCAAAATTACCCCAAACAGTATTAAGTAGTAAAATTCCATTGCAATGTATGAAAAATTGACTTTTAGTAAATCTAAATTATTCAAAAATCATACCATATCTTCTGAGAAGTGACAGCAAATAGTTTAACTTTAACTTCATTTAATTGATTATTCTAATTTTTAAAAAAATTTTCTCGATTTCAACGCCAACCCATTCTACAAACTCAGTAATATTTAAATAAATCGTTAAAATCCGATTTTTAGATAAAAACTTCAATTAACAACGCAAAACAGAATATACTTCAACACCTTTACATGCACTCAGTTTTATCCATTACATATCCCAACCTAAGATTTTTATAACTTCTTGAATTATAGTTCAAGCACATTTAATTATGTTTTTGCTAGCTAAATTTAGCTGGTGGCATTTCTATTTTCTAAAAATTAAATCTCAAATAATTTGAGAAAACTTGCTATTCTGCAGCAATAATTGCAATTAACATATGCAGTGAAATAGGTTTATTCTTTAGCCATATAGAACGAGAAGTATTAAAAAATTTAATGATAATCAAAAGTTAATTTCTCGATGGCTTTTCCATTGATAAATAAACAGGCATAATAGCAACTCTTCAATACTTTTTTTGCACGTCAGATAAGATAATAATAATGAGCTACTGAAGAATATCCCGTTGTAGCTGCAATTTCCCTGAATCTTAGGCACTTTATCTCAACATAGATAATATCATTTTATATTGAGTTCGCTGTAATATATAACCGTCATGGACAATGGCATAAGCAGTCAGTTGATAAGACAACGTTAAACATCTTGGTATAGGATGGCTTAGAACTTACCATCAATAGCCGTGTCTATAATCTAATGATATCACTTATGGATGAATTCATGAAATTAATTATCTGAATACATCAACATCTCTAAAAGCCCATACACTAGAAATGAGTAAATCCACCGATAATACACCGTTGATATTTTGTTGGTAAGATTTTCAGCGTACCCTGAAGCGATAAGGACGCTGAAAAATATCGAAAAGAGGTGTTGGCATTCTACGGATTTCCTATCAATAAATTGGGAAAATAAGAACAACGAATCCGATTAAATCGGGTTTTGTGACAGTTTGTGAGGCTATGAAACCGAAGCGCGAAGCAGTGTAGCTCAAGAGAAATAACCATTTCAATGATATCTGAACTGGTTCCATCTGCTAAAACAAACTAGAACTGGTTAATGTAATTTAACCTGCTTAATCCTGTGTATTAACAATATCTAATTTAAGGATGGAGAATAGATTTACGAAGCATCATAGCAAAATACATAGCCTAACCATCATACACTAGATTTACTAATAATTAACCTAAGCAATTATAATCGACTGATATAACTGTTCAGATTTTGAATCTAGAATTCCTTATCAATAAGTCTCTGGTTACTTAATCTTATTAAGCGATGGTGAGTAATTTTATGCTCGCTAGAAATATTTTATACCATTTAGTTCCATCCGATCAAAGGATATACTTTTTATTGATGATAGGCTAAAGAAAACGACTAATACACTCTACATTAAACTCTTCAGGAATCTCATCTTCCGCGTTTTCTAGCTTTTTATATGAAAAAAACTTCTTTTTAAAGGATCCGGGGAAAAATATTTTTAACGTCAACAATACCACGTAGTATATTTATGTTGGTTGTCACCGCTGAAGCAAGGAAAAGTGATGCCATCTAAACGCAGTTTTAAATCAATGGCTATTTGTTTGCTGACTTCCATAAAGTACCTTATTCAACATACATCATAGATAAGTAAATCATTTATTTTTGTGATCTAATTTTACAAAAAAACTCTCTCCAAGTAAGCTTGTTAAATTTTTTCTATAATTTGAGATTTTATAACGATATTGCTGTAATCATAATGAATATCCAAGCGGATAACATACATATTCTGACAATATGAGTAGTGATAAAAGTTGAATAAATTTCTTCAATGCATGAATCAAGATCATCTGTTAGCTTATCACTAAGCTAACTAATAAGATGCAACTTTGTGTTGGTAGGGAATAAAGAAAAAGTTTCTTTGATCTTTATGATTATTTGCTTTTTCATGGCAACTTCTATAGCGAAAATCCTTTATATAGGACAACAGATTTTTACTAACAACCTTTTTTAACATAGCCGATCATCAACATCATTTTAATATTACCTTTAATAAAGGTAAATTTAAATATGCCACAATACTTAATCTAAAGTAGATACATGTTCTTTAGCTGGCTTTAAGAACAGTTTTGATTTTAGGTGTTATAGTTGCATGACGACGAAGGATCATTATCAAAATATTTTTTTCTTAACTATATCATATCACTCAGTACCTTATTTTAGCATGAATAAGGCTGCGCAACTAGAGTTTATATAATGATTCGGAACCACAAACATCTACTATTATAACATGTTAACTTAAGTCGCCCTAACTGCTGAAAATGCTAAAACCTTATATAATTGCTTATCAATAAGCAATTAATGTAATTTGAATAGTTTAGCACGGCAAAAAGTGTTTATGCCAGTTCAGACATTTTAATTAAATTGCGAATTTAATAGGAGTGGTTATATTTTATCTTTACCTTTCTCTGCTAACATTAAGCTTATAAGCACATCATTACTATATTAACTTAAATATTGATATTAAAGAAGCAGATAAGCAAGAATTTTCCCTTGATCTCTGGAAAAACTATGCCTCAAACTACAACTGGCTGGCTGGGAGTATTAGGTTGGTTTTGTCATTCAGACCTACCAAAATCACTGCTCCTATTTTATCAATAGGACTATCTATTTAGAGCACCACATATTCATCACATATTCATCATGTTTGATAACCCGAGTAGTGTGAAAGGCGATTATTAGAATAGTCAAATTAAAGGCTCGCAAATAGACAATCTTAAAGATTATCCGATTTATAACAGAAAAATCTATATTTTTTTCAGTTATTTGTGTTGTGTGCAGTAAACCGCTATCGGTACTCAATTTAATTTATCCACACTTTAGTATTTCATAATGCCCATACCTTATCTAGTATTTATTACATGGCGGGTAAAAATTATTATCTGGATTAATATGAATTTCAATATTTACATGGGATTAATGAAAGGCCTCTATCAAAAAGTTGATAATTCCATTGCCGATGTAAATTTAACCCTTCTCGCACATTGATGCGCTCCCATTACAGCCATCAAACCTTATTTACTTATTCTGATTTGCCGTGCTTACTAGCGAACATTATAAATACTTTATCTGTTAATAGGATTGCCATGATAATAGTTCACTGGATGAACTAGTGACTAATTCAGCATAAGAAGTACTTATAAAACAGAAAATTAACTGGATTTGTCTCACCCGTGCAAATCTCACTTCCTCGCGCACCACATGGTACAAAGCAACTAAATGCTATTGATATTAATCTGACTAACGAAAATCAATTAGGAGAGTGCTAGTGCAAACCTCCACTCACTACCATCTCGGTTATAAGGTTAAACCTTTACTAGTCGGAAAACCGTATTTGTAGTACAAAGCTTCAGTTAGGAAGCTAATCATAGCGATATATCCGTCGACTATTTTTATGAAACAATCATGGCTGAGGTAACCCATGCATTTGAAGTTCTCATTAACGCTAATACTTACCGGACAGTTATTCGTCTCCATTAAAAAACTACTATTTTATAATAAACGGCTACTCTAATAGAGTAGCAATTCCCGCGTTTAATCGACTATTGATCTATGAAGTTGGCAAAGATTTTAGAATATTATTACTGAAGTGCATGAATCGAGCGATTTTCTGTGTTACTACACCCAAACAAATCAGTGAAAATTTCAATAATGAAATATATTCTCCACTAAAGATAGTGGTTTGCATTAACCCGTGAGAATTTTTTATTAGCAATTTTTACTGCTTACAAATCGGCAGAATAAACACCGATTATTACCATTCGCTAGGTGTTAAGTTACTGCAGCAAGCAGCATACCACCTGATGTGCTCCAACTTACTACTCGGTAAAGACAAGTAAGTGGTAAAAATTGATTAGTAATTAACTAACTGACGGTGTAATGTTTAACAGTTCAACCTCCAGGTGTCGAAACTGATCCACCGTAATTTTACTGAGGAACTCAATGCTCAAAAACAATCAATTCCATTGATACTCAAAATAGTTTCCTTAAATACCATGGTTGTTGATTCAACCCATCTAACTAAACAAATTATCAATGATCTTATCATTTTAGGCTTCGATAGGCGCACAGGTCAGTGATTCTCTGCTTTACGTATTCTTTGTATCTAGTAAAAATGTCGCTGAATACACGTTTTAATCATGTTAAAGTTGCAGTACCAGAATACCGTTTCACTAATTTTAGCAATCTGCCAACAAATGTTCATCCAGTTATTAATTACGAAACGCAATAGAAGATTGCGCAACGCATTGCAAAAATACGACATGTAGGTAAAGCTATTTATCATATTGCTAAATTTAGTTAACATTATGATAATCAATGGCAACAAGGCAACTTTGCCAGACAACACCACCTTTATTAAGGGTAACTATTTTAATAAACTAAAAAAAATTTTAGTCCAAGTACTACTTGCTATATATTTTCCATGCTTTAAACAACATGAATTATATTAGCTGATCAAACAAATTAATAAGTTAAGCTATGGCTTAATTTATGGCTTAGGATACCTGCATTGATGAAATTATTGCTTACGTTAGTCAGAGACGGCTAAAATAGGTAAATTTATATAACTATAACATAATATACTACATATACTACCGACGCAGTAATTAGCATAGCATACAATTGTTTAGTAGTAAAAGATTACCGAGTATCAAGTTAAAAAACCCGGTGGCTGATTTATTTCTATCAATTGCTTTCTGAGTCTCAGATACCGTTATTAACAAAGTATTTAAACAACAAAACAATTGCTATTCACTTTAGGGGGGATTGCTTTAACCATAACTGAACCAATTAGTACCATTACTACCTTCTGTAATTTAAAAAAAATATGATAAAACAATTACTTCTGCTATTTACCATTACCAGCAATTATTACTCAGAGGATATGCCGTTATCTTCCTAGCCCAACTAAAGAGCATAATTATATTTTAGTGCATGCGGGCGAATTTTATATCAGGTAGAAATAAAATCGGATTGGGATTGATTGATCTTGCCAAGAATATTAGAATTAGATACCAAATGACAAAATAAAATCATCTCATGCAATAGCAACTGTGTGATATTTTACCTGGGTTTATCAATACAATGACCACGCTAAGCAACAACTGGAAATAATCCAATCATCAATTTAATGGTATTATTTTTATGGCGAAAGATATCAAGTTAAAAACCGCTTGTCTCATCATATCTAAACGGGATAGATTAATCATTTCATTGCAAGAATAATATCGATCCCCGGTAACAACCAATTATTACTTGAGCGTTTAGTCTATAAACGAGATATCAGTATAATATCGCGACTACTGGAGGTAATGCTAATTTAATTGGCACTTGAATATTTTTTTATTTGCAATAATGAATCCTTAGCAATTTACTAAGACATTATTATCTAATAATGGTTAAATAATTCAGTTATTTTTGATAAAAATACTACGCTGAGTGACTATCTTAGCAGTTAAGAAACTGTTCATATTTACGCAAGGCGATGTTATAATTAGAAAAGGTTGATTCGATCATTTTATCCTGCATCTGAACTTGAATTTTTTCAATCGCCATTCAGTAATAGAAAATTGCGCTTCAGTTAATAACTCATCTAGTCGACAACAACTGCATCACATATTTATGTATAGCGCTATAGATCATTTTAGTCTCTTTTAAAGAGACTGTTTAAATAACATAATATCAAAAATAACCACCAATATCACTATTACAATATATTTCACTATAAAATGACATAACGTGATATATTTATGCTGTAATTCTGTCTAAGTTTTGCATCAGCTATTTCAGTCATACCTGAAATCACTTATTTATTCAGAATTTTATTATTTAAATACCAATGAAATCCGATCAAGGGTTTTATTACACTGCGCACAGTAAATTTGCTTATGTTTATAGTCGTTATATTAACGACTTAGCGACTTTTTCTTCTGATTGGAATCAGATATAATAAATAAACTCTGTGTATAAATAATAAATAAAATATTATACATCTAGATTTAAAAGCGCAATCATATCCCACATGACATTACCTAGCAATGTCATTGCTGAATCGGAGTTTCTAGAAATTCAATACGGATCTATTTCTTTAAGGCTTAAATTTTCTTAATAAGAGAGCATCAAAACTATATTTCAACTTTTAGGTAAATATACTATCGCTTTTATAATATTTTGTAAATATCAGTTTCTATTAAAGTTTTGCACTGGATTTTATTCATCGTCAACTTAAATAATCTATTTACAGCTATCACCATACACTTCATGTAAAGTTGTTATAAAGCATAATTGAGTGTTATTGGTATTCTGTAATAGCTGCTGATACTCCAACAGATCAATGTCTAATTTATTAGTGATTTCTTGCTTCGATTACTAGTTAATCTTAACAACAGGCCAGCTAAAACTGTTACACACTTTGTGTAACCCTTATATACTTGAAGCTGTAACTACAAAAGACACTAATCAGATGATGTCCAGGAGGAGAGGCGGTGGCATGTAATTTATCTAAAATAACATTCACGAACGCGTTGTATTGCATATAGGTGGTGAAAGTAATGTATCTTATACAAGATCAAACCGTTCTAACGCATCAAGCAAATCAATTATCTCTGACCTAAACTAAATTATCTAATTGCAGACTGACTGATAATCTCATTTGCAGTTTTAATGCCTTATTGCTCTCTAAAGGAATAGAGAACGCTTCAATAGTACATTTTTTTAATTATCCAATATTTTAGATAAAGATCATTCACCGTTAGCAACTTTCAGTTATAAGTTGATGCTTATTATTTAAAATTAAGACTAAAGTAATGTCTAAATAGACACATATAACGAGATATTTTTAGTTATCGACTATATTTTTAAATAATTTGAATCGATTGAATACTAAATTTATTAGTAAAATAATAATTAGCGTAATAAAGGTATTACTACCTATACTAATTGATTGGCCAGCATAAATATCGACTTCCCCACCTCTTATAAAATCTGCATTTTATTTAAAATAGCAACTTCCTAGACATATTCAGCAAACTGAATATGTCTAACGAGCAGCTTGTAAGTGATTAACGATGCTGTCTAAGCGTTTAATCCAGAATCATTATATAGATCCTCTTCATACAAGCCATATTTATGTCAAGAGGACTACTGAGGGATATAGTTAATGGCAAAATATCATGATAATTAGGTTTCATCATCAGGCAACTCCAACACCTAAAATGAGTGGCTACTTTCTAGGTAAGAAAGTAGCCTGCGTCTATTTTGATAAACGTCATGATGGCATACTTGAATTTTAGCTTTTCTAAAGAGCAAAAACGATATGATGCTGATCATATCATCTATCATTAGCAAATTTTGTTGGTAAAAATCTCTCATCCTATAAGAAGGATTTTGCTATAGCAGTTACCATGAAAAACAAAGAATCATACAGATCAAAGAGACTCTTCCTTACCTACTGCCAACATAAAGCTGCATCTCATTAGTTACCTCGTCTATAATCTGTCAGATAATATCTGATCATGTATTGAAGCAACTCAATCCATTTTACCCTACTCATATTATCACAGTAAACATATTATCCGTTGGAAATATTCATTAGGGTTTCAGCGACATCATTGTAAAATCCCCGAATTCTAAGAAAATATTTAAGAATTCTCTTGGAAGAAGAGAGCTCTGGCGAAACTATATCACAAGAATAAATAATTTAATTATCTGCTATGCATGTTAAATAGCTTATTTTTATTGGGGTCAGCAAAACAAACAGGCATTAATTTGAAAGCAGCGTTTAAATACCGGCATTTGCTTCCTTGATTCAGCAACAAAAATTAACTTATATGTACTAAGTAGTATTATTGAAGTTAATGAAATATTTTTCTGATCCTTTAAAAGGAAACATTACATTCCATACATAGAAAAGTAAAAAATATGGGAGAAAAAAAAGAAAAAATAAAAGAACGAATCACGGTCTTTAATCGTTAGATATTAACAGAATTATCTGATCGATAAAACTCTTAAAGAGTTTAATGCAGAATGTGTTAGCCGTTTTCTTGAGCTAATTATTAATAAAGAGTCCATCTTTTACTTGGATGGAGCTAAATAGCACAAAACCTTTTGCTAGCAAACATGAAATTAGTCACTATCGCCTAAATAAAGTTAGGTAATTACAAAATTATTTTCTAAAAATTCCACATTAAAAATGTGAACAGCTATATTAGCTGATTAACAAAGGGATAACTAAGTAGATTCCATGATGGAAGGTTATTTTATTTACTGAATTATCTTGTCTGTAGAAGATTATTTGAATCACAATAATTAAAATATAGAAATGACTACAAATTGCTCTGCAAGCAAAGCAATAACCTTTGCCAACATAGCCTAATGATCACAATCATATCCTCCATTGTTTATCGACGATAATATCGCCTCCTACTCAGGAAGCTTTAGTCATTTTCCTGAAAAAACGTTTTTCTTTTTTTTCACCAATCTGCTGTGGGCAGCTACACGAATTCCTAAACCTGTTGTATCTCGATCTTGTCTGGAATGGGGAATTTGCGTGAACTAAGACAAGAAACGCCTAATATCCTAAGCATAAAGTATTTAAAAGCTACGAAGCTGTTCATTTGCGCGTAGATGTGAAATATCTTCTGAAAATGTTAAACGAAATTTTATGACGTTATATTTTTATAAGTGCATATATGTGTCACTCGATAGATTTTATCCATCTTTACAAGAGCAATTCTAGAGGCTTTCTATGTGATCTTAACTAAACATATCTCATAACTATCCATTATAGACTTATAGAAAATAGCAAAAAATTTTAGACCGCCTTTTTGGTCTACAAAAATATTCAGTCACCAAAAAATAGGAATTCAATTGTTTTTATACAGAGATTAATATATAAGTATCGACTTACCACCAATGCATCTTTAAACGAATAGTATAGTTTTAGCGATTTAATGAGCATATAGAAGATGGGCTGCAAAGCTATCATTTCAGCTCTAATCAAGAGTTTGAGATCAAATTTACATCGATATTTTTATCTGTACAATCAGGAATTACCCAATCAGTATGTTGGGTAGTAAAACTCCATTGGAATCTATGAAAGATTAGCTTAAATTTAAACCTGAGTTCTTTAAAAAAAATCCCAAAGCATCTTCTAGGATTTAACAAATAGCTATTTATCTTAAATAAGTTATTATCAATATAGGTTAAGATGCTACACAATGATAGCGGGTTATACTTGCGCAGCGGTTAATCCAAATGTGCCGCTATCATATCTTGTCATGATATGAATTTTTACCTCTGATACCTATAATCCTAGCGTTCTAGATCGCTAGATTAGCGTAAAGTAATCATTTTTTCTCATGGAAAGGTATATTCCAGTACTAAAGTTGCTCAGTAGCATTATCAATTTTTGATAGAATTTAAAATCAATATAAAAAAACTGAATGTCGCATTAATCCAGAGTGAAATAATATAGTAGTATTATACTATTTATTGTTAACGACTGAGTAAATAAATCAGTTACTAATAAATTAGTATTAAACTCAACCAGAGAAGAAAGATTAATATCATAATCAGGATATACATGACTATCGTTAGCTATATTAACAAATTAGTTGGTTAGATAGCGCTATTGGATAGATTGGTTAAATCCAGACCTATCATTGTTAATGTTGACGTATTAATTGATTATCTAATAATTCCAATCATATTTCCATAATTAGCAGAAACCTATAATAGTTTTTTCCTGTCATGCAAAAATCTTTGCACCATTAAAATCCATTTACTATACAATGCGTTTGATCTCCATTTTGCTCTAAGTTTTTAATATCGTATTCAGAATTTCTATCATTTAATGCCTACACCACTTAACCGCCTTATCGCATCTAGATTATCTGTCAACTAAGTCAATGCATCCTTTGCTGTTTACAACAAAAAATACCATCATTAGTATTTACGCACGCTTTGTTATATAGGTACATTACTACTAATGTCATTAGTAGAAGTTAACTCTCCCGCGCCATCTTTAGCACTATTAATACGCATACGGGTCGATAGTCGCTCAATTGTAGTTGTCAGATTCTATTACTGATTATTTAGTAAACGCGATCAGAATAATAGTTACATGATTTCTATTAATCATAAATGCCATATTTTGTAGCCAATTTATATTGATAGTCATAATAAATTAACATGGAGATAGATAAATTCTTGATTATTTTATTGCACTAGCTGGCTTATATATTACTAGTAAAAATTACTAATATAATTGTTAATTAAACAATTAATTCAATAAAAAAAGTACCGATTGAGTAGATTGATTGATCTGTTACTAATGCGGCGGGGGGAAGGTTACATGCTTACTATATGATTTGAACATTGCTTAAAGGTGATATTTTATCATAAAATTCACGTCCTGAATACAACGAAAAGAAAAAAGAAAATATTGATAAGTGTTATTCAGATTTTTGATATCCTCTTAACAATACCGGTAAGCTTAACTTAAGTATTAACATCCTGTCTTTTTACCTCTTAATTTTATCACGAAATACTTACTTCAATAGCTTATTTCGGTGTTTCAGGAGTACTAATGTTTACTTCAAATGCCAAATCAATAATCATACACTTCACCAATACCAGAGTTATTAACAAATCTAGTATATGACAATCAAGTTATAGCTCTGTCTTCTTGATTCTTCATTAATCTATTTCCCATCCTTAAATTAGATGCTGTTTACTACTAGGGTCAAGCAGAAAAAATTCCATTAACTCCTTCCAGTTTTTTAATGAGACGAGAGCAACTTCAATACCATTAAAAAAGTTGTTTTACTCAAATAAGAGTCGTTTTAACACATCAACTTCATAGGTTTCAGTCTTGCAAAAGTTAATTCAATTGGATTCGTCGTTCTTATTGACTAGGTGGAACTCAATTTTCCACCCAGAGTGCGCTGATGAGAAGTCGTAGAAGAATGTCAGCTGTTTCTTCTCGATCTTTCTTCAGATTCTTTATTGCTTCAGATACGATAAAAACCTTGCCAAGAAAGCATTAAAGGTTTTATTAGCAGCATCACGGCTATCTGATAGTTATAACTTGCATAGCTTAACCTTAACTTTCGGTTGGCTACCTTTGAGAGTTGAAGCCAGTACATTAGCTATTTTATATAGCTAATAACGTTAGTGCTGCGTATCCGGGAATATCCTTTAGCTGCTTTTGTATTTCAAAAACCAAGGGCAAGCTTGCTCCTAGCAAGAAGCTTAAGAGATATAGTTAGGTCACTCACTTTCAGGTCCTACATCTAAAAATTTAGCCCACGCTTCTGACTATCGATAACTATTTTTACTGCAATTAAGCTTAACTCCTTATGTACATACGCAATTCCGTTAATAATAATTAGTAGATAAAAGCGATCAGCTTAGCTTATAGAATATCATATCCCATCGCTATAAAAATAAAGGTATCACGTATTGCTTAAACCATACAGACAACATTGCCTGTGCTTTTCAAAATATCAGTGTTTCAGTCTGCTCATTGTATTGGGAAAGTAATCATATACTTTTCATTTATAATCGCTATTAGAGCCTAAAAAATCACCAATAGAAATGTCTTGCATATACAGACCATGGTAACAACTCTTCGCCATTTTTACACGCATCAGATAAGGCGGTAGAAATAAGCTCTTGAAGAACACTCTATTGTCACTATAAGTTCCTAACCTTAGGAACTTTAATCTAAAAATACAATATCATTCTGTTATATTTCACTATAACAAAAACCATTACGAGTTACGTCACTTTCTTATCGAGAAAAGCGGCATTGAGCATGTTTAAGCAACATTGCTTCAGGGGAGCCACCTCAACAGCGATGCCTATTCAGGCTGACTAGCGCAATCACGAATGAGTTCATGTAAGGGATGCTATAGTAATATCTAATTTTGCGAATACTTGTAGGTAGACTTTTCATGGCATATCATTTCTATTTTATTGAAATTATATATGAAATTAATTATCAGGGTACCACCATTATTTTTAAAACCACTTACAGCAGAAATTAACATAACTCATGTGGAATTCCTTACAAATAACTCTATAATTATCTAATCTTATTAGTCGATGGTAACTAATTTTATAGTTATTGGCAAAGATTTAGTACGATTTTGTTTCATCCAAGTAAAAAATGGACTTTTTATCAATAAATGACTCAATAAAACCAATAACATACTACACATTAAACTCTTCAAGAGTTTCATCGCTCAGATGAGCGTGTCAATCTCTGTCGATTAATGCAACGAACTTTATTCTTTTCTTTTTCTTTTTCTCTCCGCATTTTCTAGCTTTCCTATATAAAATACAATGCTTCCTTTTAAAGGATTAAAGAAAAGTATTTCGTTGACTTCAACAATAGTACTAGTGTATTTATGTTGGTTGTTACTACTAAAGCAAGGAAGTAATAACAGCATCTAAATTCTTTTTCAAATCAATGCTATTTGTTTCGCTAATTCCCATAAAATCAATCTATTCAACATATATCGAAGATAACTAAACTATTTATCCTTTTGATATAGTTTCGTCAAAGGCCTTCCAATAAGGCCGTTAAATATTTTCTGCAATCGAGGATTTCGCAACGATATTACTGTGTAACTCTAATGAATATTTCTAGCAGATCACAATGTTCATTGTGAGAATATTGGCAGGATAAAGTGAATTAAATTGCTTCAATATATAAACCGAGATCATCCGATAAATTGTCGCGCTGAACAAACTAATGAGATGCAGTTTTATGTTAACAGGAAGCAAGGGAAAATTCTCTTTGATTTATATGATTGCTTGCTTTTTTATAGTAACCGCTATAGCGAAAACCCTTCATATAGTATAAGGGATTTCTACTAAGAATCTTTACTAGTATAGCCGATATTATCAACATCAACTTACCTTTATCTTTAAGAAAGGTAAGTTTGGATATGCTATAACGCTTATCAAAAGTAGACGCAGGCTATTTGCTGCTTGAAAAGCAGGCACTGATTTAAGTGTTGGAGTTGCCTGATAATGGAACCTAATCATCATGATATTTTGTCATTAAGTATATCCCTCAGTAGTAGCTCTATATTGCCATGAATAGAGCTATAAGATGAGGGTTTATATAATTATTTAGGACCAAACAATTAACAATAAAATTTATTCACGTTATAAATTACAAATCCACGTAATGTCTGAAACTAATGCAGCTAAACTGCTTTGCAATCTTTTTGACTTTAGCAAAGTATGGGAACATAAAGATTCCCTATTATATAGATGTTTATAAATTTAAATTCAACCGCAATTCCCTGATAACTTATCTTACTGATGCAGAACAAGCGACCCTTTAGCCCACAGAATATCTTGCCATGTATTAATTTTCACTAGAAAATATTACAAGGCTGATTGTTTTGTTATGGAGACGCACATCGTTATCATTTGGGCGCGTCATTTTTAGATCTTACTAAATAAAACTGCTGTCTACCCTTACCCCATTTCATAACTGCTATCGTAATAGGAACCAATCTAAGTGTCTGATAATAATGGCAATTAGTTTACTTACAATTCAAATTGTTCTTTTCTATATTTCAAGAACAACCTTAATTTAAAGAACGTCATTGATAATATATGGAACAGTCGATCACTAAAGTCATCTAGAAGGATGAAATTATTATAATTAGTCATGAGCAACTTATGAATTGCTCAGTAAACACGAACATAAATCTATGTTTTACAGCATTGCCAATTAATTAGTTGAAGCATCTATTAAAACAGCAGTGTAAATGGTTGCGCTATTTAATAAGGTTCATCTTAAATATGGTGAATGGATTAAAACCATTAGAAAAACAGTAAAAAAACAGCATAAATAAAACTGCTAACTATCTATTGGATAACGTAAAAACTCTCCGAATTATTTTTATTTTAGATGGCATTCTAAAACTTTATTTATCTAGAAATATCATTCCTATCAACTATTATAACCTTAAAGCCACTCAGCAGACTATCTTAATCCAGTCTAACATCATTATGATGATGTAAAAGCCATTTCTTTATATCGCAACGTGAAAGTTTAATGCTAGCATTGTTTATTAATATTCCAGGCAATGAATAATAAGCAATAGGTCCTTGAAAAGCTGTTAACTGATGGGTTAATCACTGCTTTAAAGTAGTTGCTAATTGTTGATTATTAGTGTCAATAACAGCAACTTGGAGATGACCAAATTCTTTATCAACAATTGAAATAACAAAACTCTGTTTAATATCAGAATAACTATTCAATACCGATTCGATAGCTTCGGGTTGAATAGCTTCTCCGCCACTAAAAAATTGATTATCTAATCGACCTAAGATCCGCCATTCACCATCCTAAAAGCACCTTTATCACCACTAGCAAACCAACCATTAATTAATGCTAAAAATAAGATTTTACCTTGCGGCCAATAGCCTAATGCCAAGCTATCAGCTTGAATATGAATTTCACTATTCACTAAACAAAGATACTTACTGATTAAAGGTAAACCAACACCTAGTGCACTATGTGCTTGTTTAGCACAAACCGTAGAGGCCGTTTCTATCATACCATAACCCAGCCAACAACTAATGCCACGTTTGCTAGCCGCAACAACTAGCTCGTCTAGGATCACTTCGCTACCTAATAACACATTTTGTAAGCTGCATTTTGTTTAACATTTTTTATTTTTAATAAATGCCATAATTGAGTGGGTACTAAAGAAGCGTGCCTAGATCCCTGTAATGCTTGTGGCAATGAAACAATTGCTTTTATTTGCCAATCTTTCTCCTCGATATAACCACCGCCAAACAATCCCTGACCTGAAATATGAAAAATCGGTAAAGAAAGTAACCAGCAATCCTAACGCTCAAGTGGTATTAACGAAAGCACATCTTTAGCATTGTTAAGATGAGCAGTAATATTATGCAACACCGCTTTTGCTAAACCGATTGAACCTGATGTTAATATTAATGTCGCTGGCAGGAATGGCATAAAAGGCACGGCACTAGTAATATTATATGGATAATTAATCGATTTTATCATTATTGCATTATAATCTAATAATTTTATTTTTGATATAAATAATGGTTGATTAATAAAATTAATCACACAATCAATTGCCAAATCGGCAGTTAATTTTTCTAATGTACTCTTAGGCAGTTGGGGATTAATAGGCAAAATACGAGCGCCCAATTGTAATAGTGCTAATTGACATAACAGCATAGAAAGACTGCTTTCCCCCTTAGCATTACACTCATCTGCTGAGGAGTAAGCAACTTACAGTGAAGTTTGTCGGCAATACCGTTAATTTTTATCGCTAATTATTACCAATTATATCGTCTATTTTCTATTATCAACGCAATATCAGTAGGAAACTTTGACGCCAAGTATACCCGGGCCATTCATTAAATATCATTTATTTTACCATATCAATTCTAATTCATTTAATCCCATTAAGAGCAATAAACTTTTAGGTCATTGACGAACTAGTTTAGCCTGAAATAGAGTTAGGGTATCTAAACCTGGAACGGTTTTCGGTGTTAACTAACTTGCCATTCTAGCTAATTGCGTTAAACCAAAACTACTTTCAAGACTAGAGCTAATTTAGGAATCTAATCCGAAAGCCCAAGCATCATCAATAAGTTATTTACAACGATTTAACCCTACCTAGTAGGGTGGGTTTAATAATGACAGCACTAACACCTGGCTGCTTTTAAGTTTGAAGACTGATTACGGGACGCTTTCATCCCAAGCGATAGCGATCCCCGTCTGTTTAGTAAAACGCTAACGCGTCTTGCATGGTTTTATAAAGTTTTTCAATAAAATCAATTCTACTACAATTGTCTGGATTAATATACTTAGCAAAAGCGACGCTTTTAATTGGTTCTAACTTTGATTAGCATCTAAACGTAAACGCAAAGAAGGAACGGCATCAATTAACAAATTAATTACCATTCCATCTTTCATTGACTCACAAAGACCAACCTTAACCTTAGCCACCTTTTGACTGGTATCGCCATTTAATTGTAAAATAAGCGTATCCAGATTACCATTATAAAGAGGATCTTTTGTATAATTAGTTATTTCAGGTAACTCAGCCCTTAATTCAGCCTGCTCACAACTAAGCTCAAAAGCCACTAATGGAATATAGCGCTCTATAATTACTGCACCCTGACAACCCAGTCATATAAGTCTGCTTGCAGTAATCCTCTAGCCATTTCTAGTGTTTCAGCACTAAATTCAGGTAAAGGTGAAACTTCACCACAAACCTTGGAAGTTATTTCCCTGTAAATGAATAAGAAAACCATCACGGGTTTCTAATTTTTGTTGTCTTAATTTGAATCTGATTCAATAGGTAGACTAAATTGATAGATTATCGCCTTACGCATTATGGATTACGCTCAAAGGTAGAGAAATCAGGTTGCCGTTTTTCATAAAAGCATTTTTACCTTCCTGACTTTCCTCGGTCATATAGAATAACAGAGTTGCGTTACCGGCTAACTCTTGCAAACCTGCTTGACCATCACAATCCGCATTCAGTGCTGCTTTTAAATAATATAGTGCCATTGGACTATTTTTAGTATCTCTCGAAACCAACCAACTGTTTTACGCTCAAGCTTTGCATAAAGCACAACCTGATTTACTAACCCCATCTCTTAGTGCTGATTTAGCATCATATTGACGACATAAGAACCAAATTTCGTGCATTTTTTGTCCAACGATGTGTGCCATGCAAAACGCTTCCCCTCCCACAACTACCATTAAATGAACCAATTTGCTCCTGCCTGACCAAATATGGTATTATTAGCAGCAATGGTTAAATCACACATCATATATAATAGATGCCCGCCACAGATTGCATAACCGGAAACCATAGCGATAATCGGCTTTGGACAGGTTTGAATTTAGCGTTGAAAATATAAAATATTCAAGTGATGGACGCCATCATTATCTCGACAACCACCATAATCACCACAAATCTTTTGATCACCGCCAGCAGAAAAGGCTCTATCCCCTTGACCGATTAAAATGATGCAACCTATCGCATTATCGTAACGGGCATCGGATAATGCCTGAATCATCTCTTTGACTATTTGTGGCCGAAACGCATTACGGACATGTGGACGATTAATGGTAATTTTAGCAATCCCATCTTTGGTTTTTTATGATAGAGAATATCTCTAAATGGTATCGAATAATTCTACTATTTTGCCGTAGTACAAAGTTGTTCTTCATTTAAACATTGCATATTTAATTCCTTTCATTAGAAAATATTAACAAGTGCTCCATTACTGTGGCATAAGCAATAAGATTACTACGATGAGCATTATACTCAGACTTAGGTGTACATATAAATAGTAAAAAGAATTACTATGATATAGGGTAAAAAAAACCCTTCCCTATCTTCAGTACAAGTAAGCGAAATAGTAACTTCGTTGTAATAATTTTTAACTAAAAAGTTTTTCATCTTATGAAGTCGCTTTTAGTAAATGAGTGACATACTTATCTCGATTATTAGCACTCTCTACAACTAATTGTCGTCATTAATTGGCAGATAAATCATCAAAAACAGCTTACTAATACCACTCAGATAAGATCTGAGTATCGATTCACATTGAAAACCTTTATCAAAGATTATTCATGCTTTAAACGTATAAGGTGATTCGTTGGCTATTTTAAAGCAGCATTTGCCTCTCAATAATCAATGCCTTTAATTTAGGGTGATTAAACTAACAGATATAATACAGAACAATTCTGCCTACAAACAATGAGTTAATTAGATATTAACTATCAATTTAATTATCTACAATTACTTGTTTAATTAGTCAGTTACGTAAAAAATTTTTTGCTAACTAAATGTAAGGTGAACGCTATCATGTCAGGTAAATCAATTGTTAGTGACTGACGATTAGTGCATTATTCAGTAATAGGTAGACCTATCGTTTGAAACGTAAGGCATGCAAATAAACTAAGTATATTCAAGCATATTTCATGGTATTATCGAGTATATAGCATCATGATTTCATCATTTATTTAACTAGCTGATTGAGTGTTTTTGCACCTTCATTACCGGGTAGTAACAACTCAATCATCAATGCTCTACCGCTCTATTGCCAATAATTGTTAATGGTATCTTTCAACTGATGTAAATTTGACGATGAAGCGTAAGATAGACTAAAGATGTCCGCTGCGTGCTTAAATTGTAGATGATGAGGCATGCAATAAAAACGTTCTCTTTCCATTTCAAGAGTAGGTAGCATAGAGAATATCTGACCACCATTATTATTCACCGCAATCAACACCATAGGTGATACGCTAGTACGTAATAAATTTAGACTATTTAAGTCATAAAGCGCAGAAATATCGCCGATGATCCCTAACGTGGGTTTTGCATTAGCAGTTTGCAGATCTACTACCGTAGCAATTAAACCATCAATCCCACTAGATCCACGATTGCTATAAATTGGGTAACTCAGTGGTAATTGAGCAAGGGAATCAATTAATCTGATAATAAAGCTATTACCAACAAAAGCTTACCCGTCTGTTGGTAATAATTGTACAAGTTGATGAGCAATAGCGGCTTCTGAAAATTTTTCTGCAAGCTGTTTACTGACACTACTATAAACATTGTTTACAATTTCTATTAATGAATGTACCCATGGCAAAGCAGAGATGGCAGGATGCGCAATTAACCAGTTAGATACTGAACTAACTAATTACCTACCACGATGATTAGTCGGATCTAAACGACCAGGAATACGATCAATAATCTAATATCCCTATGGTTGACATTGTGTTTGCCATTCTAATAAACGTATACTGGTTAAACTTGAGCCAAACTGAATGACTAACTGTACATTTTGAAAAATGTTTTTGCCGCTGTAACGGATAACCAGAGATCAGCGCATGGTAATGGTTGCCCAGTTTATGATAAAACATCACTAATAATTGGTCAGCCTAGTATTTCTGCCACGTGGCAACCTTTTCTCCCTCATCAGGTCGTAGTCTTCCCGCGATTACAAGACCTTTTTGTCGCTAAACATGCCAATCATTAGCTAATGCTAATGAACAGAATCTAGAACCTATCAACCATAGTCTAGAAGATTTCCACCAATTACTCAATGAATTTTGCCAATCAATATCTATTGATGTGTCATCATATAAAGGTTCAGCAAATGGATAATTGATATGCAAAACACCATGTAAAAGATTATCCATAGTGTTATCAATGATACTCACTAAATATTGTGCACTAATGTTTTGCGTTGGTGTGGGTAATGTTAATGTTTGCACTGGATGATCAGAAAAATAGCAGTTTGTCTAATCGCTTGATTAGCGCCACAATCAATTAATTCAGACGGTCTATCAGCGGTTAAAAAAATGATATTTTCACCGGTTAAGCTTGCTTCTATTAAAGCAGTATATAAGTTAGCTACTGCACTACCAAAAGTGACAATAACCACCACTGGCTTACTAACAACAGCTTTCGCTAAACCTAAAGCAAAATAACCTAATCCATACTCATGATGGTGAGTATGACAAATTAATCTTGTATTTATTGCCGCTGATAATGTCAATGGTGTAGAACGAGAACCTGGTGCAATACAAACAATGACTCAATCCATGTCGTGTTAACGCTTCCAAAATGACTTCGGCCGATTGACGGTTTAAAATAAACGACATACATTACTCAAAAGAACAATAAAAAATAAAATAATACTAATTATAAGTGAAATTATCTTATTTTCTTTATTCCAGTTCAATACACTAATGGAAAAATTATTTTTTGTTAAAAAATTTAACAACAAAATATTTCGCTATTTATCAATGTTTGTAAACCTGCAGTCTTATTTTCAACTTCAAGCCATTCTTTCCACGGATCTGAATTATTAACAATCCCTACACCAGCATAAACCCGAATATGATTATTATTAATATGTACACAACGTAACGAAACAATAAATTTACTTTGATTTAATGATAAGTAGCCGGTACTGCCTGCGTGTATCAACCACGGAAATAGATTCATTTTGCTGTAAAAATGTTTGGCTATTTTCTTGGTACACCAACAACTGCAGCTGTTGGCTGTAAACGATACAAACAATCCTTATCACTGGCATGCCGCAACGTGATATGAACAAAACAACGCAAATGCTGGATTTTATGTAAAAAAATAATATTAACTGAGGAAACATCAATTTTTTCACAATTATTTTGCTATCTTTGACAAATATCATCTACCACCAACAAATTTTCATACTGATTTTTATCATCATTCATTAACCAATCAGAATTAACTTTTCTGAGTATTGGATCTGATGAATTAACTACTATGCTAGCTAATGCTTCTGTATAAAGCTGTTAAAATTTACGATAATAAAGTCGATCAGGGGTTGATGATAAAAGGTATGCTGAATGATTAAAAGAGATTATAAAATGATAACATTAGAAATTAATTGCTTTACTGGCTGACAGTAGACTTGCCTCTATTTAACGGTTTTATTAATTCAATATCTGTTTGGCAGGCAAGCATTACTTTATCCATAACCCCACTATTAATTAGTTGTACTGCCTGAGTGCTTAAATCCTGCCATTGTTAATATTCAGAAAGATGTTGAATTCGCTTAATACGCCTAATTAATAGGCGAAATAGGATTAACTGATTTCAATTTAGATAAAAATTACAAAGTATGCGGCAGATCTTGTTGACTAATAATATTGGTAGCTAATATCCACTTTCCCTAAGAATAATGAAACTCAATTCGAGGTAAAAATAAATAGCTATCATCACCAATATAATTAGCATAATATTCGTTATTAGGTAACGGCTGCCAGGCTGTCAATCCCCCAAATCCGTATGGTTGTTGTCTCTGTTTGTTGTTGTAAAAATTGTTCTACAGCGGCAATTTTGCTAAAATGTTTTACTTCACCGAGTAAAACCGCTTCTTCATACCCATCGCGATGATGCCAATAAAATTAAAGATAAAATTGTTGACTAGCTACCCAATCTAAAGCTGAAAATATGATGTCAACGGGTAAAGGAAATTCATATCGTTACAGATTTTAGTATCGATTTATCTTTCAGATAAAAATTGATGAACACTTGCCATAAACTCAGTAATATTAATCATTATTACTATCCTCTTGATTTACTATTCAATAAATGTTTTATTAAATCAATTAGCTAACCTCGTATTTATTCTATTATTTGTATAATCAATAAACTATTTATTAATTTTTTACTGTTAATAACATTGATCCATAAAAACCCAGCGATATTAGTGTTTGGGGGTATATAACGTAACAAACAATCTAATAATCGAAGGACAAAATATTTGATATGCTCAAAAATACATAAAGGCAAGTTATTTGATACTAACTAATATATAGAGATAATTATCTTACTTCTTCTAAAGATATCATGAACTTAATTTTAAAACTGCTATCTTAGAATAGATAAGGTTACACTTTTAATAATTTTGTATTGAGGCGCTTCTTCGCACGTTTCTCTAAAAAACATATATATCGGAACTCCCGAAAGCAATGGATGGTTTTACGCGCCATATTAATCATATCAGGTATTCTCCTTGCTTTCCACCTCGCCTGATTGCGAAGCGTGCTTATTTCGTGATATCACTCACCATTAAATTCATAAAATAATAAGTAATGCTGCCATATATATTCAAAATTACTGGCGATATACTAGATCTTAACATCCACACCGATTATCTGCAAAGGATTGCACCCATTTGCAACCTAATGATAAAGTAATCTTGTTAATTTTCAGTACATAACTGAATAGCTCATAACGCTAAGTTTTTATCGATGTCATCATACAATAGAATCGATTAATATTCATATACTCATACCTCCCGTACCGATCACCACTTTTGTACTATCGTTAGAATTCAGGCCATATCTCACAGATGATTATACCAGCCAACGCCTAACCTTTAGTGGGTATCCCATAAAAAATTTAACTAGAGTTTTATTTTATAGATAAAATTGTCAAAAACTAACCTATTGACCTGACGACCATGCAAAAACGAATCGTCATTAAGAATAGTCTCTTTGCAGAGACCAGTATAACATACAGACAATTAACAAGTTGTTAGACTTATTTGGTTAAACTTAAAACCTGTATAGACTCTATGCATCTATCAGTAAAAATCGACCATGTGACAATACGCCCTAGTCAGAAAAAAGAGGACGTTTTCTATTTCTAATAGAAAGTATGATTCGCATTTTAGTTTTAAGGCGTATTTACAGCCTGTCTGACAATCAGGTAGAATAACCAGCCTTCAAACAGAGTTAGGTTAAACGATTCTGTAGACTGTTCCATGCCATTAATATCCATGAAAACTGTACAAAGTATGTAAAAGTTCTAAAACAGAATCGATGAATGGACTTTAAAGCTATTTTTGATGGTGTAACTTTAAAACTTCTAAAAAAACTTTATAGCTTGTGGCAGATAAATCATCAATGCAACCTTCGTACTTGCTCCTAAGTAGTCCCTTAAAAAGGACGAAAAGAAACAACTCAATCAGGGAGGCGATACTTGCTCATTAAAAACTCAGCAAATAATGATAAAAAGATTTAGAGACAAATGGACTAAAAATACAGTAATAGCCATTATGGCGGCTAAAAGCTTTTTGTAAATATAGATAAGAAGTATAAATTCATCAAAAAATAGAAATTTTAACAAATCCGCTATATGGTAACCAGGATATATTCCACTCTAATGCTTTCTAAATCTGCTCTTCATCCTTAAATTTGACCTTGTTTACTATTCATAATTAAGCCTAAAATTTTATTAGCCGGTTCCCCCTCTTTTTTAAGTAAGAGGGAAGTAGCTTAAATAATATTAAAGGGTTATTTTTATTTAAACCTCTTCGCATATCGGTTTTATAGCTTTAGTATCGCAAAATCCAATTCAATCAGATTCAGTGTTCTTATGATGTTCAGTGCGTTGACTAGACGTTATAGAATGCAATCAGTTGTTTTTGATTATTCTCCAAGATCCTCATCGCTGGGAAGATACGCTGAAAACCTTTTCAATAAAATATCAAGGGATTTATTAGTGGCATCACAAACTTCTGCTAGCTAAACTTTCGCGCTTCAATCTTAACTTTATGTACTGCATCCCTTTGTGGAGTAAAGGCAGTGCATTAGCTTTTTTGTACGATCAACAGCGTTTATCCTATATATTCGGGAATATCTTTTCTATTGCATCAATACTAAAAACATCCCGTCTCTCCTATAGAAAGCTTGGGATATACAATTAAACTGCCAGTTCGTTGGGCATTAAAATTAGGCTAAGTTTGCTTCTGACTATTAATAAGCATATTCAACTGCAACGAGCTCCTTATGTTCATGCGCAGTGCCACCGATAATTAAGCAGCAGGTAAAGTCGATCACAGGATGCTTAACAAAACGGTTTATGCCATCAGCACAAAAATAAACATTAGATATATCGCTTAAATCATGCAAGTATCCAATGTCTGCGTTCTTTAAAGCATTGGTGTTTCAATCCTGATAATACTGCAAGAAAGAAACAATGTTCTTTTCATCGAGAAGCGGATCAGGGGTTCTTAAAATTACTGGTTGAAGATGCCTAATAGGATACCCATGGTAGGAAACTCTTATCTTCAACATTTTAATCTCAACATTGCTAATATTAACCTTGTATGGTTGATTGTAGCACATAACCGTTACGGACGAGAACATATGAATGGACTTGGCTCCTACATCAATAAAGTAACGTTCAGCATTTTATTGCAACCGTGGCTTTGAGTTTAGCTAAGCTTCAATAGCGGTGCTATAAATTACCTTACAGTATTACGGATGATTTCATGCAAAGGATTACAGGTAATATCTAGTTTTGCAAGATACATTTAGAGTGGAATTTTTAATTGTACATCACTCCTGTTGTTGATATCATTAATAGAATTAATTATCAGCAAGATATGCCACCATCCATGAAATCTTATGCACAAAAAATGAGCATAACTAGAAAAATCGTCACTGATAGTGACAACATTCACGACAGTCAACATTTCAATAGAGTCCTTGACAAGGATAAGATAAATTACAATATCAATACGATTGAGGCTATCTATCTAAAAAACTGAAAGTTTATAAATAGTAAACTATCGTAGGAGATATATTCAGCGTAAAGGACATAGAAACAAACCGTTATCAAGACTCAGCAAAAGGTATACACCACTAGATTACAAACACTAGGACACGGGTTGAACATGAATTTACGGAGATAGAAGAAATGGATAGAAATTAATCCGTATCATTGGTGAGGTACTCCTTAGAATACCATTAAGATGTAGTCAGTAATTATTAATAAATCGTCGGCTATAATGCCGACTTGTTACAATGACACGGCCAAACAGGAAGGAATAGTTTTTACCTTCATCTCATGCAAGCTGTATTCGGTCATCCGAATCCTATTGAACATAGGTTTTAGTGATGTCGAGGATGCAGGATGTATTGATGTGTTTCATTACTGATCTTAATTTAGTATTCAACGACAGTTAGGTTAGGGAATATTCATTTTCATTTCATTAAATATTTTACAATGCAGACATTTAACTTTAATGTAAATCGCATCTGCTTTTTCCAATAACCGGATGCGGTGATAACAAAAGCAATATATCTCTTGTAACATCTTTTAATACCCCTACTAAATCAATGAATATTATATTACATATTAAGCATTATGAATGTGATTAAGCCACTGTAATTGATGTTTTACTATTTATAGTGATTATTTGATCGTCAATATTGCTTACGTTTTATATTATAAAATAATAGCTAAACAGAATGATTTCACTATGCATAAAGGACTATATACCAAAAATTGTTCGTAGAAATCCTCTATACTGTATGAAGAATTTTCACTACGACGGTTGCTATAAAAATCAAACTGACATATAGATCAAGAGACTCTTTCTTCACTCTCTGTCAACATAGTCTTAACTACGCAAATTTTGTGGTAAAGTGTCGCATTCTGATATCATCCTGAGTGCCAGTTTGCCAAGTCTAATATGAGTGCGGACATTTTCCTGGACTTACCATTACCCGCTACGATAATTTCCGGCAAACGCCTCTGTTTTTAACGGCAATCTTCCTCCCTTTAGTCTATAATCGTACGGATAAGTCAGCATCAGTTAGTTTAACCGTATTCTTATACGGTCAGCTACTTCCAGCAAAGTGAGCTATTTGGTTTTCTGGATATTGAACCAATCTTGCCTTAACCAACTGATGCTATTTTGTTACCATCACTTACAATAAATCATAATGGCATGATACTCTAGTTTTCTTTTAGCGGCAGCATGTTGATAAGTGGCAATGGTGGCTGTTGTGGTTATCTACCAAATACATTAATTTTCTCTTTTTTATTGGCATACGTATAGCAAAAATCCTGATGCGATGGCTTATATAAGTTTAACAGACCATGTCAGTATCTATCTCTGCATAATAAATATGCAATAGCGTGGTAATCGGGTTAAGAACATTGATCGGGATAGTCCATGTACATCTCAATCATTAGAATCGTATCACTAATTCTCCAGAAAGGTGCTCATGCTCATCGTAAAATCGTGAAATCATGCTAATTTAATGTAAAATTATTAATTGAGGCTTCTTTTATGTATCACTTATTAGCCACATACACGGCACTCATTAACACCGATATAATAGTTGATGTCATAACTCTAATAGCCAAAAAATACTACCTATCAACCAGTAACCAATTGATAGTAAATAGAAAATTAAGTTCATAAATTGCTAAGGATGTTATTAATACGCACCCTGATAAGAAAAGCACAAAATGCGCAGGAAAGGAGGAGATAAAAGAAAAGAAAAAATCGCGATCTTAATTGCTAGAAATTAATAGAGTTACGCGAGCGATGAGATTTTTGAAGAGTTTAATGCAGAGTGTGTTATGTTAGCCGTTTTCTTAAACTAATTATTGATAAAGAGTCTATTTTTTGCTCGGATGGAGGTAAATGATATACAAAATCTTTACAAAGAAACATGAATTTAGTCAGTATCGCATAAATAATGTTATTAACCGGAGATTTATTAGTAATAAAATTTACCGCATTTAAAATGTGAACAGTTATATAGGCCGATTAAAGATAGCTTAGTAGACTTCATGATGAAGTGGTCTTTATTTACCAAATTCCTCAGAATGAGGAAGATAGTTTTAAATCACAGCAATTAAATATAGATGTAATTATAAATTGCTCTACGAGCAAAGTAAAAATCTTTACCAAGATGCCTTATACAGGCATGATCAAGCTTCCTTACGGGAATAAGGATACCAGCTTGCTAAAGTTTTTTAGGAGTAACCCTGATCGCTTCAGTAATACTGTGTTCGTATTTTTTATAAAGGACGATCAATTATATTGTAGTGAATTATATTTCTGGTTAGCTTGAATTGATAATTAATGCAACGTTAATCCTTTTGCAGGGGGGACTGCAGTCACAATATATGTTAGCGGCACATTTAGTTAAACTTCATTTCTAATCATAATTAGATTATTCTAAAAATTATCTGTCTGAGCTATATCGGGTAAGTTACCTCTATCTGATAGAGGTTAGAATTAAAAAATATTTTGAATATTTTATGTTTCTTTTTGAAAAAATCCATCTTGTTTAATCATTAAACACAATAAGTTATCAGAATAGAAATAAAAAATATATTAACTATCGTACTTCTTTTTTCAGCGCTAGAAAAGAAATATTTTTATATAAATTTCAGTTATTATAGAATGGAAGAAAGCTATATATCAGGCAACAGAAGATTAAGAAGTACACGATTCTACGTTTAATAATTATTTTTATAGCAGGTGGTGTTAAGTACACGTTTAAACATAACTAGAAAATACCTGAAAAAAAATCAGTATTTCTTGAGTAGCTCATTAATGAGTTTAGTAAAGAACCAGAGTTACCAAAGAACAATAATCTATTGTATAATCAGTTAGAAGCTCTTAATTCCATTAAGAGTACGCTGGAAGGTATTATAACGAGAAACCTAAATAAATTTTTTAGGTAAATGTAAGAGATCATATATCTTCTAGGGTAACATAATCCTATAACTAAGCCTTACTTGAACTAATGGAAGATAAAAACACGTTACTTTATGGATTGAGTTGATGTCACAAGAAAAATTTAAAGAGATTTAATCTAAAATTGAAATCAGTTTTAGAAAAACTATCTTAAAAGTAGAGTAGTCTTGATGCTAACATCCAGAGCAGCAAGCTAAAATAAGCCTTGGCTCAGTTAAAATTTTTTAAATGTAATTAAATAATATTAAAACCTATTTGTAGTAGTATTAAACATTTATTTCTAGATGAAGAATTGTTTGTTTTTACATATTGGTATTAAATTATAAAATTATTTCCAATCTCAAGAATCTAATGAGGAGATCTCAGTAATTATCCCGTAAGTATTAATAAATTATCTCTCTAAAAAATTTTAGTGTTATCGAAGATTAATTGAAAAACTTTATCATCGTTAAACTCTTATAAAAGAGTTATGCTTATTTCTGGTGTATATGCTTTTATAGATGCTAGCGTATCCTATTGATTAATTTCATGGATGATTTCAATTTTAGAAAAATGATATGGCATTAAAGTTTAGCTTACAGGTATTTATAAAACTAGATATTACTCCTTGCATAAACGGATCCGTAAGTCTGATAGATATCTTATAGACAACACCGTTTATGGTAAGATCTAAGGAGATACTGCTGCGATAACGTGCTGAACGCTGACTTGTTGATAGACATCTCAAACTCGTTTCATCCGTAACAATTATTTAATTTACCATAGCGAACCATACAAAATCGTACTTGTGCATGTTGAGATTAAAATAACTAAGGTCAGAGGGGGATTGCAACGGCAACGGAATATCCTTCAACATCTTCTTGCTGCCTTATCTAAAGTTGACAAAAGCGGCGAAAAGTTGCTAATCATGGCTTGGTAATTATGAAGCATAGTCACCTGTGATTTTTATAAAACCATGACTCGCTTTTCAGCGAAAAATACATGATTTATCTTGTCAAATGCTATCAGCAGACTGAAATAACAATGACTTGAATAGCATTGGTAATGGTGTCTACGTGATTTAGCGATATATGTTACGTTCATTTTTTAGCCGATGACATATACTGGCCTGTCAGGCAAGTTAATTATCTTTGCCTGCTGCTTAATTATTGACGATACTGCATATGGATGCAAGGAGAGAGATCCGTTCGAAGAGGATCATTGAAAATGAGAAGCGAACTGGGCCTAACTTTTCAATGGCTGGTTAGTGTGTAGCTTAACCGCATCTAGAAGCTTTCTGTGGAAGATGGTTCCATTAGTTTTGGAATGCAATGGCAAAGATATTTCAGGCATTCAGCATAAATGCTGTTGAGTACATAAAATAGTTAATCTGCTAACTTCACTCCCCAAAGGCATCCAATCAAAAGTTAAAGATGAGCTGGTAGAGCTTTTGACTAGTAAAGAGTCGCGATGTCGATAATAAAGCTCTTGATATTTTGTTGACAAGATTATCTCAACGAAGTTTTATCTTGCTAACAATAAAAGAAGTTAAGAAAAGATCGAGAAGACCTTACTGGTATTCTACGGCTTCCTGTTAGCGCGTTGGATGTCATAAAAACAATGAATTTAATTAAATCGGTTTTTATGAGAGTTAAGGCTATGAGCCTGACGTAAAAAGCACTGCAGTTAGAAAAATAACCCTTTCAATACTATTTAAGCTGCTCCCTGTCTGCTTATAAAATCTGAACGCTGCTAAAGGATTTAGATCTATTTAACCCTTAGTGGTAAATTTAATCCAATTTAAGGATCTAGAACAGATTTATGAAGCATTAGAGTGGAATCGTAGCCTGACCATTAATACAACAGATTTGTTAATAACTTTAGTTTCTATAAAAAACCGGCTGTATAAGAAGCTTTAAAAGCATAATAACAATAAATTAACGGCTAATATTATTAGCTTGTTGTAATAAAGTGTTGCTTTCTTGCATAAATCGTTTAGCATCCTGATCAAACCATTGACTAATTTTTTTAAATTTGGCAATAAAATTTTTCTTATCATAAGCTTTAAGCAATGCTACAGCATGACCGAAGCTTTTGTAATATTTAACTATCAAATCAATATTTTCATCAGATGACATAATAATATCTGCATAAAGCTGTGGATCCTGAGCAAACAGACGCCCAACCATCACTAACTCTAATTGATAAATAGGTGATGAAAGCGTTAGTAATTGTTGTAGATCTATTTTTTGTTTAGATAAATACTCCCCATAAGCAAAAGTAGCAAAATGGCGAAGTACCTGAATAAATCCCATATATTTATCATGATCTATCGCATTAATTTTATATAATTTAGCCCCCCAAACACTCAATTGTTCTAATAGCCATTGGTATGCTTGTGGATTTCTCCCTTCACAATAAATAATTACTTGCTTAGCAATACTATTCACATCTGAGCCAAACATGGGATGTAAGCCAACAACAGCCCCATTATGCACTGATAACATAGCTTTAAGCGGCGATTGCTTAATAGAGCAGATATCCATCAATAATGTATCTTCAGACAATTTTGGTAATCTATTAATAACTTCTAGTGTTAAATGAATTGGCACACTTACCATTACTACAGCGGCATTAGCCAATAATTCATCAGCTCTATTCCAATCTTCTTCACTCAAACTATAAACTTCATAGCCTGAGAGTCGAAATAATCGACTGAATAATTTTCCCATCTGACCTTGACCACCTACTATAATAATAGGACCTAGATTAGGATTTAATTTTTTAAACCCTTGATTATTTTCATGTAGGTAGGATTCATGCATAATACGGCGTAAGATATCTTTAATTAGATCAGGTGCAATACCTATTTTTTTTGCTTCATTGCATCGCGATTCTAACATTGAAGCCTCACGATCTGGCATATAAATAGGTAATCCTTGTTGGGTTTTCACTTCACCAACTGCCATCACTAATTGCATTCTTTTTTCTAGTAATACTAGAAATGACTTATCGATTTCATCAATCTGTTGACGTAATTGTAATAATTCTGCAGACATAAATTTACCTTATAGTAGCTTACTTTTCTAGGGTCTTAATACGATCTTTAAGAGTTGAGCGAATTTTAGTATATAATTTCTTAATACTGTATTTGTTGCTTCCTAACTAATAGTATACAACTCACTATGGGTCTGTGAGGGTCCTAACTATCTTGCTTCAGGCATGTTCATTATTTTAGTATTGTTTTATACTATGCGATATATGAATTTTTAGGAATTCATTCAGATGATTCAGAATGAATTTCACCCTAGAAAGAATAAACCTGTAAATCAATTAGGAAGACAACAGGCGACTTCACGTGTTACACTGTCTTTTTACCAAAGCGTTTTATAATCTCCTTACCGAAATGAATGAGGATTAAACTAACTAAATTTTTTATAATGCCAAAAGAAACTATACAAGAATACGTCCATCTACTCTCTATCTCTGGCTTTTATTGACATGCAAGTATTATCTGCCTCTAGTCACGATTATTCAGGATTTTTATCAACTCATAGAGCCAAGCTAATGACGCTGGATACAGCTGTATTGAGGTGGTAATGACTGATAATATGCTTATCGATGAATTCATTACCAATAGGGAGTTCGCTAGGAATACCCCCACCAATTCTGTTTCTTCTCCACAAAGAAACAGAAAGATAACAACTGCACCGATAGATCTGATAAATGAGAACAATAGAGCATTTCTATTTTTCTGGTAAGAAACCCAGAGGGTAACTTATTTAGATCTACTATATACCATCCAACTAAACTACTTTTCAGCATTAATGAATATTATAGCTGAAATAAATTTCTTAAAATACGGTGAAAACGTAATCTCGTAGATCAGTCTATCTATCGAGCGAATGTTTGTCTGCAATACTTGTGCCATTGCTGTATCCAGATGTAAGGACTGCTACTGCGCCACTTCTGAATAAAGGGTTCACCTCCACAGTTATTTTATGTTAAGTTGTAAGTTAAAATCTTGCAGTTCATGTAGCTTCACATCTACCGAATAGTGGTTATCATAGCAGATTCATATCTTGCCAGACTTTAGCTGGCAACACATTACTTTTACTATGCCTCATCTTATTTGGTCTTTTTTAACAATAACTAGACAATACTCAATACTCTATTTCGCGTCAAGTGGTGCACCTCTCGTTCTATGTTGCAATGGGTACGAAAAAACAGAGTGTTAAAATTAATATTTTGTAGCTTACGCACTTATAGTCGACAACTCAATTAACATCTACATATTTATCTCCCGTTACTCATGACAGGTTGGTTATTAGCAATGCTATATAGGTATATGTTGTTCTTCAAAAAAAAGAGTAGTCAAAGAAATCTATCGAGGAGATAGTCATTCGGCTAATACATCACAACTATAATCTTGTGAATCCTAGTGTATTTCTGGTCTGATGCATATTTGCACCAGAAATAACTGGCAGGGTTATCTGAAGGCACAGTACGGACCCTTACTAAATAGCAAAGTGCACTTCATTAAAAAGATAAAATTAAATAGCGTAGCGTGAAATAGCTCGTACGGTACCTTAAATGACCACTAGTATCCGTATAAAACTACGGCATTAATGAGAGGAGAGTGCTGGCATATAATTATTACGACCACCTGACTAGCAGTAACCGGCAACAGATCCTGAAGTATAAAAAGATGATTAGGCGCTATATATATTAATCATATTTTGACAAGGTATTTAAGATGATGCGTTAGTATGGTTTTTTGTTAAATTCTAAACGAGGAATACTATATACCAAAGATATATGAAGCGTTGAAAATGACAGGGGTTGCAAAAATTAAAAAAACTAGATCAGGGTTCATTGTTCTGATAAAATGATTCTACGTACAGAGAACCACGTAGAAATGCATTCTGTGTGCAGACAGACTACTTTTTTATCGACAACTCAGGGAGCGTAAAAACAGGAAGCAGAATTGTTCTCAGAAAGAATGCATAAAATAGAAAAAACGATGTTTACTAAACTAAACCTAAAGTTAATATTTTTAATATTAATGTAATAGATCAAAGAATAGATACTCCGATTAAATTTTTACTTATAACTGACTCAGTAAATCGATTCTATTTTTAGAAAAAAAGATAACTTTCTCTTTTCATTTAAAGAGGAATTTAATTTCCTAACCATCAAACTTTAGTAGAAAAAGCGGCATATTTAATTTTATAATTTAATTCTTTAAAGATTAATTTTCTTTTATGAACATCACTTTCAAGCATCATACTTGTAATTAACAAATTACTATTGGTAATTTGTTCTATAAAAGTTAATAATCTCTACGAATGATGACAAAATTATTTTTTTAAATTACCATAGCTACAATCCAATCCTTAAAAATAGTAATAAATTATCACTGAGCATCTGTATTTCATAATTTCAAGTATCTCGTACACTATATGTTATGTATTTCCCTCACCTTAAAATGATAAGACCATCATAGTTATCTTGGATTTTTAATAAGCAAATTTAACCTGATTGATTAATCCCATAAAGGGATATGGCATTGCTGCAGTTCTCATTTCATTAATTGCCGTTATTAAATTAACTTTAAATACTATTTTAAATCAACCGGCATAGAGAGTGGATAAGCCATTTCACTATGTATTTGCGATTCAATTGTTCTGGCACTTTTATAGCAGATCAATTAAATAAATCACTTAAATATTATGAACTATTTATATTAATTACTTCTGTCGCCAATGACATTTACATATGATGAGAAATGATAATAGTAGTTTATGTGCGATATGTAGTCATTTTCTATATCAGTCATTTTTATATTGAAATAATTATTAATTATCGGATCGGTAATCAGATATTTCCATCTCATATATAAGTAGTTCGCAGTTTTTTAAAATAAACCAGTATGATAATATATGAACTATCACTAAATTCTATTCCTAACTCTTTAAGCGATGAGAATATTTCAGTATGCATGCATATAACGAATAAAATAAAACAGGAACCACAAATAATTGATAGTCATGGGTAACGATACTGAATATTATCAGAAATAATTCTACGAGAATAAATGATTATTAAAAGTTATGCTCATCTCTGATGTATAGGATTTCTAATATGGTAGCGTGATATTCCTGCTGATTAATTTCATGGATAATTTTAACAACAAAGAGATGATATGCCATAAATTCTACTCTATAGATATCAGCAAAAGCAGATATTGCTTGTTTTCCTTGCATTAACTCATCCGTAATAATTCCAGTCAGCTGATAGCATCGACTGTTAAGTCGGAGCTCAAAACCATTCTTTCAACAAGATTCTAAACACTACCTTATATACGGATGGTCATCTGTCGTCCATAACGATTATTTGCCATAACGAACCCCCATATAGACTAATATTGGCGATGTTTAGATTTCAATGCCTAATATCAAGAAATGAGATCACAGCGGTAATAGTGGTGTATGCTTCAGTAGCTCGTTGCTACTGTCTTAGTTAAATCGTATAAAAATATTAAAGAGTTCTAGCTATAACTGCACCTGCGAGGCATCTCAACCGATGATTTTTATGAAACCCTAAGTGCGCTTCTCAGTAAATCTGTATAATTTCTCTCTATTAGCACCATTAGCAGAATGAAACAGTAATGACTTGAAGAGCATAGGCAATGCTAGCTACGTGATTTAAACGATACGCCTAACGTTGATTTCTAATCTAAAGATATATATTATTCTGTCAGGAATCCTGATTGCCTTTACCTGTTGCTCGTTATCAGTACTACTGCATATAGATATAAGGAGCTCATTGTGCTAAAAGATGCTTATCGAGAATTAGAAATAAATTGGATAAACTTCTTAATTGCCTGCGAGTGAATGGTTTAACAACATATTCTTAGACTTGGTACAGACGACGGTACTTAGTTTTTAGAATGTAATAGCGGCAAAAAAAAGATATTCCAGGATACCTACCAGAAATGCTGTTAGGTACACAAAACAATATTGTTTCTAAATTTTCCCAAAAATATACAACTAAAAATTTAAGGTTGAAATGAGCTGTTGGAAGTTATATTCTCAGAGAGTTGTAATATTACTAATAAAGCTTAATGTTTTGTGGTAAGGTTTTCATTATATCTTGCAGCGATAAAGAAGCTAAAGAAAGGTCGAGAAGAACATTGGCATACGATAACTTCCCGTTATCGCACTTAGCATCAATAAGAGTGACGAATCCAATTGAATCAGATTTTGTGACGTTTAAGCTACAAAACTGATGCATGAAGCACTTGTGATTCGAAGAAAACAATCATTTTATGGTATTTAAGCTACTTTCGTCTGCTCAGAGAAAACTAGAACCGGCACAACAAGAGATTTTACTTCATGACCTTATAGTGGTAAACAACGTCTAATTTAAGGATGGAGAAGAGATTCATGAAGCATCAGGAAGAGGGTATCCTTATCATCCATATACTAGATTCTCTAATAACTCCTGATTATTTACTGATTATTGATCAAAGATCATATTTTTTAAGCTATTTCGATTTAATTAAAATTTTTTATAAAAATATTAACATTATTAAGCTTATCTTTTGTATGATCATTACCTACCCTTACCCGTTTAACTTTTTATTCTGCATGTATTACACAGATTTAAAGTTCAGGTATACGATAACGTGAACTGTAAATATTATAATCAATTAATTATAAAATATAGGAATATTTGCTGCTCCAATACAGAACAGAGCTATATAATTAAATTAAATTAAAGAGTCATATTTATGATAAAGAAGAATATTTCTTTGTTTGTAATAAATTACAAAAAAGATTTTATAAAAAACTACTAATAATAATCTATTAAATTAAAATAAGTAATGAAAAAAAAGAAAAAACTCGTAAATTTTGCGAGTTTTAAAATTTTTAAAATGCAGTGAAGCAAATTATTTGGTATTTAAGCGTTCTTTAATACGAGCTGCTTTACCAGAACGCTCCCTCAGGTAATATAATTTAGCTCTACGAACATCACCAAAACGCTTAACTGTGATACTCTCGATAACTGGTGAATGCATCTGGAATACCCGCTCAACACCTTCACCATTAGAAGTTTTACGAACAGTAAATGCTGAATGTAAACCGCGGTTACGAATAGCGATAATCACTCCCTCAAATAATTGTAAACGTCTTTTAGAACCCTCAACCACCCATACCGTAACTTCTACAGTATCTCCTGAACGAAATGAAGGGATGTTTTGCTTCATTTGTTCTTGTTCAAGCTGTTTAATAATATTGTTCATAGCCACTCTTTTACATTAGGTAAACTGATATATACAAAACAGTGTTACATATTGTATTAGTTAATATGTTGTTATTCTTTATATTCCTGTTGGAATTCTGCTAACAACATTCTTTGCTCGTCAGTCAGATCTAGACTTCTTAGAAGTTCAGGTCTTCTAAGCCAAGTTCGGCCTAGTGAGTGTTTTTTTTTCCAACGTTCTATTTCAGCATGATTTCCTGACAATAAGACACTCGGAACTTCCATACCTTCTAACACCTCAGGACGGGTATAGTGAGGATGATCAAGTAATCCAGTCATGAAGGAATCTTCTTCTGCTGACCCCTGATGACCTAATACACCAGGAACAAATCTAGAAATTGAATCGATCATCACCATTGCTGGTAATTCTCCTCCGCTAAGAACATAATCGCCAATTGACCATTCTTCATCAATTTCAGTTTCATTAATCCGTTCATCAATACCTTCATATCGACCACAAACTAAAATAAGCTTTTTGTTCACCCTCAACTGGCAAACAGCTTTTTGATTAAGTTTGCGTCCTTGCGGTGAAAGATAAATTACTTTAGCATTTTCACCGATCTTAGATTTTACTGCATGAATAGTATCTCTAAGAGGCTGCACCATCATCAACATACCTGGACCGCCGCCATAAAGGCGACCATCTACAGTACGATGTTTGTCGTGAGTATAATCTCGCGGATCCCAGCACTGTATATTCAATAGGCCATTTTTTACTGCACGACCTATCACCCCATGCTCAGTTATTGCGCGAAACATTTCTGGAAATAAGCTAATAATCCCAATCCACATGATTTTACGCTCTACCCATAAAACCTTTAATTATCATTTAAAAATCAAGATCCCAATCTACTTTAATTATCTTATTAAGAAGATCAACGTTTTTGATTACCTTTTCATCAAGAAAAGGTATTAACCGTTCTTTAATACTGAATGCATCTTCTTTTAGGTTTATTTTAATTACCAGTACGTCATTTGAGCCTGTTTCCATTAAATTTTGAACATAACCCAAACTATAACCTTTAGTAGTTATAACCTGGCAACCAATCAGATCTTTCCAATAATACTCACTACCTTCAAGTTCAGGTAGTTGCACTGAATCAGCGATAATTTCAAAATTAGTCATTAAATTAGCAGAAATTCTATCATCAATATGCTTTATTTTGATGATAATATTTTGATTATGATGTTTCCAATCTTCTAATTCCAGTTGCTGCCACTGACCTGAATGATGAATAAACCAAGGCTGATACTTGAAAATATCTTCGATGTTTTCGGTGAATGAAAAAACTCTGAGCCAACCACGAATACCATGCGCAGAACCTAATTTGCCTAATCCTATAGGATTATAAGGAATTTTAAAGTAAAACTCTTTATTCATTACCACCGTAGTAAATTAAGCTACTCTTTTTGCTTGTTTGATCAATGTAGAAACACGATCAGAAACTGTTGCACCTAAACCAATCCAATGTTCAACACGGTTTAAATCTAAACGCAACTCTTCTGCGTTACCTGATGCAATAGGATTAAAAAAACCTATACGCTCAATAAATCGACCATCACGTGCATTACGACTATCTGTAACAACGATTTGATAAAATGGACGCTTCTTTGCGCAACCACGAGCTAAACGAATTGTTACCATAAGTTCCTCATTAATTAATAAAACAACTATCCTCTATCGAGAATAGAGTCTAGTTGTTAATAATATTTCATTATTGTTTTTCTTAATATAAAAAGCAATTAAAAGTACGAATTATTTATTTAATAATTAATTATTAATCGCTAGAGAAACCTGGTGGCATCGTATCTTTCATCCCGCGTATTATCTTAGCTAATCCACCTTTTTTTATTTTCTTCATCATACGTTGCATATCATCAAACTGCTTAAGTATCCGGTTAACATCCTGTACCTGTGTGCCGGAACCAGTTGCAATGCGTCTTTTGCGTGATCCTTTAATAATTTCTGGTTTTTGTCGTTCTTTGCTGCTCATCGAATTAATAATCGCTTCCATTTTAATCAAAACTTTATCATTTACTTGTGATTTAACTACATCAGAAACTTGGGATATGCCCGGCATTTTACTTAACATGCTCGCCATACTACCCAGCTTACGCATCTGTTTAAGCTGTTCAAGAAAATCATTTAGATCAAAACTATTCCCTTTTTTAAGTTTATTAGTAAGCTTCTCCACCTTTTCACGGTCAACTTTGCTTTCTATCTCTTCAATCAGCGATAAAACATCTCCCATACCAAGAATACGAGAGGCAATTCTCTCAGGATAAAAAGGCTCTAAGCCATCAATTTCTTCCCCTATGCCCAAAAATTTAATAGGTTTACCCGTAATATGACGAATTGATAATGCGGCACCACCACGAGCATCACCATCAATTTTCGTTAAAATAACACCAGTTAATGGCAACATTTTATTAAACGACTTAGCGGCATTAACCGCATCTTGCCCGGTCATTGCATCCACAATAAATAAGGTTTCAACTGGATTAATTGCACAATCGATTGCATGAATTTCTTCCATCATGTTTACATCAACATGTAAACGCCCAGCAGTATCGACAATTAGCACGTCATAAAATTTTAATTTTGCATATTGTAAAGCATTAGTTGCAATCTCAACAGGGTTTTCTCTTGAAGTTGATGAAAAAAAATCAATGCCGATTGTTTGAGTCAATGTTTCTAATTGCTTGATAGCAGCAGGACGATAAATATCAGCAGAAACTACTAAAACTTTTTTCTTCTGTTTTTCTTTTAACAATTTTCCTAATTTAGCCACAGTAGTGGTTTTACCCACCCCTTGTAATCCGACCATAAGAATAACAGCGGGAGGCTGTACAGATAAATTTAAAACGCTGTTCTCCTCACCCATCGCTCTAATAAGCTCATTTTGCACAATTTTAACGAATTCTTGGCCTGGTGTTAGACTTTTGTTAATATTTTGACCTACTGCACTTTCTTTTACTGATTTAATAAAGTCACGTACGACTAGCAAAGCAACATCAGCTTCTAATAACGCCATACGAACTTCACGTAATGTTTCTTTAATATTATCTTCAGTCAACCTTCCACGGCCACTAATATTTCGTAATGTACAAGAAAGTCTATCAGTTAAATTATCAAACATGTTCTTAACTCAATTCTATTAAAGGGATCTGCTGTCAGTTAATTTTTAATATAAAATAATGATAATTCAATTTTTACATCGAGCTTCATAAGAATAGTTATCATATCCTGGAAAATAGTATGAATTTAATAATTCATACTTATTTTAAACCAGTCTTTCATAGACTGCAATGCAGTTTTAGTACTTAATGCTGATTCTGTAATTCCTAATTGTATAGCAAAGCATATTCATACAGAGTGATCTGAAACTCTTTATCAGAATTGAAATGATAACTTTACATCTTGAGTTATGCTTATTTCTGGTGTATGAGGTTCAAAAATGACAGCATATCCTGATGATTAATTTCATGAATGATGTCAACAACAGAGAGATGATATGCCATGAAAAGTATACCATAAAGGTATCACGAAACTAGATATTACCTATAGCCCCCTTGCATTAACTCACACGTAATGGTGCCAAGTAGTTCTGATATAGACACTGCTGTTTGAGGATGAGATTGAAAGCCATACTGCGACAACGTGCTTAACGTTGCTTTATTGATTGACGTTCATGTCGTCGTTCGTAACGATTATTTTCCGCAGCAAACTATACAAAACTGGTATTAGCAATATTGCTACTAAAGTCCCTAAGGTTTAGGGATTGCAGCGGCAACAGAATATACTTCAACAGCTCATTGCTGCCGCCTTATCTAAAGCGTGCAAAAAGCAGCGAAGAGTTGCTCTTATCGCTGTACCTGTGAGGTTATATTCCAGTAATGATTTTCATTAAGCTCTTAAAGTTTCTCGATGAAAAAGCAGATGCTCTCCTTTATCAGTACCATCAGAAGAGTAAAAAGCAATAGATTGAAGAGCATTGATAATGGTAGTAGGCTGCGTGATTTAAGCGATACGGGTTATGTTTATTTCTTTGGTGAAGGTATATGTCATGCTGTTAAGCAAGCTCATCATCTTTGCCTGCTAGTTATATTTGCAGTACTTCACTATGGACATAAGGAACATATTGAGATTGAAGATGGTTATTAAAATTAAAATTGAACTGGGCCGAACTTCTGGATGACCGACCGCGCGAGCGCGTAACTTAAGCGCATTTTAAAGCTTGCTACGGGAGATGATCCTTTAGTTTTTAGAATGTAATGGTAAAAAATATTCCCAGACATGTATCATAAATGCTGTTTGGTGGTATATAAAGCAGCTAATGTACTAGCTTCACTCCTAAAACGCATTGAATTAAAGTTAAGACTGAGCTGCAGGAGATTTATCTATGAGAGAGTTGTTATGCCGCTAAAATAAAGCTTTTGATAATTTATTGGTAATAGCTTTAGTTTATCATTAAGCGATAAGGATATTAGAGAATAATCAAAAAGAACTTCTGCATTCTATGCCTTCCTCTCAGTGCGCTGGGCGTTAATAAGAACAACAAATTTAATTGAATTGATTTTTATAACAGTGAGTGGAGCCTATGAAGGCGATATATATAAAAGTGTTGTTCAAAACAAATAATCCTTTTATAGTATTTAAGGTACTTTCATCTGCTCAAAAACTAGAACTGGCTAATGAGATTTAACCTGTTTATCCTGTAACGGATGAACAGTATCCCATTCAAGGGTGGAGAGCAGATTTACGAAGCATTAGCGTGGAATGTAGCATGACTGGCATACAACAGATTTACTAGTAATTCAACGGCTTTTAAAAAAGCTAATTAGCTTGTAATTTAACGGCTAAAAAATTCATTACCCCATTGCCCAATGTATTGCGATAAAAAACTAGTTTTAACTACTCATAATTTTATTCAAGATGATCTTGATTATCTTATTACATACAGTTCATGATTAGGAAATTAAATTCCTCTTTAAGAGAGATCAAAAGCCATCCATTTCCACTAAAAGTGGATAAAATCAATTTGGATCTATTATAAGTTAAACTTTTATTAGAGTATCTATTCTTTCTAACAATAATATGTTATCTGTTTTTCAAAGTTGAGCACAGATAAAAAGTAAGCTATCGCCACACAAAATGCATTCCTACGAGATCTGCTTGTAGAAATCTTTTCATCAGAATGATGAACCACCTACCTCTGGTTTTTATAGTTTTTTGTAAGTACATCATCTTCAATACTTTATATATCTTCGATAATAGCGCGCTTCATTGAGGTTTTAACAAAAAACCATAATAATGGATCATCTTAACATGACACGGTGAAATATATCTAATATACTGCCCAATCATCTCTTTTTACCTCAGGATCTGTTGCTGATACTGCTTAATCAGGTATCATAGTAATGATGTACATCACCCCCTTAATAATGGCGTAGTTTTAAGGTGAATACCTGTGAGAATTTAAGATAGCACTTGAGGTATTTCACGCTATACCATCCTCTTTTGTGTTTTTAGCGAAGTGCACTTTTCAGTAACGTATTTATTTTGTCTTCAGGTAATCATACTATTGCTTCCTAACACGGATATTCCACAGACAAGGAAAGACTGGGATTTATTAGGTTATCGCTGTAACGCAGAATCAATATGATAGGGCTTCACCAGATTTTTTTACCACTCTTTTTTAAGAAGAGCTCACGCCAACACAGCATATTTAATATCCATATCACCATAAGGTGTGACGAAGACATAAACATGCAGATATTGATTGAATTCTTAACCATAAATGTGCAAGGCACAAAAGATACCAATTTTAATATTTTATTTGCATGTCCACTGCAGCATAGCGTAGGTGTAAAGAGCGCGAAACAAAGCGTTGAGCAGCAACGAGTTTTATTAAAAAAAAGCTAAAGAAAATGTGGGGATAGTGAAAGTAATATTTGCCAGTCGCAGTTGAGTAAAATATGAACCTGCTATGTTAACCATTGCTCGGTAGATTTGACGCCGTATGAACTGCAGGCTTTTAATTTATAGCTTTTGTAAAAAAATAGCTATGGGAAGATTTAGGAAAAGTATAGCAGTAGCCATCCAGATACACCAATGGCCATAGTACTGCAGACTATAATTCACTTGACAGATAGACGGATCTACGAGTTTACACTTTTAACGTATTTTTAAGAAAGTTATCCCACTGCTATCAATGGTAAAAAAGTGATTACTTAGGTGATATATAGTAGATCTAAATAAATTATTCTCTGGGGGAGCCATCTTAGGAGAGAAATAGAAATTTTATACTGTTCGAATTTGTTAGATCTATCGGTCAAGTTATCTTTGCGTTTGTCAAAGGATGAATGTAGCGAGAAGGAGACGAAAAATTATCCATAGCTCCCTTATAAGTGATATGAATTCATTACCAAGCATACTTTCAGTTATTGCCACTCAATCTAAATTATATCCAGCGTTATTAGCTTACCTCTATTAGTTAACAAAACTCTGGATTATCGTAACTAGAGGTGGATAATACTTGCATCTCAAAAAATTGTGGACCAAGTCGTACGCATTACTGTACGGCTATCTTTTTGCGTTATAAAATCAAATCTGTCTGTTATCATTCATTTCTGGATGGAGATCATAAAAGACTTCGGCGGATAAACAGGCGATGTCAACATCTGAAATTACGTCTTATTTTCTTCATTTTACTCGTTTTATGCTTTCTAGGAGAATTCATCCTAAAATTCATCTGAATGTGAATTCCTGAAAAATTCATATATCGAAGAATATAAAACAGTACTCAGATCATGAACATCCATTAAACAAGATAGTTATGCCGCTCAAAAAGCACATAGTGTATTATGTTCTAAAAGCTTTACTTAAAAAGTTAGCTATTTTGTGAAAAGTATAATAATCAGCTACGATTAAAATCCTAAACCTTTAAATAACTAACAATATATCCAACAATTACAGGCATTAGATAATAAACCTATTGGTTCCGCAGTCGGTGAAATATACGCAAATTCAAATCTGCTAATTGCTAATCAGACTCACAAGAAAACGTACGGTAGTATTAGTTGGAATATCTAGTTTAATTTTAGTTGTATTTATCTTTTGTTACGTCATATTGTAAATAGTCGCAAACAAAAGTCTGATGAAATAATTTTATATAAGCGCCAGGTGATTTCCTGCTGCTAAATACTGCTAGTTATGTTAAACTTACTATTTTCGTTATTACTAATCTATCTATTATGAAATTCCCTGGTCAACGCAAGTCCAAGCACTATTTTCCTGTTAGTCTCCGAGATCCATTATTATTAAGGCAAGAATTAATCAATAGTGAAAGTGATCATGCATATATAGTTGGTATAGATCAAACCTTGGTTGATATTGAAGCAAAGGTTAGTGATGATTTTATTCAACGTTATCAACTTAGTCATGGGCACTCACTAGTTATTGATGAGACTACTGCTGAAGAACTTTATCGTGAATTAACAGAGTTCAATCTTATTAGTCATGAATTTGCTGGTGGGACGATAGGGAATACTTTACATAATTACTCATTATTAGCTGATGATAGATCTGTCTTATTGGGTACGATGTGTAATAACATTCAAATTGGTAGCTATGCATACCGTTATTTATGCCATACTTCGAGCCGAATGGACTTAAATTATTTACAAGGTGTTGATGGGCCTATTGGCCGCTGTTTTACTTTAATTACGGAAAATAGTGAACGAACATTTGCAATTAGTCCTGGGTTAATGAATCAATTGCGTCCTGATAGCATCCCAGAGCAAATTATTGCAGAAGCATCAGCATTGGTTATTACTGCTTATCTTATTCGCTGTCAACCTGGCGAACCGATGCCAGCTGCAACGATACAAGCAATAGAATATGCTAAAAAACATGATGTACCAGTAGTACTGACATTAGGTACTAAATTTGTTATTGCCGATGACCCCTGCTTTTGGCAAAATTTTCTCGCTAAATATGTTTCTGTTGTAGCAATGAACGAAGATGAAGCATTAGAGTTAACGGGCATTAACGATCCATTATTAGCTGCCGATAAATTACTGGATTTAGTTGATTTGGTACTTTGTACTGCTGGTTCTGATGGACTTTACATGGCTGGTTATACTGAATCAAGTTATAAAAGAGAAACTCAACATCCTCTATTATTTGGGGCTATTAAACAATTTAATCATTATGAATTTAGTCGGGCGATAAGGAAAAAAGATTGTCAGCTTCCTTTCAGGATTTATTCCCATATCGAGCCTTATATGGGTGGGCCAGAAAAAATTATGAATACCAATGGAGCTGGTGATGGTGCACTGTCTGCTTTATTACACGATATTACCGCCAATCATTTTCATCGTTTAAATATTCCTGATTCAACAAAACATTTTCTACCCTATTTAACATACTCTTCCTTATCACAGGTATGTAAATATGCTAATAGAGTTAGTTATCAGGTACTTATACAGCATTCACCACGTTTAACGCGAAGTTTACCTGAAAAAGAAGATAGTTTAGAAGAATCTTACTGGGAACGGTAGTTTTAAAAAAATCAGAAGAAAACCAATATTAATATTCCTCTGATTTATTTTTATTGGATAGTTAGGAGCTGCATCAGGTTTTAAGTATTTATCTAAATCTCTAGTATTTAAGAATAAATTATCATCATTGATTATTGATAGCACAACAAGGCGTTTTCTTTTTAGCCAGGAAATGCGCCATGGTTTTAGCGATTTCATATTCACCAACAACAATATAATTTGCACCACGTTCACGAATATATCTAATTTCATCATCATAGTGAGCACGAACAATAATAGTGATATCAGGGTTTAATGACCTAGCTTTTTCAATAATTTGCCCTGCTTCATATACATTTAAAATGGTGACTAATAGCGTTTGAGCACAATCTATGCGAGCCAGCTTCATCAGTGCTTTATTTACCGCATTGCCAATTAGTGAACAAAAGCCATTTTTAGCTAATTCTTCAAATCGAGAGCGTGTATTTTCGATAACGACAATCGGGATATCTTTTTGACGTAATTTTTTGGCCAGGATAGTACCAACACGACCGTAACCAACAATAATTGCATGACCGCAAATATCGATAGGAATTTGTGCAACTTCTTCTTGCGTTTCTTCTAATAATTCTTCCTCTATCGTTTCAGTTTTTTTCAGATAACGGTCAAGTAAGCTAAATAGCAATGGATTAATCATAATAGATATTATCGCGCCAGCTAAAACTAGATTTGTCGCTTGACTATTAAATATATTGAGTGTTATTCCAACTCCAGCTAGAATGAACGAGAATTCACCGATTTGTGCTAAACTTATCGCGATAGTTAAAGCAGTACGACGATTATAACCAAATAGTCTAACTAATAATAATGCGGCAAGTGATTTACCAATAGTAATAATTGCTAAAACCGCCAATACAGCAAACGGATGTTCTATTAATATGACGGGGTCTAGAAGCATGCCAACCGACACAAAGAACAGAACTGCAAATGCATCTCGTAAAGGCAGTGTATCTTGTGCAGCTCGATGACTTAATTCAGATTCATTCAGGATCATACCAGCAAAAAATGCGCCAAGGGCAAAAGAAGCATTAAATAGAGTTACCGCGGCATAGGCAATACCGAGTGCTAGCACTAAAACTGCTAGTGTAAATAATTCACGAGAACCGCTTGCAGCAGTAAGAGCTAGTATCCATGGAATAAGTTGGCGACCGATGAGAAGTGTAATAATAATAAAAATAGCTACGTTACCAACGGTAACGATTAACTTAATTGTAAGTTCATTAAAACTAGTAGTATTGCTATCGATAATACTGGCAATTCCTGGTAGTAATACTAGTGTTAAGACCATGACTAAATCTTCGACAATTAGCCAACCAATAGCAATTTGACCTTGCTTACTATCGATAAGTTGACGTTCTTCTAATGCTCTTAATAGCACTACAGTACTGGCTGTTGAGAGACAAAGACCAAAAACAATTCCAGCAAATATTCCCCAACCAAATAGCATGGCTAAACCAAGACCTAATAAGGTGGCGGTAATTATTTGAGTGATAGCACTGGGAATAGCAATTGATTTTACGGCTAAAAGGTCTTTTAATGAAAAATGTAAGCCAACACCAAACATCAATAATATAACACCAATTTCAGCAAGCTCACTAGCTAAATTTATATTTGCAACAAAACCTGGCGTAAATGGACCAATAAGAACGCCGGCTAATAAATACCCGACTAACGGTGATATTCTTAGTCGTTGCGCAATCATACCAAATAGATAAGAAAGAGCTAAACCACCAACAATAGTTGGTATGAGAGATGATTCTGAATTATCCATTAAATCTCCTCTTTTTGGGATGACAAAATAAATACATCATGTAGAATTCAAACTTATTTGATTCGCTATAAATTAAAAAAGCGATAAAATTATGTTATAAATAAGCATATTAACTATTATAACTATAATGTATTATTGTATAATATATTTTAGTATAAACTATTATTTTTTTATTCATATTTGGTAATGGGATGGGGGATGTGCGCCTAAAAAATAATGATAAAAATTTTAGATTGAATTAATTAATTTAATATTCTTTATATATAAAGAGATTTTAAGTGTTGAAACGATGTTAACTGTCTAAAAACAGACTAATGAAAAAGAGCATTAGTCAATCATTTTTGCAATAATAATCATCAGATTGATACTTTACATTTCGTATATAAATAGTAAAATAGAGTTACGCTTATTCTAAGCTATAGGTTTTATAGATGGTGGCATTTCCTTTTGATTGATTTCGTGAATGATATCAACAACAGAGAGATGATATACCATGAACGGTATACCCTACAGGTATTTGCAAAACCAGATATTACCTGTCACCTCTTCTGTGAGTTTATTTGTAATGGTATGCCAGATAGCTGATATCAGCACTGTTAAAACTGACCTCGAAATTTTGATGGGATAAGGTTCCCATCGCCGCCTTTGTCTACGGATCTCATCTATAACAATTATTTGCCACAGAGAACTATATAGACTAGTATTAGTGATATTGAGATTAAAGTGCTGAAAGTTAAGAGATTGCACATTATCAACGAAATATCCATCTAAAATTCCTTACTTCACTATCTTATCTTAAGCGTGTAAAAACGGCGAAGAATTGTTATCATGCTGTGTATTTGTGAGTATCTCTATTAGTGATTTTTACTAAGCTCTGATGGCATTTCTCTTAGTCAAAAAGCACAAAATGCTCCATCCTCCTTCCAAAGATCATCAGCAGACTGAAACAGCAATCTCTTAAATAGCATTAAAAATAGTAACTGTCTTATTTAAGCGATACGCGATACGTTTAATTCTTCGCTAAAGGCATATGTCGGCCTGTTAGGTAACATAATCATCTTTTTGTCTATTGCTCATTATCGGCGCACTGTGCGTAGACGTAAAGAATTTTCATTACGGTTAAAGATGGCTATCGAAAATCAGAAGTAAACTGGACCGAACTTTTCAATGGACTGCGAGCGCATGTAGCTTAACTGTATCTCTCAGATTTGCTAATGGAGACAATCCTCTTAGTTTTGAATGCAATAAAAAATATATTTTCAGATATGTAGCACAAACGCTCTTAGGTACAAAAATAGCTAATTTCTAGCTTTCACTCCAGAAAGGCATGTAATCTAAGCTAAAGTGAGCTACGGGAGATTTGACTAGCAGAAAACCTTGATGCCACTAATAAAGTCTAATGTTTTGTTGATAAAGTTTTTAGAAAAGTATTATCCTGGAAATAATGAAGATGTTTAAGAAAGAACGAAAAAGAGCGGACTGAGCATTCTATGCCTTCCAGTCAGATGCAGTAGGTATCAATAAGAATAACCAATTTAAGTGAATTGGTTTTTTAGAAGCAATTAGGCCACGAAGTTGATGTACAAAGAAGTATATCTCGAAAAAAATAAGTATTTCATAGTTTTTGAGTTGCTAAAATCTGTTCAAAAAAGATAAAAATCATCTAATGAGGACTTGAACTTGCTGATCCTGGTGCTAACCAATATTAAATGTAAAATATAGAACAGATTTATGAAATATCAGAACGGAGCTTGATCGCCATATGCCAGTTTTGCTAATAACTTGGAATTACTAGAATTAGTACTTGGTAGTGAAACTTCATTAAAATCTATGAAAGATTAGTTCAAAGTTAAAGCTAAATTATTCAATAATATCATATTATCTTAATGGAACTGAAAACTAGATAAAATAACTTGACAAAATTACCGAATATTATTGTAATAAATTTATTTTAAAAATGCATATTAAAGAATATAATGAACATATCCTAACCCTTTACCTACAGAGCTGGTTCAGTAGGTAAAGGGAATCCCGCAGACTTTCGGCATTATAGTAACGGGATCCGTAATCCTCCCTTATAACTGGAGGATTCATGATGTGAAATATCATCCATATTGGCATTAATATTGCAAACATTTAATATAGGTCCACTTCATTAATGAACATACAGGTGACATTATCAATAAACGAGTTAAGAAAGATTCTTTATTAGCATATTTCAGCAATCATGAATTAAAAAACTGCGGAATAAAACTTGATTACTTTAAGATAAATTCGTAAAAAATGTTTATGATTGGCAAACAAAAATAACATTATAAATGTTCACACTATCTGGATAGCAGATCAGTAACCTAGTAAATCGATAACTGTCTAAGTCGAAGAGCGACAAGCTATACCATCTCTAAATAAGAGATGGTTCTATCAGTTGGTAAAGTTTTGTATGCTACATATTAACAGGGTTAATAGATTATTATTAGAGTTTAGGAAAACAGTATATAAGGATTTTATTTGGCTTCTGTCATTAAATATAATTATACTAAAAGTAGTTAATTGATTAAAGGTAAATCTACTACTACTATTCCTTAATTTCCTAGATTAAGGAGCAGTATCAACGACTCAGTAACCTTGATATTCAAATAGTTGACATAAAAAGCAGATGGTTAGATTGGCATAGCATAAACAAGGAAGTTGTCAGAGAATTATACAAATCCCCGATATCAAGCTACTTATCGTATTGCCAAAAGTTTCCATAATAGAGAATGGTAATAAATATTTACAGATCAGGGCGATAGTTCCATTCTGATTATATCAGGCCAGTATTTAAAGAAACTAGCACTGACGGGAAGATACGACTATTGGGTTATCAAAACATAACAACACCTATCTGCGAAGATTGTTTATCTATAACTCAAGGAAAAACCCTACCAAGAGGCTGGTAGCTAAAGAAAAGTGTCCAACCACCACCCCACTTGTGTTTTCAACCATAATGAAAAGACCGGTCAATCAACTTTAGAGTTGATTGGGATGGCTAACAAAATAGCGCCGTATAAGTATTATCTCTAATGACCCATAATCAGAGTTACTATATAAAAAACACATCAGCTTCAGATTCATTTTTAGTAAAATGCGTTTATAACGTTATATTAGCGATGTTTGTTGGTAAAATTCCTTATACTATAAGAATATTTTACTATAGCGGTTACCATGAAAAAGCAAACGGTCATATAAATCAAAAAAATTAGTTCTCATTTCCTGCAGCATAAAGCTGCATTTCATTAGTTCGCTCGGTAACAATCTATCGGATGATATTAATTTACACATTAAAGAAACTCATTCTACTTTATCTTGATCATATTGTTACAGTGAAGATATCAACCACTGTGGAAATTCATTATGGTTACAGCGATATCATTGCAAAATCCACGATTGCAGAAAAACGTTTAACAAAACTTACTAGAACTCCTATGGCAAAACTAGATAAGAAGGATAAATATCCTTAGTTATCTTCAATACACGTTGAATAGCTTAACTATATAGTAGTAAGCGAAACAAACAGACATTGATTTGAAAACAGGGTTTAAATGTATCGCAGTACTTTTTGCTTCATCGGCAATAGCTAACATAAGTGCACTAAGTGGTATTGTTGAAATCGACGAAATATTTTTCATAAATCCTTTAAAGTAAATCATTATATTGCACATAGAAAAACTAGAAGAAGTGAAAGAGTAAGAGATAAAAAAAGAAAGAACGAATTGGCGGTCGGTCTTAATCAACACAGATTGACAGGGATCATTGTAACTGATGATATCTTGAAAAGTTTAATGCAAAATGTGTTAGCCATTTTCTTAAGCTAATTATTGATAAAGAGTTAATCTTTTACTTGGATGGAGCAAAATCGTACGAAACCTTTATTAGCAAAAAAAAATTAGTCACTATCGCCTAACAAAGCTGAATAATAAGAGAGTTATTGGTAAGAGGGAGAGCTGCACATTTAAAATGTGGATAGTTATATTAATCGATAAAAAAGATAGCTGAGTAGATTCCATCATACAGAGTCATTTTATTTACTAAATTATCTGGATGAAGAAAATTATTGAAAGCATAATAATTAAAATACAGATATAGTTATAAATTGCTCTGTAAGAAAAACAACATAACCTTTGCTAATATAGCTATTAATGAACATTAACCTATTTTAATATTAAAAATGAATACAAAAATATTGCGTAGTAATAGTAGTGCTATCAAAGATTGATGAGATCTAGACTTGCTAAACTTAGATTGTTTTAGCTTAAAACTCCTTAGGATAATAAGTCCTGAGTCAACGGATTACATAGAAGTCCGGATGCAACAGCTGTAATAAGGCTAGATATTAGCCTGCAACTCTGCCATCAATATCTGAATTTAGATACCTTGCAAATATAGATGGTGTTCATATAACGAACAAAAAAACAAAAATTATTGAAACCCTATCACAACGAGATCGATGATTCTTGCTGGCAACCAGCAAAAAATTACCACAATTACAAAGTCAAATAATGGATAAATTTATCCTGGTGGTAATCTCCCTTCCTTTGTTAATATTTTTCTGGTGAAATGACAGCTCTTTTCAAATCAAATGCTATATATATTGAGCAATTAAGCTAATTTGGTAAAATTAATAAAAAATACTTTTTAGATATGAAATTGAGGTTTCATAGCAATAAATTCTTTTATTGATTAATAAAAATAAAAATCTATTTTAAACCTACTATTAATAATAAACGGATAGTATCCATATTAAGGAAGGAGGGAAGTAAAATAGAGAATGAGTTAAATTATTTTATTCCAAGTAAAGGCAGATAAAAAAGAGCAGAAAAAATAAGCTATATCCCCGTCGTCACTTTATTTAAAGTGGATATTGTAACCGATATTGAATCGGGTAAATCTGTTTACGCTGAAGTTAAGGACTATGATACTATTCATCTATTAATGAATGATAGATTATTTTATGCAATATTGATTAGATCCAGACCCGGGCGATTAAATTTAATAAAATTCGTACTTCTCAGTCTGACTGACTATCAGAAATATAAGATTCTTAGCTATTTTTAAGTGGAATTTTATCATTAATAATGATACTTAGTTAAGTTTGATTTTTAAAAAATCAACTATCTCAGTGAGATCAATAAATTTTTTTTCATTATTGCGTCGCTGTTTATATTCAACCTTGTTGTTATTTAAATTATTATCACCAATCACGATGGTATGAGGTATGCCAATAAGCTCCATATCGGCAAACATCACACTAGGTCGTTCTTTGCGATCATCAAAAATAACATCAATACCATTGGATTGCAAATCACAGTAAAGTTTTTCAGCAACTTCTTTAACACGATATGATTTATGCATATTCATTGGTAAAATAGCAACTTGAAAAGGTGCGATTGAATCAGGCCAAATAATTCCTTTATCATCATGACTCTGTTCAATTGTAGCTGCTACAATCCGTGTAATACCGATACCATAACATCCCATCATTACTGTTTGATTATGGCCATCTGCATTTTGCACACTGGCCTTCATTACTTCAGAATATCTTGTTCCGAGTTGAAAAATATGACCAACTTCAATCCCACGTTTAATTTGTATAGTTCCTTTACCATCTGGACTGGGATCACCTTCAACCACATTACGTAGATCATAAACTTCAGGTAAAGGTAGATCCCGGTACCAATTAATACCAAAATAGTGCTTATAATCAATATTGGCAGCGGCACTAAAATCGCTCATCACAGAAACGCTGCGGTCGACAATCGCTGGAATTGGTAAGTTAACAGGGCCTAATGAATTAGGACCTACTTTTAAGACTGTTCGTATTTCTTCTTCTGTTGAGAATCTCAGTGGGCTCGCAACCAGAGGATGTTTTTCTGCTTTGATCTCATTTAATTCATGATCACCACGGATCAATAAGGCAACGAGTTGATGACCACTTTCTTTTGCTGCACTGACAATTAAGGTTTTAACTGTTTTCTCAATAGGTAAATTATGTTGATCAACTAATTCAGCAATGGTTTTTGTATCAGGAGTATCAATAAGACGCATATCTTCAGTTGGTGCAGCATGTTCTTCTGTAAGACAAATCGCTTCTGCTAATTCAATATTAGCGGCATAATCTGAAATGGTAGAAAAAACAATATTATCTTCACCACTATTAGCTAAAACTTGAAATTCATGGGAAACATTTCCACCGATAGAGCTAGTGTCTGCTTGGACTACCCTAAAATTAAAGCCGATACGGCTAAAGATTATACTATACGCCTTATACATTGCATCGTAAGTTTGTTGCAGCGAGTTTTGGTCTGCATGAAAAGAATAAGCATCTTTCATAAGAAATTCACGGGAGCGCATCGTACCAAAACGTGGTCTTATTTCGTCACGAAATTTTGTTTGAATTTGATAAAGATTCAACGGCAGTTGCTTATAAGAACTCACCTCGTTACGAATAAGATCGGTAATTACCTCTTCATGAGTGGGACCCAACACAAAAGATCGCTTGCCACGATCAACAAAACGAAGCAACTCTGGGCCATACTGCTTCCAACGCCCACTTTCTTGCCATAGATCTGCTGGCTGAACTATCGGTAGAGAAATCTCAATTACACCAGCTCTATTCATTTCTTCACGAATAATATTTTCAATTTTGCGCAGTACACGGACACCGGTTGGTAGCCAATCATATAGCCCTGAAGCAAGTTTACGGATCATACCTGCGCAAAGCATCAACTTATGACTGATAACCTCAGCATCGGCAGGAGTCTCTTTTAAAGTAAAGAGAAGATACTGTCTTGTACGCATTATTAGCTTCCATTAATAACAATTACTTCCAGATTAGTATTATAACCAACCATTAAAATTATTCTCTAGTTTATCAGCAATAAGATAATGTCTAAAGATATAACTTTTAATTTATTAGCGTATATAAAGCGAGAAAACTATAGTGATATTTACTGAAATTTGTCATTAAAGGTTAAAATCAAGCAGATGGATATTAGATATTTTATCAGTAATGTTTTTAAAATCAGGTAAAATTTTGCGCTACACACTTAATAAATAAAGCGCTCAAAGAAAGGATAGCGAGTCTATTGCTTAATTACCTGCTTTTGTTGGCAGTAGCAGAAAAAATCACTTTCAGCTCATTAGCTGACGAGTAAATCTTGAGCAAAACCAGCAACCGCTTTTGATAAAAATTTATCAAACAGCAAATATGGTTTTATATCAATAACAGACGTACCATTAACTAAATTTATACTGCCTAAAACTAAATCCACTCCGTTATCATAGATAATTAAATTTTTAATTTAATTAATGATATCCTTCTTGGATTAAGAAGGAATGGAGAACGAGTGGAAAAACGTCTATTTTAGTATCATCAATTAAACAAGGTGGTAAAGCCTTGACAATAGGAACAAACATTCTTTCATAGTTTAACAAAAAATGAAATAACCCAAATTTGACTATATTATTCCAATCCGCAAATATTATCAGGATAATTATTAGACTGAAATAAGCGAAAATAATCCCTGTTAATTGTCAATTAATACTGGTTGTCTCTAAACAGTAAATTTTTCTTTATATGATAATTCTAGGTTATCTTAGAAAAGATTGTTGGTAGAAATCTCTTATACTGTACAATAATTTTCTTATAGAGGTTGCCATGAAAAAGCAAAGATTTATATAGATCAAAAAAATTCTTTCCTCGATTCCTGGCAACATAAAGCTATATCTCATTAGTTATTTCAATTATCATCTGTCAGATGATCTTGATTCATGTATTAAATCAACTCATTTCACTTTATTCTCCACTATATTATCACAGTGAATATGTTATCCAATGAAAACATTTATTAGAGTTATATAGCAATATCATTGCGAAATCCTCAACTGCAGGAAAGCATGCAACAATCTTATTGAAAAAGGTTTTGACAAAAGTATATCACAAAGATAAATGGTTTAGTTATCTTCGATATATATTGAATAACTTAACTTTAGTAGAGTCAGCAAAACAAAAAACCGTTAATTTTAAAACAGCGTTTAGATTGCGTCATCATTTCTTTGCTTCAATAGCAATACTCAATTTAAATGCACTAAGTGCATTTAAAAATCGACAAAACATTTTTCTATGAATTTTTTAAATATAAAGGTTATATTCCACATAGGAAAGGTAGAAAACGCGGAAGAGGAAGGAGATAAAAGAAAGAACAAACTGCGGTCTTAATCGCTCAAAATTGACAGAGTTATGCGAGCAATGAAACTATTGAAGAGTTTCATGTACGATATGTTAGATATTTCTTAAGCCGATCATCGATAAAGAGTTTATCTCTTTGTCGGGTGGAGTTAAATAGTACGAAACCTTTGACAGCAAGCATAAAATTAATTACCATTACCTAATAAGGCGAGTCTAATCAGAGAATTGTTAGTAATGAATTCCATATTTAAAATATAAATAGTTATATTAACCGATTAAAAGGATGACTGAGTAGATTTCATCATGTACGGTTGTTTTATTTACTGAATTATCTGGCCTGGAGAAGATTATTTGAAACCACGATAATTGAAATACAAACGTAGCTAAAAATTACTCTACCAGGAAAATAGCAACCTTTTCTCAACATAGTTGATTCTATCACCTCAATCATATTTAATTGAAAATTATCATTAATAATATATTCAGCGCAGAAAATAACCTTAACAAATAACAGATTTATAACAATCTGGATATTTTAGAATGATAAATAAACACCATATTTTCGCCGAGAAAAGAAGTTTTTTAATATGTTTGTTATTGAAATATTCTCACCATTGCATCTTATTAATTGGATTAATAAGAAGTACCTGAAATTAATATTCAGATCTTTAAATGCATTACCCAGTAACACTTTCACTTCTATTTATTAACATTTTTATTAGAGTTATAGTTATTTATTGCGTATGGAGTTTAAGAGATGATATGGCGTATCCTATTAATTAATTTCATGAATGATCTCAATCATATAACTATTATATTTTATAAAAACCTACATAGATGTAATCTACTAAACCAAATATTACCTATAATCCTTTGCATAAACTCATCCGTAATGATGTGCTAGTCAGCTGATAAGAACTTCTGTTGAATCGGTTCTCGAAGCCATGCTTCGATAACCTGATCAACATCGGCTTGTCGACGAGCGGTCATATTGGGGGACCCATCCGTAAAGGTTGTTTATTATCATAAAAAAATCATACAAATTACTATTTGGCGATATTAAGATTAAAATGCCGAAGGTCAGGAAGATCGCAGCGGCAATGAAATATACTTCAAGAGCTTCTTGCTAGCACACTTATCTTAAGCGTACAAAAAGCGGCAAAGAACTTCTAACCATTGACATACCCGTGAGGCATATACACCGGTGATCTCAGAAAGCTCTGTAGGCGTTTCTCGGTGAGAAGTGCATGCTTTCTCTGCTAGCACCATTAGTAGACTGAAACACTAATATCTTGAAGAACATTGGTAATAATGTCTGTGTGATTTAGAAATACGAACTACGTTTATTTTTTGGCTTGAAGATATATGTCGTAATGTCTGGCAAGCTAATTCTCTTTATCTGATAGGTTATTATTGGCAGAACTTGTGCATGAACATAAGGAGCTTATTACGGTCAAAATGCTTATCAAGAGCTAAAAATAAATTGAGCCGAACTTCTCAATGGCTAGTGATCTCTGTATTTAACCGTATATTCTAGGGTTCTTACGAGAGACCAATATTCTTAGTTTTGTATGCAATAACAAAGATATTTCAAGATATGTAGGCAGAAAAACGCTGGTTAGGTATATAAAACAAACAACTGATGTGTTATCTTCGCTCTCAAAAACATGTAAACGAAAGTTAATGGTAAGTTGCGAGAGCTCTGAATATCAGAGTACTATAATCCCGATCATTAAAAGCCTAGATGTTTTATTACAATGTTTTCAGCAAAGTATTCTAAAACGATGAGTAGGAAGCTGGAGAATAATCAAAAATAACAGCTAGAATTCTATTCTTTTCTGTCAGTGTACTTGGCGTCATAATAACAACTAATCCGATTGAATTGGGTTTTGTAATAGTGAGTGAGACTATAAAGGCGATATGTGAAGAAGTGTGATTCACAGAAATAATTATTTTATGGTATTTAAGCTATCTCTGTCTGCTCAGAGAAAGCTGAAACCGACAGAAAAGTATTTTACTTTCTGACTTTGTGGTGGCAAATAACGCCTAATTTAACTATGTAGAAGAAAATCACGAAGCATCAGAGTGGAACAGCCATAATAGTTATACAGTAGATTTAATAAAAAAACTCAGGTGATAAAATCAGTAGTCTATTTTATTTTGTTAGTTTTTTCATAATATTTTTTCTGTAACAAAATTATGATCAAATAATATCAAAATGATAGCTAAGAAAAAATATTATTTGCTACAATTTGTAGCAGTAAGTATCTAGGCTTTTAGGTGCCCTTCCACTATCGACGATAGTGCAACTAAAAGCATAATATTGGCATATGCCCATTTTAGGTATATTAGTCTCGGTATTTATCTTGTAAAAACAGATAAACTCCATCGAGTGAAGCAATCTATGCGCCTACAAAAAGATAAAGTCGTGAAGCTCCTATTTAGCATTTGTGGAAGATATTTTACATCTGTGTGCAGGTTAACACGCAGTTTCATAGCTTTTAAATGCTTTATGATTTTACTTCAAGACTTTCACCTTATTTCACCCAAATTCTATACTTCTAATCTGCGTAAATAGCAATCCAGTCCAATTCTAGATAGAACGGAGTTCAGGAATTCGCGTACGGGGAGACTACCAACAGATCAGCTAAAGAAAGAAACCCGTTTTTCTTAGGAAAATGACTAAAGCTTCCTGAGCAGGCGACGACAAGCCACTCGTGAACGATGGGGGGAATATGCCTATAATCATTAATATCATTTTAAACTTATCCTTTAGCAAGGATAAGTTTAAAATGTCATAACGCTTAGCTAAAGTAGACACAGGCTCTTTGCCGGTCTAAAGAGAAGCTTTGATTTTATATGTTGTAGTTAGCTGACGATGAAGCTTCATAATCATGATATTTTTCATCATATTATATCCTTCAAGATATTTTACTATAAATATGGCAGTGTGCGCGACAAGTATTTGTTTAATGATTAATACAAATCAGCTGTGATTATAAAGATTTTTGATCTATTTCCAATTCTTTTGCTATTATTTAATAATAATTATTATTGATCTATCAAAATAGATAATTAAGTTATCAGTAAACTACTCGTTTTCTTTAATTTAAGGTAAATACAAAAGTATTAATCAATCTTTCCATGATTAAATAATAGCTTTTATTGTGTCATGATGTTATGACATTTAATAATTTTTTATTAGTATAATTTATGAAAAACCAGTAAAAATTGTGACGTTAAGGATACGGATACCAATTTTAAGTATGGTTTATGTACTGCGATTGTTGTTGCATTATTAATAATCGTATTTTTTCTTTTGTTTTCTGAGCATTATATTAGTTAACCTTCTGTTTTTATTGCTGCAACGATTTTACTTAACCATAATAATGCACAGCAAGTTTTTGGGAACCTCCATGCTACTAGCAGCCTATATGTTAAGTAGGAATTACATTCTTTCTACCGTTTCAATCCCTAATGTGTCTAAACCAATTTTTAAGGTTTTTTGCGTCAAAAATGCCAGCTTTAATCGGCTTTCTTTTAAGTCATTATTTTCTACAGACAAAACTGGACAATGTTCATAAAAACTAGAAAATAATCTAGCTAAATCATATAAATAAGAACACATAATATGTGGTAAACCTTCGCGAGCAACGATTAGTATCGTCTCCTCAAATTGCAACAAACGTATCGCTAGGGCTTGTTCATACTTATTTGTTAAAATAATCGGATCGCTTAGTTCGGTTGGATCAATATTAGCCCGTTTAAAAATAGAAGTAACACGGGCATAGGCATATTGCATATAAGGCGCGGTATTACCATCAAAAGCTAACATATTGTTCCAATCAAAAATATAATCAGTTCTACGATTTTTTGATAGATCAGCATATTTTACTGCACCAATACCAACTACCTGACTAATTGATTCTAATTCCTCTTCTAGAATAGCTGGATTTTTTTTTCGGATAAGATCACTCGCCCGCTCAATTGCTTCATCAAGTAACTCGATGAGCCGGATCGTTCCGCCAGCTCGAGTTTTAAACGGTTTACCATCTTTACCTAGCATCATACCAGACATGTGGTGTTCTAATGACATTGTATCGGGAATATAGCCAGCTTTACGTACAATAGCCCACGCTTGCATGAGATGTTGATGTTGGCGTGAATCTATATAGTATAATACTCGGTCAGCATGTAACATTTCATGACGATATTTTGCACAGGCAATATCTGTTGTCATATAAAGAAAGCCACCATCTTTTTTCTTGATGATAACCCCCATGGTATCACCATCTTTACTCTTAAATTCATCCAAATAAACTACCATCGCGCCATCATTTTCAACGGCTAAGCCTTTATCCATTAAATCAGCAACAATATCAGGTAGCATATTATTATATAAACTTTCACCCATCACATCGTCTTCTGTCAAAGTAACATTCAAACGATGATAAATTTGTTGATTTTTCACCATGGTAATATCAATCAATTTTCGCCACATTTTACGACAATATTCATCACCAGATTGTAGTTTAAGCACATAATTACGCGCAATTTCAGCAAAGTTTTCATCTTCATCATAATATTTTTTAGCTTCACGATAAAAAGTTTCTAGATCAGCTAAAGCTATATTGCTAGTATTTTCTTGTTGAATTTTTTCTAGGTATGCAATTAGCATACCAAACTGTGTGCCACAATCGCCTATATGATTAGCACGTATTACTTTATGACCTAAAAACTCTAATGTACGAGCAACAGCATCACCAATGATAGTGGAACGTAAATGACCAACATGCATCTGTTTTGCTACATTTGGAGCTGAATAATCAATAATTACGGTTTGTGGTTTAACAGTGGTAATTGCCAATTTTTCATGTTGTAAAGTAAGTTCAATTTGTTCAGCTATCCATTGCTTATCAAGAAAAATATTAATAAAACCTGATTCTGCTATTTCAACTTTACTAGCAATATTTTCCAGGTTTAATAGTGGCAGAATTTTTTCAGCTAACTGACGTGGAGGAATGCCGATTTTTTTAGCTGCAGATATGACACCATTAGCTTGGTAATCACCAAATTTAGATTTTGTTGAAGGTCGGATATATGCCTCACTACCTTTAGGAGCCCCTACGGCGATTAATGCATTGTTAATTTTTTCTGAAAGAATAGCCTGAATATTCATCTAATTACCTTAATGATGAAATAGCGGTCTTGTTGATCTTAGTAAGATTATATAGCTAAAAGGATCGTAATAAAATAGCTGGCTTTATACTAAAACTAGCTATACTCTTGCTAGTATCAAGAGTTATTAGGAAATCTAGTTTATAGCAATCAAACTACGTTTGACTTTGATGCTTCGTTAATCTGTCCTGCATCCTTAAAATTTGATGTTGTTTAACACTAGGATCAGCAAGGTCAACTCTTCTAGATAGTTACAGCTTTTCAACAGACGAAAGTAGATTTCAATACCATTGAAAAGGTTACTTTCCTTAAAGCATAACGCTTCTAACATTAGCTTTATAGTCTTAAACTGTCACAAAAAAGCTAATTCAATTAAATCCATTGTTTTTATTGACGCCCACACTACGCTGATGGAAGTCGTAGAATGCTAATAGTGCTTCTTTATCTTTCTCCAGATTCTTCATCGCTTCAGGATACGCTAAAAACCTCCCAAACAAAATATTAAAAAGCTTTATTAACAATATTGCGGCTCTCTTCTACTCAGAGAGCAGCCTCCAATTTAACCTTAACTTTTGGTTACATGCCTTTTAGGAATGAAGGCAGAATATTAGCTATTTTGTGTAGCAATAGCGTTTATGCTTGTATATCTGAGAATATCTTTACTATTGCATTCTAAAAACTAATAACACCGGCTGTGGTGCTGCTAAATAAGCCTGAAAATACAATTAAAGTCACGCGCTATCAGGTCATTGAGAAATTTAACCTAACTCGCTTTTAACTCTCCGATAACCATCTTCGAGCGCAATGAATTCTTTGCATCCATGCGCAGTCTCCACTGATAATGAGTAGCAGGTAAAGGCGATTAGCTTATCTAACAGAATAACACTTGCCTTCAGACAAGAAATAAAGGTTAGGTTCATCTCTTAAATCAGCTAGATACAATTCTTTGCGCTTTTCAAAGCATTCCTGTTTCAGTCTGCTGATAGGTATCCTTATAGAGACAATGTATTTTTCATCGAGAAGTGCCCACCAGAGCTTCATAAAAATCATCGTAAGATATCCGTAGAACAGATATGGTAGCAACCATTCATCGCTTTTATACGCTTTAGATAAGGCAGCACCAATGAGCTATTGAAGTATATTCTGTTGTCGCTGCGACTCTCTCCCTTAACCTTAGGCACTTTAATCTGAACATTACAATACCAGTCTGCATGGTTCGCTGTAGAAATAATCGTTATGGACGACAACATGATACCTAGTTGATAAAGTAGTGTTGTGAAGCATGTTGTTGCAATATGATGGCCTCGAGCACCGCTTTAGCAACGGTGCTATCAGTTTCCTAGAACAGCATTAGGGATGAGTTCCTTAAATGAATAAGGTGATATCTGATTCTCGGATATTTATAGGGATAGACTTCTTGATAATATATTATCTCTCTGTTGCTGACATCATCCATGAAATCAATCAGCAGGAATACTACTTTGCTGCTATTTCCAAAACTTTATATATCAAAAATGAGTATAATTCATCACTATCTTTTATTATTTTTATTATTTTATTAAATAATAATAGAGGGTTTCAATTCATCTAACTTTAAAAATTGCACTTCTGCAAAATTGTAATTTTTATTAGAAATTTCAATTTCTAAATAAACTATATTAAATTTCTTTAGTTTCTATATATAAATATATCTTTTATAGAAAGCTCAAGATGTATTAAAAATTGTTAGCAACCAGTTAATGCTTTTAATAAAAAACTTTTCTTTTCTATTAAAGTTAATTAATTAATCGTCTCAATTACTCTTTGAGAGGCTATGTTGACAAAGGTTGTTAGTAAAAAATTTTTTTTACTGTAAGAAGAATTTTCGCTACAGCGATTGTCATGAAAAGTAAAAGTCATATAGATTAAAGAGATTTTTCTTTACTTTATAGGGACATAAAGGTCCATCTAATTAATTTAGCTCAGTGATAATCTGTCACATTATATCAATTCATGCATTAAAAGCTTATTTCACTTTATCATGCTTATATTGTTACAGTGAACAAGTTATACGTTCTGGTATTTATTAGTAGTGTTACAGCGATATTGTTTTAAAATTTGCGATTGTAGGAAAAAATTTAATAATCTTATTGGAAATTCTCTGGTAAGATTAAATTACAAGAATAAATGATTTAGTTATTTATAAATGCATGTTGAATAGATTAACTTTATAGAGAAATCGTCATAGCAAAACAAACAGGTATTAATTCAAAAAACACCGTTTAAATGACGGAACTGCTTCCTTACTATAAGGGTGACACCCAAGAAATGCCTAACTGGTGTTATTGAAGTCAACAAACATTTTACTTGAATCCTTTAAAGGTAAGCGTTATATCCCACATGGGAAGGATATAAAACGTTGAAGAGGAGATAAAAGGAAAGAACGAATCGCAGTTTTAATAGGAAAAGATCAACAGGAGTTATTTGTAACCGATGAGATTTTGAAAAGTTTAATATAAAGTGTGTTAGCCATTTTCTTGAAATTATCATAAATAAAGAGTCCATTCTTTACTCAGATTGGAGCTAAATAGTACGAAATCTTTGCTAGCGAACATAAAATTAGTCATCATTACCTAATAATATTGGTAATCAGAGATTTATTGGTAAAATGAATTCTATATTCAAACTATGAATAGCTACATCAGCAAACTAAAAAAAATCGTGAGTTATGCTAATTTCTGATGTATGAAGTTTCGGAGATGGTGACGTATATCCTGCTAATTAATTTCGTAGTTTATTTTAATAAAATTGATATGAAATACTATGAATATAACTTACAGATTCCATAAAAATAGATATTACCTATGATTACTTTTATGAACTTATCCGTATGCTAATACGGTAGCTATGATATTCGCCGCTGTTGAGATGGAGCTCAGATCCATACTATAGACAAGATGCTGAATACTAATTTTATCGACAGGACCTTACATGTCATTGTTTATAACAATTATTTGCCATAGTGTATTATACAAATTGGTGTTGGCGATGTTGAGATGAAAGTACCTAAGGTCAGGGATTACAACGGCAATAGAATATCATTTAACAGCTCGTTGCTATCGTTTTATCTGAAATATGCAAAAAGTAGTAAAAAGTTGTTACCATGGTCTTGAATATGCAGAGGCATCTTCATCGACAATTTCACGAATCCACTGAAGCGCTTATCAATGAAAATTACATAGTCTTTCTTGTCAGTAACGTCAGAAGATTGAAACAACGATATCTTAAAGAGTACAGGCAATGAGTACTTATGTGATTTAAGCGATATGTGATACCCTACTTGCCTTTATTCTTTTGGAGATGGCATATTTACCATCCTGTCAGACAAGCTGGTCGCCATTTTCCTTATGGTCATCATTGACAACGCTGCATGGATGTAAGGAACTCATTGCATTCGAAGATGTTTATCAAGAATCATCAGCGAACTTTAGCATAACTTTTCAATGGCTGCTGAACGAGTTGCTTAAGTATATTTTCAGGCTTCCTACGGAAGAGTCTGCCCTTGATTTAAAATGAAATGGTAAAGATGTTCCTGGGCACGTAGTACAAACGCATTGGATATACAATACAGCTAATGTGCCACCTTCACTACTAAAAGCATCTAACCGAAAGTTTAAGGGTGAGCTGCGGCAGGTTTAGCTAGAAGAGAGCCGTTATACTGTTAATAAAGCCTTTTATGTTTTCTTGGTAAGGTTTTCAGTTTACTTTATATCGATGAAGAAGGTAAAGAAAAAGCGAAAAAGAGCTGATAGCATTCTATGACTTCCCGTCAACGCACTGGTGACAATAAAAATACAAAATCTGATTGAATTGAGTTTTATGACAGTGAGTAAGACTATGAAGTCGATACGTGAAGAAGTGTGGTTAGAAAAAATAATCCTTTTATGGTATTTAAGGTGTTCCCGTCTGTTCAAAAATAGATCCAGCTAAAGAAATTTAGATCTGTGACAATACTACCAAACAACGCTAAATTTAAGGATAGAGAAGAAATTTATGAAGCATTCAGAAGTGTAAGTAGCCTGATCATCATATACCAGATTTACTAATAACTCAAAAATAGCTGAGTAGCCTCTATGGTGGAGAGTCTTTTTATTTATTGAATAATCTGATCTAGAGAAGATTTTTTAAAACTAGAACAATTAAAATACAGAGGTGGCTACAAATTGCTTTGCTAGCAAAGCAATAACCTTTTTAAACATAAATTTGAAATAAATATTTTATTTGCAATATAATATGCTTATTAATTGATAATTAAAAATATAAATAACAATAATTAATTAGAGGTTGTAGTGTTATGATAACCTTGGAAATTTGTTGCTATGGAGCTGAATGCGCATTAATTGCTCAAGAATTTGGCGCAGATCGTATTGAGCTTTGCTCTAGTTCAGCTGAAGGTGGATTAACGCCTAGTTATGGTTGTTTAAAGCAGGCTATAGATACATTAAATATTTCCATTCATCCAATTGTCCGCCCAAGAGGAGGGGATTTTTGTTACAGTGACAGTGAGTTTGAAACCATTAAACAGGATATTAAATTTATCAGACAGTTAGGTTTTCCTGGTGTAGTATATGGCATATTAAATCGAGATGGGCATATTGATATACCTCGCATGCGTATTTTAAAAACATTATCTGGCGATATGGTCGTTACGTTTCATCGTGCTTTTGATATGTGCATTACTCCAAAACAAGCCTATATACAGCTGACAGAGCTAGGTATTGCACGTATATTAACTTCAGGCCAGCAGAAGAATGCAGAATTAGGTTTACCGTTATTAAAAGAATTAAATGTACTATCTGGAAAAATACCAAATGGCCCCATAATCATAGCCGGCGGTGGGGTGAGATTATCAAATATGCAGAAATTTATTGATGCAGGTTTACCGGAAATACATTCATCTGCTGGAAAAATAATGCCATCGACTATGAACTACCGCAAAGCAGGAATAAGTATGAGCTCCAATATGGAGCTAAATGAATCTACCCATTATTGCGTAGATAGTAATATTGTGAAAGCTATGAAAAATTTATTAGCTATTGCCAATAATGACTAATAACATTAGAGTTAAGGAATAATATTGAATATCATTCTTTTTAGCTTTTTTTAGCAATTAAAGTAACTCGTAAGGGAGCGGGATAGCCTTCAACTGTCAAATGCATGTTATTTGGATCAAGGAAATTTGCTAATGATTCAGTTTGCATCCAGGCAGTTTTTCGCTGTTCATGTATGGTTGTTACAGTTTCATCAACAATATGCACATTACAAAAGCCACATATTTCTAGCCAGATTTTAAGCATTTTTGCTGAGGGAATAAAATAGATATTACGCATTTTCGCATAACGCTCATTAGGTATTAAATACTGGTTTTCATCACCCTTAATAACTAAACTTTCAAGTACTAGCTCACCACCGGAAACTAATTGATTTTTTAATTGATAGAGATGATCTAACGGTGAACGTCGATGATAAAGTACACCCATTGAAAATACAGTATCAAAGGCTGCTAGCGTTGATAGTTGCTCGATACTTAGAGGCAACAGATGCGCTCGTTGATCATTACCAATTAATTTACGTATGGCTTCAAATTGGCATAAAAAGAGTTGGGTAGGATCAATACCGATAACGATTTTTGCGCCTTCACCAACCATTCTCCACATGTAATAACCATTACCGCATCCGACATCAAGTACCCGTTTATCTATTAATGGTGAAAGATAAGGCAAGATACGTTGCCACTTCCAGTCCGATCGCCATTCGGAATCAATATTAATATTGTATAAGAAAAATGGGCCTTTACGCCAGGGCATTAAGCTTTTTAGCAGCAAAGTAATCCATTTCTTATCTTTTAAACAAAGTAAAAACTCATTTTTAGCTGTCACTGCAGTTTTTAGATCTAAATGAGTTGGGGTCATCTTAGGAAGATTTTGCACTATTTTTTGCCAACTATTGAATTGCCTATGTTGAGTAGTTTTTTTCCATTTTTCAATTTGGCACGCCAGTGTTTCTACCCACTGGCTTAGGGATTCGATTGCGATTTGTTTATAAAAATGATTAAAATCTATCATCAAACTTATTCCTTGATAGCCAGTAATGAACCGAAATTAAAACATTGAAACCATAAGTCACAATGATGAAACCTTGCTGCTAGCAGACGTGATCTATGTTTGCTAATAGAATCTGTTAACATACTATTTTCTAATATATTACGTTTTTGACTTATTTCTAATTCACTATAGCCATTGGCGCGCTTGAAATCATAATGCATATTATGCAGTAAATTATTAATTTTTTCGTCGCTAAAATTAAATTTTTCTGATAATACTAAAACACCACCAGGATTTAGTCCTTGGTATATCCGGTTAATTAATTCTTGTCGAACGGTTGGTGCAATAAATTGCAGGGTAAAATTTAATACCACCATTGAGGCATTTTGTATATTAATATCGAGAATATCACCTTTAATAATTTCAACCGATGTATTCCCTTTGTAAGTATGAACATACCGTTGACATCGCTCGATCATTGCAGCTGAATTATCAATAGCAATTATTTTACAATTTTTATCCTTAATATTACGATGAATTGATAATGTTGCTGCACCTAAAGAACATCCGAGATCATAAATAGTACTATTAGGTGTAACAAAACGTGTCGCAAGCATACCAATCATAGTAATAATATTTGAATAGCCAGGAACAGAACGTTTAATCATATCAGGAAAGACTTCGGCAACTTTTTTATCAAATTGCCAATCACCTAAATTTGCAATAGGAGTTGCAAACAAGGTATCTTTCTTTTTATAAAAAATTTGACTAGACATATTCCATGTGAATTAATTCAGAAATAGCAGATAGTGGTTGATTCTAACAGATTTTATGTTAGTTGTCACTTCCTGGAATAATAATATGATTTTTTTAAATAATTTATGTTTAACTTTGAACTAATCTTTCATAGATTGCAATGGAATTTTACTACCCAATACTGATTGGTAGTAATTTCTGATTGTATAGAAAATCACATTGATACAGGGTAATCTCAAGCTTTTTAGCAGAATTGAAATAATGTTTTTGAAACTCATCTTTCATGGCTTATTAAATTGTTATCATACCATTCGTTTGAAATACATAGGCAGAATAAGTTGGTGTTCTGTATTAATCTCTGCACACAAACAATCGAATTCATATTTTCTAGTAGTTGAATGTTTTTGAAGAACAAAAAATCGATCTGTAAATTCTTTATTTTTATCTGTAAAAACCTGATACATAGCCATGAGCTAACGATCAATGAAGATCACATAATAAGCGTCGAGTATTGATTGCGGTCCTTTGGCCTTGTAAAAGTGGATAAAAACCCATCGAATGGCGAGATTCATACTTATAAAAAAATAATATCGTAAAGTTTCGTTCTGCCATTTATAGAAGATATTTAAGACTACGTACAGATAATCACGCACATAGCTTTTAAACGCTTTATGGTTTTAACTTCGGTGCTTCATCTCATTTAAAGCAAATTCTTCGTATAAGCCCCTACGTAAACAATAATCTAGATTAGATAGAGATATTTATTCTGAGTTCACAAAATTCGCGTACACTTCGCCAACAGATCAGAGAATAAAAAAGATTTTTTGGAAGAAAAACAACTGCGGCTTCCTAAGCGAATAATAACGTTATCAGAAAATATGTAATATAGCTGTGATCATTAACATCATCTCGTTCGTACCCTTTATCAATGGGTACGTTTGAATATACTATAACGCTTAACTAAAGCAAATGCAGCCTCTTTGTTAGCCTTTGAGTATCAACTCTAATTTTAAATATCTAGTTTCTGATGATGAAGTTTCATCATCATGATATTTTATTCTAAATTACACCTACTAAGTAGCCATCTTGCCATGAATATGGCAGTGCGATGAGTTATCAAGCAATCTGGTATATGTCGATCATACTACTACACTCTAATGCTTTATAAATTTGTTTTCTATCTTTAAATTGAATATTATTTAACAGCATGGTTGTTAGTAGATTAACCATTTAAGGCGTCTTGAGCTTTCTCTTAGAAGACAGGAGCAACTTAAGTACTATTGAAAGAGTTGTTTCTCTTGAGCCACACTGCTTTGAGCGTACCTTCGTAGGCTCACTGTCGCAAAAGCCAATTTAATCAGATTCGTTGTTCTTATTGACATCAGTGCGCTTACAGGAAGGCATAGAGATGCCAGCCACTCTTCTCGATCTTTCTTCAAGTGTCCTCATTGCTGCAGGATACGTTAAAACCTTACTAACAAAGCATCAAAGATTTTATTAGCTGAATTACGCCTCTCTCTCTGCTAACCTGAGTTTCCGACACGAGCTTAGCCTTAACTTTCTGTTGAATGCCTTTTTGAAGTGAAACTAGCATATCAGGTATTTTACGTGACCAGCAACATTGATCCTGGGTGCTCAGAAATATCTTTGTCATTGCATTCAAAAAACTAAGAGCATCGTATATCGTAGCAAGCATGGATATACGGTTAAGCCTTGTTTATAAGAAATTGGAATTTAAGTGTTCAGTTCGCTTCTAACTCTCGATAAGTATTTTTGAGTACAACTGTCTCCTTACGTCCATAGACAGTAAAACTTCTTTAATTAGCAGGTAAAAGAAGATTAGTTTTTCTGACAGGGACGGTATATGTCATCAACGCAGAAATAAACATAACGTGTATCGATTAAATCACACAGCCAAAATGCCTGCGCTCTTCAAGGCATTGCTGTTTTAGTCTGCTGATGATACTTGGCAAGATACCATATGATCTTCACTAAAAATCTCCAGAGGAGTTTATAAAAATCACCTGTGGAATGTTTTGCAGGTGGGGTTGTTGGAGTCACGAGTGGCAAAATCCTTCGACGCTTTTTAAATGCTTTAAATAAGGGATAGCAACGAGTTGTTGACCACATATTCCGTTGTTGCTGGGGGATTTTCTCCTTGACCTTAATTACTTTAATCTTAATATTGCAAATAGCGGTTTATATAGTTCGTTATGGTAAATAACCATTACGGACGAGGGTATTTGATACTCATTGATAAAGGCGATTCCCTCAAGCGTATTGCTGTAGCATAACTTAGAGCTCAGTATCAAGAGCGGTGCCTATCAAATTGCTATCAGCATTACGAATAAGTTCATGCAAAATATTATAAGTAATATCTAATTTCGCGGATATCTGTAAGGTAGATTTTTTATGACATATCATCTCTCTGTTATTAAGATCATTCAACAAATTAATCAGCAGGAGACGCACGTCAGCATCACCAAAACCACATACACCAGAAATTAGCATAAAACTCCTGAACAAGGAAGGTCTATATAATGTTGGGACCAAAGAGTTATTAGGTAAAATAAATATTATTAATACGGCAAAGAGTATAAGTATAACTATGTTAATGAAATTAGTCTTGACTTAAAGATCAAATGATAAAATTTGTATCCAAGGCAAATAATAAATATTAATTAAGATCATTAAAATCATAGAACTAAAAGTAGTTATTTGGCCAAAATAACGCCAAGTACGCTCTCTATGTTTTAGACCAAAGTAATGAAAAAATCTAGCGATGATAAAAATTAACCCACAAAGATGAATAGCCCAAACAGGTGCACCATTCATTTCCATCATTAATAATGATAGCATAGAAATAGGAATATACTCAATCGCATTGCTCTGAACTCGTATTGCTGTTTGTAACTCATAAAAGCCACCATCACCGTAAGTAACTTGATACTGAGTTCTAAGTTTAATGACTTCCAAAGATATCTTAAACAAGATTAAAGCACTAAATACAATATAGAGAGCACTAACCATTTTTCCTCCAATTTTTGAATTAAAACAATAAAATAATAATACATCTAAAAACTTTTACAGTTACTATAAATATAGTATTTAAATCAATAAAAAGCTTTGAGATTACGAACATAATAAAAATTATTTAGCTGTATGGATAAGGCGTACTTATTTCTTAATATAAATTTCTGTAAAATAACGGTATTTGATAGTATTTAAATTAATAACACTAAAACGACTAGTGTAAGCGACTCTACAAGTTGAATATGACAAGTAAAAGGTTTATCGTATGCGAACAAATTATTGTGGGCAATTAGGTATTGCTCACGTTGGACAAAAAGTGACTCTCTGCGGCTGGGTTAACCGCCAACGTAATTTAGGTAAATTAATTTTTGTCGATATGAGAGATCGCGAAGGTTTAGTTCAAATTATTTTTATACAGGAAAATCATGCCGAACTTTTTATCCAAGCGTCACAGTTACGCAATGAATTTTGTACCCAGATCACAGGTATGGTGCGAAAACGTAAACAAATCAATAAAAAAATACCAACCGGTGAGATTGAAATTGTTGCACAAGCATTAACGATTATTAGTCGCTCTGAACCGTTACCGATAGATAGCAATAAACAAAATTCCGAGGAAATGAGATTAAAATATCGTTATCTTGATTTACGGCAACCGCAAATGGCAATGCGTTTGAGAGAGCGAGCCAAAATTACCAGTTTTGTGCGTCGTTTTATGGATGCGGAAGGTTTTATTGATATTGAAACACCTATTCTGACTAAAGCAACACCAGAGGGTGCTCGTGATTATCTTGTTCCAAGCCGTGTTCATAAAGGTGAATTTTATGCTTTGCCACAATCACCACAACTTTTTAAACAATTATTGATGATGTCTGGCTTTGATCGCTACTATCAAATAGTAAAATGTTTTCGTGATGAAGATTTGCGTGCTGATCGCCAACCTGAATTTACTCAGATCGACGTAGAAACTTCTTTTATGACTGCTGAGGAAGTTCGTGAAGTGATGGAGCGTTTGATCCGTAAATTATGGAAGGAAAACAAAGGTATTGAGTTAGGCACTTTTCCAGTAATGACTTTTACTGAAGCTATGCAACGTTATGGTTCAGATAAACCAGATTTACGGAATCCTTTAGAATTGGTTGATATTACTGATTTAGTTAATGCAGTTGAATTTAAAGTATTTGCTGACGCTGCCAATGATCCAAAAGGTCGTGTAGCTGCACTTTGCGTTCCAGGTGGGGCATTATTAACACGTAAACAACTTGATGATTATACTGAATTTGTTTCTATTTACGGCGCTAAAGGATTAGCCTGGATGAAGATCAATTCATTAGCTGAATATCAGGTAGATATTCAAAGTCCAATAGCTAAGTTTTTACCACAATCAGTAATTAATAATCTATTATCACGTACTCAAGCTAAAGCAGATGATATTTTATTATTTAGCGCGGGTAAAAAAAATATTGTCAATGATGTGATGGGAGAATTACGGTTGAAAATAGGGCGTGATTTAGCAATAACACAAAATAATAGCTGGAAACCATTATGGATTATTGATTTTCCAATGTTTGAAGAAAATGAAAACAATAAGCTTAATGCTATGCATCATCCTTTTACTGCACCAAAAGATTTTACCCCACAACAATTGCAAGCTAATCCATTAGCGGCCGTTGCTAATGCCTATGATATGGTTATTAATGGTTATGAAGTTGGTAGCGGCTCAGTGCGTATTCACCATAATAAGATGCAACAAGCTATTTTTGAAATTCTTAATATTAGTCAATCAGATCAGCAAAATAAATTTGGTTTTTTGCTTGAAGCATTACAATACGGAACTCCGCCGCATGCTGGTTTAGCATTTGGTTTAGATAGACTGGTTATGTTATTAACGGGAACAGAAAATATTCGTGATGTCATTGCATTTCCAAAAACAACTGCAGCAGCTTGTTTAATGACCGATGCGCCCAACGTAGCTAATTCAACCGCATTAGCGGAATTGGCAATAACGGTTGCCCAACATACTAAATAAATATTTATATAAATAAACGGCAGGAATCAGTATTAGTTGTAGTTTATATGCAAGCAAGTCGCCAAATACTGATCCTACAGCAGTGTAAAAATATTAATTTTTAACAATTAGTTACCGATAGTTTTTAGTATGATAAAATCATAAGAGATTGATGGGATTACATGAAATTAAAGAAGATATAGGTATTGATATTACCAAATATAATTTGGCCTTAGTTAATCTATAAAATAGCATTTATTATGCTATTTATTCATAATAATATACCGGATTTAATCAAATATAAAGAGCATTAGTTTACTTTTAAACCTTACCGCAAAAGCAGGACATTTTATTAAAGTAATATTGGCTTTTCGTTGCTTGCCTTCTATTCAGACAGAATAGCATTGACCAAATCATGGAATAATTTTCAGACGATTGAAGAATTTGTTCTAAAATGATTTTTATTAAAGTATTCTGGAGATATTTCATGGCAGGTCATAGTAAATGGACTAATACCAAACATCGTAAAACAGCGCAAGATGCTAAACGAGGTAAAATTTTTACTAAAATTATTCGTGAACTGGTAACAGCAACTCGTTTAAGTGGCAGTGATCCTGCGTCAAATCCACGATTGCGGACGGCGATTGATAAGGCGTTATCTAACAATATGATGCGAGATACGTTAAACCGAGCAATTATACGTGGCATAGGTAGTAATAAAAATGATAATATGGAAACAATTATTTATGAAGGGTATGGCCCAGGCGGTACAGCTATTATTGTTGAATGCTTAAGTGATAATCGCAATCATACAGTTTCTGATGTACGCCATGCCTTTACTAAATGCGGTGGTAATTTAGGTACCGATGGTTCTGCTGCTTATTTATTTACTAAACGTGGCGTGATTTCGTATTCGGCAGGCATTGATGAAGATTATTTAATAGAAACGGCATTAGAAGCAGGTGCAGATGATCTTGAATCTTATAATAATGGAACAATCGATGTTTATACTACCCTGGAAAACTTTGCTGATGTAAAAGATTTTTTAGATAAAGCCGGTTTTAAAGCTGAAGTCGCTAAAGTAACAATGATCTCGTCAACCAAAGTAATTTTAGATACTTACACTGCACCTAAACTTTTGCATTTAATTGACATACTGGAAGATTTTGATGATGTACAAGAAGTGTATCACAATGGGGAAATTTCAGCTGAAATTGCAGCTAAGCTATAATTAAATCATCTTTTCTATTAAAAGAAAGCGATATTGATTATCAGTATGCTTTTTCTTTGAATATTTAATCATATCCAATAAATCGCGAATATGGCAATTATTATTAGAATTAATCCTAGTTCTCAAATTACCGGTTATGATGTTATCCGTCAACAAGGTTGATAATTAATCATTTAGATAGGGTGCATATATTACTCAGGCAGATAATCCGCCAACATGCTTACAACGTATTTATGCAGGTGTCATATTAAAATGACTACTAAGTCTCGACTGAATAGTCTTCTGTTAAGTAGACTCTTATAGCAAAGAATGCTGATTTTGCTCTAAAATTAAGTCAAGCAAGAGAGATTGGCAATTTTAACTTTAATTAATAATCAATTAACGGTTTTTAAAAACCTAGCGCAACAAGTAAAACAATCCGTTATTGGAATCGGAAACAGTGAAAAAAAATAAGTTCAGCATATGGTTCTAATCTCTAAGTATTAGAACTATTTTTGCATCTTCAAGCTAATGCTAATTTAGCTAATGCTATCACACATTATCATTTTAATTAAAATTTGATTTGAATAGAGGTGGGTAGCTTCTCTTGGATCTTTTAAACTAAAAAACAATTGCGTTAGTAATTGGATATAAGTGGCTATGTTAGCAACACCTTTTACTCTGCGAGAAAACCAACAACCTTTACTAACAACAATCTTTTTCTCCTAAAATTGCGTTAAAACCCGCATCATTTGTTTGGACGTGAGATTTCTGTTTGATTTCGATTTTAATTAGGCCATGCAGGTGGCTAACCCGCTCCAACTCACTACTAATGATTACCGATAGTGCTACTAATGCTGGTAGTGAAGATGATCTTACGCATCACTATCTTAACATTTCTATTAAGAATATTTAGTTGTGTATTGGCTAAAACAATTTAAATGCAAAGTTAAATACTCTATTCATTAATTAATAAAACTACTTAAACATATATACTTATTGTTAAGTAAGTATTAGATTTTTAATCTAATACATTTCACTTAAAGTAACACCAATATTTAATAGAATAAATAAAAATTTTTACATATTTTAATAGCAATGCTTATCTATTATATATAAATAATAGAGTTAAAATTTATATTTTTTATAAAAATTACGTTATACCTATTTTAATAAAAAAAAATTTAATTACATATAAATCATATAATTTAAATAAAAATCTTTATAAGAGTTTTATTTTTATTTTAACTATCATCAAAAAAATTATTTTAAATATTCTTTTATCTGTTATATTGCTATTAATATAAAAAGAAAAAATAATTATTTAGTAAATTTTTTAAAATAGCATAATTGTTTTTACGAACAATTAAATTATATAAATTTTAATGATATTGATATTTATTAACATTTTATTATTAAAAAATAAAAATAGAGAAATAATCCTATTAAAAAATTTAGTGTGCAAATTCCAGTAATTTATATTGTAGAGAGTTAAGAGATAAAAAAATGAAAACCACACATATTTTGATTATTTAAGACGAAATTATTACACGCAATAATTTAAAAATATTTTTGAAACAAAAGGTTATTTCTGTACATAAACCTATTTGATAGGTGCCAAAATGTACAATATGTTATCTAACAATGATATTAACCTGATCATAATAAATGTTAATTCACCAGGAAAAATGATCTACTTTTTACGTACTAATTACCTAATCAAGCTCATATTATCCTGATATTTCTTACCAGGAAATTAATAAGATATTAGAATTAAAAATTAGGTTTGATTATTATCAAATTAATATTTTCAACCTTCATAATTAATAATTCGTGCAGAAATTTACTTTTACTTACAAAAAATTTTTGGCAAATCAGTGAGGAATGCTACTAGGTTAAAACCTATAATTTATAGTTGGAAACTGGATATTAATAGTTACTATTTAATTAATCTGATTAGTAATTAAATACAAATTACTACGTAGTGAATTTAAAGCCATGTTATATTTTTTTGAAAATCTAGTTAAAAACTTAAACATATACAAAATTATTAAAAAATGATAGGTCGTGAACTAAAGTTATAGTATAGAACTGTTGATGCAACTATTTAATGTATTCGTAAATATTTTAATTGATAATCGATATACTAGAAATTATTATCACTATTCATGGTAAAAGTTATCTATTATTCAATAATTTGAAAAATAAATATAAAAATTACACCTACTCTCTTTAATTGTAAGAGAGTTTATTAACTATATCAATTAATGATACGATATAATTTAGACAATCATAATATAATTTTTAGGCAACATATCAATTATTTTATTTAAATAAACTAAATAACAAGTGCATTTAGTTATTTATCATAAAACGTACTACTTTTAGTTTTTAAAACTCAATGAAATAGATTTTTAAAAATAACTTATCTCTTTTTATTATTTAATTTTCTTGTCTATAATTGTTATATCAATCTCTATTGACACCAATTGCCAAATTGGTAGTATTTTCTACTATATAGAGATCTCTTTAATACTGTTTTTTTATTGACTCAAATAAGAAATTATATTGTTAATATCCGGATCATCAAATACTTCAAAAGTAATTTTTTATCAGAACTAAAAAGTTTAAATATCGTATCAACTGAACTGATTTTTCTGCCAGATTGCATCTAGTATAAAATATTATTATTATAGATAATAATTTTAATAAATTTTGCATGATATTAATTTTCCTTAAAAATATTAATTTAATAAAAAATTATTTTTGCATTTTTAATGTCTATGAAATAACTATATAAAAGAAGTATTAAAAAATCTGGTGTATGATAGTAAGGGTATAGTCTGCTTTTATGCTTTATAAATCTGCTCTCTATCCTTATATTGGATATTTTACTAACAGAGTCACAGCAGATTAAATTCCTTCAGTCGGTTCCAGCTTGTCTGAGCAGACAAAATAGATTAAATAGCATTAAAATGTTCTTTTCTCGAAGCACAGTGCTTCACGATTCTGCTTCATAACCTCACCTGTTACAAAAGCTAATTTAATCGAATTCATCATTTCTATTTAGACCCAGTGCGCTGACAGGAAGGAATAGAATGCCTGCTATTTTTTCTCGCTCTTTATCCAACTTTTTTATTGCTGCATGTATACTTATGTTTATAATGTTATCAAAAAAACATTAATGGCTTTATTAATGGTATTGCGACTCTCTGTTATCCAGACCCCCCACAGAAACTCACCTTTAACTTTCGGGTGCATGTTCTTTAGGAGTAAAGAACACTGATTAACTATTTTATGTAGCTAATGGCGTTAGTACTGAATATTCTGTAATATCTTGCCATTACATTCCTAAAAATCAATGGTACCGTCTCTTCCAATAGGAAGTTTAGAGATGCAGTTAACCCCCTTTAACTTGCTGGCATCTAGAAGTTAGCTAAGTTTGCTTCTAACTTTTGATAATTATTTTCAACTGCAATGAGCTTCTTACGTTCATATGCAGTGCCGTCGATAATGAACAACAGGTAAAGATAATCAGTTTTCCTGACAGGACGATAATATGCCATCGGCCAAGAAATAAAGGTGTCGTCGTATATCGCTTAAATCACACCACAAGCTATTGCTTGTGTTCTTTAGGCGTCGGTGTTTCACTTTACTGATGGGTACTGGCAGAGAGACTATGTGCTTTCATAGAGAAAGCATAGAGTTTTCGTCAAATCACCGGTAGATACCACGCCTCATTTCTTATAGGTACAGGCATGGTAGAAACTTTTCAATCTTTTTATACGATTCAGATAAGGCGGTAGCAATGAGTTGTTGATGTATATTTCGTTGTCGCTGTAAATCCCTCTAATCTTAGGCGCTTTAAATATAAACATCGTCAATAATAGTCTATATGGTTCGCGGTGATAAATAACCGTTATGTCGTAGCAAGGAGGCATTCAGTATCTTCTAGTAACATGACGTTGAGCTCCGGCCTCAACGACAGTACTATCAACTACCTAGTGAAATTACGGACGTGGCATTCATGCAAGGGATAATGGTAACATCTGATTTTTCGGATATCTGTAGACTATACTTTTCATGCTATATCATCTCTCTGTTGTTGTAATTATTCGCGAAATCAATCGCATAGGACACAGCACCTATTTCCGAAATTCCATACACTAGATTAAGCTCTAACTCTCATAAGAGACATATTAGTATTTTATTAGCTTAAGAAATAAAGCCAGTTACAATTATTATTGTAATGTTAAGTGCAAAGCTAATGATCACACATTATAGTTATCGTAGTTATAAACTTTTTGATAGAAATTTTCGGTGGGTATGGATTGACATAATAATACCAAATCCAGCCATTAAAACAATCAATGCCGATCCGCCATAACTAAGTAATGGTAAAGGAACACCCACTATCGGTAAAATACCGCTAACCATACCAATGTTGACAAATAGATAGACGAAAAAAATTAACATTAACCCACCAACCATAACTCTACCAAAGGTATTTTGTGCATTAGTTGCAATTATTAACCCACGCATAATTAGTAGTAGATACAACATGAGTAAAATAAGCACCCCAATTAACCCAAACTCTTCAGCTAATACGGCAAAAATAAAATCAGTGTGGCGTTCTGGTAGAAATTCTAATTGCGATTGCGTCCCATGTAGCCAGCCTTTTCCAAATAATCCTCCTGAGCCAATAGCAATTTTAGATTGGATAATATGATAACCAGCACCGAGCGGATCTGTTTCTGGATCAAGTAACATCATAACGCGATCTCGTTGATAATCATGCATTAACATGAACCATAAAATAGGAATAAAAAAAGCGATACTCATAATCGCAATGAGAATCAATTTCCAATTCATACCGACTAAAAAAAGGATAAACAAACCGGAGGCGGCAACTAAAATAGATGTACCAAGATCAGGTTGAGCAGCAACTAATAGTGTGGGGAGAAATATAAGTATCAATGCCAATATGGTATTTTTTAATGAGGGCGGACAAAGATCACGATTAAGAAAACGTGCAACCATCAATGGAACCGCAATTTTAGCAATTTCAGATGGTTGAAAACGAATGAAACCAAGATCTAACCATCGTTGTGCACCTTTAGTGATTTGCCCAAATGCATCGACAAAAAATAAGAGTATTAGGCAAAAGATATACAGATAAGGAGCCCAATTTTCATAGATACGCGGTGAAATTTGCGCCATCATAATCATAACAATAAATCCAATCGCAATTTGTATCAGCTTTCGCCTCATCATATCAACATCTTGTCCACTAGCACTCCACATAATCATAACACTGTATATTGTTATGAGAACAATAATCAGCAACATTGGAATATCAATATGTAAATGTGTCCAAATAGGTGATTTATCAATCATATATTATTGATCTTCTTCTGAAGATATATTAATGTCTAATGTATGTGATCTTATTTTTTACCAAGCAATACATAATCAAAAATATTACGGACAAGATCGCCAATCTCTGGCCCAAGACTTCCGTTTTCAAGAATAATAGCTACGGAAATGGTCGGGTTTTGATAAGGCGCAAATCCGATCATTAATTTATGATCACGTAAATGCTCAACTAATTTATTAGCATTGTAGGTTTCATAGCTGAATACCTGTGCCGTACCTGATTTAACCGCAGCTTTATAATGCGTGTTAATAAAACTTCTATGCGCTGTACCGTTTGATGCATTAGCGACACCATACATACCATTTTTAGCTAATTCCCAAAAGCCTGAATTAATATCACCGATTTGGATATAATCTTTCTGTTCATAGGGTAGCATAGCATTACCTAATTTAGTGCCGTAAAGGAGATGAGGAATTTTAACGGTTCCGTCATTAATTAATGTCACTAATGCTTTTGCCATTTGGATCGGTGTTGTAGTCCAATAACCTTGCCCAATACCTACCGGAATAGTGTCTCCTTGATACCAAGGTTTTTTATAACGTTTTTGTTTCCATTTTCGTGTTGGCATAATACCTAAACGTTCTTCAGTAAGATCAATGCCAGTATACTGGCCATAGCCAAATTTCTGCATCCAATTAGAGATGCGATCTATACCCATATCATAAGCAATCTGGTAAAAAAAGGTGTCAGCTGATTCAATAATAGCTCTAACAACATTTAATCTACCATGCCCCCATTTTTTCCAATCTCGATAACGTTTTTCTGAGTTTGGTAACTGCCACCATCCTGGATCAAAAATAGTTGAATTGGCAGTGATAATGTTTTCACTCAAGGCTGCAACAGCCATAAATGGTTTAACGGTTGAGGCGGGAGGATATAATCCCTGTGTAGTTCTATTAATTAATGGGCGATTAGGATTATCTAATAAATCTTGGTAATCTTTATTAGATATACCATTAATAAAGAGATTAGGATCATAACTTGGGGTAGATACCAATGCTAGTACTTCTCCATTACGTGGATCAGTTACAACCACGGCAGATCGGTTGTTGGTTAGTAACTTTTCAATCTCAATTTGTAAATTAAGATCAATAGTAAGGTAAATATCATTACCTGCCTGCAATGGTTCTTCATGAAGTTGACGTATAACTTTCCCTTGACTATTAACTTCAACTTCTTTATACCCTGTTTTGCCATGTAAAATATTTTCGTAATATCGTTCTATACCTAATTTACCGATATCATGGGTGGCAGTGTAATTTTTTATTAATCCATCATTTTCTAGACGTTCTATATCATTATTATTAATTTTAGCTACATAACCAATAACGTGTGTTAACGTTGAACCATAAGGATAATAACGGCGTTGGTAACTTTTAACTTCAATTCCGGGAAACCGGTATTGATTAACGGCAAAACGTGCAACTTGTACTTCATCGAGAGAGGTTTTTAACGGTATAGAGGTAAAGCATTGTGAATGTTTACGTTCTTTTTTAAAGTTTACAATATCATCATCAGTAAGATCAACTACATCACGCAATTGTGTCAATAGTTCTGTTAAATTAGCTATTTTTTCAGGAATAATTTCTAATTGATAAAATGTTCGGTTTAACGCGAGAGGAATACCATTCCTGTCATAAATAATACCTCTATTTGGTGGGACAGGAATCAATTTTATTCGATTATCATCGGAGCGAGTTCGGTAATCTTCATGGCGAACTATTTGTAAATGATAAAGATTAGCAATTAAGATGATTACTAAGCTCACAATAATAACAAAAGCTATCAAAGTCCGACGAATGAATATAGTAGATTCTGCTGTGTAATCGCGAAAAGGGGTACGTTTCTTTTTATTTATTTTTTTCTTTAAATTTACACTTATAATCTGCATAAATATCTTCCGATGGTAAGGATGATTTGTTGTAATGCTGCATGCCGGTAAAGGCTTTCTACAATAAATCTTCGAGCTAGAAGATGAAGCGTTGTTAACGTTAATATTAAGCAACTTTATTCTTCTGCTATTTTATAAGTAGGGGTTAGATATTATGGATCACCAATTAGAAAGTTAATATTAGCTCTATTCTGTTTTCATTGATTAATTGTTTATTAAGTTATCGAATTATTCAGCTTGCTTCGGTGCATTCAGGGCAATTATGTGGTTACCTTTACTAAATTTAGCCACAATCTGTTCTCCTTTTTTATCGATGATAGAATTGAGATCAGCACTTTTACAGCGTTTTCCCATTAAGATCTCAATGAGCTCAAAAGGCATGTCTTTTGAAAAAAAATAGAGATAATTTTGAAAACTAATTTGCATCCAATCAACTATTTTACTATCAACGTCAATTAGTTGTAATTTCAAATTAAACTCCATAGTTTTCAAATTTATACATCCGGTAACTATCTTCTTGCATGATATGAAGAAACAGATCGCCTAAATAGAAAACAATCCGATAAGAAACATCTTTCCCTTCAACCATAAATGGAATTGTTCTATTTTAGAACATGCTTTAATTAATTTATCCAAAACTGATATCAGGTAGCAATTAGAGATTTTGGTACAAATTATTATGCAATCGCTAAATTCTAGATTTTCTACATAAACCAATAGTAACAATATCTTGCCCTTTTATATCGACAAACTAAGACAAGTAAAACCAACCCAAGACTAGAGAAGACTAGAAAAACTGATCAATAATAAATTATTTTTTATATTTTATTTTCTTACAACGGTTCACCTTTAATTTTAAACTAAATAAAAAGAGTTATTAGCAAATGATCATGCATGATGATCAAGTTATGTTCCACTCTGATGGTTCATGAATCTGTTCTTCACAATTAACTTTTACCTTTTTACTACAATAGTTAGCAGATCAAGTTCCCTCAGTCAGTTTTAGCTTTTTTAACAGACAGGGAAAATTTAAATACCATTTAAAGGATTTTTTCGTGAATTACAGTGCTTCGCGCGTTAGCTTCATAAGCGTGCTGTCACAAAATCCGATTCAATTAGATTCCTTATTTTTATTGACGTCCAGTGCAACTAATTGGAAGGCATAAAATGCCATCCGTTCTTCTAAATCTTTTCTAGCTTCTTCATCATTGAATGATACGCTTAAACCCTTTTTAACAAAATATCAAAGGCTTTTTTAGCAGCATCGCGACTCTCTGCTAGCCATACCTCTGCACTTTCACCCTTAATTTTCGGTGTTGAATGCCTTTAAAGAGTGAAGCTAGTAGATTAGTTATTTTGCGTACTCAACAGTATTAATACTGTGAGCATCCAGGAATATTTTTTCATTGTATTTCAAAACTAAAATTACCGCCTCTCCTAACAAGCTTTAAAATGCGGTTAAACCCCTATCATTACAGGGCATTAGAAGTTAAGTTCAGTTAGCTTCTAACTCTTAATGACTATTTTTAGTAATAAATTGCTTTCTCACATCTATACACAGTGACACCGATAATGAGAAGCAGGAAAAGGCGATCAACTGACTGATAGTCGATTATATTATCGACACAGAAAAAAACGTTAGGCGTATCGCTTAAATCAGACAACTACCTATTACCTATCCTCTTTAAGCTTTTGTTGTTACAGTCTGCTGATTAGTGTTGGTAAAGAGATGATGTGTTTTCATCGAGAAACACCCATTAGGACTTCGTGAAATCACTGGTGTATTTGCCTCCTACCTCGCAGATACAGGCAAAAATGCTAAAACTCTTTTCTGCTTTTTTCACGCTTTAAATATAGTAATAACAATAATCTGTTGAGTACATTCTGTTACCACTAAAATCCAGTTAATCTTAGGCACTTTAATCTCAGCATCGTCAATAATCATCTCTATGGTTAGCTGTGCCAAATAACCGTTACGAATGACGAATTAAAACCCCACCAAGAAACCAACGGTTGAGTATGTTGTTGTAGGATAGATTTAAGCTACGTCTTAATAGGCGGCCGCCTATCAGCTACCTGTCACCACCATTACAGATGCGTTAATGCAATGATTAAAGGTAATATCTGGTTTCACGTCTACTTGTAGAGTAGACTTTTTTATGGATATTATCTCTCTGTTGTTAAAATAATCCATAAAATTCAATCAGCAGAATAATTCGCCTACCATCAGCGAATCCCATACATCAGAAATTAGGATAACTCTTAAGAGTATTAAGTTATAATTTATTCAGTTAAAAGCTTTTATTAAAAATAAATAAGCATAAAATAATCTTTCTTTAGAACTAATTTTAGTAAATTAATCAAATATTTATAATTAGTTTAAGAATAATTTATCAGAAATATATGCATTATTTTATCAATAATGCATACAAAAATCCCAAAATAGGTACCAATCACCTTATATACTCACAATAGTTTATGTATGTTTATCAATTTTTATATTTGTTAGTTAGCTATGAATAATTCTGATAAAGATCATGTTTATCAATATAGCGCAAAACTGCAGGTGGCAATATATTTTTGCAACTTTTTCTATCATGTTTTCGTTTACGAATTTCAGTTGCAGAAATATTTAACAATGGAGTGTTAGCGAGGTATATAGCGCCATTTGGTTTATGGCTAAATATTTCTGGCTTGTGCACTTGATGATGTTTTAGCCATTCTTGCATTGAAGAAGTTAAAAAATAGGCGGCATAACCTGGACGAGCGCAAACTAACAAATGACAAAGATCTAAAATTTTCTCCCAATTAAACCAGGTATCGATCGATAGTAGTGAATCTTGTCCGATAATAAAGACTAATGGCTTTTGCCAACTAATTTGCTTCCGAAAAGAGAGTAGTGTTTCAACGGTATAGGAGGGAGTTGTACGTTTAAGTTCACGTGTATCAATACTAAATAGCGGATTATTCTTGATAGCTAATTTTATCATTGCTAGTCTTTGTTGAACAGTTGCTTCAGGTTTTGGGCGGTGAGGTGCTACATAATTGGGAAGTAAAACAACATGTTGTAAGCCGACTAGGTTAGCTAGCACTTCAACGGGAAGTAAGTGGCCATAGTGAATGGGATCAAAGGTGCCACCAAATAGTGCTTGAATAGATGGAAAAATAACTGTTTTTTTAGTTTGTTTACTCATTAATAAAACTCTCTGGCAGTGATTTACCGCACAATAGCATAGATAAAATTTCTAACTTTGGCCAAATTGAATGGCTATAATTTTGTTTTAAATGTAATTCAGCATGGGTAATCAACTGTATTGCCAAATGTAGTTCACGAAGTGACAAGCGTTGTAGTGCAGCGCTAATGAGCGGGCGGCGAGCTTTCCAAATTTTATACTGATCAAATAATTTTTTTAAATCCTCATCGTTATTTTGTTGTGCTAATATCAAAAGCAATATGAGCTCACGTTGAATTATACGTAATAGAATTACTACTTCATAATCTTCGCGTTGTAATTGCTGTAGGATATGCCATACGCGTTTAATTTTACCTGAAAGTAGTGCATCAACCCAATGATAAGGTGTAAAATTAACGGCATTATTTATTGTCTCTTTGAGACAAGGTAATGTAAGATTACCATCAGGATATAATAGTAATAAACTTTCAAGAGCTTGGTTAAGAGCTAATAAATTACCTTCATAACAGTAACAAAGAATCTGATTAGCTTGTCTATCTAAGGTAATAGACATTGCTTTTGCTCGTTGAGTTACCCATTGAGGCAGTCTGGATTGTTCCGGTGTCAGGCAATTTATATAGACCCCATCTTGGCCTATTTTTTTACACCAGGCACTATTCTCTTGTGATTTAGTTAATTTGCCGCCGCATAATATGAGTAATAAATCAGGATGTAATAATTCAGCTAACTTAAGTAATTTTTCTCCTATGACAGTTGTAGGGCCACTTTTAGGAAAAATTAAAATAAGAATTTGTTTGGTAGCAAATAAGCTAAGTGATTGACTAATATAATAAATACTGTCCCAGTCTAAGACTGTATCTAGCGAATAAGTATAACATTCAGAAAAACCTTTCTGTTCGGCAACTTGACAAATTTTATCTATACTTTCTTGTAATAAAAGGGGATCATTGCCAAAAATTAAGTAACAAGCTCGCAACTTATCAGCAAGCTGCGAAATTAACTGCTCTGGATAAATGCGGATCATTCTGAGTTTTAAAGCGCTTTCTTGGCAATCACTGATCCTTTAGGCTCATTCTGAATAATGATGTGCATGATTAATAATTTCCGAACTAACTGACGAGCCACTTGTTCACGCATCTCTTGCTTAATAAGTTCGTTTTCGGCGTCTTTAGCTAATATTTCTAACGGATTTTCAAAGAAAGCGCGCTTGACATGAATTTTGATAGGATAAACTGCGCCGTTAGAGAAGATAATTTGCGCACTAACCCAGAAATTTAATTGTTTTTCTATACTTTTCCCGTCTGGATAGATGGAGACGGTTTTGGTATTTTCATATGAATCTACTATTTTTAGCAGAGTCACGTTCTGAAGATTTTCATCAATTAAGTTGACATTATTTAAGCGTAACTGCTGTCTAATTGCACGTGCCAGTGGGCCGTATGGATCAGCGCTACTTAATTTTAATGTTTTTAATTCTTCAGTTATCTGTGACATACCTTGTAAACAAAATCTGCAACTAGCCGTGATTAACACGGCTAAGTATAGAAATAATGTAATTAAATAACGCACATCATCTCCTTATTAAGTTAGCCGACAACAAGGTTTAACAGTTTACCTGACACATAAATTACCTTACGAATGCTCATACCTTCAAGAAATTTTGCCACACTATATTCTTGCTTTGCTATAGCTAAAATAGCATCTTCTGATGCATTTATATCGATAGTAATACGCCCACGAACTTTACCATTAACTTGAATAATAACTAATTTAGTATTATCTATTTTTACTTGTTCGTCAGCAACTGGCCAAGGTGCATTATCAATATCTTCTTGGTGACCAAGTGCTTTCCACATAATAAAGCAAGCATGAGGAATAATGGGCGACAGCATCCGCACAATAACCTCTAAAGATTCTTGTATTAACGCCCGATCTTGTTCACTACAATGAGAGGCTCGCGTCAATTTATTCATGAATTCCATAATAGTAGCAATTGCAGTATTAAATGCATAATGGCGACCGATATCATCGGTTACTTTAGGGATAATTTTATGCAGATCACGTCGTAGGTTTTTCTGCTCTAGCGTAAGGTTGCTGCTATCTAATAGAGATGTTTTACCTTTTTTCGTGTGTTCAAAAACGGTGCGCCAAAGACGACGAATAAAACGATTTGCACCTTCTACACTTGATTCTTGCCATTCTAAAGTAAGCTCTGGTGGAGCAGCAAACATCATAAATAAACGAACCGTATCTGCCCCATATTTTTTTACCATTAATTGTGGATCAATGCCATTATTTTTTGATTTAGACATTTTATTCTTTCCAGAATAGAAGAGCTCATGTCCATTTTGGTCAATTGCTTTAACAATTTTACCTTTTTTATCTCGTTCAATCGTTACATCAACAGGTGACACCCAAACTCGTTGTCCATTTTCATCTAAGCAATAAAAAGAATCAGCTAATACAACTCCTTGACATAACAAGCGTTTAGCTGGCTCATCAGAATTTACTAAACCTGTATCACGCATTAATTTATGAAAAAAACGGAAATACAATAAATGCATGATGGCATGTTCAATACCACCAATATATTGGTCAACCGGCAACCAATAATTGGCTGCATTTGGATCTATCATTCCTTGCTCATAATTAGGACAGGTATAACGAGCATAATACCAGGATGACTCCATAAAGGTATCAAAGGTATCCGTTTCACGTAATGCTGCATGACCATTAATATTAGTTTTGGCCCATTGTGGATTAGCTTTGATAGGACTAATGATTCCATTCATTACCACATCTTCAGGTAAGATGACAGGTAGTTGCTCTTCTGGTACTGGCATGACAGAGCCGTCTCCCATGGTTAACATTGGGATAGGTGCTCCCCAATAACGTTGGCGAGAAACGCACCAATCACGTAAACGATAATTAACTTTACGTTGAGCTAAACCTTGTAAAACTAGTTTATCGGTAATTGCATTAGCTCCTGTTTTATTGTCCATACCACTAAATTCGCCTGAATTAATTAACGCATTTTTATCAGTCAACGAACTGATTTTTAGATCGGGAATTTGGCCTTCATCATTAGTAATGATAGCTTTGATCGGTAAATGATATTTTCTTGCAAATTCCCAGTCACGCTGATCATGCCCTGGAACCGCCATTACTGCCTCTGTACCATATTCCATTAATACAAAATTAGCTATCCAGATCGGGATTTTTTTATTAGTTAGCGGGTGAATTGCAAATAAATTAGTGGCGATACCTTTTTTCTCCATTGTTGCCATTTCTGCTTCAGCAAATTTGGTATTACAATTTTTATTAATAAAATCCTTAAGTTTAGCATTTTTTTCTGCCGCGCTTTTTGCTAACGGATGAGTTGCTGCAATAGCAAGATAAGTTACTCCCATAAAAGTATCAGGTCGAGTAGTATAAACGGTTAGTTTATCATCTTTATCTGCTAGTTTAAAGGTAATTTCAACCCCTTCTGAGCGGCCGATCCAGTTACGCTGCATGGTTTTAATTTTCTCTGGCCAGCCATCAAGTTTATCTAAATCATTAAGTAACTCTTCAGCATAAGCGGTAATTTTTATAAACCATTGAGGAATTTCTTTACGCTTGATTAGAGTATCACAACGCCAGCAACAACCATCAATAACTTGCTCATTAGCTAATACTGTTAAATCATTTGGGCACCAATTAACAGCAGAGATTTTTTTATAAACCAAACCTTTTTCATAAAGCTTAGTAAAAAACCATTGCTCCCAACGATAATACTCCGGTGTACAAGTTGTGACTTCTCGACTCCAGTCATAACCAAATCCGAGCATTTTTAATTGATTTTTCATATAATCAATATTGGTATAAGTCCAAGTAGCTGGAGCGGTGTTATTTTTTACTGCTACACCTTCAGCTGGTAAACCAAAAGCATCCCAGCCGATAGGTTGAAGCACATTCTTGCCTAGCATTCGTTGATAACGTGAGATAACATCACCAATAGTATAGTTTCGAACATGCCCCATATGTAGCTTACCAGATGGATAAGGTAACATTGACAGGCAATAGTATTTTTCTTTTTTATTATCTTCTATTACTTTAAATGTTTGTTTTTCTTCCCAATGACGTTGTACGTATTTCTCTATCTCTTCTGGTCGATACTGTTCTTGCATGACACCAATTCTCCTCCCCTATGCTGATAATGCGGCACAAGTTGCGAATGATATAGCAGATTTAGATCTGCATAGAATAGCGAATAAATACCTATAATAACAACTATTGATAACTATTTAACCGTCGAGTTAAATTAACTTTGTTAATGCAAATAATGTGTAGATTTACATGGTAGAATTTTAGATAGTAGCCTATCCCGTTTTAGACGCTATTTTAATATTATTATTTACTCGATTGACAACTACTTTTATCATCCAATAATGGATAGTGATTAAAATTAGATCTTAGCAAGAAATTTTTAGCACGTTTTGATTACTGGCACCGTAAAGAAATCATCTTTATTGCTATTTTTAATGATTTTCTTTATCCATAAAATAACTCAATGAGAAACTTTTTAATAAATCCCATTTCGTGTGGGGGGTGACTATTAATCATAGTTTATTTCTTCATTAGCAAGTTTTACTCATTAGATGAACGTAGGACATTATGATGTGAGCGGCTTATAGCTACGTTACTTCTGAGATGTTCATGATCAAAGTAGTGTTTTATACTCTGAGATATGTTAATTTTTTAGGAATTCAGCCAGATAATTTGAAATAAATTTCCTAGAAAGCGTAAATTGAGTAAAAGCAGGAAGATAATCCGCGACAACTTTACGCGTTACATCGGCTGTTTATCTGAAGCGTTTTATGATCCCCCTTTATAGAAATTGATTATGACAGACTAGCTTAATTTTTTAAGACACCCAAAATATGGCATAAAACCAATGCAGTGCCATGAGTCAAGGGTTCTTAATTTTTTTCTTAACATGCAGTATTATCTGCCTCTATAGTTACGATTATCCTTTGTTTTATCAATATTTTAAGTCATCGCTGTAACACTAAAACAACTGCATTGAGAGTAGACTAAAGTCTACTTGCTGATGAATTCATCACCTATAGTGAATAGTGATAATCCCTATTTCATTGTCCCATCCGGGATAAACACAAAGATGACTGAGCCGATAGACATAATGAATGTATGGCAGGATGTCGATCACTGTCTATCTGGCAATAGACCAAGATGTTATATGCAGGCGCAAAAATAAATTGTTTTTCACTATTGATAAAGGCTGGAATGAATTTTTTGAAAAACACGATAAAAATTTCAACTCGAAGACACATTTATCTGTTAAGCGAAACTTGCCTGCAGTACTTGTACCGAAGTATTCGGCACTACTGTTACACCTTATTCCTTAATCTTCTCAGGTATATTGGCAAAGGCTGTTTATAGAAATCCCTTATACTGTATGAAGAATTTTCGCTACAGCGGTTGCTATGAAAAAGTAGACAGTTATACAGATAAAAGAGACTATTTCCTCACTCCATAGTAACATAAATTGCATCTTATTAGTTGTATTCAGTGATATTGTATTGAATTGTATTCGATAATACATTGAAGCAAGTTATTCCATTTTATCCTGTTCATATTGTCATAGTAAACATATTATCTATTCATAATATTCATTATAGTTAATATATCACTTTAAAATCCCTGATTTCAGAAAAACATTTAACAATTTTACTGAAAGTCCTATGGTAAAACTATATCACAAGGATTACTACTTTAGTTATCTTCAATGTACGTTTAATAACTTGACTATACAGAAGTTAACAAAATAAATAGGCATTGATTTTAAACAGCGTTTAGATTGGCGTTATTGCTTTTTGTTTCAGCGGCGATAACCAACATAAATACATTAATGGCATTGTTGCCGTCGAAAAATATTTTTCTCTAAATTCTTAAAAGGAAGTGTTATTTCCCACATAGAAAAGGTAAAAAAAGCGGGAGGGGAGGAAATAAAAGAAAAAAATAAATTCCGGACTTAATCACTAGAAATTAAGAAGGTGATTGTTAGTGATGAAATTATTGAATAATTTAATAGAGAGTGTATTGGCTGCTATCTTGCTAATTATCGATAAAGACTCTACCCTTTGATTAGATGAAGTTAAATATTATGAAACCTTTGTTAGCGAATACGAAATTAATCATCATCACCTAATAAGGTTGGATAACTAGATAGTTATTGATAAGGAATTCCATATTCAAAACGTGAACAATTATATCAGACGATTATAAAAATAGGTAAGTAAATTCCACAATAAAAAGTTGTTTTATTTACTGAATTATTTTTGCATGGAGAAGATTGTTTAAAATTACAACAATTGAAATAAAAATGTAGCTACAAACTATTCTGTAAATAAAACAATAACCTTTACCAACATAGGAAAATTCCCCCCCGACTTTTTTTCTGCTATTGCTCTAAATCAAAACCCTATAGCTCATGCTGTATCAAAACTACCGAGCAGTAATTTAGCAGCCAGATTTATATCTGGCCGATTACAACTAGTAGTATATTATTTAACTCTTATCCCATTTTTTTTAGTCTTTTCAACAATAATTGATTGCTACTCAATCTTCTGTTTTGCGTCACCGCTGCGTTATTCTACAGTAAACACGCAAACAGGGTATCGAAATTGATATCTTCAATGCCTTTTATACTTATGGTTGATAACTAAATTAACATCTGCATGTTCATCTCTCCATTATTCTGTAGAACTCTGAATATTAAGCATCCTGTATAGCGTAAAAGTTATTCTTCAAAAAAAGAGGAAAAAAAATCTAGCGAGGTGTATCATCCAGATAATGGCATCACAGTAATAACCCGATAAATCCTAGTGTTTTCTAGTCTTGAGGAATATCCGCGTCAGGAAGTAACGACAGGGTTACACCTGAAGGCATAATGCAGATGTTACTGAAAAGTACATACTCCATAAAAAGATGAAAGAGGCGTGGCATAGTATAAATACTTCGGATACTAATTTTAAATTACCCTAAGTATCCGAATCAAAACTGTGGCATTACTGATTAAGAACGGGTTGAACATCATTACTATTAGCATCTCGGACTAAAGCAGTGCTAGCAAGAAAACCTTAACGCAGGAAGAAATGATTAGCGATATAATATTAGCCATATTTCGGAAAGGCCTGTTAAGATAGTACGTTACTATGGTTTATAATTGAATCTTAAACAAGGTATACTTGTTACCTAAAATGTGTAAGGCGTCAAAAGATAACACAGCTTTCAAAAAAAAACAGAAAACAGAGGTTTACCGTTCCGCTCTGATGAGCAAATTTTCTGCGCACAAATTTGTATAAATCCATTCTGTGTAGCGATAACCTACTTTCATTAACTCATCAATTCATCAATTCATCAATTCATCAATTCATCAATTCATTGAAACTCAGATTGCCAAATAGGCAGCGGAATATTATATTCAAAATAATGCATAAATAAAACAATGCTTATAGAAAGAAAACGTATGGTTAATTTTTATAAAATTAGTTATTAGGTCAAAGGATAGACAATCTGATAAAATTTTAACTTACAATAGATCCAAGTTAAGTAAACAAATTTTATTTCATTTTGCAAAAATGTATGACTTTTGGTCTTTTTTTAAAGAAAAATTTAACTTCCTAATCATATACTTCGTTTATTATTTTTAAATCTAATGCAGAGGTCGGTTCATCAAAAAGCATTGCAATCAAATCCATACAGAGCGCTTCTGCTGATGCAGCGCATTTTTGTTACTAACTAGATAATTGAGCTAAAAATTTATTGATATAGTTAGTAACTTAACTTGCTCTAATAATTTTAAGGCAGTACTTTCAATGATTTTTATCTCTGTTTAAAACTTTTATTTGTACTACTGTTAAATTTCAATAATTATAAGTTATGTTAATTTTGTGTATGGAGTTTCGAAGATGGGTGGCGTATCCTACTGATTGATTTCGTGAATAATTTCAACAATAGAGAGATAATATGTCATGAAAAGTCTACCTAGGGTAGGGGAGGGGGGAGGGGAGAGGTGTATGGAAAATTAGATATTACCTCTAATCCTTTGTATGAACGCATCCGTAATAATGGCAGGTAGCTGATAGCAGCGATGTTAAGGCACAGTTCTAAGCCATTCTGGACAACATGCTCAACACTTCCTTGTCGACGGATGGTCATGTCATCACCTGTAATAGTTTTTACTATAACGAACCACACAGACTGCTATTGCGATGTTAAAATTAAAGTGACTTAAGAGTTTTAAGGGATTGCAACGGCAGCAAAATATGCTTCAAGAGCTAATTATTACTGCTTTATCTAAAGCTTGCAAAGCAGCGAAGAATGCTAGCACATGAACTTGTATCCGCAAAGGCAGATTCATCAGTGATTTTTATGAAGATTTGTGGGCGCTTCTCGGTGAAAGGCGTATGGTTTCTCTGCAAGCACTAAATAAGCAGACTAAAATAGCAATAGCTTGAAGAGCACAAACAATAACGGTTGCGTGATTTAAACGATACGCGTTATATTTTTTCTTGGCTGAAGGCATATGTCATTCTGTCAGGCAAGATGATAGTCTTTACCTGCTGCTCATTATTGGGATCACTACGCATCTACGTAAGAGAAATTCATTGCGGTCGAAGATGGTTATTAAAAATTAAAATAGAACTGAGCAACTTCTGGATGACCGAGCGAGTGGCGGTTTAATTGCATCTCTAGGCTTGCTACGGGAGATGGTGATCTTGACTTTTAGAATGTAATGACAAATATTCTTGAAGGCGCGGTACCAATGTTGTTAGTATATAGATTAGCTAATGCACTAATTTCCTTTGCTAAAGGCATGCAAACAAAAGTTAAGGGTGAACTGCTGAAGATTTATCTAGCAGGGAGAACGTGATTCTGCTAAAAAAACTTTTTATGTTTTATTTCTAAGGGGATGAGGGTTTCAGTGAATATTCTGCAGCAATGAAAAAGCTGGAAAAGATCGAGAAGAATGCCCAGCATTCTATGCTTCCTATCAGTTCACTGTGGCGTCAATAAGAATGACTAATCTAATTGAATCAGCTTTTGCAACAGTGAAGCTATGAAGCCAACGTACAAAGCACTGCGTTTTAAGAAAAATAACCATTCAATGCTATTTAAGCTGACTCCAGTCTGTTCAAAAAAAAAGCGGGAACTGGTTAAATGGAGATTGAAGTTGTTGAACATGATAGTAACAACGTCAAATTTTAAGAATGGAGACGAAATTTATGAAGCATCAGAGTGTAATATAGCCTGAACACTATACATTAGATTTATTAATAACTATAAAACTAGGGGCAACCACAGTATTTATTTTTGTGTTATAACTGGAAAAAATAAACTTAAATATAACTCATTTTTATTATTTAATTTTCTGTAACAGTGCTTTCGCTATTAGTTCTGGTAAAAAAGATGAAACATCACCGCCATGGCGAGCAACTTCTTTAATCAAAGAAGAGGAAATAAACGATAATTTTAGAGAAGGTAATAAAAAAATGGTTTCCAAGTCAACCATTAGTTGACTATTCATATTAGCCAACTGACATTCATATTCAAAATCTGACACAGATCGTATGCATCTAATCAAAATATTTGACTGATGTTTTTGCGCAAAATTTGCCGTCAGCTCACAAAAGCTAGTTACTTCAACATTAGTTAGATGTTTCGTTTGTTCTTTAGCAAAAAAAATACGTTCATCTATAGTAAACATAAGATTTTTATGCGAACTATCAGCAATAGCCAATAATATCTGTTCAAATATTAAGGCAGCACGTTCTATAATATCCAAGTGACCATAAGTTATGGGATCAAAAGTACCAGGATAAATTGCTTTTTTTTTCATAAAGTTATTTTTACTAATAACGAATAACTGTACACATATTATCGTTTTATTTAAGCATATTAAATAATAATGTTGACATTACTAAATATTTATCATTGATAAAATATCTATCATTTATTTTAAATAGAAAATAAATGATAGATATTATCGTATTTTTAATTAATCGTTAGTTTAACTTTAACTAGTAAATAAAATATCAAAAATTTTTATCCTTAATAATAGTTATTAACTTATGCTCATCTTTGTATATGGATTTTCGGAAATGGTGGTATCCTTCTGATTGATATTATAAATAATATCAACAACAGAGAGATGAGATGCCATGAAAATCTATCCATTCTCTTACAGGGATCTGTAAATAAGATATTATTCTTATCTTTTGCATGCACTTATCCATAATGTTGGTAGTGCAACTGATAGCACCGCTGTTGAGAATGAGCTTGAAATTATGATCCCGCAACAAGATGAGTTATTAGTAAATAATGTATGGACGGTCAGAGGGGGCACCCACACTCTGAGATTTTATAAATCTGCTCTCCATCCTTAAATTGGATGTTGTTTAGCACCATGGTCAGTAAGTCAATTCCTTTAGCTGCTGCTAGCTATTCTAAGCAGACAGGAACAGTTTCAAGTACTATTGAAAAGATTGTTTTTCTTGAACTACAGTCAACTTCGTAGCTTTAGTATCAAAAAAGCCGATTCAATCGGATTCCTTGTTTTTATTAATATCCAGTGCGATAACGAATAATCATAGAATGCCAACGTTCTTCTCGCTTTTTCTAGAGCTTACTCATCGCTGGCGATGGATACGTTAAAACCTTTCTAACAAAATATCAGGGCTTTATTAATAGCATAGCACCTCTCTACTAGAACTCCAAAAATTACCCTTAACTTTTGGCGTTAAATGCCTTTTGGGAGCGAAGGCAGCAAATTAATTATTTTGTATAGCTAATAGCGTTGGCTCTACATGTTCAGGAATACTTTATTATTGCATTCAAAAACTAAGGGCACCGTATCTCTATAGCAAGCTTGGAGATACGGTTAAGTTTATCGTCATTACAAGGCATTATAAGTTAGGGACAAATACGTTTCAATTTTTGATAAATATTTTCGACTGCAATAAGCTCCTTACATCCATGTAGTGATATCGATAAATAAAGTAGCAGATAAAGGAAATTATCTACCTGGCAACACAGCATCCATTGACCAAGAAATAAAAGTAGCGATATCGCTTAAATCAAGCAAAACAGCATTCCTCTCCCCCTTCAAGTCATTCCTGTTTCACTCTGCTGACGGAGGTCTCTCAGCAGGAGATCCATGTGATTTCACAAAGAAGCGCTCATAGCGCTTTGTGAAAATTATCGCTGGAAATCCTTTAAATCTGTACTAGCTAAGAGTAAAAGCTCTTTAAAGTTTTTTTTGCAGATTTCAGATAATGGCAGCGGCAAGAAGTTTTAGAAGCGTACTCCATTGTTGTTATGATCATAACCTTAGGCACTTTAATTTCAACATCATCAATGCCAGTCTATATAGTTCGTTGTAACAAATATCCCTTACGAAGGAATTCATGCAAGGGATAAGGTTAATATCTGATTTTTGCAGATATCTGTGGTAGCGTAGACTTTATATGGCATATAATATCTCTATTGGTAACATTATTCATGAAATTAATCATCTCGTTTTGCTAGCATCTCCAAAACCCATACATCAGAATTAAACATAACTCCTTTTATTATTAGCTATTAATAATATTAAATAAAAATAACCAGTAGAATAGATTCTACTTTCATTAAATTAATCGCTCAGTTAAACCACTACGACGTTCCGTAGACGTCATTAACGCTTTAGTAAAAACATGAGGATCAGCATAAATCGTCAGTTGACTTTTTGCTCTGGTAATTGCGGTATAAATAAGTTCTCTACTAATAACAGGGGTAAAAATCGGTGCTAAAATCAATGCGACATGTTCAAATTCTGACCCTTGAGATTTATGTACCGTCATAACAAAAGCAGTTTCATGCTGAGGTAAACGACTGGGTTGTATTCTTTTTATTACTCCATTAGGTAACTGAAAATGAGCTTTTAAATCTTGTTGACCATTTTGTAACAGAATACCAATATCACCATTAAATAAACCAAGCGGACGATTATTTTTAGTAATCATAATTGGGCGACCTTCATAGTTTTTACTCCAACTATATTCTGGCCGTCGAATACTTCCTTGTCTATATAAAAGCTGTTCTAATTTATCATTTAACCCTATAACCCCGTACGGCCCTTCCCTTAAAGCAGCTAATAAGCGATAATGATTGAAACTATTCAGGATCTCTTCAGGATCTCGACCAGTTTTTACCATATTCAAATAGCAACGGTAGCATTCAGCAGTATCAAAAAGTAATTGGGTATATTTTTCAGGAGAATTAATTGAATGAAAAGTAATATCAGCGTTTTGTTGTGTTAATAATTGCTCAACATTTCTAATGTTGCCCTGATTACTTGCAGTAGCAAGTAGCCCAATTTCTGATTTGGAATCAAAACGATAATTCTTTCGTAATAAGCAAATACTATCTTTTATATCTGGTCCATTATTCGAGATAAAATCAGATAAGTCACAACCTGTGATTTTAGTCAGTTGTGTCGCTCTTTCTTGACTGTATCCTAATTCTGAAAAATGACAAAGATCGCTGAAGACAGCACCAGGTTCAACAGAAGCTAATTGATCTTTATCACCTAGCAAAATAACACGCGCATGCCCAGGTAGAGCTTCAATTAATCTTGCCATTATAGGCAGATCAATCATCGATGCTTCATCAATTATTAAAACATCTAACAAGAGTAGATTATCTTTGTGATAACGTAATAACTGGCTATTGGCTTGAGCGCCTAATAACCGATGCACAGTCTGTGCTTGTTCTGGCATAATCGCATACTCATCGGCAGATAAATTTAATTTTAATAATGCATTACTTAACGATTCTGTTAATCTAGCTGCCGCTTTTCCTGTCGGTGCAGCTAGCTGAATGATTAATTTTTTATCACTTAATTTAACTAAAGTAGCTAATAAAGATGTTGCAGTCGTGGTTTTACCTGTACCCGGCCCACCAGAAATAACAGCAATCCGACTGGTTACTGCAACTGCAACAGCAATTTTTTGCCAATCTTGTGTTTTCGAGGATGCAAAGAAATGTGTTAAAATTGTCGCTAAACGCTTTTCATCAACAGTTTCTAATAAATGACGAGAAAAAAAGTTAGCTACTAACCCTTCATCAGCCCACATTCGCTGAAAATAAAGTTTGTTATCTGATAACACTAATGGTTTTACTGCTGCTTTTGATGCATCAGAAACCGCATTACATTGTTTAAGTTCAATATAAATTCTGCTATTATCCGGTGCTCCCGCTTTTTTCCAAAGCATAAAAGCTATTTCAGCCTGTCTACCTTCAAATAAATAGCCTAGTTTAAGCTTATCAATAAATAAACAAACATGCCCTGCTTGAGTTTCAGCGCTCAATATTGCAAATATTAATAATAATAATGGGTTTTTATCATCGGCTAACCGAATAGCAAGCTGTATATCTAAATAACTAAATAAATTAAGTTTAACAGCTCGCTTTAGTAAAGCTATCATTATTCTTCACCTTGATTAGTTGAATTAAATAATGCATTTATGCTATTACTACTAAACCTATAAGTTGAATAGTATAGTATACTACTATAACTAATATTGTTAGTATAAAGCCCCAACGTAAAAAACATAGATAATACCACTAAAATATTTTTGTAATCATCATTAGGTAAATGATTTATAAAAAATGATGGATAGCTAATATATAAAGCTAATACTGTAAACCATATCCATGATCAATTATAGCATTCTGTATTATCTTCCTGCCTATATACCAGGCCATTTTCCCCTAACTAATTTCATTTATAATTAAGCAAATAAATTTATCTTGCCAAAAAAAACTAAATTAATTTAATCTTTTAAATTATCTATTACTGGCTTAAAACTAAGTGATTAGCAACGTTTGAAATAAAACATCATATATTGTCTGGCTACATTGTTTAATGTAGGTTGCGATAATTTTTCTATTAAAAAATTTCATTTAATTGATACTCAGATCTTGTCTTTAACAACTTAAACTAACATTAAGTAAATGGGTGTCAAAATATTATTAGCCACATTTTAAGCACCGGGATCTAATCATCAAAAAAACAAAATTATTTTAATTTTCAGCTATCTAAAACTCTTATGTATGTTAATTAAATACGAGCAATCCTAACAGGAAATATAAAAAAGTTTCTACTGTGCCACCTTAAGAAAAAACATGAACATCTCTCCTGTATTGGTCTTTCACCTTAAGCCAATAAGGTGTTAACTTACACATCAGCATATACTTTAGATACTAAACATTGTATAGCAATAGTGATATATATCACTAGCACTGAACACTTATCAAATAATGAATTCATATCATAAATATGATAATCCTGAATAACTAGTAACACTCCAGTTATTTTAGATCTACCTGTAAAATTTCAAGTCAATAATTTTATACATTTACTCTCCTTAATGTACCAAATAGATAGTTAAAATTATTAATATGTGTGATAGTAATATTTTTACTCACTAACGTGCTTAAAGCATTACCTAATAAAATTGCATTATCTGACTATCCATTTTGCAATAAGCAATCTAATTCGCTTTAATGCAAACCACAGTATTACACACTTTCTGCAGTAGACTAATCTTTTTAAAAGGGTTAAGCAACACGCTAATAATAAACTCAATGCATTAGCGCAACATATAGTAAAGTTAAATCTTTAGACAAACGCTCTTTCATTAACTCATCCTGCTACTCTCTTCTTATTGAGTTAGATCAAGACATTTTTAAAAATTATAACAATCATGAAAAGTGGGGCACTTTTTACTATAAAAATTAACAGAAAAAGGTAATCAAGCAATCAGATATTCTAAAGCTTTAGATTTAAAGATCGTACTAATACGAATTAAGCGACTATTATTTTCTAAATGTATTTTTTAATTTTCTACTAAAGGATCTGATTGATCGATCTGCTGATCTAACCAGCGAACTAGAGAATACTCACTTTTAAGTTATAATTCAGATTCTTGAAACAATTTATTCAAATGGATCAGTTCCATCAAGCAATTTTCACCATCTATATGATCTATTAGTAAGTTTTCAGCAATCCGCCGGTTAAGCTTAATAGCTAGTAATACATACTACCTACCATATTGTTACTCAAATCAACAAATAACTAGCAAACTCTCAATCTATATTCTCACACTTATTTTATCTTGATTTAATTACTTAATATCTTCTACACTTGACTCAATTAAATTAGTAAGTAATGCACAGCTAAACATGTTTAGCTTTTTTGATGAAAACATGGCTTGTAATAATCATTACATATCGCGCGCTTCGTCGGTAGTAAAACGTTTTCTTTATTAAAAAACTAACGAAATATTAAATTTAATTAATGCTTTTCTTATCCTTATTGCTTCATAAGGACTTCTGATTAACACTATAATATCCGCAATCATTACCAATTATTTGACATCACCTCGATATAACTAGGTTATTCTATTATTCGCCTCTTTAAGCCAATTAAAAAATCTGAGTACCACTCTATAAACTATCGTTTGTTGGATAACTCAAGATTGAAGCAGTTTCTTTGTCTAAACAACAAAAATTTAAAGCTGATAATTTTACTGTTTTATGAATAAACGCTAAATGCTGATTTGAAGAGGCTAAATTATCTATTTCAATAATATTTGCTCAAATAAAAACGATTTTCTTCCAGACTGAATAGTTGATTAACAGCCACCCAACCACTCTTGATGAATAACATTAATTAATATCAAGAATATTATATGATTCAATTTGATGTTTATCTTAAGATAAGTGAAAATATTCACTTTATAAAAAATATAAATAACTTGTTAGCTCTCCAGTAAATAACTGGCCAAAATTTTTTCCATTAATAAATAATTAAAAAATTTGATACTGTTACGGAGCACAGCATCTTAAAACTCATCAACCATAACACATCCGAGTAATCGATTACGGATCGCATTATATAATCGCTCTTCACCTTCTATATCCAATACCTAATCTAAATGATTTAATAAATCATCAAATCTAATCTCTACACATTATTTTCCTCCTTAATAATTGTTTAGTGAACGTTAATAATCAGTTTAAAAAAAGATCGTTTAATGCGGATGATTGTTGAAATAAATTATCGCTAGAAAAAAATCTTATGTTCTGGGATACATTACTAGCGATGTTTTATCTATCAATTAAATTATTAAAATGTGCTAATTCTTTAGATGTTTTATAATTTAGTATTTAGTGACCGCGCCTAACTAGTTAGCACTGCTAACAAACTCAGTAAATTACAGCGATTATAACTACGTTTATTAATAACGGAATCAGTAATCAAATTAATAAAGCTTACTAAATTTAAAGCCTATAAAACTTTTATTTTTATAGTGTTAACTAGGGTTAGTTAGTGCTTTATTGATTTAAGTTCAATGGATTGATCAATAAAAATCGAAATATCGCTTTGTAAATAAGTTTTTATTTCAACTAAAAGTGCATCTAGATTACTCCACTTATCAAGTATAATATTCGATATAGAATAATCCAATGGCTAGTAGTTGTAGCGCTAAAAATCAGCACAATTCTGTTTCTGTAAGGTATGCTTATCTTATTATTAATGATCAAGCAGCATGCTTCTTCAAAAGCATTCTACATGAACATACGTTAACAAAAGACATAGATGGTATAAATCGTAACCTCATGCATTTGAGGTTCAATAGCAAGTAACTACTGAACAGCTATGTTTTATTTGATTTATCTAAAAGATAAATCAAATATTCAAAATATTAAATTTCATTAAAACTAATACACCATCTCTAATGCAAATCATTCTCATCTAATAAATGTTACAGCGAATGCATGATCGTAGTTCATCGGTTATCACTTCAATAAAAGTGACCAGTAAAATCTCTTTAACACTTAATTGGCAAGAAGATGCATTCTTTCAAAACCTAATAATAATCGCAAATAGAATAAAGCTATCGTATAGATTTTTTCTGTTCCTGCTGAAAGTTCTATTAATCTATTCTCATAGAGAAATAAACAATAAAAATACAGATTGTAAGCTTGTATTTGTCTATTACTCACTTACTGTCTACTCAATTGGAAAACCTTTTATAATTCAGATATAGCCTGATAAATTACTCATTCTTTTAATTGATCATAATCCTTTTTATTAACATCTTTGGGAATAATTTCTGAAATAGAAACTAAACATGCTTCTTTCAAAAAAGAATTTTTTATAAAAAGTAAATTACTGTGTGCGAAATCAGCTAATAAAAGATCTACCTCTTTGTAAAAAGTTTATGAAGGGGTAGAGGGTGGAAAAGGGAGTCTGTTTCTTTTCCGTTAAAAGTCCATTTTATAGAGTTATTAGAAAATCTAGTATATGTGGTTAGGTTATGTTCCACTCTAATATTTTGTGAATCTATTCTCAATACTTAAATTGAACGCTGTTCACCATCAAGGTCAAACAGGTAAATCCCCCCTTTAGCAGCCGTCAGCTTTTCTTAGCAGACGGGAACAAGTTAAATAGTATTGAAAGGGTTATTTTTTTGAACCATACCGCTTTATACATCGGCTTCGTAACCTTACTATTCTAAAAACCAATTCAATTGGATTCGTCGTTCTTATTTGATTCCCACTGCTTCATTGACGGGAGGTCATAATATAATGCCAACTGTTTTTCTCGTTCTTTATCTAGCTTCTTCATCGCTGCAGAATACGCTTCACTGATAATTTTTCCAACAAAATATTAATGGTTTATTAGCGTCATCGCAATTCTCTGATAGCTAGAGCTCTTACAGCTCACACTCAGCTTTCGATGCTGCATCTGCATGCCTTTGTGGAGTAAAGCTAGAACATTAGTTATTTCTGTACCCAACAGTGTTAGTAGCTCTACATGTTCTGGAATATTTTGCCGTTGTGCTCAAAACCAAGGGCACCAAGGCGTTTTCAGTAGAAAATATGGAGATACGATTAAGTCACGCACTCATAGGTCATTAAGGATGATGACCTAAATTCGCTGCTAATTCTCTATAAGCATTTTAGACTGCAGCTAGCTCCTTGCATTTATTTACAGTAACGTCAATAATGAACAGCAGGAAAAGACGATCAACTTGCCTAACAGAATGACATACGCCTTTAGCCAAAAAATAAACGTATCGTATAAATTGCACGAAGCACCATTGCCTGAGTTCTTTTAAGCCATTACTGTTGCAGACTGCTGGGGAGCTGCAGCAGGATAGGATAGCATGTGCTTTTCACCTAGAGCAGCCTCTTAGGACTTCGTGAAAATTATCGGTAGATATCTATAAAACAGTCATGCTAAACTCTTCGATACTTTTTATATTTTAGATAAGGCGGTAACAATGAGCTCTTGAAGCATATTCTATTGCTGCTGAAATTCCTGACCTTAGGCACTTTAATATCAACATCACCAATAACAGTTTATATCGTTCGCTTTGCTAAAAACAGTTATGGACGACGGTATATAGATACTTATCGGATAAGTCGGCGTTCAGTAGATTATCGCTGTATGGGGTTTTTAGATCAGCCTCAACAGCACTTCTGTCAGCTACCTAATATCCTTACAGATCAACTCATATAATAGAAATTACAGGTAATATCTAGTTTCGTAGACATCTATAGCCTACACTTTTCATGGCATATAATTTTTGTTGTTGAAATCATCCAGAAAATCAATTACCAGGATACACGCAAGCCCAAAAACCAATACACTAGAGATAAGTATAATTCTCTGTTACATTAATACTCAGCAATATACTAATCATCACAATTCAGAAGTTATTCTATATTCTGAATGCATTTACAAATAATTTATGTTAATAAGTCGATTATGTATTAATATTTTATAAGTTTATAATATCCAATTGAATGATATTAATAAACTTAAATAACATTTAAATGTTATAAGATCATATCCTCATTCAATAAATAAAATAGTGATACCTAAATTAAACATCACTATTTTGTTATATAATTTCTCTGATCTATCTATATAAGTTTTACTGATATCCAGTAAAACAAACCAGAAAGTATAATAGAAATAGGCAATGTAAATAACCAAGCTAGTAATATACTTTTAATTGTTTTAGCTTGCACACCACCACCATCAACAACCATTGTTCCTGCTACAGCAGAAGATAAAACTTGCATTGTTGATACAGGCATACCAGTATAACTTGCAACACCAATAGAAACTGCAGCAGTAACTTGAGCAGAAAAACCTTGTGCATAAGTCATACATTTTTTACCAATCTTTTCACCGATTGTTATGGAAATGCGCTGCCAACCAATCATAGTCCCTACAGAAAGTGCTAAAGCAACGGCAATAATAATCCACAGTGGTGCATACTCCACTGTATTAAGTAAATCATTACTCAAGTTATGCAGAAAACGTGCATCCGAAGAGGATGTTTCTGATAATTTAGCTACATCTAATGCTGTATCGGATAAACACATTAATAATCGACGCATTTGATTACGCTGCTCAGGTTTTAGTGCGGAATAACTTTGAATATCCGCTAACATCAGTGACGTCTGTTTTAATATAGTAATAGGACGTGAATTATCACAATGAAATTTCTCATCTAAAATTTTCAATTCTGACTTATGTCGTGATGAAATATTAATAATATGTTTTACCGCTGACTGATGCTCTTCATAATAATGTTGTAGATGCACCATCGCGTCATAGGTACGCGTTATATTATAACCATTAGCATTCATATTAAGCACAAATCCGGCAGGTGTTACTCCGATTAACACCAGCATAATAAGACCAATGCCCTTCTGACCATCATTAGCGCCATGGGAAAAACTGACACCAACGGCAGATAAAATCAATGCAGTACGTATCCAGAAAGGGGGCTTCTTTTTACCATTTTTCTTTTCTCGCTCAGCTGGTGTTAAATGAACACGACGACGTTTTTTCGTACCACTCCAATAACGGCGTAAAAAGAAAATCAACAACCCAGCTATAATAAAACCAATAGCAGGAGAAAGAATAAGAGAAAGAAAAATTTCAATAACTTTTGGAATGTTTAAGGCTTCCACTATGGAAGAGTCGGTCACTAATGCATTGGTTAAACCAACACCAATAATGGCGCCTATTAATGTATGTGAACTAGAAGCCGGTAACCCTAAATACCAGGTACCTAAATTCCAAATAATAGCCGCTAAGAGCATAGAAAAAACCATTGCCAGGCCATGAGCAGAACTTACATTAAGGAGAAGATCCGTTGGCAACAAATGTACAATAGCATAAGCAACACTAAAGCCACCTAAAATAACGCCAAAAAAGTTAAAACTACCAGCCATAACAACCGCAAATTGAGCTCGCATCGCTCGAGTATAAATAACGGTTGCTACCGCATTTGCAGTATCATGAAAACCATTAATTGCTTCATAAAATAGCACAAATATTAACGCTAGTGTCAATAAGAGACCGGTGTAAAAATCCAATCCAGTAAATAAATGTAGCATAAACCTTAAGCCAATTTGTTGAATATGAATTCAATATATTATCAGTGATAAACGTTAGTGGTGGAAGCAAAATCTACATCTTTTTTGACTTTAATTGACAAAAAAATAAACAAAAAATATTCTTTACTTTCATTAAGTTAATAAAATTATAATATATGGATTTCTAGGGCATTCTGGCAAAGATTGTTGCTTTGTTCGCAGAGAGGTTTATAGGCACGTCTATATTTCAATTGTTGTGGTTTTAAATAACCTACTTTAGACCAGGTATTTCAATAAATAAAACAACCCTACACCATAGATTAAGTTCAACTATCCTTTTAATCGACTGATATAACTTGTTCACATTTTAAATGTAGAATTCATTAGTAATGACTACATGCTTATTAAGTCTTACTATCCAATAGTGACTAATTTTATAGTTAATAAAAAAGGGTGAATTATGTTAATTCTGATATATAGGTTTTGTAGATGGTGATTACCTATTCTGCTCATTAATTTCGTGGATAATTTCAAAAATAGAGAGATGATATGTCATGAAAAGTCTAACCTACAGAGATCTGTCAAATGAGATATTATTCTCACCCCTTTTTCATGAACGCATCCACAATAGTGAGTTCCAATCAGCTAATAGACAGTACCGTTGAATGTGAACTCTAAAGCATACTACAACAACATCCTGAACAACACTTTATCGGCAGATCATGCGTCGTCCGTAACAATTATTTCCTATAGCGAATCATATAAACTACTATTACCGATGTTAAGATTAAAGTACTTAAGATCAAATGGATTACACATCGACAACAAAATATTGTTCAAGAGCTTATTGCTACTGCCTTAACTGAAGCGTATAAAATGACGAAAAGTTGCTACCATGGCTATACTTGCAAGGCAATTTACCGGTCTACCGGTGATTTTCACGAAGCCTTGAACTGCTCCTCAGCAAAAACACATAATCTCTCTGTCAGTACTATTAGTAGACCGAGAACCAATAGCTTGAAAAACATAGGCAATGGGGGTGGTAGCTGCATGATTTAAGCGATACGCATTACATTTATTTCTTGGACGATACATAACTATTTTATTAGGAAAGCTAATCACCTTTGCCTATTACTCATTATCAGCAACACTACGCATGAACATAAGGAGCTCATTCCATTCGAAGAGAGTTATTGAAAGTTAGAAGCAAACTTAGTTAAACTTTTTAATAGCTGGTGAGTACGGTTCTTAACCGTATCTCCAAATCTTGCTACAGAGATGCTGCCCTTGGTTTTTTGGAATGGAATGGCAAAAATATTTCAGGACATGTAGCGCCAACGCTATTGGGTACATAAAATAGGTAATGCACTGACTTTACTCTAAAAAGGTAGCCAATCGAAAGTTAAAGTTAAGGTGCAGAGAAGTTATGGCTAGCATAGGGTTGCGATTATCGGTAATAAAGGCTTTTATCCTTTCTTAGTAAGCTTTTCAGTGAAGTATCCTTCAGCGATGAAGAAGTTGGATAAAGATTGGAAAAAGAATAGCTAACATTCTATGTCTTCCAGTCAGTGCACTTGCCCTCAATAAGAGCAACAAATCTAATTGAATTGGCTTTTGTGATAGTGAAGTTATTAAACAGACGCGTGAAGTACTGTGATTCAAGAAAATAATCCTTTCAATGTCATTTAATCTACTCTAGTCTACTCAGAAAAGGAACTGGAGGTAAAGGAATTTAAGTTGTTATTCTTTTGACAGATAACCTTAAATTTAAGGATGGAGAATAGATTTACAAAATATTAGAGTGGAATATAGCTTGACTATCTTACACTAAATTTATCAATAACTTGTCATGAAGTTTTATTTAACATTTGCAGAAGATATTTCATCTCTACGTGCAGATAGAGATAGGCTTATAGCTGCTTTTAATATTTTACACTTCAGTTTTTGTGTTTCGCCTTATTTCACAGAAATTCCTCACTCTAGAACCCTACGTAAACGCGACCAAGGTAGATCAAGATACAACGGGGTTCTCAGGAACCTGTGTATGGGGAAACACCTCTGCTAGAAAATTAGCGAAAGGGTGAAATGTTTTTTCAAAAAAACTACATCTTTATTTAAGTGAGGGAGACATTGTCGGAAAACGGTAGGAAATACAGATGTTGATTATCAACATCATCTATTTTTGCTCTTTAACAATGGTAATTCAGCTATGCCCTAGCGCTTAGATACAGTAAACACAGGCTGTTTGTTACTATGCAGAGTAGTACTGATTTTAGGTGCTGTAGTTATCTGATGATCGAGCCTCATCATAATAATATTTGCTCTCAACTATATCTATTAGTACCCATCGTACCATGAATAGAGCTATACGACGATAGTCTATATTATAATTATAATTATACAGATAGACAAATAATAAGTTTCATTATATGTGAATTCAGCTGAGCACTAGTAAGATAATCAATACGCTAATTTATTTTTTCAATAACTAAATATAGTTTAGTTGCGTTTACTCTTTGTTCGTTATAACTGTAATCGCATACCAAGAGGAAGAAACCTTTTGCACATATTCTAATTTCACACAAATTTACTAGGTCTAATCAATTTTTTTACTACATAAATTAAAGATAAAATATGAACAATGATAAATTAAGAAAAATTCTTGATAAACATAAAGTTTACATATATTCGCGCTTTGAGCAAAAGGATTTAAAACCAACCTTATCAGGTCATACATTTTAAATTATTGGTGAAACTTATCTAATAATAAATTACAAACGAAAAATACTTTCATCTAGGACATGAAAATCATCAAGTAGAAAATAGGAACACTTAAATAGAGAAGAAATTGCAAACATAGATGGCAAAAAGCACTTAAATTTTATCCTCATTTTTTAATATTTATATATTTATATAAAGAAGGGTAAGTGTCATGAAAGTTATTATAAAATATAGTGTATGGTAGAGTCAGGTTTATGTTCCACTCTAATCCTTCATGAATCTATTCTCCATCCTTAAATTTAAGGTTATCTCTCAAAATAGTAACAACTTAAATCTCTCTACCTCAATTGTCTTTTATGAGTAGACTGAAGCGGAGCAGCTTAAATACCATTAAAATGGTTATTTTATTGAATCACAGAGTTTCATGTGTCAGCTTAACAACTTTACTATCACAAAAATCGACTCAATCAGATTCGTCACTCTTATTTATGGTCACTGCGCTAACGGGAAGTTATAGAATGCCAGCCGTTTTCTCGCTATTTCTTCAGCTTCTTTATCGCTGTGAGTAGATGATACTCGCTAAAAGTCCTTGCTATAAAACATCAATGTTTTATTAGCGGCATTACAGCTCTATGCTAGGCAAATCTACGGCAGCTTACCTTAACTTTCGGTGTTACATGCATTTTAGGAGTGAAATCAGTGCATTAATTATTTTGTGTAGCTAATGACGTTTATCCTGCGTTCCTGGGAATATCTTTACCATTGAATTCTAAAACTAAGAGAAGTCCTCCTTTTCCTAGGAATTATAGGAAATACGGTTAAGATCTATGCTTACAGACCATTAAGAAGTTTGACTCAGTTAGCTTCTGACTCTTGATAACCATATTTACCTCAACTAGTTTCTCTTACGTCTATATTCAGTGATATCAATAAATGAAGCAGCAGGCAAAGGAAATCATCGTTCCTGCCAGGAACGATATATATCATCGAAACAGAAATAAACGTTAGGCGTATATTGCTAAATTAAACAGCTAGCCTGCCTTGCCTGATGCTCTTCAAGGAATTTCTGGTTCAGTCTTCTGATTGTACTGACAGAGAAGATCCTCTGCTTTTCATCTAGAGTGGATGCCAACACAGAAGTTCGTGAAAATCACCAGTAGATGTGCTTCGGTAGGTGGAGCTATGATAACAACTCTTCACTACTTTTGCATGTTTTAAATAAGGTAATAGCAAAGAGCTGTTGAAATATATTTTGTTACCGCTGTGATTTTCTAATCTTAAGCGCTTTAATCTTAACATCGCCAATACCAGTTTATATGATTCGTTATGGCAAATAAGCGTTACGGTCAATGGCATGGCGCCCGTCAATAAAAAGGCGGTGTTGAATATGTTGAGCAGTTATGGCTTCGAACTCCAGTTCAATATCGGTTTTATCAGCTGCCTATCACCATTACGGATGAATTCATGAAAAAAATCAGAATAATATTTCATTTACAGATTCCTATAGAGTAGAATTTTTTGGAATATCACCTCTTTGATGTTGATATCATTTATAAAATCAATTAGTAGGATAGCAGCCTTGCATCTCTGAAATCCAATATACCAGAAATGAGCATAATTCCATTTATGTTAATTTGTCCCTACTAAAGTAAGGAAGAAGTGATATTATCTGAACGTTATTTTCAAATCAATGCCTCTTTATTTTATTGACTCCCGTAAAGTAAAGCTATTCAACATACATCGCATATAACTAAACCATTTATCCTTGTGATCTAGTTTTGTTAGAAGACTTCTAGTAATATTGTTAAATGTTTTTCTGTAATTAAGGATTTTTCAATGATATCACTGTAACCATAATGAATCTCCACATAGGATAAGATACTCACTATGACAATAGTGAGTAGGATAAAGTGGATTGAGTTAATTCAATACATGAATCGAGATCATCTAGTAGATTACTAACGATTCAACTAATGAAATGCAACTGTATATTAACAGGAAGTTAGAAAAAAGTTTTTATCTTTACATTGTTTTCTTTTCATGGAAACTCCACTAGAGTAGTGAAAATCCTTAATACAGTTAAGAAATTTTTAGAATAATCTTTACAAAGATAGTCATAAACACATTTTTACTATACCTGAAATTCTGCTCTAAATCGCATTTCTAGTTGAGAAAATAGCTTAAAGAAATTACTTAAATACGTTGCTCTAGCAACGTTAGTAAGAAGAGAGGTATGGCTATTTTCTTTAGTTTATTTTATACAGGAAAATAACTCTTTCTACCGACCCTAGAGGTAGATTAATTGGTAATCCTATCATTGATAGGATAATGATGTATTTAATTTTTAAGGTATTTATTATGTCAACACAGTAAATTTGGTTAAAACAGCCTAGCCTATATAATTAGCATGCAATTAAACGTGATGTATTTTTAGAAAATGTCACTACTTAACTGATTAGTCTATTGATTTTAATCATGGAATAAAAACAGAAAATACTTACGTTTTTTTACCCTATTTACCATATTAATGGTATTATTAAACCAATTTCAAAAGCAGATTATGCGACAAAAATTATTTTTTACGATCAGCCCACTTTTTTAGCGTTTTACCGTTTTTATTTTGTTTAATACCAAAACAGACAGAGTATTATTTTTTATCCAGTTTTACCACTAAATTACCGAAAACTAAACGTGATATTACTGAATTAACGCCAACTTTTTCAGCCTGCTTTTGGACTAATTTTTCTGACATTACATCCTATCTAATATGCTGAAATATTAGATAAACAAATACAAAAGCAGTTGCTGCGAAAGCATATCTGGTTCATTCTGGTTGAAATAAAACTGTTAAGTATCTTTCAATAAAGATAGTCAAGTTATCATTGGATACGATCTTAAATTGTGGATATAAATAAAGCAAAAAAAACCATAAATTTATTAGTTTTTAACTTAGCTATACCTATTAATTTGCCAGGAATCAAGAATAATATTCTGGATTCTCATTATCCCTATTCAGATAATAGGTAATAAGAAAATTTAAAGCTAAAGATTAGGGTAAATTACGATTATTAATATTTTTTTTAAAATACTTATACCAAAATTGTATCGCACTTATAGAGGTTAACCATAACTATAATTTTTATTCTAGTTGCCATTAATAAAATAAAAAAAACACATAGAAAATAATAAAATGTATGAATTTTAATTTAATTGTAAATATAAATTTTTGTTTTAATGAACTGAAAGGGACGAAAATTTTTTTCTTAAATTTTTTTATATGGTCTTGCTGTTCTATTGTTAGAACCAACATTATATAAGTCAATAGAAATAATTTATTAAAAATTTAACCTTAAAATAAACTTTTATTCATTACCGTAATAATAAAATTGAGCAAAAATATTAAAAATTGACAAGAGCTAAAAAAGTATCAGCACAAGAATAACATATGTAAACACTAGAAAAAATCTGAGTAATCTCGTCTTTCATTTGATCCAAAAAAAGTTAAATTATGCTCATTTTCGATGTAAGGACTTCGAATATGCTGACGTATTTTACTGATTGGTTTCGTGAACAATTTCAACAACAGAGAGATGATGTGCCATAAAAAGTCTACCTTAGAGATATCATGAAATAAAAATTACTTTGTTCCCTTATATGAATTCATCTATAAGGCTACTAGGAAACTGATAGCTACTGCTGTTAAGGCTGTGCTCGAATCCATGCTGGATAACGTGCTGAACACTGCCTTGGTCGACTGGTCGGCCGCTACCCCGACGTCTATAACAACTATTTCTTATAGCGAACTCCCAAATATATAATGGTATTGGTGATATTAAGATTAAAGTGCCTAAGATTAATGGAGATCGTAATGGTGATAAAATATGCTTTAAGAGCTCGTTGCTCTCCATTATCTGAAGCGTGCAAAATCGGCGAAGAGTTGCTACCAATTCCATATATATGCGAGACATTATCTACCGGTGATTTTTATAAAGCTATGATGCCGCGCTTATCGGTGATAAGTACATGATCTCTCTGCAATACTATCAGCAGACTGATACAGCAACCCCTTAAATAACATTGACAATGTGGTGCTTATGTGATTTAGCAATACGCATTACGTTTATTTCTTAGCTTAATGTATATCTCATTCTGTTAGGAAGACTGATGATCGTCTTTACCTATTTAGTTATATTGCCGGTATTGAAGATAGATATAAAAAGCTTGTTGCATTTGAAGATTCTTATCAAGAGTCATAAGAAAACTGGGGATAACTTTTCAATGCTAGTGAGCGCGGATATTAATCGTATCTCCTAGATTTGTTAAGAGAGAAGTACCACTTGATTTTGGAATGCAACGTCAAAGATGTTCCTGGTATATAGCCACCAACGCTGTTGAGTACATAAAAATACCTAATGTGCCACCTTCATTCCCAAAAAGCATCCGATCGAAAGTTAAGACTGAGCTGCAGGAACTCTCCCTACCAGAGAGTCACGATTCCTATCATAAAGCCTTTGATGCTTTGTTGGAAAAGTTTTAAGCGTGTCCTGCAACGATAAAGAATCCAGAGAAAGATTGAGAAAAGCTATTGACATTTCTATAATTTTCGTCATCGCACTGAGCATAAATAAGAATATAAATTTGATTGAATCAATTTTTATGGCAGTGAATCCTATATCTGATGTGCGAATCGCGAGGTATTGCGACTCAAGAAAGCAACAATTTCAATAATATTTAAATTACTCTGGTTTGTTTAAAATAGCTGGAACTGTGGGCTAATGGGATTTGATTTGCTGATACTAGTATTAAACAAAATGTAATTTAAGGATGGAGAACAGATTTATAAAGGATTAGCGTGAAATATAGCCTGTTACTGTCATTCACGCCAGATTTGCCAATCATCTCTAATTGAGAAATCAAGTAACAGTTCTATACATTAAAATAATATACTTACTTTTAAGCGCAAAATTTAGATAAATTTATAATTTTTTCATTAACATGAATATTATTCAATATATATTGCATTGATTTGTATTTATTCAAAGACATTAATATTTTTTATTAATATTGATTTACTTGAATTTTAAAATGACCATAGATAGTCACAACTTATTCTCTTTGAGATCTATCGAACAATTAGCAAGCATCTAAAACTGTTCCATTCTATTTAGAAACTTTTTTAAAAAAATCATTAATTAAATTTAATGATAAATCTAAATAAACAAGATAAAAAACCCATCATCGGAGGTTAAGAACATGATAATAACTAATATATGCTAAATTGATTGCTTTTCTTTTTGTTTAACAAACATGCCAATATAATAAATAGAGCAACTAATCCCCACATAGGCCAATTACTCCAACGTGCATAAGGTGTGAGACCAGATGTCGGTGTTACCTCAACGCTTAATACTGAGCGAGTAAATTGAGGAAGGTCTGCCTGAATGTCACCATTAGGTGCAATCACTGCGGTAATACCATTATTAGTAGCACGCAATAATGGCCGACCAAGCTCAAGTGCACGCATACGCGCCATTTGAAAGTGTTGCCATGGGCCGATAGAATGCCCAAACCATGCATCATTTGAAATTGTCAATAAAAAATCAGTGTCTGATTTAAAGTTATCTCTAACTTGGGTGCCTAAAATAATTTCATAGCAGATAGCGGCAGTCAGATGAATATTGCCAGCAGTTAACTGGTCTTGCTTATAATTACCACGACTAAAACCTGACATTGGTAAATTAAATAAAGGGGCAATTGGCCGAAGAATATTTTTTAATGGTACAAATTCACCAAAAGGCACTAAGTGGTGCTTCTGATAACGATTAGTGGTTGGATAACCATAAGGTTTATTTTCTCCTAACACAATGATACTATTAAAAAAATTACTTACTCCCTGCTTACTTAGTTTAGCATCAACAATTCCAGTAATTAAGCGAGTATTTTGTAATCGCAGAAGTTTATCTAATGAAGTCAACCAAACGTTATTATCTGATTCGATTGATGGAATAGCAGATTCAGGCCAGATAATGATTTTGGCGTTACCAAAATAAGGTTTAGAGAGATCGAAATAGGTAGTTATAGTTTGTTCGAGAAATCCTGGTTGCCATTTTAAGTTTTGCAGAATATTACCTTGAACTAAAACAATTTGTGATTTTTTTTCTGTAACTGGGGTAAACCAGTGATAATTTTTAATTACCAAAGGTAAAAACAATAAAATAATTGCTGTAACTAGAGGAACAACTTGGCGTTTTAGGCAAGCAAAAACCAAACAGCTACTAATAATCATCAATAACAATGTTATCATCTCAACACCAAATATCGGTGCGATGGATTTTAGTGGCCCATCGATTTGACTATAACCAAATTGCAACCAAGGAAAACCAGTTAGTATACAACCACGTAAATATTCAGTTATTTGCCATATTACTGGCGCGGCAAAAATAAAGCGAGTAATATTAAGCCGTGGAAAGAATTGATTGAGTAGATAAGCAAATAGCGCAGGATAAAGTGATAAATACCCTGCTAGTAAGATGACTAAAAAAAGATTAACCATCAATGGCATACCACCAAAATCAGCGATACTGACATAAACCCAGTTAACATCACTACCAAATAAACTAATTCCCCAACAAAATGCTATTAAACTTGCTTGTTTGCTTGAACGATTAACAATTAGCAATTGTAAGCCAAAAAGAGAGAAAATAGCGGCTAACCAAATATCAAAAGGTGAAAAAGCCAATGTTCCACAAACCCCGAAGATTAAGGCAAACAAGACTCTTAACCTCTGACGTTGATAGAGTGGCATTTTATTCATTAATGCTATTCTTCTACAAGATTTGGAATGGGTCCTTCATCAGGAATTTTTACCTGAACTTGAATAATTTTGCGGCTATCAGCAATGCTAATTTTAAAAATATAACCATTAATGGTTATTATTTCTCCTCGAGCAGGCAAATGTCCGAATGCTTGCATCACCAAACCACCAATGGTATCAATTTCTTCATCGTTAAATTGTGTCCCAAATGCTTTGTTGAAATAATCAATTTGGGTTAGTGCACGAACAGAGTAAGCATGTTTACTTAGTTGACGAATATCAATGTCTTCATCATCATCATATTCGTCTTCAATCTCACCAACAATTAATTCAAGAATGTCTTCGATTGTCACTAAGCCGGAAACGCCACCAAATTCATCGATAACAATTGCCATATGATAACGTTGTGAACGAAACTCTTTTAATAACAGATCAACTCGTTTGCTTTCAGGTATAACAACAGCGGGACGTAATACTTTATCGATAGTAAAAGGTTCAGCATCAGTACGCATAAATGGTAGCAAATCTTTAGCCATCAATAGACCTTCAATATGATCTTTATCTTCACTAATTACTGGAAAACGAGAATGTGCTGAGTCGATGATCACATCAAGGCAATCATCTAATAATTGATTTCGTTTTAAGGTTACTATCTGAGAGCGTGGGATCATAATATCCCGAACACGCTCATCGGAAATATTCATTACCCCTTCAAGCATTTCTCTAGTATCAGGATCAATAACATCTTTTTGCTCTGAATCACGAATGAGTTCAACTAAGTCATCACGATTTTTAAGTTCACTGTGAAATAATTGATTAAGGCGCTCAAAAAAACTCTTTTTCGAGTTATTATTATCATTGTTTGCAGGATGCTCGTCGCTCATAGCGTTATATTAAAATTTCTCTAAGTAGTTTACTATATCAATTGTTTAACATAAAAGTACCATTATAGTTACGTCTTTTCATACTAATAAGGATCAGGATAACCTAATTTTTGCATAATTTCAGTTTCTATTATTTCCATTTCTTCTGCCTTAAAGTTATTTTGATGTTCATAACCTAATAGGTGAAGACAACCATGTATTACCATATGCGCCCAGTAAGCATCAGGGTTTTTTTGTTGTTCAGTTGCTTCTTTTTCAACGAGTTTACGACAAATAATCAAATCACCGAGTAAGGATAATTTAATATTCTCTGGTGCTTTAAATGGAAAGGATAACACATTCGTTGGTTTATCTTTTCCTCGATATATTCGATTTAAATGTTGGCTTTCTTCCATATCAACAATACGAATTGTAATTTCACTTTTAGATTGAAATTGTGGCAGAAAACCCTCAAGCCAATGTTGAAACGTTTTTTTACTGGGTAATCCATTATGATTACTACAGGCCAGCTGAAGATCAAGAATAACTGATTGCAAGTAAATATTTCCTTTTCTATATGGTGCCTGTGATAGCTCTTTTTATTGATAAAGTAACTGCTTCATTCTTATTTTTTTAATTTTAGTAAAAATAATCACTTTTGCTACTACAGGATGTTCTTCTTCTTCATTATGAAGAAACTAAAACTAAGCTCTTTAACTTCAAGAAAGCACTTCAATTGACTAGCATAAACCTGATTTATAGCCACTAGGCAGATTAATTTTAGTTACGTTACCTAGTTAGGTATCACGATTTCAGAGTTAAAATCAACACACGGATCAGAAATATTTTATCTATTAAATTGTGGTATTCTGCTTTTCATAAAGAATGAAAAGCCTGATTAAGGATGCAATTTCGAATATATGGTTAATGGGTGATACTTCAATCACATTGCGCGCTCAATCAATTTTTTTACTTTTTCAAAATCTAGCATTTCAAATAAAGTATCATAAAGAAGCCATAAATAAGGATTAACTTTTTGACTGAGATCATCTGGTAAGAAGCCGAGTTTTCGCCCCGACCTTGACGACGGGGCGAGTGAATAGAATACAGCGTATTGCTTTACGTTATAAAGCATAAATTGCAACAACCACGAAATAAGTTTTACCTAGCTCTTCAGAAGCAATTTCGAAAGTAATGTCATGGTATATATTAGCAATATATTAAGTCTAATTTGCCGCATATAGAGTTTTATAACGCTCTGTTTGATTTTAATATTTACAAGTTTTTCATAACTACCAACGTTTTTAACGGATTGCTCAAGAAATTAATTCTCTATTATAAATAAGTGGATTTGTTCAAGTATAATGCCATCTATAGGAGCTATATCAACATATAGTCAGGATAAAATGTTGTTAACTGCGTTAACATTAAGTAATTTACCAATCAATTTAGCTCGGTTATTTTGTAAGATTGATTGTAATACCTAGTCTGCGACTAAACTACTTTATATTATTATTGAACAGCATACAAAGGCTAATTAACTGCTGATTATCAGTCAGCTATAAAAATATTTTGCTGCTGAGAATTTGTAAATTATCTTTTGGAGTCACTAAATCTATCTATTTAATATTAAGGTTAGTAATTTACTACACCAAGATCGATCGCTTTATTTGCTTATCCAAAAAATAACTAATTCAAAATGATTCTTGGCTTCTTAATGCCATACTATCTTCTATTTTAACTACTATATCATGTAAATAATTAGCGTAGAGATAGATAATTTTGACATCAATAAACTTTCCGATCATGTTTTGCGTATCTTCAATTTACTATCCAATTATTTTTGCATGCCAAAAAGTTTCGTAATATTTTTATGCGAATATCCTTATTAACTAATATACGTTGAATATTAGTTCACGAGTTATTCTCATTTATGGTGTATGGAGTTTTATAAAAAATAGCATATCCTACTGATTAATTTTGTAGATGATTTTAATAACAGAGATAATATGCCATGAAGAGTTTTCCTTATAAATATCTGCGAAACCAGATATCAACTGTAATCTCTTCCATGAACTTATTCGTAATGCTACCTGGGAGCTGATAGTACTGTTGTTGAGGGTTAGTTTTAAAGCAATACTGCAATAATATGCTGAACATGGCTTGTTGACGGGCGCCCATGCTGTCATCTGTAACAGTTATTTGCCACCGTAAATCTACAAGACTGATATTAGCGATGTTAAGATTAAAGTGCATAATGTTAAATGGGATACAACGGTAACAGAATATCCTTAAACAGCTCATTGGTGCCTTATCTGAAGCGTACAAAAGCGACGAAAAGTTGCTACTATAACTTATACCTGCTAAGAATCCATCCATCCCCCTAACGATGATTTTACGAAGCTTTATAAGCACTTCTTGGTAAAGAAGTGCATGATTTTTCTGCTAGTAGCATCAAGAGATTGAAACAGTAATGACTTAAGGAACATCAGCAACGATAGCTTTATGATTTAAGTGATACACCTAGGTTTATTTTTCACTGATAGTGGTACATGCAGGCCTGTCAGGCAAGCTGATCGCCTTTGCTTGCTGCTTAATTATTGGCGTCACTGCGCATTGACCTAATAATCTTGTTGCGGCTGAAGATTCTTATCAAGAGTTAGAAGCGAACTAGCTAAACTTCTCAATAGCTTATAAGCACGTATGGTTTAACTGCATCTCCAAAGACTTGGTAACGGAGGATCTGATGCTTAATTTTTGGAATACAATGGCAAAGATATTTCCGGACATATGGCACCAATGACATTAGCTACAAAAAATAGCTAATACACTAATTTCACTTTCAAAAGGCATACGACACTAAAAATTAAGGGTTAGCTGCAGGAGATCTGACTAGTAAATATCCGTGATGCCGCTAATAAAGCCTAACGTTTTATTGGTAACGTTTTATCGAAGTACTATACTAAATCAATGAAGAAGCTGGAGAAAGATGGAGAAGAATGCCTGGCATTCCATGTCTTTTCATCAGTACACTAGACGTCCAATAAGAACGCCGAATCTGATTGAATCTGATTTTGCACAACAGTGAGCCTATGAAGCCGAAGTGCGAAAATTGTGGTTTAAAAAAATACTTTTAATGATATTTAAGCTACTCCTGTATACTCATAAGAGATAGAACTAATTAAAGTGGAATTTGACCTGCTGACTCTGATGTTAACCAACATCTAATTTAAGGATGAAGAACAGATTTATAAAAAATCAGAGCAGAATGTAGCATGATCACTATACATAAGAGTTACTAATAACCCCCTACTAATATTATTCACCTATAATTCATTGATTTCTGATTAATAGGTTGTTGAAATAAAATAGAGATGTGGGTTTTCACCTTCGCTGACATCATCATGTAAATCAACAGTATAGAGCAGTAAGGGCAAGATAATAGATAAAATTTAAACTTATATAAGAATTAACATCTACAATAAACTGTCTGCTTTTTAAAAAAAAATTTTTTATTTAAGAAGGAAAACTAATAATGAGATCTGAGATAATGATGATATCGGATCATGCTTTACGTAATTTATGAAAATTGCTTTTATATTCAATGGCTGTATATGATTGTTTTATGATTCTTAAATTTGATCTTTAGCTAATTTAATTAGGAAATGTAAGAATCTAACAAGTTCAGGAGTATCTTCATAAACAGCAATAATATCGTTGATAAACTGAATTGAATGATTGGTTGTAAAACAGATGTAATCGATCAACGCCGTCAATGGCTGTAGCCAGACATAATAATTCGAGAAATGAACAAATTACACCGTCAAAGTTGACCCAGATTAAGATTGGATATCTTGATATAATTAGTGAATTTCACGCACTTCTTTTCCATTTAATTGTGCGATTTCAAATAAAACGTCATCACATATGTTTAGCTTACTTCCTCACTGCTGGAGTGTAAGGAACTACGTAAAATAAACAGTATTTATTACACCCCTTTATAAGGGAAACAGAAACTAAAGAACCTTCTCTTCTGTTAGTGATTGCAGTAATCGATCAAATTTTTTAATTTCTGGAAAACTAATACCAGCAATTTGAAGTACGCTTATCTTTAACTTTACATTATCTCTAGTAGATGATATAAAGTTTGTATACCAAAAAATAATCCCCAATACTATGAGATCAAGGCTTTGCCCTACACACGCGTTGATAAATAAAATTTTCTTCCTGTTAATCAATACAACCACCAACACCAATAATAATATTAATTATTATCTTTTATCTTTTTCAATACCCTAATTAATAAAATACTTTTCTTACGTTTTTTTCACGAACTTAGCAGATGTCTAGCACTAGAATATCAGAATCTTCAGCAATCTATGTTAATTGATATCCATAATGAGCCTTGTTAAGAAGGATAGTCTTTTTGATGAATTATTCATCTAGCGCCAGAGCTGCCCAATAGATTTTAATCTATAGTTTTATTCATAAATATTTTGCATATCCAAAATTTCGGTAATAAAATCTGTCATAATTAGAATATTTTCTATTAAATTAGAAATTTTTTATATGTATTGTATTCGTTTGGAGTTTACTAACCAAAATGGTGAATAGATTTTTAGTAAATCACATAAGAAAAACTAGACCTACTATTAGGTTAGTGACTATTGATAGTTAAGTTTATATGAATAGAATAGATGAAAATTATAACATTGTAGTTGTTGGTGCAGGTATGATAGGTGCAGCAATGGCAATTGGGTTAGCAAAAGAAGGTTGGCGTATCCTGTTACTTGAACATATTAAACCTGCACCTTTTAATTCGTTAGAACAACCTGATTTACGCGTTTCAGCGTTAAACTGTACTTCAGTGGATCTACTTAAACAACTTGGTGCCTGGGATAATGTTTTAAATATGCGCGTTGCTCCTTATCGAAAATTAGAAATTTGGGAAGGAGAAAACTCACACGTAATGTTGGAAGCAAGCATCCTTAATTTACCTGAACTAGGTTATATAGTTGAAAACCGTATTTTGCAATTGGGCTTATGGCAACAATTTTTTCAATATCCAAATCTTACCTTGCTATGCCCGGTTAAATTAGTGACAATGCAACGTCAAAACCAACAATGGAAAATAACTTTAAGCAATAATCAGAAACTATCGGCAAAGTTAATTATTGCTGCTGATGGCGCCTATTCACAGCTTCGATCTTTAGCTGGAATTGGTAGTAACGGTTGGCAATATGCTCAATCATGTATGCTTATTACAGTTAAAACGAAACAATTACAAGAGGATATTACTTGGCAACAATTTTTTCCTTCTGGTCCACGAGCGTTTTTACCCTTATTTGATTATTGGGCCTGTTTGGTTTGGTATGATACACCTTCACGAATTAGACAGCTACAAGCTCTTTCCTTAGAACAGCTCAGGAAAGAAATTATTTTAGCTTTTCCTATTCGACTTGGTTCATTACAAATTGTTGCTAAAGGAAGTTTTCCACTGAACCGTCATCACGCTAATCGTTATGTTGAAGAGGGAATCGCTTTGATTGGTGATGCTGCTCATACCATCAATCCACTAGGCGGTCAGGGCGTTAATCTCGGTTATCGTGATGTAGATAGTTTACTAAAGGTACTGATTGATTCCAATACACATTTATTACCTTTTTATGCACGACAAACTTTACTAAGTTATCAACATGATAGAATGCGAGATAATAAATTAATGCAAGCATGTATGGATGCTATTTATACACTGTTTAGTTCCCAATTCTGTGGTATAAAATCTAGCCGAAATTTAGCATTAATGCTAGTACAGCGACTAAATACAGTTAAGATAAAGATACTTAAATATGCTTTAGGTTTATAACATAAAGTTAGTTATAATATTTTGTCTATTTCGTTGAAAACCTTATTCTTCAGATTGAAGATCTATCAAATTAATTGAATTATGAGATAGATTAAAAAATCTATTTTTTTATTATTTTTAATATTTTTATAATTACGTTTTTATATCATAAATATATTTATATTTATTGAAAAAATCAAGTTTTATCGTTTTTATTACTTGCTAAGTAGGTGCCCACTTAGCATATGTTTTGCCTATTTCTGTCATGTTACTGTGACATTAATAGTTATATTATGATATTTCGTATTTTACGCGCTTGAAGTTAAAGTTAGATTTCTACTGCTTTTTAATGGCGTTATTAATTACTCATCTATCATCTACCTTTTTTGTTATTCTCATATTGCTTAATATTATTTATTTTACTTACAGCTGACTGGTTGTAAAAATAACTTCATAATAAAATATAGGCTTATTACGATCATTTATAAAAATTAATTATGACTTTTTTGTAAAAAAATCATAATTTAAATAAATTAGCAAATAATTCTAATTTAGATTTCGAAATTTTCGACTATCTCTCCCAAAAACTCTTAACATTTAATAATTTTTTTCTCTTAGCTATTTTTTAACTAAAATGCCATAGATATGCTAGTTATTACATCCAAGTAGATAGTATTTTTTTAAAAAATTCAAGTTTAGTTTTTATCCAATATTTCATATAAACCGCAATGGAGTTTTATTACCCAATACTGATTGGGTAATTCCTGATTGTACAGTTAAAGATATTGATGTTGAATCATCTTAAACTCTTCATCAGAATTGAAATGATGACTTTGCAGCTCATCTTTTATACGTCCATTAAATTGTTCAACCATATTATTTCTTTAGAGGATAGCTCGGCGGGGCTAAGTCGGTGTTCTATATTAAGCTCTGTACATAAATGGTTGAATTCCTATTTTCCGGTTCCTGAACGTTTTGCAGAGCAAACGGTGGTCTGTAAATTCTTTGCATTGTGGTAAGTACCTGATAGGATAGGTATGGGCATCCTTGGTTAAGATCACGTAAGAAGCATCGTATATTTTAGAAAGTATTAACCCTTGTAAAGATGAATAAAAAAACAGATTCATAGACAGGAGCCGATCTATACCTACGAAAAATAACATCGTGAAGTTTCCATTCGGTATTCTTACAGAAGATATTTACATCTACATACAGATAATCAAAATCGTATATTTTAAACGCTTTATACTTCGGGTTTAATGATTTTTTTGCCTTATTTTACGCAAATTCCCCACTAATGGCTGTATAAAAATAGCGATTTATGGAAGATTGAGATACTACAAGGTTCAAAATTTGCGTGCAAATTTCCAACAGATCGGCGAGAAGGAGAAAATATTTTTGTAGGAAAACGACTATAGCTTTCTTAAACGGGCGCCAGGGTTTGTCCCTCAGCCGTCGGACAAACAAATGAGAGAATATGGCTGTGATTATCAATATTATCTTGCCCTCCCTCTACTAAGGGGTAAGTTTGGAAATGCCATAACGTCTAGCTAAAGTAGACGCAGGTTCTTTATTGACTTGAAAAACAGCTTTGATTTTAGATTCTAAAATTTCCTAACGATGGAGCCTAATCATCATAATATTTACCCTCAACTATATTTTTCATAGTTCTATTTGCCAATGACTAAAACTGTGCAATGATGATTATTCATATAATGATCCGAGATCAAAGAGTTACTGAAATCAGTATTAACAAAAAATAGTTTTTATATGTAACTTATTATTTTTTAATTCCGCTCATGATTCTTAATTTACATGATTATTGAAATCATTGGCTGGGGTACCAGGATTCGAACCTGGGAATGCCAGGATCAAAACCTGGTGCCTTACCGCTTGGCTATACCCCAAAGAGAATATAAATAATCTTTATAAAATGGTGCGGGAGGCGAGACTTGAACTCGCACACTTTACAGTACCAGAGCCTAAATCTGGTGCGTCTACCAATTTCGCCACTCCCGCAAATTATGGTGGCTACGACGGGAATTGAACCTGTGACTCCAGCATTATGAGTGCTGTGCTCTAACCAGCTGAGCTACGTAGCCATCTTTTACTCAACCTTTATCGGTGTTGAGGGGCGCAATTATCTGTACATGAAGTTGAATCGTCAACTGATTTTTATGATTTTTGCAGAAAAGTATCTTTTTTTGGATTGTTGATCATTTTATCGATAAAATCAAGAAAAAATAATGACGTATTACAAAATAATAATAACTTTATATGTTAAATACAAAGCTAAATTAAACTAAAGTATTTTTTTAGCAAAACAAATGATGTTTTTTATTTAAATGATGGTGTTAATTTTCATTAACAATGGAAAGCATCTTCTTTTCTTATAGAAAAGAAGATATTAATAACAATTAAGCAATTTTCTATTTAACGAAAGTGAAAATAGCGCATAATATTGTTTCTATGCACTGTTATATTGCAGAGATTAATAATCATTGTTATATATTAACCATATTTTTATATAAAATATGGTTAATTGTGGCATAAATTTTTTACTTGGCAATTAAAAAGCATAGATTAATATATTACAACGCTATTATGAGATTCAATTAAATGGTAAAAAAGCTCATCATTTAATATAGGACGTTTAGTTAATGGAAAGTAGCAATAACTGAATTACGCGCTAACTATAAAGTAACAATTAATAAATCATTACAGAAATTTTTTAACACTTTAGTTTTGATATAGTGTTGCACGTGGGTAAGAAAACTTTTTTATTACTATGATTTTTCTTCGCGATGACTACTTTTACGAATTAAATAGGTTAAAAATAATGGAAATCGCATTACTAGTGCATGGTCATGCGTATTTAATCACTTCAATTGCTAACGATTATTTTTATTGACTATCTGCTACATTAGCTTTAATAGAATATTATTTAATTTTAATTTCCTTGGGGTAATTTTGTTCAAGTTATTGCCTAATTCTATTTTCAATAACTCTATAGCTATAGAGTTATATTAATTTCTAGTAAACAAGATTTCGAAGATGGTAGTGGTACTACACTGATTGATTTCGTGGATTCTTTTAACATTAAAAATATGATATTTCATGAAACAATCTACTATATATGTATCTGAAAATAAAATATTATCCTGATCCATTACATGAACTCATTCATAATGATGTCAAGGAGCTGATAAACACTGCTGTTAATATGGATCTTGAAGTCATGCTGTGATAAACATATAAACACGACCTTATTAATGGGCGGCAAGCTGTCGCCAGTAATGGTTATTTGCTACAGGAATCTATACAGATTGGTATTGGCGATGTGAAGTTAAAGTGCATAAAGTCTGGAATAGTAAAAGCAATAGAATATCCTTCAACAGCTCGTTGCTGCCAGTTTATTTGAAGCGTGTAAAAATGACGAAGAGTTTTGCTCTTATAACTGTTCTACGAATACATCAGTGATCTTTATGAATTCATGAGGGGGGGGAGCTTCTCGGTGAGAAGTGCATAATCTCTCTGCTAGGTTCTATTCAGAAGACTGAAACAGCAATGACTTAAAGAGAATTAGGAATGTGGTACTTGCGTGATTAACGATACCCCTAACGTTTATTTCTTGATTAAAAGACATATCTCATTCTATTATGGAAGCTGATCGCCTTTTCCTGCTAGTTATATTGGCAGCACTGAGTATAGACATAAGGAGCTAGTTGCAGTTAAGGATAGTTGTAAGAGTTAGAAGTAAACTGGGCCGAGCTTCTAGATAACCGTGCGAACTCGTGGCTTAAGCGTATCTCCTAAATTTCTTACGGGAGAAGGTGCTATTGGTTTTCAATGCAATGGAAAAGATGTTTCTAGATATGCAGCACCAGTGCTGTTAAGTACACAAAATAACTGATGTGCTAGTTTAATTATCTTAAAGGTATGTAAGTGAAATTAATGGTGAGCTGCTGGCTCTCTGCCTACCAGAGAGCTGCGATGCTGATCGTAAAGCTTTTAATCTTTATTATTAATAATATTTTTAGCTAAGCTTACCTTCTTGTAAGGATGAAAAGCTGGAGAAAGATCAAGAAAAGCTGCTAACGTTCTACGAACTTCTCATCAGTCAGTCGCACTTGTCATCAACAAGAACGACGAATCCGATTGAATCAGATTTTATAACGTGAGGGATTATGAAGCTGATGCGAAAAGAAGTTAGCTTAAAACAACCCTTTCAATGGTATTTAAGCTACTATCGTCTCTTAAAAATCTAGAACTGCGGCTAAAAGAACTTGATCTTCTGATGCTTGATAGTAATAACATTAAATTTAAGAATGGAGAATATATTAATGAAGCATTAGAGTGGAGTGTAGCCTTGATCGTCATGTATTAAATTTGCTAATAGCTCTTAGCTATAACTGTTTCCAGACAACTAAATTTACTACAATGATAGTATTATCTTAATAAATCTATTTGTAGATGACCGATTTCACTCAGATTATAACGGTTATTCAATAAAATTTATCACCAATAATAACGCATTCATCAGCTCTGTCATGATGAATGTGTACAATAATTGAATTTATGCAATTTTATGTAACACAAAAATAATGCTCTACCAATACAAAACGACAAATTTTATGACTAATAAAAAAACTTAAAATAACTATGGTATGAGCTGCGCAGCTATGCTGCTTTTAAGATTTTCATGATCTTCGTACTGTTTTATATCCTGCGATGATACACTAATTTTTCAGAATTAGGCTATATTACCAAAGGGTTTTGCTTTTCTCGCAGAGCAATTTGTAACTACGCATCTGTATTTTAATTGTTATGGTTTTTAAATAATTTTCTACAGCTAGCTAACTCAGTAAATAAAGACCCCCCTCCTATAGCATGAAATCTACTCAGTCATTCTTTTAACTAGCGATATAACTGTTCACATTTTGAATGTAGAATTCCTTATTAATAACTATCATCGCTTACTAGTCTTAGTAAGCGATGATAAGTAATTTCATGCTTCATAGGAAAGTTTTGTATCATTTATCTCTATCTCATAAAAAGATGAACTCTTTATTCATATAATCAGATGAAGAAAAATGATAACATACTATGCATTAAACTCTTCAAGAATATCATTGCTTACATGATACTCTTAATTTTAAGAGATTAAGAACGCAATTTGTTCTTTTCTTTTCCTTCCCGCCTTTTCTATTTTTCCTATGTGGAATGTAACGCTCCCTTTTAAAGAATTCAAAGAAAAACTTTTTGTGACTTCAACAATAGCACTTAGTGCATTTATATTATCTGTCGCTACTGAGGCAAGAAGCATTGACGCCATCTAAACGCTATTTTTAAATCAATGTTTGTTTGTTTTTCTGACTTTTGTAAATTTAAGCTATTCAACTACATCGAAGATAACTAAACCATTTATCCTTCTGATCTAGTTTTGCTAGCAGACTTACAGTGAGATTGTTAAACGTTTTCCTGTACTAAGGAATTTTGTAACAATATTGCTGTAACCCTAAATAAATGCCCTCAGCAGATAAACATGCTCACTGTAAGAATATAGTTAGAATAGAGTGAATTGAATTACTTCAATGCATGAATCAATATAATCCATCCGACAGATTGTTATCTAAGCAACTTAATAAGATGCAGATTTATGTTAGCAGAAAGCAAAGAACAGTCTTTTTGATCTATATAACTGCTTTTTTTCATGGCAACTTCTCTAGATAAAATTCTTTATACTGTATAAAGGATTTCTACCAACAACCTTTATTAACATAGCCAGAAATTAACATATCGCAGAGTATAAATATACTCTGCTCATGAATATTTACGAAGCAACGTAGCTGTTGTACGCTCATGTGTAGCCTGCTACATTTTGGATTAACTGAGCTAGATAAAAGAATGAAATAGAAATCAAACTTGCAATTAGGGCGTTGATGTTATTGAAAAAATTTTTAATGACTGCAATTAAATGATTTTCTATTTCTTATTGAGCAATTTTGGTGAGTTATTAGCAAATCTGGTGTATGTATATCATGCTATGATATACATTAATGATTCGTGAATCTGTTCTCCATTCTTAAATTGGATCCTGTTTACTATAAAGTTAGCAGATCAAATCCCCTTATCTGGTCTAGATTTTCTGAGGAAACTGTAGCAGCTTTCAATACCATCGAAAGGGTTGCTTCTCGAAACACAGTTGCTTTATAGCACATCAGCTTCATAGATTCACTCTGGCAAAAATTGATTCAATTGAACTGATTGTTATTATTGACGATCAGTGAGCGCTGACGGAAAATTCGTAGAATGCCAGCCGTTTTTTTTCGCTTTTTTTACAGTTTATTCATCGTTATAGAGATACTTATGAAGAAAATCTTGCCAAGAAAAATATCAATTGGGTTTATTAGCGGCATCAGAGCTCTCTGCTAGCCAAACTTCCGGCAGTTCAACCCTTAACTTTCAATGCTTCATGCCTTTGTGGAATGAAGGCAGCGCACATCAGCTATATTAGGTACCCAATAGCATTGCTGCTGTGTGTCCTGGAATATCTTTGCCATTTCCTATTCTAAAATCAAGAGCTCTTCCTGTAGGGAAGAGCCTAGGTGGAAGATGCGGTTAAGTCCTGGGCTTGCAAGCCCATCCAAAAGTTATGCCAACTTTCTTCTGACTTTCAATGATCCTCCTCAAACACAACAAGCTCATTGTGCTCATGCACAATGAGACTAATAATAACTAGTAGGCAAAGGCAAACAGCTTAGTTGACAGACGGCATATGTCTTCCGCTAAAAAATAAAACGTAACGCGCATTGCTAAATCATACATGACATCACCAATGTCTATGTTCTTTCAAGACATTACTATTTTAGTCTTTTGATGGTGCTGCAGAGAGAGATCATGACCTTCTCACCAAAAAGGTGCCCCTCTTCTTCATGAATTCATGAAGATCACTGGATATCCGTAGAACAGCTATAGTAGAACTCTTCTATGTTTTTCACTTTTAGATAAAGTGGCGCAATAAGCTGTTGAAACATATTCCGTCGCCGTTGCAATCGACTTTAATTATAAGCAGTTTAATCTTAACATAATCAATAGCAATCTTCATGATTCGCTTAAAAAATAACTGTTACGGATGACGGATTGACGTCCGCCGACAAAAAGCGTTTAGCATATTGTTACAGTTATGACTTTGAGCATTGCCTTAACGGTAGTGCTATCAGTTTACTAGTAGCATTACGAATGAGTTCATACAAGGGATTAGAGATAATATCTAGTTTCATGTCCACCTCTAAAGGTAGACTTTTCATGGCATATAATTTTTTTATTGTTGAAATCATTCACAAAATCAATCAAAAAAATACGACACACCATTTCTGAAATTCTATACATCAGAAATGAGCATAACTAGATTTATTAATTTATATGTTCGTTAAGTTCTATTTCACGGCCATTAACAATGGTTTTTCGAATAATGAAGTCGTGATTAAATACAATAAGATTTGCAACTTTATCTTTTTCTATGCTCCCAAGATTTTTATCGACACCAATAGCACGAGCTGGATAAAGCGTAGCCATTCGTAATGCTTCATCTAATGGAATACCTGCATGTTCAACGATATTTTTAACAGCATTTATCATCGTTAAGGAGGAACCACTTAATATACCATTTTTATCAACACATAATTCATCACGATGATATATGGTTTTACCTGCAAAGGTAAAATAATCCATTCCATTGCCATTAGGATCAAGTCCAGCAGGTGCTGTAGCATCTGTTACTAGAACTAGTTTATCACCTTTTAATTGCTTACTATTACGAATATTAGCCCAATGAACATGTAATCCATCAGCAATAACTCCTGCATATACACTAGGAGTATTATAAATAGCACCAACTAATCCAGGAGCACGACTTGAAATAGCAGGCATAGCATTGAAAAGATGGGTTGAAAATTGAATACCTGCCTTGAAACCATTTTGTGCTTCTTCATAAGTTGCATTGGAATGACCCGCTGAAACAACAATACCAGCATCAACTAATTGATGAATATATTTTTCTGTAACTACTTCTGGTGCTAAGGTAATTTTAGAAATTATATCAGCATTTTGGCACAAATATTTGATCATTTCGGCAGAAGGCTGACGAATATATTCGTCATTATGAGCACCTGTTTTAATTGGGTTAATGTAAGGTCCTTCAATATGCAGTCCTAATGCCTGATTTTTATATTTAGCCAAATAATCACGCATTGTTTCTATTGCTGTTTTTATCAGAGAATCAGGGCTGGTGATCAATGTAGGTAGGAAGCTGGTACAGCCATTTCGTTCATTTGTTTTTTGCATAATTTCCAGAGTCTTAATTGAGATATCTTCTGGATTATCATTAAATTGCACACCACCGCAACCATTAACTTGTAAATCAATAAATCCTGGCGCTAAGATCGCATTTTGTAAATCATGAATTTCAATGTTCTGAGGTAATTCTGCAATTAGACAAACTTTTTTTATCTGCTCTTTTTCAATAATAACTGCATGATCGTATAATCGATCATAACCTGTATAAACAATGCAATTTGTTAATGCATACATGATATTTTACTCTTATTTTAATTATAAAATAGTATAATCTATAGAGTTATTTATTATTAATAATATTAAATTTTAATATATTAATTTAACTAGCAAATTGCTTAATAATGTCAGATTCTAATTGACAAAAATATCTTAAGGTCTTTACTTTTAGTTCAAGAGTTGCTGATTCATCACAAACTAAAGCTGATTTTTCATGCATTTGTAGACAGCTAATTGTCCACATATGATTAATCGAACCTTCTACCGCAGCTTCAACAGCTAATGTTTTATTTATACCGGTTGCCAGAACTAAAATTTCTTCCGCATCAAGTAAGGTTCCTACGCCAACAGTAACAGCATGTTTAGGTACTCGATCAATATTATCATCAAAAAAACGAGAATTTGCCTGTCGGGTTTCTGATGTTAGAGTTTTAATCCTGGTACGAGAAGAAAGAGATGAAGCAGGTTCATTGAAGGCAATATGGCCATCACTACCAACTCCCCCCATAAATAAATGTATTTTACCATAAGACTTAATTTTATCTTCGTAACGTTTACATTCAGCGTCGATATCTTTTGCATTACCATCAAGTAAATTAATATTGTTTTTCATGATATCAATATGATTAAAAAAATTATCATACATGAAAGTATGATAGCTTTGTGGATGATTTTTTGGGATACCGACATATTCATCCATATTAAAACTAACGACATGTTTAAAGCTAATTTTTCCTAATTTAAAGAGATTAATTAGCTCATGATAGGTAGCTAGTGATGTTCCGCCTGTTGGTAATCCTAATAAGAATGGATGCGCAACCGTTGGATTAAATTGATTAATTTTATTTGCAATGTAATTGGCGGAAAAAAGACCGACATCTTTTGCTGTTGTTAGAGGAATAAGCCTCATTATTTTACCTCACTTAATTTTATTTCATATCAACTATATTTTAATGATTTAATATCATTCTACTATTCTTTATTATTAATTGAGTTTAATAACTAAAATTGTCTATTTGTTAATATTTTATCCCAGAAGAGTAGTATGGTTTTTAAATAATTTAGGTTTAATTTTGAATTAGTCTTTTATAGACTATAGACTGCAATAAATTTTACTACCCAATACTGATTGAGGATAATTGTTTGATTACAATTATTATATAGACCATCTAGTCGCTCAGCGATATTTATAAAAAGGATGAGTACTGAGAGATTATAGTTAAGGGTAAATATTATAATAATGAAGCTTCATCATCAGATAACTATAATACCTAAAATTTGAACGATTCTTCAGGTTCAAGCCAGCAAAAACCTGCGTCTATTTTAACTAAAACGTTATGAGATTTTCCGAACTTACCGTTACTAAAGAACAAAAACAAAATGATGTTGATGATTGGCTATGTTAGCAAAGGTTGTCACTTTGCTCAGAAAGTAATTTATAGCTATGCTGTATTTCAATTGTTATTGTTTCAAACAATCTTCTCCATGCTAGATAAATTCTGTATATAAATAAATCTATACCTTAAATTCTACTAATTCATCCTTTTAATCGGCTGATATAATTGTCCATATTTTAAATCTGGAATTCCTTATCAATAACTTTCTGATTATCTTGTCTTATTAGGCGCGATGGGGTGACTAATTTTATGCTAGTTTCAAAGTTTCTTATCATTTTCTCTATCTGAGAAAAAGATGAATTATTTATTCATAATCAAATTAAATCAAGAAAATGGATAACATACTCTATATTAAACTCTTTAAAAATCTTATTGCTTACATAACTATCTTAATCTTGAGCAATTAAGAGCACAATTCGTTCTTTTCTTTTTCTTTTCCCACGTTCTTTAGTTTTCTTATGATGAATAAGACATCATTTTAAATGAATTTATGGAAAAATATTTCGTCGACTTTAATGATACCTTTGCTGCATTTATATTGGCTATTGCCGCTAAAACAAGAAAGCGATGATGCAATATAAACGCTGTTTTCAAATCAATGCCTATTTTTTGCTGACTCCCATAAAGTCAATTTATTTAACATACATCATAGATAACTAAATTATTTATCTTTATCATGTAGTTTCGCCAAAGAACTTTTAGTAAGATTGCAAAATGTTTTTTGCAATCGGGGATTTCGCAACGATATTATCGTGTAACCATAATAAATATTTCCAACGGATAACATGTTCACTATGACAATATGGGCAGGATAAAGTGGAATGAGTTGCTTCAATGCATGAATTGATATCATCCAATAGATTATTATCTAAGCAACTAATGAGATGCAGATTTATGTTGGTATAGAGTAAGAAAAAGTCTATTTAATCTATATGACTGCTTGCTTTTCCATGACCAACTTCTATAACAAAAAACCTTCATATAATATATTGGATATCTACCAATAATTTTACAAATATAGCTCTGATGATCGCACCTTATATTCCTATCGTTTCCTGACAATACTATCACCAGCTTATATAGAGCGTAGTTTTTTCTTGCAAAAAACGGTTTTCTTTTTTTTTGATCTATTGCAATCGTATACTAATTTCTGGAACCCTACGTTATATATCTTGATCTGATATGGATAGCTTTTTACGCAGGCTCATACGGGTAATTTATATGAAATGAGATAGAAAATCCTAAAACTAAAGCATAAAGCGTTTGAAAGCTATGAGTCTGCTTATCTGTACATAGATATAAAATTTCTTCCGCAAATATCAAACAAAACTTCACGACGTCATCTTTTTGTAGTCAAAGATCGCACACTTGATAGATTTTATCTATCTTTAAAAGGCAGACCATAGCCAATGCTTGACGCTTATTACATGATCTTAACCAGAGCACTTCTATAGCTATCCATCGTATACTTACAGACAATGGCAAATAATTTACAGCAACTTTTTGATCTATAAAAACGTTCAGTCACCGGAAAAGAGGAATTAACCCGTTTGTGTACAGAGCTTGGTATAGGATATTGACTTAGCCTGATAATGCATCCTCCAAAGGAATGATATGGTCGACGATTTAATTAGCGTCGTATGGAAGGGCGGACTGTAAAGCCATCATTTCAATTTTAATGAAGAGCTTGAGATCACTTCTGCATCAATATGTTTAGCTGTACAATCAGTCTTAGGTAGATAGCCTTTATAGAAGTCTATAATCTATAAAAGATTGATTTAAAGTTAATCTTGAATTATTCAAAATAATCTATACTATCTTTAAGGGGAAGTTAATACTTAATGATAATTTATTCAAAAAATTGAATATATATAATATTTAACAATTAAGATCTCAGTAATGAGATTATTCAAGGAAGGAGAAAATATAGTGAATCTGTTAAGTTATTTACAGCGAATAGGTCGTGCTTTGATGGTACCTGTTGCTGTGCTGCCCGCCGCTGCAATTTTAATGGGAATTGGTTATTGGATCGATCCTAACGGCTGGGGAGCTAATAGCACTATTTCCGCTTTATTGATTAAATCAGGTTCGGCAATTATAGATAATATGTCAATATTATTTGCAATTGGCCTTGCATATGGTTTATCAAAAGATAAAGATGGTTCTGCGGCATTAACCGGTTTTGTAGGTTTTTTAGTAGTAACAACCCTATGTTCACCAGCAGCTTACTCGATGATCATGGCTGTCACTATCGAGCAAGTTCCTGCAGCATTTAGTAAAATTAATAATCAGTTTGTTGGGATATTGGTTGGTGTGTTGTCTGCTGAACTTTATAATCGCTATAGCAGTGTCGAGTTACCGAAAGCATTCTCGTTCTTTAATGGGCGACGTTTAGTACCTATATTGACATCATTTTTGATGATTCTGTTATCTTTTGTTCTAATGTATATTTGGCCATTTATCTATAATGCATTAGTGCTGTTTGGTCAAAATATTAAAGATTTAGGTTCATTAGGTGCTGGTATTTATGCTTTTTTTAATCGTCTACTGATTTCTGTTGGATTACATCATGCATTAAATTCAGTATTTTGGTTTGATGTAGCGGGTATTAATGATATTCCTAACTTTTTAGCTGGCGCTAAATCATTAGCTTCAGGTCTAGCCGAAAAAGGTATTACTGGGCGTTATCAAGCTGGATTTTTTCCCATTATGATGTTTGGTTTACCTGCTGCGGCATTGGCCATTTATCATTCTGCTCGTCATGAAAATAAAGAAAAAGTTGCTGGTATCATGATGGCAGGTGCTTTTTCCGCCTTTTTTACTGGCATCACTGAACCACTTGAATTTTCATTCATGTTTGTAGCACCAGTTCTTTATGTCATTCATGCTATTTTAACTGGATTTTCTGTTTATATTGCGGCTTCAATGCACTGGATCTCTGGTTTTGGTTTTAGTGCTGGTTTAGTTGATATGTTACTTCAGAGCCATAATCCATTAGCAGTTAATTGGTATATGTTAATTTTCCTTGGGGTAATATTCTTTTGTTTATACTATGTCATATTTCGTTTTGTGATTAATAAATTCAATTTAATGACACCTGGTCGTGAAATAACTAACGATCATCCGTCCGCAGATGATTACGACAAAAATATCACCACTAATGATAATAAAAACATTACGCATGAAGCATATCAATATCTTACTGCAGTTGGTGGAACAGATAATTTAACAGTAATCGATGCTTGTATTACTCGTTTACGATTAGGTCTAAAAGACATTAATATTATTAATGATGACTTGATAAAAAAATTAGGTGCATCAGGCATTATTCGTTTAAATAAAAATAATGTACAAATTATTGTTGGAACGCGAGCAGAAATAATTGCGGAAGCAATGAAAAAGATTACTACAAAAGTAGTTGCTGCACCATCAAATGGTGTTCAGCATAGATAATTAACAGTCAGCAGTAAATAATAAACAGTAAAATAAAATAAGCATTTTACGTGAGCATGGAGGGAGGGAGGGGGAAGACCATGCGGCGATTGAGTTTAATGATAAAATCATCTACTTAATAAAGTAGGGGTATTAGCAGCGCACCTCTGTCTCGAATAATATTATAAAAATTTGGTACCAATGATTCTTTTTGCATCTAAACAAAAGAAGATGTTGAAATAATAGTTCATATTAGTACTAAGATTGTAGTGTTAAAGTGGCAGAGATGTGAGCGTTTAGTTGAAGAAAACACTGATATTAAGATTATAGGTCACAGATCTATTCTGAAATTAGATCTTGATTATTTAATGATTAGAAGTTAAATCGCTATTTAATTGAAGAGAAAAACTACTTCTCTTTACTAAAAGAGGTAGAATTGGTTTAAAGGTTAGCTGTAATTTACAGCTACTAGCTAATAGTATTTTTTAATATAACTTTTTAATTTTAAAGACATTAAGTATATGTACTTTACCACAAATCATTATATTTTACCTTCTTTTATCACAACCATATTCATAGAATTATAGCTACTGCAGGATAAGACAAAGTCTTATGATGATAAGAAGGGGCTGCACGGCCTCTTGTCAAGGAAACTCTAATACCTAAAGCAGAGCTGATCTTTAAAGAGCAAATAGTCATACAAATCAAAAAAATTATTTTTACTTCCTGCAACATAAAACTGCATCTCATTAGTTAGCTCGCTGATAATCTGTTAGATTATCTCAGTTCATCTATTAAAGCAACTTACTCTATTTTATCCTGTTTCATATTGTCACAATGAACATGTTATCCGTTGGAAATATTCATTATAGGGTTACAGTGATATCATTGCAAAATCCCCGAATTCCAAAAAACATTAACAATCTTACTAAAAGCCTTCTAGCGAAGCTAGATCACAAAGATAAATGGTTTAGTTATATTCGATGTACGTTGAATAGACTGACTTTACGGAACTCAGCAAAACAAATAGGAATTCATTTAAAAACAACGTTTAAATGGTGTTCACTACTGTTTTCCTTCAGGGACACAACGCCAACATAAATACGTTAAATATTATTTAAAATCGATGAAACATTTTTTTTCTAAATCCTTTAAATGAAATGGTTATATTCCACATAGAAAAGTAGAGAATATGGGAGATGGAGGATATAAAAAAGGAATTGTGATCTTAATCACTCGAAAATTAATAAGAGTTATGTTAGTGAAGAAATTCTTTAAGAATTTAATCCAGAGTGTATCTTAGCTATTTCTTAAGATAATCATCAATAAAGAATAAATTCTTTGATTCGATGGAGATAAATATAATACGAAAACTTTACCATGAAACATAAAATTAGTCACCATCACACAACTAATAAGTGTGATAACTAAAAAATTATTGGTAATAAATTCCATATTTAAAATATAAAAGTGTACTACAGTGTCTTCATCTTCTTCTGCACCGATGAAGAAGCTATAGAATAGTTCGCTAAAAATCTTACTAACAAAATATAAAGGGCTTTATCAGCGGCATCAGGACTTTCTGATAGCCAGACTATTCTGCAAGCTCACTATTAACTTTCGGTTTCTTCCTTTGGAGGATATGAAGGTAGCGCATTAGCTGTTTTATCTACCATCAAACATTGTTAGGTGATACGTGTCTAGAAATATCTTTTCTATTGCATTCCAAAAAATAATAGCATCGTTTCCCCCATAGGCAATCTTTAAAATAAGGTTAAGAAGTTCTCACAGGCAATTAAAAATTTATGGCAACTTTGTTTCTAACTCTCTATAAGCCTTTTCAACTACAACTAGCTTCTTTATGGCTATGTTGCAGTGCTGCTGATAATTAGCAGCAGGCAAAAATAAATCAGCTTACCTGATAAACGGTGTATGCCATTAGCCAAGTAATAAAACATAGATGTATCACTTAAATCACGCAGGCACCCCATTACCAATGCTTTTAAGTCATTGGTGTCTTAGTCTACTCTACTGATAATGCTATAGAGGAAATCACTTGCTTCTTTTCAGCAAGAAGCGTCTTAGGGTTTCGTGAAATCATAGATGAAGATGTCTTATGCAACTATAAGTAATTGGTAGTAATTTTTTTTGATGATTTCAGATACTTCAGATAAGGTCTAGTAAGGGAGCTGCTGAATGATATTCAGTTACTACTACAATCCTCCTTTAACCTTAAGCAATTTAATATCAATATCGTCAATAGCAGTGTGTATAAATGCACTTGTGTAAATAACTGTTATGTTTAACGGATGAGATCCGTAAACAAAGACGATGTTGAAGAGGTTATTGCAAGATGCCTTCGAGCACAGATAATGTAGGTAGCTTGTTAGCTATCTAACAGAATTGCAGATGGCATTTATGCAATTGATCACAGATCATATCTAGTTTTGCAGATATTTGCATGGTAAATTTTCATAGTATTTCACTATCTCTGATATTGAAATTATTCACGAAATTAATTAGCAGGATATACTACAGCATCTCAGAAACCTCCATAATACTAGATATGAGCATCACCATCCTCCTTGGATGGTAACTTACCTATCCAATTTAAGGATGTAAAACAGATTTACGAAGCATCAGTATGGAATACAACCTGACACAGGCATGCAATAGATTTACTAATAACTTCTTTATCTATTTTGCAATTATTTTATTTAATTGGAAATTAAATAAATTTTTTACTTATTAGCTCCTAGTGGAAGTAATGATTGCATTAATTTTATCAGCATCTACATATACAGATGCAAAATTCAATATTTTAACACGTGAAACACATGAATATTTGGTTATCATTATGTTTCATTTTTCTTATTTTTCTTTTCCATTTATATGATAAACAATATCCAGTTTCTCTTGATTATATGCCAGAAAACAGAATGCAACATTATGTTACTAAACATAACATAACATAACATAACATAACATAATAAGCATTAATTTATGGATGTCAGTACCATTAAATGCAATCACATTCATTTAAAATTTAATAGGTTTGTTTCCATATTTGGCTCTATTTGTAATAGATTGTTACTAATTATATTTAATATGATTAAAAAAACTTTTTATCATAAACATAAATGAATTTTGTAACAAAAAATGATTATATCTGTTATGTTGATTAGCTTATAAAAATAAGATTTTCTATCTTACTAACCATCTACTCACTAATCCTATTATTATTGGTGAGTGAAAACGGTTTCTCTGATGTTGGTTCAATATTTATTGACCAAACTTTGGTTTTTTAGTTATTTTTAAATCCTGCTAACCATCATTTTAAAAATTTTAATATCTTTTACCAACCTACTTTTAATTCATCAAATCATTTTTAGGTATTATCCAACTAGACAGGCAAATTTGGGAATTTGTAGGTGTTGAACTAACTGCTAGAAATAGCAAAAACCAATTGCATACCCGCTACACCTTTAATATTGTTAGCTTCAATAATAATTCTATTTGGATATTTAGACAGAAAATTATAGTCCAGTAAATATGAATATTCTAGCATTACTTTTTAAAGATTTTTTTCCCTTTTAAATTAGTTTTTGTCCAACTAATTCAAACATTGATTGAACGTATTATTATCTAATGCGTCATTATAGCTAGCAAATTGCTTTAGCAGAGTACTGATGGATTTATTTTATAATCAGTTAAATATTTTCAATAATCTTTATTAAAACTCTTACTAAGAGTAGTGAGTGTATTCACTACATCATTCATACTTGCAGTAATATATTCTTTTTTTTGTCTTTTAATTTATTATCTATTAGTGCAATTAAAACTTAAAGCTTATCATTAGCATAGATTTAACAAATCTAACGATAAATATCAAGACCGGTCATATCAGATAATTTTATATCCAATAAAATCAAATTATAACTACCAATTTTAAATATTTCTAATTCTGCTTTCCCATTGATAGCAATATTAACGGTATGCTTAATTTTTTAAAAAAATTTCGTGACGATAATATTTAATTCAATATATCCAACCAAAAGAATATACGATTTAAATCGTAAAACAGTTTTATATGTTGCTATCTCAATTATTTTTGCAACAATTAGCGCTATAATGGACACAATAAAACAAAATTCTCTCTAAGAGATAGATACTATCGACTTGCATATCTCTCCCCCCAATGTTTTTGCTAACCGTTTAGAAATAAAAAAATCTAATCCCAGTACCAATTGCTAGCTTACCAGCAGCACTACCATTTACTTGATAGTAAATGGTAAATCTTTTTTGTGCTTCTTTTGGGATACTAATGCCACTATCGATAACCTGAATAAAAAGTGTCTAATATCCTTCACAGCAAATAGAAGCTTTAATCTCACCTTATTGAGTAAATCTTACGGCATTATCAATAAAATTTCATAGCATTTGTCGTAGCCATTGCTTGGAATAAGCAATGATCTTATTTGGTAAATTTTCTTTTACGTCTAATAAAAATTTCAATATTTAAGGTTTACTAAAAGCTCATAAGTTTTCAACATTAGAAGTAAATTACTTAAAATCAATTTATTGACTATCTAAATCAACTTTGCGTGATTCAATCTTATCCATTTCAATAATGTCATTGACATATTATCTAAAGTGATAACGCTAACGTGATTAGTTTTCAACTAATCTGTTTATTAGTTAATTCTATATTGAGTAATATACGACTCAACTTGATATTCCAATTAAGCAAAATACGAAGTTCATGATTATAATTGGCTGAAATAAATATTATCTTATTGGTAGTATTTTCTAACGCTTACTATTACTATTTAAGTTTGGTAACATCACATCCAAATCGCCTACTAATCTATGACGTATTTCAATTCAATTATAAAAGGTGCTTTACATATTTTAAAACATGCTTTTCGTCCATCACGACATACCAACCATTGTTGGTAGGTCAATAACAAATTATAAAAATACTTTTTTATCAGTTTAAAGCTTCTTTTCTGTAGCTTGTTCACCATAAATTTTATGATAAGTTAGTTTAACTAAACTGTTTTGATTACGACCTGTCAGTAATTCCATTACTTGATTACAATAAAAAATTATCACGTTTATCACGGTAATAAACAAGATCAGGTGGCGCATCTAAAAATAATTCTAATAATACAGACTACTGCTTGAACTCAAGTTAAGCCATTCTCTCGACACTTCATCTCTTTTTACAATTTTTCTAATAATTCTAAATGCTTCTTTTGTATTTTTTTTACTCTCTGGATTATTCAAATAACAATGATAAGACTCTTTAAATTGCTTGACAACAACAGACAGAAAGTAGACCGCAAAAACCGTAATAATAATCAATCCAAAAAAATAGAGCAACCAAAGCAACATTTGGAACATTGCTATATGATAAAACATCAATCGCTATTTGTAATACGATGATTAATCCGATAACTGAGGAAACTGGTAGTAAAAAAATTCAATTAATCCAAGCTTCATCATTAAATTAACATATTATTGAATAAATCCTTTAAGCAGCTTCATACACGAGCTTGACCTACGATACAGAAAATTAGCTTAAACAATAATTTATATAAATAAAAATATGGGATCTAACATAGATTATGTGAGATAATTTATATTTAGGTTTTCATAAACAATAAATTAACTTATATAAAAATTATATATCAGATAAATATAAATTTTTATAGCTAAAAATTTATATTTAAATAAGAGTATTATTAATAATTTCCTTAATCATGACATGCCTTATTTAATAACACGTAGCATTGGGCGTCTTTTTGGTGGTGTTGGCGGATTATCATCAGAAGATAAAATCGATGTTATTTCTTGCGATTCCTTCGATAATTTAAAATCGCTAACAAGCACTAAATTTTTACTTTTAGTGATAGAATTATCTATACCACTCTTATATTTTAGCTCAGGTTCAAATATCATTCCTGCTCCATTTTCGCGCGCATAGATAGCAATAATAGCACTCATAGGTACCTCCACATAGAAAGGAACACCACCAAAACGGGCATTGAAGCTAACAATTTCATTAGTTAGATCTAAATTATCGACGGAAGAAGGTGAAATATTTAAAATAATCTGTCCTTTATATGCATATTCCATCGGAACATTTACACCAAAAATATTAACATCCACAACTAAATGAGGTGTCATATTATTATCAAGAAGCCATTCATAATGAGCTCTAAGAAGATAAGGACGACGTGACGACATTTCTTAACGATTCCATAATAAATTAACTTATAATAAATAAACGCATATCACGCTCAGCTTCAGTTAATGAAGCAAGAAAAGAGTCTCGCTCAAATACACGTTCCATATAAGAACGAATACCATCTGTTTCTTTCCTTTTAGGGAAATCAATATTCCAGAAAGGTAGACGCCACAAAAGAGGAGCTAAATAACAATCAACTAGACTAAATTCTTCACTCATAAAAAACGGTATCTCTTTAAAAATTGGTGAAATTGATATTAGTTCCTCTCTTAACCGCTTACGCGCAACATCAGCTTGAGGATCTTTATTTTCAATCTTACTGATCAAAGAATACCAATCTTTGTCTATCCGATGCATCATCAAACGACTACCACCACGAGCAACTGGATAAACAGGCATCAATGGTGGATGCGGAAAGCGTTCATCAAGATATTCCATAACAACGCGAGAATTATACAATGTTAATTCTCTATCAACCAGAGTGGGTACTGTTTGGTAAGGATTTAGATCAATTAAATCTTGAGGCAAATTACCTTCTTCAACATTTTCAATCTCAACGCTCACGTCCTTTTCTGCCAATACGATCCTCACTTGATGGCTAAATATGTCGGTCTGGCCGGAAAACAGTGTCATTACCGAACGTTTGTTAGCGGCGACAGCCATGAAAACCTCCAAGTTTTATTAAAAAATAATAAACAGCCCTGATAAACAATCAGGCCATTCTCATATACTTAAAATGCTAGTAAATTACTCTAATAGGTTAACAGACATTTGATATTTATTCATTGGGCTACAATTAATACATATTATTTCCATCAAATCTGTTAAGAACAGATAAGAAATTAAGAACCTATTAGTCTATCAAATTTTGCTCAATATGGTGGGGGAAGTTTGATAAGATTTTATGATTAATATTTAAAATTAAAGCGTTTTTATTGAAAAAATTAATAATAAAAAATTAAATTATTAATCACAAGAAAATGTAAGTTTCTTACATATATAAAACCCACCTAAAGGCGGGTTTTATATTAATAATTTATTAAAAAAATCAAGAAATTAACGTTTAGAGTATTGTGGGCGGCGACGTGCTTTACGTAATCCCACTTTCTTACGCTCAACAGAACGTGCATCGCGAGTAACAAACCCAGCTTTACGTAGTTCTAAACGTAATGTTTCGTCATATCCCATCAATGCACGTGTAATACCATGACGAATTGCACCTGCTTGACCAGAAATGCCACCACCTTTAACGGTTATATATAAATCTAGTTTCTGCAACATATCAACCAACTCTAATGGTTGGCGAACAACCATTCGCGCTGTTTTGCGGCCAAAATATTCCTCTAGGCTACGTTGATTAATGGTAATATTACCACTACCTGTCTTAATAAAGACACGTGCGGAAGAGCTTTTACGTCGACCAGTGCCGTAGTATTGATTTTCTGCCATTGTCTAATCCATCTTGATTAAATATCAAGAACATGCGGCTGCTGTGCCGCGTGGTTATGATTACTACCCGCATAAACTTTCATCTTACGGTACATCGCACGACCAAGAGGTCCTTTTGGTAACATACCTTTAACTGCAATTTCAATCACTCGTTCAGAGTGCCTGGCAATCATTTCTTCGAAGGTCGCTTGTTTGATACCACCGATATAACCAGTATGCCGATAGTAGATTTTATCTTCACGCTTGTTACCAGTAACAGCAATTTTTTTTGCATTAACAATAATAATATAATCACCCGTATCGACATACGGAGTATATTCCGCTTTATGTTTGCCGCGTAAACGATGAGCAACTTCAGTTGCAAGACGGCCTAAAATTTTTCCATCTGCGTCAACAACGTACCAGTTGCGCTTTACGGTTTCTGGTTTAGCTGTAAAAGTTTTCATTAAACTTACCATATATAAGTTATATGTTAGCGAATACTCATATTTTATAAAAAATACTTCAGCATATTCATGCATGTTATATCTAGTGAATTCTTACCCTATTTAAATAGTTAAAATTGATATTAATACAAGATTTTTAGAAAAAAACTTATTTTAACGTGGGGTTTATAATAAGGATTATAGAGAAATTTTTGTCAAAAATCGACACAAAAATAAATTTTTTATCTAATCAAGTTATATGAGGTAATTTTAGGTATTATTCACTCTGTATTTCTTGCAATTTTGATAAACAATATTCATATTAAAAACGTAATAAATACTCTTGATAAAGCTTATCCAATGCTATCTCAGCATTAATAATCAACTTAATTTTCGCTCATAAAATTTGTCAAACAGAGTGAAAAAAAACATCTAGCACATCTTCATGGATCTCTGATATAATCAATTATTATACTGTACATACAGCATAATAATCTGTTGCTAACATAATATAGTTATTTAAAGCATCATCTGAAGATGATGCTTTAAATTTAATCTAAAAGATACTTTTTGTGGCATGAATGAATTGCTCGCATAGTACGAAAGTCACTAGTCAATCCACTTCATAACGATCAAGCTATATTCCATTTTGATGTTTCATAAATCTGTTTTCCATCCCTAAATTAGGTGTTGGTTTACCCACCAGGTTAGCAGATCAACTCACATTAGCTAGTTACAGGTTTTTTGAGTAGATAACTGTAGCAGTTCAGATATCCCATTAAAATGATTGCTTTCCTCTAACAACAGTGCTTCGCACGCCATATTCATGGCTCTTACTATCACAAGAGCCGATTCAATCAGATTCGTTGTTTTTATTTAACTCCTCCCCAGTGCGATGACGGAAAGGAATGGAATCTCCAATCATTCCATTCTTCTTGATCTTTCTCCAACTTCTTCATCGATGCAGGATGCTAGCTAAAACCCACTTGGCAATAAAGCAATATTGCTAGGCACGGCCACCTACCCAACGCTTTTGGAGTAGTACACAAAACAGCTAATGTGTTAACGATTTACTTCCAAAAATCATCCAATCGAAAGTTAAAGTTAAGCTGCAATAGGCTCTGCCTAACAAAGAGCCGTGATGCTGCTAACAAAACCTTTAATGCTCCATTACATTCAAAAAACCAATGGAACGCTATCTATTCCAGATAGCAAGCTTTGGAAATATTGTCAAGTCACAAAATCGAAGGGGGATTAGAAGTTAAAGCCCAGTCGCTTCTGACTATCGATGAGCATCTTCTAGCACAATGAGCTCATTACATCTATAATCAGCACCGACACTTTGACCAAAGTAGGAAAAGGCGATCAGCTTGCCTGATAGGACGGCATATGCCTTTAACACAAATAAACAAACGTTAGGGTACCGCTAAATCACCAAGACACCCATTGTTTATCACTCTTCAAGCTATTACTATATCAGTCTGGCTGATAGAAATTCCAGAGAGGTATCATGTGGTTTTTATTAAAAAATGCCACAGGCAAGGCTTCATGAAAATCACTGATTAATAATGCCTCCTTCCTTTCACGTACAATCCATACTAAGAGCTCTTTAGCTTTTTTCACGTTTCAGATAAGGCAGTAAAGCAATGAGCTGTTAAATAATATTCTATTGCCGCTACGATCCCATTTTAACCTTAGGCACTTTAATCTCAAAATCATCCATACCAGTGAATAATTTGCTATATCAAAAACCGTTAAGATCGATAGTATTGCCGTCTGTCGGCAAGGGGGTGTTTACCATCATCTTCTTACAGCCATGGTTTCGAATACCTACTCAACAGCAGTGCTATCATCTGCCTGGCTCATATCATTACGGATAAATCCATGTAATGGATGAGGTAATATTTAGTTTCACGGATACCTGCAGAATATACTTTTAATGGCATATTATCTCTTTGATGTTAAAATCATCCAGGAAATCAATCAGCCAGAACATACACGTCAGTATCCTTTAAAATTCCATACATAAAAATAAGCATAACTCATAGTACGATAATTAATCTCAAGGTAGGAATTTATTAGTTATCTTATTAAAAGTTTCTGCTTTTCCTCGTAGAGGAATTTATAGTTACGTCTGTATTTCAATTATTGCGATTTTAAAGAATCTTCTTCAGGTCAGATCATTCGATAAATAAAACGATTCCATACCATGGAATCTACTTACCTATCCTTTTAATCAGCTGATATAATTGTCCATATTTTATATATGGAATTCCTTACTAATAATTCTCTGAATACCTAGCTCTATTAGACTATAGTGACTAATTTTATTATCGCTAGCAAACAATTTCATACTATTTACCATTAATCAAAACGAAGGCGTGGAATCTTATTAATGATTATCTCAAGAAAACAGTTAATACACTCTGCATCAGATTCTTCAAGAATCTGATTCTTTATATGATACCACTTTTATTAATATTCGCCAATTAACATCGCAATTCTTTCTTTTCTTTTATCTCTTCCTCTATCGCATTTTCTAGCTTTTTTATGCAAGGAGCAATGGTCTCCCTTTAAAGGATTATAAGAAATGCTTCCTGGATTTCAATAATAGCACTTAGTGTATTTAAGTTAGCTGTCGCTCTTTGAAGCAAGAAAGCGGTGACTCAATTTAAACGCTGCTTTAAATCAAAATCTATTTGTTTTGCTGACTCCTATAAACTCAAGCTATTCAATATACATCGCAGATAAGTAAACAACTTATTCTTGTGATGTAGTTTCGACATCAAAGTTCCTAATAAAATTATTAAATATTTCTTGCAATCAGGGATTTTATAACAATATCGCTGAACCCTAATGAATTCCTCAATAGGAAATATCTTCATTGTAATAATATGGGTAGGATAAAGTAGAATGAGTTGATTCAATGCATGAATCGAGATTATCTAATAGATTATCACTGAACTAACTAATGAAATATAGATTTATGTTAGTATAGAGTGAGGAAAGAATTTCTTTGATCTGTATAACTATTTGCTTTTTCATGTTAACCGTTCCTGTAGAATTCCTTCTACAGAATAATGAATTTTTACTAAAAATCTTTGTTAAGATAACCTAATGTTAGAAATTTTCAAAATGGCTCAAAATAAATCTCCTGAAAATGAAAAACCGAGTAAAATAGTACTCAGATTATTAACATCCTCGAAGCAGCGTAGCTGTTGCGACGGTATTACACCGTAGTTATGTGTTATGCTCTTAAAATAAAAGTGGCTCGAAGAGGGGGTCTTCGTTCTTAGCGAGGCGCTATTATCCGGCTTATGAATTACAGGGATGACCTGATAAATCCCAGTGTTCTTTTCTGCTCTTTGGCATGCATCTTCTCTATGAATCACTAGTGGCATTACCTGAAGAAATAGTACGGATGTTACTGTAAACTGCACTTTGCTAAAAATATGAAAGGGCGACGTGCATAATGTAAAAATGTTTCGGCTGTCCATTACCTTAAATGCCTACTGATTATCCGCGTAAAATTGCGGCTTTCTTAATAGAAAGGTTATACATGAATTACTATTACCCGCACTATAAGCAGTACTGGTAGTGGCTTCCTTTATGCAAGGAAGAGATGATTGGACACTATATTAGCTATATTCTCCATCTAGATATTTTAATATGGTATTGCTATGGTTTCTTGTCGAATTGTAAACGAGGTACACCTTATACCGAGGGTGTATAAGACACTGAAGATAATGGCATACAAAAAACTAGAAAAACCAGGATTTGCTGTTTTGATGAAAAGATTCCTAGGTGCAAGCTCTGTATAAATACATTCTGTATGACAACAGCATATTTTTGTCAATGCTTCAGCTTATTAAGCAGGTAACGGAATTGTTACCAGAAAAATGTATAAAATAGAAACCAATAGTTATTAAGGTAAATATAGAGTTAATATCTCTAAATTATCGTTTTAAATTTAAAGAGTACACACTACGATAAAATTTTTATTTATAAATAAACTAACAGTAGATCGATTATTTTTGCTTTTAGCAAAAATAGATAACTCTCTTTCATTTCTTAAAGAGCGATTCAATATCTTAATCATCAAAACTAAGATCGCAACAAATATCTCGATACTTCTTCTTACATAATCTTAACCGAGCATATCCATGCTATCCATCATATTTTACAGATAAAAGCAAAAAAAATGACGGATCGTCTTTTTGATCTATATAAACATTCAGCTCCAGAAAACAGAAATTTACCATTTGTGTAAAGAGAGCTTGCTATAAAAACTGACTTAATCCACCGATATACCCTCAAACGAATGCTATACGGTCAAGCGGTTTAATCGTCGCATAGATGATAGATTGCAAAGTAATCATTTTAATTCTACTCAAGAGCTTGAGATTACTCTGCATCAATATGTTTAGCTACATAATTAGAAATTACCTCAATCAATATTGATTAGTAAAACTCTATTTTAGTCTATGAAAGATTCATTTAAAGTTAAATCTTAATTATTTAAAAAAACATTCTATTCCCTTGGATCTGATACCTTAAATCAATATTAAAAAACTACTTCTTATCTTATTAAGATAAGAATTTTATTTAAAATGAAAGAAAATTTATAAATTTATTTGTAATAAAAATTAATCGTAATTAATAGACTGTATTATGAATAACGTACGATAATACGTTAAAAGTTTTAAAATATTTCGAAGTCTTACATATAAAGGAATATTAACATGAAATTAGTTATTCTCGGAGCAGCAGGTGGTATTGGACAAGCACTTGCACTCCTTCTTAAAAACCAACTTCCATCAGGCTCAAACCTTTCTCTTTATGATATTGCTCCTGTAACCCCTGGTGTTGCTAAAGATTTAAGCCATATTCCAACGGATGTAAAAGTAATTGGTTTTACTGGTAAAAATCCAACACCTGCGCTTGACGGTGCTGATGTAGTATTAATTTCGGCAGGTGTTGCCAGAAAACTGGGCATGGATCGCTCAGATTTGTTTAATGTCAATGCCAGTATAGTTCGTGATCTGATTGAAAAAGTTGCTCAGACCTGTCCTAATGCGTTAATTGGTATTATAACTAATCCAATTAATAGCATAGTTCCGATAGCAGCAGAAGTATTAAAAAAGGCTGGCGTGTATGATAGAAATCGACTATTTGGGATAACAACTTTAGATATCATTCGCTCTAATACTTTTGTTGCTGAATTAAAAGGTAAAAAACCTCAAGAAATTGAAGTGATGGTTATTGGGGGTCATTCTAGCGTAACAATCCTACCGTTACTTTTTCAAATTCCAAATGTTAGCTTTACCGAGACGGAAGCCGAGAAGTTAATTAAGCGTATTCAAAATGCTGGTACTGAAGTTCTTGAAGAAAAAGCTTCTGGCGGATCGGCGACACTTTCTATGGGTCAAGCAGCTGCACGATTTGGTTTATCATTAATTAACGCTTTAAATGGTAAAGAAAATATAATCGAGTGTGCATATGTGGAAAGTGATGGTGAATATGCTCGTTTTTTTTCTCAGCCAATACGTTTAAGTAAAAACGGAATTGAAGAAAGATTACCGATTAATATCATTAATAAATTTGAAAAAAATAAATTAAGAAATATGTTAGAGATACTAAATAAAGATATTAAATTAGGCGAAGATTTTATTAAAAATAAATATTTTAACTTCATTAAATAATAAACACAGGTATGCGTTTACAGTTTATTTATAATTTATTCGTTATTTTTAGTAGGCCGATAAATATTTTATTCTAATAATTCTAATAATTCTAATAATTCTAAGTTATCCTGATTTCTCGTGTATGGAGTTTTTCAAAGATAGTGGTGTATCATCCTGCCTGATTGATTTTCTGGACGATTTTAAGATCAAAGAAATTATATACTATTAAAAGTATGTCATATATATCCGCAAAATAAGATATTGCCCTGATTCATTGTATGAACAAATTCGTAACGTTTTCGTGAGTTGATAAGATCGTTATTGAGGCTTAGCTCAACTCGAAGCCACGGTTGCAACAATATTTTCAACGCCGCTTGTTGACGGGTGTCGCACAACCCGCTGACCGTAACGGTTATTTACCACAGCAAACTATGCAAACGGATATTTATGATGTTGAGATTAAAATCTCTAAGGTTAAAAACCACAGCAAAACAGAATATCCTTTAAGAACTTTTTGCTGCCTTATTTGAAGCGTGTAAAAAACGACGAAGAGTTGCTATCATGGTTGTATAGCTCTAAAGCATCTCTACCGGTTATTTTTACTAAGCCATGATGCCGATTCTAGATAAAAAAGTACATAATCTCTCTACTAGGTTATACCCAAAATCAGGATATTGAAACAGCAATAACTTGAAGAGTATAGGCAATGGGTAGTTGCATGATTTAAGCGATACCTCTATGTTTATTTTTGTGCTGAATGCATATGCTGTTCTGTCAGGTAACCTGATCGCCTTTATCCTCTACTCATTATCTGCTGGACTGCACATGGACCTAAGGAGCTAGATTGCGATAGAAGACGCTTATCAAGACTCAGAAGCATAACTTACCTGAACTTCTAGGGGATAATCCCCCGCGAGCAGAGGACTTAACCGCATTTCTGGACTTGTTATAAGAGGAGACCAGACCGTGTCCTCATTTGTTTTTAAAATGCAATGGCAAAGATATTCCTGAGCGCGCGGTATCAATGTTATTTAATACATAAAATAGCTAATATACTAGCTTAATTCCTAAAAGGCATGCAACACTTAAAGTTAAGGATGAGGCACTGGAACTTTGATTAACAAGAGAGCCGTGATGCCGCTAATAAAGCTCTTGATATCTTATTGACAAGATTTTTAGCGTATTCTTCAGCGATAAAGAAGCTGGAAAAGATCGAGAAAATAGCTGGCATTCTGTGGTTTCCCGGTAGTTGCACTGGGTTCATAAGAATGACGAATCCGATTAAATCGGCTTTTGCAGCAGTGTGAAGCTATGAAGCCAATGCGTGAAGTGCTGTTGCTTCAAGAAAAATAACCCTTCAATGGTATTAAGCTGTTCTCATATCTACTCAGAAAGTTGGAAGCAGAGCTCAGGGATTTTGATCTGTTTGACTCTATTGGTACTAAACAATAGGTCCAATTTAAAGATGGAGAACAGATTTATGAAGCGTCAGAATGAAACGTAGCATGACCGATGTGTGCATCCAGATTTGTTAATAACTCTATTTTTAGAAAAATAGTGAAGTTTTCTTCAATTTATTAGAAATATAAATATTTTAATTTTTATTTATTCAATATCATTTTATAGTAAAGATAAAAATCTCTAATTCACATTAATTCCTTAAAATTAATATTTCTTAAACAATTTATCTGATTTTAATAGGAAAATTACTTAATAAGTACAGTAGAAAGGAGAGTAATTTTTGTAAAAAATAAAAAAAAGAAATAGTCATAGAACTTTATTCATAATTTTATGGTTAGGAGTTTATAAGGATTTTAAACAAAAAAGTTAAGTGTACCACACTATTTTAAAAATTAAATTTTAAGAATTAGATTCCACTTTACTACTAAAGTACTGCAAGAAATTAGAAAAATTCTATATCGCGAAATAACTCAAGGTATCAATCTTAATGGCTTGCAGAGAGGTTAAGAGCAACCTTAAAAACTTTAGCAGTTTAAGGCAAAGCTGTTGAATACTAGATTCATTAGTAATCTATCTGAAGATATATTTAATATCTTATCATTAAATGATAAATTTATTGATTATCGAAGCAAAGTAAAGTGGCAAGATGCTTTTTTATTTTAGTTGAAATTTTTAATGAATAAATAAAAAAAGAGCGTAAAAAAATTATTAAATCTATCTTACAGGAAGAATTAAAAAATTTAATTAAGCTATATCAATTATTCTGAAGCAATATTCCTGGAAGCAGATAATTCTGAAACTGGACGGGATCTTTCAGAGAAGTTTTTCTTATGAGTGGCGTTGAACGGAAAGGTGAGCTAAGCTTATTAGCGCATCCTTGTAAGAAGTATTAGGTAAGATACCGACAGCTTTAATTGCTTTATCAGCTTCTTCTCTAGCTCGGTTGCGAGTATATTTAAGAGAGCTACAGCGTTTCATAATAATTAATATTATACTGAGTAAATGACGCCCATTACCTTTTTCTATTGAGTTACGAATAAGTGCGGATTCTTCTGCGGTGCCTTTTTTCATTGCATGAAGTAGAGGTAGTGTTAGTTTTCCTTCATCTAAATCATCACCAATATTTTTGCCAAAAGTGGTACTATTTGTATCATAATCAAGAAGATCATCAATAAGTTGAAAAGCAGTACCAAGATAACGACCATAATCTCTTAAGGCTTGCTGTTGAGTTTCATTGGCACCTGATACGATTGCTGATGCATGTGTCGCTGCTTCAAATAGGCGTGCAGTTTTACTATATATTATTTGCATATAAGTACTTTCGCTGATGTCTGGATTATTACAATTGATTAATTGTAAAACTTCACCTTCTGCAATAATATTTGTTGCATCAGACATTAGCTTTAAAACAGGCATAGAATCAAGCTCTATCATCATTTGAAATGATCGGGTATAGATGAAATCTCCTACTAATACACTGGCGGCGTTACCAAAAACAACATTAGCTGTTTTTTTACCGCGTCGCTGGATAGACTCATCTACTACATCATCATGTAGTAGGGATGCAGTATGAATAAATTCAACCAATGCTGCTATATTAATGTGCCTTTCTCTTTGATATCCTAAAGCTCTTCCTGCCAGGATAGCAATAATGGGACGAATTTTTTTTCCACCACCACTAATAATATAGTGACCTAGTTGATTAATGAGACAGACATCTGAATTTAATTGATTTAAGATTACTTTATTAACTGCTTTCATATCTTTTGCAGTTAGATTGATAATTGATTTTAAATTCATTATATACTTTTATAATACCTAAAAATAATATTTAGTTAAGTGATTATGTGTTGTTAATCTAACGATAATTGTACTGTAAAATTAATTACAAATGAACGGATATGGGAATAAATCCACTTTAAAAAGTAGATTTTTATTACTAGATTGAATTTTAGGCTTGTCTTATCATACTTTTTCGCGTACAGTTTATAACTTATTGTAAATATTTATAAAAATAGCACTCTGAAATTTAAATATGCTAAGAAAGAGTGTATTAAGTGGAGTTTATATGTACGTGGTTTTTCAATGTGGTGGTAAACAACACAGAGTCAGTGAAGGCCAAACAGTTCGCCTGGAAAAATTAAATATTGCAACAGGTGAAATTGTTGAGTTCAATCAAATATTGATGATCGGCGACGGTGATGATATTAAAATCGGCACCCCTGTCGTTGAAGGAATTAAAATTAAAGCTGAAGTTATTGTACATGGTCGTGGTGAAAAAATTAAAATTATTAAATTTCGGCGCCGTAAACATAGCCGTAAACAACAGGGACACCGTCAATGGTTTACTGATATTAAAATTCTTGGTATTGCCTAAGAATTAGGAGAACAGATTAATGGCACATAAAAAGGCTGGCGGCTCAACACGTAACGGTCGCGATTCTGAAGCAAAACGCCTAGGTGTAAAACGTTTTAGTGGTGAATCCGTGTTGACAGGTAGCATTATTGTTCGTCAGCGGGGTACTAAATTCCATGCTAGTAACAATGTTGGTTGTGGTCGAGACCATACCTTATTTGCGTTAACTAACGGAAAAGTTAAATTTGAAATTAAAGGACCAAAAAATCGTAAATATGTCAGTATCGAAGCTGAATAAATTTTTTGATCTTTAAAGTAGCCTTTTAAAAGCCCTGCAATTTTGCGGGGCTTTTAATATTACCTTATGAATATCATCTCTGAATAAAATTTCCATCTAGCGTATAATTTCTAGTGTATGCGGAGAAAAAATAATGAAATTTGTTGATGAAGCAAAAATATTAGTTATAGCTGGCGATGGCGGAAATGGCTGCGTTAGCTTCCGCCGTGAAAAACATATCCCTAAGGGCGGGTCTGATGGTGGAGATGGTGGAGATGGTGGAGATATTTATCTGTTGGCTGATGAAAATTTTAATACGTTAATTAATTATCGATTTAAAACAATCTTCCAGGCTGAACGCGGACAAAATGGTCAAAGTCGTGATTGTACTGGCAAACGTGGTCAAGATAACACCATTAAAGTCCCGGTTGGCACACGGATATATGATTTTTTAACTAAAGAAATCATTGGTGATATGACACGTCACGGGCAGCGTTTAATGGTTGCGAAAGGTGGATATCATGGTTTAGGTAATACCCGATTTAAATCATCAATTAACCGTGCTCCTCGTCAAAAAACAATGGGAACAAAAGGGGAAACAAGAGAATTGCTACTTGAATTGATGTTATTTGCTGATGTAGGTATGTTAGGCATGCCGAATGCAGGTAAATCAACTTTCATTCGCTCAGTCTCAGCGGCAAAACCTAAAGTTGCTGATTATCCATTTACCACTTTAATTCCAAGTTTAGGCGTAGTACGTATGGATAATGAGCGAAGCTTTATTATTGCTGATATTCCTGGTTTAATTAAAGGAGCGGCAGAAGGAATAGGCCTTGGTGTTCGTTTCTTAAAACATTTAGAACGTTGCACAATACTTTTACATCTTATTGATATTTATCCTATTGATGGTTCTAATCCTGTTCAGAATATCAAAATAATTGATTTGGAACTGGAAAAGTATAGTAAAAAATTACCCCAAAAACCGCGATGGTTAGTTTTTAATAAAGTTGATCTTTTGACCTCTGAAGAGGCAAATAATCGTGCAAAATCTATTATTAGAGAATTAGGTTGGCAAAATAAGTATTATCAAATTTCTGCAGTAAATCAGCTAGGTGTTAAAACACTTTGTTGGGATATTATGACCTTTATAGGAAATCTATCCTCAAAATATATCCATAGATAGCACTGAGTTAGATAAAGCTGAATTTATGTGTGATAATTATTATTCATAAAGAATAACTATTTGATAACAAAAAGGATTTATATTAAAATGATGCAGATAGAACAGATTTATTTATAAACATTAATTAATTCGAATTATTTTTAGTGGGTCTTAAGTAGATACTCTTATCTATTAGAAATTAAGATGAAGATCTTTTAAAGATGGCCATCTAAAATAGCTAGAAAGAAATACAGCAACTATTATATAGTACTGACAAGCAGCTATAAGATAAAATAAATTATACGAAATAGATAGTTTAACTATATCGCACACTAATAAAACCGATAAGCGCTTTCCTCCTTACAAAGGACTAGTTTTGGCTAAAATATTACCATTAGCGCTTCCGTTGCTCAACAACTACCATAATTGTATTAGCTAAATCAATATTGATTTTCTGTTTTAAAATCTAGCGAATAACATCAGAGTCAGAAGATTAGATACCAGGGACACCATAATATTCACGACCTATGAATCTAAAAATCACATCAGCTATCATATTGTTATATTTTTTTTAAACTACTATGAAAAGGTTGTTATTTTTCTAGTAGATCAATTCGTAGTCATGCTTACATTTCAATTGTTGTGATTTCAAAGAGTTGTTCCAAACAGATAATTCAGTAGATAAAACAACCCCATGCTATGGAATCTATTCAGTTATTTCTTAATCAGCTGATATAACTGTTCATATTTTAAATATAGAATTTCTTACTAATAACTCTATAATCACCTAACCTTATTAGGTGATGATAATTAATTTTATGATCGCTAGGAAAAGTTTTGCACCATTATTTAACTTCATCTGAGCAAAGGATGAACTCTTATCGATAATTAGCTCAAGAAAACAGATAAAATATTTTACATTAAACTCTTCAAGAATCTCATCGATGTCAGATGACCTCTCTTGATCTTTAGCGATTAAATTCGGAATTCATTCTTTCTTTTATCTCTTTCCTTGCTTGTTTTCTAGCTTTCCTATGTAGGAAACACTAATTCCCTTTAAAAGATCAGAGAAAAATATTTAGTTGAATTTAACAATGTCACTTAGTGCATATTTATCTTGGCTGTCGTCACTAAAGCAAGGAAGCAGGGACGCCAATTCAAACGCTAGTTTGAAATTAATATTTTATTTATTTTACTGATTCTTTTAAAGTTAAGATATTTAACATACATAGCAGATAACTAAAGGATTTATCCTTGTGATTTATCCTCGATAGAGGATTTCCAATAAGATTATTAAATCTTTTCGCGCAATCAGGGATTTCACAACGATATCGCTGTAACCCTATGAATATCCGCAGTTGATAATACGTTCACTGTAACAATATGAGCATGATAAAATCAAACAAGTTGCTTAATTGTAAGCATCAATATCATCCAATAGATTATCGCTGATCTAATTAATTAGATACAGTTTTAAGCTTGGAGAGAATGAGGAAAGAATCTCTTTGATCTGTATGACTGTTTATGTTTGCATCGCAATCTCCGCTCTATAGCAAAAATCCTTCATATAGTATAATGAATTTCTACCAATAACCTTTCCTTAACCATAGCCATTTTAACAAGTTATACTCATTTTGATATATGAACTTTCAAAAATAACAGCGGTATAATTCACCATACTTAATTGATTTCGTAAATGATTTCACTAACAGTGAAATATTCTATGAAAATGTACCCTACAAGCATCCGATAAAGCAGAATTACTCATGATATCTTGCATGAACTAATTCGTAATTTGTATATCAGGAAGCTGATAGCACTACTGTTGATGCGGTGATCGAAGGCATGCTGCGAGAAGATACTGAATGTCGCCTTTATCAACAGGCGTACCCATAACCTTGTCTATAATGGTTATTTAACATAGCAAACCATATAGATTGGCATGAGCGATATTGAGATTAAAATACCTAAGGTTAAAAAAGGGGCACAGAGGAAATAGAATATCCTTCAAGAACTCGTTACTGCCTTTGCTGAAGCATGCAAAAGTGAGAAAAAATGCTACTATTGGCTATATATGCGAAGCAATACTCCACCAGTGATTTAACAAAAGCTCTATGGCTTTCTCTATGAAAGCAGACGGTCTCTCTGCCAGCTCCTTTCAGGAAACTGAAACAATAATGCCTTGAAGAACATTGGCATTGCTACCAGAATGATTTAAACCATACACGCTACGTTATTTCTTGACTAAAGCATATGTTATTCTGTTAGATAAGCTGATCACTTTGCCTCTACTTATTATCAGCAGCACTGCGCATGAATGTAATGAGCTCGCTGCACCGAAGAAAGTTATTGAAAGTCAGAAGCAAGATGAGGATAACTTTTCAACGCCTGATGAGCGCGTTACCTAATTGCATCCTTCTCAGGCTTGCTACGCAAATAGTACCTTTGATTTTTAGAATGGAATGGTAAAAATATTTCTGGCTTGGCACGCAGCATCAACACTGTTGGTATACAAAATAGCTAATAAACTAACTTTACTCCCATAAAGTGATCTAACTAAATTAAGCTTAAACTGCTAAAGCTTTGGTTAACAGAGATCTGTGATGCCAGTAACATAAATCCCTTGATATTTTTAATAACGCTTTCAGCATATCCTAAAAGCGTAATGAGGAAGCTAGACAATAATCAAAACTACTGGCATTCTACGATTTCCCATTAATGCACTCCATGTAGGAGGTTTCCGTCGTCAATGAGAACGACTAATCTAATTAAATCGGCTTTTAAAACAGTGAGGATACGAAGCTGATACACGCAAAACACTGTGATTCAAGAAAATACTCTTTCAATAGTATTTAAGACTGCTATAGTTCTGCCAAGAAAAATTAGAACAGGCTAAAAAGGGGTTAACCTGCTGACTTTTCAGTGGTAAACAACGTTCAATTTAAAAATTGAGAACAGATTTATAAAGAATCAAAGTGAAATTTAATCTGACCACCGTATATATCAGATTTACTAATAATTCTTTTTTAAAATTACTATAAAAAAATAATGTAGCGGTTTAGATTTTATTGTATTAGAATATTTTCTATATATGTCAGGTAATAAGTATACCCCCCGTTTAATACGGCCAGTAATCTTGATTTACCATCTATATCAGACTAATTTTTATAAAAGAGATTCTACTATAGATTTCTCCCCTGTTAAATAACAAATCCTAATAGCAGCGACTCAGTGCATTGAGTTAAGCAACCTGTTAAGTATATAACAATTTAATTCGCCTGCTATAACATCTAATACGCAATAACATGCATCAGTTTAATCTTTTGCTTGCATAATAACTTGACTGAACATTTTAATAGAGTAAAAGGAATGGTATGGACATATATGATATCGCCATATTTTAGTTATTATCTAAAGTGACTGAGAAACAGTTTTTATCTATAATATCAGCGCTTAGTGGAGAAACTAAAAGATTGTATCATATCATTTTATACTATAATGAGTCTGTCTTAGACAACGAAAGCTAATATATATCGATATTAAATCGCCTTCAACTTGTTCAATAGCAAATTGCTTTAATTCAACTACCATAATCTGAGTTTATTGGTGCTTTAAAATTGAATTGCTAGTTAAGCGTATAACTAAATCACTTTTTAAGGAATGACCAATAATTTTACTTTATTTTTTTAAATGAGTAAAAATTAATAATCAATACCTAATTTAAGTAATGTGCTAGTGTTGTAATAATTTTTGAATACTTGCAGGTAAATGGTATTTGTTAGCTATGTAATCGAATTAATGGATGTATCACACTCTACACTTTTTAAAAAAGTCATAAGTGCTATATGTAAAATACATATAATAGAGACACTAAAGTGTCATGCATAAAAAAGTAAACGGTGATTTAACATCAAGTGTGCGTTAGCATAACTATTAATCATAAACTCATAATGTTGCAAATTAATAATTAACAAGGTTTGCTTTTTTGTTTGCAAAAAAGTTGTTTTATTAGCAGTATTCATTTTCTTTAAAAACAGAAAAATCAAGAAAATATTTAATTTTTATTTAAAAAAGAATCAGAGGCATTTATTAATGAAACAGATTCCAATGACAGTACGTGGTGTAGAAAAGCTGCGTAAAGAGTTAGAATTTTTAAAGAATATTCACCGTCCTAAAATTATTTCGGCTATTGCAGAAGCTCGTGAACATGGTGATTTAAAGGAAAATTCTGAATACCTTGCAGCACGTGAGCAGCAAGGGTTTTGTGAAGGGCGTATTCAAGATATTAAAGCTAAATTATCTAATGCACAAATTATTGATGTAACAAAAATGAAACATGAGGGTCGTGTAATATTTGGCGCGACAGTTACTGTATTTAATGTAACGACAAATGAAGATCAGATTTACCGTATTGTGGGTGATGATGAAGCTGATATCAAAGAAAACCTTATTTCTGTTAATTCACCAATAGCTCAAGGCTTAATTGGTAAGACCATGGATGATATGGTAATTATTACCACCCCTGGTGGGGAAGTTGAATATGAAATTTTACAAGTGGAATATATTTAATTTTCATTAAATCTTAAAGTGTTATGTTTTTAGTTAACTTTAAAATAAATGAAGCAAAATGGCCTTTTTATCTTGAAGCGAGATGATGGTATTTCTGTATAAATGCAGAAAACTTTTTAGGTAAAATGAACTTATCTACTTCAACTTTACGGTAAAGTATAAAAAATTTATCAAAAATTTCATATTAATATCATCAGTTTTTCGAACAATAACGTAACTATTAAATTTTTTCTACTGCGATCTTAACTTGCTATTTTGATTTATATGTCATTATATGACAAGAATTATTAGATTTCAGCTAAATATACTCCGTTAAGCTGTTTGCTACCTATTATTATAATATGGTTTAGATGATAAATAAAGCTTTTTTTATACTATATTTATTTTTTATTAAATATTGTTATATTTAACTTTAGTAAGTTGAAAAGAATATATTTTACCGCCATCTTTTATATAGAATCATAAATTATATTATTTTGCTACATCAAAAATACCAAGGATAGGTATTACTTTATAAGTATAGTTGGAAACAATGGCTAATAAAAAGCGTTCACCAAACTCTAATCGTTGGTTGCGGGAACATTTTAGTGATAAATATGTTCTTCAAGCACAAAAAAAAAGGTTTTGCTCACGTGCATGGTTTAAATTAGATGAGATCCAGCAAAGTGATAAAATATTTAAACCTGGTATAACTGTTGTTGATTTGGGTGCAGCGCCTGGAGGTTGGTCTCAATATGTAGCAAGGAAAATTAGTCAGACAGGACGTGTTATTGCATGCGACTTATTATTAATGGATCCCATCGTTGGTGTTGATTTCTTACAAGGAGATTTTAGGAATAACCAGATATTAAAAGCATTACTTGAACGAGTGGGTGATAAAAAAGTCCAAGTTGTTATGTCGGATATGGCTCCTAATATGAGTGGGATATGTTCGATCGATATTCCTCGATCCATACATCTGGCTGAGCTAGCATTGAATATGTGTCGCAACGTACTAGATACTGATGGAAGTTTTATTGTTAAAGTATTTCATGGAGAAGGTTTTAATGAATATCTGAGAGAAATTTGCTCTCTATTTTTAAAAGTTAAAATTCGTAAACCAAATGCTTCACGATCACGGTCACGTGAAGTATATATTGTAGCAACAGGACGCAAAATATAGTACCCTGTACGTTATTATTTAATATAGTTGTAATGAAGAGGTTCATTCCTTGAGTGACATGGCGAAAAACCTGATTCTCTGGGTAGTCATTGCAGTAGTTCTAATGTCTTTATTCCAGAGTTTTGGTCCTAGCGATTCAAATAGTCGCAGGGTGGATTATTCTACCTTTATGAATGAGTTAACTCAAGATCAGATACGTGAAGTGCGAATTTCTGATCGTGAAATTAGTGTTAAAAAAACAGATAACAGTCGTTATACGACTTATATTCCAGTGAGAGAAGATCCAAGATTGTTGGATACATTGCTTGAAAGACACGTCACCATTATTGGTGAACCACCTCAAGAGCAAAGTTTTTTAGCAACTATTTTTATTTCCTGGTTCCCAATGTTATTACTGATTGGAGTTTGGATTTTTTTTATGCGTCAAATGCAAGGAGGAGGTAGCAAAGGAGCTATGTCCTTTGGTAAAAGTAAGGCGCGTATGCTGACAGAAGATCAAGTTAAAACGACTTTTGCTGATGTTGCCGGTTGTGATGAAGCAAAAGAAGAGGTTGCTGAACTAGTTGAATATTTGCGTGAACCGGGACGTTTTCAAAAATTAGGTGGTAAAATTCCTAAGGGAATCTTGATGGTAGGGCCACCTGGAACTGGTAAAACTTTATTGGCAAAAGCGATCGCTGGTGAAGCAAAAGTTCCTTTTTTTACTATCTCAGGTTCAGATTTCGTAGAAATGTTCGTTGGGATTGGTGCTTCTCGAGTTCGTGATATGTTTGAACAAGCAAAAAAAGCAGCACCTTGTATTATCTTTATTGACGAAATAGATGCTGTTGGCCGTCAACGGGGTGCAGGTTTGGGAGGAGGTCACGATGAACGTGAACAAACTCTTAATCAAATGTTGGTAGAGATGGATGGATTTGAAGGTAATGAAGGTATTATTGTTATTGCAGCTACCAATCGTCCCGATGTATTAGATCCAGCATTATTGCGTCCTGGACGTTTTGATCGGCAAGTTGTTGTGGGTTTACCGGATGTACGTGGTCGTGAGCAAATTTTAAAAGTTCATATGCGCCGTGTACCTTTAGATCCTAGTGTTGATACTTCACTATTAGCACGAGGAACACCAGGTTTTTCTGGTGCTGATTTAGCTAATTTAGTTAATGAAGCAGCCCTTTTTGCAGCGCGTGGAAATAAGCGTGTTGTCAGTATGGTGGAATTCGAAAAAGCAAAAGACAAGATCATGATGGGTGCTGAACGTCGCTCTATGGTTATGACAGAAGAACAAAAAGAATCTACTGCTTATCATGAGGCTGGTCATGCGATTATAGGGCGTATTGTCCCAGAGCATGATCCTGTTCATAAAGTAACAATTATCCCACGTGGTCGTGCGTTAGGTGTAACCTTCTTCTTGCCAAAAGGTGATCAAATTAGTGCCAGTCGCCAAAAGCTAGAAAGTCAAATTTCTACGCTTTATGGTGGCAGGTTAGCAGAAGAAATTATTTACGGTTCAGAAAAGGTATCTACAGGCGCATCAAATGATATTAAAGTAGCAACTAATCTTGCTCGTAATATGGTGACACAATGGGGTTTTTCTGAGAAATTAGGGCCATTACTATATGCTGAAGAAGAAGGTGAGATCTTTTTGGGCCGTTCGGTTGCAAAAGCTAACCATATGTCAGACGACACCGCGCGAGCAATTGATGAAGAAATCAAAGCAATTATTGATTCTAATTATAAACGTGCTCGTCAGATTTTGAATGATAACATGGATATTCTGCATGCAATGAAGGATGCATTAATGAAATATGAAACCATTGATGCACCTCAAATTGATGATTTAATGAATCGCCGACCAATCAGAACACCAGCTGGCTGGGATGATAATGATAATAATTCTACTTCAACTCTCTCATCAGAAGGAGAGTCAGAAAAGAATATTTCTCCTACTACTAATAGTTCAGGATAAAGATGGTGTGCGTAAAAATAACAATGCTAGTAACACAGAGAATAATTAATGATCATTGGTTTTCTAGTAAAATGAATAAATAATCAAAAACCCCAGAGATTACTTCCTGGGGGTTTTATTTAATTGAATATAAGTTGATTATGAAAATTACTACCCGAAAAATAGAGCTTAATCTTAATCGTCCTATTGTTATGGGAATATTAAATGTTACTCCAGATTCTTTTTTTGATGGTGGTATATACAGTCATTATGACTATGCTCTAAAACATGCAGCTACCATGGTTAATCATGGTGCAGAAATTATTGATATTGGCGGTGAATCAACCCGTCCAGGCGCTAGTGAAGTTAGCATACAGCAAGAACTTGATCGGGTTATCCCCATAATTGAAGCAGTAACTGACCGTTTTGATGTTTGGGTTTCTATTGATACATCTAAATCTATTATTATGACAGAAGCTGCTAGAGCAGGTGCTCATATTATTAATGATATTAGGTCGTTACATGAACCTGGTGCATTAGAGGCTGCAGCTGAAACAGAGTTACTGATCTGTATCATGCATATGATAGGTCAACCTAAGACAATGCAACAAGCACCTAATTATAAAAATGTGGTTATAGAGGTAAAACAGTATTTATCGGATGAAATTGAACGCTGTGAAGCAGCTGGGATTGCAAGAAATTCTCTGATTATTGACCCAGGTTTTGGTTTTGGTAAAAACTTGGCGCATAATTATCAATTATTAGCGAAATTGAATGAATTTCATGCTCTAGGAGTGCCGCTACTAGTTGGTATGTCGCGTAAATCTATGATTGGTGAATTATTAGACGCACCACTAGAAGAACGGCTTATTGGCAGTATTGCGTGCGCAGTTATTGCAGCTATGCAAGGAGCACATATTATTCGCGTTCATGATGTAAAAGAAACTGTACAGGCTATGAAGATTATTCAAAAAACCTTTTTAATAAAGGAAGCAGATAATTATGAATAAGCGAAAATATTTTCGTACCGATGGTATTCGTGGTAAAGTAGGAGAAAATCCAATTACCCCTGATTTTATTTTAAAATTGGGTTGGGCAGCTGGTAAGGTTTTATCGCGGCATGGTTCTCGTAAAATAATCATAGGTAAAGATACACGTATTTCAGGTTATATGTTGGAATCTTCTTTAGAAGCGGGTCTTGCTGCAGCTGGATTATCCGCTGCGTTTACAGGACCTATGCCTACGCCAGCGATTGCTTATTTAACACGCACATACCGTGCGGAGGCGGGTATTGTTATCTCTGCTTCCCATAATCCATATTATGATAATGGAATTAAATTCTTTTCGATTTATGGAACTAAGTTACCTGATGAGGTAGAAGAAGCAATAGAATCTGAGATGGAGAAACCACTTACTTGTGTTGACTCTGCCGCATTAGGACGAGCGAGCCGTGTTGTTGATGCTGCTGGACGTTATATAGAGTATTGCAAAGGGACGTTTCCCAGTGACCAAAATTTAAATGGATTAAAAATAGTTTTAGATTGTGCTAATGGCGCAACATATCATATTGCACCGAATGTTTTAACTGAACTTGGCGCAGAAGTTATCGCAATTAACTGTGAACCAAATGGATTAAATATTAATCAAAATTGTGGAGCGACCGATGTTTTGCTCTTGCAAAAACGTGTAGTAACAGAAAAAGCAGACATTGGTCTTGCTTTTGATGGTGATGGTGATCGGATAATAATGATTGATGGTCGTGGTAATAAAATAGATGGCGATCAAATTCTTTATATTATTGCACGTGATGCACTTCGACAAGGTCAATTGCACGGTGGTGTTGTTGGCACCTTAATGAGCAATACTGGGTTAAAAATAGCCCTACAACAGTTGGGTATACCTTTTATCCGAGCAAAAGTCGGTGATCGTTACATTCTCGAAAAATTACAAGAGTATGGATGGCGACTAGGTGCTGAAAATTCAGGCCACATTATTTTATTAGATAAAACTACAACAGGTGATGGTATTATTGCTGGTTTACAAGTTCTAAGTGCGATGATCCGTAATCATATGAGCCTTTATGATCTCTGCAGAGAGATTAAGTTAATGCCTCAGGCATTGGTAAATGTAAGTTTTTCCGGTGACCATAATCCATTGGCTGAAAAAGATGTTTTAAATGTAGTAAACCAAGTAGAAAATAAACTAGCAGGTAGAGGACGAGTTTTATTACGTAAATCAGGTACTGAGCCTTTAATTCGTGTCATGGTGGAAGGTGAGAATGAAAACCAAGTTACAGCATTGGCTAATTGTATTGCCAATGCAATCAAATAAGAAAATAGACCATAATTTTTACAAAAAAAAAGTTATATGATAATAACAGTATTAAACTATTTTAGCAACTGGAGATTCGGAAAGCAATATTTATTATATTTTTACAAATAGTGCACAATAAGATAAAAATAATCTTGCTTGTCAACTAAGGTTTAGTTAATATTTAAAACTACTTTTAAAAGTAACGGCTTATATAGAATAAGTTGCAGTAAATAGGTTATTCCAAACTTTATTCTCAAACAGGTAGTTAGCTATGTACATAATCCTTTTAGTTATCTTTTTATTAGTCTCAATTACGCTGATTTGTATGGTCATGCTGCAGCAAGGGAAAGGTGCTGATACAGGAGCTTCATTCGGTGCAGGTGCTTCTACAACATTATTTGGTTCATCAGGATCAGGTAATTTTATGACACAAATGACGGCTATCTTTGCAACATTATTTTTTATTATCAGTTTAATTTTAGGTAACTTAACCATTAATAAAAGTGTGACTGGAAGCAAATGGGAAAACATTGGTGAACCTGTTAAAGTTGAGAAATCAGCAGGAAAAGAAGTCCCTACAGCACCTATAACAGAAACAAACGATATTCCTCATTAATTAAACAAACAACTTATGTAGTCAAGCGGTTATTAAAAAATTTTCGGGTGTGTGCCGAGGTGGTGAAATTGGTATACACGCTACCTTGAGGTGGTAGTGCCTATAAAGCAGGTATACGGGTTCAAGTCCCGTTCTCGGCACCATATATCAAAGATAACTTGCATTTCGTATATTATCAGCGTAAAATTTATGAAATTTCCGAACGCGGGATGGAGCAGCTTGGTAGCTCATCGGGCTCATAACCCGAAGGTCGTCGGTTCAAATCCGGCTCCCGCAACCACTTCTTAAGATTATAAAGTATTTCAGGCGTTTTATTGAATTATTTTCGTTTAGAAGAGTACTGAGTCAAGGGGGTTAACACCTAAACCTACTAGCAGTATTATAGGGTCCAGTTGCATAAAAAACCCCGGTTTTCGGGGTTTTCTGTTATTTAACACAGAATTACTGGGATTTTAGACTTTTTTATATCTGGGATTGGATTTTGTCCACATTATAAAAAATTAATATCAATGACTTCAGTCCACACTAGGAAGCTCTAGGTTTTAAATTTATTGATCTGAAGTTTATTCCACAGCATGATTTTTAATCTTATGCATTTATATTGATAGTAAAAATAGTATTTTTGTTGATGATTGCGTTAATGTTAGCCACCAGGTTATGCGCTACTAAATGTTGAAAATCCGGTCTCAGAGCTATATAACCTGAAAACATCTTCACTAGGACTTTAAGCATTAGCTATTTATTATAGCACGCTATATCAGCATTTTATTTATAAAAAAGTGAATTTAACATTAAAAATAGCAATACAAAATCATTATAAATGACAAGTATAATTAAAGCTGTTGATGACACCATAATTATGGTTACTGTGGATAGCAAGAACAAAGTGTTTGCACTAAAAATATCCAGAAAGCTAACCTGGGTACTCCCACTTTTAATAAAGTTAATGAGGCAACTAGGATGAATAAAGAAATTCTGGCTGTTGTGGAAGCGGTTTCTAATGAAAAATCGCTTCATCGCGAAAAAATCTTTGAGGCACTTGAAACCGCATTAGCAACAGCTACTAAAAAAAAATATGAACAAGAAATTGATGTTCGCGTTAATATTGATCGTAAAACGGGAGATTTTGATACATTTCGGCGTTGGTTGGTAGTTGAAGAAGTCACGAAGCCAACACGTGAAATTACTTTAGATGCAGCAAAATTTGAAGATTCAGAGATTAAATCAGGCGATTACGTAGAGGATCAAATAGATTCTGTTACGTTTGACCGCATTACCACTCAAACTGCAAAACAGGTTATTGTTCAAAAGGTACGTGAAGCTGAAAGAGCAATGGTTGTTGAGCAATTTCGTAAACAGCAAGGTGAAATTATTACCGGGGTAGTAAAAAAAGTTAATCGTGAAAACATTACCTTGGATTTAAGTAATAATGCCGAAGCGGTAATTTTGCGGGAAAATATGTTACCACGTGAAAACTTTCGACTAGGTGACCGTGTGCGTGGTCTATTGTATAGTGTACGCCCAGAATCGCGTGGAGCACAACTTTTTGTTAGTCGTTCTTGTCCTGAAATGTTAGTAGAATTATTTCGCATAGAAGTACCTGAAATCGGTGAAGAAATTATTGAAATTAAAGCCGCTGTTCGCGACCCAGGATCGCGGGCAAAAATTGCTGTAAAGACAAATGATAAACGTATTGATCCAATAGGTGCTTGTGTTGGAATGCGTGGCGCAAGAGTACAAGCAGTATCAAACGAACTTGGTGGTGAGCGTATTGATATTGTTCTATGGGATGATAATCCTGCACAATTTGTAATTAATGCAATGGCACCAGCTGATGTTGCTTCTATTGTCGTTGATGAAGATAAATGTACAATGGATATTGCCGTTGAAAGTAGTAATTTAGCTCAGGCAATTGGTCGCAATGGACAAAATGTTCGCTTAGCTTCTCAGTTACTAAAAAAGCATCGTGGAGATAACAGATGGGAATTAAATACAATGACAGCAGAAGAACTTGAAGCTAAACATCAAGAAGAAGCAAATGCATCCATTAATACTTTTGTTAAGTATCTTGATCTTAATGAAGAGTTCGCTATTGCTCTAGTTGAAGAAGGTTTTTCTACATTAGAAGAATTAGCTTATGTACCAATCAATGAACTATTAGAAATTAAAAGTCTTAATGAGACAACGATTAAAGTTTTGCGTGAAAGAGCAAAAACGGCGCTGACAACATTAAAATTAGCTCAAAAAGAAAGTACGGCTAATAATAAGCCAACTGAGGATCTGTTAAATCTACTAGGTATGAATCATGTTTTAGGAAAGAACCTAGCTTCTCATGGTATTTGTACATTGGAAGATCTTGCTGAGCAGGGAATCGAGGATCTAAGAGATATTGAAGAAGGGATAAATGATAAACAGGCTGGTGAAATTATTATGGCTGCACGCAATATTTGCTGGTTTGGCAATGATCCAAAATAATTTGTAGCAGGAAGGAACAGAATGGCAGATGAAACTGTAAAATCATTGGCAGCAGAGGTTCAAACTTCAATTGAACGCTTGGTACAGCAGTTTGCTGATGCTGGAATAAAGAAAACTGAAAATGACCCTGTTTCTCAAAATGAGAAAGAAACTTTACTTGCATACTTAAATCGTGAGGATGGAACGACAGGTAATCAAACTGGCAAATTAATACTACAACGAAAAACTCGTAGCACACTAACTGTGCCGAGTACTGGCGGAAAAAGTAAATCAGTTAATATTGAAGTCCGTAAAAAGCATACATATATTGACCGCGATTCCTTAGAAAGGACAAAAGCTAAAGAACAAGTGAAGCATGAAACAGAAAAAAAAGAAAAACGTGAAGCAGCTGAAAAAGAAAAAATAAAACAAAATAAAAATAAGCAAAAAACAGCTAAAGCTAATCAAGATTTAGCTATTTATACTAAAAAACAGTATCGTGAAGCTGAGGCAGCAGAGTTTAAACGTAAAGCTGAAGAAGAAATGCAACGTAAGGTCGAAGCTGAAGCTAAACGGCTTGCTGAAGAAGCTCGTCGTATGGCAGAGGAAAATTTCAAGAGTTGGAGTGGTGATGATGAAGTAGAAGATAATATAGATTATCACACCATGACTTCTCGTCATGCTCGTGAAGCAGAAGATGAAAATGATGCTCAAGAAGAAGGTCGTCGAGCTAGAAATCGAGGAGGGAAGGTTACTCGGCAGAAAAAAAATAATAAACATTCTGAGAAATCTGATCGCGAAGAAGAGCGAGCAGTTAGTCGTACTAATAAAACCAAAGGTAAACAAAAAAAACCCAGTTTATTACATCAAGGTTTTACAAAACCGGTCACGGTTATTAACCGTGATGTTGTTATTGGCGAAACTATCTCGGTAGCTGAATTAGCAAATAAGATGGCAGTCAAAGGTTCCCAAGTTATCAAAACCATGATGAAAATGGGCGCAATGGTAACTATTAATCAAATTATTGATCAAGAAACAGCACAACTTCTAGCAGAAGAGATGGGGCATAAAGTTATTTTACGACGTGAAAATGAGCTTGAAGAAGCGATTTTAAATGATCGTGATACAGGTAAAGCAATTGCAGAACCTCGAGCGCCAGTTGTTACGATCATGGGACATGTTGATCATGGTAAAACTTCATTACTTGATTATATTCGTTCAACTAAAGTTGCATCAAATGAAGCTGGTGGTATAACACAGCACATAGGTGCCTATCATGTTGAAACAGATAAAGGTATGATTACTTTTTTAGATACACCAGGACACGCTGCATTTACTTCAATGCGTGCGCGTGGTGCTAAAGCAACGGATATTGTTGTTTTGGTTGTTGCGGCAGATGATGGTGTGATGCCTCAGACGATAGAAGCAATTCAGCATGCCAAAGCTGCTAATGTGCCCGTTATTGTTGCAATTAATAAAATTGATAAACACGAAGCTGATCCTGATCGCGTCAAAAATGAGTTGTCGCAATATGGTATTTTGGCTGAAGAATGGGGTGGTGAAAATCAATTCATCAATGTATCTGCTAAAAAAGGGACAGGTATTGATGAATTATTAGAAGCAATCTTATTGCAAGCTGAAGTATTGGAACTGAAAGCGATTCGTACGGGTATGGCAAGTGGTGTTGTTATCGAGTCTTATTTAGATAAAGGCCGAGGTTCGGTTGCTACGATTTTAGTTCAAGAAGGTACCCTTAATAAGGGTGACATTGTACTATGTGGTTTTGAGTATGGCCGTATTCGTGCAATGCGCAATGAATTAGGTCAAGATGTTGAGTCTGCTGGTCCATCGATTCCGCTTGAAATTCTTGGGTTATCAAACATACCTTCAGCAGGTGATGAAGCAACAGTTGTCCGTGATGAAAAGAAAGCGCGCGAGGTTGCACTTTATCGTCAAGGTAAATTCCGAGAAGTAAAATTAGCACGTCAGCAAAAATTAAAACTAGAAAACATGTTTTCTAACATAGAAGATGATAAGATTTCTGAATTAAACATTGTATTAAAAACCGATGTACAAGGTAGTTGTGAAGCCATTATTGATTCCTTACAAGCATTATCAACTAATGAAGTAAAAATAAAAATTATTGGTTCTGGTGTCGGTAGTATTACAGAAACAGATGTTACATTAGCTACCGCTTCTAATGCAATTATTATTGGTTTTAATGTACGAGCAGATACTTCAGCAAGACGTATTATCGAAAGTGAAAATTTAGATCTACGCTACTATTCGGTTATTTATAGTCTTATCGATGAGATTAAACAGGCGATGAGTGGTATGTTAGCGCCTGAATATAAACAGCAAATTATTGGATTAGCAGAAGTACGTTATGTATTTAAATCAGTTAAATTTGAAGCCATTGCTGGTTGTATGGTTACTGAAGGCATAATAAAACGTAATAATTCTATCCATGTATTGCGGGATAATGTAGTTATTTATGAAGGTAAATTAGAATCATTACGTCGATTTAAAGATGATATCAACGAAGTGAGTAATGGTATGGAGTGTGGTATTGGTGTGAAGAATTATAATGATGTACGTGTTGGTGATATAATAGAAGTGTTTAAAATCATTGAAGTAAAACGTTCTATTGATAATTAATATCTACTTTATTAATACTTGTTAAAAGGCCATAACATCAGTTATGGCCTTTTAACTAAAAAGTTAAAATAATCATTTAGATCGAGTATATTGATTATTACTTATTACTTATTACTTATTACTTATTACTTATTACTTATTACTTATTACGATGACATTAATTCTAATATTAATAAATAATATTTAATAGTTATTATTGATAATATATCAAAATTAAATAGATATAAGTATTAAATTTTAATTTTCTAAAAAAATAATAATTAATGCTCATTATATTTATTTTACCCCGTGAGGAGAATATCATAATGGCAAGAGAATTTAGTCGGGCTAAGCGTGTTGCTCAGGAAATACAAAAAGAGATCGCTATCATTCTTCATCAAAAAATTAAAGATCCACGTGTTAAAATGGCTACTGTTTCAGGAGTAGAAGTTTCTCGTGATCTGGCTTATGCCAAAATATATGTAACTTTTTTAAACATATCCGCAAAAAAATATAAAACAGATACGCTTAAAAATGGTATTCAAGTTTTGAATAGCGATATGGCAAAACATATTCGTTCTTTACTGAGTAAAACAATGCGTTTATCTATTGCTCCTGAATTAACTTTTTTTTATGATAGCTCTTTGGTGGAAGGTATGCGTATGTCTAATTTAATTAGAAACGTGATCCGTGATGATGAAAAACGTCATCATAAAGCTAAAAATAATAAAGAGAGAAAATAATGAGGTTTACTCGTGATGTTCATGGGGTATTCTTATTAGATAAACCGGCAAAACTTTCATCTAATGATGCTTTACAAAAAGTACGGCGTTTATTTAATGCTAAAAAAGCTGGTCACACAGGAGCACTAGATCCTTTGGCAACCGGCATGTTGCCTATTTGTTTGGGTGAGGCTACAAAGTTTTCACAATTTTTACTTAATTCAGATAAATGCTATCATGTTATTGCTCGTTTAGGACAGCGTACTGATACTTCAGATGCGGATGGCAAAATTATTTGCCAACGTCCGATTAAAATAACTCAGCAGCAACTTGATAAGGCATTAGATAATTTTCGTGGTAATTTAATTCAAATGCCATCTATGTATTCTGCACTTAAATATCAGGGTAAGCCACTTTATGAATATGCTCGTAAAGGGATTACTATTGATCGTGAAGGGCGACCGATTACTATTTATGATTTGCAATTTGAGCGCTGGCATGAGAATGAATTAGAATTAACAATTCATTGTTCTAAAGGAACTTATATACGAACTATTATTGATGATTTAGGTGAATTATTGGGTTGTGGTGCTCATGTAGTTTGTCTAAGGCGTTTACAGGTAGCTAATTATTCCAGTGAACGTATGGTAACAATAGAGCAATTATACTTGCTTAAGCAGCAAGTGGAATTAGGGAGAACTTCCTTAGAGGCACAATTAGATCCTTTATTATTACCAATAGATGCAACTGTTAATCATTTTCCTGAAGTTAATATTTCATCGATTATTGCAACCTATTTTAAACAGGGGCAATCGGTTGTTGTTGCTAATTATAGCCTTTCTAAAGGAAATAAAGTTCGAGTAACAGAAGGTGATGTGCATAAATTTATTGGCATTGCTGAGATTGATGAACAAAATAGGATAGCTCCTTCTCGTTTAAGTGTTGGAAGTAAAATGTTTAATAAGATTTAGATCTTATCTTGCACAATGAAAACTTAAAGAATATAATAAGCCTTTTCTATAAGAAAAGGCTGAATTAGAGATCGGCATTTCTTGTGTTTAATGAAAAATTTGGAGTTATTTATGTCTCTAAGTATTGAAGCAAAAGCGCAAATTATTGCGGACTATAGTCGCGATAAAAATGATACAGGTTCTAGTGAAGTTCAAATTGCTCTTTTGACTGCGGAAATTAATTATTTGCAAGATCACTTTGCAGTGCATAAAAAAGACCACCACAACCGCCGAGGGCTATTGCATATGGTTGCTCAGCGACGTAAACTATTAAATTACCTGAAGTCTAAAAATATTACTCGTTATACTACACTTATTGAGCGCTTAGGATTACGTCGTTGATTAGTTAGTTTCAAAAGAAAAAAAGAAGGGGCTTCTAGCCCCTTTTCTGCTAGAAATCAGAAAAAATATTTAGAATTAGTTTATACTTACAAAGTAACTTTAAGAAATAAATTTCTTCAATGTTTTTCTAAATAATATAAACTTATTTAACTACAACTGGGAATGGGGGGATGGACTCCCAATCCCAGCTAATGACCTTACTGATATTCATAAGATAAGTAAAATATTCAGTTTGTTATTAGTCATGAGGAAGAGTATGTAGCAATAAAAGAAATATTGGTGTTATTATATATAAAACAGCTATTAAAAGGGTATTATTTTGCTTAATCCTATTATTCATAAATTTCAATATGGCCAAAATATCGTCACTATCGAAACTGGAATGATTGCGCGTCAAGCTACTGCTGCAGTTATGGTTAATATAGATGATACAGCCGTATTTGTCACTGTTATCGGACAGAAAAAAGTGAAAGAAGGGCAGAATTTCTTTCCACTGACAGTCAATTATCAAGAACGATCATATGCTGCAGGTCGAATTCCCGGTAGTTTTTTTCGTCGTGAAGGTCGCCCTGGTGAAAGTGAAACACTGATTGCTAGACTGATTGATCGTCCACTTCGCCCTTTATTTCCAGATGGATTTATTAATGAAATACAAATTATTGCTACCGTTGTATCTATTAATCCACAAATAAATCCAGATATTGTTGCTATGATCGGTGCATCTGCTGCATTAACTATATCGGGTATTCCATTTAATGGTCCAATTAGTGCAGCGCGTGTTGGTTATATTGATGACCAGTATGTTTTAAATCCTACTATTGATGAATTAAAAAGTAGCCGCTTAAATTTAGTTGTCGCAGGTACGTCGAGTGCGGTATTAATGGTAGAGTCTGAAGCTGATTTATTAACGGAAGAGCAGATGCTTGGTGCAGTTATTTTTGGTTACGAGCAGCAACAAATCGTGATTGAGAATATTAACACCTTGGCAGCTGAAACAGGCAAAGAAAAATGGAATTGGCAACCTGAAGCAATTAATCAAGAATTACATAAGCGTATCGCTGAATTAGCTGAACAGCGCTTAGGTTATGCTTATCGTATTACTGAAAAACAAGAACGTTACACTAATGTTAATGCGATTAAAGAAGATGTCACTAATGCCCTTTTAGCGAAAAATGAATCTTTAGATCCTGCTAAAATAAATGAAATTCTTTCCAGTTTAGAGAAAAAAATTGTTCGTACCCGAGTATTAAAAGGTGAACCACGGATTGATGGGCGAGAAAAAGACATGGTACGTTCACTTGATGTCCGTACTGGTGTATTGCCTCGTACCCATGGTTCAGCATTATTTACTCGCGGAGAAACTCAAGCGTTAGTCACAGTAACTCTTGGTACTGAACGTGATGCGCAAATTATTGACGAGCTTATGGGTGAATATATTGATCGTTTCCTATTCCATTATAATTTCCCTCCTTATTCAGTAGGTGAAACAGGCCTTATTGGTTCACCAAAACGTCGTGAAATTGGCCATGGACGTTTAGCTAAACGTGGAGTATTAGCGGTGATGCCAAACCAGTCAGAATTTCCCTATACTATACGTATAGTGTCTGAAATTACTGAATCTAATGGCTCTTCTTCTATGGCTTCCGTCTGTGGGGCGTCACTAGCATTAATGGATGCCGGTGTTCCAACTAAAGCAGCGGTGGCAGGTATTGCAATGGGATTAGTGAAAGAAAACGATAATTTTGTTGTGCTTTCTGATATTTTGAGTGATGAAGATTATTTAGGCGATATGGATTTTAAAGTTGCAGGCAGTCGTGAAGGTATTAGTGCTCTACAAATGGATATTAAGATTGAGGGTATTACACGTGAAATTATGCAAGTTGCCTTAAATCAGGCAAAAGGGGCTCGTTTACACATTTTAAGTGTTATGGAAGAGGCTATTAATGGTCCTCGTGAAGAGATTTCTGAATTTGCACCACGTATTCATACTATTCATATCAATCCAGACAAGATCAAAGATGTGATAGGTAAAGGTGGTTCTGTTATTAGAGCATTAATTGAAGAAACTGGCACTACGATTGAAATTGATGATGATGGTACCGTAAAAATTGCTGCAACCGATAACTCTAAAGCAGAAGCGGCTATTAGTCGTATTAAAGATATTACCGTAGAAGTTGAAGTTGGTCGCGTTTATCCTGGCAAAGTCACACGTATTGTTGACTTTGGTGCTTTTGTTGCCATCGGTAGCGCCAAAGAAGGATTGGTCCATATCTCTCAAATAGCAGAAAAACGCGTTGAAAAAGTGATTGATTATTTACAGTTAGGCCAAGAAGTGCCAGTTAAAGTGTTGGAAATTGATCGACAGGGTCGTATTCGTCTTAGTATAAAAGAAGCAGTTTCTATAGAAAGTTAGCTGAAATAGAAACACAGATTTCTACAGAATAATTTGACGTAATGCTTGATGTCCTGTAAAAAAAGAGCACCTACTCAGTTTTTTAATAACTAAGTCTCTAGTAATTATCAAGATTTACGGAATATATTGATCATTTTTCCTTTAAGAAAAGGAAATGAATTCTTTTCTACTCTGGAACATTATACTGCTGCTATTATTTTAATATCGGTTGCAGCAGTGCAAACTGGCATAAAAATGAAAATTTTATAATTCCATTATAACAAGAAGTAATATTAGCTTGTATTTGAACAGATCTTGAAAGACTGTCATCTCTGATGATGAATTCATATAACTTTTATATGAACATCATATTGTTGTATAATAGTTTTAGATTAAAAGGCGGTAGCAGGTAATGCTTTACTCTAGCGCTAGTTATATCTCCTGATATTTCAGAAATTTTTTATTTTTTTTGGAATATATTTTCATAATCAGACAATTTTATTATTTTGCCTATCGAGAGTTAATTGTATTTTAAAGCTTTATCCAACTTACAACTTCGTGTGCCTGAATCGGGATATTCTGTTGTATTATAATGGTAGATATCAATTGACTCATGGTGATCTCCTGAGCTGACGTATTATCGACAATATTAAAATTATTTTTTTCTGCAGCTTATAACATTATTAGAAAAGAAAGAGATAGAACTGAAATAGCACAAACTAATTTATTATCTCGTTATAATCAAACGGAAAAATAGCAATTTAGAGACCATAGAATATAGTTGAATACTATTAAGTAAAACTAATGAAAAAAACCTTGGTAATCGGTTCGTCTGAAAAAAACTTAACAGATAACACTTCTCTTGCTGAGAATATTAGTGAAACTAACTTCTATTTAGGTAAAAAATCCAAGTCTTGGAGATAATCATAGCTATATAGTGTTATTCAAGCTGATAGTAGCTAGAAACGTACACATAACTTTTTGAGCACCGCTATGATCTGTTAGAACTGTCTTTGTTAGTCAGGACCAAGACAACACCTTTCAATATCAAGCTAACAGCATCGACGATACATATATCTCATCACTACTTTTTTAAGTCTTTATCGATTGTAATAAGAGATTATTGTTCGTTTAATAAAATTAATTGAGCTAGTTCATATTTTAAGTGAAAATAATCCAATTTTTTCGCAGAGTTATGTAAACTGGCCACCCTAATAAGTGAGGCACTTTTGAATGACTAATGAGACTGAACTCTCTTTTGTTGATTTAGGTTTATCAACACCAATTCTTTCTGCACTAAACGACCTTGGTTATGAAAAACCATCACCAATACAACAGCAATGTATACCATATTTATTAGATGGATATGACGTATTAGGTATGGCACAAACCGGTAGTGGTAAAACTGCCGCTTTTAGCTTACCGCTATTACATAATATAGATATCACATTGAAAGCCCCTCAAATCTTAATGTTGGCACCAACGCGTGAGTTAGCCGTACAAGTTGCAGAAGCTATAGCTGAATTTTCCAAACACATGCGTTCAGTAAATGTGATCGCACTCTATGGTGGACAACGTTATGATTCGCAGTTACACGCACTAAGGCAAGGTCCACAAATTGTAGTAGGAACACCAGGTCGCTTATTAGATCACTTAAAGAGAGGGAAGTTAAATTTATCTCATTTACGTGGACTGGTTCTTGATGAAGCGGATGAAATGTTACGTATGGGGTTTATTGAAGACGTTGAAAACATCATTAGTCAGATCCCTACAGAGCATCAAACGGCACTATTTTCTGCCACAATGCCGGAAGCGATTCGTCGTATTACACGTCGCTTTATGCGATCACCAAAAGAAATTAACATTCAATCCAGTTTGACAACGCGTCCAGATATTACCCAAAGTTATTGGTCTGTCTATGGTATGCGTAAAAATGAGGCATTAGTTCGTTTTTTAGAGGCTGAAGATTTTGATGCAGCAATTATTTTTGTACGCACTAAAAATGCCACATTAGAGGTTGCTGAAGTGCTTGAACGTAGTGGGTACAATAGTTCAGCTCTAAATGGTGATATGAATCAAGCTCTACGTGAACAAACATTAGAGCGTTTAAAAGATGGCCGACTTGATATATTAATTGCCACTGATGTTGCAGCACGTGGTCTAGATGTTGAACGTGTTAGTTTAGTTGTTAACTATGACATACCGATGGATGCAGAATCTTATGTGCATCGAATTGGTCGTACCGGTCGGGCAGGCCGAGCTGGACGTGCTCTTTTATTTGTCGATAATCATGAACGTCGACTATTACGGAATATTGAACGTACCATGAAACAATTAATTATCGAAGTTGAGTTACCAAGTTCTGCGCTTTTAAGTAAACGTCGACAAGCTATATTTTCTGAAAATATTCAAAAGCAATTAGAAAGCGGTGATTTAGAAAAATATCGTATATTACTTACTAAATTAGCTTCAGATGACGATCTGGACATGGAAACCTTAGCTTCAGCATTATTAAAAATAGCGCAAGGTGATCGACCGCTAATATTGCCAGCTGATCCTGTTCGTCGTACAAAATGTGAGTTTAATTCACGTGATAGGCGTTGTCGCAATAATGGTACTTCTGAGCGTGAGCGTACTCCACATCGAGAGCGTTATGATGTCGCTGATATGGAATTATACCGTATTGAAGTTGGTCGTGATGATGGCGTCGAAGTTCGGCACATTGTCGGAGCAATTGCTAACGAAGCGGATATTAATAGTCGTTATATTGGTAATATTAAGTTGTACGCCTCTCATTCAACGATAGAGTTACCAAAGGGTATGCCAAAAGAATTACTTAATCATTTGACACGTACCCGTGTTTTGAATAAGCCAATGCAGTTGCAGTTACTAGGTGAAGCACAACCGTTTCAACGTCACAGTAATAGTAGACATCGTAATAATACTGAATTACGCGAACGAGGACGACGCCGTTTTGGTAATGAACGTCGCACGGAACGTGAACGATTCCGTGATCGTAATGACAGACATAATAATACTGGATTACGTACTCATAGTAATCATAACATCTAATTAATAGAATATTAATTTATTTAAATTTTTATTTATTAAAATGTTATCCACCGAATTAGTATTATCCTAATGCCTCTTTAAAAGCTTTTAGATAGCAACGATTAGTCAACGAAATATCTTAACAATTATTTAATACTAATTTTGCCTATTTGCTTTTAGCAAAGTACTTTTTTTAGTTGAGTCATATTAAGAAAATGTTAATGGTGGAAACCCAACTAAATATAGTATACATTTCAATAGTTAAGTACTATCAGCTCAGTAAACTCTTATTAATATTTGTTATTAAGATAACAAATTGCTTATTTTTAAGGCCTGCTGCTTTGCTCGCAGAGAAGCATGGAACCATATCTATATTTTAATTGTTGTTGGTTCAATCAATCTTCTATAGAGAAGATAATTTAGTAAAAATACCATGTACCATGGAATCTACTCAGCTAACCTTATAATCAGATGATATAACTATCCACATTTTAAATGTGGATTCCTTACCAATAACTCTTATAGTTATCAAGCCTTATTAAGTGACGGTGAGTAATTTCATGCTTGTTAGAAAAGATTTTGTCTATTTTACTTCATCCGAGTCATTGATATATTCTTATCAATGATCAGCTCAAGAAAATAATTAACACACCCCACTCTGTCTTAAACTCTTCAAGAATCTTATCGCTTACATGACCCTGTTGATCTATGGCGATTAAGAGCGAAATTCATTCTTTCTTTTGTCTCCTCCTCTCCCGCCTTTTCTAGCTTCACTATGTGGAATATAATTCTTCCATTTAAAGGATTTAGAGAAAAATATTTCATTGACTTCACTAATAGCACTTAGTATATGTATCTTACCTGTTACACTGAAGCAAAGGGAGGTCAGTGATGCATCTAAACACTATTTTTAAATCAATGTCTATATATTTTATATAACTCCAGTAAAGTCATACTATTCAATATACATCGAAGATAACTAAAGTGGTTATCCTTGTAATGTAGTTTTATCAAAGAACTTTTAATAAAATTATTAAATATTTTCTGCAATATAAGGTTTTATAACGACATCGTTATAAAACTAATTAATATGTATAGCGAGCCCCATAGCAGATTATATTTTTCCTGTGATATATTAATAGAATAAAGTGGATTGAAATGCTCCAATTCATGATTTTATATCATCAAATAGATTGTCGCCGAGCTAACTAACAAGATTGCTCTTTATGTTTGGATGGAGTAAATAAAAAGTTTTTAAGCTGTATGATTGTTTTCTTTTTCATGGTAATCGCTATAGGAAAATCCTTCATACAGTATAAGGGATTTCTACCAACAACTTTTGCTAAAACAGACAAAATTAACATATCGCAAAGTATAAATAATACTCAGATCATGAACACATCCCAGAAATAGGGTAGCTGCGCTTCTTATATTATTTTGAGCTACGTTCTCAATATATATATATTATAACTGCAATTTTTAAAATTTTTATAAAAAATGATTAGAGTTATAATCCTCTCCTAACAGTTCTTTCTTTTATTTTTTCTGCTTTAATATTAGCGTTTGATATCAATTTTTGTTCGTTATTAAGAATATTTTTTATACTATCAGAAAAATAAATTTGCATAAAACGAAAAATATCTCTGTGACTTAAACCAATATTTAGTGATGAAAAATATAGTCCAATCAAATCTTTATCTTTCCAACGTTTTGGTACATGTTGACGTATCTGTGCGCGGTGTAAGTCAATAATTGAAATCTTTAATTTTTTTTCATCACCATCAAATGGTAAATATAATAAAAAATGACAAATATAGCAATCGCGATGATTAATGCCACATGTATGCATTTTACGCACTATTTCAGCCATTCGAAAAATTAATATTTTTTTAGTATTAAATTTAGGGGCTGAATTTTTCCAATTTGCGCAGTACTCTTTTAAGCTAATGGTCGGAATAATCGCTTCGGTAATAATGAATGACTTACGGCGTAAAGGGTTAATTCCTTTTTGACCGAAAGCTTTACCGTTCATTGTGTCAATGCCTGCCTCATATAGGCAATGAATTGCTTTCCATTCTCTATCTGCACCTAATACTGGTAAGCGTAAAGAAAATAGATTTTTTAAAATTTCTTTTAAAGAAATACCGTAATGAATTTTAAGAAAATAATTTTTTGCTTTAACATTAAAGCGTAATGTTTTACGTGTCTCTAATTGACGAAAAATTTTACCATCTAATTTTTCTATTTCTATAAAAGGATCTTTATCTTTCCATAAATTTTTAAAAGGTTGTTTAAGTTGAAGCATTCTGATGGTACCCCAAAATAATATCTGCAGCTTTTTCAGGCAAACTATATAAATCTTGAGTATCAGAAAAGCGGCGTGCAGATTTAAGCCATTGATTCAATAGAGATTTATTAGTTAAACTTTTTATCAAAGCATTATTAAGATTTTTTTGCCTATAAGGCTCATTTATTACTATGCCACAATTTGCATGTTTGATATAGGGTGCATAGCCACAAATCTCTGTTGTAATTACAGGTAAGCCCGCTGCAATAGCCTCGATTAATACTATGCCGGCAGCTTCTTGATAGGCTGGATGGATCAAGATATCAGCAGCAGCCATCAATTCAGATATATCATTACGTCCATAAAAAAATAAAACTTGTTTATCTATTCTCAATTTTTTTGCTAGTCGTTGATAACTGGTAGATGAGTCTTGTCCTACCACCATTAAGATAGTTTTATTTTTTATAATGTCAGGCAATGAAGCTATTGATTTAAGTGTTCTATCTACGCCTTTACGTTTAAAATCTGAACCAACTTGTAATAAAAGAAATTGATCTTTAGAAATAGCATTTTTTTTACGATAAATTAGTTTTGCATTGATAATTTGTTGGTCATATTTTTTACTAGGATCAATACCAGGAGGTAATAAATAAAAACGTTCGTCAGATGTTTTGTAATGTTTTTTAAAGTCATTAATTTGATGCTGGGTGAGCATTAATAATTTGGCATAACTATTTGCGTCAAAAACAGATTTTTCATAAGCGATATAATGTTTATATCGTTTGGTCAGTTTATAAAAAAAACCTTTTTCTATTTCTGCATAACAAATATCTGCTGCATAATAAATATCTAATCCTGGCATTTTATTAAAACCAACAATAATATCAGCAAAATGTTGGGTTAAATGTGTTTTAACCTGATTATAAAACGCTTCATTACGTCTATGATTTGTATATGATTTAACTGGGATTATGATAACGTTAATATGAGAAGGGACTTCGTCATCCCATACCATTGTATAAACACGTATTCGATGCCCCCATTTTTGGCAAGCAGATAGAATCTGGATAAAATCTCTTTGTAGTCCGCCAAAAGGAAAATATTTATATAAACAAAATGCAATTTCCATAAAATTATATCCTTATCTTAGATTTAATGGTTTGTATATGACTATCTTAGTAGAGATCTTTTATAGTATGAAAAGGATTTTTGATACAGAGATTGTCATGAAAAAGCAAACACTCATATAAATCAAAGAGATTCTTTCTTTACTACATGTAACATAAAGCTTTATGTTACTAGATGGATTAGCGATAATTCTACCAGATCATGTCAATTCACGGATTTAAAAACTCATTCAACTTTATCCTATCCATATTATCACAGTAAACATAATATCCACTCTGGGATATTCATTAATGGTTACAGCGATATCATTGCAAAATCCCCGATTGAACGAAAAGATCTAACAATTTTACTGAAACTCTTCTGATAAAACTACATTACAAGGATAGATAATTTAGTTAGCTGGTATGTATGTTGAATAGGTTGACTTTACGGAAATCAACGAAACAAATGGGTATTTATTTTAAAACAATATTTAAGGCATTATTGTTTCCTTACTTTAGTGGAGACAGTCAAGATAAATGCACTAAGTGATATTGTTATATATCAATGAAATATTTTTCCTAATTCTTTAAAGGAAAGCATTATATTTCATATAGTAAAGCTAAAAAATGCGGGAAAAAGAGGAGATAAAAGGAAAGAATGAATCTCCCTCTTAATTTCGAGAGATTAAGAGGGTCATGATAAGCGATAAGATTTTAAAAAGTTTAATTCAGAGTTAATTAGTTTTTTTTAAAGCCAATAATCAATAAGAGTCGATCCTTTTATTGAATGGAGCTAAATGATATGAAACCTTTATAAGCAAAGATAAAATTAGTTACCATTAACTAATAAAACTTGATAACTATTAAGTTATTGGTAAGAAATTTTACATTTAAAATGTAAACAGTTATATCAGATGATTACAAGGATAGTTAAATGGATTCCAGAGTTATTAGCAGATTTTAATATATGGTGATCAGGTTTCACTCTTATAGTTCGTAAATCTCTTTTCCATCTTTAAATTGGATGTTATTTACCATCATGGTCAATAAGTAAATTTCCTGAACCGATTCATAGTTAAAAAACTGAGCTCTCTTTAAAAGAAGATCAAAAGCTACCTTTTTATTGATAAAAAGGAGATAAGATTAGTTTACTAGGTCTAGTATAAGTTAAAATTTCATCGAAGTATATATTCTTTAACCTAATGCAGTAATTGTAGAGATATTAACCTAGGCTTGACTTAATAACCATCGTTTTTTTATTTTATATATGTTTATAACAATAATTCTATTTTCTGTTTGCGAGTTTTAGCGGCAATGAAAGTAGTCTGTTGCCACACAGAATACATTTATACGAATCTCTGAGCAGTAATCCTTTCATTAAAACGGGTAAATCTCGGTTTTACTGGTTTTTACGAACCGTTATCTCCCAGTGCCTTATACGCAATATCTTTAATAGTAATTAATTTCATTTACAATGAAATAAAAAACCATAAAGTAACGCACCAGCTTAATAAGCTCACGCAGGAATCTTGCTAATATAGCGCTAGCTTATATCTTCTTGCGTCAGAATCTGCTACTGGTACTGCTTAATCCAGTAGTTATAGTAATGATATATAACTACTCCTAGATCAGTAATGCCGCAGTTTTGAAGTTGGATACCATGACGTTTAAAATAGGAAATGCCAAAGTATTTCAGACTATGTAACGCCCACTTTTTATCTTTTTATGAAATGTGTACTTTCCAGTAACATCCGCATTATGCCTTCATGTAACCCTACCGTTACTTTCTGGCACGGATATTTCCACAGATCAGAAAGCACTAGAATTTATTAGGTCATCACTATGACACATCAGTCGGATGACAGCAGGTCGCAGCAGATTTTTTGCCCTCTCTTTTTTTTGAAGAATAACTTATGCTATACAGCATGTTTAATATCTACACTGCTATAAATAACGGAGACATTAATAGGTGAAGGTTGATTAAGTTATCAACTCATAAGTATCAAAGACACAGAAGATACCAATTTCAATATCTTGTTTACGTGCTTACTGCACCATAACGCAGCAGTAGCGAAAAACAGAGGATTGAGAGTAGCTAAGTATTGTTGAAAAGGCTAAAAAATAGGAGTAAGAGTTAAATAATGTGTTACTAGTTGCAGATGAGTAAAATATGAACCTGCGTTTCTAACTACTGCTCGATAGTTTCGACGTCAGATAAGCTATAGGATTTTGATTTAGACCATTAACGGAAAAACATCGGTGAAGATATTTAGGAGAGACATAACAATAGCGCCGGGTATCCAACATAACACAAATGTTGCAGGTAAGTATTCGGTTAACAGTTAACCGGATTAATTAATACTTTCATCGTCTTTTTTAAGAAAGTTATTCTAGCCATCATCAATAGTGAAAAATAGTTCAATTTTGTGCGAGAGATATGTATTTGGATATTTATATCAGAGGCATAAGAATTGTCATTCTGTTCACATTCGTCAGGTTTATTAGCGCATCCATCTTTATGCTTCTCCTATATGATAAAGGAGGTAGAGAGTTATTTCTAGTTCTCTATATGGGATGAATTCATCGGCAAGCATACTATTAGTGATTACCTATCAATGCAGTTGTGTTCAGCGTCATCGACTTAAACCTGCGGATCCCGCGTTTTCTCAAAACCCCGAATAATCGTAACTAGAAGTGGATAAATACTTGCATATCAAGAAAAGAATGAGGACTGAGTTGTTGGACACATTTCTATATAGCCTCTTTTTGGGTGTGATAAAAAATCAATCGATCTCTCCTCATTTATTTCTGGAGGGAGATTTTATAAATCGCTTTCGATAAACAGATATGTAACATATCAAATTTAGTGTTATCCTCCTAAGTTATCTAGTTTACCCTTTCTAGGAGGCTCAATATGACCTATCTGAATAAATTTTTAAAATTAATATACTGCAAAGTATAAAACAGTACTCAGACTATGAACATCCATAAAGTAGAGTAGCTTCGCTGTTTACACTATAGTGCTAGATTCTAGCTTTTCTGAGCAGATTAGATGGAGCAGTTTCGATACCTATTTAAAATGGTTGCTTTTCTTAAATCACAGCGCTGCAAGTGTCGGCTTCGTATTCTTAACTCTTTTAAAACCCGATTAATTGAATTTGTCGTTTTTATGATTCCGAGTTCGGATGACGGGAAGGCATGGAATGCCAACCGTTCTTTTCGCTCTTTCTTCAGATTCTTAATCGCTTAGCAGAATACGCTGAAAACATTACCAACAAAACATCAAGGGATTTATCAGTGGCATCGCAGCTCTCTGCTAGCCAGAACCTCCAGAAGATCAACCTTAACTTTCGATTGCATGAATTTTGTGAAGTTAAAGCTACTGCATTAGCTATTTTTTGTAGCTAATGGCGTTTATCCTACATGTCCAAGAATATCTTTGCCATTGCATCATAAAAACTAAGACTACCATCTTTTGTAACAATCCCAGAGATTCGGTTAATCTCCGCACTTACAAGCCATAATGCAGTAATGTTGATAATGAGCAACAGGCAAAGGTAATCAGCTTTCCTGACAGAATGTCATATTCCCATCGGCCAAGAAATAAATATAGTGGGAATGACTTGATGAGCACAGACACCATTGCCTATATTCTTAAAGTCATTGTTATTTCAATCTACTAATAAGATACCGTAGAAAATCAATAAGCTTTAGGCTATGTTGGCAAAGGTTATTACCTTGTTCATAGAGTAATGTGTAGCCACATCTGTATTTCAATTGTTATAGTTTTACGCAATCTTCTCCATGCCAAATAATTTAGTAAATAAAACCCTACACTATGACATCTACTTAAGCATCTTTTTAATCAGCTGATATAACTGTTCAGATTTTGAATCTGGAATTTTTTATAAATAATACTCTGATTATCCAACTTTATTAGGAGATAATTACTAATTTTTGCTTGCTAGCAAAAGTTTCGTACTATTTAGCTCCATCCGAATAAAGGATAAACTCTTTATCGATGATCGGCTTAAGAAAACGGATAACATACTCTGTATTAAACTCTTCAAGAATATCATTGCTCACATGATGTTCTTAATTTTAGGAGATTAAGAGCGCAATTCGTTCTTTTTTTCTTTTCCTCTCCCTCGTTTTTTTAGCTTTCCTATGTAGGATATAACCCTTCCCTTTAAAAGATTCAGGAAAAATATTTTCATCGACTTTAACAATAGCGCTTAGTGTATTTATATTGTTTGTCTCCGCTCAAGCAAGTAACCAACGACAGCATATAAGCGCTATTTTAAATCAATACCTATTTGTTTTGTTAACTTCTCATAAAGTTAAGTTATTTAAGATGCATCATAGATAATTAAACTATTTATCCTTGTAACATAGTTTCATCAAAGTGTTTCTAATCAGTTTGTTAAATGTTTTCTGTAATTGGGGATTTCAGAACAATATTACTGTGTAATTTATTTCCAATGAATATTGGGTTCAGTATGATAATACTGAGCAAGATAAAGTAAAATAAGTTATTTTATTATATGAATTAATATCATCCAATAAATTTATCACCAAGCTAACTAATAAGATACAGCTTTATGCTAGCAGAGAATAAGAAAGGTTCTCTTTGAACTATAACTGTTTACTTTCTATAGCAACCTCTATAGCGAAAATTTTCATATAGTATAAGAGATTTATATCAATAACCTTTTAAGGCATAGTTGAAAGGATATACTCTCTTTGCAGTTACCATATTAGCAGACTAAAACAGCAATAGCTTGAAGAGTAACAGGTAATAGTAGCTGTGTAATTTAAGTATACGCGTTATGTTTATTTTTTAGCGGAAGACATATGTCATCCTGTCAGGTGCAAGCTGATCGCCTTTACCTGCTATTTATATTGGCGTACTGACGATGGATGTAAAGAGCTTGTTACGATTAAAGATACATATTGAGAATTAGAAGCGAACTAGACCGAACTTATTAATCACCTGCGAACGTATGACTTAACTATATATTCTATGACTACCACAGAAGAGGATCCTCTTAGTTTTCAGAATGAAATAACAAAGATATTCCTAGACACGAAGCACCAATGTTGTTGGGTATAAAAATAACTAATGTGCTTCCTTCACTCCATTAAGTCCATGCAAGCGAAAATTAAGACTAAGCTGCAGAAAAGTCCTAGCTAGAATGGAGCCGTAATGCCGCTAATAAAGCCTTTAATCCTTTATTGGCAAAGCTTTTAGCGTATCCTTCAGCGATGAAGAAGTTGGAAAAAGATCGACAGGAATTAGCTTGGATTCTACGATTTTTCGTCAATCAACCGCACTGGGCGTCAATAAAAAGGATAAATTCAATTGAATCGGCTTTTGCGGCAGTGAAGCTACGAAACTGATACACACAAAGCACTATGTCTCAAGAAAATAACTCTTTCAATGCTATTTGAGTTGCTCCCGTCTGCTAAGAAAAGCTAGAACTGTGACTAAGGGATTTAAGATGTTGACCTTAATGGTAACAAAAGTTCAATTTAAGGATGAAGAACAGATTTATGAGGAATTAGAATGGAATGTAGCCTGTGACTACTAATTCATAATATCAGATTTCTAATAGCTACTATATAGGCCATAGTAGGCAAATCTTCGCCGATTTGTTCATACCTTAGATAAGGCTGATAGCAACGAGCTCTTAAAGGATATTCTGTCGCCACTGCGACCCCTATACTACCTAATCTTCGGCACTTTAATTTCAACATCGCTAATACTCGTCTCATATGTTAACTGAGTTAATAACGGTACGGATGACGGATTGTCACACGTAGAAAAGGCGATAGAGATGGGCAGGTTATAGCAGTATGGCTTCCGAGTTTAGCCTCAAACAGCTGTTGCCCGTCAAGTAGCTGACGGGCTATTATGAATGAGTTCACACAAAGATCGACCCCCATAAGGGATATTTAGTTTTGTAAATACCTCTGTAGGGTACATATTATGTGATATATCTCTTTATTATTGACTTCATTAATTAAATAAATCAGTAGGATACATCATCATCCTTAAAACCCTATACGCTAAAATAAGGATAAACTTAGAATTATAAGATAACTTTTCTTTTTTAGAAGAAAAAATATATTAATTGTAAATAAAAAAACCTTAAAGATTAATTCAATAGATTTTTAATTGATGAATAAGTTATTGTAATAAAGAAATATCTGCTACCTGTAAAAATAAATTACGCAACTGACTTAGTAGGGTTAAACGATTGATCCTTAATATTTGATCGGCATCCATTACCATTACATTGTCAAAAAAAGCATCAATAGCTTCACGCAGTGAAGCTAATTCGATTAATACGCTCTGGTATTTCCCGTCAGAAAATAATGGTATCAGTTTATGTTGTAAATCAACAAGATGAGCCGCTAATGTGATTTCTTCAGGTGATTTTAATGCTGTCATAAAAACATTCTTATTTAGTTTTTCATCTGATATATTTAGAATATTAGAAACCCGTTTATTAGCTGCCGCCAGCGCTTTTGCTACTGCTAAAGTCTGAAAATGAGTAACGGCTTTTATACGAGCATGAAAATCTGCAGGTTTGGTTGGCCAGCAAGCTAAAACAGCTTGGATAGTATCAATGCGGTACCCTTGCTCTTGATACCAGGCACGAAAACGTCCTAACATAAACTTAACCACATCATCAACAACATTTTTATTGGTTAGTTTATTACCATACAATTCAACTGCCTGCTGCGTTAATTCTAATAAATCTAGATCGTAATCTTTTTCAACAATAATACGCAACACACCAAGCGCGGCACGACGTAAGGCAAAGGGATCTTTACCAGCTTTAGGTGGTTGGCTGATACCAAAGATACCTACCAGAGTATCCATTTTATCAGCTAACGCTAACGCAACAGCGACATGATTAGATGGTAATTGGTCCCCAGCAAAACGGGGTTGATATTGTTCTTTTATTGCTACCGCTACATCTTCCGCTTCACCATCCCGACGGGCGTAATGCATTCCCATAATAGCTTGTATGTCGGTAAATTCAAATACCATATTGGTCATTAAATCACATTTGGACAACAGACCTGCACGAGTAGCATGATTAACATCTGCACCAATTTTAGCTGCAATCCAACCAGCTAATACTTTTAAACGATTGGTTTTATCACGCAATGTACCAAGCTGTTTTTGGAATAAAACTGTTTCCAGTTGGGGTAAATATTCTTCTAAACGTTTTTTACAATCTGTTTTAAAGAAAAATTCAGCATCTGCTAAACGTGGACGGATCACCTTTTCATTACCAGCAATGATTTGCTGTGGTTCAGAAGATTCAATATTAGCGACAAAAATAAAATTAGCCATCAAATTCCCAACTTGATCATAAACTGGAAAATATTTTTGATCGCCTTTCATGGTTTGAACTAAAGCTTCTGCTGGTACTGACAAAAATTTCTGTTCAAATTTTGCGGTTAATACCACTGGCCATTCAACCAATGATGTTACTTCTTCCAGTAAATTATCTGACAATTCAATAATACCGCCTAATTGCTGCGCTATCTTATTTGCCTCGTGCTTGATTAAGGCTTTACGTTCTTCATAATCAGCAATAACTTTAGCACGCTCACGTAAGATCGCAGGGTATTGTTCAGCTGAATCAATAGTTAGTTCAGACTCTCCCATAAATCGATGACCACGAATCACGCGACTGCTCTGAATACCCAATACTTCACCTTCTAGCAACTGATCACCCAATAACATGATTAAAGTATGAACAGGTCGAATAAACTGTGTTGCCTTATTTCCCCAGCGAATCAGTTTGGGGGTTGGTAATTGATTTAATGCATTCGTCACCATATCAACAAGCAACTCTTTTGCTGCTCGGCCTTTACTGATCTTTCGATAAAATAACCATGCACCCTTATCTGTAATTAAACGTTCCGCCTGTTCAACGGTGATGCCACAGTTATCAGCCCAACCTTTAGCAGCCTCAGTTGGTTTACCTGTAGCATAAAAAGCCTGACTAATTGCTGGACCACGCTTCTCAACTACACGATCAGCTTGATGTGCAACCAAATCTGTTACTTTTAATGCTAAACGACGGGGAGAGGCATACCAAAGCACTTCACTATACTGTAATTCTACCTGTTTTAATTGATGTTTAAAATTTGCCGCAAATGATTCAGCTAATAAACGAAGAATCTTCGGTGGTAACTCTTCTGTGCCGATCTCGACCAGGAAAGTCTTTTGCATATAATAACAACCTCTTAGTTTTTATTTTTACAAATTGGAAAACCTAATGCTTCACGAGCAGCATAATAAGCTGCTGCAACTCCCTTGGTTAAGGTACAGATATGTAAAATATAACGTTGCCGCTCAGTAACTGAAATCGCTTTACGTGCATTTAATAAATTGAATGCATGAACAGCTTTTAAAATACGCTCATAAGCAGGTAAGGGAAGTGGTGTTTCTAGTGACAATAAATATTGCGCTTCTTTTTTATATTCTTCAAAACGTTTGAATAAAAAATCAACATTGGCATATTCAAAATTATAAGCCGACTGCTCAACTTCATTTTGATGATAAATATCACCATAAGTTGTTTTTCCTAAAGGCCCATCAGATAAAATCAAATCATATACACTATCAACAGCTTGAATATGCATGGCCAAACGCTCAAGTCCGTAAGTAATCTCACCGGTAATCGGTTTGCACTCCAAACCACCTACTTGCTGAAAATAGGTAAACTGAGTGACTTCCATTCCATTTATCCAAATTTCCCAACCAAGTCCCCAAGCACCTAAAGTTGGATTTTCCCAATTATCTTCAACAAAACGAATATCATGAATAGCAAGATCTAACCCTAATACTTTTAATGAGTCAAGATATAACTCTTGAATATTATCTGGTGAGGGTTTAATAACGACCTGAAATTGATAATAGTGCTGAAGACGATTAGGATTTTCACCATAACGCCCATCAGATGGTCGCCGAGATGGCTGCACATAAGCAGCAGCGATTGGTTCTGGGCCTAGCGCCCGCAAACAAGTTATTGGATGCGACGTCCCTGCACCAACTTCCATATCCAATGGTTGAAGAATAGTGCAACCTTGATGTGCCCAGTAATCCTGTAATATTAGAATCAATCCCTGGAAGGTTTTGGTATCAAACTTATACATGTTAGATTTGTGCAATAGACAAATTGTGATTAAAAAGTGATTTAGTATACCCTTTAGCGAGCAGATATGCACAGCACTGATTATAGATTGACGTTGTCTTACCTAAAAAATAGCATGATAAATCTTTAGTAATTTTAAGTCAGTTAATTAACTAATCTATCACTAACTAATTATTAATATTAAAAATAAATTTAAACGTTATTAAAATAAATTTTTAATTTAACTTATAAGCAATATTCTTGTTTTTACCATATTTATATGACCGACCGAATAAGATAATTTATAAAAAATATTGTCAGTTATAATTTTACTTGCAACTTCAACAACAAAATCTTCATTAAAAAGATTATCAGCATTGATACTAATATAATAAAAAATAGTCTTTATGGATTATAAGTATAATAATTTTGGCAGAATTGCCGCGCAATTCAATTATAAAAACAAAATGAATAAAATTTTTACCACTGTTCAAAATATTTTTTAACTGGTACTAATCGGAGTTATTAGTAAATCTGGTGTATGACGATCAAGCTACGTTCTACTCTGATCCTTTGTGAATCTGTTCTTCATCCTTAAATTAGGCGCTCTTTACCAGCGGGATCGATAGGTCATAAATCCCCTTAGTCGGTTTCAGTCTTCTGAACAGATAGGAGCAGATTAAATGCTATTGAAAGAATTATTTTTAAAATCATAATATTTTCTCCTATCGGCTTCATAGGTTCACATTGTTGCAAAATTTAATTCAATTAAATTTATCGCTCTTATTGTCGGACCAGCGCGCTGACGCATAATGTAATAAAAATGCTAATAGCTCTTATCGATTTTTCTTTACCTTCTTCATCACTGGATTATACGCTGAAAACATTACCAACAAAATATCAAGGAATTATTAGCGGCATCGCGACTCTCTGCTAGTCAGATCTCCACATCTCACGTCATTACTTAGATTACATTTCTTTGTAGAGTAAAACCAATATATTAGATACTTTGTATAGCTAATGATGTTGTGCTAGATATCCGGAAATATCTTTGCTATTAAATTTTAAAAAACTAAGCACCGCCTTCTACCATAACAATCCTGAAATACGGTTAAGCCACGCGCTCGCGCGGTCATCCAGAAGTTCCGGCCAGTTTACTTCTGACTTTTGGTAACCATCTTTAACTACAACGAGCTCCTTGCGTACATATGTGCAGTGCCGCTAATAATATCTAATAGGCAAAAGTGATTATCATTCCTAATAGAATTTCTTTACCTTCAGCAAAGAAATAAATGTAGCGCATATCGCTTAAATTATACAACCGCTATTGCTGATGCTCTTCAAGGCATTGCTGTTTCAGTCTACTGCTACTAACTAGCAGAGAAATCATCTGCTTTCATCGAAAAGTGCGCTCAGGGCCTTCGTAAAATCATGAGTATAAATGATTCATAGATATGCAAACATGGTAGTAACCTTTCGCCGATTTTTGCATACTTCAGATAAGGTGGTAAGCAAGGAGTTTTAAGAAGCATATTCAGTTTCCATTATGATCTCCCCCCCCTTATTAACCTTAGGCAGTTTAATATCAAGATCGCCAATAGAAATCCGTATAATTCGCTGTGACAAATAACCGTTACGGATGACGGGTTGCTGGGCTGTCGACAAAGTGGCGTTTAGCCGGTTATTGTAGAATGGATTCAACCTCTGTCTCAACAGAGGTATCTATAAACGCCTATCACGCACCATTACAGATACTTTTATGAAAGAGACTAGATAAGATATCTAGTTTCTTGGATATTTGTAGAGTAGAATTTTCTAAAACAACAGCTCTTTGATGTTGAGATCATTTATCAAATCAATCAGCAGGACACACGTCAGCATCTACGAAACTTCTCACATTAGAATTGAGGACAATTTTTGCACTTCATTTAAATAATGATTAAAGTTCCTCACTATGAACAGATTTATGAAGAATTATAGTTGAATTTAATCATAATATACTAAATATCAGTAATAACTGAATAGCTATAGCTATTGCAATAGCAATAGAATTATTAAGAGTAATGGTAATATTAATAATATGTTTTTTAGCGTGATAATTTACCATTTAAGGTATAAAATATACTGTATTTACTATTGGTTATAATCTACCAATAAATGCAGTTTTTATTAACTTAATGATATTAATCATAATTTTTATTTAACGTTTAAAATGTCACTATTAATTACTCATCGCTGTATCAACTGTGATATGTGTGAACCAGAATGTCCTAATGAAGCTATCTCAATGGGAGAAGAGATTTATCAAATTAATCCCAATCTTTGTACTGAATGCATTGGACACTATGATAAACCAACTTGCCAATGTGTTTGCCCAATCAATAATACCATTATTAATGATCCTAATAACCCCGAAACAGAAGAACAATTATGGAATAAATTTATCTTATTACATCATGCTGATAAAATTTAACTTTCCATAATCACAGCGGCACAAGCATAATTTTGTTCATCAGATAATGATACATGGATATGTTGCACACCCAATGAATCAGCTAATATTTTTGCTTGTCCTAATAAATTAAGTCCTGGCTTACCTAATTCATCATTAAAAACTTCAAATTGATTAAATGCTAAACCATTTCGGATTCCTGTTCCTAAAGCCTTTGCCGCCGCTTCTTTAACCGCAAAACGCTTAGCTAAAAAATGGACTGGATGAGAATGATTTTTATACTGTCGCCATTCTTGAACGGATAATATACGCTTTGCTAGACGCTCCTCTAAATACTTTATTATCTGCTCAATACGTACAATTTCAACCAGATCAGTACCTAATCCAATAATTGCCATTAACAACGCGCCTTATGAAGAATTTTTTTCATATCACTCACTGCTTTTACCATGCCACTAAAAAGTGCTCGCCCAATAATCGCATGCCCAATATTAAGTTCATGTATATCAGGTAATTGGGCAATAGGTAGAACATTATGATAAGTTAAACCATGACCAGCATTTACCTTAAGATTTTTTTCAGTTGCATAACGTATCGCTTGCTTGATACGTTTAAACTCTTCTTGTTGCTTTAACTCATTTTTAGCGTCAGCATAAGGACCAGTATGAATTTCAATAAAAGGAGCATTAATTTTTACTGCAGCATCAATCTGATCTTCATTAGCATCAATAAACAAAGAAACCGTTATACCTACTTCAGTTAATCGTTTGACAGCCGTTGCTGTTAACTCTTGGTTTCCAATAATGTCAAGCCCACCCTCTGTTGTAACTTCTTCACGTCGTTCTGGTACCAGACAGCAAAATTGAGGCTTAATTTGGCAGGCAAAATTTATCATCTCATCGGTTATTGCCATCTCTAAATTCATTCGAGTTTGTAACATATGACGAAGAAATTTAACATCACGATCAGTAATATGACGACGATCTTCACGCAAATGAACAGTGATTCCATCTGCGCCAGCCTGTTCAGCAAGAAATGCAGCATGTACCGGATCAGGATATTTTGTTTCACGTGCATTACGCACTGTTGCAACATGATCAATATTAACGCCTAATAATAACACTTCCATGCTTAACTCCTGTTATCCATTTCATGATTTTAATTTTGTTTATCCATGCAAATATAACATATTTAAATATGTGTTAATAACCATCCTTTAACGCGTTTTAAGCAAAATAAATTAATAAAAATCTCGTGGATTTTTGAATTGAATTCACATAAATAAAGCTTTAACGTAATACAGGTAAAAAATGCTTAACTACTGTTAATGTATCACAAATTTATGAAACTAACGACAAATAACTAACTTAAGCTATTTGTGAATAAAACTTAAATGATCAATAACTAAACTGATAATAAAACCTTTCTCTTCTCGATAATGGTAAGTCATGTTATCTACATCACCGGTTCCTTACTACTTGAACAGTATAAAAATGAATATCTACCTAAATTAGGTAATAATGATAATAAGTTAAAAAAACAGCTAACACATGTTCAAGTATATATTCACTACCAGTTAATATCCAAAAACAGGTAAAATATTCAAAAAAGTGTTTAATAACAAATATTTATCTATATAAAACTCGCTCAAGCAATTCATTAACATATAAACTACTGTACAGCACCGCTACCGGTTAAAATGGTAGCTATAAAGAAATCGGTTCTATACTACGCAACGTTTTATTTCTCTCTTTCTCCACAACAGGATCAGCAACAGAATAAAGATGTAACCAACCATTTAAATTAAATGAATGGCTATGAATACTACTTCGGCTACTAGCTGAATACGACCCTAATTTTCATAAAAAATCTAACAATAAACTCGTTTTACTATAAAGTCGATTATGAAGTACAAATGCATCTTACACTAACCGTACACAGAAAACCCGGCTAAATGAAGATCATCAATATAGCCTAAAGTACGTAGTATATGTTCATCATCAGCCCATCCAGCTTTAACTTTCACCCAAAGTTTAAGATGAACTTTAGTAGCAAAAAATTTTTCCATATCCATCCGAGCTACAATGCCAATTTTCTTAATTTTACTACCTTTATTGCCAATAACTATTTTTTTCTGGCTACCTCTTTCAACCAAAATTAGAGCATAAATGTTATAGCCACCACGTTCATTTACTACAAATTGCTCAATTTTAACTGTGACAGAATATGGTAATTCATCGCCGAGAAAACGCATTAATTTCTCACGAATAATTTCAGCAGCCATAAAATGTTGTGAACGATCGGTAATATAATCCGATGGAAAATGATGTACCGCTTCTGGGATATTTTGACGAAGAATCTTAGTAATAAAATCGATACCGGTACCTTTTTTTGTACTAATCGGCACAATATCTAGAAAATTCATTTGTTTACTAAGAAATTCTATATGGGGAAGTAAAAGGGTTTTATCTACTAGATTATCAATTTTATTAATCACTAATAATACCGGACAAGGTAAGTGACTCAGTTTATTTATCACCATTTCATCATCGATTTTCCAATATATGCCTTCAACAACAAAAATAATTAGTTCCACATCATTAATTGAATTACTTGCTGCCCGATTCATTAAACGATTTATTGCGCGCTTTTCTTTTACATGCAATCCTGGTGTATCAATATAAATCGTTTGATAATTACCTTCTGTTTCAATTCCCATGATACGATGACGGGTTGTTTGAGGTTTAGGTGAAGTAATAGAAATCTTTTGCCCAAGTAATTGGTTCAATAATGTTGATTTACCCACATTTGGACGCCCTATAATAGCTACAAATCCACAATAGGTTTTTTGTTTACTCATTCAAGCTCCAATATTTTTAATGCATGCTCAGCGGCTGCTTGTTCGGCTTTACGACGACTTGAACCTACTCCTTTAACCGATTCCTTTATATCACTAACTTGACAATGAATAGTAAACTCCTGATCGTGCGCTTCACCGCTAACTTGAGATATCAAATAACTCGGTAAAGGTAAATGACGTCCTTGTAGATACTCTTGTAAACGTGTTTTAGGATCTTTTTGCTTATAGCCAGGGCTAATTTCTATTAATCGAGTGTTGTACCAAGCTAAAACAATTCGTTCAGTCGTTTGAATATCACTATCTAAAAAAATACTCCCAATTAAAGCTTCGATAGTATCTGCTAATATTGATTCTCGACGAAAACCACCGCTTTTTAATTCACCTAGTCCTAAACATAAACATTCTCCCAAATCAAACTCTCGTGCAAGTTCAGCCAGTGTGTTACCTCTAACCAATGTTGCTCGCATACGACTCATATCACCTTCATCAACTTTAGGAAAACGATGATAAAGATCATTAGTAATCACAAAACTAAGAATTGAATCACCTAAAAACTCTAATCTCTCATTGTGAATACTACTGGCACTACGATGAGTTAATGTTTGCTTCAATAATTCACTTTGCTTAAAAGCATAACCAAGCTTACGCTGTAGCTGTTTAATTTCTTTCTGCTTAGACCACTCAATTAAAGAAGAATTCATATTCTACCAATTATTCATTATTAAATTACAAAAAGCATACGCAACAGATCTGAAAAACAAATTTTTATAAAACTATTACGTTAGCAAGTTTTCTTAATTTATTTTAAGAAAACATCATTTTGATTATCATGCGATATTCTATATCGATTACTATATAAATCAATTTAGTATTAATGATTAGTTAATCTTATTATTTATTAGTTGATTGCACCAATACGACTTAAACGCACTCCAGTTGGTGGCCATTCACCCTCACGCTTATCAAGACTAAACCAGATAATAACTGCACGCCCAACTAAATTTTCTTCTGGTATAAAACCCCACATACGGCTATCTGCACTGTTATCTCGATTATCTCCCATCATAAAATAGTGTTTAGGAGGAACAATCCATTCATTCTCTGGTAAACCGGGTTGTTGATAACGTGCTTGGGTATATACTTGTGGGATAAGTAAGATCTTATGGGTAGTGTCATCTAATTTTTCAATTCTTTCCGCTTGACGTAATGCATTACTTGGCACTTGTTCACCCAATGGAATTGGGTAACTTCCTTTCTGGCTTTCAATCATAGAGTCAATATTAAAAAATAAAGTCCATTCACTTTCTTTTAATGAAGAATAGATAATTGGTAACGCTCGTATACAATTTAAAACTAAACAATTCGGGTATATACGTAACTCTTTTTGTTCAGGATCATAAACAATTTTATCACCAGGTAGACCAATAATACGTTTAACAAAATCCATACTAGGATTTTTAGGATATTTAAATACTGCAATATCATTGCGTTTAGGTTTTCCTGTTTTTAATAATGTTGTTTGTGTAACAGGGTCCTTTAATCCATAAGCAAATTTTTCTACTAGTATAAAATCACCGACCAATAAATTTGGCATCATTGAACCTGACGGAATTTGAAACGGTTCATAAATAAATGAACGTACTACTAATACAATCGCTAATATTGGAAAAATAGATGAACAAGTATCAACCCATGATGGTTTATGAATACTTTCAACCAAAATTGTCTGCTCAGCACTTTCCTCAGTAATCTTTTGCTGCTGCGCTATTTTTTTCTTACGAGTAGGCCCTAATTTAAAACGATCAATACCCCAGATAATCCCTGTAATAAAGGTTGCTAGGGTCAAGATCAAAGAAAAAGTGTTAGCCATTATGACTCCCTTACAACGGTTAGTTATCTTTACCTACGTGAAGAATAGCAAGGAACGCTTCCTGTGGTAGTTCAACATTACCAAGCTGCTTCATTCGCTTCTTACCTTCTTTCTGTTTCTTTAGTAATTTTTTCTTACGGCTAACATCACCACCATAACATTTAGCTAATACATTTTTACGTAATTGTTTTACCGTTGAACGCGCTATAATATGGGCTCCAATTGCAGCCTGGATTACAATATCAAACTGCTGGCGCGGGATCAGATCTTTCATCTTATCTACCAGCTCACGCCCACGATATAGTGCATTAGCACGATGAGTAATCAATGCTAAGGCATCTATTTTTTCGCTATTAATTAAGACGTCTACACAAACCATTTCAGCTGCCTGAAAGCGGACAAAACTATAATCCAATGAAGCATATCCTCGTGAAGTAGATTTTAAGCGATCAAAGAAATCTAACACCACTTCAGCCATAGGAATTTCATAAATTAATGCCACCTGTTTACCATGGTAAACCATATTGATCTGAATACCGCGTTTTTCTATACATAGTGTAATAACATTACCAATATATTCCTTAGATATTAGCATGTTACATACTGCAATTGGTTCACGTAATTCATTTATATTATTAAGTGCTGGTAACTTTGAGGGGCTATCAACATAGATAACATCGCTATTTGTTAACTTAACTTCATAAATAACTGTAGGCGCAGTTGTAATAAGATTTAAGTTATATTCACGTTCCAAACGCTCCTGGATAATCTCCATATGAAGAAGACCAAGAAAACCACATCGAAATCCAAAACCTAATGTGGTTGAACTCTCTGATTCATAAAATAATGAAGCATCATTTAAACTTAATTTACCTAAAGCATCACGAAATTCTTCATAATCATCAGAGCTAACGGGAAATAAACCGGCGTAAACCTGTGGTTTTATTTTTTTGAAGCCAGGTAACGCATGTATTGCAGGACGACGAGCACCAGTTAATGTATCCCCAACCGGCGCACCATGAATATCTTTTATGGCGCAGACCAACCAACCTACTTCACCACAATTTAGTTGCTGACGATCAATTCGTTTAGGGGAAAAAATACCTAATCGATCAACATTATAAAATTGGCTAGAACTCATCACTTTAATTTTATCGCCTTTACAAATCGTACCATTTTTAATTCGCACTAGCGAAACAACACCTAGATAATTATCAAACCACGAATCGATAATTAACGCTTGCAAAGATGCTACTGGATCACCTTCTGGGGGTGGAATCTCTTTAACCAGCCGTTCAATTACATCTTGCACCCCTAATCCAGTTTTTGCCGAACATCGAACAGCGTCATGAGCATCTATGCCAATAATATCTTCAATTTCTTCAGCTACCTGATCAGGCTTTGCTGCAAATAAATCGATTTTATTAAGTACAGGAACAACTTTTAAATCCATCTCAATAGCAGTATAAGAATTAGCAAGAGTTTGCGCTTCCACACCTTGTCCAGCATCAACAACCAGCAGTGCACCTTCAGAAGCAGCTAATGAACGGGACACTTCATAAGAGAAGTCAACATGGCCAGGTGTATCAATAAAATTAAGCTGATAAGTTTCACCATTAATAGCTTTATAATTAAGAGCAACACTCTGCGCTTTTATTGTAATCCCTCGTTCTCGCTCCAAATCCATAGAATCTAATACTTGAGCTTCCATTTCACGATCAGAAAGGCCACCGCAAATCTGAATAATACGATCTGACAATGTTGATTTACCATGATCAATGTGGGCGATGATGGAAAAATTTCTTATATTTTTGATTTTCAAGGTTATAATCTTCTTCTAAATAGTCTTATAAAATTAATTTTAGATAACCTTAGCCATGAACTAGAAGGATAAAAGTAATAAAGCTATTATAATAATTTTGAGAATACATTTTACATATAAGCAACAAACAACTCAAAGAATCATTAAATAATAAAAATCCTTTTATGAATAAGATATCTCTATGTATAGATTAGTAAGAGTATGTTTTTACTAAAAAAAGGCATCTATACTTACTATATCATTCATACTTACTCTTTTAATTTATTAAACAGTAAACCTATATATAAAATGGTCGGTTGATATAGAGTTTCTTTTTCTAAAAACCATGTATTTTTATTAGAAATAACCAACAACTCCGCCAATAACCTTCAACTAAAAAGATAATAAATTAATTTAAAAAATAAATTTTATTACACCACTGCTAATAAAAATTTCAAGTAATTGAATAAGATAAAACAACGTAATAAACTAGCTTTATGGATTACTATTTCAAGTTTTTAACTAACTACCAGAGGCTAACTGACCTCGAGTTCTAATTAACACTCAGTTTTTGGTCATATTTATTTAGAATACAAGATTTGTAGGTTGAGAGAACTAGCAGAAAAACTACTACAACCGGATTAGAACCATATCACAAAACAGCCAAAACATTATCTCAATACACTAATGTTACCCAGTCTTCAACCATTACTTGTTTTTTAAAATTAACATTAGCTACAAGCTGCCTAGCAGTTACAAAGGCAACTAACTTATAACCGTTCACTTCGTATGTCCATTTTTACTGTATAAATGATTAAAGCACCTTTATAAAATGGCTGTTTAATCAGTTTACGCTCGCCTGCTTTAGCAAAATTAATAGAAAATTAAATAACTCATCACTAAATATCATGACCTCTAAAAATTTTTTATCAGTTATCTTTTTATAACTACAAGAAATCTCCATAAATTTTAATGGAAGTTAGTTTATTTTTAGTTATTAATAAATCTAGTGTATAGTGGTTAAGCTCTACGTTCCGTTCTGATGCTTCGTGAATCTGCTCTCTATCCTTAGATTAGACGTTTTTTTTTGCTAACATGATCAAGCAGATCAAATCTTCTTAATCAGAGTTCAGCTTTTCTAAGAAGACGGGAGCAGCTTAAATACCATTGAAAGGATTATTTTCTTGAACTACAGCGCTTCATACTCATCGGATTCGTCTTTCTTATTGATGCCAGTGCACTGGTAGGAAGTTGTATACTGCCAACCATTTCTTTTCGATTTTTTCCAGCTTCTTAATCGCTGTAGGGAAACTTATGCTGAAAACCTTGTCAAGAAAATATCAAAGGATTTATTAGCGGTATCACGGCTCTCTAGTAGGAAGATTTCCTGTAGCTTAGCTTTAACTTTCGGTTGAATGCCTTTTAAGAATGAAACCAGTAGATTAGCTATCTTATTTACCCAAGAATATTTGCGCTACATGTCCAGAAATATTTTTACTATTGTATTCCAAAAAACTAAGGGTACCTCTTCCGTAGTAATGTTGGGAGATACGATTAAGATACGTGTTCATAGGGCATTAAGAAAGTTCAGACCAGTTCGCTTCTGAC
>JBQMRO010000062.1:0-649 GCA_052174475.1 Arsenophonus sp. NC-CH8-MAG3
GATCTTTCCAGTTATACAAATACCGATGGCAAACACATGCACACACACACACACCGGCGATACTGACAACTAAGCATCCTTTTACTTCCCGATTTTCTGCATTACTTACCATTGTGACTAATCAAAGACTATTTTGTTTACGTAACATGACGAGCTGACGTCCGCGTCCAAATAGAGTCAATCAGACGTGGCGCCGTGATCTGGTACGCTGCTGACATAGATGTCTTTGTATAGATACGAAAATGCGTATTTAAAACCAGTTGATCGGCGCGCGTTCATTTAAGGAACGGAAACTGGATGCGACGCAGTAGGACAAAGCGAAGTCAGCAGGAAACCGGTGACATCAGAGATCCGTCCGAGGACGGCGATGATCGCGGAAGTGCGGTAATGATTTTCTTCGAACCGAAGATAGTGAAATCACAGACCGAACATGAAACAACAATGAGTTAAAATAACAGATAGCTTTGCCTCAATGGGAGCAAAGGGGACACGTGCTTGGGGCGCCAAAATGACAAGACGTTAGTTGTGCACTGAATGTTTCCAGGCACAACTGAAAATCTATAAAGAAGCAACATGAGACAAGATCGAAATCGGTTCGGCATACTCTACAGATCAAGTGTACGAAATTGAAGTGCGCGGCCGTAATTTA
>JBQMRO010000063.1:0-545 GCA_052174475.1 Arsenophonus sp. NC-CH8-MAG3
TAAAGACTCTGGGGTGAGTAGAATAGAAGTGGATGTAGATTTAAATAATACTGTAATATTAAGTGCAGATCTGCCGATACACACTAAATCTTGTCCAAAATTACAGTCTACTAGTATTGACATTTTACTGCCTTATGAGAAAGAAACTACAGAAAATCTGTGTACTCAGTTGAAAACAAACATAATACAAAATGATAAATCAGAAGTCCATTCTGAAAAGAATTCCAATAAAAAACATGAAATCATGTGTACAAAAGATAATGAAAATACTGTGAAGTCTAACTGTCAGAACAGCGAAATTATCGATAAAATTAATAAAAACGGTATTTTAAAAGAGTGTACTGATACTGAAAATTCAGAAAATCCATGTTCTGCATCTTTCATGAAGTTAATACACAAAAGTGAAAAATCTGAAGTTAACTCAAAAATGGATGATGATATGAAAGATAATTTGTACACAATAATCTAGATGACGAACACGATTACCTTCAATACCACGATTATTTTTCAATACTAGTAAGCTTTCAACCTCTAAATGCCAGAGA
>JBQMRO010000064.1:0-919 GCA_052174475.1 Arsenophonus sp. NC-CH8-MAG3
GTCGTTTACGTGATCATGGTGCAATTGTACGTGTAGTAATGACGAATGCCGCTAAATCTTTCATTACACCGTTGACGCTACAGGCTATTTCTGGCTATCCAGTTACTAATGATTTATTAGCCATGCCAATAGATAAACGAGCAAGCAAATCTGCAGTTGCTGGCGCTAAAATAATTAAATCTGCCCATCTTGCTAATTCAATATGCCACTTGTATTCATATTGCAGCTGCTTCCGGATTCTGACTGCGTCTGTTGTGGTTGTTGTTGCTCTCCACGTATCGACAGTCCTTATACCGTCTTCTTCAGGAGTACAGATAGCTCACTCCTGAAGAATCCAGCAGAATGCAAACATATATATGTACTATATACATTATATTTTCCACGTCCGAAAGCGCTCCGCCAGAGAAAAAAAATATAAGTAAGTTCTTGTACAGTGGAAAAAATGGTAAAGCATATAATTTAAAATAAGAACAGTGAAAAAACAGTAGCTAAAATATGTGATATATATATATATATATATAATGTTGCTACAGATCGTTTCTTGAATTTTATATATTTTGCATATTGCTTTTACATTTTTCAAAATATTTTCCTATTCACTGGAACATGTTTCGAGACCTATCGTGGTCCCCTATTCGGACATTTTTTCTTAAAAAATAATATACAAATTATATATATGTTAACTATACTACACAACGTACTTGATGAAATAGGTCAGTATGATTAGAGAAGTATACTTGTAATTTACTCGTTCGATATAATTAATACAACTGAGTTTAAACAAATCGCCTTCAATACAATGTTCAGGCAGTACAAGTAACGTTGCTGCACACATATCGTATAGTTACCAGGCTAATTAGATCAGTTATTCATCACATTTTCTGTTTCTGTACTTATTCATGAGCTGTTGTTTCTGTAC
>JBQMRO010000065.1:0-784 GCA_052174475.1 Arsenophonus sp. NC-CH8-MAG3
GGACGCTGCGGTTGGTCGTTTTAATGATGGTGAGGTTAATGTACAAATTAATGAAAATGTCCGTGGTGGTGATATTTTCATCATACAATCAACATGTGAATATATAAAGTGAAAATATAAAGTGTATATAATATACATGTACATATTACTATGTTGTTACAGTTTGTTTCTTGAATTTTCTATATTAATTATTTAATGTTTACACCTTTTCAAGATATCTCCTTTATTTCTTGGAACTTGTTTCAAAAACCAACACACATGTAAGGAATATCCAAAAACCACATAGGTACAACACTAGAAATAACAAATTGGTTGGCTGTAAATGGGAACACTGTAGTTCCCGAAACATGTTCCAAGAAATAAATGAGGTATCTTGGAAAGATATAAACAATAAATTAATAATATACATATTACTCTAACTTAATGCAGACTTATCCAGTGGTGGCTCATGATTCTGACAGTTAGGGGTTCAATGTTTAGAATTTTTCTACTATGTAAGTTATTACCCAATTCTGAATAATACATGTCGTCACACGTATAGCGATTTAAAATAAAACAAAAATTTAATATCACTATCAACTTTATTAATTTTACTATCACTCAAAATGGTTATTTATACAAAATAACCACCACTAAATCTTCACAAATGTAACACTTAAATCGATCCGAATTAATGGTATCAATATACTAACACGCACAGTAACAAAATTAACAAAAGTTTACTGACAACTGAACTCAATGTTACACCGATCTTATATTTATACAGATTTTAATACACAGTATC
>JBQMRO010000066.1:0-543 GCA_052174475.1 Arsenophonus sp. NC-CH8-MAG3
ATTAAGGTTTTGTTGCCGGAAATCTAAGCCGTGGCCATGTTCTGTAAAATTTCCTTACTAATCACGTTACATATGTTTTCTTATACTGTATTTACGCCTATTTTACTAAATTATTCAAACTCAAAACCCATCATGCATAATTCCGTCTTATGTGTGTAACACGCCGGTAACATGGCTTATCCTTATATGCGTTGTACAGTCGTAATATATGTATTTAATTTGATTTTTTCTGTTTCGTTTTTTGGTGTTATAAATCGATAAAGTCTCTATTTACCTTTCAAAATTTGTTTCTTTTCTATTGACACAAGTTTTGAACAGTAACGTGCGTTCATCATCGGTCTTCATTCGTTGGTGGCTGACCGTTTGTCTCTAGCGTAGTGATGGTATTTTCGTTGTTTGTTATATGTTGTTTTTAAGAAACAAAATGAACGGTCAACCATCAACGTGATGAAAAAACGTTATGGTCGCATTATTTCTATTGGTTCAGTGGTCGGTACACTAGGTAATGCTGGACAGGCGAATTATGCAGCAGCTAAAGCAGGT
>JBQMRO010000067.1:0-588 GCA_052174475.1 Arsenophonus sp. NC-CH8-MAG3
TACAGTTTCCATCATTCGTAAACTGTTTTCCGAAGTAGAATAGTTCTTCATCAAACTCTCCAAAAAGAAGACTTCTCCATCTTATTTCGTTTGTAAGATAAAACAATGCTATTGATTGAGAAACATCCAGTATCTTGATGTGGGTACCATCAAAGCAACGGGATATGTTTTTATTATAATTACGAGCAGTAAGGTTTCTCTTCTAAACGTAGGAACCCCACCAATACTGCAACACTGTTCTGAAAAGAAGACTCCTCCAACGTCTTTGCGTTTACAAGCTGCACTGACACTCTTTCCCAGCATTTCAGTGTCTTCACCCCAACACAACATTCCGGCTGGATACTGTTATAGATCATCTTTCTACATTGTCAAATTTTAACTTTGAAGTTCTTGGATGGTTCGCAGAAAATGTATTTGCTGACATTCTACTAACCATAGGAAGCTTCAATTTCTTAATACTCTTCTCGATAAGTTCTTCGCTACGATGAGCAAAGCTATATTTGGACACCTTTATCGTAGCAGATTTTAAGCCAGCAACGTCACCATCTGACGCTTGAATAATTTCTGTTTTAAAACCTTTTGACTCTG
>JBQMRO010000068.1:0-711 GCA_052174475.1 Arsenophonus sp. NC-CH8-MAG3
CTTACCGGCATACTCTAACGAAAAAATCATTAAAACTATTTTTTAATCATTTAAATTGTATTATTACCTCTTCGATATTGCTAGAAAATTCACTATTGATGATCCCACGAAATATTGCAACTACGAATTTATGTCATTACCGTCAACATAAGGCAAAAATGGATGAATATATTCATTATGAAATTAACGGACTCTTATTTGAACATCGAAACGAAAAAACTTATGTAAGTAAATACAATGTTTAGTTAATAAAACCTCATAGTTAAAAAAAGTTAAGCCTACGTGGTTATATACAATTACCTAATGGTGATATTTTGAGTTAAAAAACACGTTGTAGAAATAGAGAAAATCTACAAATCACTATTGTAAAACAGTCACCTCTATAAAGGCAATTAAAATGAAACTCGGCTTATAGTCTATTAGCTTTGATACTAATTCTGATGAATGTAATTTACAATGCTTCATCTGTGAAGATCATTTTCTTTAGAGGGTATTAAGTATTTCATCAACATTGATGAAATTTTGCAATGTGCCATAAATATAAAATAAAACTAAATTTAATAACATAATGAGAGTAGCTATGCTTATTTGCACTGATTTAATCATCCCCTAAAATCATACCAGCAATTGATTTAACCAAAGCAAATTGCGAATCAGGAACTTGATATATTTTGTTCTTTAAATATTTAAAATCTTTAATAATTTTATCTT
>JBQMRO010000069.1:0-710 GCA_052174475.1 Arsenophonus sp. NC-CH8-MAG3
CTTACCGGCATACTCTAACGAAAAAATCATTAAAACTATTTTTTAATCATTTAAATTGTATTATTACCTCTTCGATATTGCTAGAAAATTCACTATTGATGATCCCACGAAATATTGCAACCACGAATTCATGTTATTACCGTCAACATAAGGCAAAAATGGATGAATATATTCATTATGAAATTAACGGACTCTTGTTTGAACATCGAAACGAAAAAGCTTATGTAAGTAAATACAATGTTTAGTTAATAAAACCTCATACTTAAAAAAAGTTAAGCCTACGTGGTTATATACAATTACCTAATGGTGATATTTTGAGTTAAAAACAGGTTGTAGAAATAGAGAAAATCTACAAATCACTATTGTAAAACAGTCACCTCTATAAAGGCAATTAAAATGAAACTCGGCATATAGCCTATTAGTTTTGATACTAATTCTGATGAATGTAATTTACAATGCTTCATGTGTGAAAATCATTTTCTTTAGAGGGTATTAAGCATTTCATCAACATTGATGAAATTTTGCAATGTGCCATAAATATAAAATAAAACTAAATTTAATGACATAATGGGAGTGGCTATACTTATTAGCACTGATTTAATCATCCCCTAAAATCATACCAGCAATTGATTTAACCAAAGCAAATTGCGAATCAGGAACTTGATATATTTTGTTCTTTAAATATTTAAAATCTTTAATAATTTTATCTT
>JBQMRO010000070.1:0-979 GCA_052174475.1 Arsenophonus sp. NC-CH8-MAG3
GTTTCCAATTCACGAAATATTACCAAACCATCATTATGCCAAAACGCCATACCTGGCGCTTCTTCCTGCATATGATAAAGATCAAGTTGTTTAGCTATCTTACGATGATCTCGCTTCTTGATTCCTTTTCCTTTACCAGTCCGACGTCAGCGGTCTTTGCTGTGTAGGGCTTTTTGCAGATTATTTTCTGCAATAATATTCGTAACACTTGTACTATTATAATTAAAAAAAATTCCAGTCCCATTTTAATGTTGTTGAGTACTCGAGTATTAATGCTCGAAATAATATTTTATGTAGAATGAACTTTGTTGATAGATTTGATTCAACACAAAACATTGGGAGTGCAAACAAATAGAAATGAACGTTATACGATATAGGCCTAATATGTAATGACAGTAGCTGCTGTTACTGGGTGCCAGCGTGTTGCGTATTTTCTGATTCTTATCGGGGGTTTAGGGTTGGAACGCACTCGTACGCTTGGAATGTTATGCGTCTCGTTTACCCTTGTTAGACAGCTCTGATCTTCAATAGGATACTAACCCCAACGTTGCCAGTCACAAGAAACATTTGTTCGTGTCGCCACAACTCTTTGCTTAGACTTGTACACGATCCACTACGATATCCATTACTGACTGCTTAACTTATATATAACTTGAACTTATATATAACTTGCAATTTATCGATGTTTTTCATATGTCGGTTACTAAATATGATATAGCGTCGTTGATCACTTACGAACGTCACTGCATAGATATTCCGCTGGTTTACACTTGGTACGAGTGGCTGCGTGCCACAACAGGAAATGCGAACACCAAAGTAATACAAACAGCAGTTCAGTTGGCATTTACAAATTGTTTCGTAATAAGAATTTAGTAGCGTCAAATAAGAGGGATAAAGTAGAAAATGAGATATATAAAACTTGTGGTAGGCTTATAATAAGTAAAATGTGGCATAGATAAAGTCTGTAATAATGTATAGA
>JBQMRO010000071.1:0-406 GCA_052174475.1 Arsenophonus sp. NC-CH8-MAG3
TTCTAATTCATTTTTAGCATGAACTCTTTTTCTTTCGTTTTCATCTTCATCCTTGTATTTTTCTGCATCATGTAACATATTTTCAATTTCAGCTTTAGTGAGACGACCTTTGTCATTACTAATAACAATATTTTTTGCTGTTCCAGTGCTGTCATCTCTAGCAGACACACTTAGAATTCCATTTGCATCAATATCAAAAGTAACTTCAATCTGAGGCACACCCCTAGGAGCTGGTGGTAATCCAGTAAGATCAAAAGTTCCAAGAATATTATTATCTTTTGTTAGAGCACGCTCACCTTCAAAAATTTGAATAGTTACACCAGCCTGATTATCGGCATATGTTGTAAATGATTTTTGTTGCTTACATGGGATTCTTGTATTACGCTCAATTATTACAGCCATAACC
>JBQMRO010000072.1:0-374 GCA_052174475.1 Arsenophonus sp. NC-CH8-MAG3
AATAAAAACGCGGGGTTCTAGATAAATTTCCTACTTTTTTCAAGTAAGTTATAAAAATTACACTTTTTCTACTTGACTAAAATCTAACTCTACCGGAGTTGCTCGACCGAAAATAGAAACATGTTGACCTTGAGTAAGTTATTTTTACACTTCGCAGACGTCTCAAACACAATGAATCCACCTAGTATAAATACTGTTGTGTACTGAGTATTGTTATGCATAAATCGCATCAATAGAAAGTGTATTATATGTTACACGCGATATAAAAAACATGTTTTTTTTTATAGTGCAGTGCGCGGTGTTTTACATTATGTATTGTTCATTTCAGGTATGTAAATTGTATTTGTTTCAAATTTTTTATATTTAATTTAAAA
>JBQMRO010000073.1:0-2628 GCA_052174475.1 Arsenophonus sp. NC-CH8-MAG3
TATAATTGACAATCGTATTTAAATCGCATCTGAATAATAACAACAGAAACACGTAACTGAACATCAATAAAAACAAAGCATGGCTAACTAGATCGCTTTTTTCTTAACTTATTTGACGCTGTGCCACAACAAACGGTCAGCATAATGCTCAATGCTGTTTTCTGCGTCTGTGTCTTCGATTAAGAATATCATTTTGATTAATATAATTCCGTGAAGAAAAGTGGTAACCAGTGATTTTTAAAGCTAACCTAAGATGTTCGCATTGCAAAATATAATGAAGGGTTTCATTAATACTTTTTTCCAACCACTGTTTTTCGGTTTCGATAAACATATCGACCTGTAATAATTCGGCGATATTGAGCAAAAATAACTATTTTTACGGCGAGATATACTGATCATGGTAAGTGGCATAGACTGTCGGCGATTTTTCGATTGATCCAATGCCTCATTGAACCATGCTATCAATTCGAATAACAGTGCCAGAAGCAAAATAATAATAAATACTCAAAATTAACAATAAATTCATAAAGCCAAATTAACTGGTTGAATAGAAGCGCTACCATTTATTATCCGGCATCTAGTTTTGTCAGGTTAAGGATAAAATCTCTCACGTACCATATCCATAATCATTGTGCAATACCAAGCATAAAATAAGAGTTCTACTCTACCTAATAGATCGGATACCCTCGTTTTCTTGCTCTCCAAAAATCTGACTGGCTACAACCGAAAGACAATCGGAGAGGTTGCCATAGAGAGATGACCCTGAGTCAATTAAGGGTTAACCTCCTAAACGACACCAATTCGTTCAATATCTTTTCAAAGGCCACACCCCCCTTCGTCCAATAATGAGAAAAAATCGTCAACAGCACGAGATAAGGATGATGATATTTTCAGCTAAAATCGGTGACAACATTGCGCATATAGATAAAGGCTTATTACAACAATTTATTGTTATCCAGAAAAAAATCTGGCATGCAGTATAAAGAAATTTGATCTTTAGCGGAAAAAGTTTTTAATAAATTTATATCAGTATCGCATTAATCCGAGGTTTGACGATAAAACGGTTGATGTTAGTTGAGGTAAGATTATTTTCTCTCATATTGATTTTACACTTGAAAACGGATTAACTGGCCCATATATTTAGATTTAAACCTTAGTGTTAATTAACGACCTATTAAAAGAGGATACTATGGCCTATCGTTCTTTCTCTCTTATCCCGGCATTTAGCAATCATCTGCTGTCTGACCGTTTTGCCCAGAAGATAATTTATTTAGTCGTTTGACCGGTGAAAAGCCGCTGGCTGTTACGCCTGCCTATAATCTTCTACAAAAAGATAAAAAACATTATGAAATGACGGTGAGCATACCAGGCTATGCGCAAGATGAACTCGATATTTCGGTGCTTAATAACCATTTAATCATTAGTAGTAAACCAAAGATTGAAGAAACAAATATTGCTGAAAAAAAGATGGTAGCAAATGGTTGCATAAGGGTATTAGAAAAAGTGAGTTTTCTTTAAGTTTTAACCTTGAGCATCGAATAACGATTCAGGAGGCAAATCTAGATAAAGGACTATTAACCCTGCAATGTACCTACGATATTCCTGAGCAGGAATAACCGCAGAAGATTGCTATTAGTGTTCAGAATCAATCAAGCAGTGTGCTTGAACAGGACCCAACTTAAACGTAGAGTCCCTAGTGGGTGCTTTAATATTCTAACGGCAACACTGTATAACTATCTCTATCAATCATAGAGATAAAATGTATTGCTAGCTGGTTAACTGCTTCAGGACGGTTGTAGTTTAATACGTGCTAATTACGACGGGTATATCCCACTCAGTCGAAGCCAGTAAGTTTTCATTATCGCGTTACTTTTACTTTGATATAATTCAAAAAGTTGTGCACTTGAAGGCGATCAATTTGCCCGCTATAATGCGTCCGACAATTCCGTGATAACACTATTCGCTGTCACTAAAATAGTGAATAAATACTTTTTCAAGTTAGCAATAATGCTCTATCAAATGGTGATCGTCTGACTCAATCTGCTCGGTAATAATTGACTTTTCAGTCCAGGTATAAAAGTTGCACTAGTTGTTGGTTTATTAGCTCAATCAACAATTGAGGATCAGACAGCTGTTTTGCAGATATCTCTTTAATTTCCAATCGATCAATAATAATTTAGTCATCATTGATATGAACTCTTGTCATCAGTAGATACTCGGTTATTATTGTTTTAATGGTGATTAATACAGATACTTTATCGAATATTCAGTGTTTGAAATAGCGTTCAAATTACAACGCAAGGAATAAGGCCATCAATAATAGCTATGTGTATTTGATTTCCTAGATGTTTTCTTATCGGCAATAATTAGCATCTAAATCTCCCTATAAATACGGCCTTTTGTAAATCTTCAATAGTTAGCAGTCGTCGTATCGGTAAGTTTGTTGATATTAGGTGTAACATGCAAGATAAAGCAACACAGACAGTACTAGTGTAATGCATTTTTAGAAGCCTGGTTAGCCAGAAAATTACCATCCCTTAAACTGAAGTAACAGGAGTTTCAATATCCTGATTTTATCAGGAAAAAGCCTAATAACTAACATTTAGTATCGACATCTAAGTTATACTT
>JBQMRO010000074.1:0-313 GCA_052174475.1 Arsenophonus sp. NC-CH8-MAG3
ATGCTTCAGGTGAGATATAACCTCACAAACACTGTCTTCTTTCTGTCCCGATCCATTGTACTTTGTCTGAAGATCCATGTGAGTGGTATCTGATCTCACTTGATTCCACTGTATGCACTTAGATCATCCTAGTAGTCCTTTCCCTCTGGCTGGCCCAACCAATCCCGTTTTCTATGGGAGAAATTCTTGTTCTAAAAAAGCCTTTAAATATCTCGTCTAGACAATAACGTAAAATATTATCTAGCAGGATCATTGATTTTCTGCATTTTGGTATTTCAGGCGGTAAATGGATAAATCTAAGTTGTTTTCCTGC
>JBQMRO010000075.1:0-7441 GCA_052174475.1 Arsenophonus sp. NC-CH8-MAG3
ACCTAAAATCAATACTGATCTTTAGGCAAGTAAAGAGTCTGCATCTACTTGGGTAACCGTTATGACATATTCGGAACTTATCGTTGCTAAATAGCAAAAGTAAGATGATGTTGATGATCGCCAAACAGCATTTATAAACTCTTAAACGTATAAAAACATCGAAGAGTGCTACTATATAGCTATGTGTAGCTGTTAGGTATCTCTACCAGTGATTTTAGATAAAGATCTGTGGCATTTCTTAATGAAATGCACATAATCTCTTTACCAATACATTATCAGTAGACTAACACAGAATTTCTTTGAAAGAGCATTAGGTAATGTGGTTCCTTCGTGATTTAAGCGATACGCCTAACAGTTTATTTTGTGTTGATGACATAATTGTCCTGTCAGGAAGGTGATCGCCTTTACCTTCTGCTCATTATCGGCAGCGCTCCAGATGAAAGTAAGGAAACAGTTGTGATCAAAGATGCTTATCAAGAGTTAGAAATAAACTTGGGCGAACTTCTTAATTGCTTGAGAGCACAGATCTTAATCGTATTTCCTAAACTTGGTACGGGGACGCGGTACTTGGTTTTCTAGAATGCAATTCTAAAGATATTTCTGGACGCACAGCACCAATGTTATTGGGTGCATAAAACAGCTGATGTGCTAACTTCACTTCCAAAAGGAATACAGCGCACCGAAAGTTAAGGATGAGCTGTATGGGTGGAAGGTCTTGGCTAGCAGAGAGCCCAATATGCTGCTGATAAAGCCTTTGATATTTTGTTGACAAAATTTTAATTTCATCTTGTCAGCGATGAAAAAGATAAATAAAGATCAAGAAGAGCTGCTGCTATCCTATAACTTCCTATCAGCTCAGTGTGAACGCGCAATAAGAATAATCAATTAAATTAAATCGGCTTTTTTGACACTGAGATTATAAATCTGATGCGCTAATCACTGTGATTTGAGAAAATAACCCTTCAATAGCATTGAAATTGTTCCCGTCTGCTCAAAAAATCTGGAATCGGCTCACTGGAGTTGACATTGACGCTAGTAGTAAACAACGTTAAATTTAAGGATGGAAATAGGTTCACGAATCATCAAAGTAGAATGTAGTTTTAGCAGACATATACTAGATTTAGTAATAACTCTTAGTAGATAAGATCTAGAGATATCTTTAGGATTTTTAGATAACTTTAATCATTATAAGCTCTTTATAGTAACATGCTTGATATATTTTAATCAGAAAACACGGGAGATCAATAATGAGAAAGAGCTTTATGAAAAAAAATAATCATTTAACGTGTAGATTAAATCTATTGTTTATTTTTCTTTCCTTCATGAATGTTTACGCCAATGAATTACAGGTTATACCGCAGCTTGATGTAAAAGCTTATGTGCTAATGGATTATCATAGCGGTAAAATTTTAACATCTGATAACCCAGATAAACGTTTAGATCCTGCTAGTTTAACAAAAATTATGACCAGTTATGTAGTGGGTCAAGCAATTAAATCAGGAAAAATTAGCGTTAATGATCTTGTCATCGTTGGAAAAGATGCTTGGGTAACCGGTAATCCTATTTTGCGAGGCTCTTCTTTAATGTTTTTAAAACCCGGAGATAGAGTTTCAGTACTGGATTTAAATCGTGGTATTGTTATTCAATCTGGTAATGATGCTTGTATTGCATTAGCGAATTACGTGGCAGGTAGTCAAACTGTCTTTGTCGATCTTATGAATCAGTATGTTACTTTATTAGGATTAAAAAATACCCATTTTAAAACCGTACACGGCTTAGATTCAGAAGGGCAATTTAGCACTGCTCATGATATGGCGGTATTAGCTAAGGCATTAATTAGAGATGTACCTGATGAATATCTATTACATGGCGAAAAAGTGTTTATTTACAATAAAATTAAGCAATTTAATCGCCATCGTTTATTGTGGAGCAAAAGCTTGCAAGTAGATGGAATTAAGACAGGTCACACTAGTAGGGCTGGCTATAATCTTATTACATCGGCAACAAATGGGCAGATGCGATTGATTGCTGTTGTGTTAGGCGCATCGAGTGATAGTATTCGCTTTACCGAAAGCGAAAAGCTGCTAAACTGGGGATTTCGTTTTTATAGCACAATTATTCCTATAACGGCAGATAAACCATTTACTACTGAAAAGGTATGGTATGGTAATCAATCTACGGTTTTATTGGGAACTGAAAAAGATGTAGTGATAACCATTTCAAAAGGAAGAGAACAAGACCTAAAAGTAACTTACAGTCTGAACTCAGCTTATCTCAAAGCACCATTAAGCAAAAATCAGGTGGTAGGGACTATTAATTTTTTTTTGAATGATCAGTTGATTGATAAACATCCACTTGTAGTAAAAAAAGAGATACAGCAAGGAGGATTTTTGAATCGATTATGGGACTATATCGTCGTTACTATGTCTGGTTGGCAACAGACATTATTTAGTTAATTAACTCACTAGATTATAAAATACCGGCAGGTCTTTTTATAATGTACTTTATTAAACTTTAAAATAATTTAAACATGATATTTTTTATTTAAAATAAATTTATTTATGTGTTAAAACAAACTTTGTTGAAACATTAAATTAATGAGCTTAATTCATTGGATTATTAAGTCAAATGTTTTATAACAAGATCATATATAAATGAGCGAATTCTTGTTTTCGGTGCTTGAGCTTTTTTGCAGACCAAAAAAAGTGGGCTGTAAGTTCTTTTCTATTCTCTGTAAGTACTTGGTTGGGGGAGATAGGAGGGATAACCATTAGATACGTACGATTAAAATCACGTAAGAAACGGCTACTAATGCTAGCCGTTTTGCTTTTTTATAAAACAGATGAAAACTCTAGAAGAACGATCTATGTTTACTAAAAGATAACGTCGTGAAGTTTCATTTATCATTTGTAAAAATATTTATATCTATCTGCAGATATAACCAGACTTGTAGTTTTTAAATGAGTTATTAGTAATTTTGTTGTATGACAGTCGGTCTACACACTATTCTGATACTTCGTGAATCTATTTTTATTCTTAAATTTGATGTTATTAACACTAATAATGATGTCATTTCCTTAGCCTATTTTAGCTTTTCTGATCAGACGAAAGCAACTTAAATACTATTGAAATGGTTGTTTTTCTTGAACTATAGCGATTCATTCTTCAGCTTCATATTCTCAGTGTTACAAATGCTAATTCAATTGGATTTTTTATTATTATTCTCAGTGTGTTGACGAGAAGGTATAGAATGCAACCATTATTCTCAATCTTTCTCCAACTTCCTCATCGTTTCAGGCTACACTGAAAATCTTGCTAACAAAATATCAAGGGCTTTATTATCGACATTACAGTTCTATGCTAGCCAGAACCTCCTGCAGCTCACACCCTTATTTTCGGTATTGCATGCTTTTGGGGTAAAGGTAGTAGATGACTTGTTTTGTGTACCCAACTCTCCAACAGCATTGGAGCTTGCCGTGCCGCCACCCGGGTATATTTTTGCCATTGCATTCTAAAACTAATGGTGTCGGCTTCCATATCAACCATGGAAGATACTATTAAGTTCAACCTTCACTAGTCATTAAAAAGTTAGGCTCAGTTTACTTATAACTCTAGATAAACATTTTCGACTGCAGCTATCTCATTAGGTTTATGTAGAGTGATGCCGATAATTAATCAGCAGAAAAAGGCGGTCAGCTTTCTTGACAAAACGGCTTATGCCTTTCAGTTAAGAAATAAACGTAGCGCATATAGCTTAAATCACTATGATAGTATTACCAATGTTCTTCAATGCATTGCTATTTCAGTCTGCTGATGCTACCAGCAGAGAGATCATATACTTTTTATCGAGAAACAGAATAATAGCTTCATGAAAATCACTGGTGGTTAATGGTTCGAAGATAGAACCCCATCATATTAACGTTTTTAGATTTTTGCACTTCCAGATAAGGAACCAACAACAACCTATTAAGGATATTTCTCTGCTTCTACGATTCCCTAATCTTAGGTACTTTAATTTTAATATCGCCAATATCCCCATCTGTATGATTCGCTGCAGAAATAACCCTTATGGATAGACGATATAAACCCGTCGAAAAAGGCGATGTTGAGCATGTTGTTGAGCCATAGCTTAGAATTCATCCTCAACAAAAGTGCCTATCAGCTTCCTATCACTCTCATTACGGATCCATTCATGCAAGAGATTAGAGATAATCTCTAGTTTATAGGATACCTATAAAGTAAATTTTTCATGGCATATCACCTCTCTGTTGTTAAAGTTATTCACAAAATCAATCAACAAGCATGCTCAGTATCTTTTAAATCCAACCACCAGAAATGAGTATAAACTCTCGACTGCTTAGTGGCAGTAGTACGTAAATTCCTGAACATCGTTGTATCTCGATCATAGCCTGAATTACTGTTTATGCAGACTTAAAGTGGATAATTTGCGTGAAATAAGATTGAAAATCTTGAATCCGAAGTATAAAGTATTTAAAAGCTGTAAGCCTACTTCATCTGTACGTAGATTTAAATCTCTTCCATGAATTCCAAATAAACTTCACGACTTTATCTTTTTGTAGGCATAAATCCTGCTCATTAATAAGGTTTTATTCGTATTTACTATGTGATCTTAATCGAGTGTTTTCCTATGGCTATTCATCGTGCTTACAAATAAAAGGAAATAATTTACAGACCGTCTTTTGGTCTATGAAAATATTCAGGCACTGAAAAAATTCACCCTATTTATGTAGAGAAATTAGTATAGAACACTAACTCCTAGAACATTAAGTCATCCTCAAATAGGGTGATATGGTCTATCGATTTAATAGGCATATTAAAGAAGGACTGTAAAGCTATCATTTCTCTTCTGATCAAGAGCTTGAGATCACATCTTTCATCAATACATTTGGCTGTACAATCAGGAATTACCCTAATCAATATTAGGTAGTAAAACATTACTGCAGTTTATTAAAAATTAGTTCAAAGTTAAATCTGAATTTTCAGTAAAAACACTACTTCCAAAAAAGTGACAACTAACCACTTTAATTTCTAATTTCTTAACCAAGAACTAGAAATTGTTTCTACTTCAACATTGCTATTACTGCTTGTTTTGTCTTGGCGGAAATAAAGCTGAAATACACTATCGTTTTGTATATTTCTTCATCAAGTTCACCTGATTATGAAATTTTATTATAACCATATATCTGCAAATATTTTTTGATAACTGATAGTCTATTCCATGCATAGACTTGATCAACATACCAGATATTTTTTAATAGTCATTTCATCTGATCAAGCTCCAATACCAAGCTCACATAAACATTACCATGAAAAAAGTTTAAGTGGATCATACTGTCTTAATGGAGCAACATTGCTATGTGATAAGAGATTATTTAATGTTATATTATATCTTTTTGCGCTATCTTTAGCTAAAGTAAAGATAGCAAAAATTTATTGTTCATTAAAAGGCTACCAGATCTTATGTTAAGCATATCTTCAGTAAACCCTTTATTGACTATTTCAATACTAAAGAGGTATCATTAAGATACAGTCTACCGTTTCAATTACTTAATCCTGCATGCCATGCTCTTTTATCCTCAGGAATCAGATAAAATCTGATAGGTTTGCTATTTTTTATTTTTGGTATTTCTGGAATAAGATAATGAGTATTTAATTTAGCTTGAGTTAAAATTTGTAATGAGCGAGCATCATTAGATTGCTCGTATATAATGAAATATTAAAAAATTTAATTCGATCATCTTGGATGATCAATAAAAAAGATTTATCGATATAATAATTACCTCTATTAACGAAAGAGGGTTTTAGATGAACAATCCAGTATTATTAGCACCAATAACATCATAAATAACTTTCCTATAATTATCTGCATATAAGTGTTTAACACTCCATTACAAAATCATTACTTCTCATACACTCTAGTTATTTATTTAAATAAATTAAGTCAAAAAATTTTTTGCTATACGCTTAGTTTTGGTGCTAGTTATTCATATATTTATTTTTTAATTTAAAAGAATTAACCATTTATAATCTCTCAGTTCATTTACATAAATTATTATTTTTATACTTAAATATATTAGAAATAAGAGTTATTAGAAAAGCATATGGGATCAGCTTAAATATAATTGAAATGATTGCTTTTCTTGAGCTACAGTACTTCGCGCATCGCGCGTTATCCATAATCTCACTGTTATAAAAACTGATTCAATCATATTTTTATTCTTATTGATACCCAGTGCGCTGACAGGAAGGGATAGAATTCCAGCAGCTATTCTCGATCTTTCTCCAGAATCTTCATCGTTGCATAATACTTTGCTGAAAACCTTGTGAACAAGGCGTGATCATAGTTAACTATGATCTGATCAACACAGCTACGCTACTTCAGCAATGTTCATGATATGAGTACTGTTTATACTCTACAGTATGTTAATATTTTCAGAAATTCAGTTAGATGACTCGGAATAAACTTCCTAGAGAGGAAAAGCTGGATAAAATCAAGAAGAGACAACCACGTTGTTTACGTGTTATATCCCTTATTTATTCGAACATTTCATAATTTTTTTCAAAAAAGATAATGACAGACCAACTAAATTTTTTTGACACCTAAAAGAGGCTATTAGAATGATCTGCCCAACTATTGGTTCCTAATTTTTTCTAGAAATATAAGCATTACTCGCCTCTAGTCACGATCATTCTCGGTTTTTAGCAATAGTCCAAGGCTCAAAATAAATGGCGCTGAATACAATTACATTAAGTAAGAGACTGAAAGTATGCTTTCTAATAAATTCATTATTTATAGGGAGCTATAGATAATTTCCGTATCATTCGCTACTAGAATGAGCACAAAGATAACTGGGAAGATAGACCTGAGAAATGCAGACAGGATAAAATTTCTATTTCTCTAGCAAGATATCCAAAGAATAATTTACTTAGATGTACATTCTCCACAACCAATTAAACTGTTTTTCATCATTGATGACGGATAGAATAATTTTCTTAAAAATAAGGTAAAAAATATTAATTTACAGATCTATCTATCTTTTAAACAAATATTTAACTGCAACATTTCTGCCATGGGTTTGCTATCCGGAACTACTGCTGTTTTCTATTTTAAACATGTTTCTATTGCCGTTTTTTAAAGTTGTAAATCAAAAGCCTAAAGTTCATCTGGCTTCAAAGTTACCGACCAGTGCTAGGTTTATATTTTACTTAAGTGAAACTCGCAATACATTACTTTCAGTATGCCTATTTTCTTTGGTCTTTGTTTAACAATAACTAGCCAGCTCTCAACGCTTTATTTCACACTCTTCATTACTCTATGCTGAAATTAGTACACAAATAGAGTATCGAAATTAGTATCTTCTATATCTTGTATACTTATGGTTGATAACTCAATCAATATCTCTATCTTCATGTCTCCATC
>JBQMRO010000076.1:0-5346 GCA_052174475.1 Arsenophonus sp. NC-CH8-MAG3
GATGGAGACATGAAGATAGAGATATTGATTGAGTTATCAACCATAAGTATACAAGATATAGAAGATACTAATTTCGATACTCTATTTGTGTACTAATTTCAGCATAGAGTAATGAAGAGTGCGAAATAAAGCGTTGAGAGCTGGCTAGTTATTGTTAAACAAAGACCAAAGAAAATAGGCATACTGAAAGTAATGTATTACGAGTTTCACTTGAGTAAAATATAAACCTAGCACTGGTCGGTAACTTTGAAGCCAGATGAACTTTAGGCTTTTGATTTACAACTTTAAAAAAAAACGGCAATAGAAACATGTCTAAAATAGAAAACAGCAGTAGTGCTGGATAGCAAACCCATGGCAGAAATGTTGCAGTTAAATATTTGCTTAAAAGATAGACAGATCTGTAAATTAATATTTTTACCTTGTTTTTAAGAAAATTATTCTATCCGTCATCAATGATGAAAAACAGTTTAATTGGTTGTGGAGAATGTACATCTAAGTAAATTATTCTCTGGATATCTTGCTAGAGAAATAGAAATTTTATCCTGTCTGTATTTCTTAGGTCTATCTTCCCAGTTATCTTTGTGCTCATTCTAGTAGCGAAGGAGACGGAAATTATCTATAGCTCCCTATAAATAATGAATTTATTAGAAAGCATACTTTCAGTCTCTCACTTAATGTAATTGTATTCAGCGCCATTGATTTTGAGCCTTGGACTATTGCTAAAAACCGAGAATGATCGTGACTAGAGGCGAGTAATGCTTATATTTCTAGAAAAAATTAGGAACCAATAGTTGGGCAGATCATTCTAAAAGCCTCTTTTAGGTGTCAAAAAAAATTTAGTTGGTCTGTCATTATCTTTTTTGGAAAAAAATTATGAAATGTTCGAATAAATAAGGGATATAACACGTAAACAACGTGGTTGTCTCTTCTTGATTTTATCCAGCTTTTCCTCTCTAGAAAGTTTATTCCGAGTCATCTAACTGAATTTCTGAAAATATTAACATACTGTAGAGTATAAACAGTACTCATATCATAACATTGCTGAAGTATGATAGCTGTATCTATCAGATCATAATTAACTACGTTTATGTTTTGTTCACAATGTTTTCAGCGTATCCTGCCAGCGATGAAGAAGATGTAGAAAAAGTGAGAATAACGCCGACATATACATACCGCTCTATCACTACATTAGATGTCAATAAGAACAACAAATCTAATTAAATTAGCTTTTGCGACAGTAAGGTTATAAAATCAAATCGCGAAGCACTTGTAGTTCACAAAATAACCATTTCAATGGTATTTAAGCTACCATATTATGGTCATAAAATTAAAAATCGACTAATAGAATTAACCTTCTGAGCAATTAGTGGTAAATAACGTCCAATTTTAAGGATAGAGAACAAATTTATGAAACATCAACGCGGAGCGTAGCCAAACCGCCATCATACACTATATTTGCTAACAACTCTTATTTCTAATATATATTAATTATAAAAAATAATAATTTATGTAAATGAACTGAACCATTATAAATAGTTAGTTCTTTTAAATTAAAAAATAAATATATAAATAAACTAGCATTGAAAACTAAGGGTATAAAAAATTTTTTGACTTAATTTATTTAAATAAATAACTAAAGTGTATGAGAAGTAATGCTTTTGTAATGGAGTATTAAATACTTATATGCAGATAATTATGAGAAAGTTGTTTATGATGTTATTGGTGCTAATAATACTGGATTGTTCATCTAAAACTCTCTCTCGTTAATAGAGGTAATTATTATATCGATAAATCTTTTTTATTGATAATCCAAGATGATCGAATTAAATTTTTAATATTTCATTATATGCGAGCAGTCTAATGATGCTTGCTCATTACAAATTTTAACTCAAGCTAAATTAAATACTCATTATCTTATTCTAGAAATACCAAAAATAAAAAATAGCAAACCTATCAGATTTTATCTGGTTCCTGAGGATAAAAGAACATGGCATGCAGGATTAAGTAGTTGAAACGGTAGACTGTATCTTAATGATACCTCTTTAGTATTGAAATAGTCAATAAAGGGTTTACTGAAGATATGCTTAGCATAAGATCTGGTAGCCTTTTAATGAACAAAAAATTTTTGCTATCTTTACTTTAGCTAAAGATAGCGCAAAAAGATATAATATAACATTAAATAATCTCTTATCACATAGCAATGTTGCTCCATTAAGAAAGTATGATCCACCTAAACTTTTCTCATGGGAATGTTTATGTGAGCTTGGTATTGGAGCTTGATCAGATGAAATGACTATTAAAAAATATCTGGCATGCTGACCAAGTCTATGCACGGAATAGACTATCAGTTATCAAAAAATATTTGCAGATATATGGTTATGATAAAATTTCATAATCAGGTGAACTTGATGAAGAAATATACAAAACGATAGTGTATTTCAGCTTTATTTCCGCTAAGCCAAAACAAGCAGTAATGGCAATGTTGAAGTAGAAACAATTTCTAGTGCTTGGTTAAGAAATTAGAAATTAAAGTGGTTAGTTGTCACTTTTTTGGAAGTAGTGTTTTACTGAAAATTCAGATTTAACTTTGAACTAATTTTTCATAAACTGCAGTAGTATTTTACTACCTAATATTGATTAGGGTAACTCCTGATTGTACAGCTAAATGTATTGATGAAAGATGTGATCTCAAGCTCTTGATCAGAAGAGAAATGATAGCTTTACAGTCCTTCTTTAATATGCCTATTAAATCGATAGACCATATCCTCCTATTTGAGGATGATTTAGTGTTCTAGGAGTTAGTGTTCTATACCAATTTCTCTACATAAATGGGGTAAATTTTTTCAGTGCCTGAATATTTTCATAGACCAAAAGACGGTCTGTAAATTATTTTCTTTTATTTGTAAGCACGATGAATAGCCATAGGAAAACACTCGATTAAGATCACATAGTAAATACGAATAAAACCTTATTAATGAGCAGGATTTATACCTACAAAAAGATAAAGTCGTGAAGTTTATTTGGAATTTATGGAAGAGATTTAAATCTACGTACAGATGAAGTAGGCTTACAGCTTTTAAATACTTTATACTTCGGCTTCAAGATTTTCAATCTTATTTCACGCAAATTATCCACTTTAAGTCTGCATAAACAGTAATTCAGGCTATGATCGAGATACAACGATGTTCAGGAATTTACGTACTACTACCACTAAGCAGTCGAGAGTTTATACTCATTTCTGGTGATTGGATTTAAAAGATACTGGGCATGCTTGTTGATTGATTTTGTGAATAACTTTAACAACAGAGAGGTGATATGCCATGAAAAATTTACTTTACAGGTATCCTCTAAACTAGAGATTATCTCTAATCTCTTGCATGAATGTATCCGTAATGAGAGTGATAGGAAGCTGATAGGCACTTTTGTTGAGGATGAATTCTAAGCTATGGCTCAACAACATGCTCAACATCGCCTTTTCGACGTGGTTTATGTCGTCGTCCGTAACGGTTATGTGCTACAACGAATCATACAGACAGGTATTAACGATGTTGAGATTAAAGTGCTTAAGATTAGGGAATAGTAGAAGCAGAGGAATATGTTTAAACAACTCCTTATTGGCGCCTTATCTGGATATACAAAAATCCAGAAAAGTTGATATGATGGTTATACCTTTAAATCATTATCAACTACTGATTTTCATGAAGCCGTGATGCTGCTTCTTGATAAAAAGTATGTAATCTTTCTGCTAGTAACAGAAGCAGACTGAAACAGTAATGGATTAAAGAACGTTGTCAATATGTTGGAAACGTGATTAAGCGATATGCGTTACGTTTTTTTTGGCAGATACCATGCATCATTCTGTCAGGCAAGATGATCGCTTTTGGCTTCTTCTTCATTATTGACGACACTACGCATGGACGTAGTGAGATAGCTATAGTTGAAAATACTTATCGAAAATTAGAAGCAAACTAGGACTACCATTTTTAATGGCTAGTCAACGTTGAGCTTGACCGTATCTTCCATGGTTGCTAGGGGAAACAATTCCATTGGTTTTTAGAATGCAACAGCAAAAATATTCCCGGACACGCGGGATACCCCAACGCTATTGGGGGTGGTGTGGGGTACATAAAACAACTCATCTGCTACCTTCACCACAAAGGCATTTAGCACCGAAAGTTAAGGATGAGCTGCTAGATAGCTCTGGCTAGCATAAAGCCATAATGCTGATAATAAATCCCTTGATATTTTGTTGGCAAGGTCTTCACTGTATCCTAAAGAGATAAAAATGTTGGAAAAAGAGAGAGAAGAACGGCTGAATTCTATACATGCTCGTCAATACATTGAGCATCAATAAGAATAAAAAATCCGATTAAAATACCATTTGCGACACTTTAGGCTATGAGAAGCTTAGGCATGAAGCACTATAGTTCAAAAAAACAACCTTTTCAATCGTATTCAAGCTGCTCCAGTCTGCTCAAAAAAGCTAAAATAATTGCTAAGGGAAGTTAACACTGTTACTACTAATAACAGTGTCAACTTTAAGAATAGAAATAGGTTCACGAAGTATCAGAGTACTGTGTGTAGCCAGACTAGCATACAGCAGATTTGCTAATAACTCTTTTAAAAACTATAAGTCTAGTTTATCTGTACGTAGATGTAAATATCTTCTACAAATGCCAAACAAAAATTCACGACGTTATCTTTTCATAGGCATAGATCTCGCGTCTATCTATGATTTTTATCTGTTTTTATAAAAACTCAAAACGGCAGGTAATGCCTCAATCCTTCTTACCTAACTTTAACCATCCATACCATGACTATTCACCGGGTACTTACAGAGAATAGCAAAGAATTTTCAGACTCCTTTTTTGTTTGAAAAAACATTCAAGCACCGAAAACAGGAATTCGCCCGTTTATGTATGATATTCATTATAAAATATCAACTTATACATTCGATGAGTTATACTCATTAATTTAATGTTAAAATAAAGTTTGTTTGTAACTATAAAAATAAATTTTTAATGGATGAATAATATTCTGTTTAAATTATTTTTAAACTATCAATTAAATATAAAGCTAATTTAATTAGCTAACATTTTATTTTATAAAATATTTTTTATAAAAAAGACTCGCAAATCTTTTTTATAATTTAGTGAGTTAATTAACTATATATTGCCTACTGTCAACTGGTAATAGTGACGACGATATAGTCCCATAATCGATTCAAAAATCCTCATTACTCTATGGCTTATTTTACTACAAATGAATGTTTGTCAATCAACTGATCGTTTAAAAAATTAATTGTCTCTACCACCTGATTTTTGTTTAATGGTGCTTTGAGATAAT
>JBQMRO010000077.1:0-30391 GCA_052174475.1 Arsenophonus sp. NC-CH8-MAG3
GTTTAGTATATTATCGTAATATACCTTCAAGCGCTACCTAAACAGCGATACCTATCAGCTATCTAGCGGCAATTATAGATGAGTTAATATAATGGATCACAGGTAATATCTGCTTTTACGAATACCTTGTAGAGAATTCTATTGCATAGAATGGCATGTTATTTCAACAATATTGAAATAATTTATGAAATCAATTAAGAGAATACGCCACTTTCTCCGAAACTCCATATAATACTAAAAATTAACATAACTCAAATCTACTGTGAGTCTGCAACAAAATAAAATGCTTATTGAATATATTCAAGGTTTAAATAATGTTTTAATACATGATTTATATGGCACTTATCCTTGACTATTTTATAGGTGTCAATTATAAAGAAAAAGTTACTTTATCAGTATTATATTATCATTTTTTAACATCTGCTTTATATCAATAGTTATCCCATCTATTCTTAAATAAAAGTTCGATTGAGTTTTAACTCAAAAGTTTGTTTGTAAAGAAAATCAACAACTTAAAGAGAAATATTGTCGCTCAGTTGCCTCTACCTGGAAGGAGAAACCTTAGGAAGGCTATTAATAAGGTTCTTATAATCATTTCCCGTTAATTGAATTGCTACGTCCTTTTGAACTCAGTGCATTACTACATTAATGCAGTGGTTATTACTGATGATTATTTATAGGCAGGAAGATAGTTTCTTGAAGGCATGCAGGAGTGTGTAAAAGACTATCATAATTGCCTAAATTATCCTTATAGCATAGAGAATTGTAATTATATAAGAATTTATTTTATTCTCTTCTATTATGATGTTTCTGCTAGCAGCAGGTGTCTGTGGTTTTAAACCTACTACAAAAAAATCCTATAGCTGCTAAGTTAACATATCTATTAACTGGTATTATCATTTATTTGGCGCTTGTGCTAATAGTTTATAATAACTGTTGATGAAGTCATAGACTTTGCTGAATTAAATGTGATTTTTAATTTTTTTAATTGACCGGATCGACCAAACGATTAATGAAAATCTGATTATGAATAATTTTATGTAATTGCTAAGCATATTTCATTACGTCCTAGCTATTCACTAATAGCTACTTTTAAAGGCAAAAATCCTTTAACACCAACTTTCTGAGTAAATTTAATAATAGCTGAATAACTAACTTATAGTTATTCAACTATTCGTTATAATGAAAATCATAATACAGATTATGCATGTTCAAACATAAAGGTTGAAGTTTTCTGCTAATTTAACGTCAATTTAAGTAACGAGTATGAAATTTACTCAAAATATCCATATTATATACCTAAGACGATTCCTAATATTAGGATTATCCGATTAAAATAATTATGATAAATAATTCTTATTATATTATTAATATTAATAGGTAATTAAATAATTAGCTAATATAATATTATTTTTATTTTTTTTATTTCCTTATTTCTATGAAATAGAAAAGAGATATCTCTCTTTGCTCAATAACAGATATAAAAAATAAATAATTTTTTAATATCTATTAAAAATTACTTACAGGAAATACCAATGACACTGAATCTTAATAAAATGATAACCGAAAGCCGTAACCCGGCTAGTGATAGCATTGATACATTATCAACCTTAGACATCTTAAAAATCATTAACCAGGAAGATAAAAAAGTGCCCATTGCTGTTGAGCAGATACTAACTGAAATTGCGTTTGTTATTGAGAAAGTTGCCTATGCCTTTCAACATAATGGTAGATTGTTTTACTGTGGTGCTGGCACTTCAGGCCGTTTAGGTATTTTAGATGCATCTGAGTGTCCATCAACCTATGGAAGCCCTCCTGACATGGTAATCGGTCTAATCGCTGGTGGATACCAAGCGATTCTTAAATCGGTAGAAAACGCCGAAGATAATTTACAGCTTGGCACTGATGATCTTAAAGCTTTCAATTTTAATAAAAAAGATGTTTTAGTTGGTATTGCTGCAAGTGGCTGCACGCCTTATGTACTAGGCGCAATGAACTATGCTAAAATGACAGAAGCAACCGTTGCCTGCATTAGTTGTAATCCTAACAGTGAAATGATCAATATAGCAGATATTGCAATAACACCGATTGTCGGTCCTGAAGTAATCACAGGATCCTCACGAATGAAAGCCGGTACGGCACAAAAATTAGTTCTTAATATGATTACTACAGGTGCTATGATACGGATTGGAAAAGTATACGGTAACTTAATGGTAGACGTAGAAGCAACCAATGCTAAACTTATTGAACGCCAAAAACATATTGTCATGGCTGCGACAAAGTGTGATCGAGCAACAGCAGAACAAGCCCTTATTGAATGTAATAACCATTGTAAAACTAGTATCGTTATGATTCTTACTGGCTTTAATGCCAAACAAGCTAAACAAGCATTAGCTGATAATAATGGTTTTATCCGCTCTGCCTTAAAACAAAACACTAACCACCAATATGTAAATGTAAGTCAAATATTACTGAGCATCGGCGGTGCTAAAAATATTATTCAGTACGGCAATTGCATGACACGCTTACGCATAACGTTGCATGACATACAATTAGTTGACAAAAATCGCCTCAAACAAATTCCAGGTGTGTTAGGAGTTAACGACAGTGACAAACAACTACAAATTATATTAGGTCCAGGTAACGCTCAAACTGCTAGTGACATGATGAAACAATTATTAGCAAATAAATCTGATACAGAAACAATATTAGCCAGTACAAATAATAATTTACAAAAAATCACTACGCCAACAATAAAAAATAATTTAAAAACTAAACAAACTAGTCGCATTCATAAATTTTTATCCACTTTTGCCACTATCTTTACCCCACTTATTCCAGGTTTTATTGCCGTTGGTTTGTTACTTGGCTTCGCAACATTGCTTAAACAGTTATACTATCCAGCAGGTCTGCCTACTGAGGCAACACAACAAACTTTTCTTGTTCACTTAATACTTTATATGTCTGTATTTAGCAAAGGCCTTTATGCTTTTCTAGGGATCTTAATTGGTTACAACACGCAAAAAGTTTTTGGTGGTTCAGGTATTAATGGTGCCATTATTGCTTCGCTTTTTATTCTAGGCTACGATCCGCACGCTACAACAGGCTTTTTCTCTAATATGAGCACTTTTTTTAATTACACCATTGATGCTCGGGGTAACATTATTGGTATTTTACTTGCTTGTATTTGTGGTGCCTGGGTTGAAAAACAAATCAGAAAAATTATTTCCGCCAATTTAGATATGATACTAACTTCAACAATTACATTGCTAATTATTGGCTGCCTGACCTATACGATTATTATGCCAATTGGTAGCTATTTATTTATTGGTATGTCCTGGTTATTTATACATTTAAATGGCAATCCATTTGGTACCGCTATATTATCTTCTCTATTTTTGATCGCTGTTGTTTTTGGTATACACCAAGGTTTTATTCCGGTTTATTTCGCTTTAATGGAGACGCAGGGGTTTAATTCTCTTTTTCCGATCCTGGCTATGGCAGGAGGTGGTCAAATTGGTGCAGCTATAGCAATCTATATCAAAGCAGAAAAAAACTCTAATTTACGTAATCAAATACGGGGGCAAATTATCCCAGGTTTATTAGGTATTGCTGAACCTTTAATCTATGGAGTAACTTTACCGCGTATTAAACCTTTTATAACCGCTTGCTTAGGGGGTGGTGCTGGTGGTTTTTTTATTGGATTAATTGCCTGGCTAGGTCAACCAATTGGTCTCAACTCAGTTTTTGGACCATCCGGATTAGTTGCTATTCCACTGATTACATCTCCAACCGGTACTTTTAACGGTATGTTTATCTATATTAGTGGCTTACTGATTTCCTATTTATTTGGTTTTATTTTTACCTATTTGTTTACTAGTAAAGTAGCAATTTAAATTAAAAACAAAAAAAGGGGCCACCCTTTATTTTGCATCCCATTTGCTACCAAATAAATGAAATATAGTCGAGTATAAAATACTTTTTTAAAATTAAAAAACCAAGCGTTATATCAATAACGCGGGATAATAATTAATGAATTAAATTATTAACCCAGATAAAACTACTGATTAAATTGACAATCAATATAATAAAAATTATGATAAAAATCAAGTTAACATAGTTATGTAATTAACAGTAACACTATAACTATTTATTTCGTATAGGGTCTTGTATAGACCCTTATTGCACAGCCTATTCATGATAATTTTGTTAATGCGGATATAATTGAGGGAAAATATCATTATGATGAAGTTCCATTATCATGCAACTATAAAACTTAAAATCAATTCTGCTATTCAGGCAAGCAAAAAGCCACTATTTTTACTTTGGCTAAACGTTATAGCATCTCTAAACTTACCGTCTCAAATAGCAAAACGAAATGATATTAATAATCACAGGCACATTCCACATTGTTTGTCGATTATGTTGTCGTCCCCCTCTTACACGAGAGGCCATAGTCATTTTCTTCTACAAAAATGTTTTCCAATTTGCCGATATATTTGGTACTCGTACGAGAATTCTTGAACTCTGTAGTATTTTGATCTGTCCTAGATCGCTTTTTAGATAAGATAAGTGGAAGAATTTTGTGAAATAAGTCAAAAAAAGAACCGAAGTCAAAGCATAAAGCGTTTAATGCTACGAGCTTGGTTATCTGCATGTAGATGTGAAATATCATCTTCTGTAAATACCAAACAAAACTTCACGACGTTATATTTTCATAGGTATGATTGTAGATCACATCACTTGCACTCGATGAGCTTGATCCATCTTTACAAGGCAAAAATTGAGGCAAATTTTCGACACTTATTATGTAATAATAACTATCCGTATCACATGGATACACATAGGATGTTTATCAAAAACAGCAAAGAATTTATAGACCATATTTTTAGTCTGCAAAAATATTAATCCACCGGAACAGGAATTCGACCATTTGTATAAAACTCTTAGTATAGAAGATCGACTTAGCCTACCGATACATCCTTAAATAAATGGCATGATCAAGCGATTTAAAAGTTATTCTTTTAATTCTAGTGAATAGCTTAAGAACACTCTATATCGATATGTTTGGCTGTACAATCAGAAATTACCCCAATCAGTGTTGGGTACCAAAAACCCTATAGCAATCTATAAAGATTAGTTCAAAGTTAAACCTGAATTATTCAAAAAAAACCATAATCTTTCGGGATGTAGCATATATTTTAAATAACCCTTTAACTTATTGTATATTAGTGACAGAGCCTGCTTATGGAACTCAGCAGGCCACTAATGCCTGGCAATTCGCGAATGCTTTAATTATAGAAGGGCATATACTGAAGACTGTTTTTTTCTATCAAGAAGGTGTTTATAACGGTAATCAATTAATCTCACCTGCTAACGATGAATTTAATTTACTTATAGGATGGAAAACTTTAGCAAAGCAGACAGGTTGCCAATTGAACATCTGCCTTTCTGCTGCATTGCGACGGGGTATTATTGATGAAACTGAAGCCAAAAATAATTGCTTACCCTGTGCTAATCTAGATGAAGATTTTGTATTGAGCGGATTATGTAGTCTGGCTGAGGCTATGCTTATTTGTGATCGCACAGTTCAATTTTAAGTTAAATATGAAAAAAATAGCATTTATATTTATGAAAATACCCCATGGAACTTCAAGTGGGCGCGAAGGATTAGATGCATTACTTGCGACTTCTGTATTAACTGAAAATATTGGTGTTTTCTTTATTTCTGATGGTGTTTGCCAATTACTGGCCAAACAAAATCCAAATAAACTCTTGGCACGTAATTATATTTCAACCTATAAATTACTACCATTATATGGTATTAATGCTTACTATATTTGTCAGGAAGATCTTGAAGTAAGGGGATTCACCGCTAATAGTAGTTTTATCCTACCAGCAACAGTTATTCCTGCTGATATGATTAAACGTTACCTAGCAGGTTATAATGTAATTCTGACTTTCTAGTTAAACAGGAGACTAATATGTTATACACCATTTCTACTTCCCCTTATTATAGCGATCTTGATTCGCTAATTAGCTTATTAACGGATCAGGATGAGGTGTTATTATTACAAGATGGTGTTTTTCTTGGACATAAAATCTCATCGGAGAATAAAGATAATATTTTTTTAAAACAATTACAAGATAAAGGAATTCATGTTTTTGGTTTACAAAATGATATTGAGGCAAGAGGATTAACGTCATATATGTCATCTTATATCCGTCAGATATCTTATATTAATTTTGTACAATTAACAGTAAAACACCCACAATATTTTGCTTGGTAATAGTTATAGTCATTTTTAGTGTATCCTGTTTCAAGGAAAGTAGTTATATTCTAGTAATTTCTTTTATGAACTCATCTAATGGTAGTGGTATATTGATAGGTACTACTGTTGAAGATGAGATCGAAGCCATCCTGAACATACCTTCTTTATGGTTGTCCGATGCCATCGTCTTTAAAGGTTATTTTTCACCGCGAATCTACAAGACGGGGGTATTGACGATATTGAGACTAAAGTACCTAAAGTTTAGGGATTGCAGCGGTAAAAATATGCTTCAACAGCTCGTTGCTGCTTTATATGAAGTGCGTAAAATCGGCGAAGAGTTGCTACCATATCTGTCCATGTAAAGGTACATCCACCGGTGATTTTCACGAAGTTCTTGGACAATTATTGATAAAAAGTACATCATCTTTCTGCCAGGCACCTAATCAGCAGACTGAAATACCGATACTTTGAAGAGCATCGTAAAATGGTGCTTGTATTACTTAAGCGATATACTTATGTTTATTTCTGGCCGATTATGGCACATATGCCGTCCTGTCAGGCAAGCTGATAATCATGGCTTACTTGTTCATTATTGAGTTAGTTATCGTGAACGTAAGAAGCTCGCTGCAGTTAAACATGATTATCAAAAAAAATCGAAAGCGAACTATACCGAATTTTGGATGAGGCCTTCAATCGCAAGGACTTAACCGTATCTTCTATGGTTGCTACTAGAAAAACAGTGCTTGGTTTTGTGGAATGCAATGGTAAAATATTCCCGCCCATGTGTAGCACTAATGCCATTAGCTACACAAATAGCTAATGTGCTACCTTTACTTCTTAAAAGTATGCAATTGAAAGTTAATGATGAGCTGCTGTAGCTCTAGCTAGCAGAAAGCCGTGATGCCGCCAATAAATCCCTTGATATTTTGTTGGCAAGATTTTTAGTGAAGTCATCCTTAAAAGATGAGGAAGCTGGAGAAAGATCGAAAAGAGCTGCTGGCATTCTATACTTTTCAGTGAGCATACTGGGTATCAATAAGAACTCCAAATCCGATTGAATCGAGTTTTGTAACAGTGAGAATACGGAGAAATCGAAGCGCGAAGAATTATGATTCGAGAAAAACAAACATTTTAATAGTATTTTGAGCCATTTCAGTCTCCTCAGAAAAGCTGGAACTGGCTCATAGAAGTTTAACCTGCTGACTCATAGTGATAAATAACATTCAATTTAAGAGTGGAGAATAGGTTTACGAAGTATCAGAGTGGAACGGAATCTGACTGTTATAACCAGATTTTCTAATAATTATTTACTAATAAATAATCCTTTCTATATTTCTTGACAGCTGCCTCTGTCAGCAATAAACTTCTGCGGCCTTGTATTTTATCAAGGCGATAACAAGGAAATATCCCTGTTTATGAAACAAAAATCAGGAGCTTTTTAATGCCAACAATTAATCAGCTGGTTCGCAACCCACGTAGCTCGAAAGTTGTAAAAAGCAACGTTCCTGCACTGGAAGCTTGTCCGCAAAAACGTGGTGTATGTACTCGTGTATATACTACTACCCCTAAAAAACCTAACTCAGCTTTACGGAAAGTATGCCGTGTTCGTTTAACTAATGGTTATGAAGTGTCTTCTTATATTGGTGGTGAAGGTCACAACTTGCAAGAGCACTCAGTAATCTTAATTCGTGGTGGTCGTGTTAAAGACTTACCAGGTGTACGTTATCACACTGTTCGAGGTGCGCTGGATTGTTCTGGTGTAAAAGGTCGAAAACAAGGTCGCTCTAAATACGGCACTAAGAGACCGAAGGCTTAATAGTTGTTCGTTAAGTACGGATAAACATTTAATTTTTAATGTCAAAATAAACTCATAGAGTTTTAGACAACCCTGAATTTAAAAGCGGAGTATATTCATGCCACGTCGTCGTGTAATTGGTCAACGTAAAATTTTACCTGATCCAAAATTTGGATCGGAATTATTGGCTAAATTTATTAATATTTTAATGGTAAATGGTAAAAAATCTACTGCAGAAACAATTGTATATAGTGCGCTTGAATCTCTAACTCAACATGCTGGAAAAGATCATTTAGAAGCCTTTGAAATAGCTCTGGATAATGTTCGTCCAACAGTTGAAGTTAAATCACGCCGTGTTGGTGGTTCAACTTACCAAGTTCCTGTTGAAGTTCGCCCTGTCCGTCGTAACGCATTAGCAATGCGTTGGATTATTGAGGCTGCTCGCAAACGCGGTGATAAATCGATGGCTTTGCGTTTAGCAAACGAATTATCTGATGCAGCTGAAAATAAAGGTACTGCTGTTAAAAAACGTGAAGATGTTCATCGTATGGCAGAAGCTAACAAGGCGTTTGCGCACTATCGTTGGTAGATTTCGCTAGTTATGTTTCGTAATGTAACCATAGCGTTACTCTTATACGAATTGAACTATTACGAGAGAGGAAAAAATGGCTCGTAAAACTCCCATTACGCGTTATCGCAACATAGGTATTAGTGCCCATATTGATGCTGGCAAGACAACTACAACTGAACGTATTTTATTTTATACTGGCGTGAGCCATAAAATTGGTGAAGTTCATGATGGTGAAGCAACAATGGACTGGATGGAGCAGGAGCAAGAACGTGGTATTACTATCACTTCAGCTGCAACTACTGCTTTCTGGTCTGGTATGGGTAAACAGTTTGATGAACATCATATCAACATTATTGATACACCAGGACACGTTGATTTCACTATTGAAGTAGAACGCTCTATGCGTATTCTTGATGGTGTAGTAATGATTTATTGTGCAGTTGGTGGTGTCCAACCACAATCTGAAACAGTTTGGCGTCAGGCAAATAAGTATCAAGTACCACGTATTGCATTTATTAATAAAATGGATCGCATGGGTGCTAATTTTTTACGTGTTGTTAAACAGATTGAAACACGTTTATCAGCAACACCAGTTCCACTTCAGTTACCTATTGGTGCTGAAGAATCATTTACTGGTGTTATCGATTTACTTAAAATAAAATCAATCCAGTGGAATGAAAGTGATCAAGGCATTACTTTTGTTTATGACAATATTCCAGAAAATTTACAAGCTCAAGCTGAAGAGTGGCATGGTAAACTGATTGAAGCTGCGGCTGAAGCATCAGATGAGTTGATGGAAAAATATCTTAGTGAGGAAGAACTGTCTGAAGAAGAGATCAAACAAGCATTACGTAAACGCGTATTGAATAATGAAATTATTCTGGTTACGTGTGGTTCTGCCTTTAAAAATAAAGGTGTACAAGCAATGTTGGATGCAGTTATTGAATATTTACCTGCACCAACTGACATTCCGGCAATTAAAAGTGTTTTAACTGATAACAAAAACACACCAGCAGAACGTCATGTAAGTGATGATGAGCCTTTTTCAGCATTGGCATTTAAAATTGCAACTGACCCATTTGTTGGTAATTTAACTTTCTTCCGGGTTTATTCTGGTGTGGTTAACTCAGGGGATACCGTCCTTAACCCAGTTAAGGATAAAAAAGAGCGTTTTAGTCGTATCGTTCAAATGCATGCTAATAAACGTGAAGAAATTAAAGAAGTCAGAGCGGGTGACATTGCTGCCGCTATCGGTCTCAAAGATGTGACTACCGGTGATACGCTATGTGATATGGATGCGCCAATTATTTTGGAGCGTATGGAATTTCCACAACCTGTTATTTCGGTTGCTATTGAACCTAAAACTAAAGTTGACCAAGAAAAAATGGGTATTGCTTTAGGTCGTTTAGCTCAAGAAGATCCATCTTTCCGCGTGTCAACAGATAAAGAGTCTGGTCAGACAATTATTGCTGGTATGGGTGAGCTGCATCTGGAAGTATTAGTTGATCGTATGCGTCGTGAATTTAAAGTTGAAGCAAACGTTGGCAAACCACAAGTAGCATACCGTGAGACTATTCGTAAGTCTGTTGAGCAAGAAGGTAAGTTTATTCGTCAGTCTGGTGGTCGTGGTCAATTTGGTCATGTATGGATACGTGTTGAACCTTTGGAAGCAGGCCATGAAATTGGTTATGAATTCCATAACGAAATCGTTGGTGGCATTGTACCTAAAGAGTATATACCTGCAGTGGATAAAGGCGTTCAAGAACAGATAAAAAATGGTGTTCTGGCTGGCTACCCTATTATTGATGTCAAAGTGGCATTGTATTATGGTTCCTATCATGAAGTTGATTCCTCTGAAATGGCATTCAAAATTGCAGGTTCTATGGCTTTTAAAGAAGGTTTCATGAAAGCAAGCCCAGCTTTATTGGAGCCAATAATGAAAGTTAAAGTTGAAACGCCTGAAGACTATATGGGTGATGTAATTGGTGATCTGAACCGTCGTCGTGGAATGATTGAAGGTATGGAAGATACAGCAACTGGTAAAACGGTTTGTGCTCAAGTACCATTGTCAGAAATGTTTGGTTATGCTACAGATTTACGTTCACAAACTCAAGGTCGTGCTTCTTATTCGATGGAATTTTTAAAGTACAATGAAGCACCAACTAATGTTGCTCAAGCAATTATTGAAGCTCGTAAAGCTAAGTAATTGGCTTTTAGTTTAATTATTTATTCTGGTTCTCTCCTAATTGTTTAGGAGAGCTCAATAAGGAATTGAGTCGTGTCTAAAGACAATTTTAATGTAAAAACCGCATGTTAAAGTTGGCACAATAGGCCACGTTGGCCATACTAAAATAACTTTAATTTTAACAATCAACACCACTTTAGCAAAGAGTATGGTAGAAGTGCGCATGCATTTGATCAAATTGATAATGTACCGAAAGAAAAAGCGCGCGATATCACCATTTATTATTCTCACGTAGAATAACGATACATTAACTGCTATTATGCTCACGTTCATTGCTAATGGCACGCAGATTATGTAAAAAACATGATCACCGGTTCGACACAAATGGACGGCAAAATTTTAGTAGTTTCGGCAATAAATAGCTCAATCCTCACAAACGCCTGAGCATATCTTATTAAGTCGACAGGTAGGCTTTCTTTATATCATCCTTTTTTTGAACAAATGTGATATAGTTTGATGATGAAAAGAGTTACTGTAACTGGTTAAATTGGAAGTGCATGAACTGCTTTCCCAACATAATTTCCAGGTATCATTTCTCAGAAGACCGATACTCCGGTAATCAAAAGTTCAGCCTTGAAGGCTCTAGCAGGCATTCCGAACTGGGAAGAGAAATTATAGAGATTAGCGGATACACTGTATGACTATACCCTAGAATCAGAGAGCGCAATAGATAAACCGTTCTTATTACCAATCGAAGATGTGTTTTCGATCTCAAGGCTTGGAACCGTAGTAACAGAACGTGTAGAACGTAATATTATTAAAGTTAGTGAAGAAGTTGAAATCGTTGGAATTAAAAATACGATAAAAACGACGTCTACGGGTGTAGAAAAATTCCGTAAACTCTTAGACGAAGGTTGCGCATGTAAGAATATAGGAGTTTTATTACGTAGTTACCAACCGTGAAGATTTATAGCGTAGCCAAAAGTATTGATAATACTAGGCTTATTTAATCCGTATATTAAATTTGAATCAAAAGTTTATATCTTAAACAAAGATGAGGGCGAGGGGCACTACACGTCATTATTTAAAAGTTATCGCTAACAGCTTTATTTTAGAGCGATGGATGGTAACCTTGACACAATTGAATTACCAGAATGTATAGAGATAGTAATGCCAGGTGATAACATCAATATAAAAGTGACGTTAATAGCACCAATTGCGATGGATGAAGGACTTCGTTTTGCGATTCGTGAAGGTGTTCGCACAATCGGTACACTTGTGTCGTAACTAAAATTATTACTTGATTTTTAAATCAATAATTATAAAAAAGGCATCGTCCGATGTCTTTTTTATAATATCTTATATAACTTAAAAACCTATTTCATCAATAGTTTATATTATCAATTATTAATGAGATAGACTCCAATATAAAAATTATTGGATGTCTCTTAATAATTGATGCCATACTGATTTATAAAATAAATTCAGATACAATAGTGTGGTATATGTTTTATTTCAGTCAAATTTAAATTGTTTTACGAGACAAATTAACTTTTAATTATATCATGGTAACCGGGTTAATTTATGAGTGTGAATAGCGATGCTCAAGAAAGCAGACGTAGTTTTGATGTAGTAAAGTGGCTATTAGTCGCGATTCTTTTAATTATTGTTATTGTTGGTAATTACTATTTCCGACAATACAATCTTGCGTTACGTATCATAGCAGTTGTTGTTTTTACCGTGCTTGCTAGTGGCATTGCATTGTGGACAACAAAAGGAAAATCAACTTTAGTATTTTTTCGTGAAGCTCGTATTGAAATGCGTAAAGTTATTTGGCCAACGCGCCAGGAAACATTACAGACAACATTAATTGTTGCAGCAGTTACTGTCGTTATGGCACTAATTCTTTGTGGATTAGATGGTATACTGGTGCGTTTAGTTTCATTTATTACAGGCCTGAGGTTTTAAGATGTCTGAATTCCATAAAAAACGCTGGTATGTTATTCAATCATTTTCTGGTTTTGAAGCTAGAGTTGCTCAGTCATTACGTGAGCATATCAAGTTACTTGCTATGGAAGATAAGTTTGGTGAAGTGATGGTGCCAACCGAAGAAGTGATGGAAATTCGAAGTGGCCAACGTCGTAAAAGTGAACGGAAATTCTTTCCAGGATATGTTTTAGTTCAAATGACTATGGATAATGATAGTTGGCATTTAGTGCGTAGTGTACCACGTATTATGGGTTTTATTGGCGGCACACCAGACCGCCCGGCTCCTATTAGCGATAAAGAAGTTGATATGATCATGAATCGCTTACAGCAAGCAGGAGATAAACCACGACCGAAAACATTATTTGATCCAGGAGAAATGATTCGCGTTACTGATGGTCCATTTGCAGATTTCAAGGGTATTGTTGAAGAAGTTGACTATGAAAAAAGCCGTCTCAAAGTATCCGTTTCTATTTTCGGTCGAGCAACTCCGGTAGAGTTAGATTTTAGTCAAGTAGAAAAAGTGTAATTTTTATAACTTACTTGAAAAAAGTAGGAAATTTATCTAGAACCCCGCGTTTTTATTTTTATCGCCTGAAATTAAACAGGTTATTACATATATTGGGATATCATAATTGAAACAAGATTACCAAATTAGAGGAAATATTCATGGCTAAGAAAGTACAAGCCTATATTAAGCTGCAAGTTGCAGCAGGCATGGCTAACCCTAGCCCTCCTGTTGGTCCAGCTTTGGGTCAAAAAGGTGTCAATATCATAGAATTTTGTAAAGCATTTAACGCTAAAACAGATAGCTTAGAAAAAGGTTTGCCAATTCCAGTTGTAATTACTGTCTATTCAGACCGGTCATTTACATTTATAACTAAGACATCTCCTGCCGCGATTTTACTAAAAAAAGCGGCTGGTATTAAGTTAGGTTCAAGTAAACAAAATAAAGAGAAAGTTGGTAAAGTAACCATCGCACAAATTCGTGAAATTGCAGAAACAAAAGCTATGGATATGACAGGGGCTAATATTGAAGCAATGATGCGTTCAATTGAAGGCACTACTCGTTCTATGGGCTTGATAGTAGAGGCTTAATCAATGACTAAGCTAACCAAGCGTCTGCGAAATATTCGTGAAAAAATTGATACAATTAAACAGTATGATATTACTGAAGCAATTATACTCTTGAAAGAATTAGCGACAGCTAAATTTGTAGAAAGTGTTGACGTTGCAGTTAATCTTGGCATCGATGCACGTAAATCTGATCAAAATGTTCGTGGTGCAACTATTTTACCGCATGGTACAGGTCGTTCTGTTCGTGTTGCTGTATTTACTCAAGGAGCGAATGCTGAAGCTGCAACAGCTACTGGAGCTGAATTAGTTGGCATGGAAGATCTGGCGGATAAAATTAAAGCAGGTGAAATAAACTTTGATATAGTTATTGCTTCGCCAGACGCAATGCGCATTGTTGGCCACTTAGGTCAAATTTTAGGACCCCGCGGTTTAATGCCAAACCCAAAAGTTGGCACAGTAACACCTAATATCACTAAAGCAATTCAAAATGCCAAAGCGGGTCAGATCCGTTACCGTAATGATAAAAACGGTATCATTCATAGCAGTATCGGTAAAGTTGATTTTACCGATTTTAAATTAAAAGAAAATCTTGAAGCACTATTGCTTGCATTGAAAAAAGCAAAACCCGCTTCTGCTAAAGGTGTTTATTTTAAGAAAATTAGCCTATCTACCACAATGGGAGCAGGGGTTGCCGTTGATCAAACAGGATTATCTGCTTCAGGATAATTTTGAATATCATTTCAGCTTTACCTTTGTATTAAATATATATAAAATTTAACACCCTATCGTTTCTTATTTCTATAAGAAATAATAAACGCTGAATTTAGGGTTGGTGCTTTAACCTTATTTAAGGCCCAGTCCAAGACCGTAACTGTACGTATAACTTAATATCCTGCTTAAATGGGTGCAAGAGCCACCAAGATTAATTTCTAGATTTTGCTCACTGTATTAATACCCAAATATATAGGATGCTTTGAGTGATATGGGTCCGGGTAACCTACTTAATCCAGGAGCAAGAAACTAATGGCACTAAATCTTCAAGATAAACAAGCAATTGTTGCCGAAGTTAGAGAACTAGCTAAAAGTGCAGTGTCTGCAGTTGTAGCGGATTCTCGTGGTGTACCTGTAGATAAAATGACTAATTTGCGTAAAGCAAGTCGCGAAGTAGGTGTTTATCTTCGTGTCGTTCGTAATACGTTGATGCGCCGTGTTGTTAAAGGTACTACTTATGAGTGCCTTAAAAAAGTGTTTATTGGTCCAACCTTGATTGCTTTTTCTAAAGAACACCCGGGCGCAGCAGCTCGTTTGTTTAAAGAATTTGCGAAAGTAAATCAAGATTTCGAGATTAAAGCAGCAGCCTTTGAAGGAAAGTTTATTCCAGCAAATCAAATTGATCGTTTGGCAACTCTTCCAACTTACGATGAAGCAATTGTGCGTATGATGTTAACCATGAAAGAAGCTTTTGCAGGTAAATTAGCTCGCATGATGACGGCACTACGTCATCAGAAAGAAGCTGATTAAGACTATTCCAAGTTATTGCTTTTTAACGTAAAATATTTCTAAATTTTAGGAACCCTTGTTATGTCTATAACTAAAGAACAAATTCTTGATGCGATTGCAGAGATGTCTGTAATGGACGTTGTTACACTGATCACTATGATGGAAGATAAGTTTGGTGTTTCAGCAGCAGGTGCTGTTGCCGCACCTGTTATTGAAACAGTAGTTGAAGAAAAAACTGAATTTGAAGTTATCTTATCTGCTATCGGTGCTAACAAAGTTGCAGTTATTAAAGCTGTTCGTACGGCAACTGGTTTAGGACTAAAAGAAGCTAAAGACATGGTAGAATCAGCGCCAACAACAATTAAAGAATCCGTAAGCAAGGAAGAATCTGAAACACTGAAGAAATCGCTGGAAGCGGTTGGTGCTTTCGTTGAAATTAAATAAGCTTTGCTTTAAGTTAACAGCCTAAAGTTATAGGCTAACAGCTGGTGATTTTTTAGTCACCAGCTTTTTTGCGCTATTAAGCGCATTAAGGTATCAGTAATATTTCACACTGTTTAGTTACTGAGTTATTTTTTCAATACTTTTTGCTATTGACGACTCAATATACTGCATTTATGACTCTGACAATTAATTAAATCTTGGTAGCTATAATGCAATGAAATGATTTAAGAGTAATAGCAATAAGTATTATTGAAAATAATTTGTTTTTCATTCCAAAAATAGTGTTACAGATGCTGTCCTTTAGGACGGGATAGAATGGGCCACTGATCAGTAAGCTGAGGAACCCTATGGTTTACTCCTATACCGAGAAAAAACGTATTCGTAAGGATTTTGGCAAACGTCCACAAATTTTGGATGTTCCTTATCTTTTATCTATCCAACTTGACTCGTTCGCTAAATTTATCGAGCAAGATTTAGAAGGTCAGAATGGACTGGAAGGGGCGTTCCGTTCTGTATTTCCAATTCAAAGCTACAGTGGCAATGCTGAATTGCAATATGTTAGCTACCATCTTGGTGAACCTGTATTTGATGTTAAAGAATGTCAGATCCGTGGTGTTACTTATTCTGCTCCTTTACGTGTTAAACTACGCCTTGTTATTTACGAACGTGAAGCACCAGAAGGAACAGTAAAAGATATAAAAGAGCAAGAAGTTTATATGGGTGAAATTCCACTCATGACAGATAATGGTACTTTTATTATCAATGGTACAGAGCGTGTTATTGTTTCTCAATTACATCGTAGTCCTGGTGTATTTTTTGATAGCGACAAAGGTAAAACCCATTCTTCAGGTAAGGTACTATACAATGCACGTATTATTCCTTACCGTGGCTCATGGTTAGATTTTGAATTTGATCCTAAAGATAATCTTTTCGTTCGTATTGATCGACGTCGTAAATTACCGGCAACAATTATTCTACGTGCGATGGATTATTCTACTGAAGAAATCCTCAATCTCTTTTTTGAGAAGACAATTTTTCAAATCACTAATAATAAACTACTAATGACATTAATCCCTGAACGTTTGCGTGGTGAAACTGCTTCTTTTGATATTGAAGCAAATGGTACAGTCTATATTGAAAAAGGCCGCCGTATTACTGCACGTCAGATCCGTCAGCTAGAAAAAGATCAAATTACCAGAATTAAAGTACCTGTTGAATATATTGCTGGTAAAGTGGTGGCTAAAGATTACTTTAATAAAAGTACCGGCGAATTAATTTGTACAGCTAATACAGAGATTTCTGTAGATATATTGGCACGTTTAAGTCAAGGTTCTCATAAAACCGTTGAGACCTTATTTACTAATGACTTAGATCATGGATCATATATTTCTGAAACATTGCGTACTGATCCAACGAATGATCGTTTAAGTGCATTAGTTGAAATTTACCGTATGATGCGTCCAGGTGAGCCACCTACTCGTGAAGCGGCAGAAAATCTGTTTGAGAACTTATTCTTTTCTGAAGAACGTTATGATCTTTGTGCTGTAGGACGCATGAAATTTAATCGTTCACTAAATCGTGAAGCGATTAAAGGCTTAAATATTTTGAGCAAAGAAGACATCATCGATGTGATGAAAAAACTCATTGGTATTCGTAACGGTAAAGGTGAAGTTGATGATATTGACCATTTAGGTAACCGCCGTATTCGCTCAGTTGGCGAAATGGCTGAAAATCAGTTCCGAATTGGTTTAGTGCGAGTTGAGCGTGCAGTTAAAGAGCGTTTGTCATTAGGTGATTTAGATGTATTAATGCCTCAGGATATGATTAACGCGAAGCCGATTTCTGCTGCAGTTAAAGAATTTTTTGGTTCAAGTCAATTATCACAGTTTATGGATCAGAATAACCCACTTTCTGAAATTACACATAAACGCCGTATTTCAGCATTAGGTCCTGGTGGATTAACACGGGAGCGAGCTGGCTTTGAAGTTCGTGACGTACATCCAACTCACTACGGGCGTGTATGTCCAATTGAAACGCCTGAAGGGCCGAATATCGGTTTGATTAACTCATTATCTGTCTATGCTCAAACTAATGAGTATGGTTTTTTAGAAACACCTTATCGTTTAGTACGAGATGGTATCGTTACTGATGAAATTCATTATTTATCAGCAATTGAAGAAGGTAACTACATCATTGCTCAAGCTAATACTGTTTTAGATGATAATGGTTGGTTTGTTGAAGAATTAATCACTTGCCGTAATAAAGGTGAATCTAGTTTATTTAGCCAAGAGCAAGTAGAATATATGGACGTTTCAACTCAGCAGGTTGTTTCTGTTGGTGCTTCATTAATTCCATTTCTTGAGCATGATGATGCAAACCGTGCATTAATGGGCGCGAACATGCAACGTCAAGCAGTACCGACATTACGCTCAGATAAACCATTGGTTGGAACGGGTATGGAACGTGCCGTTGCTGTTGACTCTGGAGTAACAGCCGTGGCTAAACGTGGAGGCACTGTTCAGTATGTTGATGCTTCACGTATTGTTATTAAAGTTAATGAAGATGAAATGTATCTTGGTAAATCTGGCATTGATATCTACAATCTCACTAAATATACGCGTTCCAATCAAAACACTTGCATTAATCAGATGCCATCTGTTTCGCTTGGTGATCCGATTGAACGCGGCGATGTTTTAGCTGATGGACCATCAACAGATTTAGGTGAATTAGCGCTTGGGCAAAATATGCGTGTAGCATTCATGCCTTGGAATGGTTATAACTTTGAAGATTCTATTTTAGTATCTGAGCGAGTGGTACAGGAAGATCGTTTTACCACCATTCATATCCAGGAATTAGCTTGTGTATCGCGTGATACTAAATTAGGGCCAGAAGAAATTACAGCAGATATTCCTAACGTAGGTGAAGCTGCATTATCTAAATTAGATGAATCAGGTATTGTTTATATTGGTGCAGAAATAAAGGGTGGTGATATTCTGGTTGGTAAGGTAACACCAAAAGGTGAAACGCAATTAACACCAGAAGAGAAATTGTTGCGCGCTATTTTTGGTGAAAAAGCTTCTGACGTCAAAGATTCTTCACTGAAGGTACCAAATAGTGTATCAGGAACAGTTATTGATGTTCAAGTATTTACGCGTGATGGCGTAGAGAAAGATAAACGTGCGTTAGAAATTGAAGAAATGCAGCTTCGTGATGCAAAAAAAGACTTAACTGAAGAATTGCGTATATTTGAAACAGGTTTATTTTCTCGTATCCGAGCAGTATTAACTAATGGCGGTATTGAAGGTGAGAAACTAGATAAATTGTCACATGAACGTTGGTTAGGATTATCTTTAAAGGATGAAGAAAAACAAAATCAATTAAAACAATTAGCTGAGCAATATGATGAGCTTAAAGCTGAATTTGAGAAGAAACTAGAGGTTAAACGTCGCAAAATCACTCAAGGAGATGATTTAGCGCCAGGCGTATTAAAAATCGTTAAAGTTTATTTGGCAGTAAAACGTCAAATTCAACTGGGCGATAAAATGGCCGGCCGACATGGTAATAAAGGGGTTATTTCAAAAATTAACCCTGTTGAAGACATGCCTTACGATGAAAGTGGCAACCATGTTGATATCGTTTTAAACCCACTGGGCGTACCATCACGTATGAATATTGGACAAATTCTGGAAACTCATTTGGGAATGGCTGCTAAAGGTATTGGAGATAAGATTAATATCATGCTGAAACAACAGCGTGAAGTATCCAGATTAAGAGAATTTATTCAGAAAGCTTATGATTTAGGAGATGATCCTCGTCAAAAAGTTGATCTCAGTATCTTTTCTGATGAAGAAGTTCTGCGGTTAGCAAATAATTTAAAAAAAGGTATGCCAATTGCGACACCGGTCTTTGATGGTGCAAAAGAAAATGAAATCAAAGAACTATTGACTTTAGCTGAGTTGCCAACTTCCGGGCAGATTACATTGTATGATGGTTGTACAGGCGAGAAATTTGAACGTCAAGTAACAGTTGGGTATATGTATATGCTGAAACTGAATCATCTTGTTGATGATAAAATGCATGCACGTTCAACAGGCTCCTATAGTCTGGTTACTCAACAACCGTTGGGTGGTAAAGCACAGTTTGGTGGTCAGCGTTTCGGTGAGATGGAGGTTTGGGCTTTAGAAGCGTATGGGGCTGCTTATATCTTGCAAGAAATGCTCACCGTTAAATCCGATGATGTGAATGGACGTACTAAGATGTATAAAAACATCGTAGACGGCAACCATCAAATGGAAGCAGGGATGCCGGAATCTTTTAATGTATTATTGAAAGAAATACGCTCGTTGGGTATTAATATTGAACTGGAAAACGAGTAATAAATGATGTTGTAAAGCTTAGTCTCTACTTAGCTTTATAAAGTATTACACTGGTTTTAGGAGGGGGTAGCTAAAAACCGCTTCTTCCTCGCAGGTTTAACTCCGACAGGAAACATTCCGTGAAAGACTTATTAAAGTTTTTGAAAGCGCAGACTAAAACAGAAGAGTTTGATGCGATCAAGATTACTCTGGCCTCTCCAGATATGATTCGTTCATGGTCATTTGGTGAAGTGAAAAAGCCAGAAACTATTAACTACCGTACGTTCAAGCCTGAGCGTGATGGTCTTTTTTGTGCACGTATCTTTGGACCAGTTAAAGATTATGAATGTTTATGTGGTAAATATAAACGATTAAAACACCGAGGTGTGATTTGTGAAAAATGTGGTGTTGAGGTCACTCAGACTAAAGTACGTCGTGAGCGTATGGGTCATATTGAGTTAGCTTCACCGACAGCACATATCTGGTTTTTAAAATCATTACCGTCACGTATTGGTTTATTACTTGATATGCCTTTGCGTGATATTGAACGGGTACTCTATTTTGAATCTTATGTTGTGATCGAAAGAGGTATGACAAGCTTAGAGCTTGGACAAATCTTGACTGAAGAACAATATCTTAATGCTTTAGAAGAATTTGGTGATGAATTTGACGCTAAAATGGGTGCAGAATCGATCCAATCTTTACTAAAAAATCTTGATTTAGAGCAAGAATGTGAAGCTCTACGTGAAGAGTTAAATATAACTAACTCTGAAACTAAACGGAAAAAATTAACTAAGCGTATCAAACTGCTAGAAGCATTTATTCAATCTAGTAATAAGCCTGAGTGGATGATTCTGAATGTACTACCAGTATTACCGCCAGATTTGCGTCCGCTTGTTCCGCTAGATGGTGGCCGCTTTGCAACTTCTGATTTAAATGATTTATATCGTCGCGTTATTAACCGTAATAATCGTTTAAAGCGTCTATTGGATTTAGCTGCCCCTGATATCATTGTACGTAATGAAAAACGAATGTTACAAGAAGCAGTTGATGCACTGCTGGATAATGGTCGTCGTGGGCGTGCAATTACTGGCTCAAATAAACGTCCGCTGAAATCTTTAGCTGATATGATTAAAGGTAAGCAAGGTCGTTTTCGTCAGAACTTACTGGGTAAGCGTGTTGATTACTCAGGTCGTTCTGTTATCACAGTTGGTCCTTATCTTCGCTTACATCAATGTGGTTTGCCTAAAAGAATGGCATTGGAATTATTTAAACCATTTATTTATGGTAAATTAGAATTACGTGGATTAGCGACAACAATTAAAGCAGCCAAGAAGATGGTTGAACGTGAAGAAGCTATTGTCTGGGACATTCTCGATGAAGTGATTCGTGAACATCCAGTGATGTTAAACCGTGCTCCAACGCTGCATCGTCTTGGTATCCAAGCATTTGAGCCTATTTTGATTGAAGGTAAAGCAATCCAATTACACCCACTAGTGTGCGCTGCTTATAACGCTGACTTTGATGGTGACCAGATGGCTGTTCATGTTCCGTTAACTTTAGAAGCGCAGTTAGAAGCACGTGCCTTAATGATGTCAACAAATAATATTTTATCACCAGCCAGTGGTGAACCCATCATAGTACCTTCTCAAGACGTAGTACTTGGTTTGTACTATATGACACGTGACTGTGTAAATGCTAAAGGTGAAAATATGATATTGTCTGGACCAAAAGAAGCTGAGCGGGTTTACCGTTCAGGCTTAGCATCATTACATGCTCGCGTTAAAGTTCGTATCACAGAAGAAGTTCATGATGGTGAAGGTAATGTTAAAGTTGCAACTCAGTTAGTTAATACCACAATTGGTAGAGCTATCTTATGGATGATCGTACCTAAAGGCCTGCCATACTCATTAGTTAATCAACCGTTGGGTAAAAAAGCTATTTCTAAAATGCTTAATACTTGTTACCGCGTTTTAGACTTAAAACCAACCGTTATCTTTGCTGACCAAATCATGTATACCGGTTTTACTTACGCTGCTCGTTCTGGGGCTTCTGTTGGTATTGACGATATGATAATACCAAAAAAGAAAGCCAATATTATTGGTGAAGCTGAATCTGAGGTTGCTGAAATTCAAGAACAGTTTCAATCAGGTTTGGTTACTGCGGGCGAACGTTATAATAAAGTTATTGATATTTGGGCTGCAGCTAATGAGCGCGTTGCAAAAGCAATGATGGAAAATTTATCTACTGAAACGGTTGTTAACCGAGATGGGCAAAACGAGCAACAAGTTTCGTTTAACAGTATCTTTATGATGGCTGACTCTGGAGCACGTGGTTCTGCGGCACAGATCCGTCAGTTAGCGGGTATGCGTGGTTTAATGGCAAAACCAGATGGCTCAATTATTGAAACACCGATCACCGCTAACTTTCGTGAAGGTCTGAACGTATTGCAATACTTTATTTCAACTCACGGCGCGCGTAAAGGTCTAGCTGATACCGCCTTAAAAACAGCGAATTCAGGTTATTTAACCCGTCGTTTAGTTGATGTTGCACAAGATTTGGTTATCACTGAGAATGATTGTGGTACTCACGATGGTATTTTAATGATGCCAGTTATTGAAGGTGGTGACGTTAAAGAACCTTTACGTGAACGCGTCTTAGGCCGAGTTATAGCGGAAGACATATTAGTGCCTGGTACAGTGAATATTTTAATACCACGCAACACTTTATTAAGTGAAAAATGGTGTGATGAGCTAGAAGCAAACTCTGTTGATAGTGTAAAAGTTCGCTCTGTTGTAAGTTGTGAAACTGACTTCGGTGTTTGTACAAAATGTTATGGGCGTGATTTAGCGCGTGGTCATATCATCAATAAAGGTGAAGCCGTTGGTGTTATTGCTGCTCAATCAATTGGTGAGCCTGGCACGCAGTTAACAATGCGTACATTTCACATTGGTGGTGCGGCATCGCGTGCTGCGGCGGAATCGAGTATTCAGGTACGTAATAAAGGAAATATCAAATTAGTTAATGCTAAGTTTGTAAAAAATTCTGAAGGTCACTTGGTTATCACTTCTCGTAATACAGAATTGCGAGTGGTAGATGAATTTGGTCGCACCAAAGAAAACTATAAAGTTCCTTATGGCGCACACCTTAATAAAGATGATGATGTTAATGGTGGTGAAACCGTTGCTAACTGGGATCCACATACCATGCCGATTATTAGTGAAGTTACGGGTATTATTCGTTTCTCTGATATGGCAGATGGGCAATCTATTATACGTCAGACAGATGAAATAACGGGTTTGTCATCAATTGTTATTCTCGATACAGCGGAGCGTACTGCAGGTAGTAAAGATTTACGTCCTGCATTACGTGTTGTTGATACGAAAGGTAATGATGTATTAATTCCGGGTACTGACATACCAGCACAATATTTCTTACCTGGTAAAGCAATTGTTCAATTAGATGATGGTGCACAAATTAATATTGGTGATACTTTAGCTCGTATTCCACAAGAATCAGGTGGTACAAAGGATATTACCGGTGGCTTACCACGGGTTGCTGATCTATTTGAAGCACGTCGACCAAAAGAGCCAGCTATTCTTGCTGAAATTAGCGGTATTATTTCTTTTGGTAAGGAAACTAAAGGTAAACGTCGCCTAGTAATCACACCGATAAATGGTAATGAATCATATGAAGAGATGGTCCCTAAATGGCGTCAACTTAATGTTTTTGAAGGTGAGCTAGTTGAGCGTGGTGATGTAATTTCTGATGGTCCGGAATCACCACATGATATTTTACGTTTACGTGGAGCACATGCTGTTGCTCGTTATATCACGAATGAAGTCCAAGAGGTTTATCGTCTACAAGGAGTTAAAATAAACGATAAACATATTGAAGTTATCGTTCGTCAGATGTTACGTAAAGTAACCATTGTTGATGTTGGTAGCTCTGAATTCTTGGAAGGTGAACAAGTAGAGTACGCTCGAGTTAAAGTAGCAAACCGCAAATTAGAGCAAGAAAATAAAGTACCTGCCAGCTTTAGTCGTGACCTGCTAGGTATTACCAAAGCATCTTTAGCAACAGAGTCCTTTATCTCAGCAGCATCATTTCAGGAAACAACACGTGTTCTTACTGAAGCTGCAGTTTCTGGGAAACGTGATGAACTTCGTGGTTTGAAGGAGAACGTGATTGTTGGCCGCCTAATTCCTGCCGGTACAGGCTATGCATATCACCAAGATCGAATGCGTCGTCGTCATATGGTTAATGAATCTGTTGAATTATCACAAGTTAGAGCTGATGAGGCAACGGCTAATTTGGCAGAATTGCTAAATGCGGGTTTTGGTAACCGAGATTATGAATAATGCAGCTTTAGTTATAAAAATGCCCTCTTTATGAGGGTATTTTATAACTAAAGTATGAAGAAAATTAAATAATTACACGCTATTAGTTTATAACTTTATGTATATAGATTTTTATTTTTTTCTTAGTTTTCCAACTTGATTGCGTAAAAAATCATTTGATGCCGAAAGACAAAATATTTAACACGTCCAAAAAAAAATATAAAGAAAAGATGTATATTCCAAACTGTTCTACTGAACTAAACACTTTAATCTACTATAAATAAAATATTATAAATTTAGTTAAATTTTTATTTAAAAATAGTTTAACTATATTTAATATCATATATATTCTAAATAACTGTTGTAAATTAATGATTTTCACTTATTTTCTTAATTACCCTTGTAAGATAAAAAGTATAATTTTCACCGCATAGTACATCCGATATATTTTCTAGGTATTGATCTAAAAATTATTAGTAAATCTAATATATAACAATCAGACTAGATTTCACTCTGATACTTTTTACATTAGATAATTAAAAATTATTATTACTAATTACTAGGAATTAAAATTCCTTTTTTAATTTCTTAATAATCAATATCTTAATTTTTCTAATCCCATGATTTTATATGCTAATAATCTTTTTCTCTCATATCACACTGAATCTATTAACGATATTCTACTTTAGATATTGATTTAAAAGTTATTAGAAAATCTAATTTATAGCAATTGATACTATCCTTTGATGCTTCATAAATCTATTCTCCATCCTTAAATTGGACATTATTTAACACAAGTGTCAGGATCAGGTGCCGCTCCTTAGATAATTCAGATTTTCTGAGTATACCTGGACATTTTAATTAGCATTGAAAGGGTTGTTTTTGAACTACAGTGATTAATGTGTCAGGTTTATAACCTCACTGTCGAAAGACTCGATTCAATCGGATTCATCGTTCTTATTAATACCCAATGTGCTAACGTGAAGGTATATAATCCTGCAGCTCTTTTTAATTATCTTCCATCAGCCTTATCGCTGAAATGATATAATGAAAACACTACTAAAAAAATATCAAGGGCTTTATCAGCAAAATCGCGACTCTCTGACTAGCTAAACCTTCTACAACTAACCTTAATTTTTAGTGTTGAATGCCTTTTTTTTAGGAAGTGAAGTCAAGACATTAGCTATTTTACGCACTCAACATGGTTTATTATGAGTATCTCCGGGAATATCTTTACCATTACATTCTAAAATTAAGAGTATAACTTTCCATAAGGAAGGCTAGAAGATATAGTTAAATCACGTGCTTGCAAGCCATTAAAAAGTTCAAATAAGTTTCGCTCTGATTCTTGATGATAATTTTCGACTACAACGAACTTCTTATATTCATAATTAGTAATGCCGATTTGACTAGCAGGTAAAGGTGATCATCTTCCCTAACATGAGCTTATAGTTATTTCTGGTGTATGGAGTTTCTGAGAGATCCTTTTTTATCCTGATGATTAATCTAATGAATTATTTCAATAAAATATTGAAAATACACCATGAAAGTCTATCCTACAGGTTTCTACGAAATTAGATATTACCGTGATCCATTATATGAATTCATCTCTAATAGTGCCTAGATAGCTAATAACACCGCTGTTAAGGCGGAGCTCTAAGCCATTGCGTAACATGCTCAATGTGGCCTTGTCAAGGTGGTCTTATTATGGCCTGTGCCATAACAGTTATTTTTACCGAAAACTATGCAGACGGGTTTTTCTCGATCTTAAGATTAAAGTACCTAAGATCAAGGGGATTGCATTGGCAATAAAATATCCTTTAAGACCTCTTTGCTTCATTATTCTGAAGCGTGCAAAAAGCGGCGAAGAATTCTTACCATAGCTATGTATCTATAATGGTATCTCTACCAATAATTTATTAAAGCTATGATGACGATTCTTGGTGAAAAGCACATGCTCTATCTGAAGCACCATCAGTAAACTGAAACAGCAATGCCTTAAAGAGCATTGACAATTATATCTGCATGATTTAAGTGATGTACTTATGTATTCATTGCCCGCGATGGCATTTTCTTTACTGTCAGGTGTAGCTGATCGTCTTCGCCTTCTGTTCATTATTGGCGGTACTGCGCATTGACGTAATAAGCTAATTGCATTGAAGATGCCTATCAAGAATTAAAGCGAACTTAGCTAAATTTTCAATGGCTAGCAATCGCGTTATTAAGTGCATCTTCAAAACTTGCTACATGGAATATTGTGCTTGGTTTTTGGAATGAAATGGCAAGGATATTCCAGCACATATGGCACTATAACACTGGTAGGTACATAAAATAGCTAATTTACTGGTTTCACACTCCAAAAAGGCACGAAACCAAAAAATTAAAACTTGAGTTGCGGGAGATTTAGCTAAGATAGATCTGTGATGCTGGTGATAAAGCCATTAATGTTTTTCTTGACCAGGTTATCAGCGAATATTCTGCAGCGATGAGAATGTTAAAGAAATATCTAGAAGAATAGTTAGGTATCCCTTTAGCTTGTTATCAGCACACTATGGTGCATCAATAAGAACGACGAATCCGATTGAATCGACTTTTACGAGAGGAGAAGTCCTACAAGAGTTAACGCGATAAGTACTGTGGCTCAAGAAAACAACTATTTCAATGGTATTTCAGGTATTCCTGTCTGCTCATAAAACTGGAAACCGGCTAATTGAATTTACCATTCTTGCCATAGAAGTAAACAACATTCAATTTAAGAACGAAAAATAGATTTGTAAAACATTACACTAGAGCGTAGCATGACCATCAAATACTAGATTTGCTAATAACTCTTATTTAATGCAATGATTTTCTTTACAATTGCAGTAGTCTTAACAGCTTAAAAGCTGTGAGATCATCTTCATACGTAGCCATATTTCTATTATATTTCTATTATATTTATATATAGCTTTAATTAGTAATAATTGTGTTCTATTTATAACCAATATTATCTCTCATAATGAGAAAATATCTAAAATAGATAGAGGTATTAAATAACTTTCACCTTTTCTATATAACTTTAAATATTTATGTCAGCACTAAATATAGTACATTGCTAAGATGAACGTCTTTGCAAAGTTATAGAACTGATAAAAAGTTAATACAAAAAATACAACGTATTGTAAATTATATGTTTAAAACAATGCATCAAGAAGGAAGGTATTGATTTAGTCGAAACACAGAGTTAATACTTATCAAAGAATTATTTCTATTGACGTTTTAAAATTTTACAATGAAAATTGATACTTATAAATCCTGTTATCATAGAAATATCTAATAAACGGGAATTAAAGAAGGTTTATTCCTATATAGGAACAACATACATTTATCCCTCATGCTAAATAGATCAAAATAAAAGCCTTAATATAAACGGTAAATAATTTAAATTAGAAATTGATGATCTACTTGCTATCTGTATTCAATATAAAATTGATCACCTGAATAGCAAATTATTAATTTGCTATCTTTCTATATTAAAATGCTAATATATTAGGCAGAAAATTAAAAAACTTGAATCTCTAAAAGCAAAAACAGCGAAATATTAATTTTTATATTTTATAAAAAAGGGGCTTTACGTGTTAGACTGTCTACGAATCATTTTTGCCGGCACCCCAGATTTTGCAGCACAACATTTAGCAGCATTGCTTAATATTAAGGATAAATACAAAATTGTTGGTGTTCTAACGCAACCTGATAAACCAGTTGGAAGAGGGCGAAAACTCACATCAAGCCCAGTAAAAACGCTAGCAGAAAAAAATAATATTCCTATTTTTCAGCCAACGACTTTAAAAAAAGTAGAAAGTCAGTACTGGATTCAAAATCAACATGCCGATGTTATGATTGTTGTCGCATATGGCCTAATTTTACCTGAAATTATATTAAATATGTTACCAATGGGTTGCCTCAATGTTCATGGTTCTCTACTACCTCGCTGGAGAGGTGCTGCACCAATTCAACGTTCAATTTTAGCTGGTGATAAAGAAACAGGTATCACAATTATGCAAATGGATATTGGTCTAGATACAGGGGATATGCTCTATAAAGTAAGTTGCCCAATTGAACTAAAAGATACCAGCGTAACACTGTATCAAAAACTTGCAAAACTTAGCCCTATTGCACTCCTACATACTCTTAATTTACTCACTTCAGGTCAAGCAAAACCAAAAAAGCAAAATAATACATTTGCTAACTATTCTGAAAAACTAAGTAAAAATGAGGCATTAATTGATTGGACACTTTCTGCTGAACAAATTGAACGATGTATCCGAGCATTTAATCCTTGGCCAGTAAGTTACTTTATGATTAAAAATCAACAAATTAAAATTTGGCATGCTGAAGTCATTTATTATGACATTAAGGCATCACCGGGAACAGTTTTAAGTGCTGATAAAACAGGAATTAAAGTGGCAACTACAAAAGGTATTTTAAATATCTTAAAAATACAACCGGCCGGTAAAAAAATAATGTTAGCTGGTGATTTTTTAAACTCGCGTCACGAGTGGTTTATTCCTGGCAGAATAATAAATTCACTATTTTAACCAAATTAAAAATAATTTTTTCTGGCATTTATAATAAGTAGGTAATTTTTTAAAATAGATAAAAAATCTAATTTTATAAGCATTTATGTTCAAGTTATTGCTAATGTTATTAATCAATAGAAACCATTAAGCACTATATTCTAAACTGGAAAATATATCAGATAAAGATAAAACACTTTTATAAATGCTCAGTTTTAGTGCGCTTAGAGCGCGTTATCTTTATTGGAATAGTTTATTCAACAGTTAATAACTAAACTATTAAAAAAAACGCATTATTTATTAATTTAATATGGTAAGTTGTTACAAACTTCGTTTCACTCGTATTTTCAATGCTGCATTAGTAACAATTGTTTGTGACATTATCATACTGAGTTATACTAATTCTAATGTATGGAGTTTCGGAGATAGTGGCGTATCCTGATGATTAATTTTGTAAATGATTTCAATAACAAATAGATATCTACCATGAAATTTAGCCATATAAATATCCGTAAACCAGATATTACTGTAATTCTTTTTACAAACTTATCAATAATTGCTATGCCAGGCAATGTTGATAGCACCGTTATTTTGAGATGGAGTTTAAAGTAATGCTGATCAAACATGCTCAAGCCTGCCTTTTTATCGATGGGCGGTCATGCTATCGACAGTAACGGTTCTTTGCTACAGCAAAGAATACAAAATAAGTATTATCGATATTGAGATTAAAATAACTAAGATTAAAAGGAGATCGCAGCAACAACAGAATTTGTTTCAAAAGTTCATTGTTCCCACCTTATCTGAAGCGTGGGAAAGGGAAAGGTTTTTTCTATCATTTCTGTTCTACGGAAATCCACCCATGATTTTTACTAAGCTCTGGAAGCACAATTTTTGATAAAAAGCATATAAGGTCTCTCTCTGGAAGACCCATTATCAGATTGAAATAGGAATACTTGAAGAGTACAGGCAATAAATAAGCAGTTCCATAATTTAAACGATACATGCTGCATTTATTTCTTGGCCGATGATATTATACCGCCCTGCTGGGAAACCTGATCGCCTTTGCCTTCTACTTATTATCTACGGGACTACATAAATAGCAAGGAGCTCGTTTAAGTTGAAAATGGTTATCGAAAGTCAGAAATAACTTGCTTCGAATTCCTGGAGATGACTATGCGCAAGCGGTGTACCGCTTAACTATATTTACTGATTTGCTACAGAAGACTGTAGCCATTAGTTTTTTTTGGAATGCAATAGCAAAGATATTCTAGTATACGCAGCATTAATATTATTGGGTAGACAATAACAAA
>JBQMRO010000078.1:0-727 GCA_052174475.1 Arsenophonus sp. NC-CH8-MAG3
CTTCGTGAGCCTTACTGTTGTATAGTTATTAGAACTTAGAGTGATTACAGCAAAACAAGTAAACTTTTTCTGATTAAAGTAAACAGTTTCCGCAGTTTTGTTTTATCTTGAATATTAAAAATAACAATAGATTTATCTCTCTCGTATAATGTAGCGGTATTGTAATTCTTTTGGCTGCCGCATATGATTTTTTACAGTTAATTGATTGGTTATACTTGTGTTACCAATATTTCTACTTAATGTAATAAAATTTACAATACGGTTGGTAAAAATGATAAGTATACCGAGTATTTGTATTCGAGTATTAATTTACATACACACACACACACACACACACACACACACACACACACACACACATATGTTGCTACTATATACCTCTGTTGATGCCATTCTGATGCCAGTGACGTTTTGGTGACAGTATCACTGTAGTATTCGAGACGCAACATCAATAGAGACCTGGAAATGTCAACAACGGGAAAGCATAATTAGTTTATTGCCGTTTACTATTAAGTTATTTTTGACATTGCTTCATTTAAATTTTGAATTAGATTGGTCTTTATAGTTTTCATTCTATAGTTGTGTGCATAGTTTTGAAAACGTTAGACTTTTGTGTACTCTTACATTAGTGTTTAAGGAAGATTGTTACTAATTAGTTTTTACCTTGCTTACTATCGATAAGTTGACGTTCTTCTAATGCTCTTAATAGCACTACAGTACTGGCTGT
>JBQMRO010000079.1:0-472 GCA_052174475.1 Arsenophonus sp. NC-CH8-MAG3
CAGCCAATGGATCAATGTGTAATTGAATGCTTTAAGACATGTTACCTACGATGAAACTATAATTTCGAGAGAATTATGGAATGCATTCAATATAAAAAATAGCATTGAGAATGTCACGGAAGCATGCAGTGAAGTAATGTCTAGCAACTTGACTGTGGCATAGCAATTATTGTCCAAATGATTTTAAAGGACTTGAAAATGAAGTAACTTGTGTTATCAATGACATAACTAAGTTTGACTTTGATCTAGGACTAAACAAATTGATGTTCTCAATCTGCTTCAGTTGCATGGTAAAGAGCTGGATGATGACCTAAACCTTGAGAGAATATGCTTATGATGCTCAAATTGATGAGAGGCATTGTCTAATGCAATTGAAATTAAATATTGGTTCATGGCCTCATCATCTTTAATATATTGTTCTTGCTTACCTTTTTTCACCTTATATAAAGGTGGCTGAGCGATGTAGACATGG
>JBQMRO010000080.1:0-1255 GCA_052174475.1 Arsenophonus sp. NC-CH8-MAG3
TTTAAATCAAGTAATTTTTTAAAAAATTTCAGCCTACTCTTTAAGGAGAGAATTATCTTATAACCTAATTTTCTAGTATAACCAGCACCTACAGTAATAATAAACTAGTCATTGACTTACTTTCATAGAAAGTAGCATATTCATAACTGCAGTTTTTTGTTACTTATTAAGTATGAGTGCATTTTCAATTGAGTATCTTGCCCCTGAATAGCAATGAATGTCAGATTATCACTTACCATGCAAATTAATTAGGTAATTTCAATATGTTCATTGATTCAAAGTAAAAATTCTTTCTAGTGGCAGAATTAGTAATTAAGCGATAATATTCATTATTAAAATAATAGACAACTAAATCATCAATCACACCTCCAGAAGCATTTAACATACCCGTATAAAGTGCTTTACTAGACTGCTTCAGCTTTGCTATATTCTTGACTAACAAACAATGTAAAAAAATCTGTGCACAATTACCATATATATTAATATTTGTTAAAAAACAAATATCAAACGTGATAGTTGCAGTGCGAACAGCATGGTATTCATCAATTTTAAATTTATAATGTAAATTAGCATAAGCCAACCATAAAAACGATCATAGTTTCATTACACGCTAAACGCTGCTCATACAATGAAGTCTATTTCACTACATCGCTCTGCTTTTCTCATTAATAGGTATAGATAAATTAAAATTGTTAACTCTAAATACCTATTAGCAAAGTAAAACATTACTATCAAAAGTATAGAGCAATACTAACAAAAAAATAATAAGTAAAATTACTGAATTAAATTAATTAACATGATTACTTCAAGCCAACAGTATTTCTCTAAACAATGAATTAAGAGAAAGGTATCGATAAGTTCACTATTTATGAGGAATTTATCGTAACTTTTTCTAACCATTCAGGCATATCATTTGTTCCTAACGCATAACTTAGCAAGTGTGGTTTTATACCAGGCAGTGCATTAGCTAGCCGTAATCCAATATCACTAACTATTTTTTAATTGGATTATTACCATCAAATAATTTTCGAAATCCCTGCATACTCGCCAACATTAGTGCAGCCATATATTTGCGTTTACGTTCATAACTTTGTAAATAAAGATACTGACCAATATCTTTACCAGTAGCACTCAAACGTCGTAATTGTCCAATCAACTCGGCAACATCCATAAATCCTAAATTTATCCCTTGTCCTGCTAAAGGGTGCATTATATGAGCAGCATCACCTAATAAAGCGACACGTTGACCAGCGAA
>JBQMRO010000081.1:0-381 GCA_052174475.1 Arsenophonus sp. NC-CH8-MAG3
CAAAAACCATGCTGAATGTAATTGGTCACTTAGCATTAGGTAATTTGGAATATAAACATCCTTATCTTAAAGAACGTGATATTAAACGCATTGGTTATCTGATACAATCCACTGACACAAATACGAAGAAAAAATGAAGTCTTAAAGCGTAATATTGAATAGCCACGTAAGCGCATGCGCATATCCAGACATTAATGTCGTATCATTTTCGTCGCGTTTACACTACGTGAAAGGCGAAAAGCAAAATCCTGAGAACTCTGAGAATGTGGCCGACGTAGATAGTGTCTGAAATTACTGATAATATGATTGCAACGCCGGTGACAGTGTTATCAAATGACAGGTACTTTAAATACATACTTGCAGTAATGTTTGAAGTAAATG
>JBQMRO010000082.1:0-242 GCA_052174475.1 Arsenophonus sp. NC-CH8-MAG3
CCCGTGTGTAAACTGCCGTGTTCAAGGTAGCCCGGCTTCTTTCCGTAGAGGAACAGTAGCAGCCGTCCATTTTATTTCATTCAATTTACGTCGTGGATTCGATGTCGAGGTGTTTGAGGCACCTCATAAAATGAAACTTGACAGAGTGTTAAGTGTTGGTCAACAAAGTATTTTTGTTAGCCAACAGAGCAGTTGCGGCGAGCATTTTGCTTCTAAAAAAGAGTTAATTACAAAACTAATAT
>JBQMRO010000083.1:0-855 GCA_052174475.1 Arsenophonus sp. NC-CH8-MAG3
TGGAAGTCCTGGTTGTCATGTTGATTGTGGTACCCTTATCAACGTTGTTGCGGTACTCTTAGCGTAACGTCTTGATGAGTCTGTGACAATTGTTGTACCATTATTCGTTAATTACTTTGTACATACTCTAACTAAGAGAGCATCCCATGGTCTGGCCGTGTATTTATACTCGCAGGCACAAAACAATGACTGGCATGTCAATTTGCAATTGCAATCATGCCTCCTACCTGCACCTCACTGCTTATCGAGATTAACTCTTTGTTTAGCTTTATTTGCTAAATTATTCGCACTATATAACTTTTTATTGAACTCACGCTATATTCTTTTTTCGCGTCTTTTTATTCCTCAACACTGGTGTAGCTTAATCTTAGCTATCTATAAAAGTCTAGTAGTTATATTGTTTCATCTGGTTTTGCTATCTTTCGCAACAATGGATTTTGCTCATACTTTGCAGGCTGTCATGTCTTGTTTTTCTTAACGTGTTGTCGTAGTTTGTTTCACATGATAGCGTGCGAATTCCGAAAAATTGCAGTTTAACGTTTTAATTTATTCATATTATCTTATGTACAATTTCATCAGTCGGTTTCACCAGGAAGGGCACACAAACATATACATGTGTACATACACACAGCTTATCTCTGTAAGCCTTAATCTAGTTTCTTATCATCGAACAATTTTCTGCATGAACTAGATAAACAATGGTTTATGGCGTTATCTACTGAACTGCACGTGTGCGTATGTGGTCCATCTGCTACCCTACCTGAATTACCAGCGGATAATACTGTAGTTAAAATAACCGCGTTCATAACGGCAGCTGTTGATAATAATCCTGCATTTTCAAAAACTAAGGTAAAA
>JBQMRO010000084.1:0-163828 GCA_052174475.1 Arsenophonus sp. NC-CH8-MAG3
GATATTACCGGTGAAGAACTAAGTATTCGTCAAGATGATCAAGAAGATACGATTTGCAAGCGATTAGTCGAGTATCATAACTTAACTGAGCCTTTAATTCCATATTATCGTCAAGAAGAAGCTGCTACCGGTCATACCAAGTACTTTAAATTGAATGCTACCCGTAAGGTTATTGAAATTAATGAAGAATTAGCTAATATTTTAGGTTAATTGTTAGTTGATAAACTAGATATGCAATTTGAATGGATAATTTATTTAGGGCTAATTAGCAGAAATGAAAATATTTAATAAGTTATGATAAGGTTTGAGTTATTAATAAATCTAATGTATGACAATTAACCTCCTGTTCTGATGTTTCATGAATCTATTATCAATCCTTAAATTAGACATTTTTATCACCATGATCAATAAGATTAACCCATTTAGTTGATTCTGGTTTTTCTACGCAGAAGACTAAGTCAACTTAAATAACATTTAAAGGTTCTTTTCTTGAAGCACAATACTTCGTGCTTCAGTTTCATAGCCTCATTATTATAAAAGCTAATACAATCTGATTCATCGTTTTTCTGATGCCAATGCACTGACAGGAGATATAGAATGCCAGCCGTTCTTCTCGATTTTTCCCAGATTCTTCATCGATGATAGAAGATGCTGAAAACCTTGCCAAAAAAATATCAAGAGATTTATTAGCGGCATCGCGACTCTCTGGTAGTCTGCAGATGCAGCATCTCACCTTAATTTTCGCTTCCATGCTTTTCTAGAGTGGAGCAAGAAAATTAGCTGTTTGCTTTGTATACCTAACAACCATTAGTGCTGCGTGCCTGGAATATCTTTATCATTGTATTCAAAATTAAAGGTATTCGTTTACCTAGCAAGAGTATCTGTGAGCTATGCTTAAGATTCGCGTTTATAGATCATAAGATGATAGACTCAGTTTTTTTCTGACTTTCGATAAGCATCTTCGACTGCAATTAGCTTCTCACTATCCATCCAGTGATGTCGATAATAAGCAGTATGCAAAGGCGATCAGCATACCTGAAAAGCCTGTTTATGCAATCAGATCATAAATAAACGTAGCGCATATCGCTTAAAATCACGCAAGTATATATATCATTTTTCCTGTGTTCTTTAAGCTATTACTGTTTTAATATTATTATGATACTGACAAAGAAAAAATGTACTTTTTACCAAGAAAAAAGCCCTAAGGGCTTTCGAAAAATTACTAATGGAATAAGCCTCACAGGTACACAACTATATTAGGAAAATCTTCGGCGATTTGTACACACTTCAGATAAGGTAGTAAAATAATCTATTAAAGGTATTTATTGCCGCTGCGATTTTTAATCTTAGGAATTTTAATCTTAAACATTGCTAATATCCTGTCTTGTAGCTTGACTATGGCAAATAACTGTTAAAGACGATGGCATTAACACAGTTTGTTGATAAGGGGTGTTCATGTTGTCGCAGGGTACCATTGAGAGGGGGTCCCCTTTCCCCCACTCTCGCTTCAACAACTGTGCTATAAGCTACTTGGCATTATTGTAGATGAGTTCATGCAATGAATTAGAGGTAATATCTGGTTTCGCAGATCATATCTCTAGGTAGACTTTTCATGTCATATTATCTCTCTATTGTTGATATCATTTTTATAATCAATCACCAGGATATACTCCCTACATCATCAGCGAATCCCATACACTAAAAATGAGCATAATTTAGCTGAATGGATTAAATATATTAGTTAGAATGTTATAATAAATTAGCTATTTATTGACAAGAAATAGCGTAAAGATAATTCTTTATATTGAAAGATTATTAATGAAAATTAACCTTAATAGGTTTAGAATATCTGTAGCAAATCTAAGATTTGAGTATACTGCTTTCCCGTCCTGTTATATTCATCTTCTTTTACACATAAATTTCAGGTTTAGCATGAAAACAAATTACATTTTTGTAACTGGCGGGGTAGTTTCCTCTCTTGGCAAAGGTATTGCCGCAGCTTCTTTGGCTGCTATACTTGAAGCGCGAGGACTGAATGTTACTATTATGAAACTAGATCCTTATATTAATGTTGATCCAGGTACGATCAGCCCAATTCAACATGGAGAAGTTTTTGTTACTGAAGATGGTGCAGAAACTGATCTTGATCTGGGTCATTATGAACGTTTTATTCGTACTAAAATGACACGTTGTAATAATTTTACAACTGGTCGCGTATACTCTGAAGTATTACGTAAAGAGCGTCGTGGTGATTATTTAGGAAAAACTATTCAAGTTATTCCTCATATTACTGATGAGATTAAAAAGCGAATTATCCGTGGCGGAGAAGGCCGCGATATCGTTTTGGTTGAAGTTGGTGGAACAGTAGGTGATATTGAATCTTTACCTTTTTTGGAAGCAATTCGCCAATTAGCGGTTGATATTGATCGTAAACACACTCTTTTTCTACATCTTACTTTAGTCCCTTATTTACCTGCTGCAGGTGAAGTTAAAACAAAACCAACTCAACATTCGGTAAAAGAACTTCTTTCTATAGGTATTCAGCCTGACGTGTTAATTTGCCGTTCAGATCGGGTTATTCCGGTTAATGAACGAGAAAAAATTGCGCTTTTCTGTAATGTACCGGAAAGAGCGGTTATTTCATTAGAAGATGTTGATTCAATTTATAAAATTCCTAGATTATTAAAATCTCAGCAGTTAGATGATTATATTTGTGAAAAATTCAAACTTGTATGCTCAACTGCTGATTTGTCTGAATGGGAACAAGTTGTTGATGCGCAAGCTAATCCGATAGGTAATGTAACTATCGGTATGGTAGGTAAATATATAGAGTTACCTGATGCTTATAAATCGGTTATTGAAGCGTTAAAACATGGTGGTTTAAAAAATCGTTTAACAGTAAATATTAAATTGATTGATTCTGAAAATATTGAAGTGCATGGATCCGAACTCCTGAAAGGAGTTGATGCTATCCTAGTACCAGGTGGTTTTGGTGAGCGAGGTGTAGAAGGGAAAATTATTACAGCATGTTATGCACGTGAAAACAATATTCCTTATTTGGGTATTTGTCTTGGAATGCAGGTTGCTCTGATTGAATATGCCCGTCATGTTGCTAGTATGGAAGGGGCAAATTCAACAGAATTTGCACCAGATTGTCCATATCCAGTTGTTGCCTTGATTACGGAATGGTCTGATGACAGTGGTAATATTAAAATTAATAATGAAAATAGCGATTTTGGTGGTACGATGCGAGTAGGTGGTCAATTATGCCATTTAGTGAAAGGTACTAAAGTTCATGAGTTGTATAATAGCAATACAATTATTGAACGGCATCGTCACCGTTATGAGGTCAATAATATGTTTTTAGCACGTATTGAAGAAGCAGGTTTACGTATTGCAGGACGCTCGGCGGACAATAAATTGGTAGAAATTATTGAGAATCCTAAGCATCCTTGGTTTGTAGCTTGTCAGTTTCATCCTGAATTTACTTCGACACCAAGGGATGGCCATCCTTTATTTGCTGGTTTCATTAAAGCTGCAAAGGAATATCACCAAGGGCAGTTGAAAAGAGATATAGACTAATAATATTAATTTATTACTATTGGATGAATATAACTTATACTGAAGATATTTAATATCTAAAATTGTTAAAATCATTAGGCGTGAAATTATTGATTTCCGTAATAATCTGACTATTGAAGCAGAGGTTCAATTAAAGTGAGATTTGTTGGCTTAGTATTGGCAACATCTGGTGCGTAAATAGCTGCATGAAAAGTATTAGCGTTACCCCCTGATTGTGATTAAATCGCTTTTAAATAAAAACGATTTTAGGCGGTGTAGTAGCGTAAATGGCTTAATTGCTAATGTAATTATCGATAAAGATGCTAAAATAAGGCTAATATTGATAAAATCGAGTTATCAATAAATTTGATATATTATATGGCTATAATACACTCCGATAATGCTTCATGAGAGAAGCTGTTCTCCATCTTTAAATTAGATGTTGTTTTATCACTAGTAAACAAGTTAAATTCCATTAGTGTCACTTCCAACTCTTTCTTTGAAAGATAGAGAGCAGCTTAAATACCATAAGAGTTATTTTTAGAACTAGCTCGCTTCGTTCGTAGACTCCACACCTGTCACAAAGGCTAATTTAATCGAATTCGTCGATCTTATGACACTCAGTGCGCTAACAGGAAGCTATAGAATACTAGTAAGCTCTTCTTTATCTTTCTTAAGCTTCCTCATCGCTACAAAATATTTGTTGAAAATCTTGTCAGCAAAACATAACGTGTAGCACACTGATATGAAGAGAGGTGCAGCTACGCTGATTCAGAAATGTTCATCATATAATACTGTTTTATATTCTACGATATGTTAATTTTTTAAAAAAATCCATTTAAATATAGTTAAAAACAAATATTCGAAACATCGTAAATTGAAGTAAATCAGAAAGATAATATACGAACTTCACACGTGTTATGCCACCTATTTATTTAAAGCGCTTTATAATTTCCTCATGAAATTAATAATGACAGATCGACTGAATTTTTCATGATACTTCAAAAGAAAGTCATACAGTAATGCGTCCAGCTCTGGTTCTATTTATTCTCAACATGCAAGTATTATCCATTTTTAATCACGATTATGCAATTTTTGAACAAAACCCAATACTAAGGCGATGACGCTGGATAAAACCTCATTAAGGAGACAATAACGAAGTATGCTTGTCAATGAATTCATCAGCTGTACGGATCTAGGGATAAAACCTGGTTAACTAAATAATTCTTACCATTGATGATAATTAAGATAAATTTCTTTAAAAGAAGATGAAAATGTTAACTTGTTAGACCCATCTATCTGTCCAGCGAATGCTTATATGTGATACTTTGTGTTATAGATATCCGACGCTACTGCCTTTGCCTATCCCCTGAGTGGAGAATTCTCCCGGCGTTTTTGCTTAAGCTGTAAGTTAAAAGTCTATAAATTTCATGGGGTTTCAAAGCTACTAAGAAGTAATTAGCACAGTAGCTCAATTTTTACCCGATTGTAATTCGCATACATTACTTTCACTATATCCATCTTCTTTAGCCTTATTCCAACAATAACTGCCTACTATTCAACACTCTATTTTGCGCCGCCATAAAAGCTATGCTGTAGTGGGCACACATAAACAGGATATTAAAATTAGTATCTTCTATGGTTAACACACTTATGGTGAACAAATTAATCAACATCTGCATGCTCATGTCTTCATTACCAGTGTCGGTCTAGATCTGGGTATTAAACATGCTATATGAGATAATTTGTTCTTTAACATAAAGCGATTGAAGAAATTTGACAAGACACTCTTATCCGGTTTTTGCGTTACAACCATGACCTAATAAATTCCAGTATTTTTTTAGTTTTTAGCATAAACTCACACAGAAAGTAGTGACAGCCTTATCTGAAGCCACAGTACGAAGACGTTACTGGAAAAAAAAGTGTACTTGCTAAAAAACAAAAAATGAGTGTGGCATAGCATAAAATATTTCTAGCATTATCTTAAATGCCACGCTATTTTTTTGCAAAACTACATCATTACCGAGATGGGAGTGGTTATATATTATTACTATGAGCACTAAGACTAAATAATGCCAGCAGAAAGATTCTAACGCAAGAAGAGATAATCGTCGCTATGTTAGCCATATATTTTAGCAAGAGATTTTAAAAAATGTCTTACTATGGTTCTTATCAAATGCTCAATAAGCAAAATTATTACTAAAGGTGTATTATATAAGTCGCTAAATATGAGGGCTCGAAAAAAAACTGTAAAACTAACGTTCACCTTTCTGATAAAAGTATTTCTGCGAAAATTTTTCTACAAATGCATTCTGTGTGGCGATAGCCTACGTTTATCAACGTTAAGCTTGATAAGTAGGTAACGAAGTTGTTGTTAAAAACAATAGATAAAATAAAAACGATCATTATTAAGTCAAATCTAGGATTTGGTATATATAAAATTAGAGTGTTAGGTCGAAATATACACTTTGACAAAATTTTAACTTACAATAAAGATCCAAGTAAACTGATTTTACCTTCTGTTATTAAGAAGAGATAGCTTTAGTTGCTCTTAAAAAGAGCGATTCAATTTCCTAACCTAACCATTAAGGAATTTATTAGTAGCATATGAAGCTCTCTGCTAACCAAATCTCTCGCATCTTACCATTAATTGATTTTATTGATTTTATGGAGTGAAGGTAGAATGTTAGCTGTTTATTTTGCATACCCAATAATATGGCTGCTGTGCACCCAGAAATATTTTGCTGTTGCATTCAAAATTAATGGCACCGTCTCCTATAATAAGTCTGGTAGATATGATTAAGCAATCTTCTTTTCCAGGTCATTAAGAAGTTAGACTCAGTTTTCTTCTGACTTTTGATAAATAATTTTAATCCAAGAGCTCTCCCTTACGTCCATGTGTAGTGCTGTCGATAATGAGCACTGGGTAAAAGCGATTATCTTGCCTGACAAGGATTATATGCTATCAACTCAGAAATAAACATAGGCGTATCATGTAAATTACATAGGCACTATTCATTTACCTATACTCTTAAACCCATTACTGTTTCAATCTGCTGATGAAATGCAGAGAGCATGTGCTTTTTCATCAAAAAATTACCCAGAGCTTCATAAAAAATCATCGATGGATATGCTTTGTAGGTGCAAAGGCATTCTAATAATTTTTGCTGCTTTTGCACGCTTCAGATAAACCGGTAGCCAAGGAGATCTTGAAGTGTATTCTGTTACCAATGTAACCTATATTAAGGTTAATTTTCATTAATAATCTTTTAATATCAAGCATTATATTACGCTATTTCTCGTCAAGAAATAGCTGATTGATTATGTTATTATAACTAATAGGTTTAATTCATTCAGTTAAGAATTATACTCATTTTTGGTGTATGGGATTCCTGATGGTAGTATATATCCTGTTGATTGATTTTGTGGATGATATCAATAAAAGAAAGATGATATTCAATGAAAAGTTTATCTAGAAGTAATCTGCAAAACTAGATATTTACCTGTGTTCCATTTTACATAAATTCATCCGTAATGGTGCCAGGTAGCTCATACGCACCTTTGTTGAGAGGGAGCTCAAAGCTATGTTGCGAAAACATACTCAACGCCACCTTTATCGAGAAACGGTGTTAATGCTATCGTCTTTAACAGTTACTTGCTATAGTAAATCTACAAGACGGGATATTAGCAATCTTTAAATTAAAGTTCCTAAGATTAAAAATCGCAGCGGCAATAGATACCTTTAATAGATTATTTCACTACCTTATCTGAAGTGTGTACAAATCGCCGAAGATTTTCCTAGTATAGTTGTGTACCTGTGAGACATATTCCATTAGTAATTTTTCGAAAGCCCTAAGGGATTTTTTCTTGGTAAAAAGTACATTATCTCTTTGTCAGTATCATAAGAATAATAAAACAGTAATAGCTTAAAGAACATAGGAAAAGTGGTATATATACTTGCGTGATTTTAAGCGATATGCGCTACGTTTATTTATGATCTGATTGCATAAACAGGCTTTTCAGGTATGCTGATCGCCTTTGCATACTGCTTATTATCGACATCACTGAATGGATGGTGATAAGCTAATTACAGTCGAAGATGCTTATCGAAAGTTAGAAGAAAGCTGAGTCTATCATCTTATGATCTATAAACGCGAATCTTAAGCATAGCTCACAGATACTCTTGCTAAGTAAGCGAATACTTTTAATTTTGAATACAATGATAAAGATATTCCAGGCACGCAGCACCAATGGTTGTTAGGTATATAAAACAAACAGCTAATATTCTTGCTTCACTCTAGAAAAGTATGGAATCGAAAATTAAGGTGAGATGCTGCATCTGCAGACTACCAGAGAGTCTGCGATGCCGCTAATAAATCTCTTGATATTTTTTTTGGCAAGGTTTTCAGCATATCCTATCATCGATGAAGAATCTGGGAAAAATCGAAAAGAACGGCTGGCATTCTATATCTCCTGTCAGTGCATTGGCATCAGAAGAACAATGAATCCGATTGTATTAGCTTTTATAATAATAAGGCTATAAAACTGAAGCACGAAGTATTGTGCTTCGAGAAAACAACCTTTAAATGTTATTTAAGTTGACTTAGTCTTCTGCGTAGAAAAACCAGAATCAACTAAAAAAGGGGGTTAACCTTATTGACCATGGTGATAAAAATGTCTAATTTAAGGATTGAGAATAGATTCATGAAACATCAGAGCAGGAGGTTAATTGTCATACATTAGATTTACTAATAACTCAAACCTTATCATAACTTATTAAATATTTTCATTTCTGCTAATTAGCCCTAAATAAATTATCCATTCAAATTGCATACCTAGTTTATCAACTAACAATTAACCTAAAATATTAGCTAACTCTTCACTAATTTCAATAACCTTACGGGTAGCATTCAATTTAAAGTACTTGGTATGACCGGTAGCAGCTTCTTGACGATAATATGGAATTAAAGGCTCAGTTAAGTTATGATACTCGACTAATCGCTTGCAAATCGTATCTTCTTGATCATCTTGACGAATACTTAGTTCTTCACCGGTAATATCGTCTCTGTTTGCTATTTTCGGGGGCTAAATTTAACATGATAAACACGACCTGAAGGTGCATGAACTCGACGACCAACAATACGTTCAAGAATAATTTTATCTGGTACATTAAATTCCAACAGATAATCCACCGCAATACCCACATTTTTCATTGCCTCTGCTTGTTTTATAGTGCGAGGAAATCCATCTAGTAAAAAACCGTTTCGGCAATCATTTTGTGCTATACGTTATTTAACTAAAGCAATAACTAATTCATTAGTAACAAGCTTACCGTTATCCATTAATTCTTTCATTTTTAGACTCAATTCTGTACTCATCTCTACGGTAGTACGTAGCATATTACCGGTAGAAAATTGTGGAATACCATACCTTGCCATAATGAATTCTGCCTGAGTCCCTTTACCTGTGCCTGGTGCGCCGAGTAAAATAATACGCATTGCATAAATCCCTTGCTATTTCATTTTTATAATTTAAAAGAAAATTATCCTATAATTAGGTATAGCTATAACTCAAAAAATAAGTAAACATTGAATAATCAAATTGTTTTTGTTAAAACAAATCACAGGTTAAAATAACTAAAACGTGCTTTTATGAATAAGTTGGTTAATTAAATAAATTTTAAGTTATTAGCAAATCTAGTGTATAGTGATAGAACTACATTCTATTCTAATACTTATGAATCTGTTCTTTAATTTTAAATTAGATATTATTTACTACCAGAGTTAACAGGTTAAATCCATTTAGCCGGTTACAGCTTTTTTGAGTAGACTATAGTCGCTTAAATACCATTGAAAGAATTGTTGTTCTTAAAGTACAATTTTCCTAAGGTGGCTTTCATAGCTTTACTGTCTAAAAATCTGATTCAATTAAATTCGTCGTTCTTACAACACCCAGTGCGCTGTAAGGATGTTATAGAATGTCAGTCATTCTTCTCGCTCTTTATCCAATTTCTTCATCTCTACAGAATACGATGAAAGCATTGTTAACAAAATATCAAGGACTTTTATCAGTAGGATCGCGACTCTTTGCTGCCTAAATAGCCTCCTGCAGCTAAACTTTAATTTTCAGTTACATGTTTTTAGGGAGTAAAGGTAGCACATGAGTTATTTTGTATACCCAATAACATTGGTTCCACATATCCGGGAACATCTTTGCATGCCATTCTAAAAATCAATAGCACTATCTCTTCATAGCAAGCCATAAAAATATGGTTAAGAAATGCGCTTGCCAACTATTAAAAAGTTTGACCTAGTGTGCTTTTTACTCTCGATAAGCATTCTCGACTTCATTGAGCTCTTTACCTCAATGCAATAATATCAATAAGGAGCATCAGGTAAAGGTGATTACTTTGTTTAACAGAATGATGTACGTCTTAAGTCAAGAAATAAACATAGTTTATATCGCTAAATCACGCAGCTACCTACCATTGCCTGTACTCTTTAATCCATAGCTGTTTCAGTCTGTTGATGATCCTGAGTAGGAAGATCAGGTGCTCTTTCATCAAGAAGAGCCCTTAGGCTTTCTCAAATTACCAGTAGATAAGATACCCCCATGCAGATACAGATATGTAGTCTTTTTGAGGTTTTTTGTACCATTCGAATAAAGCGCTAACAACGAGCTGTAAACATATTTCGTTGCCGATGCGATCCCCTTTTAACTTTAGGCACCTTAATCTCAATATCGTCCATTACTAGTCTGTATGATTCGCGGTGGCAAATAACCGTTTTAAGATCAACGCGTTACGCTAATCGACAAAGCAGTGTTCACCATATTGGTACAGAGAATATCTTTGAGCTTATCCTCAACAGCTATGTCTATGATTCCTAATTTTAGGCACTTTAATTTTAAGATCGCTAATATCAATCTATATAGTTCTATGTGACAAATAAGCGTTACGAATGACGGGTTAATGTTCGCTGACAAGGTGAAATTTAGCATGTTATCATAACATGGCTTCGAGCTCTACTTAAACAGCGATGCTTATCAACTGACTGTTAGCCTTATGGATGAGTTTATAAAAGAGATTACGGTAATATCTAGCTTTGTAAATACCCAGTAAGGTAAACTTTTCATTGGATATCATTTCAATTTTATTGAAATCATTCATGAAATTAATTAGCAAGATAGGTCTTTACCTACTCGAAATTATATGAACTAGAAATTAGAATAACTCTAAAATCCCTGATTGCAGAAAAATATTTAACAATCTTACTAGAAGTTTTCTGGGAAAACTATATCGTAAGGGTGAATGCTTTAGTTATCTGCGATGTCTATCGAATAGATTGACTTTATGGTAGTCAATAAAATAAACACTATCGATTTAAAAATAGCGTTTAGATAGGACCACTGTTTTTTTTGCTTCAACGTTGACAGCCAACATAAATGGCTAAGTGTGATATTGTTAAAATGAATGAAATATTTTTTCCTGAATCCTTTAAAAGAAACGTTATATTTTACATAGAGAAGCCAGAAAATGTAGGAGAGAAGGATATAAAAGAAAGAATGAATTCTGAACTTAATCACTTGAAATCGACAATATCATCTGAGTGATAAGATTCTTGTAGAGCTTAATTCAGAGTGTGCTGACTTATTTTCTTAAACTGATCATTAATTAGAGTTTATTCTTTATTTGGATAAAACTAAATGGCATTAAACCTTTATCAGCGAAAATGATATTAGTCACTATCATTTAATAATGTTTGATACTCAGAAAGTTATTGATAATGGATTTCATATTTAAAATGGGAATAGTCATATCAGGCGATTAAAGGATGGCTAAGTAGTAAGTAGATTCATGGTGTGGTGTCGTTTATTTACTAAACTATCTAGTCTGAAAAAGATTGTTTAAAACCAGAATAATTGAAAATTGAAATATAGATGTGATTATAAATTGCTCTGCAAGCAAAGTAATAATCTTTGCCAAAACATGGCCACGATAATCACAGCCATTTTTCCCATCATTTATCGATGACGCTGTCGTTTGTTCAAGAAGTTGTAGTCGTTTCCCTGCGAAAAATATTTCTCTCTTGACGAATCCGCTAGCAGTTGTATGTGAATTCTTAAACCTTGTAGTATTCTGATCTAGTCAGATCGCTGTTTATACAGTCCTGGAGAAGAAATTTACATAAAATTAGACATATAAGGCGCAAAAGCTGAAGAATAAAGCGTTTAAAAAGCTACGAGCCTGCTTAGCTGAACGTAGTGCAAAATATCTTCTACAAATACTAAATAAAACTTCATGATGTTATATTATCGTATCGATAATATCGCGCCACTTGATGAGTTTTCTATGCTTTTAGAAGTCTAAGACTACGCTAAATATTTAATGTTTTTTACGTGCTCTTAACTAATTATTTTCCCATCGATATCTATAAATTAGGTTATTATAGAATGACAAAATTTATAGATCGTTTTTTCTATAAAAAATGTTTATCTACCGAAAAACGGGAATTGGTTTATTTGTGTAAAGAGATTAGTATAGAAACACCGACTTTAGTCCTCCTATTCATCCTCAAACGAATGAAATGATTTATCCATTTAATGGGTGTATAGGAGAATATGGGATGTAAAGCCATCATTTTAATTTTAGTCAAAAACTTTAGATCACTTTGCGTCGATTATTTACCTGTACAATCAGGAATTACTTCAATTAGTATTGGATAATAAACTCTATTGCAGTTTATAAAAGATTAGTTTAAAGTTAAACCTGAATTATTCAAAAAACTATGCTATCTTTTTAGATATGACATATAATTTATTGCCTAAGCAATGGCAATGAATGATTGAAACTATATTTTCTGAACTTGAGTTAAACCAAAGTATTCTCAATACACTGAATGAGAAGGCTATGAACGCCATATAACAATTTAACTTGCAACTACTCCTACTGTTTTAGGGCAAGATGTAATATTTTAGCTGTATCACCTATAGGATACAGAAAACTGCTGCTTACTTATTGATGGTGATCTAACATTTATTTAATTTTCCACATAAACGATCTGGAAAACCACGTATGCTTGTTCTAGCACCAACCAGAAAACTGGTTATACAAGTAGCTGAACAAGCAAAAGAATTAGCTGAATATACCAAAATTTTGATATGATAACTATCACTGGTGGAGCCTGCTATATTAAGCGCGCTAAAATTTTCAGTGAAAACTAAGATATTGTCGTCGTAACCACAGGTTACGTTTACTACAGTATATTAAAGAAAAAAATTTTAATTGTCTGGCAATTGAGATATTCATTTAGATGAATTTGATCGAATGCTTAATATGGGGTTTGCTAACGACATTAAAACTATTACCGAAGAAACACGCTGGCGTAAACAAACTATACTATTTCAGCAACATTAGTAGATGGTGTCATTCAAGATTTTGCTAATCAATTACTGAATAATCTTTATAAAATTGATGCTGATACTTCAAGGCGTGAACAATAAAACCCAACAATACTATTATTGCGCTGATAACCTTTGAACATAAAACTGCGCTATTTTATCATCTATTAAAATAACCTAATGTCACCAAATCTATTATTTTATCCATAAAGGCGATAGAGCGCATAAGATGGTTCAATGGTTACAGTAAGCTAAAATAAAAAGCTGGTTACTTAAAGAAGTAATGGTTCAGGTAAATGGGCATGAAGTTATTAAACGTCTAAATAGTGGGCAAATAAACATATTAGTTGCAACTGATTTTGCCTCACGTAGGCTCGATATTAACGATATTAATCATGTATTAAATTTTATTTACCACGTACTGCTGATGTTTATCTGCACCGTATTTGGAGAACTGCACCTGGTGAGCAAAAAGTGATTGCAATTAGCTTAGTCGAAGCTCATGATCAACTGCTATTAGGTAAAATTAACCGTTATCTTAAAGAACCATTAAAAATATGTATCATCTCGATAGCCTTCGACTAATCACCAAAACATCGGTTAAAAGATTACTATATAAACCTAAACCCATCAAAAAAATTCAGTTAAAATGGCAAGAAAAGAAAAAATAATTAATAAAAAAAGAAAAAAAATCAAAGAACGCCATCGCGACAAAAAAATTTTAGTAAACGTCGCAAACCATCAGTAAAGAAAACTGATTATAACTAATAAATATTTCAGGCTATGTATATTTGTAAAAATTGTTGGTAGAAATTCTTTATATAGAATGAAGAATTTTTGTTAAGTGGTTGCAATAAAAAAAGCAAACAACCGTACAATCAAAGAGACTTTCCCTCATTCCATGTTAACATAAATCTCCATTTCATTAGTTCACTCTGTAATAATCTATCGGATGATATCGATTCATGCATTGAAGCAATTTAATTCACTTTATCCTGCCATATCATCACAGTAAACATGTTATCACACTAGGGGTATTTATAGGGTATACCATATCATTATAAAATCCCTGATTGAAAAAACATGTAATAATCGTACTGGAAGTTTTTTTGGTAAAACTACATGATAAAATCCCTAGCTGTAATATGCCTAAATATTAGAGCCCGATCATCTCTTCCTGTATCAGGAACAGATGATCGGTAACTTCTTATTTCGCTATCATAATAATGATGTTCAACACTCCTATTTTTAATAATTCTGAAGTTTTAAGTAGATACTACTGAGCGTTTAAGGTAGTGTACGAGCTATTCACACTGTTACACGAACCTTTCATGTTTTTAACGAAATGCACTTTCTCCAGCAACGTCCTACTTCTGCCTTCAGGGTATGAGATTCTATTGCTTCCTGGGGGTGGGTATGTGTACAAGAGTAGGAAGATTGCTAGGATTTATCAAATTATAGTTGTGATGCATCAGCCGAATAAACAGCCCTAGCTAGATTTCTTCTATTGTTCTTTTTTTAAAAAAGATCACGCCAATACAGGATAATTTAATATTTAGATCGCTACGCTGGTGATAGAGACATGAACATGTAGATGTTAATTAAATTGTTTACATAAGTATATAAGGTGCAAAAAATGCCAATTTTGATATCCTGTTTGAATATTTATTTGCGATATAAGTTCGGATAGCTGCTCGAAATAGAGCATTAAGTCGCAGAAGCCAGTTATTATTGAAAATGCCAAATAAGATGGGGTAGTGAAAGTAATGTGTTGGCAGTTTTAGTTAAGTAAATATAAATTTGTTGTGCTAATTTACTACTCGGTAACTTTGACGGCGTATGAGCTGCAAGCTTTTAATTTATAACTTTAACAGAAAAATGACTGTGTAGAACCATTCAAGATAATCATAACAGTAATCGTCCAGACATCTCATGACACAAATGAGGAAGGTAAGGATTCGCTCTACAAATAGGATGCGTCCCAAGTTAACATTTCAGCGCGTTTTCAGAAAAGTTATTTTAACCATCATCGATGATAAAAATTAGTTTAGTTAGGTGGATGGGATATATTCTGAGTAAATTACTTTCTTTTTCGTATCTTGCCAGAGAAATAAAAATCATCATCCTATTCGCATTCATCAAGTTTATCGGCCCAGTTATCTTTGTATTTATTCCAAGAGTTGAAGGAGACGTAGATTATCCTTAGCTCCCTATAGGTAATGAATTCATTTGAAAGCATACTTTTATCATTACCCTCAATGCAGTTGTATCCAACATCATTGACTTGACCTCTTTTTAGGCTATCATAAATTTAGTCAAGTTTGTCCTAATTTATTTCAGGAGGAGAGATCATAAAGAGCTTTAGATAAACAGGTGGGTATAAACAGGTGAAGTTGTGTTTTATCTTTTTAATTTAGCTGATTTACTCTTTTTAAGAGCGTTAATTCTGAGGTATCTATATGAATTTCTGAAAATAATATATTGAAGAGTATAAAACAATACTAAGGTTATAAACATCTTCGAAGCCCGGGATGTCTGCTAAGATCATATCTTAGCATGCTATGATCTAAACTAAATAATAATTAAATATCAGAGATTTATTAATATGAATAAATAATTTTTAAATATTATTAATAATAAAATTGGTAAAAATTACTACATTAAACAATGTCTTATTTAAGAAATAACAATTGTTAGTAAATATTTTTAATATGAAAATGTGTAATGAAAAACAATCAATTTTCGATTTTAAACTTTATCTACATATAATGTAGATATCATGTTTAACATGATATTAATTAAAAACTTAAAGGAATGGTTATGCTATTTTTACCCAGCTGGCAGGATGTTATCGGTCTAGAAAAAGAACAAAATTACTTCCGTAATACTCTAGCTTATGTTGCCAGAGCACGCCAACAAGGTATAATAATTTATCCACCACAAAAAGATGTTTTTAATGCTTTCCGTTATACTGAACTGAGTGAAGTAAAAGTTGTTGTCCTAGGACAAGATCCTTACCATGGACCTAATCAAGCTCATGGACTCTCTTTTTCAGTTCGGCCAAAAATTCCTGTACCGCCTTCTTTAGTTAATATGTACAAAGAATTAGCGAAAGATATCGTTGATTTCCAATATCCCGATCATGGTTATCTTGTTAGTTGGGGGCAGCAAGGGGTGTTTTTATTAAACACAGTTTTAACTGTTGAAGAAGGAAAAGCACATTCACATATGCATCTTGGTTGGGAAACATTTACAGATAAGGTTATTGCAGTAATTAATCAATATCGTGTTGGCGTTGTTTTTTTATTGTGGGGGTCGCATGCACAAAAAAAAAGCAAATTTATCGATAATCAAAAACATTTGGTTCTTAAAGCACCTCATCCTTCCCCGCTTTCAGCACATAGAGGTTTCTTTGGTTGCCGACACTTTTCTAAAACAAATGAAATACTTATAAGACAAGGATTAAGGCCTATTAACTGGATACCGATCATCCCAGAAAAATAACCTAAATTACCACCATAAGATGGTGGTAATTTAGGTTATTTTGTTTTTGATACGATTACCATCGCCGGGCGTAATAAACGAGCGTTTAAAGTATAACCTTTCTGCATAACATCAATAACTTGATTAGGTTCATGTTCTTGAGAGTCGATCATCGTCATAGCTTGATGCAGTTCTGGATTGAAAGGAACATTCTTATCCGCTACCACCTTAATACCATATTTGCCAACGGTAGTTAAAAAAGATTTTAAAGTTAATTCAAGTCCTTCGAGTATTGATATTGATTCAGTATTTTCTCGATCAATAACTTCAATTGTTCTTTCCAAATTATCAATAACGGGTAGCAATTCATTAGCAAACCGCTCCAGGGCAAACTTATGTGCTTTTTCAATATCTTGCTCAGTACGGCGACGAATATTTTCCACTTCAGCTTTGGCACGTAGTAGCGCTTCACGCTCACGTTTTTGCGCTTCAAGCAACTTCTGTTCTAATTCAGAAATACGTGGATCAATTAATATTTCTTCAATAGAACTTACTGATTGTTCAGTCTCAATTTCTTGTTCTTTTACCTGATTTTTTTGTGATTTTGTTAATTCTTTTTGTTTAGAAGTATGCTCATCATACACTTTATGATCTTTATTACTCATGAGTGTCTCCACATGCTTTTTAGCATTAATTCAGATTATTAGCTTAATATGGGGATAAAAGTTTGGGATTCAAGAGAAACACATCAATTTGCAAGAGGAAATAAACCATGCTGATCAGAAAAGCAGAAAAAAAGACATTATTTAAATATATTGGCATTGTTGGTCATCCTCGACATCCAGAGGCATTGGCAACTCATAAACAACTTTATAATTGGCTTCGAGCGCAAAAATATAAAGTTATTGTTGAACAACAAATTGCCCAACAGCTTAAATTAAAAAATACTACCATCGGGGAACTAATAGAAATTAGTAAAATAGCTGATTTAATTATCGTTGTTGGTGGTGACGGTAATATGCTCAGCGCTGCTCGTGTCCTATCACGATATGAAAATAAAGTTATTGGCATCAATCGCGGTAACCTTGGCTTTTTAACTGATCTTTGGCCAAATAATGCTCTGCAACAACTAACTGAAGTATTAGCAGGCCATTTCTATGAAGAACAGCGTTTCTTACTAGAAACTCAGATCAGAAAAAAAAATCACAAAACTCGCATGAGTACTGCAATTAATGAAGTTATTTTACATCCTGGCAAAGTGGCGCACATAATTGAATTTGAAGTATATATTGATGATCACTTTGCCTTTTCTCAACGTTCCGATGGACTAATTATTACTACTCCAACTGGCTCAACCGCTTACTCACTCTCTGCCGGTGGTCCGATACTTACCCCAAATCTTGAGGCCATTGCGCTAGTCCCTATGTTTCCTCATACCCTTTCATCGCGCCCGCTAGTTATTAGTAGTAATAGTAGCATCAAATTAAAATTTAGACAAAAAAATATTAATTATGAAATCAGTTGTGATAGCCAAATTATTTTACCTATCCAAGATGGAGATGAAGTTTTAATCAAGCGAAGTAACAAAAAATTTAATCTCATTCACCCAAAAAATTATAATTATTTCAATATATTAAATTCAAAATTAGGGTGGTCAAAGAAAACCTTTTAATTTTTAATAACTCCTCCATCAAAGCAAAGGATGAACTTTTTATTTATGATCGATTTAAGAAAACAGTTAATACACTTTGTATTAAACTCTTCAAGAATCTGATCGCTCACGTGGACTCTGCTGTCGATCTCGATAATTAAAATCGCGATTCGTTTTTCCTTTTATCTCCTCATCTCCCACGTTTTCTACCTTTCTTATGTAAAATAGAACGCTTTCCTTTAAAGAATTTATGGAGAAATGTTTCGTTAATTTAAAAATACCACTTGGGTATTTACATTAACTGTGCCAATGAAGCAATGAAACAGTGACCCATCTAAACGCTGTTTTGAAATCAATGCATATATACTTTATGAGTTTGATAAAGTAAAGCTAATTAAGATAAATTGCAGATAACTAAAGTATTTATTCTTCTAATGTACTTTCACCAGTAGACTTCTATTAAGATTATTAATATTTTCCTGCAATCAAAGATTTTGCAATGATATCGCTATAACCACCATAAAAAACCTTTTTTAGAGGATAACATCTTCACTGTGATACAATATATGGACAAGATAAAGCAGAATAAATTGATTCAATCCATAAATCGAGATAATCCGATCAGATTAATCGTCAAGACAACTAATGAGATGTAGTTTTATATTAGCAGGGACTGAAAAAGAGTCTCTTTGAGCTATAACTGTTTGCTTTTTTATCACAACCTCTGTAGTGAAAATCCTTCATGCAATATAAGAGATTTTTACCAACATTTGCCAACATAATCAAAATTATCAGTTAAATAACCATAATGCATTGTTATTACGTAGAGCAACCACTACTAATGGACGTTCATATGTTTTATTAATTACACATTAGTTTCCTTATAACAATTACGCGAATTGGAAATATTTACTTTTAACTACATATCCAACACGCTCAGCAATTATTATTAGATAATTAGTATTGGGAATACAAATTGGATACTTACGCAAATCAAAACGCTGTCTTAGTTGAAATGAAATTAACCTGAAAAATTGGCATCAAAGTTATCAAGAATTAATAGAATATTAATAGTAAATAACTGAACGCCTATTGCGCCAAGAACTAATTAAATACCTTCTAAAGAATTAAATGAATTAATACCACCATCACATAACAAGGTGATGAATATTAAAAAATAAAACGAGAGTATAAAAGTTAGCTAATCGTGAACAATTTCTTACCTTAAATTAAAATCTATTACAAATTCTTAATGAGAATTAGGAACAGAATATTAGCAATATGCTAAAATTATCTAAAAAAACAAAAAATTAATGATATAACTTCTATTAGTAATTAATTCAGTAAACTTAGTTTATATGTTTGAAAAAGAATTAAGCTAAATTAATGAAGTTAGTAATGAATTTCGTCACAATGCCATTGAATGGAGCTAAATCATTCATAGCCGATTATTGAATTAGAATAACGCATCGAAAATATGTCAATTTAGAACGTAAACATTTCATATTGCGTATGTTCCTTTCTCCCACCGAATTATCGCTTTAATTACATCAATAACTATTGCCAGAAAAGAAAAATTAAATCAACAACAGTTTGCATTAATCTTCCATGCTTTATGACTATTTTACGGTTGATATAAATTTAAATCCTGAACATTTATAAATTAATGGTGTAATTAAGTGCAGTTTAATATTATAACTAATATTAGGCATTAAGATCAAGCATTAATAAAAGTTGCTTTAGGGTGAGAAAATCTTTCATGTGCATCCTGCCGGCCATATAAGTGACTACAGAAAAAAATAGATATCCCTGCTCTTATTTTGATGAAGTTGATGTTAGTATTGGTGGGTCCTAGACTGCGTGATAGTTGGAAAATTGTTATGTGAATTAGGCAATTCAACTCAAGTTATATGTGTATTACCTATTTGTTTGAATTTATAGGATCTAGATATTTCTATCTTATTGTAAGTAAATGAACTAATAATTGTAAAACAGAAATAAGAATGCAATTTTTAGATAAAACTAGTTTACAAGAAATTACATGTTTATTTACTAAGTGGAGATAGTGAACTAACAAAAACATTCTGATTAAGGTTAGTGCAAAAGATCTACTTACTGCTTAAAAACATCTTTAACTGTATTAAAAATTATAGTTATAGAAAATAAGCTGAAGTTTTCAACTTTATCAATCTCGATTAATCATTGTTATTTTAACTCTTAAAGGAAGATATAACCATGCGTTTCAAATTGTTAATTGTTGCTATTTCTGTTGTTATTTTCATAACAGGTTGTTCTATGGTAGAACGGTTTATTTACCATCCTGATATTAATCAGGGCAACTATCTTTCTTCCAATGATGTTGCAAAAATTAAAAAAGGAATGACTCAACAGCAAGTAGCCTATACATTAGGAACACCAATGCTAAAGGAACTGTTTGGCCAGCAAGTTTGGTACTATATTTTCCGTCAACAACTTAAATATAAAAAGGTAAAACAACAAACACTGACACTCATTTTTGATCCAAATGGCATTTTAGTCGTTATTAAAAATAACGATAGTTTAGCAGCCTAAAAGTATCAATATTCATGTAGCATCTTCGTAGTGCACTATTGATATTGTTTTAATAAATATCAATAGACTGCTAATTAGGCGCCATTTAAATTGGCAATAAAATTACTTTATTATAAATAAAATTATTAAAATTTTTGTTAGCTTTTCTACTTGCTTAACAAGCACATCTCTCTTGCAGATCAGCAAATAAAAATAGAATAAATTTTTACCTGATTACCATCAGGTAAAATATCAGATAATTTAGTGGATAAACTATAAACCTCGGCTTTATTTTTACTTAAATTATGCTCATTCTAGCGTATGAATTTCAGATATAATCTAGCGTATCGTGCTGATTGATTTCGTGCATAATTTAATAACATAGAGATGATATGCTATTAAATTTACCATAGAGAGATATCCATAAAAACCAGATATTACTTCTGATTCCTTGCATGAAATTATCTTTAATTCTGCTTGGAGCTGATAGCACCGCTACTGAGGCTGTCCTCGAAACCATATTGGATAATATGAATAAATACCGCTTTGTCGACGGATTATGTCGTCATCCATAACAGTTATTTACCCAATTAAATTTATACACACTGCTATTGACGATCTTGAAATTAAAGTTCTTAAGGTTAAAGGGGGATCCTGATTGCCAATGGAAATTGAATATCCTTCAAGGGATTGTTGTTACTGCATTATTTAAATGGTATAAGGACATTGAAAAATTGCTACCATACCTATATCTACGAAATGTTTCCACCGATAATTTTTACAAAGCTCTAGAGCGATTCTCAGTGAAAGAACGCAGTCTACTCTGGAGTACCATCAAAAGACTGAAACAGTAATAATTTGAAGAGTACAAGCAATGGTAGCTGTATAATTTAAGCAATACCTGCTACTTTTATTTATTATCTGATGATATATAGCGTTTTATCAGGCAAAATAATCGCCTTTGCCTATTGATTAATATCGGTGTTACTGCTCATGGATATAAGGAGCTCGTTGCAGTTGAATATGCTTATCAATAGTCAGAAGTAAACTTATTTAAACTTTTTTAATGGCCTACGAGCATGTGCTTAAGCGTACATCTAAGGGTTGCTACGAAAGACTTTGTCTTTGGTTTTTATGATTCAATGGAAAAGATATTTCTGAACATGTAACACCAACGCCATTAGATAAAAAAGTAACTAATACATGGTTTTCACTCTCCAAAGGCATCTAACACCGAAAGTTAAGGATAAGCTACAGGAAGTATTTGCCTACTAAAGAGTAGCGATGTCATGATAAATCCTTTGATGTTTTGTTGGCAAGGTTTTAAGTATATCCTAAAGAGATGAAGAATCTGGAGAAAGATTGAAAAGAATGCCTAGCATTTTATACCTCTCTATCAGCACACCGTGACGTCAATAAGAACGACGAATCCAATTGAATTGGTTTTTAACGATAGTGAGACTATAAAGCTAACGCACAAAGAGTTATCGAAATACTGTAGTTCGAAAACAACCCTTTCAATGGTATTTAAGCTATTCCCTTCTATTTAGAATAGCTAGAACCGGATCTAAAGGAATTTTAGTCTTGATTATGAGTGATAAGCAACGTACAATTTAAGGATGGAGATCAGATTCACAAAGCATTAGAGTAGACCTAGCCTGATCATGCTACATTAGATTTATTAATAATTCTCAATTACTTAATAGAGGGAGTTTATGCATTTTTACTAATTTTTTCTGATATAATATAACTTATGATGAGTAATGGAAAATACATAGCTAGTATGCTAGCTAATTAAATTACAATCAACAATAAATGATTGTTGTATGGGTGATGGCTTCTGTTTATATCGCGCTAGGCGATGTAGCGTAAAACTCCTAGTTATTATCAATAAAGCAGCCTACTTTATTCGTTATCGTGGTTATTTACCTTATTAGCTTGTAACGGTATTATTATCAATAATAGCCACCAAAGAGATGAAAAGATAGACAGAATAAATGATAGAAAAAAATCAGAAGATTAACTGTTTCAACTTTGTTTTCCTTGAAAATAATTAAACGGGAACATAGTGTATTAGACACAAAAGCTAATTTTTCTTGTTTTATGAACACCATCAAATAGTTTTGTTAAAAGAACTAACCTTTAATTTCTTGATAAAAGATAAAGATTTTTTATGTCAGTTACCTTAATAATCTTTAACTGGAAAATAGATTTATTAATTGCCAGACAAGTTATGCTGCAAGTAAACTCAGAAAAAAATGACAATTTGCTAAATGTTATTGGCGCTATAAATTAACTTTATTAAGTTTCAATGTGCTAGATCTTAATAAGATAATTACTATTCAATCTTCTTGATTGAAGAAGAACTACGTTCTCGTTGGCAATAAAATATTCGTTATCTGCTTGCTAGCGGATGAATATCAAGATATAAATACTAGCTAATATCAACTAGCTAAATTGTTAGTGGTAAATGCGTGACATTTTGTCGTTGTTCTTTGTGATCAATCTATTTTTTTTTCTTGGCATACTTTTATTTAACTGTAAAATTTAGCTTTACTAAAAAATAATTTCTCTCAGCTGAGATTCGATCAAATTCAAGTAAAATTATTACTTTTTTAGCGTATTTTAAAAGCCGATAATATAGCGATCAGTTAATAACCTGTATCTTTTTAACAAACAATTATTTTCTGAATTGATTTTATGGTTAAGTGTTAAAAGCTATTACCTCTAATAATAGAGGTGATGGAGAATGTGTTATCAGCTGATTGATTGCCAACCATTTTGTTAATAAAACCAAATATAAAATTAAGCTAATTTATATTGTGGAGAACTACCAAAATCACAACTATATTAAAAATATTATTACAGAATCGTATTCTTTACCGTATTTTACGTGGAGCTTTATTTTTTTTACGTTCAGATATTAAAGATACATTAACTTATTTGCGGATATTTACTTATCTAAGTGATGATATCGCATTTCTCCGTATTATTAATATACCGAAATATGAAATTAGGCTGAAATCCATTCAGGAATTATGTGAATTATCCATTTTGTGACAAAAAGTCCTATTTAATATAACTTTTTATCTTTGGCTTAAACAAAACCTTAACTTGTGTGGTGTAATGGTATTACAACGTTTTACCTATTGGTTGATTAGTTCTCAACCGCGTTATGAACGCGAGATACTGCTTGTAGTTAGAAATTTAATTACAGGATAATAATTATGAAAGCTGGGTTTATATCAGACATAAAATAGTAGTAAATGGGTTGAGCTACATATGAAAATATTAATCAATTATTTAGTTGGATGAATGAGAAATGGGTTAATACAAATGACATCAATGATGCGATAACTTTATTACAGGTTATCTAATGCTTTAGATTACGTGATATGATGGAGTGTAGAAAAATGACAGAAAATTTAGATCAGCTATAATTTAATGATCCAGCATATCTCAAAAAGATATGAGGTTCCTTAAATTTTTTAATTGGTACGAAAGAATGCCTGCTACCCCAATCAATACTAGTTTGGTTTGGTAATATCAATCAATAATGCGCCGTCCTGCTTATATGAAGATAAGACGTTCTTAAAGAATATTATTCTTACTCATAGTCAGGTTCTGTGCAATATGATGAACTCATACGGACAGGAAGTTAATTGTTTTTAAATGAATTACAACAAGATAGTTCTCTCTTGGAATAAAATAAAAAGATAGAAATAGCAAAACAGCGAATGGAAAAGAGTAGTCTTTTGTTACTGAGATCAGATCGAGAAACTGGATGGTTAAATAAAAATAAATTTTGTTAACTAACAAGAATTAGTTTATTGAGTTAATTAAGTCTGTTTTTTAGTATAAAAGCCAATTGATATTACTTTAGAATTACATTTTTTGTTGCAAATATTCATAAAAGAGTAAATATTTCAATAGCTATTGATCCGGTAACGTTAGGAGTAAAGTTTCTTTATTTGCTTTAAGTTATAAAACTAAAATTGTATTATCACGATGTGAGATAATAAAATAATCACAGTCTTAAAAGGTAATAAAGAAGAATAGCATATTAGAAGAGAGAGGTTGTGTTTTGTTGAGTCAGTTCCTTTAACTCAATTGATCGGTGACTTATTACTAAATCTAGTATAGATGCCGGGTAAGGCTAACGGCTACTTTACACTCTAAAACTTCGTAAACCTAATCTTCGTACTTAAATTAAACATGTTTGCTAACATAGTCTAACATGTTTAATCTCATTAGTCAGTTCTAGCTTTTATTATCAGACGAGATCAGTTTTAATACTATTAAAAAGACTTGTTTTCTCTAACCACAGCCCTTCAGCCATTGTCTTTCTAGCCTTACTATCGTAAAAGCCAATATAAAAATTAGATTTGTCGTTCTTATTGACGTCCAATGCCCTAACGAGAAGATATAGAATAGCAGCGGTTCTTTTTGATTATTCTCTAACATCCTCATAGCTGCAGAGATACTTATGCTGAAAACCTTTCCAACAAGACACATAAAGCTTTATTAGGAGTATTAGAGCTCTCTGGTAGCCAGATTCAATTTACCTCAGACCTAACTTTTAGTGTTGCACGCCTTTAGAGAAAATAATCTAGCATTAATACTGTTTTGTACCTAGCAGCATTAATGCTGAATGTTTTGAAATATCTTTGCCATATATACTATAAAACTAATGGTGCTATGTTCCATAACAAACCTGAGAGATGCGGTTAAGTCTTCTGCGCTCGAATTCCATCCAGATGTTAAGTTCAGATCCTTTTAACTTTCAATAACTATCTTTAACGCAAGGTAAGGATCATCCTTGCGGCTATGCGCAGTTCCGCGCCTTTAACAGCAGAGAAAAGCGATCAGTTTGCTTAACAAAACGCATATGCCATCATCGATAAAAATAAACGTAGCGTATCGCTTAAATCACGTAGGTATTACCAATGCTTACGCTATAAGGCATCGCCTATTTCAATCTGTTTATGGCGATTGGGAAGAGAGGGGGGAGGGATCACGTGTTTTTTCATCGAAAAACACTCTTCAGAGGTTTCAAAAAATTATGGTAGAGATGCCTTTTTGCCGTGCTAACCAACCATGCTAGTAATTTCATCGCTTTTTATACGCTTCAGATAAAGCAACAACGAACTGTTGAACTATATTCTGTTACCGTTGCAATCTCTGATCTTAGGCACTTTAATCTCAATATAGCCTATGTTAAGTTTGTATTATTCGCTATAACAAATAACTGTTACGGATCGTGCCATTTTTAATTTACTTTAACAAAAGCAACGTTTAGAATATTATTCCCAACTATGGTTTCGCGCTTAGGGTTTTAGCGGTAGTTACTATAGCTTCCACTTCCATCATTACGGATAAGTTTATGCAAGGAATAAGGGAAATATCTTCTTTTGAAGATATATTTTCATAGATTTTTATGACATATCATCTCAATGATATTGAAATTATTAATGAAATAAATCAGCAGAATAAGTTAGTTTCTCTGAAACTCAGTACATAAGAAATAAGGGTAATTCCTAAATCGGGCTATCTTGACATTAGTAAATGTCCTATAAAAACATTTTTGTGCAAGCATATAACTTGGTATATCAAGATAGCTGATAAGATAATAGATATGGTTCGTAGTATGCATAACGTCAACAATTAAACTAATTTCATGCATAATGCCGAAAACATTTATTAATATCTTATTAACTTGCTGATTATCAGCATAAAATATTTTCTTTAATTATAAATAAAAACGATGTTAGCTCATCACTTGATTACCATGCTCAATATTAACTTAAAACAATGCTAAAAATAGCAAGTGTAATTTCGTGAATATTCTGTTTTGCAGGTAGATTAAGCATGTTATAATTAATCATTCACATAAGGATTAATCATTATATGATATATGATCTATTTTAATTCCATAAATATGGAAACAAGGATAAGTAATAACTACTAATAAAATTAACTTATTTTTAAGTGTTAATGCTTTAATTTACAATTTTTCTAATTTTCTAGAGAAAATTGATTTTTTTAAAATTATGATTTATCTAGTGTCATATTCGTTTATGTATGATAGCAGTCATTAGCATTATTTTTTAAATTTCCGATATAAATTTGTTTATTTTGCTAAATATAGATGGCTTTTAATAGTTTAATAAATCTTATGTGCGGTACTTTTATCTTTTGTAAAATTTTCTTCTGTTTAGATTACGATTATTTAAAATAAAACTCAAGTAAGATAAAAGCATATTCATATTAAGGCTAACATGTTAATTATGTTTAAATAGATACGTGCAATGATCTTAGTGCTTGGAGGTGTTTTATCCCCTCCGCCGATATCTATTACTAGTTGTTTATCTGAAAAAACAGTAGAAGATATTCATTTTGATAAATAACTTAAATTTTTCTCTAGCAAGAATTCTGATGATATGACAAGAATATTTCTTCTTGCTTAATAAAGAGATCGGTATTCTCAGAGAATACTAAGTATTGCTATAATAATAATTTGCATTTGTTCAGTTGGAGAATATATTATAAATACTTGAAAAAAAGATATAGTCATTATCAAGCTACGATTCATGTCTTGTTGAGATAAGACATGTGTTGGTGAAAGTTATCGGTAGAAATCTCTTCTATTATAAAGAAGAGATTTTCGTTCCATAGGTTTCCATAAAAGCAAACAGTAATCAAGATAAGGAGATTCTTTTCTCACACTCCATATCAACATAAACCTGTATCTTATTAGTTGGCTCGGCAACTATCTCTCTCGGATAATATCAATTCATGTATTGAATTGACTTATTCCATTTTATCCTACTCATATTATTATCCTGAATATAATATCCACTGTTGATATTTATTAACGTTACAGCAATTTCATTGGAAAATCTCTGATCGCAGGAAGACATTTAACAATCTAATTAGAAGTGATTTGATGAAACTATATCATAAGGATAACTAATTTAGTTATCTGTGATGTGTATTAAATTGCTTAATTTTACGGGGGAAGTCAGCGAAATAAACAGGTATTGTTTTAAGAATAGCGTTAGATTGGCATTGTTTCTTCTTTTCTTCAGCGGCAGCAGCCAACATAAGGGCATTAAGTGCTATTATTGAAGTTGACAAAATATTTTTCTTTGAATCCTTTAAATAGAAAAGTTTTTTACATAGAAAAGCTAAAAATATAGGAAATAAGGAGATAAAAGAAAGAAAGATCGTTGATCTTAATCGCCTGAGATTGATAGAGCTATATGAGTTATGAGAGATTCTTTAGAAAATTTAATGCAAAGTGTATATTATCTGTTTTCTTGAGCCGATTATCGATAAAAGTCCATCTTTTTATCTGGTGGAGCTAAATGATAGAAGAAACCTTTTTAGGGGCATGAAATTAATCAGAATTGCCTCATAAAGATGACTAATCAGAGAATTATTTAAGAAATTCCAGATTTCAAATGTGGAAATTATATTAACTGATTAAAAAGATAGCTAAATAAATTCCATCATATAGGGTCATTCTATTTATAGAATTATCTGATCTGGAGAATATTGTTTAATACTATAACAATTGAAATACAGATGTATCAATAAGTTGCTCTGCAATCAAAGCAATAACCTATGCTAACATAGACTGAAATAAACAATTATTTAGATTAATGGCAGAAAGCTAGTCGTCTGACTTTACGTTTGATGCGAATGAGGTCTTTACATAACTAGAAATTTCTTGTACTACTAGTATATGAAAGCTGCCAAAACCAAAATCAATTGCTGTATAAAAAGCAATAATTTTATCATAATCTTTATTATCTAATATGTTTATAATTATTGCGTGAATTATTCCATTGGCTTTAGCTACTATTATTACGACGTGTTCCGTTAGTGTACGGACGATAACATGGTTTTAGTGTAGGTAAATCTTGTAATAATGCCTCACTGTTATATTTGTTAACAGAGATTTGATGCTGAACTTGCTCTTCAATAGCAGGTAGATTTAAAGAATACTCTTGCTTGTAAGAGTAACTCAATGTCACTTTTATCACCACGTCCAGTACTATCAATAAGATAAAATAATCTTGATGATAATCAATCAGATTGTAATTAAATACATGAATAACAGATGGGATATCTAAACCTATGGTAACAACATCTGTTGCAACTAGTATATCTAAATGACCTTGAATGAACTGTTCAAGGATACGTAGTCGTTTTTTTTGTACCACATCGCAATTAGTAAATTAATGCGATTACCATCAACAAAAAGATAAGCAAAATATCTTCACAGCGATGTTTAGTATTAGAAAAGATTATGCATTTTCGGAGGCATTCTTCTTCGATTAACGTTTGTAACAGACGCATTTTTTCTTCCTTAGAAGAAAAGAAAAGCTCTTCTTTAATGCGATGACCTGTTTTTTTGATGGTTTACTTCAATATGTTGGGGGGAGTTGATTTATTTATTAAAATGCTAGTGTATGAAACACGATAAGAAAGTCTTCCGGAAAACAGTAAATTTAACCGTTAAGTGGCAGGAGATATTCGATGAAATAGCCAACGAATATCTTTAATAAAGCTAAGATAATGCATATGATTAACCTAATCAAGTGCAAGCACTTGAATAAGACTTAAATAAATGTAACCTTGTTTAGTGTAATTAATTAAGTGTGCTACCGTATCGATAAGGACATGCACTCCTGTCTGAAGTAGATGTAGTTGTTCGTCGTAGCCATCCGCCACGATAAGCTAACTCATTTAAGCCTATTAAAATGGCTAATTCTTTTGCATTGGCAAATATCTGAACTGGTAATTCCCGTCTAGGAGTCGTAATTAACGCTCTAGGTTGATTAACTTGATTCTTTGAATTTATTAGATGTGCTAGTAAATAATAAAATATTGAGGTAAGAAATTTAATGTCTTATCTGTTTCTGTTTGTGGCCTGTCCAGTAACATTATGGTCTTTGACAGTAAGAGGTAATGTTAACGTTTGTGTCAGTGTACAGTTATGAAAGTCATTTTTATTAAGGGGTTCGATAACTTTAGGTGTAAAGCAAAATCTATAAATTTTTTTCTGTAAAATATATTTTACTTTTAATGTGTTAAGATATTAGTTAAAAGTTGTTTATGAAAGAAGATTATTTGAAATAAAGTAAACATAGTTAAATTAATGTTAGGTTGAAACAACATAAACTGTTTATACTTGAGGAGGGGGAATATCTGCAATGAGTAACAAAGTTATCCATCTATCTGATGGAGATTTTAATACAAAAATCTTAGAAGCAGTAAAGCCAGTATTAGTTGATTTTTGGGCAGAATGGTGTAACCCTTGTAAAATAATTATTCCTATTTTAGACGAAATTGCTGATGAATGTACAGCTAAATTGATCATAGGAAAATTAAATGTTGACGATAACCCTGTAACAACAGCTAAATATGGTATTCGTAGCATTCCTACTTTAGTACTTTTTAAAAACGGTGAGATGCTTAATAAACAAGTTGGTCTTTTATCTAAAACTCAATTAAAAGAATTTTTAGATAAAAACATCAAGTTTTCATAAAATGTTAACAACAGACGTTTTTAATCTAAATAAAAAATTTTTAATTTGCTATTAGACGTCTGCTTAGAAGCATGATAATGTTAGCGCTACTACTTAATAAGTCTGGTATACGCGTTTTTATCTTAAATGTGTATATATTGAATATGTTATTGTATAGATATATTTCTTATCTCTGGATAATTTCTATCCTAGAATGGTTTAAAGTCCATTGACTCTCATAGAAATAATTCTTTTAGACAGGATATGTTCCATTTATTATTTGCTTGGTGCTGTTGTGTAGGTCCTAAGAAGTATAAAGTGAGATTTTTATCATTTTTTAGGTGATGATGATAGTCTTATTCTGTCTATGCTGTATAAAGAGCATTATCTAAGATAATGGATTAACAAATTATTGAAACTATATGAATTTGCATCTAATGATACTGATATCTTCATCAAGAATCGTTAAGATTTTTGTATTTTTACTTAAATAAGCAATTAGAGATTTTTATATTATTTATTGGTCATAGTTCAAAAAATATACCCCGAGTTTAAGAACCCACCATTATGAATCTTACCGAATTAAAAAATACGCCGGTATCAGAATTGATTATTCTTGGCGAAAGTATGGGGCTAGAGAACCTAGCTCGCATGAGAAAACAGGATATTATTTTCTCGATTTTGAAGCAACATGCGAAAAGTGGAGAAGATATTTTTGGTGATGGCGTGCTAGAAATTTTACAGGATGGATTTGGATTCCTTCGTTCTGCAGACAGCTCTTATCTAGCAGGTCCTGACGATATTTATGTTTCTCCTAGTCAGATTCGTCGTTTTAATTTACGAACAGGAGATACCATATCAGGAAAAATTAGACCTCCAAAGGAGGGAGAACGCTATTTTGCCCTACTAAAAGTTAATGAAGTTAATTTTGATAAACCTGAAAACGCCCGTAGCAAAATCCTTTTTGAAAACCTGACACCGCTACATGCTAATAACCGTCTACGTATGGAACGTGGTAATGGATCAACAGAAGATTTAACTGCTCGTGTTTTGGATTTGGCTGCACCGATTGGGCGTGGGCAACGTGGTTTAATTGTTGCTCCACCAAAAGCAGGTAAAACCATGTTATTGCAGAATATTGCAGCTAATATTGCCAATAACTATCCAGACTGTGTTTTGAGAGTGTTGTTAATTGATGAGCGACCAGAAGAAGTGACCGAAATGCAACGTCTAGTTAAAGGTGAGGTCATTGCATCAACCTTTGATGAACCTGCATCTCGTCATGTTCAGGTTGCTGAAATGGTAATAGAAAAAGCTAAGCGTTTAGTTGAACACAAAAAAGATGTTATTATTCTTTTAGATTCAATTACGCGTCTTGCTCGTGCTTACAACACAGTGGTTCCTTCCTCTGGAAAAGTATTAACAGGTGGAGTGGATGCAAATGCTTTACACCGTCCTAAACGTTTTTTTGGCGCTGCACGTAATGTAGAAGAAGGTGGAAGCCTAACAATAATTGCTACAGCATTAGTTGATACCGGTTCTAAAATGGATGAAGTAATCTACGAAGAGTTTAAAGGCACTGGAAATATGGAGTTGCATTTGTCTCGAAAAATAGCGGAAAAACGGGTTTTTCCAGCGATTGATTATAATCGTTCCGGTACTCGTAAGGAAGAGTTATTATCCTTACCGGATGAGTTACAGAAGATGTGGATATTACGCAAAATTATTCATCCTATGAGTGAAATTGATGCAATGGAATTTTTAATTAATAAATTAGCAATAACGAAGACGAATGATGAATTTTTCGATTTTATGAAGCGTTCTTAAAGTGCTTTTTGTTTAATTATTAACTGAAAAGCGCCATTTTATTTGGCGCTTTATTTTATCCTTTTTTTACTATCCAATAGTATCTATTTTGATAGAGATTTTGTTTATTAATAAGCTGTACGAAATGATAGAAGTATTTTATCATTCTTAGTAAAACATATTTACTAACTTAAAGTAAACTTACAATTTATCCATAGAAATAGATGTGGTGGATGATTTTTAAAAAGAAATTATAAGATACCAAATATTGTATATATAGTAAATTTACTAATCGACGTTTTCTTGTTTTTTATAATTTTATCATCTTTGCAAGATGAGTACTAAAAACTTTGGTTTAGTAAATGAATTTAGTTACCGAAAAAACACTAAGGAGAAATTCTTCTGGATGGTAGTATTGTTGTTTTTTAATATTGGATTGGTATTTATGATTATACTCGAATTTATTTAACATAAATGGTTGTGTTTGATTTATACTAAAATTTTGTATTTATTGGAGCATTAGATGATCGCTTTGATATTAGCATTAAAGTTCAAGCAACTGTTCAAACGATTCCTGTAATAGTCAGGATTTATTTTGCTGATCCTAACGTTAGATAACTTAGGTTATGTTTAGACTAACGGTAAATAATATTGGGGATATTTAAGTTATTTAGTAATGTTATTTACTGTTTTGGTCCTAGTCAATACTTTTAACATAGTTAATGGTATTTCATGGTCTGCTTGGTGATCTTTATTGTGTCTTCTTTTCCTTATTAGGCATTTTGCTTTATCAAGATGGCAATATGCCATTAGCTTTTTGATGTTTTTCTATTATTGCTGATATTTTTTTCTTATATATTATTGAATTTAGATTTATTGGAAAAACATTATAAATGTGATTATGGAAATATGGTAGTACATTAATTAGTTTTACCATTTTTTTAGTTGCTGTTGATGTCGATATAAGATGAATAATCTTTAATTAAATCAGTGACTGCCCATTGGGTTATATTGTTATTCATCTGATGAATATGGTTGCTATCATATATTGATAACTCTATAAAGGAATGAGTTATTTTTACCAGATAGACAATATATTCATTATTTAATTATACTTTCAGGTTTTACTTCAAGTTATGCTTTATCTTGATGACTTTGATAGTAGTTGTTTTTTAAAAACAATAGGTATGTTCGGTAAACGTTTAAGTTTTATTTCTGAATGGTGATGTTGGAATTATTTTTTCTTGCATTTCCTATCCTATAGATATTTAGATTAGATGTGCTTGAAAAGTGGTGCATTTTAAAAATGTGTTAAACCTCGAACGCAATGTATATAAAAATAAATAATAGAAATGTTTAAAGGAGTTTCATGTTAGTAACAAAGTTAGAAACATAAGTTAAACCTAATTCTCACTTTTAATTTGTTGAGTATGGATTAGATATTAGAAGTTTGTTTTTGCGCTATGGTAGGAATAAATGTGGTTATCTTTTTAGCATTTATTTTATAGCTGTTGTATTGGTCATTTTTACGTGATGCTATAAAAATAGCATGCTAACTATCATTGATTTACTAACAGTTAATAACTTATTGGTATATTGTTCCAAACAGCAATTTTTACGAAATTTGAATTCACATATTAATGAAACATAAGATAATTAATTGACAATAATTTAAAATTATATTTATTAAGAATTTACCACTTAAATGGCTCTTAAGATGCCCAGAAAAATTTTTTATTAAATAGTGATTACCATCAAACATATATAGAAGGAAATCCTAAGGATTATTTTGCATTACTTGATAAATTAATTGATAATATTCAATTCACTTCAAAAAAAATGATAACAAGATAGTTAATGATAATGTTAAATTAGTTACTAAAAATGCTTCTGATACAATCTTATCACTACGTGAATATATTTCTTTGCTAAAAAAGAAAGCTAGGTTTAATGTTAATAAACAGATTAAAGACGTTTAAGAGAAACGCAAAAGAATAGTCTTTAAAAGCATTAATTAAACGTTAGGAAATCCTACAAATATAAATTATGAATAACGTTTAAATTACCTAAAGCAATCGTTAAAAGTTACATAAAAAGCAAGGTGTTTCTCACATATCAAAATTGATTTACCTATCGATTACTACCTGAGTTAGAAATATTTTTATTAGGTGCTTCCTTATTGCAAGTTTAAATTAAAATATTACAGGAAACAGAGTTTCATTATGATTTAATCATAAATAAAATATAGCGATATTAGTGATATTAAATCTCAAAATTGATCTCGAGAATAATTTTAAACTTATCAATGTTTAAACACCAGAAGATACCGTTAAACAGATAGCCTTCTTGTTTGAGGATTAATAATGATCATTTTCGAATGATTGATGTCCTAAGTGGTATAGATATGAGTTTGCTAAGACGCAAAATCTAATTATTTGCTAAATATATAGCAATAGAGAATTTCAATAAGTTATCAATATATTGAAAATAGAATCAATATTGATGATATGTTTTATACTAAATAAGATTAACATAAAAAAGTCACTATAAAAGTGTTGACTATCTTTAGTACTTGTTCTGAAGTCATAAAATGACTTAGTTAGAATATGCTTTGATGAACGATAAGGTTTTTGAATCGAAAGTTCACATAACTGCTCTATATTGAGCAGTTATGCCTCAGGTATTAGATCTTTTTGAAATCATATCTGATTATGATTTAGATATTATGATATCGAGACAAGATTTAAACAATATTACCTGTCGTATTCTTGAAGGAATTAAATCAGCATTCTTATCTTTTAAACCCGATGCGGTATTAGTTTATGGTGAGATACGGTAACCATGTGGCAATCACCTGGTTGTTTTTTATCAGTGTATTCTGCTTGATTATGTTGAATCAGGATTGCGTACCGGCAAATTATATTATCTTTGGACGGAAAAAGAAGATCGTAAAATTATCAGTTATCTGGAAAAGTATTACTTTTCATCTATCGAATATTCACAAAAAATTTAAAGCAGAACTTATCCCTCTTCTCATCGTATTTTGTTACTGGCAAAATACGTAACAGGATGAATTGTCCTGAGTGCATAATAAAGTTATGAATGATGCCATAATGCTAACAAGCCTTATGGCTGTCGAAAATCTTTTTTTGATAAAAAATAAAAATGATGTTAATTACAGGATATCGATTGGAAAGTTTTAGTGGTGGGTTTAAACATATCTGTCATGTATTAGCTGAAATTGTAACTTAAAGCAAGCCGATGTTGGTAATGCCTGGATATTACTGAACTAGCTAAAGTAGATGAATATGATAAGGTATGTTTAGTAGGTACACAAACAGAAAAAATTATTTAAACGGTAATACAATTACTAACGTATGAAGAGAAGATGTTTAGCAAAAATAAGCCAGGCTAATAATCTTTATGGTGATGGTAAAGCTTGCCATAGAACTTTTTTGAAGCATTGAAAACAAATCAGGTGACATTATGTAGTTTGAAACTATTCCTGTTATTGATTTAGATTAAATTAGATTACTAACTAACTACTACTGCTTTCTCTGTTCAGTAAAAAAATTAATTTGAGATTGTGATGTTAATTGACATGCTGTTGATATGATTAATTAAGATACAATTCATATTGTTGAACTAGATTTAGATAAAATAATAAAACAGGCTATAGAAGTTAGCTAATTAAAAGTCTTCGCTACACCTTAAAAGGCAGATGTGTTTTTAATTGTGCTCTTCACCATTTAAAGATGATCAAAGCCTGATCTCTCTAATATTATAAGAGAGGAGAATTAATAGTACCATTTTTGAAAAAAGCAATTTGATTATTCTAGAATCTACTTTCACTGCCTTGAATAAGTAAGATAATTGTACAGCAACTAGTAGCTGTAGGATTTAATCTTATATTTCTATAATAACAGGTGAAATTTACATATTCATATTGCTTATTATCCTTAACGGTTTTTATTGGTTGATATCACGGTTGATGTTGATAGAAAATACTCGGTTATTGCTAATACGACGATTAAATTATCTCAGCAAGTCAGGCTATAATATAGCATTTTATTTATCAGTGATAGTATGGTCATTGATTCCAAAACAACTGAAATATATAAATTTATAGCAAGCTAATTTAGATTGCTATCAGGTTAAGACAGTATTAGTCAGTTGTTTAACCGAGACAGATAAGCGAGCAAATGAAATTAAAATTACGTATTTTGATCTTGGTTTTAAACCAAATATTAATGATTTATAAGACAGTCTTACTATAAAAATAATTAAAATAATTGTTGATTAACATATTGGTACCAATCATGTAGTAGAGCCTAATATTAATTAATTACCAAAGGCATTAAAAGGTCTTTGTTAATTGGTCTCTACTGTGAGAGTTGCTATTGCTAATGCAGATATTATTTTATTGTTGGTAGATTATAAATAATTTAAAGTAATTAAGACTGAATAAATTCGATAAAAATAGGTAGTTAATACTAAAGAAATATGACGTTGAAACGTATTTTAATTACTGGCGTATCTGTCTTTATCGGTTTGGGAGTTATTTATTATATGATTGAAGATACTAATTATAGTGTATTAGTTGTTGATAGTTTTACTTATGCTAGTAATCTAGCATTATTAGCATCAGTGAGAGAAAGAGCCTTCGCTATTCTTTTGCTCCAATAAATATCTACAATAGATATGCGTTTAACAAAATTTTTCAGAAATATTAACCTAACGCCTGTTAGGCATTTAGCAGCAAAAAGTCATATCGATTGATATGATTGATGGATCAGCCCGTCTTTATCGAAACCAAAATTGTTGGTTCCAATGTTATTGGAAACAGCTAGTAATTATTAAAATTATTTAATCAAGCAGAAAAATAATTATTTCATTTCCATGATATCTACTGAAGATGATGGTTTATGGTGATCTTATACAACTTGAAGGTTATTTATAGAAATAACCTATTATGATCGCAAGTAGGCCTGGCGCCTCGTCTTGATTCAGTTTAAAAGGCTTTCAAGTGATCATTTAATCATAGCATGGCATTGTACTTATCGCTTACTAATATTGGTGACCAATTACTTAAATGATTATGATCCTTATCATACTATCCTGAAATTAATTCTTTTTATAATTTTGAGCGTGATAGCCGATAAATTATTTCCTATTTATCGTTAAGATAAATAGATAAAGGTAATTAGCTATAGTTGAATATCATGCCAATGTGTTACATTTAGTCATTAGTTAAGCGGATGTGGTCAAGATTTAGGATATTGCTGGCCATAATGAACGTAAAATATTGATCTGCTAAAGATAATTAGTGCCTTTTAGAAGAATTATATTTTGTTAAGTCCTGAAGAAATGACTAATTATCGTGATTTAATCACCTATCTCACCAATCATTTAGGTTATAATGTGTATTATTCTATTAATGTTAGCAAAATAGAACAAGAGTTAGGATGGAAGCTGCAAGATAGCTTTAAATCAGGTATTCATTAAATTGTTGAATGGTATTTCAACAATAAAACTGCTGCACCAATCTGTAAAATGGTTCATATGCAGATGAACGTTTAGGAATTGCAACATAATAGATAATGATGAGGAAATTTGATGAAAATATATTGTTTTAGCTGGTAATTTTCTAGAATCCATTTGTATCCTGTTGCGCAAGGTATCTCTAAATAACCTGTTACTTATATAACAAGCCGATGATTTACCATTCACTTTTAATGCTAATATTGTCTGATATTAGAGAAATATTAATTATTTTCTATATCTGAAGATATACCTGATTATAAGCGCTTACTTGGCGACGATGAGGTTTTTAGTGCTTATTTCAGTTATGGCTGCATAAATCCTGGTCAGATATGGGTTAGCGTAGGCATTTTTGATCGATAAAAATTTCATAGGTGATAATGCTTTCTGTTTGATGTTAGATCAAAATATTTATTTTGGATAGACTTTTAGCCTTAAATTGAAATCGAGATTTTGCTTGTTAATCAAGAACAACAATTTTTTCGTATTAGATGATGAATTACAAATGTTTTATGGTAGTTGAATTTGATGAACAGTTTAAAGTGCTTTCTATTGAAGAAAGGCCCCAGCAACTTAAATTTAACTGGGTCGATTACTGGCATCTATTTTTATGATAATCAAATAATTAATAGTATTAAACAAATTAAACTTCATAACATAGTGAGCTTAATATTATCTGTATGAATTAAATATATCTTGATTGTGGTGAGTTAAAGTTTAGCTATTAGGTTACGGATTTACCTAGAACTTTAAGGTACTGGTGTTAATGATAGCTTGACTTAAGCAAGTAGGTTTGCGCAAACCATTGAGAAACGGCAGGAATTTAAAATCGCTTTTTTTGAAAGAAATCGTCTGGCGTAACAGTTGGTTAACGAATGAACAGATAGAAAATCAGCAGAAAACTGGCATAAACTAAATATAATAAATATTACAGGATTTTCTACATGTTTGCTAAGTTAAATATTGAACTATTCAGTTAGAAAAGTGATTTTTTAAGCGTAAAATTTCCAAGATTATATTTTGCATTCAATGTGCCAATTGTTTCATTAAGTTAATTTGTCGAGTACGAGATTATGTAAGTTAAAATTGTTACGCGGGGATATTGAATTGATTGATGTAACGTTACATATGGGTTTTAGGTAGTATAAGGTGAAAAAGTCAATTTTTACCTGAATATGGTTAGCAGGGTAAAATCATAGTTTATATCTAGATGTAGCGATTGAAAATATTAAAAAATTAAAAAGCATTTTTATAGATATAACTTTTTCACATAGCTGTTTTCGTCTATCCTAGTATCATTAATAGATAATGTCTTTTTTTATTCTATTTGCCTTGAAAAGCCATTAAAGGTACTTTTTATGATCTTTGTTTATTAGTTAACAATAGATAAGGAAATATTATGGTTTTGTCACCATTAGAAAACTTCTAGTTGAAAAGAGGCGCGTATTGGTTTATTAGCCACAGCTTTAGCGAATCAAAAAAAATGAGTTGGTAAATAATTATTAACAGTAGTATGCAAATGGTGTAAGCAGCAAGAAGTGTAGAGATTAAGGATGGAAACTTAAATTAGTAATATTACTGTTATGTATCTCTATTCACAAATGGCAGCACAAATTATAAGTACAGCTTATTAGTTCTATTGAGGACGACATGATCTTATTTAATAAACCACCGGTTATTGGTACTGAATTAAGTTATATCCAAGAAGCTATGCAGAGTAGCAAGTTATCTGGTGATGGTCAGTTCACTAAGCGTTGTGAGAAGTGGATAGAAAAGCATTTTCAGTGCTTGAAAGCGTTCTTGACACCTTCTTGTACTGCATCTTTAGAAATGGCGACAATTTTAATTGATATTAAACCTGGCGATGAAGTCATTATGCCAAGTTTTACTTTTGTTTCTACCGCTAATCCCTTTGTGCTAAGGGGCGCAACGATTGTGTTTATCGATATACGTCCTGATACCATGAATATGGATGAGAATAAAATTGAAGCAGCGATCACGGCCAAAACTCGTGCTATTGTTCCTGTTCACTATGCTGGTGTAGCTTGTGAAATGGATGCCATTATGGCATTAGCAAAAAAATACCATCTTTATCTTGTTGAAGATGCGGCTCAAGGTGTTATGTCCACTTATAAAGGGAAGGCGCTTGGTACGATAGGGCATATTGGTTGCTATAGTTTCCATGAAACAAAAAATTACTCATCTGGTGGAGAAGGGGGAGCAATACTGATTAATGACCCTTCACTTATTGAGCGAGCAGAAATTGTACGGGAAAAAGGCACGAATCGAAGTCAGTTTTTTCGCGGCCAAGTTGATAAATATATTTGGCAAGACATTGGTTCCAGCTACTTAATGTCAGAGCTGCAAGCTGCTTATTTATGGGCGCAATTGGAACAAGCGAATAAAATTAATCAGAATAGGTTAGCATTATGGAAAAACTATTATAAGGCACTTAAACCTTTCGCTGAAGTCGGTAAATTAGAGTTAGCTGTTATACCGGTAGATCTAGAACATAATGCTCATATGTTCTATATCAAATTGAAAGATATTAAACAAAGAGCTGAGTTCAATAAGCATATGCAAACAGCAAATATTTTGTCAGAATTTCATTATGTTGCTTTACACTCTAGTCCAGGAGGTGATAAATTTTGCCGTTTTCATGGTAATGATTACTATACGACAAAAGAAAGTCTTCGTTTAGTTCGTTTACCGATATTTTATAATCTTACTGATAAAGAGCAGCAACAAGTGATTAATCAAATCCAATCTTTTTTTGCTTAATATATCTTTATCTAAAGCGTTTGCTTGAGTAGTTATTCAATTTTGAAAAAGTTGGGATAGGATTAGTAATAATCAAATTATTAGTTATTTCTTTTGATTTTAGTAGTGTTGGTTAGGCAGAAAATTTACGTCAACTGATTACTATACTAGGTGTTTTATTCGGTGAATAGATCTTCAATAGCGTGATTAAATATGTTACTGAATATATTAGACGCTAATAAAGTTAAGCGCTGTATTGGCACTTCATCATCAATTATTTTAGGGTTTTAACCCTATGGATACTTATTTTTACTGTTTAATTGATTTATCATGTTGGTAACTATTTGGAATATAGATTATCAAATAGTTATTTGTATCTTATAGTATTAAGATAAATGGAGATCTCTTATGTAAATTACTTTTTAGAAAATACTAAAAGATTATCACAATGTAAAAGGTAATACACTATTAATTATCGTTTGTAGCTTAGTAGAAGTAATTGATTACTATTTTTATTTTAGATTAAGTAGTTATGAATGGGCGCTAATAGGATTAGCTTTAGTTCCTGCATTAATTGTTATGCCAATAGTGATCATGATTTTACGCCATAATCAGCTAAATTAGTTATATTTAAACCAAGCTGAAATACTGTTATTTGTCATCACTTAGCTAAATTCATTTTAATAGTGTTAATAACTTCAGTTACGTTACCGGTTGCTTATATTAAGATAAGAAAATTATTAACTAAGAGATATAGTTGGAATGAGGTAGATATTGGCAGGTAGTGAATAGTATTTCAGATGCTTATTTACAGTTTAATACTGTATTTTACTGTTTGATTTATATCAACCTTAGATAAATTAAGGCATAAAAATGAGATTAGCATAAAATTTTAAAAGCTTTAAAGTTTATTTAACCAGCGATCGCAATAGTTAACTTTACTATATGGCTATCACAAGATCTAGAAATTTAATTGCTTTTCCGATAAATTTATCGGAATGCATGATCTCTTTTTTGCCAGTTGATATTAGTAATGCATTGAAATTAGGCGCTTATGTTTTTGTTTATTTAGTTATTACTAAGGTTACATTATGGTTTTCTGTTCTTAACAGAAGTGACTTATTTTTTGTTGTTAATGAATTTTTATTGATTAACACCAGCTTACGACGTTTTGAGTGCTGTCTATAGACTTAAGTGGCAACTTATATTGTTTACATTATTCTTTGTAGTGGCACATTCTATCTTTGCCTGAGGCAAAGATGAAAATTTTAATCCGTGCACTAGTTCTGACATTCCACATCATAACCAGGTAGTGTTAGAATGTTTTAACAATGTTTTATATTGATCAGTATCATTACTACTTAAAATAGATAAATTAAGGTTCTGATCTGTGATCTCACTATAGAATTATGCTATGCATAATTATGCATTAACTAATTTTATAATAAAAAAGTGATTATTAAAGTTATTGCTATACAAACAAAAGCAGATAGAAATTGCCAATTCTTTTTTATGGTTAGTTTAATGTATCAATTTAATTGATATTATTGTTTAGCAATGATCTGTCAACAATAATTTATGACATATTTTATATGTTTATCTCTTATGAGGAATTACTTATATTGAAATTTAAATAATTTTATTATTTCGTCGTCTAATATTTAAATGGCTGGTAGGGATATGTTTTACTAAGCGAGAAATTCAAATTATTTTTCTCAGTTAAATATAATTATACCAATATTACTGCTTTATTTTCCATTTAAAATAGATCTAGTTTTAACTGTTTATAAAAATCATTTAATTAAATTGATAAAGTGAAAATTTTACTCGATAACTTAGGTAATAAAATTTAATCAACATGTCGAATGATTACTAGTGACTAAAAAGCAGTTTGTGGATCAGTCGGTCGAAATTTTTCGTCCTTATTGGAATATCATAATAATAATCAAGATACTTTGCGAAAGTTACACAGGCTGCAGGAAATTATTTCTTAATGGAAAATAATAATTTTTAAAGAAAAATGGATTTTAATAATTATCTAATTTTACTGTACTGTTGTGATTTAAATTAGTGTTGTAAACTACAAACAAGGTATAAGATACATTGTGCTGATTAATTCAAGTTTGTAATTCCTTTTATTATTAGCCGTAAAAATTATTTTTACAGGATATTATTTAACAGTATAAATTTTTTTATTTTATAATAATTAATTAGATAAACAACAATTGGATACGATTTGACAGAAAATGATGTTAATGAATAGAAGTTAAATAGGTTTTTTAATCTTAATTTTATTAATGGATTACAAGCTAAATTAATATAGACAGGAGAACAATAATGACTATTATGGAATTTGGTGGTCTATATATTGTAAGTTTTATTTCTCTAATATTAATTTTGATACTAATGTATCGTGAACTTCGAGGAGTACGATTCAATTTTAATATCTTTTTTCTATACTTTATTTATTAGCATTCTACTTTAATTTCCATTAACAGGATTAATGGTTTTTAAATTTGACGTTAATATAATATCAACTAATATATTAGTTGCATGCGCTGTTTCATCTATCAATTTTACATTGTTTATTATATTGTTTATAATGACCCGTTTGTGGGTCGGAGTGTCCAAGGATCTGATTAGTAGTTATTCAGTTCGAATGAAATAGAGCATACCTAACTTGTCTCTTATTGACATTTATTGCAAAACTAACAGCGGCGATTTTTTAAAAATGGTTTTTACTATTTCAATTACAGTCCTATAGTCAGATTTTTTCTAGTGAAGTTTCAAGTCTAGCGTTAGAACATTTTTTTATTTTCGTATTTGTAATGTTGATTGCATATTTTTTAAAGCCAATCCAGTATTGATGGATACTTTTGCTCTTTAGCATGGTTGTTTTTTTTGGATACTTACTTATCTAAGCGTTGATAGAGCGCGACTAATATTATTATCGCCTTTGCACTTTTCCCATTTATTGTCATTGGTCCGTGGTTGGATTGATTTATGGATACTAATTATCACTGATATTATTGGTATTTTTGGTATGTTTTGGTTAGCATTAAAGCGTTATGAATTAGATCTTAGTGGTGAAGAGGCTTTTGTTTTCTCTATTTAATGTGTTATGTCTTTTCTTCTTTGGAGAACTTAGTTCTATTGCTAGATAACTAGCACAAAATTGAATTTCAAGAATTATTGATTATTATATGTGATTTTTTATACTTTTATTTCCACGTAGCTATGGTTTTAGTAACCTGATTCAATATTGAATTCAGCCAATTATTTTACCGGTAAGCGCTTGATTATTACTTTAATTTAGGCAATTAATTTATATTAATTGATTTTTAATAATTAAAGGTTGGTTGTCTTTATTTCTATCGGTGTAATTAGCGTTGGTTTGATTATTAAATGGTTTGGATTAGGTTTATAAAAAAGTTAGAGATTGTACTAATCGCTATAAAGCTCTTATTCTGCAAGTTTTCTATTTTTTGTGTTTTTTTTTAAAATTATTGTCCTAGTTTATTAGAGTAAATACTCTTTTGTATTACGAGTGATGTTTTTATTTTTGGTATTTGTGCTTTTACCAAACTAGTTTAATTCACATATACATCACTAATGGTTCTAAAAATAAGATAAATAATAAATTGCTTGAGTAATCTATAAAGTAAGAAGTTATCCAAAATATGATATTTAGGTCATCTTATTTTGAGTTTTTATGATAGAACTAATTTTCTTAATTATCTGTTATTAGATCAACAGATTAAGTATAAAACATTGTTGGCTATAAATCCGTAAAAATCCTAACCACAGAGCAAGATCATAACTTAAACGTACTGCTAGTTGAAGTAGCGTATCTTTATGCAGATGGTATCAATATTATTAAAGTGATTCGTTGTAAATACCTACAGGTTAAAGTTTTACGTATTGCGGTGTTGATTTATAGATATCGTTGATGGTAACACAACTTAAAAAGTTGTGCCCATACTTCTTATTACTAGAAAGCAAAATTTCTTAAATAGACCAAAATAAACTTTTTACTAAATAGCAAGTGAGTATATTATTGATAGCCAGAACAGTTATTTTAAGTCAGAATAACATGAAATATAATTTAACCGCATTAAGACTAGTAGAGAAAAATTATTACGGTATCAATTGGGAATTACCAAGGCAAAAATTTTTATTCGCATTATTGGTGAGTATACACCCCGATGCGATCTATATTAGAATAAATCGCCATTATGAATCTTTTTACTGAAAATGTAAAAAAGAGTACTTAAATTATAACAACAATTAGGATTAGGATAGTTATATAGATTACTTTCTAAGCTAAGTCGAATTAAACGACAGATAAAATTATTATGCTTTCTGCGCTACTATATATAGCGGTAAACTTGATTTTTATTTGTGTATGATTTCTATCGCAATAGTACGCTTTAACTTTAATAGCTAATAAATTTCAATTGCTAGGTTTCTTTTAAACATGGGTTTAGTTGATAGCTGTTTTTATTCTTAGCAAATTAGTACTATTTTGATTACAGTTATAAACTTTTATTTCGTTATTGTTCAAAATATTTTTTCAGTAAAGATCTATTATCTATCATTTTGATCATTAAGGTAAAAATAGTATTAAGTGATTATTGAAATGGCAAGAATTGCTACTGGAAACAGGAATAAGACATCAGTCATGGCTTTCAAGCAAGATATATTGAACTTATTGTATTAGGTGTAATAATTGGGTTACCTTATTTATGGACTATGCTAGTACGTTAAACTAGTAGCACTTTTTCTATTGCTGACTTATAGCATGTTGCTTGATTATTTCTTTTTTTATTATTCGTTCAATGAGAGAGATGATATTTCTTGAAATTATTACTGACGCTTTGCTTCATTTGATTATAAATATTTGAGTTACTATTACTAAGATTAATGGGATTGGGTTATTTATTCATGTTAGGCCTAATATTAGAAATTTAGCGTAGCGATCCCAGGCTGCTATTTCCACCATGATCCTTTGTAAATCTATTCTCCATCCTTAAATTTTATGTTATTTGTTGAAGGATGTCGAGTAGGTCAAATCTCCTTAGCTGATCAGTTTTCTAATTAGATTGGAGTAGATTAAATAGGATTAAAGGGTTGTTTTCTCGAATTACACTGCTTCGAACATTAGCTTCATAGCCTCAACTCTCGTGCAAAATCCGATATCCAAATTGGATTCATCGTACTTATTGACGCCCCAATAAGGCTAACGGGAAGTAATAGGAGATGCTAGCCATTCTTCTCGAACTTTCTTTAGATTCTTTATGCTATAATACCTTTGTTGAAACCACTTACCAAAAATATCAATGTGTTTATTAGCGGCATTGCAGTTCTTTGCTACCCAGATCAGCTCACCCTTAACTTTCAGTGTTGCATGTCTTTGTAGAGTAATTTAGTACCAATGCTGTTTTGTGTCTCAATAACATTAATGCTGCGCGCTCAAAAGTATCTTTTTATTGCATTCCAAAACTAAGTGTACCGTCTCCTGTAACAAGTCTAGTAGATACAGTTAAGTCCAGCGTTCACAACAGCTTATGGAAAAATTTATCCTAGTTTGCCACTTACTTTTAATAACTATCTTCGATCGCAAGGAATTTTTTACATCTATGTGCAGTGCCGCTAATAATTAGTAGTAGACAAAAGCAATCATCTTGTCTGACAGGTATGCTATATGTCATTGGCTAAAAAATAAATGTAGTGGATATCGCTTAAATTATGCAGCTACCATTGCTTATGCTCTTCAAGGTATTCCTGTTTTAGTCTCCTTATAGGAGTATATTAGCAGAGAGCTCATGCGATTTTTACCTAGAAGAACCTCATGCCTTCAAGCTCCGCCTTAAGAGTGGAGCCTATTAGCTGCCTTACTACCATTACGGATGAATTCATACAAGAAATTATAGGTAATATCTGATTTTACGGATATCTGTAGGATAGAGTTTTCATGACATATCATCTCTCTGTTGTTGATATTATTCATGAAATTAATCAATAGGATTAAAATCACCATCTCCAAAACTATATGCATCATAAATGAGCATAACTCTTAGTGATAGTCGCTATTGGAATATTAGAGATTACAGGGATTGCTATCTATATGGAATTTATTTTCCTGAGATGTTTCATAATAGATTTTGCTGGTGGCTGTGGCAAGGCTTTTATTTGTGCCTTGTATTGCAGTAGATTCTTATTAAGATATAGAATTAATTTCTATTACTTTTAGAGAAGCAAAAAAAGCTGCAAGCTACAATTAAAGAAAGCTATTAATAATATTTAATTGCGAATTTTAATTTTTTGTTTCGGTACTATTTTATAGTTATGAGATTTTTCTCTTGGAGAAATTTTGGACTAAATATTAGCCTATTTTTGTTAATTTTTCTAAAATTAGTCATTGTATAGGCAGCTGCCGCGGTGATTAATATGTGCTATTTGCAACTGAGTATTATCAGGTTCAATAGTGGTATGTATACTGGATGGCGTATAATTTATATTTAAGAATAAAATTCTTAACTGTCAATTTTTTTTGAAAAAAACAGAAATTGATCTCCACACATTATATGTTATGCTAAAAATTTCAGCTATTAGTTGGATAATATCTTATTATAATGATCTCTGATCATTAGCTATTTTTATATATGTTCATAGTATGCGTGAATTGCCTAGAAATGATAACATGGTTTGTTTTTTATTAAGTAAATTGTGCTTTCGACAAGTAGAGTGACAGCACTTAGATTAATATATTTTTAAATCAGTATTATTTCCTTGCGTAAAATATTTTATCTTGTTTTTTTGACGCGCGTGCTTATTGCACGGTAATTAATTCAGATATCCCTTTATCATTAATTATTAGCAGTAAATTTTATTGATTGTTTTGTGATCTATTTTTTTTAAATCATTTTTCTTTTTATAAAATAATAAAAATTATTAACAATATCAGTTTAACTGCTTAAAAATAATAGAAAGGTTAGTTCTATGATTGAAATAGATAAAGAATAATCAAATAATCTTTTAATTTAAAAAATTACTAGACAGAATCGGATTAAATCCGTACTATCCATCACCCTTAACGGTGTTAAGCGCCCGTAGCTCAGCTGGATAGAGCGCTGCCCTCCGGAGGTAGAGGTCTCAGGTTCGAATCCTGTCGGGCGCGCTTTTTACTGCGTGCTCTCTTACGGTATAGCAGATTAATATTATATACAATGAATTAAATTTTTAGAGATTTTGGTGGCTATAGCTCAGTTGGTAGAGCCCCGGATTGTGATTCCGGTTGTCGTGGGTTCGAATCCCATTAGTCACCCCATATTTGTTTTAGTTCAGTTTTCAAATGTGATGAAATTAGTAGTTGCGCTAGCTTAAGGTGCTAGTATCTATCACTTACGGATAGATCAGTTCAAGTATTCATTTTTGCACCTTAATATAAATAAGTTTTAAACTTACATGAGAGTATCGTTAAAAAAAGAAATTTTTTATTTGCTATAAGAAAGTGCAATTGATTTTTTACAGTATGTCAGAAGTTTAAGTTCTCTCTCGCTGATGAAGTTTTAAAGAAATACTGCAATTATTGTCTATGCTGGTAATGATTATTGGTAGAAATCCCTCATACAGTATAAGAGATTTTGGCTATAGAAGTTTTCATAAAAAAGCAAATAGTCATAAAGATTATAGATACTATTTCTTTGTACTCCTTACCACATAAAACTGCATCTTATTAGTTAGCTCAGAGACAATCTATTAAATGATATCGATTAATGCGTTAAATCAACTACTTCACTTTTATCCTCCCCATATTATCATAGTGAATATGGTATCCGCTGAACATTCATTATGGTTATAGCGATATTGTTGCAAATCTCTAATTCCAGTAAAAAAATTAATAATTTTACTGAAAAGTCCTCTGGCGAAACTCCATAATCTATAATAAGGATGGATGGTTAATTTATTAGAAAATCTTGGTGTACGACAATCAGGCTATAGCTTCACCATGATGCTTTGTGAATTTCTTCTCCATCCTTAAATTGAATATTGTTTACTACCATGGTTAAAGTAGGTTAATTTCATTATCTAGTTCTAGCTTTTTTGCGTAGACTAGAGTAAGCTTAAATACCATTAAAAGGGTTGCTTTCTAGAACAACAGTGCTTCACGCATTGACTTAATAGTCTAATACTATCGCAAAAAACCAACTCAATCGGATTCGTCGTTCTTATTGATGCTCAGTGCACTGATAGAAATATATAGAATGCAGCCATTCTTCTTAATCTTTATCTAACTTCTTTATAGCTGGAAGTTACGATGAAAACTTTATTAATAAAATATCAATAGCTTTATTAGCGGCGTCGCGGTTTCTGCTAGCAAAATTCCAGCAGCTCACCATTAATTCGATTGCATCTCTTTAGAGATAGATGCAAACTATATTAGTTATTTTGTGTCTCAACAGTATTTATGCTGCATGTCCAGAAATATATTTGTCATTGCATTCCAAAACTAAAGACAGCGTCTCCCGTTATTCAAGTTAGTCCTTGGAGATACGATTAAGCTATGCACTCGCAGAGTGTATTAGAAGTTAAACTCAAGTGTGCTTCTGACTCTTAATGATCACCTTCCACTGCAGTTTCTACTTACCTCCATGCGCAGTACCATCGATAATGAGTGACAGCTAAAGGCAATTAACTTGCCTGACAGTGCAGTTATCTCATTGGCCAAGAACTAAATGTAGGTATATCACTTAAATCACACAGCCGCTATTGGCTATGCTCTTTAAACTATTTCTATTTCAGTTTATTGATGGTACTTTAAAGAGAGCATGTGCTTTTCACCAAGATCGCTAGCAGATCTTTGTAAAATCACCGGTGGAGATTTCTCGCAGATACAGGAATGAAAGCAACTCTTCGTTATTTTTGCACGCCTTAGATAAGGTAGTAATAATAATTTGTTGAAGGATATTGCATTGCTGATACAATCTCTAACCTTTAGCACTTTAATCTCAACATCGCAAATAGCAGTTTATATAGTTCATTATAGCAATAACCGTTACGGACGCCGGATGATATCCCTAGATAAGGCGACGTTCAGCATATTGTTGCAGCATGGCTTTGAGCTAAATCTCAACAACAGGGCCTATTAACTCCCTGATATTATTGCGAATGAGTTTATCCTAGGGACCTAGAGTAATATGTAGTTTTGTGAGTACCTGTATAATAGGATTTTTTTATGAGATAAGATAAATCTGTTGTTGAAATGATTAACGAAATCAATCAGCAGGATACGCCAACATTTCTGAAACCAAATACCTAAAAATAAGCATAATTCGTTATTTTATCTTTTTATAAAAGTTTGTCGTGTGTTAATGACAAATTTAATAATTAAATCTTCAATTAAGAGAGATTTAATTTAATGAAAAACAAAAAATATAAATTTCACTAAACATCTTTAATAAGAGACAGTTTAACAATGAATATTGTAGATTATGTGGCAATCAAGATAAATTAAATTTTTTTTAAAAGACAACAACAGTTTATTGATAGATTTTTATTCAAAAATAGGCGTAAAATTTTTTGAGTAAAAGCAATCTTTACATGAATTATACTTTAAGATAAAATTTAGATTTTCATCCTGCTTCTTGTGATAGCATTCAACACCCTAAACTATAGGGTGTATAAGAAATGCAGAGCCAATTTAATATATCTACTGTCGACGTTAGCGATGCATGATGACCATCACAAACCGGATTAAACGTTTAGTGAGGTTATATAATTCGTTTATAGACCTAAGAATATTTTAACACCTATTTTGGTAGGTGTTTTTATTTTATTAATTATTTAGGAAAACTAAAATTTTACTAAAAATGAAATTATTAAATAGTATTATTGATGACATATAAAATAGATATTTTTAGATTAAAAATATCAAATTAATCGATAAAAATAAAAGCTTCTGAAAGTTAGAAGTAAGATTAAATAACAGAGAAGAGATATTCGCCATCAATTTTATCCTTTAATAAAAAATAAGTTATATAGGTGAATATGTGCTACTTCTTTTGCTTTATGTTACTTATCTAAAGAATGAGTAACGCAAACAAAGTCGTGAGTATTATAGGGTTCTGCGCTAAAGCAGACTTAAAGTATATTTCTGCTTCTTACTGTTTTGGATATTGTAACGTAAGTTGACCTAATGTACTATTTAGTAATAGAACTGCAGAGCTACATAACTATTTTATTAGATTGATTAGAATTATATTTTTACTTTCCTATCGCTATAGCTAATAAATAAGAAATAAACAATAAAAGATGTTCATCATATTGTTATTTTAAATCAGCAAAAATAATTTTTCTTCTGTTTAACTGTTAACAGTTTTAATAAAGTGAGCAGTAACGATTCATTGTAGTATCGATTATGATGTATTTTACCTCCATGAGGTAAACTGGCACCAATATTTTGGATTTTCTCTGCTAATTTTAGCCATAAAATGATTAATCAATCTTTATAATCGTCTTTATATAATTTATCGATCTCTTCTGTACTAGATAACTTTTCTTTTTATATAATTGGAAAAGTTCAATAAGCGGTTGATAACCACTGAACGCTGATAGGTTTGTTCCGCTATTCTAAAGACTTAAGAAGTGAAGTAGTGGTGAGTTTTGCTTCTGTAATCCAGAAGTTTATCAACATATGACGTGTTATATAGATTTTATCTTCAGTAAGTTGAAGAGGAATGCGTATAATATTAACAGGAAATTGATAACTACTCTTTACCTCTGCTTGCGAGGTAAGGTATTTGATTGGTATAATATTGATCACTTCTTTGTTGAGTGGCAAACTCCTGCCAGGAGATTGTTAACAACTAGTTGTTCTGCATAATCAGAATGACCGGTTAGTAATTTTTCGACTTATAAAAATTAACTTCTTCTAATTTAGAAGAAGTTTTTATTTGATTATGAATTTTTTAATATTTAAACCTTTTTAGCTAATCATGAGTACAAAATATTGTACTATAATCTTATTATAGTACTAGCAAAGAAAATAAAAAATAGAAAATAGAAAATAAATTGTAAAATAATAAAACAGATGACTAAACTGGTTATATTGGTTTCAATATCGTAGTTATTGTTTTGGATAAGATAAGCGCATAACTTTGGTCCCCGATAATTGGCCAAAGATGATACTAGCAATGAGTACATAAAAAGATCAGAACTTTTTTCATGCAGTCCTCTTCTTTCCTTCTCCTGCACGGTATTTATTGTTTGATTTTACCGTTTTTTTATTACTACAAGGCATTATTTATCTCATGATTTATGCTCTTTTTTTAGTTTATTATATTTTTATGGTATCGCTGTTAGAAAATGGATTTAATCTTGAATATGTTCTTCAACGCTTTATCTCGAGTAGTAATAAATTTTTTCTTCCTAAGAAAATTCATTGTAATAGGTTATTTAATGAGTTTATCAATTTCGGTAAAGAAGGTTTTTATTGCCGCGTATTTATATTGAAGTAAATTTGAATCCAGGTTGAAACTTGCTCTAAAGGTTATTTATAAATTTATTTTTGATTGTTAGGTATGGATAGCTTGGGCGTTAATCCAGTAATTATTCTTAAATATTGGCAAGTAAGTAAATATCCTGATTAGCTTGCAATAAATGTGTTTCATAAAAAATTCTAGAATGAATGGTAAAAATTTTTACTAAACTTTCCCAAGTTTGCCTAAGATTTTTGCTGATAATCAACAACTTTCTTGAAAAGTTCTATCCTATCTTCATTCATAAAGATAGCGGTTGGAAGTGCCACTATTATTCATGAATAAATTATCGACATAACTATTATATTAATTAAGTTTTAAAATAATTCCATAATAATTAATTTGGATGCTGGTGAGATAGAACGCTGATACCCTTATTATTAAGGATTTATTGAATCTCAATTAAATTAGATAATTCATTTATTCCTGCTAGGGGATCGTGTTAGCACTTCTTAGTAAGACAATCGCAGTAACTTGATTGTAGTCATTGGAAAATTTTTAGTTAGCTATTTTAGCTAAAAATTAACTTAAGCAAATAATCAGTATTATACATCTGCACTTGAAAGTGCAGTGACTTATGCATGTAATTCTTTAATACGTTGTTAAAATTGCTTCTCATATTCCTCTTCTCTAACTGAGAAGAGGTTGGAATTCAATTAATTGTTTAATTTGCTGTTTTCTATTTTTTGTTGACGTTGTAGTTCACTTATTTATTGTTGTAATTAGCTTCTTTCATTAATTTATAATAAAATTATATATTAAAATAATGATAGAAATCACAACCCAGTATGATAATAAGTACGATAGTAAGTATACCACTAAACAGATCAGAATGCTTTTGCTTATGTAAATACTATTTTTCTCTAAAAATTACCTTCCTGTTTTAAAGCATTTTATAAATTTTATTTGCTTCATTCTATTTGTTTTTGTTCCATCGTAATTAATATCTTAATATTAGTTTACATTAATGCTTGAATTAATGTATCATTATTAGCGTTTTTAGCTACTTTTACTGATTGCCACCCTAATTGGTAGGCAATACTGGCTAAACGTTTACTGACAATAATTAAGTGGCGAGAAAGTAACCAAGGTTTAACATCATCTGTAATTAAATTAAATAATAAATTTAACATTTCGCCGCTGGTAACAATAATTGTTCTAATATTTTCCTGCTGCCATTGTAAGTGAAAAGTTTGTCGATCAATATTTTATTGATTGACGTTGATAACACTCACAATAGTCAATATGACTTCTGCACGATTTTAATCTTGTAGCGAGTAATTCACGTCCACCGTTACCGCGTAATAACAAAGATTTTTTTCCTAATAGTGATTGTAATCCAGTTAATTTAAGTAATGTTTCACTAGTCTCACCAGTTTGAGATAGTTGAATAGACAAATTAGTTAAATGGTGAAAAGTAGATGCTGTTGAATGTCCTATACCATAATAGGACATGGTATTAGGCCATTACCTCTTGCTAAAAAAAGTGCTGAATTAGCATGCCATACCGCATTTGCTGATAAGAAAAAACCCGATTACCATAAATTAGCCTAGTTAATTTATTCGGTAAAAGGGTTAAGTTCATTACCTGGTATAATTTTAATTAGTGGGATATGGAAGGCTATTTTTCCTAATGATCTAATGCGTTGAACAAGTTTCTCACCGCTTGGGTTTGGTCTGGTAACCAATATACTCATCGCAAAAATACTCCTGAAGAAATTTTATTAAGAATTTGTTTAGCACCGTTATTGAGTAATTCTTCCGCAAGTTCAATACTCGCTTGTTGAACGTCTTCAGGCTTGAAATATCATTCTGAATGAATAAAATAACTACCATTTATAGCACAAACTACTGCTCTAAGCTAAATTTGTTTATTTTTCTATATAGCATATCTCCCTATTTGAACTTGGCAGCTAGCTTCTAATCGATTATTGACGGCTCGTTCTTCTTGAATGCAGATAGCAGAATCATGATGATGTAATGGCACTAGAAAATTTTGTGTCTAGTGATCATCAAGGCGGCATTCAATACCAATTGCGCCTTGTCCAACAGCAGGTAATGAATGCTCTGGCGGAAGAGCCATACGTATGCGCGTTTCTAAACCTAGATGTTTTAGACCAGCTGCAGCAAGAATAATGCCATCATATTCAGTATTGTTTAATTTATTTAGCCGTGTTTTAATATTGCCACGTAGATTTCGAATGACTAAGTTCGGATAAGTATTACATAGCTGGCATTGGCGATGTAGGCTTGATGTTCCTATAATGCTTTTGTCTGGAAGCGCATCAAGGGAATCGTACTGATTGGATACAAAAGCATTACGAGGATCTCCTCGCTGGCAAATAGCCATTAATCCTAAGTTATTAGGAAGCGTAGCAGGAATATCTTTTATGGAATGAACAGCAATATCAGCTAGGTTTTCTAATAGTAAATTTTCTAATTCTTTGACAAAAAGCTCTTTTACACCAATTTTAGACAGGGAAATATCATTTAGAATATCACCTTTAGTAGTTATGGAAATGAATTCGATCGTTAGTGTTGGATGATATTTTTCTAATTGTGTTTTTTACAAAAATCGCTTGCCACATTGATAATGGACTTTTCCTTGTTGTAATATGCAGCGTTTATATTGACATATTTCTTAGGTAATTAGATTATGAATAAATTATAAAGGAAAGATAGATAGTTTTTATATTTTAGTAAATTTTTACCGGTTGGTAATTAATCCGCTTAATAAGTATAGCTATTGTATGGTACAAATTATAAAAAGAAAAAAGTAGACAGGGGGAGCAACACTATTTACAAAACAGTTTTTGTTATTGAATAAACCGAATAAATATATGTTTAATTAATCGCTCTCTTTTTTTATATAGCTTAGCTTTCTAAGCTCTTAGAGACGAAAAAATTTTTTATGTAAAAGAATGGAAAGTATATAGTGTAAAAAATAAACAGTTAATATCTAGAGGTAATGTACTTTACATTTTTTATATAAAATGTTAAATTAATCACATTTTTATCAACCTATTCAAAATAGGTTACCTCTGTTGTCGTTTCCAAATTTCAAAGGAAACGAATGGATTAATTAAGGTTATTTGTTTTTTTTTAAAATTAATTCAGGTAAAAGCTTTGTATCTTCATAGTGAGACACTAAAAAAAAGATTGGATGCAATTAATCAATTGCGACTGGAGCGAGCATTATCTTCTATGAATGAAGCGTTCAAGCATGTGTACGGATTGCTACCAGTTTTATTAAACTATCATCATCCAATGTTACCTGGATATATTGAAGGTAACGTACCTTCTGGCGTCTGTTTTTTTGTGCCTGATGTTCATCAAATTCATTGGTTAAAGCAATTTGAGTCGTATTTTTTTTGTGAATTACCTTCACAACAAATCAATGATGAATTACCTATTACAGGTATTTATTCTATGGGAAGTACCTCATCAATTGGACAAAATGATGTTTCTGATTTAGATATTTGGGTATGCCATCAATCATGGTTAGATCAAGAAGAAAAACAACTTATGCAAAAAAAATGTATATTAATTGAGCAATGGGCATCCTTGATTGGTATAGATGTTACTTTTTTTTTAATTGATGAAAATCGTTTTCGCCATCATACAAGTGCTAGTTTGAGTAATAAAGATTGCAAAACAACACAACATGTATTGCTGTTGGATGAATTTTATCGTACAGCTGTTCGTATGGCTGGAAAACGTTTACTATGGATGATGGTACCTGCAGAAGAAGAAACTAATTATAATGAATATGTTTTATTATTGTACGCTCGAGGCGTATTAACTCCAAATGAGTGGTTGGATTTAGGCGGCTTAAGTGAATTATCAGCTGAAGAATATTTTTGTGCTAGTTTGTGGCAACTTCATAAAAGTGTTGATTCTCCTTATAAAGCTGTCTTGAAAAGTATTTTACTGGAAGCTTATTTTTGGAATTACCCGCGCGGTATGTTGTTGGCAATGGAATTTAAGCAATGCTTGCATGCAGGAGAAATCGTTTCTTATGGTCTGGATGCCTATTGTTTAATGTTAGAACGCGTTACGCGTTATTTGATGGAAATCAATGATTTTAAACGTCTTGATTTAATTCGTCGCTGTTTTTACTTCAAAGTTTGTGAAAAATTATCTTGTAAAAACAAGGCATCGGTGAGTGATAGTTGGCGAAGGAATGTGTTATCGCAACTTGTTCTTTCCTGGGGATGGAATATGAATCGATTAAATATCCTCGATAAGCAAAATTTTTGGAAAATAGCTCAGGCTCGAGATGTAGATAATGAATTACTTGATACCATGATGCAAAGTTATCGTAATCTTATTCGCTTTGCTCATCGTAATAATTTGCGGATTAGTACAACCCCATAAGATATTGGGGTGTATTAATGCACAATTATATATTACCTTTAAAGTGTTTTCTAGTAAAACAACCTTTATTAATCCGTAACAGTTGCTAGATCTATCTGAAAGTCATATCACTTTTATTTATAATCTTGTTTAGCGCGCAAATCGCAGTAATTATTATTTATATAATAAGGCACCTACGATAGTTACTATTATTGAACATAAACATTTAGAATATAACTGTTATCTTAGTAAATTAGTGGAATGGATTTACTTTAATAGTTTATTGATAGAGCAATCAGATATTTATATTTGTAACGGGTGTAGCTCTCAATGTTATGAGAATAAATTACATTAAATTCTTAATGATATAATTATAAATATTCCTATTCGATTATTGTCATCAACATTAAAACTTTTATATAGACACTTGTCAAATTTGCCATTTAGCTATTATTGTTAATTTAGAGAAAGATACGACACCGGTGTTTTCTGATTAAATTATCTATTTTATTTTATCTAAACTAGATAAAATAAGTTTTAGTGATCTACTACAATGTTTAGTTACCAGTATTAATTATACTGTATTTTAACTCTTAAGATGAGGTTGAAACACTGTATTTTTTCTGTAAATAATTTATGTTAAAAGTATTAAAAATAATTTTAAGCAAAATCCATCAAGATGCTGAGCTATCAGCTATTGTTGAAGTTTTTTGTTATAATCAACAAATGAAATAGTTTGATCGGTACACGTGTTCAGAAGCTGATTTCAGAATGTATTGAATTACGGATATCAAGCAGTTGTAATGATTATGGAGTTTCAAGGCATTATGTATTGCAGGTCAATCCTGCAGATTATTTTTGATCGTTTGAACATTTTAGTGCAGAAATTAGAAATACTGTCGAATTTTATAGTGAAATTTATAATAATAAATTGTATGGGCTTACCGGTAAAATTGGATGATAAAGAAACTTATCATTTATTTTTTGTTATTGATGGTTATGCCAGTGAATGGATTGTACAATTTTTCTTTGAAGATATAAAAGAACATCATGGTTTTAATGTCATAATTTTAAATGAAAAGAATCGACTGGATATTCCTTCACTTTGTGAAAGAAGCAAAAACGAACTTGTTAGGAATATTAGTTATTTTTACTTGTCCTGATATTATCATTCTTATACCTACCGTGCAAATTTAATCAATTTTAATTAACTAAAATTTTATTAAATAAAAAGTAGAAGATAAAAATTAAGTTATTCCTTATCTATCTGAATCAGTTATAAATAGAAAATTAAATTACCTTTTGATTAAAAGTCAAAAACCATCCATTTTTACTAAAAGTAAAAAGAATTGGTTTCTTGGGTCTGTTATAAGTGAAAACTTTAGCTGATAGTAGATTTTATCTAACGCAATAATTTTAATGAATATTAACTCTAGATTTTGCTTAGTAACCCTAGATCCCCCATTTTATACATTCTTTCTAAGAAAGAATTCATTGCTATTTATACTTCGCATTGATGGACGTATAAAGTAGCCTATTGCTATATAAAATATATTTGCATGGAATCTCTGTACGTAGAAATCCTTTTGTCAATACGGGAAAACCTCTTACCCCATCAACTTCTCGAATTTTTTATGAGGCTTCATCTCTAGCGCTTTACATGTCTTTGTAATAAGGTTCCCTGTTTACGATTTAACAAGAAACTATAGTAAAAAGCTATTTTAAAATGTCGCCAAGAGTATGTCTTGATATAGCAAGAGATTATATCTTATCGCGTTAGTATCTGTTGACGATATTGTTGAGTCGGTAATGATACATAGTGATGTACAACCATTCCCCATCTTGATAATGCTGCAGTTTTATGTGGATATTGAAGAGCGTTTTAAGGTGTAATGGCCGAGCTATTTCACGTTAGGCTAGCCTCTTTTGTCTTTTTATCAGAGTGCATTTTCTAGTAATGTTCATACTTGAGTTATTAGGCTATGTTTATAAAGGTTGTTAGTAGAAAACCCTTATACTATAAGAAGGATATTTTCTACAATATTTGCTATGAAAAGCAAACAATTATACAGTTTAATGAAACTATTTCTTTACTTCCTACTAACATAAAGTTAGTACTCATTAGTTAGCTTATTAATAATCTATCGTATGATATTGATTTATATAATAAAATAACTTATTTCACTTTATCCTACTTATATTATTAGGATAGAGATGTTGTCCCCTTGTTGGGGAAATTTATTAGGGTTCAGCGATATTTTTATAAAGTCACCGATCGCAGGAAAAGATTTAATAATCTTACTAGAAGTTTGCTGGTGAAGCTATATCACAAAGATAAATGTTTTAGTTATTTGCGATGTATGTTGAATGTCTTGATTTTACAGGAATTAGAAAAATAAATAGGTATTGATTTGAAAATAAGATTTTATAGATGACATCCTTGCTTTCTTGATTTAGCGTCGACAGGCAATATAAATAGCTAAGTGATATTGTTGAAATCGACGAAACATTTTCTATGATCATTTAAAGAAATGAATTATATTCCATATAGGAAAGCTAGAAAACATGCAAGAGTAGCAGATAAAAGGAAAGAACGAATCGCGTGCGGTATTAATTCAGCCTGAGATTGACAGGGTCATGTAAGTGATTAGATTCTTGAGGAGTTTAATGCAGAATATATTAGTCGTTTTCTTAAGCCAATCATCAATAAAGAGTTCACGCTTTTCTTGAATGAAGCTAAATAGTACTAAACTTTTTCTAGCTAGAAAAATTAGTTACCATTATTTAATAATGGTTGGACAACTAGAGAGTTATTAATAATAAATTTCACATTGAAAAATGTGAAAAGTTATATCAATTAATTAAAAGGATGGCTGAATAAATTCAGTGGCGTAAGGTTGTTATTTACCGAATTATCTGCCATTGGAATAGGTTTTGAAACCACAAAAATTGTAATATAGACCTGGCTATGAATTTCCCCGCGAGCAAAGTAATAAGTTTTGTTAACATAACTAACATTAACATACAACAGTACAAAACAGTATTCAACTCATGAATATCTTAGAAGAAATGCCATGTAGCTGGTTCACTCGCGCGTAGCGTGTTCTGCGTTAAATTAGAATATTTATTTCGAGAAGAAATAAATATTTTTTAATATACATTAATAATAAAAAATGATATTTGTTTTAGCAGTTAGAATTTAAATGAAAATAATTCACTACTTTGTTCACTAAAGTGAAGGATGTAACTAATATTTAAATAAAATTTATTATTACTGCTATGAGTAATAATAGCAATTATCTGTTTTGTGTTAAAATGCTAACTATCTGAGCATATAGATAGTTATATTGATGAAGTAGTTCTGGTGGTAATAATAATTTTACTGTTATTTTAAAGGTTAAAGTTATAATATCGCTATACATTTTGCAATCGATATCATTATTGCAATGATGTTGATTAAGTTATTCTTCTTATTCTATTCATTTAAGTTATCAACTGGATGATAAAATCATGTGTCTGTTGTTATGATTAATTTCTATATGCTTTTCTAGACCTAACTATAATTATAGATTATAAATTATAAAAATAATAATTTAAGAATTCAGGATTTTAAGATAATGAAAAAATTAATATGGCTATTTATGACATCGATATTATTAATTCTTATTTGTACTTGTGGCTTGAAAGGACCACTTTATTTTTTAGTAAAAGCAACAGTACAGCAAAAGGCTAAAAGTACGATCTTCTCTAAAGAGAGAGAGCATCAATTAATACAGACAGAAACAGTGCAAAAATCGAGTAATGAAAATAGTCAATTGATTATGATGGAGTAGAAAATGCAATTCTCCAAAATGCATGGTTTAGGTAATAATTTTATGGTGGTAGATGGCATTACTCAAAATGTTTATTTTTCTTCTGAACTTATTTGTCGTCTATCAGATAGAGATAGGGGGATTGGATTTGATCAGCTTTTAGTTGTTGAAGCACCTTATGATCCTGATTTTGATTTTCATTATCGTATTTTTAATGCTGATGGTAGTGAAGTAGCTCAATGCGGTAATGGTGCCCGTTGTTTTGCTCGTTTTGTTCGCCTTAAAAAATTAACCAATAAACGTGATATCAAGGTAAGTACTCAATCTGGCAAATTGATATTATCGGTAGCAGAAAATGAAGATGTTTCTGTTAACATGGGGGTTCCAGAGTTTAAGCCAAATAAAGTAATATTTAAAGCGCAAAAAACTGAAAGAACTTATTTAATTAGAACTAAACAAGAAACAATATTATGCGGTGTAGTTTCTGTTGGTAATCCTCATTGTGTATTACAGGTTGAAGATATTGATACTGCTAAAGTTGCTTTATTAGGACCTATACTTGAAAACCATGAACGTTTTCCTGAGCGAGCTAATATAGGATTTATGCAGATTATTGATCATGAGCATATTCGATTACGTGTTTATGAACGTGGTGTAGGAGAAACACAGGCTTGCGGAAGTGGTGCCTGTGCTGCTGTTGCTATCGGTATCCAGCAAGGTTTATTAAGAAAAAATGTCTATGTTGATTTACCTGGTGGTATGCTAAAAATTTGTTGGAATGGATTTGGTCATCCTCTATTTATGACAGGCTCTGCAACACACATTTATGATGGTGTTATTCATTTCTAAGTTTTGTTTGTTTAAGAGGTCTTTTTTATGGATAAAAAAAAAGAAACATTTGATCCTAAACCTCTGTTAGATGATCAGACAGTCGTGGAATATCTAAAAAGCAATCCTAATTTTTTTATTCGCAATGCAACTGCTGTTGAACAGATACGGGTTCCTCATTCAGTTCATCACGCAGTTTCATTAGTTGAATGGTCCATGAAACGTCAACGAGTTTATATTCAAAATCTAGAACAGGGTATGCAATTATTGATTGAGCAAGCTCGCAATAATGAAATACTAGTTAATCAACTGTTGAAGTTGGTTATTCAACTATCAACAGCGGATAATTTTGCTGATTTTCAGCAACGTTTATATACCTGGTCAAAAAGCTTTGGTTTAAGTGGTGCTTATGTTCGCTTATTTAGTGAATGTTGGCAATTAGGCGTGCCGATGATGAATACGCAAAAAGTTATGATTTCTCGTCAGGCATTTGAGCCTGTTCGTATCCAAAGATTTGGTGAAAAAAATCATTATCTTGGTACGTTAAATAGTCCAGAAATATTATTATTAATACCAGACGCAAATCATGTCGGTTCTGTGGCTATCTCTTTATTAGGGCTGTATGGTAATTTAGGGATGCTGATTTTTAGTAGTTTGGATATTCAACATTATCAAAAAGAGATGGGAACGACGATGCTTGATCATTTAGCTAAATTATTACCCGATCTGCTTTTGCGCTGGATAACTCCGTGCATAAATTCAACACAACAAAGCTTTCCGGTAGCCAATTAACGATTTTTGCGTTATTCATGTGCAGAGTGACAGTTAAACTCAGTGGCGATTATTAATCGTTAACATAAATTAGTGGCATTAATAAATATGGCTATAAAGATAAATATCAATGATTGAAAGCAATTAAAATATTGCATATTAGTATTATGGTTGAAAAGTATCATCAATAAGAATTTCAGGCAGTAAGTCTTGTTTTACGTCTTTAGTATTAAAACGGATTTAATTGATTAGTTGAGAAGAGCAGTATTAACGTTTAATGCAGATAAAACCGTAAGAACGCCGAAAAATAAACATCGTTTAGCAAAAAAAATCGATGTAGATGAAAGCAATAAAAAGAACGAAAAGTACTATTAGGATATTATAGCTATAGATTTAGCTAATTATTGCTTGAAATGCGCTCCAGCAATACGCTGGAGCAGCATAAAGCTGTTTTTTTATTTTAAGCTAAAAAGGTAAACGCATTTCTGTTCGTAATGTACAAAAGCGTTATACCTTATGAGGAAATTATTAGAATATTAGAAATCATATGTATTTACACAAACTTTGTTACTCTTTTATCAATAAAATCATTCTAGAATTAGATAGCAATTTGAAAGCAGTTTAAGAGTTAATAGAACATCTTAATTTTTCTAGCACCTAACTTTATACTCATCTATAATTTTAGAATTAACCAAGATTTATGATGCAACTTATAAAAATAGCAAAATGGAGAAATCTTAAACGCGTTTTATTGGAAATTAACTTCTATTGCAGGTGATTACCTTTGATTCAGACGATATCTTACATAAGATATCGTCAGGTTACTGCTTAACTGAATAGCAGTTATTAAAGATTATTTATTGTTATGGCAAGATTGCTTTAAAAAACTTCAATTTTCCGAGTTAAAAACTATATATCGTTAGATATTAATTAGTATCATAAAATTTGTCATATGCTAAATAGTGGCATATTAATTGTTAGCAGTGAAAAGTATTATTTTGTCATTATGGTTATAATGACGAAGAACTTTGCTGCTGACCATATAATAGTACATTTTCTCATTGACCTGATTATATTATAATTCAAAAATTAATCTATAAAACCTTATCTATCTTAGCCAAGATAGATTTTACTAGCGGTTATTATTAATAGCAATACAGATCTTTATTATTATGAATAAAGTGTTTATTTTAATTTTCTTTAAAGCTGATCCAAATAGACGATCTAAACCGTATAGTGATACGTATCATCTTATCGTGTAGAAAATTAATATTGAATTGGATAAAATTTACATGTCAGTAATGACTTTACAAATTATTAATAAATCTAGCGTATTGTAGTCAGGTTTTGTTCTTTTATTTCATAAATCTGTTCTCAATTTTTTTAAATTGGATGTTGTTTATAAACAGGAGTCAATAGCTCAAATCTCCTGATTCAGTTCCAGATTTCCTGAGCAAACTGCAGCAGATCTTAAATGCTATTTAATGGTTGTTTTTCTTGAACTACACTTCTTCGCGTATCGGCTTCATAGCTTTACCTCTCACACAAGCCGATTTAATCAAATTGTCATTCTTGTTAACGACTTATATACAGTGCACTAACGTGAAGTTATAGAGTATCAGTAATTTTTTCTTAATTTTTATTCAACTCTTTTATCGTTGCAGAATACGCTGAAAACCTTCCCAACAAAACATCAAGGGTTTTATTAGCGGTATCATAGCTTTTTCGTAGGCAAACTTTCCGAGAGCTCACCCTTAACTTTCGGTGCTACATGTCTTTTGGGAATAAAGCTAGAATATTAGCTATTTTGTATACTAACAACGTTAATGTTGCGCGCACCAAGAAATATTTGTCCATTGCATTCTAAAAATTAATACCACTATTTCCGTAGCAACCCTAGATGGTGCGTTTAAGTCACGCGATCGTAGTTCATTAAGAAGTTCGACCAAGTTTGCTTCTAGCTTTTAATAACCATCTTCGATAGTAATTACTTTTTTATATCTATATGCAGTTACATTAATAATGAGCACTAGGAAAAGACGCGAATATCTTTGCCTAACAGAATGACATATGTCTTCGGATCAGAAATAAAGATAACGTATATCGCTCAAATAATATAGCTGTCATTGCCTATGCTCTTCAACATGTTCTATTTCAGTTTGCTGATTGTACTGGCAGAGAGATCATGTACTCTCTCATTGAGAAAACCTAAAGTTTCGTAAAAATAATCGGTGGGGTATAGGTCTTTTGTCGATACTCCGCAGTAGCAATTCTTCACTGCTTTTTGTATGCTTAGATATGGAGGTAGAAACAAGCTATTTAAGCATATTATTTTTCTCCTACAATCCCATGATCTTCAGCACTTTAATCTCAATATCGTCAATACCTGTCTGTATTATTCACTGTAGCAAATAAGCGTTATGGATGATGACCATCATGCTCGTTGATAAGTTAGTATTCAGTATGCTTTCGATCTCCGCTTTGACAATAATGCTATCAGCTCCATCCTACTATTACGAGTGAGTTCATGTAAGGGGTTGTAATCCTGATTTCGTGAATATTTATAGGATAAACTTTTTATGTAATGTCATCTTAATTTTATTAAAATTATTCATGAAATAAATCATTAAAATATGCCACCATCTCTGAAATTTAATTCATTAGAAATAAATATGACTCTGATTTAACAATAGATATTTAAAATGTTTTACATAGTGATATAAAAGCTTGTTAAATCAATACTGCAAATAGTAACTATTGCTAATTACTAATGAGAATGACATATTACCTAATGGGTGAGATCATTGGTTTAGCTTTTCACTCATTGCTCTGATATAATCCTCTAATATAGCTAAAAATCCAGTAGTGATTTATTGATTGTTTTTTTAATTTAATTATAACTATGAATGCCTCATATTTACTTGAAAATTTAAATAATAAGCAACGCGAAGCTGTTACTTCACCTCGAACAAATATATTAATACTTGCTGGCGCGGGTACTGGCAAAACATGGGTATTAGTTCATCGAATAGCCTGGTTACTAATGGTTAATAAGGTTTCGCCTTTCTCGATTATAGCGGTGACGTTTACCAATAAAGCGGCGGCTGAGATGCGTAATCGTATTAATGCGTTATTATGTGATAATGAAAACGGTATTATGTGGGTAGGAACTTTTCATGGCCTAGCGCATCGTCTATTGCGGGCACACTATTCGGATGCCAATTTACCACAAGATTTCCAAATTTTAGATAGTGTTGATCAATATCATTTATTACGTAGAATTATTAAGGGCATCAATCTAGATGAAAATAAGTGGTCACCACGTCAGGCTATCTGGTACATCAATGCAAAAAAAGATGAAGGCTTGCGACCACAACATGTTAAAAGTCATGACAATCCAACAGAGGTGACTTGGCTACGAGTTTATAAGGCTTATCAGGAAGCGTGTGATCAAGCTGGGTTAGTTGATTTTTCTGAACTTTTATTGCGTTCCTATGAATTGTGGTTAAATAAACCGTATATACTACAACATTATCGTGAACGTTTTGCTAATATTTTAGTTGATGAATTTCAGGATACTAACAGTATTCAGTATGCCTGGATACGTGTTTTAGCTGGTGATAACGGTAAGGTGATGATTGTTGGCGATGACGATCAGTCAATTTATGGTTGGCGTGGTGCACAGGTAATAAATATTCAACGTTTTTTGCAAGATTTTCCTGCGACAAAAGTTATTCGGCTTGAACAAAATTATCGTTCGACTAACAATATCTTGAAGTCAGCTAATGCACTTATTGCTAATAACGACAACCGATTAGGAAAAAATCTCTGGACAAAAGGGGATGATGGTGAACTTATTTCTCTTTATTGTGCTTTTAATGAATTAGATGAAGCATCTTATGTTGTTAATCGCATTAAGCAATGGTATGAGAAAGGTGGCTCTTTAAAAGAGTGCGCAATTCTTTATCGTAGCAATAGACAATCACGGGTACTTGAAGAGGCCTTGTTGCAGTCTTCAATGCCTTATCGTATTTATGGCGGGCAACGCTTTTTTGAGAAGAAGGAAATTAAAGACGCGCTTTCTTATTTACGTTTGGTTTCCAACTGTAATGATGATGTATCATTTGAGCGAGTAGTTAATATACCAACGCGCGGTATAGGTAAACGAACATTAGACATTGTGTTTCAAGCAGCACGTGAAAAACAAATCACTCTTTGGAGAAGTTGTAAGTATTTATTAGCTGAAAAAGTCCTTGTTGGACGGGGTGCAGTAGCTATTAAGCGCTTTATTGAGTTAATTGAATCTTTGATTAAAGAGACGATGAATATGCCGTTATATCTGCAAACTGATCAAGTGATTCGCGACTCAGGTCTACAAGCAATGTACCAGCATGGAAAATGCAAAAAAGCACAAACGCGGATTGAAAACCTTCAGGAGTTAGTGACTGCTGCTCGTCAATTTAGTTATCAAGAAGAAGATAAAGATCTGATGCCACTACAAGCATTTTTATCTTATGCTGCGTTGGAATCCGGTGAAGGGAAGGTAGAGCTGCACCAAGATGCAGTTCAGTTAATGACTCTACATTCGGCAAAAGGTTTAGAGTTTCCATTGGTTTTTATTGTTGGTATGGAAGAGGGTATGCTCCCAAGCCAGATAAGTATGGAAAAGAGCGGACGACTGGCAGAAGAACGGCGGTTAACTTATGTTGGATTGACACGAGCGATGGAGAAATTGACACTGACTTATGCAGAAAGACGTCGATTATATGGTAAAGAAGTTTACCATCTCCCTTCACGTTTTATTACTGAATTACCAGCAGAATGTATTGATAAAATTTGTTTACGCACAACGGTTTCACATACTTATTACTTATGAGCAACTTGGCACCTTAATTAATCAAGATAATAATGGTTATGCATTAGACAAACTGGTTCATCATCCTAAGTTTGATGAAGAAACTATTATTAATTTAAAAGGGAATGCTTAGCGTTGTCGCTTGCAAGTAAATCTTTAAGGCCAAGGGATTAAATGGCTGGTTGCAGCTTATGCAAAATTAAAGTTGCAATAAAAAATTCTTGAAGCATAGACATTTTTTTTGTTATTAATTAACTCTCTATTTTACTATTTAAAATTCTAAAGGAGAGGCACTATAATATGCTGCTGGCATTTAAAATTAGACTACTGCTTGTCTCGTCTTTATCTTGATTAAGGTGAAAAGCTGATAGATGCGGCATGGGTTGGTTTTATTGAGCCTAATGAAAAAGAATGGCAAGCAGTGGAACTGAATTGAAATAATTATTAGCAACTTAATCTGAATTAACCGATATTGAAGCATAAGCTAGATTTTTTAAGTATGAAAATGCTTTACATATTTATTCATTTTTTATTATCAAGATAAGGATGAGCATGTTAGTAATTCGACGGTTGCTTTCATTTTTCATGATGGTCACTCATATACATTACTGGAGTATAATCTGCCAATTTTTTGTTTATGTCGTATACTTTTAAGAAGTTAAAAGCTAATCGGTACTAATGCTTATGAGTTATTTTTAGATTTATTGAAAACTAAAATTGAACAACTATTTTATGTAATAGAAAGTACTTATAGCGTATTGGAATCGTTAAGTCGAATTATTCTGGAAGCTGAAAAAGGTGATGAGTTTGATAACACATTCGCTAATTTAGCAGAATAAGAAGATATTGTCTGGAAAGTGCGATTGTGTTTAATAGATAGTCAATAAGCATTTAACTTTTTGATTCGTCGGGTAAAGTTGCTGGTAAGTCAATTAAAACAAGCAATAAATATTTTACGTGATATTGAATCACTATTACCCCGTAATGAATTTTTTTTAAAAAGTAAACTTTCTTATGCAAGCGGCGATGGATTTTATTAATATTGAACAGAGTTGGATTATTAAAATTCTTTCCGTTGTTTTGTAGTATTTTTACCGTCAACATTGGTGGCGTTCAGTTATGGTATGAATTTTAAATTTATGCTTGAATTAGGCTGGCGTTTTGGTTATCTGGAAGCAATCATTTGATGATTATTGTCGGGCTGACACCCTATCTTTATTTTAAACGTAAGAATTACCTCTGAATTTATCAGATAAATAGAGATGGTTTTAGCAAAGTAGAAGATCAACTTTATAACATAAGCTTTATATAATATCTATATATTAGATTTCTATTATGGATTTGGTGTCTTAGTTATTATTAATAATATTATTAATATTATTAATATTATTATTTTAACTCACTAAATAAGTGAGTGTGCTGGTTGGTATATATTTATTTTCTTCATTATGCAATTTAGCTTGGTAATGGAATCTTATTACTAGTGCGAATAATTTTTCACTTGCAATAAATTTTTACTGCAATCTAGATGCAGTTAATTGATATTTAAATCAATAGCACTAATGCTTAAAAAAGCATTTATAAGCGTTTATTGAAAAATAAAATTATTTGATTAATGTATCACTAATATAAACTAAATCGATAGCAATATCTAACTTCGAAGGAAGTTAGATTAGCATGTAAAGTTTACTGCTTAAAGTTTTCTATTAATTATAGTTTGTTATTAAAAACCAACTTAATCTCGGGGTTTTAAAAAAAACCGCAAGACTTAATTATTGGTTAAACAACATCTTGAATATATTTTATAATTATAAGTTTCTGTGTAGTTATTCTGATTTCTAGTGTTATATGGTTTTCGGAGATGCTAGGTATATCCTATTGATTAATTCATGGATAATTTCAATAACAGAGAGATTATGTGTCATGAAAAATCTGTTCTTACAGGTATCCGCAAAATTAGATATTAGCTTTATTCATTACATGAGCTCATTTGTAATGGTACCAAAGGTACCTGATAACACTGTTGTTGAGGCGGAGCTCGAAACTATGGTACGATAACGTACCAAATACTGTTTTGTTGACGGGTGTTCATACCAGTCATCCGTAACGGTTATTTGCTATAGCGAACTCAATATAGAATGGAGTTGGCATGTGAGAATAAAGTGCCTAAGATTAGTGAATCGTACCAGCAACGGAATATGCTTTAACAGCTTGTTTTTACTTCCTTATCTAAGGTGTTTAAAAATGTTAAAGAGTTTCTACTATGGCCTACCTGTAATGGATCTTCACCGGTGATTTTCATGAATCACTGTGGGCGCGCTTCTTACCAAGAAGCGCGTGGTCTTTTTTATTGAATACCGTTAGAAGACTGAAATGGTAATGATTTGAAGAGCATTGGTAACGCTATCTGCATGATTTAAGCGATACGTATTACGTCTATCTCTAGAGCAATGCCCATAGCCTTTCTAACAGGAAGGCTATGGGCATTGCTTGCTATACTTATTAAGGCATGCAAGCAAAAGTTAAGGATGAGCTACGGAGTAGGAGATCTGACTACCAGAAAGGCCTAATGTTGCTAATAAAGGTTTTTGATATTTTATTGGTAACATTTTCAGTGTATTCTGTAGCGATAAAAAAGCTAAAGAAAGATTAAGAAAAATTGCTGCACCCTAAGACTTCCCGTGAGGAAGAAATGTGTGTAAGCTATTAGCAATAAGGATAATTCGATTGAATCGTCTTTTGCGTCAGTGAGACTATGAATCCAATGCATGAAGAAGTATAGTTCAAAAATAAACCATTTAATAGTATCTAAGGATTGATGTATTCTACTCGGAATAGCTGGAATCGGATTAGGAAGTTGAGCTACTGATGCTGGAATAAACAATATCCAATTTAAAGATGGAGAACAGATTTACGAAGCATCAGAGTGGAGCATAATATTTTGATTGCCATACATTAAATTTTCTAATAACTCAGTTAAACTTAAATTGTTTAAAACCTATTCCCTTTCCGGAATAGGGAGTTAACTACTTTGTATAAAAATGTTTAACTACTTAGCGACAGGTTGTTTTGAAGTGCGATATTTATCAGTAATTGTGCTGATTAATTTTTGCAATTCCCCTTTCTGATACATATCAATAATGATATCACAACCTCCAATTAACTCGCCATGAACCCATAGCTGAGGAAATGTTGGCCAATTTGCATACTTAGGTAATTCATTACGAATATCAGAATTTTGTAAAATATCTATATAAGCAAAACGTTCACCACAAGCAGAAAGGACTTTAACCGCCTGAGCAGAGAAACCGCAACTTGGAAATTTAGGTGAACCTTTCATGTATAAAAGAATTGAATTTTCTTTTATCTGTTGTTCAATTTTTTCTATTGTCGTCATTGTTTTTCCTTAAAAGTTAAATCTATTATTTTGCATACTTTGCACACACTATTTATATAGAATATCATTTTCTATCAATAGGTGATAATCTTTTATTAGTATCTTTATTATATTCCAATTGTACTTAATGAAACTGATTAAGCTACTTATTGAGTTATCTATATAAAAATGATAATTTTAATATGGTTATATTTTAGTTATAAACTGGATTGCGCAATATAAATAAAAAATGAGTCTGCAATGTTTTAGTTATCTTCATTTCTGATATGAAGAGTTTCGAAGATGGATAGCGTATTCTGTTGATTGATTTAATAAATTATTTCAACAATAGAGGGATGATATTTCAAAAAAATTTACCCTATAGATATCTGTAAAATCAGATATTATCTATGATTTTTGTATGAATTCATTCGTAATTGTATCAAGTAAACTGCTAACAGTCCTATTGAGACGTAGCTTGAAGCTATAATTGCAACAAGATTCTGATCTCTGTCTTGTCTACGGATCTAATCCGTAGACCGTAACGCTTATTTGTTGCAGCGAATCATGCAGACTGATATTAAGGATGCTAAGATTAAAATACCTAAGGTCAAGAGATCACAGTAACAACAGAATAAGCTAACAACAGCTAGTTACTACTGCTTATATTAAGCGTATAAAAACATCGAAGGACTGTGGTACCATATAGCTATATACCTGTCAGGCATATCCATCGTTGATTTTCACGAAGCCATGATGTCGTTTTCTCGGCAAAAGCACATAATATCTATTACCAAATTCCATAAGCAAACTGAAACAGCAATGCCTTGAAGAGCATTAGCAATGTTAGCTGTGTGATTTAGCGATACTGACACGTTTATTTCTTAGCTTGAAAGCATAAGCTCTTCTGTTAGCCTAGCTGATCGCCTTTGTATACTGCTAATTATTAGCATCATTGCATGGACATAAGGATCAGTTAGCTACTCGCGAAAAGGATTATTGAGAGTTAAAAGCAACTGTACTGAACTTCTTAATTGCTCGTAAACACGGAACTTAACTACATTTTTCAGGTTTGTTATGGTGGAATGGGGGTGCTATTGTATTTCTAATGCAATGGCAAAGATATTCCCGAGTACGCAGCACTAACATCATTAGCTACATTAAAATAGCTAATGCAGTAGTTTTATTGCACAAAGGGATGTAATTGAAATAATGGTAAGCTGCTGGAGATTTTTTGCCAGCAGAGATCCGTAATGCCGCTAATAACTCCTTGATATTTTGTTTGAAAGGTTTTCAGCGTATCCTGCAGCAATGAAAGAAGCTGCAGAAAGAGCAAGAAGAACTGCTGACATTTTATAACAGCCGTCAGCGCACTTGGCGTCAATAAAATGACGAATCTAATTTGACTATCGGCTGTTACGCGATAGTATGAAGCTATAAAGGCTAACACGAAAAGCATGTAACTCAAGAAAAGCAACCCTTCAAATAGTATTTAAGTTGTTCCCATCTGTTTAGAAAAGCTGAAATTGACTAAGGTATAGTTTGACACTCTGTGATTGCTGCTCTGTTAAACAATATCCAATTTAAGAATGCAGAATAGGTTCATGAAGTATTAGAGTGGAACGTAACTTGACCGTCACACGTCATACAGTAGATTTACTAATAACTTCTTCAATAACATATTTAGTGCATTTAAGTTGTCTGTCATTGCTGATGTAAGGAGGCAGTGAACAGCCATCTAAACGCTGTTTTTTTAAATAAATGTCTGTTTATTTAGTTAACTCCTGCAAAGTTAAACTATTTAACATACACTGCAAATAACTAAATTATTTATTTTATAATCTAATCTCTCTAGAGAGAGGACTTCTAGTCAGATTATTAAATGTTTTTCTACAATCGCGGATTTTGTAACAATATCTCTAACTATAATGAATATATTCCCAGCGGATAACATATTCATTATACCAATATTGGTAGGATAAAGTGGAATGAGTTATTTCAATGCATGAATCAATATCATCAAATAGATTATCACCGAGCTAACTAATGAAATACAGCTTTATGTTGGGATGGAGTAAGTAAAAGTCTTTTTGAGCTGTATGACTGTTTGTTTTTATGGCAATCACTCTAATGAAAATTCTTTTTATAATATAAAAATTTCTACTAACAATCTTTGCTATCATAAGGTTACTAAATATAGCAAAAATTATCAATGCAAATAAATTTTCATAAAACTTATGATAACGCTTATTTCTTTAACTAGAAATTTATATATTTGTTGAATAAGTTTATGTTAGGTACTCCTGGAAGCGATTAGATTGCTAAATGAATACTTAATCTAGGATAAGTTTAAAATAATTGAAATTATCAACTTTAATAATCGCGCTAAAAATATGGTGCCAGGAGGTGGAATCGAACCACCGACACGAGGATTTTCAATCCTCTGCTCTACCGACTGAGCTATCCAGGCAACAGGGTGTATTAAACCTGATTATAATATTTTGTCAATTAAAATTATTGTAATAATCTTTCTTATGCTTGTTTTCAATAATTTAACAGTAGTTAACAAAAATTGTTAGAAACCTTTTCTGAATTAAAAAAGCTCCACTTTATTCAGGGGTACTAACAAAATTCAGTAAAAAGGTCATTAACAATAATTTCTTCTCATTATTACTTTAATTAGATATTACGTAATTGAGTAGCTGAAATTTAGTCACTAATGTTTCCTAAACATTACCTAGTGGTATTTAATTAAAAATTTGTACTGCTAAGCTTTTTATTGTTATAGAATACTCATAATATACTACCGACTCCACCATTATAGGTGTAAATTATCACATAGCGATGTAAGTTAGCCATTTATGATTTTACCTAAATAGTGTTTTGTAGCAATGATAAATAGACGTTTTCTAGATCAATATTATTGTCAGGATCAAACAAATAATTTCGATATGGTTATGTTCGATGCTATGGGCACAAAAACGCCTCTACCTACGCTGTCTTTGGTTTAATTTATATTAAACTTAAAGTATTCAAGAAACTTGACCGCATAAGGATTAAAATTAGATTCTATTTGTATAATTGCTAGAATTAACGACATATTTTGCACGGCCTGACGGATATTTAATAAATATTTATTTATGAATACATTTATCTAAGTAATTCCTATTAATTGGACGGTAATTGAAGTGGATGATACGTAACTCTAACTAACATTGCTGTAATCTATTTTCTAATAGGTAGTTAAAAAATTTTGTTGCTCGCTATATCCCTTTTCCTAGCAGATCACATAATTTGTATGATCAATATTTTAATGATTAAGAAATTGAATCGCTCTTTAATTGAAGATAAAGAGTCGTCTATTTTTGCTAAAAGAAGATAGAATCGGTTTATTTGAGACTATTTGTAAGTATAAATTTTTTTTGTAGTATAATATTTAATTTAACATCTAATTTTAGATATATTAATCCTAAGTTTGACAAATTATATTTATTTCTGGTGCATGGAAATAAGGAGATGCTATTGTTGTATCTTGATAATTAATTTCATGAATAATTTCAATAATAGAAGATTGTATGCCATGAAAATATATCCTACAAATATCCGAGAAACCAGATATCACCTATGGTGATCCATTGCACTAACTCATCTATAATGGTGCCAGATAGATTATAGGCACCGTTGTTTAAGCTGAACTTGAAGGCATGCTGCACTAAGATGCTCAATGTTGTTTTTTGTAGACGGATGTCTACCCAACGCCATTGTCCATAATGATTATGTGTCACAGCGAACTATATAGACTAGTATTAGCGATCTTGAGTAAAATTGCTTAAGGTTAAAATAGGATAGAAGTGGTAATGGAATTCCCTTTCAACACCTCATTGCTGCTGCCTTATCTAAGGCGTGCAAAAAAAATGACGAAAGATTGTACTAATATGACCTACCAGTAAGCAAAGCACATCTCCACTGCTGATTTTACGAAATTTTTTTGCTTCTCGGCAAAAATAAGATCTCTTTTCATGCCATTAGCAGACTGAAACAGCAATAGCTTAAAAACGCAGGCAAGATGATACTTGCATGATTTAAGTGATACTGCTATGTTTATTTTTATCTTAATGGTAAATTGTTCTGTCAGGCAAGATGATCGTCTTTGCCTGCTGATCATTATTGGTGTCACTTCGCCAATGGCGTAAGGAACTTATTGCAGTTAAAGATTCTTATCAAGAGTCAGAAACGAATTAATTCGAAATTATCAATGTCTGAAATCATTCACGGCTTAACCGTGTCTCAATACTTGCTACCGTAGATGGCGCTTAGTCTTTTTGGCATGCAATGCAAAGATATTATCAGGCACGCAGCACTAATCTTGATTAGTGATATATAAAACATCTAATGTGCTGAATTTACTCTCCAAAGGCATGCAACCGAAGATTAATCTTAAGTTCTTGCCGGGAATTCAGGTTAGCAGAGAGCAGCGTGATGCTGCTAACAAAACCTTTAATGCTTTGTTGTCAAAGTTTTTTGCGTATCATCCAGCAATAAGGATGTTGAAGAAAAATAAAGAAAAATGACTGACATTCCATGCTTTTTCGTCAGCGTAGTAGGCTTTAATAATAACGACGAATTTAATTAAATCAGCTTTTTCGATAGTATAAGTTTACGAGTTCGTCACGCAAATCGCTGTAGTTCAAAAAATAATCCTTTAATGTTATTTAAAGCTTTTCCTGTTTTCTAAAAAAGCTAAAGCCAGCTAAATGGATTTTTAATTTGCTAACCTTCTAGTTTTTGGGGGAGTAAGCAATGTTCAATTTAAGGATGGAGAACAGATTTATGAAGCATCAGAGTAGAACGTGTAGCCTGTAACGACCGTCATACAGTAGATTTACTAATAACTCTAAAAATTATTATGACTATAGGTGGTTTGGTATTGATCAGTATAGTTAACATAACTTTTTAGCTTATCATAATTAGAGCTTATTGAATTTTTAAATATTTTTGATTTTGTAAGTAAGTCGCTAAGCTAAAATATTTAATCCCATTGCAATCTTTAATATTTTTATAAAAATATGATTTATTTATTGCTGAAGCAATAATCAACTAAAAGTGAACCATGATGATAGGAAGTAGTAGCTTTTTGTATCATTTATAGTCTGTTACATAAAAACTATCAGAATGAAAAGATTCTGATGAGGTAAGAATTGTTTTTTAGATAGACTATAGTCTTCAATATAAACTTCTTTCTCTTTAAAAAAAGATTTTCTCATCTCTTTCTCTAACAGTTTTCGGTCTTCAGAATTCATCGTGCTAAGATTTTTCATTGATTAACATGGTTTACTTTATCATTTATTGTCTTCAGAATTCTTTAGATATTTAATTAAAAATTCGTTTACCTATTTATTAGGATAAAACTGAAAATCTAAACCTTCACCTTTACGTTTTAAAAAAGTTCAAAAAATAGTTCTACTCATTAAGTAAGTGTATTCTCAAAATAGAAAAGTTAATATTTAAATTGTTTAAGTAAGTTTTTAACTGGTGTAGCTAAGCCAATTTTTATATCTTGCTGTAAGTTATACCAAATCCCTGTCGTTTCCTCTACGAAAGCAGAAAACTGATTAATAGTGATATAAATAGGTATAACATCTAAATAAAAATGACTAAAAGTATGACGAAATGTAATTAATTGTTCAATTTTATTATATACAATACCGGAATTATTAAGCCATTCATTTAATGCATCTATCGTATCAAATTGTGGAAAAATATATAAGCCTCCCCAAATTCCAGAAGGAGGGCGCTTTTTTAGCCAAATTGAATTTTCATATTGTAGAATCAAAAACCAGCTACATTTAGTTGAAATTAGTTGTTTAGGTTTTTTAGCTGGAAAATTTTGCCAGCTATGATTTATAAAAGCATAACAACCTTTTTGTAACGGGCAGAATTTGCATTTAGGTTTACTACGACTACAGATCATAGCACCGAGATCCATTATCCCCTGATTAAAATATTGAACATCATTTGCAGGGGTTAACAGAGTACTAATATCCCACAGTTTATTTTCAATTTTTTTTTACCAGGCCAATCTTTAATTCCATAGTAACGAGTAAGTATGCGTTTTACGTTACCATCTAGGATCGGGAAATGTTGATTTTCTGATAGTGATAAAATAGCGCCGGCAGTGGAGCGTCCAATGCCTGGAAATGAGATCACTTGATCAAATTTATTAGGGAAACGGCCATTATATTTTGCAACAATTTGTTGTGCTGCTTTATGTAAATTACGGGCTCTAGCATAGTAACCAAGTCCAGTCCACAGGTGCAAGATTTCATCTTGCTGGGCATTAGCTAAAGAAGTGATGTCAGGGAAATGACTAATAAATTTTTCAAAATAAGGAATTACGGTAACAACCTGTGTTTGTTGCAACATGACTTCAGATAACCAGATGTGATAATGGGATTTTTTTCGTTGCCATGGGAGCGTTTTTCGCCCATAACGATGATACCAGTTAAGTACAGCATGAGAAAATTGTAGTTTATCCATATTAAAGTCTTTAATCCTAACAATATTATAAAAATACCTTTTGATATTAGCGATGGTATCATCATTAGTTATTTTCTTCTCAAGAAAATATATTTAATCTTTAGTTAGATATTAGTTTTGATGAAGCTTTTATTTCGTTAATAGAGTAATTCTTTTTACCTAGCATTTTATATTCAATTGATTAAAATATAATTTTCTATATTATGAATGGCGTTAACTGATAAAATAATCTTAATACTTATGATTAAAAATATTATTACTCCAGAAATTAATGAAGAGGGAAAAGTAATACGTCGTGTTCGTAGTTTTGTCCGCCGTCAGAGGAGATTAACTCCTCATCAGGAAAATGTGCTAAAAATGTTATGGCCTAAAATTGGGGTAGATTTTACCAGCCATCCTCTGTCATTTAATATATTATTTGGTAATAATGCGCCGGTGATCCTAGAAATTGGATTTGGCATGGGGGCATCGTTAGTTAGCATGGCTAAACAAAATCCATCTAAAAATTTTTTTGGTATTGAAGTCAATGTATCATGCATTAGTGCTTGTTTAACAGCAGCAAAAGAAGTCAAGCTTAGTAATTTACGGGTTATGTGTCATGATGCAATTGAAGTATTAGAGAAAATGTTGTTAGATAGTTCGTTAAATATGGTGCAACTTTTTTTTCCTGATCCTTGGCATAAAGTAAGACATAATAAGCGTCGAATTGTGCAGCATTCCTTTGGTAAGCTTGTTTTACAAAAATTAGAATTAGGTGGTATATTGCATATAGCAACCGACTGGCATCCTTATGCTGAGAATATATTAAATATAATGCATAAAATTAATGATTATCGAAATTTGTCAGTAGCAGGTGATTATGTTCAGCGGCTTGTTACGCGACCGGTAACTAAATTTGAAAAGCGTGGTCTCCAGTTAGGCCACATAGTATTTGATCTTATGTTTGAGAGAATAAGATAACAACTAAATAGCGTGTAGCTGTCATTTATGTAAAAAACTAGCTTATGTGTTGACATAAGGTTGTTACTATCATTACAGAGTAATGAGGTAGGTATGTCTGTATTTCAATTGTTATAGTTTCAGACAAATTTTTCCAGACTATATAATTCAGTAAATAAAACAACCTTACACTCATGGAATCTACTTAGGCATACACTTTTAATAGGATGATGTAACTATTTACATTTTGAATACGGAATTCCTTAACAATAACATGCTGATTACCTAACTTTATTAGGTAATTGTGACTAATTTCATGCTTGCTAGTAATTATTTCGTACTATTCAGGCTCCATTTTAGCAAATGGATAAACTTCTGAGTGATGATCAGATCAAGAAAATTGCTGACACACTCTGCATTAAACTCTCCTTTATATAGAGGAGATTGGGATTTCTATCAATAACCTATACCAACATAACCAAAACTACATATAGACGAATTGCAAGAAGTTAATTTCTTAGCAAATTAATCTTTTCTCATTAAAACACTAGTTGATAAGATCAATAGTACGATTAATATTTTTATCATAGAGCTTATTCAGCCTAGAGTTATACTTATTTCTAGTGTATGTGATTTCAGAGATTCTAGCGTATCCCTTCTGATTAATTTCGTGAATGATGTTAATATCAGAGATATTATATGCCATAAAAATTCTACCCTACAGGTATCCTTAAAATTAGATATTACCTCCGATTTCTTGCATGAACGCATCCGTAATTATAACAGGTAGCTGATAGAATCGCTTTTGAGGCGAAACTCTAAGCCATGTTGCGCAACATGCTCAATCCTGCCTTTATCAACAGGTGTGTCCATGCTATCGTTACTAACGGTTATTTATCACAGCGAACTATACAGATTGGTATTGGCAATATTAAGATTAAAGTAACTAAGATCAGCGGATCTTATCGGCAAAAGAATATGCTTCAACAACTCATTATTACCGCCTTATCTGAAGTGTGCAAAAGCGGCGAAGAGTTGCTATCATAGCTGGTACTACGAGGTACAGCTAATGATGATTTTCACGAAGCTCTAAGTTTTCTCGGTAAAAATCACATAATCTTTCTGCTAAAATGGGTACACACTCCAATCAGAACAAACTGAAACAGAAATGATTTGAAGAATAGAGGAAATAGTGCCTATGTAATTTAAGCAATACAGACTATGTTTATTTCTTAGCCGATGACATATGTCGTCTTATTATGGACGATGATCACCTTGACCTGCTGATCATTATTAATGTCAGTTCGTATGGAGATACGGGTCCGTTGCGCTTGAAGATGCTTATCGAGAGTTAGAAATAAATTAAGCTAAACTTCTCAATAGTTAGTGAGCGCGTAGCTTAACTTTATCTTCTAGGATTGCTAAAAGAGTCGATGCCCTTAGTTTTAAACTATAATGGTAAAGATAGTTACAGACATGTGGTACTAACGCTATTAGCTACACAAAATAGCTAATCTACTGGTTTCACTCCCCAAAGGTGCACAATCAAAACTTAAAGCTTGAGCTATAGGATCTTGGTTAACAACAGAGCTGTAATGTCTTAATAAATTCCTTAGTATTTTATTTGGCAAGGATTTCAGAGAAGTATCATCCTGCAACGATGAAGAAATTGTGGAAAGATCGAGAAATAGCTAGAATCCTATTCCTTTCCGTCAGCACAGTGGCATCAATTAGAATAAACGATCTTGTTAATCAACTTTTTTGATAGATTAAGGTTATAAAGATCACGCATGAAGCGCTGTGATCTCGAAAACAACCCTTTCAATGCTATTTAATATTATGCAGTTCTACTCAGAAAAACTTAGAATCGGTTAGGGGAATTTTAGCCTTGACCCTGATAATAAACAACGCCCAATTTAAGGATGAAGAATAGATTTATGAAGCATCAGAGTAGAACGTAGCCTGATCACCATACACTAAGATTTGCTAATAACTCATATATTTAACTGTGATAAAGAACCGTTATAGACAACGGCCATGAGAATGCCCATCGAGAAAACGGCGTTCAGTATGTTATCTTGCGCAGTATGATTTCGAAGTAAGTTTTAACAGCGCTGCTATCAGTTATTTAGCATACCATTACGGATGAATTCATAAAAGGGAGATATCATAGGTAATATCTGGTTTTATAGATACCAGTAGGATAGAGCTTTCATAGCATATCATCTATGTATTATTGAAATCATCCACAAATCAATCAGCTGGATATACCAGAATCTCAAAAACTCCATACACCAGAAATAAGTATAACTGTTTACTTTTTGCTAATTATTAAAACCAAGATATTTTTCTTACTAACTATTCAATAATATTTATAAAATCATATCTATGTAAGCAAAGATTTTTGCTTTGCTCGCAAAGCAATTTTTAGCCACTTTTGCATTTCCATTGTTATTATTTCAAGCAAGCTTTTCTCAGGCAGATAATTTAATAAATAAAATAATACTGCATTATAGAATCTACTTAGGCATCTTTTAATTGATTGATATAACTTATGTTTTGAATAGAATTCCTTAGCAATCACTCTTTGATTACCTAACTTTATTAGGCGATAATAACTAAATTTATGCTTCTTAGCAAAAGCTTCCTACTATTTAGCTCCATCCAAGCAAAAGATGGACTCTTATCGATGATCAGCTTAAGAAAACGGCTAACACACTCTGGATTAGACTTTTCAAGAATCTGACTCCTCGCATTACCCTATTAATCTCAGGAAATTAAGACCGCGATTCGTTCTTTCTTTTTATCTCATTTACCCCCATTTCTACCTTTCCTATGTGGAATATAACCCCTCCCTCTTTAAAGGATTTAAAGAAAAATGTTTTGTCAACTTCAATAATGTCACTTAATGAATTTGCGTTAACTCTCACTGCTGAATGAACGTACCATACTATGATCTGATCGGCACACCTACCCTACCTTTTTTCATATTCATGATCTAAGTACTATTTTTGCTCTGCGATATATGAATTTTAGGAATTCATCCAGATGACTCGGATGAATTTCCTAAAAAATTAATTTAGTTAAATAAGGAAGACAAGACATGACTTCATGTATAAAACTACTTGTTTACCCAAAGTGTTTTATGATCTCATTTCCTAAATTAATAATGAGAGATAGACTAAATTTTATGATACCTCAAAAGAGGCTCTATACACTAATGCGCCTGACTCCAGTTCTTAATCTTTCTTGACACGCAAGTATTATCCTCCTCTAATTAGAGTCATCCTAGATTTTTTTAGAATGCTTAGGGTGTTAAGCCGATAATGCTGAATATAAATGCATTGAGGAGCAATGAATGAAATTATGATTCCCGATGAATTCCTAACCTATAGAGGACATGGATAATCTCAGTGTCTCCTTTGCCTCTTTGGCAAACATAAAGGTAACTAGATCGATAGACCTTACGAATAGAGATAAGATGATAATTTCTATTTTTCTAGAAATATATCTAGAGAGTAATTTATTCAGATGTATATCTCCCTCTCCTCTTAACTAATTTGCTTTTTGCTATTGATGCTGACTAGAAAAAATTTTTTGAAAAACACAATGAAAGTATCAGCTCATGGATCCGTCTATCTGTCGAATTAATGCTTGCCTGTAGTGCTTGTGCTTATAGTATTCGGCACTGATACTGTGCTACTTCTGAATGTTCCTCAATTATTTTTCTGTTAAATCTATAAGTTAAAAGCCTACAATTCATACGGAATCAAAGCTACCCAGCAGTGATTAGCGGAACAGGTTTAAATTTCACCCAACTTCGACCTCTTTGGTAACACATTATTTCACTACGCCCATAATTCTTTAGCCTATTTAATAATAACTGCTCGCTACTTAAACCTCTGTTTTTTCGCACTTTCTACACCCGCTTGTATTATGCTGCAGTTGGTACATAAACAGAGTATCGAAATTGATACCTTTTCTGCCTTGTACATTTATGATTAATAACTCAATCAGCATCGGTATCTTTATATCTCCGTTACTTATGGCAGTCTAGATATTAAACATGCTCTATGGAATGAGTTGTTCTTTAAAAAAATAGCAGCAGAAGAAATCTAGAGAAGGGCTATCAAGTACCTTGTACTACGTTAGAATTATGACTTGATAAATCCCAATACTCTTCATGATCTAAACTATATCTGCGCTAGGAAAAGCACTTGCAACGTACACCATGAAGGCAGAGTACGGACGCATTTACTGTAAAGTAACACTTCGCTAAAAAGGCGAAAAATGAGTGTGGGCATAGCGCTAAAGGTATTTAGCGCTATGCCTTAACAGGCTTACGGTATTTACGTTAAAGCTTCGGCATTACTTTGCTGGAGAGAAGTTACGGATCATCACTATTAGCACTGTACATAACAATATCGAGAGCAGCCACTAATTAAAAATAGATAATCGAATTGCAGATTAGTCAGATTCCGATAAAGAAATTTAAGCTGCTGTGTTACTTAATTTCTTATTGAATCGTAAATGAGGTATACTATTACCAAAATTGTATAAGACGCTGAAGATAACACAGTTCACAAAAACCTAGATTTTTCCGTTCTGATTAAAGGAATTTCTATCGCGCAGATCCATGTATATGGATTCTGTATAGCAATATACTACTTTACCGTCGATCAGCTTATCAAGAAGATAACGAAATTGTTGTCAAGAAATGCATAAAAATAGAAAAACAAAAGTTATTAATTTAAACCTAGGATTAATATTGTTAAATTAGCGTATTAGATCAAAGAAGAGACGCTTTGATGAAATTGTAAGTTACAATAGACCATAGTAAGATCGATTATTTTTACTAAAATCAAAAATAGATGGCTTTGGTCTCTCTTAAATAGAGAGACAATTTTTAATAATGAACGTTGATTTAGCTTGACTATATATCCTCTCTCAAACAAATGGTATGGTTGAACGATTTAATAGGCGCTATTAAAGATAGGTTGCAAAATCATTATTTTAATTTTAATTAAAATGCTATTTTAATAGCATTAATGAATAAAATTTATGCATAAATATTAACGCGATCACGTAATTCTTTACCAGGCTTGAAGTGAGGAACATATTTTCCTTTCAAATTAACTTTATCGCCCGTTTTCGGATTACGGCCCGTATGCGGTGAATGATAATGAAGAGAAAAACTACCGAATCCGCGAATTTCAATACGCTCTCCATTAGAAAGGGTTATTGCCATATGATCAAGCATTTCTTTCACAGCTTCTTCAATAAGTTTTGCTGGTATATGAGCTGATTGGTTAATAAGTTTTTCAATTAATTCAGACCTGGTCATAGCACCTCCCTAAACACTAGCATTACAGGGGACCAAAATGTTGTCATATGGAATACTTAATTATTCGCCCTTCGCTGTTTTGAACGCTTCAGCCATAACATTATTCGTACAATTGGTATCTTCCTGTTTGTTTATAGCAGCAATAATATCTTTTTCATCTGCTTCATTTTCTTCTTTTGTACGAATAGACAACGTAATTATACGGTTTTTTCGATCAATACCAGTATATTTAGCTTCAACTATATCGCCGACATTTACTATTTTAGTATTATATTCTATTCGATCACGTGAAGCTTCCGATGTACGTAAGTGACCTTCAACACCGGCAGCTAATTCAATCGTTGCTCCTTTCGCATCAAGAGATATTACTTTACCGGTAAGGATAACACCTTTCTTATTAGAAGAAAGGAAGTTATTAAATGGGTCTTCCGTTAATTGCTTAATACCCAAAGAAATACGTTCACGTTCAGCATCAACTTGCAATACAACAGCAGCAATTTCATCGCCTTTTTTGTATTCACGAACAGCCTCTTCACCAGCAAGATTCCAAGAAATATCAGATAGATGAACTAAGCCATCAATACTACCATCTAAACCGATGAAGATACCAAAATCAGTAATAGATTTTATTTTACCTTCTACTCGATCATTCTTATTATGTGTTTCTGCAAATTGTTGCCATGGATTTGCTTTACAGTGTTTTAAACCTAATGAGATACGACGACGCTCTTCGTCAATATCTAAAACCATAACTTCAACAACATCACCTACATTAACAACTTTAGATGGATGAATATTTTTATTAGTCCAATCCATTTCAGAAACATGTACTAAACCTTCAACACCTTCCTCAATTTCAACAAAGCAACCATAATCAGTAAGATTAGTAACTCGCCCTGTCAGCTTAATGCCTTCTGGATAACGTTTAGCAATAGCTACCCATGGATCTTCTCCAAGCTGTTTTAAGCCTAAAGAAACGCGTGTGCGATCACGATCAAACTTCAATATTTTAACATTGATTTCATCACCAACATTAACAATTTCACTTGGATGTTTAACACGTTTCCAAGCCATGTCAGTAATGTGTAACAAACCATCAATACCGCCAAGATCAATGAATGCGCCATAATCAGTTAAGTTTTTAACAATACCCTTAATTTGCATGCCTTCCTGCAAATTTTCAATTAACTGATTACGTTCTGCACTACTTTCAAACTCAATAACAGCACGACGAGAAATAACAACATTATTACGTTTCTGATCCAGCTTGATAACTTTAAACTCAAGCTCTTTACCTTCCAGGTGAGTTGTATCACGAACTGGGCGAACATCAACTAATGAACCGGGTAAAAATGCACGAATACCTTTTAATTCTACAGTAAAACCACCTTTCACTTTTCCATTAATAATACCAATAACTGTTTCGGTACTTTCATAGGCCTTCTCTAGCATCAACCAAGCTTCATGACGTTTTGCTTTTTCGCGAGACAGAATAGTTTCACCAAAACCATCTTCTAACGCATCTAAAGCAACATCGATTTCATCACCAACCTGAATTTCTAGCTCATCACCTTGCATATTTTTAAATTGTTCTATTGGGATCGCTGATTCTGATTTTAGACCGGCGTCAACTAACACGACATCTTTGTCGATAGCAACAACAATACCACGAACAATAGCTCCTGGCCGGGTTTCGATACTCTGTAAAGATTCTTCAAAGAGTTGAGCAAAAGATTCTGTCATAGTAATATCTTCAAAATTTTAACTAGCATTTAACATCCATGCTAAATGGGGGGTTATTTTACATATATCGCAACACTCCTTGTTACAAAGCTTTACTTAACTGAACAGTAAGTCAGTTACATTAAATTTCTGAATTAACATATTATATGTCTGTTCTGGACATTGAATAGAGATAATATTTATTTTTTTTCACATAAGCAAGTGCCTGGTCAATGACCCCTTGAATAGATAATTTTGTAGAATCTAGGATTAACGCATCTTTTGCAGGTACTAATGGTGCAATTAACCTGTTACGATCACGATAATCACGCTCTTTAATATCAATTAAAAGAGCCTTTATTTTAACATTAAAACCCTTTTCCTGCAACTGTTGCATTCGTCTACGAGCGCGCTCTTCAGGTGTAGCATCAAGAAAAATCTTTACCGGTGCATTTGGAAAAACTACCGTTCCCATGTCACGGCCATCAGCAATCAAACCCGGTTTAGTGAGAAATGCTCTTTGACGACGCAATAATGCTTCTCTAACGCGAGGAAAAGTTGCGCTAAGAGATGCCGTGTTACCAACAACTTCGCTACGAATTTTATTACTAACATCCTCCCCCTCAAGAATAACAACTAATTCTTTTTCTCTTGGTTCAAAACGAACATCAAGATTACCTGCTAATGGAATTAATTCTTCTTCAGACTTGATATCAATATCATGATGTAATGCTGCTAAAGCCAAAATACGGTAAATAGCACCAGAATCAAGTAACTGCCAACCTAGTTTATTTGCTAATGCTTGACATAATGTACCTTTACCTGCGCCACTTGGACCATCAACTGTGATAACAGGGGGTAATAGCACCATTACACTCCTCCTTTTTAATAGGATTACATTTTTAAGTAAATATTTCTATTAGTCTAATTAAGAACCCTATTTATACTTAATTCATTCTACTTAAAAAACAAAAGATCTCCCTTATCTAAAACAAGATAGATGTTTAGATTAAATTTAGCGCTATAGGTATAATAGTTGTCGTTTAGTATTATGCTAAGTGTTTGATCCAAAATCATAATATAGATTATTGTGCCACCTATGTTCATGGAAAGAGAGTTACTAATAGATATAGTTAATAGAAAAATATCTTAATGATTAGGCTATATCGTCAAACAACTACAATACCTAAAATCAGAGCTGCTCTTCAGATAATAAAACAGACTATGTCTAGTTTGGCAAAAGGTTATAGCATATCCGAACTTACCGTTACTAAAAGGCAAAAACGAAATGATATTGATATCATAGTCATATTTTCTATTGTTTTCCGATGATGCTATTGCCTGCTCAAGAGAGCAGAGCAGTAGCAGTTTTCCTATAAAAACGTTTTCTCTATCTGGTCTAGATAGTTATTTACGTAGGACGGAGTAGAAATTTTACTGAAATGAAGCAGGAAGCAGCAAAGTTAAAACATAAAGCGTTTAAGGCTACAAGTTTGCTTATCTATAGGTAGATATAAAATATCTTCTAAAATGTTAAATAAAATTGAGTTATACTTATTCTAGCGTATGGTGTTTTCGGAGATATTAGCATATCCTGCTAATTGATCTCCTGAATGATTTCAACAATAGAGAGATCATATACATGAAAAGCTTACCTTACAGGTAAGCACGAAACCAGATATTACTTGTAATCTCTTGTATGAACTTATTAGTAATAATATCAGGCAATTCTGATAGCACCGCTGTTGAGGCGGAGCTTAAAAGCATCCTGTAACAAGATCCTAAAAAATGCTGATTTGTTGATAGATTATGCTGTAGTCTGTAATGGTTATTTGCCTTAACGAACCATATAAACTGCTATTGGGATATTAAAATTAAAGTACCGAAGGTTTAGTGGCTCACAGTAACAACAGAATATACTGCAACAGCTCATTATTACCGCCTTGTTTAAAGTGTGTAAAATATTGAAGAGTTACTACCATAGCCTGTATATGCGAGGCATTACACACCGTTGATTTTTATAATCCTTGGAGAATTTTTCGGTAAAAAGTACATGATCTTCCGGCAGAAAATCACCATCCGCAGACTAAAACAGCAATGACTTGAAGAATATAGGCATTCACAGCTGTGAAATTTAAGCGATATGCGTTACGTTTGCTTCTAATCTGATTTTATATACTATGGCCTGTCAGGCAAACTGATGGCCTTTAACCTGCTGCTTATTATCGACGGCGCTACATGGACGTAAAGAGCTAGCTGCGATCGAAAATTCTTATTAAAAGTCAGAAGCAAACTGTGCCGAATTTATTGATGGCCTTCAAGCGCAGGGACTTAACTTCATCTCTTAGCTTCCTAAGCAAGAGATCCCTTTAGTTTTGAAATGCAACGGCAAAGATATTTTAGGATATACAGTACTAACGCTGTTGAGTACATAAAATATCATTGGTGCTAAATACTCCTAAAGGCATTAAACTGAAAGTTTAAGAATCTGAGCTACTGGAACTTTAGCTAATAAGGGATCTGTGATGCCGCTAATAAACCATTTGATCCTTTCTTAGTAAGTTTTTCAGTTAAGTATCTCCTGTGCAGCGATGAAGAATCTGGAGAAAGATAAAGAAAGTTGTTGGTATTCTACGATTTCTAGTCAACGTACTGTTGGCGTCCAATAAGAATAACTATTTTGATTAAATCGGCTTTTGCGAGAATGAGGCTATGCAGCTAACGTGCGAAGCACTGTGCTTTAAAAACAATTATTTCAATGGTACTGAAGCCGATCTTGTTTACTCAGAAAAGCTAGAGACGCGTCTAAAGGGGGTTTTAATCTGATTTTTACTCAACTAATAAACAACATTAAATTTAAGGGTGGAGAACAGATTTAAGAAGCATTATACTGGAGCAGTAGTCTGACCGTCATAACACTAGATTTACTAATAACTTTTCTTAGTGAAAAATCTTCTGGCGAAACTACATTACAAACATAACTACTTTAGTTATCTTCGATATATATTGAAGATCTTGATTTTAAAAGAGTCAGTGAAACAAATAGGCGTTAATTTTAACTAGTGTTTAAATACCGTCTTTGCCTTTCTTCCTTCAATGGTCGATAGTTAGTATAAATACACTAAGTGGTATTGTTGAAGTCAACGAAACGCTTCCCTTTAAAGGATTTAAAGGGAAGCGTTATATTCTACATATAACAGGTAAAAATGCAAGGGAGGATAAGATAAAAAGAGAGAATGAATTGCGATCTTATAATCGTCGAAGATCGACAATGGTTATGTAATCAATGAGATTCTTAAAGAGTTTAATGCAGAGTCTATTAGCTGCTTTCTTGAGCTGATTATCGATAACGAGTTCATCCTTATTTCAGATGAAGCTAAGTAGTATGAAATTTTTTTATAGAGCATGAAATTAGTCACCATAGCCTAATAATGTTAAATAATCATAAAGTTATTTCTAAGGAAATATACATTCGAAATGTAAACAGTTATATCAGTTGATTAAAAGGCTGACTGAGTAGTAGCCTCCCCATGATATGGGGGGTTTATTTTATTTATTGAATCATCTATCCTGAAGATGATTATTTAAAACTATAACAATTGAAATACAGATGTGGATACAAATTACTCTGCGAGTAAAGCAATAACCTTCTCAACATAGGAAATCTATTCATTTCCAAATACTGCTTTATAAATAAATGCTCATAAAAGTAATATTAAGTATATAATTAATAGCAATATTTTGCTTAGATAGATATTTAGTTACAGATCATTATATAGATTCTTGTCGCACAATCATGTTCATAGCAAGATAACAGCTACTAAGGGATATAATTGAGGAAAAATATTATGATCATAAAGCTCTATCGTTAGGAAACTAGAGCACTTAAAATTAGTCCTACCTTTTCAGGTCAGCAAAAGTTTGCGTTTATTTTAATTAAGCGTTATGGCATGCCATAACTTACTATTAGTAAGGTGTGAAAATAAGATAATATCGATCATCACAAACTCATGTTCCTTATTGATTGAAAACCGAGGCTTCTGTCGTTATTTTAAGAAATCGTAGTCGTTTTTCTGAAAAATATTTCTCCTTTTTGACGATCTGCTAGTAGCCAAGCTCCCAGCGTACGCAAATTCCTGAATACAATAAGTATCTTGATCTTCCTTAATCGTTACTTACGCAGGTTAAGTAAAGAATTTGCGTGAAATAAGGCAGAAAAAGCACTAAAGCTGAAGCATGTAAAGCATTTAAAAGCTATAATCTTCGTATCTATACGAAGATGCGAAATATCTTTCGCAAATACTAAAGAAACACTTAATGATCTTATCTTTTTGTAGATATAGATCGCACTCTTTGATAGGTTTTTATCTTTCTTTACAAGGAAAAGACTACGTTTAATGCTCAAGGGTTTCTTGCCTGATCTTAACTAAGTATTTCCTATGGAAATACTTCGGTAGTACTTACTCAATGGTAAAGAGTTTACAGACTGCCTTTTGGTTTGCAAAATGTTCAACTACTGAAAATATGAATTCGAACATTTCGTTTATGTACAAAGAGCTCAATATAGAATACCGATTTATCACTGCTGAATTTTTAAACGAATAATATGATCAGGCGACTTAATATGTGCATAAAAGTATGGGCTGCAAAGCCTCATTTTAATTCTGATAAAAAGCTTGAGATTACTTTGCATCAATATATTTGGCCGTACAATTAAAAATTGCTACAATAAGTATTGGATAGTAAAAGTCCATTGGAGCCTATGAAAGACTAGTTAAAGTTAAACCTGAATTATTTAAAATGCATACTATACTCCGGAATATGATATACAGTAAAGTTACTAGCAACTCTACTATAACTTGGTCAAGTTATACTCTAACGCTTCATAAATTTGCTCTCCATCCTTAAATTGAATTTTGTTTACCACTATGGTCAAAAGGTCATATCCAATTAGCCGGTTTCCAGTTTTATGAAAAGACAGAAATGCCTGAAATACCATTAAAAGGGTTGTTTTCTTGAGCTATATCACTTCTCGTGTCTTAGCTTCGTGTCCTCACTATTACAAAACCAGATTCAATAAAATTCGTCGCCATTACTGACTTTAATGCAATGACGGAAAGGTATAGAATTCCAGTCATTTTTCTTGATTATTCTACAGAATATTCATCGATGCAGAATATACTTTGCTAAAACCATTACCAACAAAATATTAATAGTTTTATTAGTGGCATCACGGATATCTGCTAGCAAAATCTCCTGTAGCTCAAGTTTTAACTTTCGCTGCCGCATGGCTTTGGAGAATGAAATCAGTGCATTAGCTATTTTATGTACCCAAGATGGTGTTGGTGCTATATGTCCGGGAATATTTTTGCTATTACATTCTAAAAAACCAAGCACCATTTTCCAGTAGAAAGCCTATGAGATACGATTAAGCTCCACGCGTTTACAAATTATTGAGAAGTTTAGCCAGCGCGCTTCTGACTCTCGATAAGCATTTTTGATTACAAAGTATCTCCTTGGATCCATGCGCAGCGTCTCTCAACAACAATAATTAATAGATAAAGGTAATTATGTTGTCTAATAGAACAACATATGCTTTCAGCCAAGAAATAAATATAGGCGTATTGTTTAAATTATACGAGTACCATTTGCCTGTACTCTTTAACCTATTGCTATTTCAGTCTTCTGGTTGCACTAGTAGAGAAGACTACATGTTTTTCACCGAGAAGCGGCATTATGGCTTCGTGAAAATTACCGGCGGATATGGCTTGTAGGTGCGTCATTATTATCACTTTTTGCCGCTTTTTTATGTTTTAGATAAGGTGATAGTAATAAGCTGTTGAAATATATTCCATTATTATCACTGCAATCTCATTAACCTTAGTCACTTTAATCTCAACATCGTCAATACCTATCTGTATAGTTTTCTGTAGCAAATAATCATTATGGGCAACAGTTTGCCGCCCCTCGAAAAGGCAGTGTTTACATGCTTGTCGCAATATATCTTTGAAGTCAGTTTTAACAGAGGTTCTATCAGCTTCCTGCCACTATTACTGATAAGTTAATGTAATGAATTATGGTAATATATTTGATATCATGGATATCTGTAGATTATCCTTTTTATGATATATCATTTCTTTGTTGTTGACGTCATTAACGAAATCAATCAGTAGGGATGAGACGCTCAATCTCCAAAACCCGTACACCAGAAACAAGCATAACTTCATCTACTAACTGCTTAGATTTAGATTGTTTTTAACATTTAACTTTCTTTGCATCATCTTATTTTTACAGATAATGTCATTTTTAGTTCAACATCAGACTCTATTTTAGGTACGATTTCCGTTCTAGCTTGTTAATGTTCATTAGTTTACTTAACACTACTAGGTGTTAATGGATACTATGACTACTGATATAGATTCAGCTAAAAAGCAGATGATATAGGCTGTAATAAAAACTAAGACATCGCTAACGAACATAAAGAAATAATAATAAGAAAATAAATAATGCCAAAAACGGATCATATACTTATGTATAAAAAGTTCTTTTTTAAGATAAGCAAATAAGCAAATAAGCAAATAAGCAAAGTTGTAATTTTAAATAAAAATAGAAGTTATCTTCAATAAGAAGAATCTGTTTAAATTAAAAAAGTATTTTACTGTTAATAAAATTAGACTTTGATCAAATTTTTAATTAAAAATATCAACATAACAAGTCATAAAATTAACTAATTATTAATATTTTTATTCATTTAAAGTAATTAGGCTTAGTATTTTATGGTATAAAATACTAACAGATTATTTAATCTGTTGAATTACTGTTCATAAATATAGTAAAAATATAAAAATAATTTAATATTCATTAAACATAGAAATTACTTTTATTTAAGATAAAAATCATACTTTTCATGTTTATAACAAATTTTATTTTGCTATAGTGAATATCCAGATAATCGATAATATCGAATCGACTCTAAGATAGGAACATCTTAGCCTATGGCAACCGTCTATATTTTATTAAACTGGGCTGTGCTTTTTTTTTACTGGCTAATGATTGCCACGGTTACTATACGCATTTTATTAAAAAGACGTCCAGTGACTTCTACCCTAACCTGGCTATTAATTATTTACATTATTCCACTGGTTGGGGTTATTGCTTATTTGGCTTTTGGTGAATTACACCTTGGCAAGCGGCGAGTAATTAAAGCAAAGAATATGCGGCCTTCAGTTGAAAGCTGGCTTAAAAAACTAAAACAATCTAAACATATTTTTTGCAAAAAAAATAGTCGTGTAGCAGATCCTTTATTTAAACTCTGCAAAAAAAGACAAGGAATTGGTGGTGTCAAAGGTAATAAAATTCAACTTTTAATTAATTATAAAGATGCTTTAAATACCATTATAGACGATATTAATTTAGCTTTTTACAATATCGAAATGGTATTTTATCTTTGGCAAGATGGAGGATTAGTTGATGAAGTAACGGAAGCTTTAATTAATGCAGCAAAACGTGGCATAAAATGTCGAATAATGATTGATTCGGCAGGTAGCTGGTCTTTTTTTCATAGCCATCAACCAAAAAAAATGCGTGAAGCTGGAATAGAATTAATAGAATCACTAAAAGTAAATTTGTTTCGTTTTTTTCTGCGGAGAATGGATCTCCGCCAACATCGAAAAATGATTATTATTGATAATAATATTTCATATGTTGGTAGTATGAATATGGTTGATCCTCGCTTTTTTAAGCAAAAAAATGATATGGGACAATGGATAGATATTGTCGTTCGGATGAAAGGACCAGTCTCAACAACACTTGGTATTGTCTACGCCTTTGATTGGGAAATGGAAACAGGTCAACGTATTCTTCCTCCCCCCCCCGATATTAACATTATGTCATTTGAACAAGCTAGTGGACATACAACTCAGCTTATAGCTTCAGGGCCAGGTTTTCCAGAAGAATTAATCCAGCAATCTTTAATGACTGCGATTTTTTCTGCTCGTAAACAGCTAATCCTTACCACGCCATATTTTGTTCCAAGCGATGATCTAATCCATGCTATTTGCACTGTAGCGATGCGAGGCGTTGAAGTGTTAATGGTTATTCCTAATCGGAATAATTCTTTTTTAGTTCGTTGGGCAAGCCGAGCATTTTACTCTGAATTATTAGAAGCTGGTGTTAAGATCTATCAGTTCAATGATGGGCTTTTACACACTAAAAGCTTATCTGTTGATGGTGAATTAAGCTTAATTGGTTCTGTCAATCTAGATATGAGAAGCCTTTGGCTCAATTTTGAAATTACTGTTGTTATTGATGATAAAAGTTTTGGTAGCGATTTAATATTAGTTCAATATGATTACATTGCTCGCTCTACGCCTCTGATGCAGAAAAATTGGAATAAACGTCCATTGTGGAACCGTGTTATTGAACGTATTTGCTATTTTTTTAGTCCGTTTTTGTAATATTTTTAATAATATTAAAAATATTACAAAAATTATTTTTTAAATTAAGGCAATAGCAAATAGTGTTAGTTATTAGTAAATTTGGTTTATGGCGATCATAGGCTACGCTTCACTCTGATACTTCATGAATCTCTTCTCAATCGTTAAATTGGATGTTATTCACCACCAGAGTCAGCAGGCTAAAATTTTATTAGCTGGTTTAGATTTTCTGAACAGACTCAGGTGCAGTACCTTTAATACCATTAAAATGGTTATCTTCGAACTATACTGCTTCGCACCTCATCTTCATAGTTTTTATTATGAAATCTGATTCAATCCGAATTCGTCGTTCTTATTGACGCCACAGTTCGCTAAGAGGAAGCTTAGGATGCAGCTGTTATTCTCATTTTTTCTCTAACTTCTTCATCGCTGTAGAGATGCTTATGCTGAAAACCGTAGCAATAAAACATCAAGGGATTTTATTAGCGGCATCGCGATTCTCTGGTAGTCAGAGAATCTTGCAGCTAACCTCAATTTTTATTGCATGTTTTTTGGAAGTGAAGAAATTAACACATTATTTATTTGTGTACTCAACAGTGTTGAGTGCTGCGTGCTGGGAATATTTTTGTTATATGGATTCCAAAACGAATACAGCATACACTACAAGGTGTGATAAGAGAAGTTACGATGTTTTAAGAATATTCATGATATAAGTACTATTTTATACTCTGCAGTATATGAATTTTTAGGAATTTATCCAGATGCTAAGAATAAATCTTCTAGAAAGCGCAAACCAGGTGAACTAGGTAAATAAATCAGGAAGATAAGATACGACTTGTTAAATCATTTATTTATCATCCTGAGCCCTTTATGATTTCCTACTCAAAATTAATTATGACAGACTGACTAAATTTTTTATTACATACTCTAAATTAAGATCATAGCATGTGTCTAATTCTCGATCCCTAATTTTTTCTTATTAATCAGTATTATTTATTTTTAATCACGATTATCTGTGGTTTTAAAATGCTCAAGCCTAAGTTGATGACGCTGGATAAAACTGCATTAAGGAGAAAATAACTGACAATACGTTTGTTGACGAATTTATCATCTTAATATGGAACTAGGATGATAATCTCTGTCTTCTTCGCTCCATGGATAAACATAAAAATAAGTGGGCCTATAGATCTGATCAATTTTTATAGGATGACGATTTCTATTTTCTCTGGTAATATATCTAGATGTATATGCATATAATCCCTTTTCCAAATAAACTGCTTTTTACCATTAATTAGGTTGAAATAACTTTCTTAAAACATAGTAAAAGTGTTAACTGATATATCAGTCGCTATTGTCTAGTGAATGCTTATCTGTAGACCATTTCTGTCATTGGTGTTATCTGGACGCTACCGCTATACTTCTCCTGAAGTTTTCCAACCGTCGTTTTTCTGCTAAAGTTGTAGAGTTTATAAAAGCCTACAGTTTATGTTGCGTAAAAACTATCGATGATAGTTAGCATATCAGGTTCATATTTTATCAGACTGCAAATATTAATATATTACTTTTACTACTCCTCATCTTATTTGATCTGTTATTAATAATAAGTAGACACTACTAAAATCTCTGTTTCGAACTTGGGGCCCTTACCCCAGTACTATCTTGCAGTGAACACGTAAAACAGGATATCGAAATTGGTATCTTCTGTGCCTTGTACGCTTATGGTCGACAACTCAATCAATAGCAGCATCTTCATCTATCAGTTACTTTAGGGTGGTTGGATATTAAATATCCTTGTATGGCGTTGAACTGTTCTTTAAACAAAACGATTGAATGGATCTAGCGAATATCCTCTCATCCAATTACTGCGTCACAGCGATAACTTGATAATCCCAGTAATTTTTTCTTATTTTGGGGGATATATTCACAAAGAAGCAATGACAGCATCACCTAAAGCCGCAGTACGGACGTTAATGAAAAAACAACTTCCATAAAATAAAAGTAACGTAACATACTGTTAAATACCTCGGACTTTAACCTTAAACACTTCAAGGTATTCGCATCAAAACTGCAGCTTTGCCGTGAATAAAAGTAATTATATATAATTATAAATGCTCGATTTAACAGCACCTCAGAAGCAGATATCTCCTATGATGCAGAAAGGGATGATCGACTGATATAGAGTTATATTTTGGCTAGATATTTTAAGATGGTGCATTACTTGGTTTCTTGTCAAATCCTCAACGAGGCAGACTATTACCAATGTCGTATAAGGCGATGTTGAGATAACGGTTAGTAAAAAACTGGAAAATTAGGATTGGCTGTTCTGATGAAAGAATTCCTACATACAGATCTGTACAAATGCATTCTGCATAGCGACAGGTTACTTTTATCGACACCCAGCTTTAAAAGCAGGAAACAAAATTATTGTAAAAAAAGAATGCATAAAATTAAAAACAATGGTTATTAACCGCCAAATCTAGAGTTAATGTCTCTAAAATTAGAGCATTAGTTCAAAGAATAGACACTTCGATAAAATCTTAACTTACAATAGACTCACAATAAACCAATTCTATCTGCTTTTAGCAGAAATAGATGGCTTTTTGTTTTCTTTTAAAAAGAGATTTAATTTCTTAACCATGCACAAGTACCTATGCTCTTAAGCTATTTTTGTTTCAGTTTGCTGATACTACTTTATAGAAAGTATATTTTTTATAAAAAATCGCTAAGAGCTTAATAAAAATCACGGGTAGGGAATATCCATAGAACAGGTATAGTAGAATTCTTCGCTGCTTTTTACATATTTCAGATAAGGAAGCAGCAAAGAGTTGTTGAAGCATATTTCATTGCGCTGTGATTCCCTGATCTTAGACACTTTAGTTTCAATATCTAAAGTACTCATATTTGTATGGTTCGCTGTAGCAAAAACTATTACGGCAATAACTTACCGCTCATCGAGAAAGCAGTGTTTACATGTTTATCGCAACATGGTTTTGAGCTTCAGTTTAATAGCGGTGCTATTAGCTAACTTAGCATCATTACAAATCAGTTCATGCAAGAGATATAGATAATGTCTAGTTTTGTAGATACCTGTAGCATAAACTTTTTATGTTATATAATCTCTGTCTTGTTGACATCATTCATGAAATCAATCAGGCAGGATATATGGCACCCATCTCCGAAATTCAATACATCAGAACAAGGATAACTCATCATTTATCTTACGATAAATATTACCACTATCTTTGCTATAATGACGAATAGGATCTAGCAGTAGATCATTGTTTTTTTATTCACATATTTTGGCTAAATCATGGTAAACTTATAAGCAAGTTGACGTGTTTTAAGATCAGAAAAGGAATAACAATTAACTCGGAATACAATTCTTTTAAACCATTTACAATTAAACCGTAACAGAATTACCAGAAATAAATGCTAGTCCATGAAATATTGTATTTAACTGTAAAAAATGCTAGAGAGCGATCTTCTATATTTGCTTTTATTGATATTATTTCTAATAATTTAGTTTATCCTTATGAAAGGCAGTTCGAATAAAATAGCTTAAATATTGGTTTTAACAGATAAGAAATCTTCAATCAGTTTTTAATGCGTACCGCTGCGATCTAACAGAGGCAGCGTTTATAAAACGTTAAGTCCTTAAGTTTCTAAAAAATTGTTTTACTTTATTAAGTTTTACATGCTTAGTAGTTAACTAACCGTCTCTAGCAAGACGGTGTAAAATTTCTCGTAATGTTATTCTAGCTACAGCAATTAATTTTAGATAGCTCACGTTCTGCGAATAAAACTGAACCTTAGAAAAAATGATTATTCAAAATACTTATAATAATAAGCTATTCTGAAAATTAACAGAACTTTACGTTCCTATAGTCATCTTTTCTCTACTTAAAAGAGATTTATTACAATAATAAAAATTAGATAATTTTATAATGAAAATTATAAAATAGCCGAGTTATTAGAAATATTAATTTAACCATTAAGACTTAATATAATTGTCATTAATTAGGAAGTTCTTCTTTTAATTTCTAATATAAAAATGTAGTTTCCTACGTTAGTTAATTTTACTTATATACTAGTTAGTTTGCTCCTAGCTTATTATGAAAATCTTCGTCGCGCAAAACTTAATTCATTGCCCGATGAATTGAGTTTTGGTGGTAAAGTATCAAATATCATAATAATGAGAGGGCTTTATAGTTAGAAAAATAAAGCACCTTAAATCAGTTCCACTCTTCAGGTCAGTAAAGACCTGAATCTATTTTGCTTAAGTGTTATGTCATCTTCGAACTTACCGAAGATGTTACCGAATTTAGTGTGTAATGATCATTAGTCTACCTTTCCACTCTAATATTTTGTAAATCTGTTCTCCATTCTTAAATTGGATGAAGTTTACCATCAAGAATTAGCAAATCAAATTCCCTTATCCAGTTTCAGCTTTTTTAGTAGGCTGAGTAGCCTCAATACCCTTAAAAATGTTTTTTCTCCAAAAACACTTCTTTGCTCCTTGCTTTCATAACATCAGTGTCGCGCAAAAGCCGATTCAATTGAATTTCATCATTTTTATTTATGCCAAGTGTGATAATAGAAAGCATAGGATTTAGCCGTTATTCTCGTTCTTTTCTAACTTCTTCATCGCTGCAAAGATACACTGAAAACCTTGCCAATAAAATATCAAGTGCTTTATTAGCGGCATCGCGGTTCTTTTGTACCAAGAGATATTACAGCTCACCCTTAACTTTCGGTTACATTACATTTTGGAATGTAAGCTAGCACATCAGCTATTTTATGTACCAAACAACATGATATTTCGTGTTAAAAAATATTTTTTGACATTGAATTCAAAAAACTAAGATCACCCCCCCTCTTCCATAGTAAACTTAGGAAATGCAGTTAAACCAGGCGCTCAGTAACCATTGAAAATTTAGGCCAAATTCGCTTCTAATTTTCAACAATCCTCTTCGATCAGAGTTAGCTCCTCACGTTCATTCAGTGATACCGATAATAAGTAGAAGGTAAAAGCGATGAGCTTTTCTAACAAAACGACATAAGCCTTCAGCTAAGAAATAAACATAGCGGTATCGCTTAAATCATGCTATAAATATCATTATATGCGCTCCTCAAGGAATTAGTATTTCAGTTTGCTGATAAAGTACCCAGAGATCTGTGCTTTCACTGAGAAAGCAATCCAAGGGCTTTGTGAAATTACTGGTGAAAATGCCTAATAAACTACCCAATCATGATAAAAACTCTTCGATATTTTTACACACTTAAGATAAGAGGGTAGTAACGAGCTGTTGAGGTATATCCCGTTTTTATTACAGATCCCTGGCATTAGATATTTTAATCTCAACATTGCCAATACCAGCCTGCATGACTTGCTGTGAAGAATAACCGTTATGAACGATGACATGACATCTGTAGATAAGGAAATGTTCAGAATTTTATTGCAATCATGGATTCAATCTCAATCAACAGCGGCGCTATCAGCGCACTGGCATCATTAGATGAGTTCATGTAAAGGATTAGAATAATATCTCATTTCACAGATTCCTATATGGTAATCTTTTTCATGGCATATCATCTCTCTATTGTTGAAATCATCCATGAAAATAATCTTCAGGTATGCTATTACCTCAAAAACCCCCCATACACCATAAATAAGAATAATTCTGGTATGAAATATATCTCTATTGGCGTTGATTTTACAAAATATCTGATGCAGGTTAATTTTATTAATGAGCATACAGGTCCATTATAGATAAACGAATTAAACGAAATCCTATATTAAAATAATTTTAGTAATTGTAAATCTAATATTATTAGCATGGAGAAGCTCTGTGTGGGTTATTAGTGTTAGAGTTATGAACTGAAAAACTGAAGCATAAATTTAGATTACTTCAATGTAATTTCATCAAAACCTTTATGATAGAAAAATGACATTATAGATATTTTCCCTATTTGAGTGCTAGTTCAACAATAAAATAAACCGGGTTTTTATAAAAAGCGAAGACTAACAGTCTGTCTTATCTATACAGAAGATGCGCTGACAGCTGCTTAAATTTTGGACGGCTAAGATAAACGGACTACATAGATTATTATTAGAATTTAGAAAAACGCTACATAATAGTCGGTGTCTTTAAATAAGAATACACTAGAAGTGCTTGATCGCTTGAAGGAAAGCCTATCGTAATTTCTTATTTTACTAGATTGAAGAGGAATATTGACGACTCAGTAATCTTGATACTCAAATAGTTGATATAAAAGAGTAGCTGTCTACCTGAATAAAATAGAATTAAACATGTCAACGAATTATGAAAATCCCTGGTATTAATTTGTTTATTTTCGCTGCTGCAATTACTACAATAAGAAATACTAATACCGTTTAGGTCAGGCCAAAAGTTTTTTTCTTATGTCGATTTAGTACCAGAATAAACTGGTACTGACGGAAATGTATGACTATTAGGTATTAGTTGGTGATACCTATCTTCGAAGTTATTTATGCATGTCAAGGTTATTCTGGCTACACTGCTGAGTAAAAACCGTTTCCTTTAGTTACACCCTATAAAAGGCGGCTAACTAAAAGCATAGAGGTAGCGAAATAGCTAACAAAATAGAACGTGCAGTATGGACTTTTTGCTTCCCATAACTTATGGCTACTATAAAACATATTAGCATCAGACTATTTTAAGTAATATCTGTTAATAAACATTAACTCTTTTAAAGATTAAGAATGCATGTTAAAAGGTTGTGTAGGCAATCGCAGTGATAATAAAGATATGGTAGAAGTATAAATTTCCTAAATCTGAATTATTTCTTGAACTTAAAGCTCATTATAAGAATGATATGTAAATAAATGGGATTACATAGAGGGGAGGAAGGCATACTGCAACACTTGCAATAAACCTGGATATAAAACTGAAGCTGCCGTTAATATCTGAACTTAGATGTCTTGGAAACAGTGATACATTCATGTAAAGATAATAAAATTGCTAATGAACAACTTCTTTATCAAATAATTGTTAATTAGAATAGATATTAGATACTAATAAAAATAAGTTAACCTATATTTACTAAGATTATCTAAGATATAAATTAAAAATTTACGAATCAATAAGATATAGAAGAGTTTAGCTATATGAATAGAAATAATTAATAGAAATAGGAAAGAGGTTAGTGGTTATTAATTCTGGTAGTCGAATTAGTTCCAAACGGTGATTTTCCAAAAGGTTCTAATAAATTTTGTTATTAATAGGAAAAAGCAATCCTAATTGCTGAATAAGTAGACGGAAATGATTTGGTTAATTATAGTAAAATCACAAATGGGTGTATGTGTTCACCACAATGGATTGCAAGCCAAGATCAGGAGTGTTTAAACTAATTGAATTTGGTATTCAATTAGCAGAATTTTATCATTTACACCATTATTGCGGTTATTACAGCAATAAAATAATAGGTAGCTTACCAATGAGTAAGCTAGTGTAGTTATTGTAATGAACGATATTATCAGAAAATTGCGTTCTGAATTATTGTTGATATTTAGCGTGCTGATCATATATTATTGGCATAATATTAGGCGTTATAAAAAGCCAATATTTATTATCTTACCAAGATTTATTGAACTAGATGAAACTATTGAAGAAAATATAAATTGGAACTAAAAGAAGAAAGTAATGTTGTAATTAACAATATTTGTTATATTACTCTTCACAGCCATGCCCTTCCTTATTTATTAAGGATAAGGTTTTAGCTTACTAAATTAGTAGTGAAATTCAGATTTATCCTGATAAATTAATTAGTGCAGACTAGTGTTATAATGATAAATTACTACTCAGATTACATTTTGATATCACCCATTGTCTTTAATTTAATTAAAGATAGACTGCCTTTTATGCCGACATAAACGATAACTTGTATAAATAATAATGTTAATATGCTATATATAAGTTATTTCTGATTCTAAGTAACAATAAAAAGATAAACATCTAATGATAATTAGTAATTTTTCTTATTTCTATTTAATGGAGCTAATGATATCTGCGTTAATAAACGATCGATACTTACGTGCGATATTACGGGAGCCTGTTGATGTAACCCCAGTATGGATAATGCGCCAGGCGGGTCGTTATTTACATGAATATCGAAAAATTCGTCAGCAAGCTGGTGATTTTTCTTTCATTGTACAAAAATACCGAATTAGCCTGTGAAGTCACATTACAACTGTTACATCATTTTCCATTAGATACAGCGATTCTTTTTTTCAGATATTCTTACTATTCCTGATGCTTAAGGGGTTAGGTCTTTATTTTCAACCAGTGAAGGCCCTGTTTTTCAACGTCCTATTGGTTGTTTAGCTGATATAAAGAAACGACCAATTCCTGATCCTGAGCAAGAATTGGTTTACGTAATCAATGTTCTACGCCCTATCCATAAGGCGTTACAAGGAAAAGTGCCATTAATTGGTTTTTCTGCTAGTCCATGGACATTGGCAACTTATATGGTTGAAGGACGAGGTAGTAAGGCTTTTATCCATATTAAAAAGATGATGTATACCGAGCCAAAATCGTTACATTTAATGTTGGATAAGTTAACTAAAAGTATTATTCTTTATTTAAATGCTCAAATACGAGCTGGTGCTCAATCGGTAATGATTTTTGATATTTGGTGTGGTGTATTAACAGAGCTGATTACCATCAATTTTCTTTACATTAAATGTATTAGATTATTGATGGTCTACTACGAGACCATGAGAATCGTAAAGTTCCGGTGATTTTATTTACTAAAGGTTCTAACCAATAGTTAGAAGCTATGGCTGCGACCGGTTGTGACGCGCTAGGTATCGACTGGATGACAGATATTGAAGAGGCTAGTTTGCGTGTAGGAGATAAGGTTGCATTACAGGGAAACATGGATCCTTCTGTATTATATGCTTCAAAAGAACGTATTGAGCTTGAAGTTAAAAAAATTTTAAAGCAATTTGGTCAAGGTGGTAGTGGCCATGTTTTTAATTTAGGTCATGGCATTCATAAGGACATTCCGTCTGAGCATGTTAAAAATTTTATTAATTCGGTACATAAATTATCAGAGCAATATAATTAATAACTAAAGTTTATCTAAGTAAAGATAATGCTAATAAATAATAATTATTATATTTTTTATTAATTATTTAATGTAAATTAAATATTCTTAACTATTAAAAGTTATTAATAAATCTGATGTATGACGGTGAAGCTACATACTGCTTTGATGCTTCATAAATCTATTCTCCATCCTTAAATTAAATGTTTTTTATCATCAGGATAAAAAAGGATAATCCTACTTAACTGTTTTTCTGATTTCTAATCAGACGAGATCAACTTAAGTACTATTGAAGTGGTTATTTTCTAGGACTGCAGATCTTGGTGCGTCAGATTCTTAGTCTCGCTTTCGCGAAAGCTAATTCAATTGAATCTTCCTTTTTATGATGCTAAGTTCACTAACGGGAAGGCATACAATGCTAGTATCTCTTCTTGCTCTTTCTTCATCTTCTTCATGGCTGCAGAAGACCTATACAAAAACTTTACTAACAAAATATTAAGGGATTTATTAGCATCATTATAACTTTTTGCTAACTAAGACCTCCCGCAGTTCACCTTTAATTTTCTGTATTGCATGACTTTTAGGAGTAAAGTCATGCGTATGAGCTACTGTGTTATACACAACAGTGTATATCCTGAATATCCGAGATCATCTTTGCTATTGCATTTCAAAACTAAGAGTACCGTTTCCTATATTGACTAACATCATGGATATAGTTAAGCTCCACGCTTAAAATCTATCGAGAGGTTAGACTAAATTCCTTTCTGACTCTTGATAACCATCTTCGATGACAATTGCTTTTTTACGTCCATGCGCAGTACCCTCCCCCCCCCCGCTTTAACCAGGAGGTAAAGGTGATCATCTTGCCTGTCAGGCCGGTAATATGTCCCATCTGATAAGAAATAATGTAGCGCGTATCGCTTAAATAACATAGGCAGCAGCACCATTATGCCTGCGCTCTTCAAACCATTCCTGCTTTACTCTACTGATGCCTCTGGTAGAGAAGATTATATGTTTCTTACCGAGAAGCGCTCCAGAGCTTCATGAAAATCATTGGTGGAGTGATATTCCTTGCAGGTAGATCATTATTAGCACTCTTCGCAGATTTTTATAGTCCTCAGGTAAAACAGTAATAATGAGTTGTTGAAGTATACTTCATTACCGTGTAATTCATCTCCTGACATTAGGCACTTTAATCTCAATATTCTCAATAGCAGTTTATATGGTTTGTTATGGTGAATAACCGTACGGATGACGGATAAGATCAGTAAACAAGGCAGCATTCAGCATGTTATCTGCAGCAAATGCCGTTGAGGCTGCGTCTCAACAGCGGCGCTATCATCTTCCCAATAATATTACGGATAAGTTCATGAAGTAGACCAGAATAACATCTCATTTTAAAGATACCTATAGGATAAACTTTTCATAGCATATCATCTCTTTGTTGTTAACATCATTCACAAAATCAATCAGCAGGATACATGCCCAGCATCCATAAAAAACCAATACACTAGAAATAAGCATAATCCCTATTTAAAATATTTTTTATATTAAAATAAATAATAAAATATTTTTATATAAACTTTTTATTAAAAATAAAAATGGTGAATAGTAAATGACTATGTCAGGGGGAATAGAGCATAAAGCTAATAAATTATTTTTGTAGATAATTTTGCTATCTCCAATCTTATTTGGGTACTAATGTTAGATTTGAAAAAAAAGATATTGTAATTAGATCCATAATGCTTGTTACTTATTGACCTTTCTTGCTTGTTATTCTTGCATAGCATAATATTGATCGTATACTGACTAAATTCCTTATATTATATGTTTTACTCTCTTTTTTTTTAGAATATCCAGCTCTATTGGAGTTATAATTTATTTATGTTGTATGGAGTTTTAAAAATGGCAGCGTCTCCATCCATTATTGCTTTCGTGAATAATGTCAACAACAGAGAGATGATATGCCATAAAAATCTACTCTAGAGATATTCACGCAATCAGATATTACCTTAATCCCTTTTATGAACTCATCCGTAATGATTTGCTAGAGACAGTTGATAGATATTGCTGTTGAGATGCATCTCTAAGGCATGTTGCAAGAACATTTTCAACGTGACCTTGTCGAGACAGACGCACTATGATGTTGTTTGTAACGGTTATTTTCTACTGCGAACTATACAAATTGGTATGGCGATGTTGATATTAAAGTGATTAAGGTCAAAGATATTCCCTAAGCGGCAAAGGAATATACTTCAATAGATCATTGTTTCCGTCTTATCTTAAGTGCATAAAAATATAGAATAGTTGCCACCATGTCTGTATACCTACGAATCATCTCCATCGCTGATTTTCACTAACTATTCTGGAGATTCTCGGAAAAAAGTACATAGTCTCCTGTCGGTAGACCACCATCAGCAGATTGAAATAACAAGGCTTAAAAAATATGTAAAATGATAGTTGTGTAATTTATCAATACGCCTAATGTTTATTTCTGTTCCGATGATGTATACCGTCTTGTCAGATAAGCTAGTCGCTTTTGCTTTCTGCTCATTATTGGCGTCACTGCCCATAAATGTAAAAAGCAATTGTTATTGAAAATGGTTATTAAGAGTTAGAAAGGAGCTTGGTCTAACCTCTAAATGGGTTGTAAGCTCGGAGATTAACCATATCCTTGATGTTTATTGATATAGAAAACAGTACTCTTGGTTTTGAAATGCAACAGGAAATATGATATCGGAGATGCAGCACACTACCGATGGTTGGGTACATAAGGCATCTAATGTGCTAGATTCACTCTATAAAGGTATGCGGCACTAAAAATTAAGGGTTGAGATACGGAAGCTTTATACTATTAGAGAGCTTTAATCCTGCTAATAAAGCCCTGATGTTTTGTTGGAAGGGTGTTCAATGTATTCATCAGCGATGAAGAAGCTGTAGAAATATTAAGGAGAAAGTTGGCATTATACGACTTCTAATTAGCGTACTGGGATTTCAATAAGAACGAAGAATCTAATTGAACCAGCTTTTTTTTTCGATAGTGAGATTATGAAGCCAATGCACAAAGCGCTGTAATTAAAGAAAATAAGCCTTTCAGTAGTATTTAAACTGCTCTCGTCTGCTAAGAAAAGCTAACGCCGCATCACTCAGGGAATTTAATCTGCTGTAACTCTGGTGGTGAACAACATCTAATTTAAAGATAGAGAACAGGTTCTTGAAGCGTTAGAATGGAAGGTAACCTAATCACATAGACTAGATTTGCAATAACTTTGTTTTATTGACTGTTCGTGGAAAACTACAATATAAACCAGATCTTATCATGGTTGATGCCTATGGTATTGCTAATTATCATCGTTTTTAGGATAGTTAGCTACTTAGGTATTTTATTAGATACCTTAATGATTTATATAGTAAAATCATCTATATGCTACCATTATCTTTTAGATAGAATGGTTAAAATCTGTTAACCATTTAATGGTATTAATGAATAAAATTGGTTGATATTTCTCGTTTTAAAAAATATGTAATCACTTTATATTTCATTTAGGCATAAAATTAGTTTAGATCATTCACTATTATGGGTTAAGTGTTATATTAAAGATTATCGTTTACCTGAACTAATTTTTGGTTGATGAATTTCTTCTAATAGAGTGTTTTAAATCAAATTAAACAGAATTCAGTATAATTAAAGTTAAAATATGTGGAACTTATTAATTTTCAGGTAAACTTTTACGTAAAACGTAAGTGAGTATAAATTTAATGTTAAGAAACCACCACATTCATTCGTTTAAGGTTAGCAAAATTAGATAGTTTGAGGCATATTACTTTATATGGCTTATTTATGCGAGTAGATGTATCTTAATTATCAATTATTTTGTAAACAACTGAGCTTTTTAAATCCAATACGTTATAGTATTATTTTAGATTTAATTTGAGAGTTGCTGATTACTAAAGATAGTAAAATTAATTTTGATAATTAGTTAGAAAACTTAGAAGAAATTATTCTAACCGCAAATGATTTTGATATATATATGAAGTTCATCCTATTATTAATTCATGTATTGCTTTAAGTTAAATAACTTATTCTTACTTAATAAGGTAAGAAAGAAAAGGTTTTATTGCAGTAAGTAAAGTTTCGATTTTGAACTATATAGCAATATACCTAAGATAGATAAAAGATGTTTGATTAAGAGATAAAAGAGTTGCTTACCATTGAATTAGAATGAGGTATTTAATAGAAGATTTAGCGTTTACTTTTTGTCGCTTGTGACAAACTTAGAATATAGAGTTGATTAAAAATTAAAAGGCGACCACTGTGAAGTAGTGTCGGTAATATTGGCATTAAGGTTACCTAATTTCGTTCATAGTGTTTAAAAATGTAATTTAGTACTATAAATATTGAATTTAATGTATCATATTTGCCTATACTATGCTTTTCAGTAAAGATGAAGGAAGTAACTTTCGAGGCGTATATTAAGAATTGATAGTTCTACATATCCATCGTACTCGATAATATGCAAATAATAACACACTGTATAAGGATAGCTTATGAATAAGACTGTAAATAAAAACATGAATAAGGCTCATGTAATTGAATCTGTCGCGCAAAAGGCAAAATTAACTAAGACTCAAGCTAAAAGTGCGTTAGAAGCAGTCATTGAATGCATTACAGATGCATTAAAAGAAGGTGAACAAGTTCAATTCGTTGGGTTTGGTACTTTTAAGACTAATCATCGTGCAGCGCGTACTGGTCGTAATCCTAAAACAGGTGAAGAACTAAAAATTGGAGCTGCTAATGTACCAGTATTTATTGCTGGAAAATCTCTGAAAGAAGCAGTTAAGTAATTAAGTTACAAAAAATATTAAAAGGGGTATTAACCCCCCCCTTTTTATTGATTGGGTATATCCTCGTTTTACTTGGTATCTTAAATGCTACTTTGTATTTGTATCAATCAAACTAAAATTCCCAAATTTAGTAAAATTAGATTTATTATTGATATTAATGTCCTTTAATTATATCGTTTAAATGACCAAAAAAGAAACCCTCAAGTAATCGTTATAGTATATAGTCCTTAGCAAGGAAAATACTATCATTACTTTTTTAAAAGTCTTCAGGATGAATTTTAATAAATTTAGCATTAATTTTCGAATTATAAAAATAAAGAACAATAACTAAGATTTAATAAAATAACTATTTTATTTTATGCAGTGATATTATAAATAATAACAAAATCTCTTTAACTGAAGATTAAATTGTTCATTGCTGATTTGAATTAAGGTGCTTAATTAAGTTAAGTGCCATACTTTTATTTCAGATAATCTCTATCTCCACAAAGTGACATTACTATTAATAGTAGATTATAAACTGTAACAGTAAAATATGATCTATTATTTACCGCGAAATCTAAAAATTTGTTGCTGTGAGAGAGAAGAGCACTACATGTGTCTTGGTTATTGCCTAATTAGAAACACTAAAAGGTAATGAGTTATTGCTCGTTACCAATGAGAATTTCTGCCTATGGGCGCTAATAAAAGATAAACTTAACTGTTCATATTAAATAATAAAGTGTTTAATAGCTGATATCGTCTAGATAAAAACAGTTATCCAGGATATTTTTACTTGCTGATAATCTATTTTTATCCATCAAGAATTGCTTTACAAGCGTAATAATACACAAAGTATACAGCCACCTGACGATAATAACTTAATTTTTCTTTACCTCTATTCCAGCGTAAAATTTTACCTATGTTGGTAAAAGATTGTTGGTAGAAATCTTCTATACTGTAAAGAAGAATTTTACTCCATAGATTGCCATGAAAACAAATAGTCACACAGTTGTGAAACTTTTTCCTCACTCCCTGCAAATATAAATCTACATCTAATTAATTAATGTAGTGATAATCTATCAGATAATATTGATTTATGCATTGAAATAACTTATTTCACTTTATCATGCTCATATTGTCAGAATGAGCATATTATCCACTCTGGATATTCATTAGGGTTATAGCTATATTTTGTTGCAAAATCTTCTATTGCAGAAAAACATTAAGAATCTTATTGGAAGATTTCTGATAAAACTAGATAATAAGGATAAATATTTTAGTTATCTACGATGTACGTTAAGTAACTTGACCTTACGGGAGTCAGTAAAATAAAGAAGTCTTAATTTTTAAACAGCGTTTAGATGTCCTCACTGTTTCTTTCCTTTAGTTACGACATCTAATTTAAATGTACTAAGTAGTATTGTTGAAGTTAATAAAACATTTTTCCGAATCCATTAAAAAAATTGTTATATTCCACATAGGAAAGATAAAAACGCGGGAAAATGAGGAGATAAAAGAAAAAATAAATTGCAGTCTTAATCGCTAGAGATCGAGAGAGGTCATATATGAGCTATCAGATTTTTGAAGAATTTAATACAGATCATATTAGCTGTTTTCTTGAATCTATCATTGATAAGAGTTCATCCTTTTCTTGAATTGAGTTAAATAGTACAAAACCTTTGCCAGTGATTATGAAATTAGTAACCATAATCCAATAAGGTTGGATAACCAAGTAGTTATTTATTGGTAAGGAATTACAAATTCAAAATGTGAACAATTATATTAGCCGATTATAATGCTGTTTGAGTAGATTATATAGTGTATGGTTTTTATTTAAAAAATATCTAATCTAGAAAATATGATTTGAAATCACAACAATTGAAATATAGACGTGACTGTAAATTGTTCTGGAGCAAAAGTACAACTTTTGCCAACATAGCTAAAATATATCAAGTATAATATCAGTTCATGGTTAAGAAATTGGGTGATTTTTTAAGTGAAGACTAAAAGTTATCTATTTTTGTTAAAAGGAAATAAAATCAGTTTACTGGGTTTATTGCAAGTTAATATTCATTAAAGCGTATATTCTTTAACCTAAGACACTAATTTTAAAGACATTAACTCTAGGTTAAACTTAATAAGGATTTTTTTTCTATTTTATGAATTGTTCTGATATAACAATTCCATTGCTTGCCTGTATGTTAAGCTGAGCATAAATAAAAAGTATCCTATCTCGATACAGGATGCATTGTAAGATTTTATGCGCAGGAATCTTTTTATTAGAAAAGTGAACCCTGATTTTCTAGTTTTTTGCAAGTTATTATCTTCAGCGGCTTATAGACATCTTTGATAATAATATAAATGTGCTCATTTACGTTTCAACAAGAAGCTATATAATGCGACATCTTAAAATGTCTAGCCGGAATATAGCTCTTTGGTATACTGGCAGATGATCTTTTCCTGTCGCATGGTCTGCTATTACTGTTGCTGAGTACATTGCTTATAGTAATAATGCACAACTGTTCCGGGCCCTCTGTAATGCTACAGTTTTGATATGGATACAGGCGGACATTTAAAGTAATGCCCGAAGGTATTCACGTTACTAATAACCTCTTATCTTTTTAGCGAAGTGCACTTTTCCAGTACGTTCTCGTATTGTACCTTCAGAGTAATGCTGCTACTGTTTCCTGGCGTAAATATGAATCAGGCCCCTTTTTCCAAAAAAGGGATGGTACTGTAATTTATGATCAAATCATTCCTGTGACGCAGTCACCAGATGATATCGTTTCAACAGATTTCTTCGACCGTTTTTTTAAGACAGATCATGCTATACAGGATGTTTAATATCCAGATCATCACAGATGACAGAGATATAAACATGTAGATACTGATTAAGTTGTTGATCATAAGTATAAAAAGCATAAAAGATATCAATTTTAATACCCTGGTTTGTGTGCTTACTGCAGTATAGCATTGGTTGCACTCCAAAATAGAGGATTGAGTAGCAATTAATTATTCTTGAAAAGCCTAAAGAAGACGGCGAATAACGAAAGTAATGTATTGCTAGTTACAGTCGGATAAAATATCAATCCGCTATCCTATAAAATCGCTACTTAGCAGTTTTAAAGCTGTATGAACTGCAGTTTTTACTTTCAAATTTAGCAGAAAATAGCTGCGGAGATATTCAGAGAGACGTAGCACAGTATGGACTCAGATAAACCCCAATGACACAAATGATGCAAGCAAGCATTCGCTCTATAGAGAGATAAGTCTACAAATTGATACTTTCAACATATTTTTAAGAAAATTTATATCAGCCACTATTAATAGTGAAACTAGTTTAGTTAGGGAAATGTATATCTGTGTAAATTACTCTCTCTGGGTACATCTTGCCAGAGAAAAAATCATCATCCTATTCGCGTTCATCAGGGTCTGTCTCCTCGGCCCCAAATTATCTTTATATTTGTTTTAGGGGGTAAAAAGACAAGGATTATAACTAGTTACTATAGTTGATAAATTCACCAGCAATCATATTTCAGTTATTGCTTCTCTTAATGCAATTATATCCAGCGTTATCAGCATCGCCTGGGTAAGTTGTTTAAAAACCCGGATAATTTTGACTAAAGAGACGAGATAATACTGCGATATAGAAAAAATGCTCACCAAGAGTTGGACACGTTGGTGTATACACCTCTTCTTTGAGGTGTCATTAAAAATTTAATCAATCTGTTATTATTAATTTAAAGAGAAATATCATAAATCGATTCAGATAAACAGGTGTTTTATCATATGATGTCGCGTGTTGTCTTTCTGATTTTACTCAATTTATACTTTCTAGTAGATTTATTTCGAGCTATTTGGCTGAATTTCTAAAAATTAACATATTGCAGAATATAAAGTAGTATTTAGATCATATATCCCCGAAACAGTGTAGCTTTGTCGTTCAGATCATACTGCGCTATTTTTTGATGTAGTTTTACCAGAGATCACTTTCCAGTAATATTATTAAATATTTTCTTTCAATCAAAAAGTTTGTAACAATATCGCTACCAATAATGAATATGGTTTAAGTGTATTACCATATTTATGGTAATAATATGGGTAGGATAAAGTGTAATGAGTTGCTCAATGCATGAATTCACATCATCTGATAGGATTGTTATTTAGCTCAATTAATGAGATGCAGCTTTATATTGGCAGAGAGTAAAAAGTCTTTTTAATCTGTATAATTATTTATTTTTTCATGATAACCGCTGTATTGAAAATTCTTCATATCCTATAAGAAATTTTTAATAATAAGCTGCTCCCAAGATAGCCGTAAGATTACGTTAATAACGCTGACAAGTAAATGTATTTTTAAATTTTACTATTGCCTTATTTGTCTTCTTTTTCTTGAGTTTTACTGCTTCCGCCAGTATTGTAGACATATAAATAGGCTTATGGGAATAGTATTATTTGGAAATTTAGCATGCGAGGGCTTCTAGCTGATCTACCTTACGATAGATATTTCAGAAGTGTACTTAAATCTAGCGATTACCATTATTTTTTATTTATTGCCCATTTTGATAGAAAATGGGCTGCCTTACCTTATTGTATAAGGGGTAAAAAGGGGCTTCGACACTGTTGCTACCGTTTATTGGTTATACTTTAAACTGTTTCTAGAGATTATAAGAAAGTACACCGTATAGTACGTGTTTTATTAGAAAGCTTATTTACTGCGGGTGTTTTCTACTTACTATGCAAGCTAAGTTAGCGGATTACAGACATTTTTTATTCAAGTTGTTATTTAATTATTTTAGTCTATGACATTCTATATGTCATATCCCGAAAGATAGTATGATTTTTTTTTGAATAATTCAAATTTAACTTTGAACCAATCTTTCATAGACTGCAAAGGAGGTTTATAACCAAAAATATTATTTGGTAATTTCTGATTGTATAACTAATGATATTGATGTAGAGTAATATATCTTTATTAAGTAGAATTAAATTCTAGATTTTTAGCCAATCTTCTATAAGCTCATTAAATCGCTAGATCATGCCATTTTATTTTAGTAAACATCATTTGGCTAAGTCAATGTTCCATAGCAAGTTCTGCACATAAACAATCAAATTCCTATTTTTTGGTAACTGAACGTTTTCGCGGACCAAAAAAGCGGTCTGTAAATTATTTTCTATTATCTATAAGTATGATAGATAGCCATGTGAAATGCTCGATTAAGATTATATTAAAACGTCGAAAATTAACCGAGATCTTGACCTTATAAAGACGGATAAACCCATCAAGTAGCGCGGATCTATATAAACCTAAGAAAAGATAATAGCGTGAAGTTTCATTTAAAATTTGCAAAAAATATTTCACAATCTATGTGAAATATAGAAGCTCGTATCTTTTAAATGTTTTATGTTTCGGTTTTGGGTGCTTTCTGTCTTATTTTCACGCAAATTCCTACTCGTGCTTGAATAAATAGTAATTTAGGCTAGATCGAGATACTACGGAGTTCAGGAATTCATGTACGATTGGCGGTAGATCATTAAGAAGGAGACACATTTTATAGGAAAAGGATTTATGGCTTACTGAGTAGGACTCAGTATCATCAGTAGATATTGGAGAATAATGGCTGTAATATCTGTCCATGTTGGCAAAGTTGTTACTTTGTTCACAAAGTAATTTATAGCTACATCTATATTTAATTGCTGTGGTTTAAACATTCTTATTTAGGTTAGATAATTCAGTAAATAAAAAGATCTTACATTATAGAACTTAGCTATCTTTTTAAATCTGCTAATATAATTCATATTTTAATATAAAATTCTTACCAATAACTCTTTGATTACTTAATATTATTAGGCAATGGTGACTAATTTCATGATTGTTGGTAACAGGTTTCGTATGATTTTGCTCCATCTAAGTAAAAGATGGACTCTTTATCAAAAGATTAGCTCAAGAAAACATCCAACACACCTATATTAAACTATTCAAAAATATTATTCATTACATGACCTCTTTTGATCTCAGCGATTAATTAAGATCGCGATTTGTTCTTTTCTTTTATCTCCTCATCTACCGTGTTTTTACTTTTCCTATATGGAAAATAACGCTTCTATTTAAAGAGTTCATAGATAAATGTTTCATCGATTTTAAAATATACTTAGTGCATTTAAGTTACCTATCGCCGATAAAGTTAAAGAAGCAGTAATGCAATCTAAACACTGCTTTCAAATGAATCCTTGTTTATTTTGCTGACTTTCGTAAAATCAAGATATTCAACATATATAGTAGATAATTAAACCATTTATCCTTGTGATATGGTTTCGTCAGGAAGACTTCCAGTAAGATTGTTAAATAATTTACTAGAATCCGAGAATTTTATAATGGTATTCCTATAACCAATAAATCTCTCCTCAACGAGTAACATATTCACTGTGATAATATAAGCAAGATAAAGCGGAATCAGTTTCATCAATAGATGAATCAATATCATCAGCTTGTCGTTAAACTAACTAATAAGATGCAGCTTTTATGTTAGCAGAGAGTGAGAAAGAATTTCTTTGATTTGTATGACCATTTGCTTTTTCATGAGAACCTCTGTAGTAGAAATCCTTCGTAGAATATAAAGAATTTCTATCAACAACTTTTGCTACAACATAGGAAATCATTAGTATCATCTCATTTTTGTCCGTTAGTAAGGGTAACTTTATACTGTAAAGCTTAGGCAAAGTAAATCCAGGCTCTTTGCTGGCCTTGAAGATCAGCTCTGATTTTAAACGTTTCAGTTGCTTGATGATGATTTAACCCATTAATCATCATCATATTTTGTTTCCTCAGCTATAACCTTAATAGCTATTTTACCATGAATATGGTTGTGCAACAAAAGGTTATATAACGGATCCGGGCCAAACACTTATGCATTGAAATGATTTATGCAATAGAGTAAGGGTTATTAACCGAGTTATTGCAAATATCAACAACCTCAATACAATCACTAAGCTTGCATATTACCAAAAAAAAAAGTGAATTGCTGTGTTTACAGATTCTTCTAACACGTTTAGAAGAATTAAGCGATAGTTCTGTTTATCGTTATACTGACCATGACGCGTTTTCTAAAATACTATTTAAACATTGTAGTGAATTTAGAGTTTTATGCTCATTCCGAAGTTATTAGCAAATCTAGTGCATGGCGTTAGAAACTACCTTTTATTCTAATGCTTTGTAAATTTGTTCTCCATCTTTAAATTAGACGTTCTTAACTATTAGAGTCAGCAGCTCAAATCATACTAGCCACCGCTTCCAGTTTTTCTGAGAAGCCAAAGGGGAGAATGAGCTCAGCTTAAATGTTATTAAAAGGGTTGTTTTTGACCTGCAGTTCTTTTACGCATCGGCTTCATAACCTCACTGTTGCAAAAGTCGACTCAATCGGAGTTATCGTTTTATTGACACCTACCGCAATGATGAAAAGGTGTAGAATGCTAGCATCTCTTCTCATTTTTACAGCTTCTTCATTGCCGCAGGATACCTTGAAACCTTGCCAAGAAATATCAAAGGCTTTGTTAGCGGCATGTAACTCTCTTTTCTAACTAAACCTCTTGCAGATTACCCTTAATTTTTCGCTGCTTTCCCTTGAGGAAAAAAGGTAGTATATCAACTGTTTTGTGTACCCAATAGCATTTGTGCTGCATATCCTGAAATATTTTTGCCATTGCATTCAAAACCAAGGGCACTACTGTCTCCAAATAATAATCCTAGAGATGCAACTAAATCGCGCTCTCGCGGTCAACTAGAAGTTCGCTCAGTTTTTAATAATTATCTTCGATCGCAACGAGGTTATTACGTCAATACGCAGTAATGCTAATAATAACTACTAGGTAAAGGTAATAATCAGCATGCCTGACAGGACGGCATATACCTGCAGTCAAGAAATAAACATTAGCGGTATCGCTTAAAATCACGTAGGCACACCATTGTGCCTTATGCTCTTCAAATCATCGCTGTTTTATTCTGCTGATTGGTGGCACTTGGCGGATAGACTCATCCATTTTTCATCGAGAATCCCGAAAAATTTTCTGAAAATCTTCAGTTGAGATGTTTTATCGATAGGTCATGCTAGCATAACCTTTCTATGCTTTTGTACGATATAGTTGTCACTGCGATTCCCTGACTCAGTCGCTTTAATCTCAACATTACTATACTAGTCTATACTGTATGGTTAGATGTAGTACCGTAACCGTTACGGTCTATGGCAAGGCAATATTCAGCATGTTATCGCAGCATTGTCTTAGAGCTCATACTCAAAGAGGATTCCTATCAATTCCTAGTAGCATTAAGAATAAGTTCATGCAATGGATCACAAGGTAATATCTAGTTTTACGGATATCTGTAGGGCAAATTCATGGCATATAACTTTTCTGTTATTGATATCATTTACAAAATCAATTAGAAAATGCATGCCATCGGCAAATCCTATACCTCAGAAATGAGGATAAGTTTTAAGTTAAGCGTAGTAATACTTATATGGGAACTTTTTATTCACAAGCAAAGAAATAGTAAGTGCCATCAATGGTTATGAAAAAGATAGAAAAATAGATTATTGATCTGAAGCTCTGATGGCGAATTTAAGTTGCAACATAGTTATGATGTATAACAAAACTGGCTTAGATAGTATAAGCGATATCTGCACATGATTAGATTTTCAATAAAATTATCTTAGCATTTAACCTTGTTAAAATCTGTTGCTGATAAATATAAATTTTAAAAAAAGTGAATACTGAAAGGTTGCGTGATAGTTTGTAATGATAGTAATGACAGGTAACACCGTAATTTATTAAACCTGAATAATTTTATGAGCTATAGTTCACGGATGAAATAAGGTATAAGTCAGTAAATCTAATCGAGGCTAACAGTAGGATTGCCTGCAATAAGACCGAATATAAAGCTTTCAACCTATCCGTTAAAATTATGGAAAATCTTGCAAACGGAATACGTTCATATATAAATCATGATAAGTTTGCCATTTATTGCTATGTTATTTTCTAGTGGTCCTATATTGATACTGCCTATCGTAATCCAGAATGGCAATGCGCTAGTTTTTTTAAGCAGTTATGCTATAACTTGTTATTATTTTAACCTAGAGTGCTGACATTACTGATGCTGGCGGATATCTGATCATGACGGGTCTATTTGGTTATATTAATTAATGGTGTTTGGAAATTACTCTTCAATTAACGTTTATTACCCGATAATTTTACTGGCTTTTAGCTTCCTATTTTTCATTGGTTTTAGAATGTATATAAATTTTACTTTCTACTTTTCATTACTGATAATCTTATTGTAATTCTCAGTATTGTTACATTAATAATGATCTGGACCACCCATCTTTGATTTGATTAGTACGTGTATCTGCTATTTTTTATTAAAAAAATCATTATACCATAGATAGCAGATGAGCAATATTTAATCTAGCAAGAGACATAATTTCCTATTATGAATAGCCTATTTTTACTTTTACTATCAATAGTTTTTTGTTTGTTGTTAACTTTTATTATTAATTTAAAGTTGCTAAAGTGACAATTACTGTTTGTATTTTATTAGTCAATTTTTCATTATTTGCTCAGTTTATTTATAAGTTATGTTGATAACTATTTTTAGCTAAATAGATTTTTTATCAAAATTCCCTCTTTATGTTTGATTTTAGAATTAACTCTAAAATATAAAGTAAAGCACAGAAAGAAATTTTAAGTAAGTGAATTAAAAACGGAATGCAATGTGTGCATATGTGCACCCATTATCAACAACATAAGCATACTGAACAATCTTTCTCTACAAATAATGTCGCTACAGAAATAAAAAGAGAGTTAGCGGTTACAAGATAGCAAAAAAAAACCGTATTATTATCGGTAAAATAACGCTAATTAAGAGTATTATTATACAAAGGATAATGCTGATTTTCTGATAAGCAAAGTATGCGATGATATCGATAAATATACTTGTGTAAGTAAATATTTACTTATATTTGAATAAATTAATGATTTGATTTTAAAAGAAAAGGTGCGATTCAATTGAATTAAAAGAAGTATGGCTGCGTTAGCCACGTACATAAAGTTGAAATAACTATTAGCAAGATTAATTATATCAAAAAATTAAAATGTTATTGATATAATTAAAAAGTTGATTGTTGATTCTGCTGTTCGTGATAATGCTATCAAAGCTGTGCGCAATAAATTTCCTATAAATTATATAATCTAAAAATAACTTAATTACCCGTAAATAAGAGCGAAATAACCAATTTATTAAATATAAATGAATAATTATTATAACATTTTATATTAATCAGTTTCAAAATCTACTTTATTAATATAAAGTATAGGGTAAATTGCTTTTTAATAAAATTGTACAGCTCTATCTGATTACCATTAGAGAAATGTAGCTAATATGCTCAGGTATTTTTTCAATAGAAAATTAATGAGTTTTGCCGCAAAAGGCGTATTATTCATTAATGCCAGAGAAGATGGCATTGGTAGGTTGTTTTTAGGAGAAAGATTTATAGCTATATGCCGCTGTATGTATATGCCAAGTCATTAATAATTTAATGACGCTTATTCATAAACAGCGGGCAAATTAAAAGTGATGTAGGACTATTGTCCTTATCTCAAAATTATTTACAATCAATCGATATAGTTAAATCATTTCTAGTAGCATATTTCACCTAGCGATGCTGAATTACTGAATAAATTTGCTAGTTTTAATAATCGTACTAACCGGTGAATTAATCCCTATTGAAAGAAAATAGATAAAAATATCAGTCAGCAAATTTTTTATCGATTGCCTATACAAATAAAAGTGATATTTGAATAAGGTTAAAATGCGCTATATCGATTATCATATTAATTTAGGAAGCTAAACCATTAGCATGCGCACCTATTTGAATGTTTTATTATTTATTTTAACCAAAATAATGTGCTCTTTATTATATTAGCCAATACATTAATTATTATTAAACCATTATTTTCCCCAATTTTGGACATATGAATCTATCGTAGCTAACCTTGTTCTGTTAATTGACTACTCTTGTATTTTAGTGATCGCTATTTCAGTAGCAATAGCTTCTGCTCTGGCAGAAAAAATTTTCTCAAGGAGCTCCTATTAAAGGTAGCGTAACCTTGAAACAATTAAATTTAAATTATTCAAGAAACGATATTGCAATTTATCGTTTTAATTAAAAGTAAATTATGGCTTTTCTTTAAGAAAATTGATTTTGCTCAAAAGCAAGCATTAGAAATTAATATTTAACCAGTATAAACTTATAAAGTGTCAGCCGGTATTATGGTGGATGGTTATTTGATAGATAAATATATTTTGATTTTAACACTAAATAAACTCTATAAGGATATATTAACCATACAATGGTAATAAATAGTAAAAATACTTAAAAATTAAGATACAACTATTGTTGTATTACTTGATAGTAAGTTACTTGCCATTCTTTTCTATACAAGATAATTATGCTTAGATGCTATTGATGCCGTAAATTAACTCAATACTCAGTATTGAGTTATCATTCTAATTAGTGATGAATCAGTGTCAGCTAAATCAATTTCGTAAAAAAATTGGTTTATATTATCGATAAAGTATTACATTAATATAATAGTCAATCCCATTGTAGCATTCAGTAAAACTGAATACAATCCAATGATTAGATGTGGCATTAATGATACTCCTGCAATGAAAGCTACAAATGTTAGCAAATTGCTATAGGAAATTAAACAAATGTTGTTCTTGAAACCGCTAATGTGGTATTCAATTATAATCAATTAACTTGATTAGTTTGACAACATTATCTTGTTACGAACAAGAAGAGCTAATATTCGTTAAAACATTACTTATCACCTTATGATCAAAGGGTGATTCCTAGTGACCAGTTTATTAGGCGTAAATGGCTTATGGATAGCTATTTTAGCAGATTTCTATGTCACTGTATTAGTTACTGTAAATACACTCTGTTTATTGAAAGACTATCTAGCACAAAATAAACATTTTTATTAAATATTATTTATATTTTTTGATAAAAAGGCATAGTTCTATAATCTCTTTTTCCACAATACTATTGTCTTTAACACCGGTTAGTTTTTAGTGTTAATTATTTTTTTATGGATTAAATAACGGTAGGGACGTTTCTGAATCTCTTTAGCTAGTAATTTATGTTCCATAAAACGGCAAAAGGCAGGGATATCACGGATTGTAGCTGGATCATCCGCAATAATTAATAACGTTTCACCTTCAATCATCTGACGAACAATTTTTCTTATCATCATAATTGGTTCAGGACAACGTAATCCTTGAATATCAAGGATTTGATTAGGACTAGTAAAAATATTTGACATAGGTGTTTTGTTTTAAAGCCTACTCAATAATAGGTTAGAATTTATATTCCAAATCAAATAAAGTACGCCGATCATTTTTTAAAAAAATTAAAGAAAGAATCTTTTTTATTAATTTTGTTTTTATCTAAACTGTAAGAATGTATCGTGTAAATTTAATTATTATGAGTTTCCTCACTCTATTTAAGCAAATAGGTATAATATGTTTAAATTGATGCCACAACAGCGTATTAAAACACTCATTTGGCTTTCCTTTTTTCATATTTTGATTATTACTTCTAGTAATTATTTGCTACAATTGCCGATTACCATTTTTGACTTTCATACTACATGGGGAGCATTTACTTTCCCTTTTATTTTTTTGACAACAGATCTAACTGTACGTATTTATGGTGCTTCTCTAGCTCGATGGATTATTGCTACCACTATGTTGCCTGCTTTTTCTGTCTCTTACATTCTTTCAGAATTTTTTTACCAAGGAGAATGGCAAGGATTTTTTATCCGGATTGCGCTGGCAAGCTTTATAGCTTACAGCTTAGGTCAAATTATGGATATTTTCGTATTAAATAAATTACGTAATAATCGTCGTTGGTGAATTGCACCGATTACTGCAATGTTTTTCGGTAATTTATTAGATACAGTTGCTTTCTTTTTCATTGCATTTTATCACAGCACTGATCTTTTTATGGCGGAAAATTGGGTAGAAATTGCTTTAGTCGATTATAGCATAAAATTATTTATTTGTTTGTTATTTTTTCTCCCTGCTTATGGATTGATATTGAAGTTAATTCTAAGTTATTTTTTTAATCCTAACGTGAAAAGAATTATTAGCTAGTAAGAAGATAATACTTAAATTAAATTAAAACAAAACTAGCCATATGAAATATCTGTTTAACTGTTTAGTTATAAATTATTATTAAATCCTCGTTGCACGCAGTCATATTTATGATAATATGGTTACTTAGGGATATAGTTGAAGTGGAATATCATGATAATTAGGTTTCAATTGCTAAGCAATTGAAACACCTAAAATTTGAGCTACTCTTTATGCTAGAAGAGCAGCTTTCGTCTACTTTAGTTAGATATTATTGAATCTCCAAACTTACTTTTACTAAATGGTAATGCGAGATCATATTGATGATCGGCTATGATATCTACCTCTACTTAAAGAGGTAGAGGTTCTATCTCCTGACTCATTTAGTTGATAGACAAAATAAATTTTCTACAACAGTAGATCACAATCTACTGGACTCCCAGAGTAAATGCTAAGATTCGTTATAACACTGCTTCTATAACGAAATCTTCTGTTTTTAACCTTGATATTTAATGCGGTATTCCCACTTACCGATAAACACTGACCCCTGTAATCAGTAGGTTATTAATTATTTTAGTAATGTCAGGATGTTTTTGCCTCAGTTAATACCGCTTTTTTCACCTCTGCTTGTGGTTATCTCTTTAATGCACTGTTGCAGGTGCAATATTTAGCCCTTATTAGTAAGAGCTAGTTGTTTATTGTCATCCAAAAAGTGCTTCATACAAATAAATATCGTTCATGTGGTGTTCAATAATTTTTCTGCGATAACGAATATCGCAACTCATCAACACGTTATGGCTATTGATCTATCAGTTCATTGGAATAAATAAATGTCGTTGAGAAATGAATTTCATAGCGTCTAATGGTACTATTCTGCCTTTTGCAGAAACAGCTCGCGCAGTTCAAGCTGCGTCAGCTATTCCATCTTAGTGCCATCGTTTCCCAGTTTTCAGCAATGAAAACTAGTCTGAGCCGTTAATGCTTGCTATTAGATCATTTGAAGAGTTCATTATACGGATTAGCGTTGTTAGCACTCGAACTCCCCCATTCTTGATTTTATCAATCAGTATTTTTCAAAATAGTTAAACCTTGCGTCACCATGCTATGCTGGGTGACGATCAGTTTATAGTCCTCCTTTGCCGTAGTTAGTTCAACGGTAACTTAAATTACTTGCTAGTTTTTGTACAATTTTTCGATTAGTGCTAATACACGTATAGCGGCAAAGTAGCTGGCAAGGGTACGATTCAGGCGTCCAATAATCCCTCACTCTTGCGAATTGTCGGGAATGCCTGATTGGATACTCAATATCTAGGTGGATTAAATACCAATAAATATCCACTCAAAAGTGTTGTTAGTTTTATTGCTGCTATTATCCGAATAGCAAAGAAATGGCTTATCGTGTAATAATGTGTTAATGTATGGGCATCGGTAATGGCAATCACGATCTTAGAGAGCGATAAGTTCCAGCCGGTTGCATAGTGATATCTGCTGTGGATAATAAAGGTCACTTCCAGCGAAAAGTTTTGATCGGTAGAGGATTAGTGACCTTCATCTTCATCTTATGATCGTTAACAATTCAGATATAATGCCATGGCAGACTTGGTTCTGGGGCAAAGAAATAACTTTTTGAGCTGCGATATTAGCTATCAGTCTTTTATCTACGTTGTTTTACGGTTTCTGGTGGCTCTCCATCGTTATATATTCAGTATCATAAAAAGGTTGCGCACCTAACATCAGCAAACTCATCTACAAGTGTTATTTCCATTTAACGCAAAAATCCTGTATGCCTCTTTCATGCTGAATACCCGTATAGCTTGCGATATTGTGCTAGATAATCATCTAGTCAGGCGATTAACTCCAATTTAATGACTTCATACTTGCACGGATCCAGAACTATCAAGAGCTCAGCGGTGTAGCGAATTTTATAATCGTCAGGCAGAAATAAGGATAATTTCATTAAGTTAATAATCCTTTGCTCTGCATAAAAGAAAACAGATGAGATCTTGTGCGCAAATATAACACATCGGTTGATACCTATGTGTGAAGTTACTCTGTATCAGTAACATTTATATATTGGCAAATTGGTGATCTTCTTTATCGTTCAGATTGGCTCACTTATTTCCAATTAATATCGGATAACAATGGTAAAGAGGTTTAGATTGTCAAACTTTTTAGGATCGAGTTATTAGTAAATTAGTGTATTACAGTAAGGCTACAATTCCATCCTGATATTTCGTAAATCTATTCTCCATCCTTAAATTGTATGCTGTTCATCATCAAGGTCAAACAGGTAAACTCCATTTTTGCAGCTCTCAGCTTTTCTTAGCAGACAGGAAACAAGTTAAATAGCATTGAAAAGGTTGTTTTTCGAACCATACCGCTTCATACATCGGCTTCGTATTCTCACTGTTGCAAAAGCCGATTCAATCAGATTTTACGTTCTTATTATGCCTGATGCGCTGATGAGAAGTTGTAGAATCCCAGCCCTTTTCTAAATCTTTCTTCAGTTTTTTCATCTCTGCAAAATATACTGAAAACCTTACCAATAAAACATCAAGGGCTTTATTAGTAATATTGTGACTCTCTGCTAGACAATGGCCTTTCCTCATCACCTGTAGCTAATTTTAACTTTCGTTTTCATACCTTTGGAAAACGAAACCAAGACATTAGTTATTTTGTGTATCACACAGCATTGATATTGCATAATATCCAGGAATATTTTTGCCATTGCATTCTAAAAACCAAGAGTACTATCTTTCTGTAGAAAACTTGAAAATACGGTTAAGTGGATCGCTGCCTGCGCGTTTACAAAGCATTATAAGTTAAATTCAATTCGATTCTGACTATAAATAATTATTTTCGACTACAACGAGCTTTTTACCATCCATGCAATTACGCTGATAATAAGCAACTAGTGAAGGGCATCAGTGTCTTTGACAAAACGGCAATATGGCATAACATAGAAATAAACGTAGAGCATCGCGTAAATTACGAAAGTACTATATTGCCTATGCTCTTCAAACTATTCCTATTTCAGTCTGCTGAAAGAACTTGGCAAGAGGTACCCCATTCGTTTTTTATTGAAAAGTCACTCATGACTTCGTGAAATCAGCGGTGGAAATATCTAACAGTTACCCAACCCATGGTAACAACTCTTCACCGATTTTGTACGCTTAAGATAAGGCGCTAGAAACGAGCTGTTAAGCATATTTCGTTGTCGCTGTAATACCTGACCTTAGCCACTTTAATTTCAATATACTAATACCTCAATCTGTGTCATTTACTGTAGCAAATAACCTGGTTATTGGCGACAGCCTAGACGCTCGTAGATAAGGTAACATTTACATGTTGTCCAACATGGCTTCGAGCTCCATCTCAAGATCAGTACCTATCAACTAACTCTTAACATTATAGATGAGTTCATACAAGAGATTAGAGATAATCTCGAGTTTCGTAGATATCTATAGTAATTTTTTTTAAATTCTATGATCTTAATTTTATTAAAATTATTCATAAAATTAATCACAAGGGATGGTGCTGCTACCATCTTCAAAATCTATATTACAGAAATAAGAATGATCCGTGCTATATCAGGGGGGAGATGAGATGCCGACTTATCTTAATATCTTCAGGAGCAACCTCAAATTATTTCAGTAATAATATGCTCGTATCTGTTGATAACAGCGATCAAGCAGATTTTTAGTAAATCAGGTTCCAATCCTGCTTATATTGATAATTAATGAGTACAGTTCTTTACATGAACCACTAACATATTATAGTGGTGATGTCAATCAGGATTTAGAACTTTATTTCTAAGTATTATTTGTAATTCTTAAAGATTAAAAGAGTATATATAAGCAATAGTTATTTATATTGAATAAGCTATATGTTTCAAAAACATATAGCCAATAAAATTGGCTTTTTTTGAAGAGTATATGATTTACATATTTTAGTATTAAATAAATAATATAAAAAGAAAATAAACTGTGGATAGAAAAGAAATAGATGCTTCCTTGAAAAAAGCTAAAGAAATAGTCACTGAAAAACTAAAATACTAATAGTCTAGAGATCTATACAAAAATATCAATGGAATTGGAAATTAATCGTTCATTAATTAATAATTATCTTAAGAGTGGCTTAAGATAGAGTGTTGACATTTTTAAGAAATTGTATCAGCAAAAATATAGGTGTTGAATAGCTGATAAGTAGTTTTACTAAATCAATAAATTAAAAAAATATTCAACAAATAACACTATTCACAAGAATCCCTTCTTGTACATAAAAAATTCTAACAATCTTGTAGAGGTATTAGAACCAAGAGAACCTGCGCAACTAGCTAAATTTCTTAAGTAGTAATGGTGCTGTGCACTTAGTATAACTGATTTATCTAGAGAAAATCAATCCCTTCAAAACTTGAAAGGAATAGAAAACGAACAGGTTTACATATGGATTTTATATCAGAAGAATAATATATAGAGATTTTATTCAAAATTGAATAAATACTACTGAAATCATTTCAGAAACATACTACTATAATCGTAATATTACGAGCTAGACCCTCAGAGCTAAAGCCAGAATCTGAATCAGTTTCGTTAAAGTAAAGTTACTTAAAGGGCATTAAACTCTAATTTGTATTACTATCAAGTATTTTTCTTTTAGATTAAGAATTGTTTGTTTTTTTAATCATTGATATCAAATTAGAAAATCGCTTATAACCTTAGAAAATATCATAAGTTCTCGTCAATTTCTAGATATTTCCATAAATATCAAGTAAATTACTTCTTATAAATACCGAGATAGTTTCGGCTAGATTTTCAGCATTTATTTGATTTGCTACATGCACATCTGCATCACATCGGAATGATTTTAAAATATGAATGGTTTCGTATTCGAAATATACTAAGTATAAATTTTTATCAAGTTATTCCCATTTTGATGTATAGTGTTTCGAAAATCTGTTGCATCCTTTTGATTACTTTCGTGGATGATTTCAATACCAGAGAAATGTTGTGTCATAAAAAGTCTACTCTACAGATATTCACAAAACTAAATATTACGTGATCTCTTGCATGAATTTATCCGCAATGCTGCTAGGCAGTTGATGTCACGTGCCGCCGTTGAAACGGAACTCTAAGCCATGTTCCGCAACATGCTCAACGCTTCCTTCTCTACGAATATTTAAACTGTCGTCCATAACGGTTATTGCCAAAGCTAACTATGCAACTGGTATTGGAAATGTTGAGATTAAAGTGGCTAAGGTTATATAGTGATCGCAACAGCAAAAGAATATCCTTAAATAGCTTGTTACACCACCTTATCTGAAGCGTGTAAAAACCTCGAAGAGTTTTGCTTCCTGCTTTCTATATCTGGGAGGTGTATAGCTATCGGGGGGGGGGATATTTTTATGAAACTCTGGCATTTTTGGTAAAAAACTACAGGTCTCTCTGAGAGTATCAGAAGCAAACTGAGATAGCGATGGCTTAAATAGCGCAGGGAATGTAGTACTTACGTGATTCAGTGACACGCCTAACGTTTATTTTTGTTCTGGTAAGATGTGTCGTATTGTCAGATAAATTAATTGCCTTTGCCTGTTTCTCATTATTGGCACCACTGCGCATGAACGTAAGGAACTTATTGTGGTAGAAGATCCTTGTCAAGAGTTAGAAGCAAGCTTGACATAACTTCTGGATATTTGCGAGTGAGTAGTTTAACCATATTCTCTAAGTTTATTAGAGAATATGGTGTGATTTTTAGAATCTAATGGCAAAGGATATTCCTAGACATGTAGCACAACGCTATTGGGTACACAAAACATCTCATACACTATCTTTAGTGAATAAAGATATTCAGTCGAAAGTTAAGGTGTAAGCTACAGGAACCCTGTCTACTAGAGAGTCGCAATGCCGCTAATAAAATCCCTTTATGTTTTATTGGTAATAGAGTTTCAGCGAATATCCTGCAGCGATGAAGAAGTTGAAGAAAAATTAAAAAGAGCTCCTGGTATTCTATGATTTTCTATTAACGCACTGGTCATCATAAGAACAATAAACCCGATTGAGTGAGTTTTTGTAAAAATGAAGTTATGAAGCTGATTTGCTAAGCACTATATGCTTGAAGAAAATAATCTTTTCAATAGTATTGAGACTGTTTCTTGTTTGTTCAGAAAAACTGAAATCGGATATAGAAGGGGGGAGTTTGATATGTTGACTCATGCCAGTAAGCAGTGTCTAATTTAAGAATTAAGAACAGATTTACGAATCATTAGGGTAGAGTCTAAGTATCAAGTACCAGATTTTCTAATAACTTGTCAAACTATATTATCAATTTAATGATCGATATTTAAATCGTGATCACACTTGCTGTTTAAGATAAATCTATCCAAATATAATGTGTCCCAATTGCAATTTCTGTCTGAAGGTCATGTACTGCAAACAAAATCTCTAGAGTATAACCTTCCTGTTAGTAAGGTTAGGAACTGTTAATGAGTAATAATTTTTGTCAATATGTTATGAATTAATTTATAAAATTAGTTGTACTTTATTATCACAATCGCTGTTTAATTTCTACTTTAAAATCAATTAGGAGGTAGAAAAATAATAAAGAGTTGTATGGGAATAAATTATGAAAAACAAAGATCTATCAATCTTAAATTGCAGATAATTTATTTCTGATTCATACAATAGTTTCGGTTTTACATCGTTTTTCTAGGGTTATTACCTTTAATACGGTCGGTATTTTATTATGTCTTTTCACTGAAAAGTTTTAATATACCATAAAATTATATGTGGTTTTTCATAAAAATTATTATTTAGGGGGTATTGACTACACTAAAATGCCATATTTATGGCAGTATCTATTATATGCTAATAGATTTTGCTTTTATCGGTGAGAGTTTGCTTGTAGGTTTCTGTTCAGCTAAAGCTGCATTTTTTATTACCGCTATTTTCTTGATCTTATCGAAGTTTTTGCATATTAGTTAATGCATCAACATTTAAGCTGCACTATTACCTTATAGTGTATTGGCTGCTACTTTGTACATCTACCATTATTATGGTTCTTTATACTTTTTATATTAGTAGTTTTATTATTACAAATGAGTTAACTAACGCTGTTAGTAAATATTTTATGTTTGTTCAAAAAAAATTTTAATTCTTACTTCCATCATACATATGATGGAAGTATTTATGCATGCATTAACTAATTATATTAAGTTAATTGCATTGCAAATATTATTATTACAACTATAACTTTTATAGTTATATTAATGACTTTCTAATATATAGTATAATAGTAGCTTCTGGGAGGCGGTATAAATAAAATTACCAGTAAGAGAATATGATATAATTTTTATTATCGCTGAATTCGAACAGAATTGCAAATTTTTTAGTTAGATTTCGAATCTATATTAATTTTTAAATTGTTTCCAACATCTTCATACATACATATTTCCTCAGGGGTTGGAATTACCGTTTCGTTAAGGAATACTAATGAAGCTGAGTATCGATGGCATATATATGATACCATTCAAAGTTTCTAAATATATAGAAACAAATTGCTATTGAGTATATCTGTAAAATCTACCCTGATTGGCCACACTAAACTTAATGATATGGGGTTAGCATTTTCAGATTTAGATGATGGTTGTATATATCAATGTCCATTTAGTAGCGGCAAAAATTTTCATGGTAAGCAAGCAAATTACAGCGTAGCAGCAGATAGAATTGCAACCATTTTACATACTCTTTCTTTATAAACGAAGTTAAAAACTATCCAACTATTTTTTGAATGATATTCAGTTAATTTAATTAAAATTAAGATGACGACATAATTGGTTGTAGAATATTGTACATGGAGTTCAGTGATATCGCTTATTTAAAAGCTAAAGTTATTATTCTTGCAACAGGTAGTGAGGGAAGAATTTATCAGCTAATAATTAATACGCATATTAATACTAGTATGCGGTGTTAAAATGTCTGTATGGCAGATATTCCATTGCAGAATATGGAAATGGAATAATTTCATTTAACTGGAAATGCTGACGTAAATGTAATTAGTGATAGGAGGGATATTGAGAAAGAGGGGGTACTCTTTACTTAAAAAAGATGAGTAGCACTTTATGGAACGTTATTCACAAAATGAAAAAGATTTATCTGGCTTACAATATTGTTGCTCGATCAATTACAATAATCCTGTAAAGGAGGAAAGGGTTTGATAGCTTCTGTGAACTACATATAAATTAAACTGAATAATTTATGTAATGAAATGTTGGAATTACGATTATCTTGGATTATTGAGTAATCCAAGATTATTGCTTATGTTAATCCCATTAAAAAATTTATTCTGTTATTTTTACTTACCATTATATCATGGATGGAATTTTAATTAAAGTAATCAGACAGGCCTTAATGATTAAGGAAAATATGAAGATGTTGTGATCCCAGGATTATTTACTATTTGTGTTAGTGAAATTGCTTTTACTTCTGTTCATGGCGCAGAAGTATGCGAGGAAAGTCATTACTTGATTTAGTAGTATTCGGATGTTATGACGGATTACATCTAAAACCATCTTTGCTAGAACAAATCTCAATGTGAGATGCTAGTTAATTTGATATTAATGCAACATTAATGCGTTTAAATCGCTTGGATAATACAGTTATCTTGAAAAGATTGTTGATAGAAGTTCTCATACTATTGTAAGGAATTTTCGCTGAAAAATTGCCATGAAAAAGTAACCAGTTATGCAGATCAAAGAGACTCTCTCTTTATTCCATACCAACATAAAGCTATTTCTCATTAGTTAGCTTGTTGCTAACTTATCGGGTAATGATAATTCATCTGTTGAATCAACTTATTGCACTTTAATCGCCCTATGTTGTCATAGGGAACATGGGTTGCCCGCTGGAGATGTTTATTAAAGTTATATAGTAATATCGTTGCAAAATCCCCGATTTCAGAAAATATTAACAATCTGATTAGAAGTCCTCTGGTGTAATTATATTACAAGGATAAACAGTTTAATTATCTATAATGTATCCTGAATATCTTAACTTTACTGGGGGTCAACAAAACAAACAGGTATTGATTTAAAAGCAACGTTTATATGGCATCCTTGCTTTTTTATTTTAGTGGCGATAACTAACATAAGTGCTTAAGTGATATTATTAAAGCTAACGAAATATTTTTTTTAATCCATAAAATGAAAGCATTATATCCTACATAGGAAAGCTAAAAAATGCGGGAGATGAGGAGATAAAAAGAAAAAATAAATCGTGCGGTTTTAATCAGCAGAGATCGATAGAGGTCATTATAACCGATGAGATCTTGAAGAGATTAATACAGAGTATATTAATTGTTTTTTTAAGTCAATTATCTATAAAGAGTCCATCCTTTATTTGGATGGAGTTAAATAGTATAAAACTTTTACCAGTAAGGATGAAATTAATCACAATTATCTAATTGATTGTGATAGTCAAAAAGTTATTAGTAAAATTCTACATGTAAAATACGAATAGTTATATTAACCGATCAAAAGGATGTCTGAGTAGATCCTTGGCATGGGGCTCCTTTTATTTACCGAATTATCTAGCTTAGAGAAGATTGTTTGAAACTTCAATAATTGAAATATAAAATCGGCTATACTTTGCCCTGTAAGCAAAGTAATATCCTTTATCAATTAAAGCTTATAATATAAATTTCAGTGAAAATCAACCGGAAATATGTAAAATATTACAAGATTATATCTAACATAATTTTCTGTTTTCTATTTTCCGTAATAGGCTATATTGATGGCTAAAGTCTTTAGAAGAATTAAAGTAATTCCTAAACGTTTGAAAATGCCTTTTTAGATTAAACTTCATCTAAAGTTAACACCAAATGCATTAAATGTATAGAGTTAGATAATGTAATAGAAAAATAGCCTTTGCAACAGTAGAAGCTACAAATTTTTGTACTGAAAGTCAGAGCGCCTAGTCGCTTTTAATTACCCTGATCGTAATCATACAAATTGATTATGTGATATGTTATATTTTCCATAGTATAGAGCTATGAATATGGCTTGCCAAGCAGTTAGTATGCAATCTGAGTTATGTGATCATTTTCCACCTAAAATAGGTGTTTATTAAAACGTAGCATTAATAGTGCTGCGGAGAAATTAGATTATGAAAATAAAATTTTCTATTTATCATTATAATCCAGACGTCGATAATATGCCACGTATGTAAGACTACAAGTTTAGATTTTGCTGAACAGCATGACATGCTGTTGTTAGATGTTTTAAATGCAACTAAAAGAAAAGATCTTACTTTATAATTTCGTTGTTTTTGTAGTAAAAACGTTTATGGCTCTGATGGATTAAATATGAATAGTAAAAATAGCTTGGTCTGTATTACACCTATTGTCAGATTTGCGTTGTGATAAAAAAGGTTATTGTTCGTCCCTTGCCAGGCTTACCGGTTATTCAAGATTTAGTTTTTGATATGACCCTAATTTATACTTAGAAGAAAAATTATTCTCATCATTAATTATGGTAGTAATTCACCTGAATATAAGTATTTGCAAAACTCCTTCATAAATAAAAAATTGGATTTTTTATATGAGTATATTCTTTGTTCTTGATATCAATCTCATATCCAGAATTTTTCTGAAATCCGAATAAATTTATTGATCATGGCGATTTATTAGCTGTTTATAATTTTTAATTGATAGTGTCAGGGTACTAAAAGCGATATCAAATTAGATAATTTAAATTATGCTTTTAGTATATTTCGCTGTCATAGCATTATAAATTGTGTCAGTGTGTTTATTGAAAAGGTTTAAATTTAACTAAAGTTATTAATTAGATTAAATCGATGTTACTAAAATATAGTTGCTAGATTTAGCAAAATTCTTGTAATTAAGATATTACGAAAAATAAAAAATAGAAAGCTATTATTTTAAATTAATATTTATTTTATGTAGTTAAAATTACAGTAAGAGCTGGTTTAAAACCCGGCTATAGGTTTTTTTTAAAGGTTCTTATAATAAGAATAACTTAATAAAGTCCTGCTTTATTGATAATCTTGCATGAAATAGATTCAAAAAAAACTTTTTTGAAAACCGTCTATATAAAAAGTGATACTGTTAACTCTGATGAAAACTAAAGCCTAAAGGAATCACAATGCATAATGCCGTAATGAAGGACTGGCTAGATTCAAGTTTTTTAGCTGATGCAAATCAGTCTTATATCGAACAGATTTATGAAGACTATTTAATTGATCCTAATTCCGTTAATGTAGTCTGGCGAGACTTTTTTAATAAACTACCAGGTGCAAACACCAATGGTGAATGCACTCATTCTCAAATACGTGAATATTTTCGTTCCTTAGCGAAGGATTCTACACGTTATCAAACTTCAGTTAGTGATCCGTCTTTAGATGCAAAACAAGTTAAAGTTTTCCAACTGATAAATGCATTTCGTTTTAGAGGATATCAAAATGCTAATCTTGATCCATTAGAGTTATGGAAACAAAAAATGATTCCAGATTTAGATCCTGAATTTCATGATTTAACCGCCGTTGATTTTGAAAAAATCTTTAATGTTGGTTCTTTTGGTATTGACCAGGAAATAATGAAGTTAAGTGAGTTGTATACTGCATTGAGACGTATTTATTGCGCTTCAATTGGTGCAGAATACATGCATATTACTAATTCTGAAGAGAAATACTGGATCCAACAGCGCCTAGAACTGCCAATGCCGGTTAATGAACAATTTACCAAACAAGAAAAGATCCGGTTTTTATTAGAATTAACTGCTGCTGAAGGATTAGAACACTATCTTGGGGTAAAATTTCCTGGCACAAAACGTTTTTCCCTAGAAGGGGGCGACTCGCTTATTCTAATGTTAAATGATTTAATCCATTATGCAGGCAAACAGAATACGCATGAAGTCGTATTGGGAATGGCTCACCGTGGGCGATTAAATGTTCTAATTAACATTCTAGGTAAGAAACCAAAAGAGCTGTTTAATGAGTTTTCCGGTAAACATAAATATTATTTAGGTACTGGTGATGTTAAATATCATCAGGGTTTTTCTTCTAATTTTAAAACAGAAGGTGCTTTAGTTCATTTAACTTTAGCTTTTAATCCATCACATTTAGAAATAGTTAATCCAGTAGTGATTGGTTCTGTTCGTGCTCGTCGTGATCGTTTAAATGAAGGTCATAGTAATATGGTGCTGCCCATTACTATCCATGGTGATGCAGCAGTAACAGGGCAGGGAGTTGTTCAGGAAATGTTGAATATGTCTCAAGTACGTGGTTATGAGGTTGGCGCTACAGTACGAATAGTGGTTAATAACCAGATAGGTTTTACCACATCTAATTCTAAAGATATACGTTCAACACAATATTGCACTGATATTATGAAAATGGTGCAAGCGCCCATTTTTCATGTTAATGCTGATGATCCAGAAGCGGTTGTTTTTATTACTAGACTGGCATTAGATTTTCGTAATAAATTTAAACGTGATGTAGTTATTGATTTAGTTTGTTATCGTCGCCATGGTCATAATGAAGCGGATGACCCGAGTGTTACACAGCCAATTATGTATCAAAAAATAAAAAAACATGCTACACCGCGTAAAATTTATGCGGATAAATTGATAGCGGAAAAAATAGTTACTAGCAATGAAGTAACAGAAATGGTTAATCTTTATCGTGATAAATTAGATCATGGTGATTGTGTCGTTAATGAATGGCGACCAATGGAAACTAACTATTCAGTTTGGAAACCTTATTTAAATCATGACTGGAATGATGCTTACCCTACTAAAGTTAAAAAAAAACGACTACAAGATTTAGCTAAACGGTTAAGTACTATTCCTGCAGAGATTATCATGCATCCTCAGGTTGAAAAAATTTATAGTGATCGCCTAGCAATGGCAAATGGTAAAAAATTGTTTGATTGGGGAGCAGCAGAAACTTTAGCTTATGCAACATTAGTTGATGAAGGGATACAAGTCCGTTTATCAGGTGAAGATGCAGGCCGAGGTACTTTTTTCCATCGTCATGCCGTTATTCATAATCAAACTGATGGTTCAGTTTATGTTCCTCTGGCTAATATACGTAAAAATCAAGGAATGTTTAATGTTTGGGATTCCGTTTTATCTGAAGAAGCAGTGCTTGCCTTTGAATATGGTTATGCATCAGCCGAGCCACGGGCTTTGACTATTTGGGAAGCCCAATTTGGTGATTTTGCTAATGTAGCTCAAGTGGTTATTGATCAGTTTATTAGTTCTGGTGAACAGAAATGGGGACGTATGTGTGGATTAGTCATGCTGTTACCACATGGTTATGAGGGACAAGGTCCAGAGCATTCCTCTGCCCGTTTAGAGCGTTATTTACAATTGTGTGCGGAACAAAATATGCAAGTCTGTATTCCGTCTACTCCAGCTCAGATTTATCATATGCTCCGTCGTCAGATATTGCGTAAAATACGACGTCCATTGATTGTTATGTCACCAAAGTCATTACTGCGTCATCCTCTTGTGGTTTCTAGTTTGGATGAGTTAGCTAATAGTGAATTCCAGCTTGTAATTAGTGAAGTTGATCCAATGGATCCTAAAAAAATAAAACGTGTCGTTTTATGTTCAGGTAAAGTTTATTATGATCTATTAGATCAACGTCGTGAAAACAAACAAAAAAATCTCGCTATTGTTCGTATTGAACAATTATATCCGTTTCCCAATAAAGTTTTAAAAAATACGCTGAAGCCTTATGCGCATGTTCGCGACTTTGTTTGGTGTCAAGAGGAACCTCTTAATCAGGGTGCATGGTACTGTAGTCAGCATAATATTCGAGATGCAATTCCGAAAGATTCATTATTAAGCTATGCGGGTCGCCCTGCATCTGCTTCACCTGCCGTAGGCTATACATCTGTTCATCAAGAGCAGCGAAAAACATTGGTTGATGACGCACTAAAAATAAATAAATTAAAGGATAGAAAATGAGTAGAAAAGAAATTTTTGTTCCTGATCTTCCTGAATCTGTTGTAGATGCTACAGTTGTAACTTGGCACAAGAAATTAGGTGATCAAGTAGAACGTGATGAAGTGTTAGTAGAAATTGAAACGGATAAAGTTGTACTCGAAGTACCAGCAACAGATTCAGGTGTTTTAGAATCAATTTTGGAAGAAGAGGGAGCTACTGTTCTATCTAAACAATTATTAGGTCGCCTATATCTTAGTGAGAGTACTGGAATTCCTACTGAGCTAAAAGAGACTGCAGAGTCAATAGAAGCTAAGCATCAGACTGCTAGTTTTAATGAAAAGAGTAATAATGCACTAACATCTGCAGTCCGTCGTTTAATTGAAGAGCATGACTTAAATCCAGCCAATATTAAAGGTAGCGGTGTAGTAGGAGGGTCTATAACGCTTGATGATATTGAAAAATATATTAAAAATCAATCAATAGCAAGCGAAAATATACTAATTAAGCAACAGAGTGACATATCTACAACGATATCATCAACATCTTCTAATCGAAGAGAAAAACGTATACCAATGACGCGTTTACGTAAACGTATTGCAGAACGTTTACTGGAAGTAAAAAACAGTACCACCATGTTGACTACCTTTAATGAAGTTAATATGAAGCCTGTTTTTGATTTGCGAAAATATTATGGTAAAAGTTTTGAGAATCAACATGGTGTGCATTTGGGTTTTATGTCTTTCTATGTAAAAGCAGTTGTTGAAGCTTTAAAGCGTTATCCTGAAGTGAATGCATCAATTGATGGTTCAGATGTGATTTATCATAGTTATTTTGATATTAGTATCGCTGTTTCCATACCTAGAGGTTTAGTCACCCCAGTGTTACGTGATGTAGATGGGCTTAGTATAGCTGAAATTGAAAAACGTATTAAAAAGTTAGCAGTTAAGGGACGTGACGGCAAATTAACGATTAAAGAATTGACAGGTGGAAACTTTACTATTACTAACGGTGGGATTTTTGGCTCTTTAATGTCAACTCCAATTATTAATCCTCCGCAAAGTGCAATTTTAGGTATGCATGCTATCAAAGATAGGCCTATGGCGGTTAATGGTGAAATTAAAATTTTACCAATGATGTATTTAGCGTTGTCTTATGATCACCGTTTAATTGATGGACGTGAGTCGGTTAGATTTTTGGTAGCAATAAAGGATATGTTGGAAGATCCGGCTCGTTTATTGTTAAACGTCTAGATAATCAATCTGTAGTGAAGTTATTTATTTAGTTTAGAGTAATAGTTAGTTAATTTTTATTGACCAATATTTAAATAAAAATATATAGAGATTTATTATATTCCTGTCAGGTTAAATTATGGATAGAACATTATGAACTTACATGAATATCAAGTAAAACAGCTATTTACTCATCATGGTTTACCAGTTCCGACAGGCTATGTTTGTAAAACAGTTAAAAAGGCAGAAGATGCTACTGTAAAATTGGGTACTAGCCCTTGGGTTGCAAAGTGTCAGGTGCATGCTGGTGGTCGAGGTAAATCAGGTGGTATAAAAGTTGTTAGTAATCGAAATGAAGTCCGGCTATTTGCTGAAAATTGGTTAGGAAAACGCTTAGTGACTTATCAAACTGACGCCTGTGGACAGCCTGTTAATCAAATTTTATTAGAAGCAGCGACAGATATTTATAAAGAGCTTTATTTAGGTGTGATAATAGATCACGCTATTTGTCGAATAGTCTTTATTGCATCGACTAAAGGTGGGGTTGAAATTGAAAAAGTTGCAGAACAAACACCGGAGCTTATTCATAAAGCTATCATTGACCCTTTAACGGGTCCTATGCCTTATCAAGGACGTGAGCTTGCTTTTAAATTATGTTTGAGCGGTAAACAAATTGAGCAGTTTACTAAAATATTTATGGGATTAGCAACAATCTTTTTCGAGCGTGATCTAGTTTTAATTGAGATTAATCCCCTCGTCATCACTAAGCAAGGGGATTTAATCTGTCTGGATGGAAAGCTTAGTATTGATAGTAATGCACTATACCGGCAAATAAAATTACAAAAGATGCGTGATATTTCTCAGGAAGATCCTCGTGAAGCTTATGCATTAGAATGGAAACTAAATTATATTGCTTTAGATGGCAATATTGGTTGTATGGTTAATGGTGCTGGTTTAGCCATGGGAACTATGGATATGGTAAAGTTATACGGCGGAGCTCCAGCTAATTTTCTTGATATCGGCGGTGATGCGACTAAGGAACGTATAACAGAAGCATATAAAATTATTGTTTTTGATAAAAATGTTAGAGTCGTTTTGGTCAATATTTTTGGTGGCATTGTTCGCTGCGATTTGATTGCTGATGGTATCATTGGAGCAGTTAAAGAAATTGGGGAAAAAATTCCGGTTATTATTCGTCTTGAAGGAAATAATTCTGAGTTAGGTGCACAAAAGATAGTAGCTAGTAGCCTAAATATCACTCTTGCAACAAGTTTGACTGATGCGGCAGAAAAAGCAGTGGCAGCAGCGGAAGTGAAATAAATAATGTCAATTTTAATTGATAAAAATACTAAAGTTATTTGTCAAGGATTTACAGGTAGTCAAGGGACTTTTCATTCAAAGCAGGCAATTGCTTATGGAACAAAAATGGTCGGCGGTATAACACCAGGTAAAGGTGGAACAACACATTTAGGGTTACCTGTTTTTAACACAGTACGTGAAGCAGTAAAAGCAACAGGTGCAACTACATCTGTAATTTATGTTCCTGCTCGTTTCTGTAAAGATTCGATCCTTGAAGCGATCAATAGCGATATTAAACTAATTATTACCATTACAGAAGGGATTCCTACCTTAGATATGCTAATAGTGAAAGCAAAGTTAGATGAAACTTGGGTAAGAATGATAGGACCAAACTGTTCTGGTATTATTACACCGGGTGAATGTAAGATTGGTATCCAACCTGGATATATTCATAAACCGGGTAAAGTCGGTATTGTATCACGCTCTGGTACATTAATTTATGAAGCGGTTAAGCAGATAACTGATACCGGATTAGGGCAATCTACTTGTGTAGGTATTGGTGGTGATCCTATTGCAGGATCAAATTTTATTGATATAATAAAACTATTTCAGGCAGATCCTCAAACTGAGGCTATCGTTATGATTGGTGAAATTGGTGGTACAGCGGAGGAAGAAGCGGCTACTTATATTAAGCAACATATAACAAAACCGGTTATTGCTTATATTGCTGGTATCACAGCACCAAAAGGTAAGCGTATGGGGCATGCTGGCGCAATTGTTGCTGGTGGAAAAGGTACCGCAAATGAAAAGTTTTCTGCTTTAGAAACGGCAGGTGTAAAAACTGTTCGCAGCTTAGCTTCGATTGGTGAAGCTGTTAAAAAATTAGTGTCTAATAAATAACCTGGCTTATACTATAAGTAGTGTAAGCCATTTATAGATATTAGTTTTTTATATTTAGGCCGTGTAAAATATTATTTATACTTAGTTTTTCAAAATTATTAATAGCATTTTTTAATTAAAAATACTATTAATAATTATACTCATTTTTAGTTGTATTGGTTTTTCAAAAATGCTAGCGTATCTTGCTGATTGATTTCCTGGATGATTTCCAAAAATAGAGAAATGATTACCATGTGAAAGTCTACCATAAAAGTATTCAAAAAACTATATATTATCTATAATCCCATGCATGAATTCATTCGTAATTGTGACAGGTAGCTGATAGGCACCGCTATTAAGTTTGATCTCAAAGTGATGTTGAGAGAAGGTAATCTAATAAACGTCATCATTTTGACAAATATTTCTTTGCTGTTGTTCGTAACGGTTATTTGTCACAGAGAGCTATACAGACGGATATTGGCAATGCTAAGATTAAATTACCTAAGGTCCACAGAAATTCGCAACGGTAATGGAATATCTTTTTAGCAGCTACTTGCTATTGCCTTATCTAAAAGGTACAAAAAGCGTAGAAAGATTCTAGTATAACATATACCTTTAAGACATATGTAACTGTGATTTTCACGAAGCTCTAGGTTTTCTTGATGAGAAAAAACAAGATCTCTCTCTGCCAGTTCTATCTTCAGCGGAAGAGTTATTAGAAAATTTGGTGTATAGTGGTCACTATACACTCCATTTCTAATGCTTCGTAAATCTGTTCTCCATCCTTAAATGGAGCTTTGTTTACTACCAGAGTAAACAGGCTAAATCCTTTTAGCAGCTTAAATAGTTTTGAAAGAGTTATTTTCTAAATTACAGTCCTTCGAGAATCAGTTTTATAGTCTCGTACTATCACAAAACTCAACTCAATCGGATTCGTCGTTTTTAATTGACGCCAAGTGCGCTAACAGGAAGGCATAGAATGTCAACTGTTCTTCTCGTTCTTTTTACAGTTTCTTCATTTGCTGTAGGATACTTCACTAAAAACTTTTCTAACAAAACATAAAAGGCTTTGTTTGGGCACCGTAGTTCTCTGATAGCTAAATCTTTCACAGCTCACACTTAATTCGATTGCATGATTTTTAGGAATGAAGTTAACATATCAGTTATTTTATATACCTAACAGCGTTAGTGCTTCGGCTTGCAGAAAGATCTTTGCCATTTTGCATTCAAAAAATCAAAGGGTATTTTACCACTCTTCTCATAGTAATCGTAGCCTGATAGATACAGTTAAGCTCTGCGCTAGCAGGCCATTAAAACTTAACTCAGTTCGCTTATTGATCCTTGATAAGCATTTTCGACCGCAACGAACTCCTTGTATCCATCCACTATTGCCGATATTACGAGCAGATAAAGCGATTATTTGCCTGACAAACCGATACGCGTCATCACCAAAGAAATAAACATAGCGCGTATCGCTTCATATCATACTGATGATATCATTCATTTATCTATGAACTCTTCAATCCATTGCTGTTTTAGTTTAATGATGGTGTATTGTCAGAGAATATATGCCTTCTTACCAAGAATTGGCCTATAGCTTTGTAAAAATAATCACTGAATATGCCTCGCAGGTAGAGGCATGACAATAATTCTTCGACTTTTTATGCCATTTAGATAAGGCGGCAGCAATGAGCTATTGAAATATATTCCTTTGCTGTTGCAATCCTGACCTTAACCACTGTATGATCAGAATCTACAATAGCAGTGGATATAGTTCACTGTAATAAATAACTGTTACGGTCGACGGCATGAGAGGGCCGGCCGCCGACAAGGTGGACTTTAGAATGTTATCGCAGAATAGCTTCGAGTTCCGTCTTAACAGCAGTGCTTATCAACTACCTGGCACCATTACAAATAAGTTTATGCAATAATATCTAATTTTACAAATATCTATAAGATAAAACTTTTATGACATATCATCTCTCTGTTGATGAAGTAATTAATGAAATTAATCAGGTGGGAGATACGCCACCATTTCCGAAACTCCATACAGAAGAAATGAGTCTAACTCTATCAATTAAAGTTAATTTTTTAATTAAACAGAAATGAAAAAATTGATAAACTAAAAGTTTTTAAGAGTGGATTGCAATCAATAAATAACTATTATTGAATTTAGGATATTAAAGTATGTTAATTATCTATTAAAACTCATATATGAATTGTTCCTATGGCTTTTTAAATGGGAATGAATAAGTCCTGAAATAGGTTTATCTAATCTATTCACTCACTATTTTTTAGAAAAGTTAAAAACTTTTATCTAAGTAATTTTTTATTTTGAACTAAATATGTTCATTACAATCCTAAGTTAGGTTATTACTAAATAATTATAAAAAAGAGGCCATGCAGTTACGTTGGTTAAAAATCTAATTGTTACCCTTCTTATACTGTTATATTTATTTGTCTGATCATATAATTCAGTAAAGAGTAAAACAGGTAAATCACTTATTCAATAAGTGTACCCAGTATGATATAAAATAGCCATTATCAGTCACCAGGAATCTGTATATGTCAGGTAAGATTATATTACAAGGTGTTGCTATTTTTAATAAAAAGAATAGATTTAAGTTAAATACCAAACAGATTATCTTTTAATGGTGATACTAAGAAATACTTTTATACTTATGTTTGAAACTCGATTTGGTTGTTATTGAAGGGGAGGGAAGTTGACACTACCTTTTCTTATCAAATTTTTATTTTAATAACAAAATATTGCAACTAGAAAACATGAATATTAGTGATCGAATCAACAGTGTTGCGTTGTTAGAAAGGAAAATGATGGATGGAATATCCCCATGGGATATATTCTGCTTGTAACCCATTTAGAGAGGTAAATTTCAATTTACTACTGAACAAAGTTTTAAATCAATAATATTCCACTTCACAATGCTATTAGCAAAAGAAAACTATAAAACTAATTCCTTTTCATTGAAGAACTTACCACTTATCTCAATAACAGAATTATTAATCCTAACCCTGTTCAATGCATCTATTAAGCCATTACTGTATTAAAATTAATGATAACCAAAATGCTGACTAGCAATTTTCTTCATCACTTTTTTAATTCATCAATAGACTACAAGATTTTAAAAAATTGAGCATAAAAGCACTGAATTTAATTAATAACCTTTCCTAAGAAAGAGGTTGCGTCCCATTACTGGTTTATCTGGTAAACTGAACGACATTGCGCTTTTCACTGTTAATTTGAATACTTCTAATAATTAAATTCACTCTAAATATTAATAAATAATATATAAAAATTAATAAATTAGATAATTAATGACTGATATGACACATTTAAAAATGATATTCTGTATTTTAACAATAAAAATGATTATTATGAGAAAGGTATTTTAAACATTGAACCAGAAATAAATTATCATTCTAAACAACAATCTATTAGTATTATTAATGCTTAATTAATAGATAATTGGTTTAATTTTTTAAAATATACGTTACTAATTGTCTGAATTTACTGCATATTACTAATATTAAATTGATTAATTCCTTAGTAAAGAATATCAACGTTAATTTTCATTTTTATTTAATTAAATAAAAATGAAGTTATAGTAAGGAAAAGGGATCTTTACGGCGACCAGTAGTATCTTATATAAGATTATGTTATAATAACATTATATACAATTTTCTTTACATAATAATCATTTTTACGCTACTGCTCAGTATTAATATCAAAAATAGCTTAGTAAAATTCACTACTAATATTCAACAGTAGATCAAATGCTACTATTTTTTATAATCAGCTTATGAAGTAAATATTGATTTAGTAATCAAGATTAAATTAATATGGATAGAAATTTACCCATATAAACATTAGCGGATTTCAATTTTTATCTTAAAAGGAAATTTGTAGTCAGTTAATTCCATCGTATAAACATTAATAGGAGAGCTATTCTATTAAACCCTTAGTAAAGAAAATGGTTTATTCTATAAATAAAAATAAAATAACGGTATAAAGTAATAATTAAATACCATTTCTCTATCGCTAACAAATAAGAGAAGAAAATTTTAGTTTAATTGATTAGTTGTTAACTTGATCATTATTGTTGGCAGACTAGGCAGATTATTTTTGTTTTTTTATTATTAGCTAATACCATGTAAGTACTGGTAAATAGTAAGGCATTAGCACTTTTATCACTACCAAGATCGACATCTAACTAAATTACGCTTAAAAGCCTCTAGCGAGTTGCTTTAGCACCGCATATCTTATAAACATAATGTGACTGCATTTACATGGCTAATAATCGATTTATGATAACGAACATGAGAATTAATTAAAATGATGTTACTACCTCCAGCTGCCTTTTCTGGAGTAATAAAACTATTTTAATCCCTAACTGATTAAAGTCTCTAGTAAAACTGACTATCAGAAAAAATGCTATGATTAGGATTTTTATTCCAATCTTTTTACTTAATCGAATTTTACATACCAAATTTTTGTGATTAATTACACCAATCAGGTCTACCACAAAAGTTTATCCCAGGTTTAAACCTTTTTTATCAACAAAAATGCTTTTTTTGTCTAAAGAAGTTAATTTGCAATAGAACTTTAATTTTAAAATTCTAAATAACAAAAAATAAATACCTTATCACGACGAACACTGAAAACAATTCTTTTATACTTTACTGATATGCTATTGATTCTAATACCATGGTAATCAGTTTTCTAATCTTTTGTCTCGCAAAGTAGGATGAATAGATAAAAAACGGATAGCACCTCTTTATCATTTTTTATTTATAGGGTTTTAATGGAAAAAGTTATTGTTTTTCTTGCAGAAAAATATGTTGCTATCTCTGTGTTTCAATTATTGTTTTTCAAACAATCTTCTTCAATCAAATAATTTAGTAAACTAAAAAAACCTTATGCTATAGAATCTACTCAGTCATTCTTTTAATTGGCTGACATAACTATTCATATTTTAAATATAGAATTTATTAGAAACAAACTATCTGATTACTTAGCCTTAGTAGGCAATGCTGACTAATTTCATGCTCGCTGATAAAGGTTTTGTATCATTTAGCATTATCCTAGATAAGAATGGATTATTTATCTATCATCAGTTTAAAAAATAACTAATATAGTCTGAATAAAACTCTTCAAGAATTTCATCGCTCGCATGATCCTGTTGATTTCGGGTAATTAAGACCGAAATTTGCTCTTTCCTTTTCATCTCTTCCTCTTTTACGTTTTCTAGCTTTCTCCTATATGGAACATAACGCTTCTTTTTAAATAAATTAAAGGAAAAAATGTTTTGTTTACTTCAATAATACTTGGATATTTATTAGTTATCATCGCTAAAGAAAGAAAGCAATTACGCCAATCTAAACGCTGTTTTAAATCAATACCTGTTTGTTTCGTTAATTCCTATAAAGTTAAGCTATTCAACGTACATCGCAGATAAGTAAATCATTTATCCTTCTAATGTAGTTTCGCCAGCAGACTTCTTCCAGAAAGATTATTAAATGTTTTCCTGTAATTGGGATTTGCAATGAATATCGTTGTAATTCGAGTTATGTTAATTTCTGGTGTATGTAGTTTTGGAGATGGTGGCATATCCTACTGTTTGATTTTGTAAATAATTTCAGTAACAGAGAAATGATATGTGTGTAAATTTACCATTACAGATATTCTTAAAACTAGATACTATCTGTGATTCACTTGTATAAAGGCATCCGTAATGGTAATAGGCAGCTTATAGGCAACCGCTTTTGAAGCGGAACTAAAGCCATGCTGCTAAACATATTCAACACTGCTTTTTATCGATGGATAGCTATTTAATCGATCGTAACGGTTACTTGCCATAACGAACCATATAAACTACTATTGGTGATGTTGAGATTAAAGTGTCTAAGATTAGGAAATTATAGCGATAACAGAATGTATTTCAACAGATCATTGCTGCCATCTTATCTGAATCGTGCTAAAGCATCGAAGAGTTGCTATCATAACTGCACCTACCAATGTACAGCTACCGGTAATTTTCACGAAACTATAGGTTTTCAATGAAAAACACATGGTCTTATCTGCCAAAGATAACTAATAAGCAGACTAAAATACCAATGCTTTAAAGAGCGTAAGCATTGGTGATCCCCTACGTGATTTAATCGATATTGCTATGTTTATTTCTGTGCTGATAACGTAACCGTCCTGTCAGGCAGGTGATCATCTTTGCTTGCCGCTCATTATTGGTATTACTGTGCATGGATGTAAGGAGCTCTAACTGCAATCGAAGGTGATTATGAAGACTCAAGAGGCGAACTGTGGTCGAAATTATTAATAATTTACTTTAGATGATGGCTTAACTATATCTTCCAGGCTTGATACGCTGGAAACGTTGCTGCTGTTCTTAGTTTTTAGAATGCAATTCTAAAGATATTTCAGGATATATAGTACCAATGCTATTGGGTATAGCAAATAGCTAACATGATGCCTTTACTCCCCTCCCAAAAAAAAGGCATGCAGCACTGAAAGTTAAGGCAGCTGCCGGAAGTCTGCTCATCAGAGCAGTCGCGATTCCGCTAATAAAGCCATTGATGTTTTCTTGACAAGGTTTTTTTAGTGTACTTTAAATCGAGGAAGAAGCTGGAGAATAATCAAGAAGAACTGCTAGAATTTTACGCCTTTTCCCCTAATTGAATTTGACGTCAATAAGAAAACGAATCTTAGTGAATCGGCTTTTGCGATACTAAAGTTATGAAGTCGATGCAGGAAAGCACTATTGTTCAAAAACAATAATCCTTTTAATGGCATCTAAGCTGCTTCTAGTCTGCTAAGAAAAGCTGAAAACCGGATAAAGAGATTTAATCTGTTTACTCTAGTGGTAAACAATGTCCCATTTATAATGGTGGAGAGAAGATTAACGAAGCATCAGAGTGTTGAAACGTAGCTTCACCGTCATACACTAGATTTACTAATACTCCACAATGCTCTATATAATAATTTAAAATAAAACAGCTAACCGCTAAAGTTAAGAAGCATATCTTTTTTAAACTTCCATTTCAAATGTTACCGTAAAGCCGCTGTTTTAATTGGAATTGATTCTTTAAATATTTTAAATTAAGCGGATCATGTATAATGGCAAATAGAATAATTATTGCTTTTGATTTTGGTACATTAAGTATAGGTATCGCCATCGGGCAGAAAATTACAGCAACAGCAAGTCCTTTAACTGCAATAAAAGTAAAAGATGGTAAACCTAATTGGTTAGGCATTGAAAAAATAATACAAGAGTGGCAGCCTGAACTGGCTATTGTTGGGTTTCCTCTCAATATGGATGGAACAGAGGACTCAATAAGCAATCAAGTCCGTAAATTTGCTAATCGCCTGTATGGACGATTTGGTATCCACATTATATTACATGATGAACGATTAACAACGATAGAAGCGCGAGCACAACTATTTAATCAGGGTGGTTATCGGGCGTTAAATAAAAGTAAAATTGATTCCATTTCTGCTGTTATTCTTTTAGAAAGTTGGTTTTCACAACACGTTTAATTAAAATAGTTATGATAAACCTATCACGCATAACCCCACGATAAAAAATTATACTTTTATCCTATTTTACTTAATTTTATTAAGTATCTGAATTTCTATAAATATAATCTCTCCAAAAAAATTTAGTTAATATCAAAAATCGCATTATATAAACGGTCAATAAATATCAGCGAGAGCTAAAAGATATTACTCTGCTTAGTTTCAGTAAACAGAGTTATACTCATTTATGATGTATGGAAATTAAAAAATAGTACGTATTCCTGTTGATTAATTTGGTGGATAATGTCAACAAAAAAGAGATGATATGCCATTAAAACTCTACCATACAGGTAATGCGAAAAATCAGATATTACCTGTGATCATTTATATAACCTCATGCGTAATGAGCGCGCTAAGTATCTGATAGGCGCTGCTGTAAAGATGGAGCTCGAAAGCATCCTGCAACAACATGTGAACACTGACTTGCCAACAAGCGTTAGTTTCCTATCGAGTATAACGGTTATTTTCCGCAGAGAATCATATAAACTAGTATTGGTGATATTGAGATTAAAGTCTCTAAGATTAGGTAGGATCACAGTGACTACAAAATATCCTTTAAAAGCTCACATTGCACTACCTTATCTGAAGCGTGAAAAAACGTAAAGAGTTGCTACTAATAGCAACAGCTGCGAGGTATTATTCATTGGTAATTTCATAAATCTCTGAAGCAGTTATCGATAAAAAGAACAGGTCTCTCTACCAGTACCTATCAATAGACTGAAACAGCAATGGCTTGAAGAGAATAGGTAATGACGGCTGATTGATTCAAGTGATACCCGCTACATTATTTCTTGACTGAAGGCATATGTTGTTCTGTCAAGCAAGCTGATCGCTTTTACCCGTTGCTCATTATTAACAGCACTGCGCATGTACGTAAAGATCTAATTACGGTCAAAGATACATATTGAAAGTCAGAAGTAAATTAGGACGAAGTTGTTAATGGACTTTATGAGAAACGTGGCTTAACTATATCTCCCAGGATCGACATAATAGACGGGTGCCCTTGGTTTTGGAATAGCAATGGTAAAGATGTTACCGGATACGCAGAACCAACGCTGTTTGATGATACATAAAACAGCTGATATTCTGGATTTAGTCCCTAAAGGCATTCAACCGAATGTTAATGGTGAGTTACTGGAGCTTTGGCTAACAAGAGAGCTTACGATGCTGCTAATAAAACTTTTGCTATTTTCTTAGCAAGGTTTTCAGTGTGTCACGCTGTGCAGCAATGAAGAAACTGGAGAAAGATTGAGAAGAGTTTGCTGACATTCTATATATTCCAATTAGTCTTCCTGGTCGTCAATAAGAAGGAAGAATCTGATTCAGTCTAATTTCGAACGAAAGTAATAAAGCTATGAAGTTGATACGTAAAACTGTGATTTAATAAAAATAACCTTTCCAATCCTATTTGAACTGCTCTCGTTTGCTTATAAAAGTTAGAACCTATTAAGGTGAAGTCAATCTTCTGACATTCTAGTGGTACACAACACTCAATTTAAGGATGGAAAATAGATTTATGAAGTATCAGAGTGGAGAGTAAGATAACCGTTATATACCAGATTTACTAATAATTCTTAGTAAAATTAAATCTTTAGATGCAATTCAAGATTCTATCAATGCAGGTCAATACCAATTTAGCGAAAATTAATTGAAAAGAAGATTAAAAATCGCCTATTTTAGGTAAGAGCATCTCATCCAAAAAGATAGTATGGTATTAAATAATTCAGGTTTAACTTTAAGTAGTTTTTCATAGACTGTAATGGAGTTTTACTACTAAATACTGATTTGGACAATTTTTGATTGTACACCAAAACCTATCGATGTAAAGTAATCAAAAGTTTTTACCAAAATTAAAATTATGCCTTTGCAACCAAGCTTCGATACGCATATTAAATCTGTCAACTAAAGGATTCACTTTAGTATGCATTAGCGGACTAAGTTCGTATTATATATCAAGAGCTCTATACATAAGCAATCGATTTCACACTTTCCAGCGGATAAACGTTTTTGGAGATAAAAAGGCGATCTATAAATTCTTTGTTATTGTCAGTAAGTACCTAATGGAATACACCATTGGTATGCACGGTTAAGATTACGTAATAAGGGTCAGAAATTAGCTGTGGTCTTTGACTTGTATAGATGGATAGAACGCATCTACTGGCGTGATCTATATCATAACTTATAAAAATATAACGTCGTGAAGTTCCGTTTAGGATTTGTGGAAGACATTTTTATATCTATGTGCAGTGGGGTTCCTAGGCTCATAGTTTTTAAATGCTTTATGTTTTGTTTTCAGCACTTTCAGTTTCATTTCACGCAAACCCCTCACTCCGTGACTGAACAAATAGTGAGCTAGATCAAATCAAGATATAAAAACGGAGTTCAGGAATTCACGTGATTGCCAACAGATTCGTTGAGAGAGAAAAATATTTTTCCCAGGAAATAAGACTAAGACTTACTGACCAAGCAAACAACGTCGTCATCAAAAAACGAGGGGAAATAATTACTGTGATTATCAGTCCTTTTTTAAAAAGGCTTATGCTAGAAATCTCTTATACTGTATAAAAAAATTTTCTCTATAGAGATTAACATGAAAAAGGAAATAATCATATAGATTAAAAGATTTTTCATTACTCTCTGTCAATATGAAGGTGTATTTAAATAATTTAGCTCAGTGATAATCTGTCAGATTATCTCTATTTATATATTAAAAACTTATTTTACTTTATCATACTCATATTGAGACACTGAATATGGTATTTGCTGTAACATTTATTAATGTTACAGCGATATCGTTTTAAAATTTGCGATTGCAGGAAAATATTTAATAATCTTACTGGAAGAACCTCTGGAGAAACTATACCAGAAGGATAAATGATTTAGTTATCTGCGACGTATGTTGAATAGCTTGATTTTACAGGAGTTAGCAAAACAAACAGGCATTGATTTGAAAAGAGCGTTTAAGATGGTGTCACTGTTTTCTTGCTTTATCGATGATAGTCAATAAAAGTGCATTAAGTGCTATTGTTAAAATCAATAAAATATTTTTTATGAATTCTTTAAAGGGAAAGCTTATTTTCCAGATAAAAAACCTAAAAATATGAGACAGGAAGAGATAAAAAGAAAACAAGAAATTGCGCTCTTAACCATAATATCAACAAGGTTATGTAAGTGAGATTTTTAAAAAAATTAACTTAGAGTATGTTAGCCGTTTTTTTTGAGTTAATTATCGATAAGAGTCCATCATTTTTTAGATGGAGATAAATAGTACGAAACCTTTACTAACAAGCATGAAATTAGTCACCATCGCCTAATAAGGTTAGGTAATCAGAAAGTTATTAGTAAGGAATTTCATATTTAAAATATGAACAATTATATCAACTGATTAAAAGGATGACTTAATAGATCCTAAGGTATAGGTTTGTTTATATACAGAATTATCTAGCCTAGAGAAAGTTGTTTGAAACTACAACAATGAAATACAGACGTGATTACAAATTGCTATGCAAGTAAAGCAACTGCCTTGGTAATGGTAGTTGATCATCAGCAGCATCTCATGTTGCTATTTAGGAACAATAAGTTCAGAAATGCCATAACTATTAGCCAAAATAGAAACATAGGCTCTTTATTTTCCTAAATAGCAGCTCTGGCTTTAAGTATTGCAGTTTTCTGACGATAGCGGCTCATCCCACCCACCACCAAAAATCATGATATTTTGCGATCAATTATATCTCTAGATAGCTGTCTAGCCATGAATAGCGATATAAAATGAGAGTATATATATTAATCCTGAATTAAACAAGTAATAAACAAGATTTAATATGGCACTTTATTGACGTTTTGTAATCTAATAAAGTTGATATTAAATATCTGAGTATTTTGCTTATTGTCATAATGTAGATAGATTAAAAATAGTATAACAATTAAATAATTAGTTTAGTGTCCGGTAAAAACGCTATTAAATGTGCTAATCAAAATTAATATCAGTGATGTGAAATAACTCAATCAGGTATTATATCGGTAAAGTTAGATAAATTAGCAGCTGAAATTGTATTAGTAGTAACGTAAAATTACATGGTTTAATGGAAATTAAGGCACTAAATAATAAGGTTAGTTAACAGATATTAATTTTCGTAGGATAGAAAATTTATTCAATTAATTAAAAACCAATATTCAAATATTGATATACTTTTTAATAGACATGACCGATGATCTTGATATTGGAATTATTTACGATTCAAACATTAGTCAGAATTAGCACAGGCTATTTTTAGTTTCTGATAATGAATAAATTTTAAAATTAAGGTAATCAATAAAAGAAGAAATATAATACAACAGAAAAATTTCCTTTATTGATACTGGGAAAATAGCTCATATTATTATTGCAGGATTAATTTCAGCTTGGCTATCTGACAAAGTCACATTATAGTGTCTGGTTCCCACCCAGATGGCTGGGTGCCGTGATCAATTGATAAAAAATATGGTATACACGGAAAAAGCAATAACAGTGATGCAAGCACATATGCAGATGTTGTTATTGCTTATTATTAAGTCATAGATTATGGAAACTTTTTGTAAACCTCTAAAATAATAGATTGATATTGCCAATAAATTGCTTTTAATAATTATCCCTAAAGAATTCTAGTGAAACGCTACCAACAATATATCGTGCCTAACATAGATCTGGTGCAGATTATAACTATAATAAACTATATCTAGTTATATCAAGGTGTTACACTAGTTTGTATGTCATGGATTGAGTATCAGAAAATAAAAAAATTTTTCTGCAGAACTAATGTAATTATTGGCAAGTTTTTTGGCTGGTTAAAAAACCGCAATTAATGATATTAATGTCATTTCCGGTAGTATGTCTGCTTACTTTTTTTCTATTTATGGAATTAATAGAACATGTAAAACAGAACGACTTACTTTTAATAGCAAAACATCAAGAGAGTTGATTTTATATATAGCTCAAGTCTCTGCTGCTATGCTAGCAGAGTAAATCAGATCTCTCTTTTAATTCTAAGAGAAAAGTAACTTCAAAAGGCAAGACTATGGCTAAAGCCTTATAGAAGTTTATCAAGATAATTTACCTTAAATTATTAGCAACGTAATACATATTGTATTCTGCTGTAGTAAAAAATAGAAGAACAATTTTGATTTATCAGGATAAATAAATGAAATTTTTAACTTTTATCGTACCAACCATTATTCAACTATACATTATTATTTTATTGCTACGAGTTTGGATGCAATGGATTAAAGCGGATTTCTACAATCCATTTTCTCAATTTGTGGTTAAAACAACTCAATCATTTGTAGGCCCATTACGGCGTTTTATTCCTGTCATTGGAGGAGCGATTGATGCCGCGACTTTATTGGTTGCCTATCTTTTTACAATAACCAATATTCTTTTTGTCATGTGGGTAACAAACACATTCACTTTAATCAGTATAGCTCTATTACCTATTAGCTGTATTCAATTATTGACCTATTCCGGTAAGTTAGTTTTTTGGCTAATCTTAATTCGAGCTCTTCTTAGTTGGATAAATCAAGGCCGTAATCCTATTGATTATATGCTTATACAATTAACCGAACCTTTAATGTCACCTATTCGTCGTGTAATCCCTACTATGGGGGGATTGGATTTCTCAGCAATGATAGTTATGCTGATTTTGATCGCTTTAAATTATCTGCGTCTGGATATTCTGTTATTTATTGACCCGACTATTACCAATATACTCTATTCAGTTGGTTATTTAATGTAAAAGATGATGAATTTTATACGAATAGTGATATTAGCAATATGTAATACCGGTAAAGGTAAATGAATTTTTTAAACTGTTAAAAGAGTGTAACTTAAATAGTTTACACTAACTGAGTTAGTTATTAGTGTAATTAAAAAATTGAGCTAACTTTTATTGATAAAATAATATTAAAACACCTCACGCACCAAAACCTATGGTTTTGCTGTTATTATCGATAATTCAGGTATTTTGGTTAATGTCTTAAAAGGTGTTCCTGGGGGGGGAACTATTCAATCTGGTTTACGGATAAAAATGCATCAACAAAGAAAATTTGCATAAATTATTATGCTTCATAAAAAATATCTTGAATAATCAATACCAAGCTCAATTTAATTGAGTACTAGTTTATTTCCACTATTTTGCTATCTAATATCGATTAGATGTTGCGATGTATGGGTATATGTATAACCAATGAATTTCAAGATAATAACAGTTTTAATTATTATCCGATTTTTATGGTACTAAACTAAAACTTATCGCACCTCAATTAAATAAAATGCAATTAATGCAGTATCCGTATACTGATAAAGTATTAAGAATATCAATAGGATATTTAACTAATGCTTGAATTACCCTCATTGAGTTTGTATGTTCAATACACCATTTTGGTGTGTGAATAAATTTCCTTATTGTAATTTTAATTCACATGTACTAAAAGGTGAGAATTGCCTCAGCAAGGATATGTTATACATCTACTAACTGATCTCCAAACTGACCTTGCACTAATAAATACTCATAAAGTTAATAGTATCTTTATTGGTGTGGTTTATACTTAGTTTATTTGATGCTAAGGTGATGGAATTTTTGCTTGATAATAATAAACAAAATTATTGTTGACATCTGATGCTGAAATTACTATGAAAGCAAATCCTGCCACTGTTGAGATTAAATGAGATTTAGCCAACATTATTAATCTAGGTATTAATCATATGCCTATTGAATTGTAAAATTTTGCTGTCAAATAAACTCATGAAATTAGAAAGAATAAATAGTCCTGAAGAAGCTGTTTAAGTTGCTTTTTAGCTTCAGGATTAAATTCATGTAGTTTTAATATTGATCTAATACATGATTTGTCTGATGAGTCACTTGAACAAATACTTTCTGATTTATAGCAAACGATTGATTACCTAGATATTTTTGCTATCAATTAACGATTGAACCAAATACCATTTGATTACTACCTGTAATATTACTTAATGGTGATGCACTATGGAATATTTTTTAAGAAGAGAATCAAATACTTAATAAAGTTGGATATCAACAATATAAAATAATTTGGTTATGCTAAACTTGGCTATGATAGCATCAGCGTAATTTAAATTATTGGCGTTTTGGCGATTATCTAGGTATTGGCTGTAGAACAGATGAAAAATCTCTTTTTTTTAAAAGTTGCACTTTTAAGCAATGAAAATAAATCATCCATGTAGTTTACATATCTGGTCAGTATCTTTATCAACAAAAGGAAATTAACCAACAGGATAGATATTTTGAATTTTTTATGAATTGTTTTCGTTTGCTTAAAACAAAATCAAAACAGGATTTTATTAATTAAACAGTTTGGCAGAAAATGTGATTTATCAATTTGATAACCCCATAGAACAAAGTTCCATAACAGAGACAAAATCAAGCTGGAAATTACTATACAAGGCAAATTATTTCTTAACTCCTTATTGATACTGTTTATATAAAGTTGATATATCCAATATAAAATTGGTATATTAATGATAATAGATAATAATTAGTATTTATTAGATTAATTATCTCTATTAATCATAGAGATAATTAATTTTAACTTAATAAATATTAAATAATTTATCTAATGTAGTATACACTCGCAGTTTGTAAGTAGGATTTGTGGATCAGATAAGCTATAATTACTTGTAGTTAATGATTCATTCAGATCACCTTTATAAGGTGTGCTTGCATAGCGTAACAAGATATCGTCTTCTTACAGAAGACGATTTTCATATAATTGATGTAATTACTATAATTATACACTTTTTGAGCACATATTAAAAATATGGCTTTTGTATCTACCATGGGTTTAATTTCTTTTAAAAAGTTTTAACCTTCAAAGCGTTTGTTTGGAACTAATAAAAAATTTACTGGATCATCAATCACTATTTTCATTTCAATTGAAAAAATTTCATGGCTATAATTCGCTTAGCCTAAGATAAGTCTTAGGTTGTGCTTGTATTACTTACTACCCATTCATGCATCAAGTCTTATACTTAAAATATCTATCAAAATTAAAAGTATCCTTATTATCAATAAGATAATAACAAAAATCCATATCGATCTAAGTCGAATAAAACAACCATAAGAAGTTGTTGGGTTATCAACTATTTGATTAGTTTAATATAAATTAAATTCTACAGATCTGTAGCCGATAATTCTATTCATGATATTAATTTGGATTAACTGTTTGATCTTTTGTTATTATATAGACTATCGTCTTGTCCCGTAACCATATTCATGGCAAGATATGGTTATTGAGGAATATATTTTAGTATAATATATAATGATGATAAGAATGCTCCCTCATTGAGCGTTATTAGCAAATCTGGTATATGATGGTTTAGGCTACATTCCATTTTGAATTCCTTGTAAACCTGTTCTCCATACTTCAATTAAACGTTGTTTACCAATTGGGTAAACACAGGTTAACTCCCCTGAGTCAGTTCTCACTTTTTTATCAGATGGGAACAGCTTAAATAATATTAAAAGGTTTGCTTTTTTAACTATAGTGCTTCGTGTATCAGGTTCATAACCTCACTGTTACAAAAGCTAATTCAATCGGATTTATTATTCTTATTAACGCTCAGTGCACTAATGGGAATTCCTAGAATATCAGCCGTTTTTTTTTGATTATTTCTAAAATCACTATTGCTGGGGAATGGATACGCTGAAAACCTTGCTAACAAAGCATTAAAGGTTTTGTTAGCAGTATCATGGTTCTCTCTGCTACTCAAATATTCTGCAACTCATTATTAACTTTCGGTTTTATGATTTTGTGGAGTGAAGTCACTAGATTAGTTGTTTTATGTACCCAGTAGCGTTAGTGCCGCATGTTCAGGAATATCTTTGCTATTGTATTACAAAAACTAATGCTTCATCTGCTGTAGCAAGCCCTGTGAGAGATACGATTAAATCAGTGTTCGCAAGCCATTAATAAGTTCGTCCAGTGCGTTCTTGACTTTCAATAATCCTCTTCGACTGCAAATGAGTTCTTCTTAGTGAAGCCCATGCTCAGCGCTGCCAATAATGAGCAGTAGTCAAAGGCAATTAGATTGCCTAATAACAGCATATGCCATCAGTACAAAATAAACATAGAGTCTATTTCTTAAATCACATAGCTGCCCTTTGCCTGTGCTCTTCAAGGCAACGGTGCTTCAGTCCACTAATGGGATTTTTCTACATAGAGAACTTGCGCTTATTACCAAGAATTGCTCTAAAGCTTCGTGAAAATCACAGGTAAATATCTGTATAACAGTCATGAGAGGAACTCTTCGCTATTTTGCACGCTTCAGATAAGGCCCTAGCAATGAGTTACTGAAGAATATTCCGTTGCCTCTTCGATTCCTCTTTAACCTTAGGTATTTTAATCTAAACATGCCTAATATCAATCTTGTATAGTTTGCTATAGTAAATTAAATAACCGTTATGGACGAAACGGATATGAGGTGTGTGTTGACAAGGTAGTGTTCAGCATGTTATTGAAGTCATAGCTTCAAGCATCGCTTCAGTAGCGGTGCTATCAACTCCTTGGAACGCCATTACGGATGAGTTTATGGAAGGGATTGTAGATAATATTTGATTTTGCGGATACCTGTAAGATAGACTGTATCATGGTACATAATGTTTATTATGTTAAAATTATTTATTAAATCAATTAGGCATGGTAATACTCTAGCATTTCTAAAACCCTATACACTAAAAATGACCATAAACTCCTTTAACTCATTAAAGGCATACAACTGAAAATTAAAGTTGAACCTGCGGGAGGGGTATATCCCCTGGGTAGCAGGAAATCGTGATGTCGCTAATAAATCCCTTGATGTTTTTATTAGCAAGGTTTTTAGCGAAGACTTCCCCCCGATTCTCCTGCACCGATGAAGAAGCTAGGGAAAGATCCAGAAGAACTGTTGGTATCTTACAAGTTCCAATTAGTGCACTGAACGTTAATAAAAACGACGAATTCGATTGAATTAACTTTTGTGACGTAAGCCGACGAAGTTGATGCAATAAGCACTGTAGTTCAAGAAAAACAACCCTTTCAATGCTATTTGAGTTACCTCCATTCTGGTCAGAATGGCTGGAACCAGCTAATAGGAATTGATTTGCTGACTCTGGTAGTAAGCAATGTCCAATTTAAGGATTAGAGAACAGATTCACGAAGTATTAGAACAGAACCTGACTGCTTATACGCTCTAAGATTTACCAATAACTCTTAGAAATATATAAAGCGCTTTAATATTTATTTCAATCACGATAAACCGTGTAAGCACGTTGAGTGAAATTTGCACTATATTTCAGCAGATCGTTAAAAATCTGATCAAAAACTAATTTGATCAATTTATTAATAAACTTAAAATCAAGGTATAACTCAGCTTTATAGGTCTTTTTATTTAGAGATCTAAATAATCAATTACCTAGTAATTTGCGAAATAGTCCCTTTTACTAACTGTATTTGAATACTCTTATTATCTTACAATATATTAAGGGTAATAAAGGTATTACTAATACTCACGTTAGTAACCTTAATCGAAAAATCATTTCATTATTAACATAAATCCAGTGCTCAACTTTCTAGCACAATCAAGTAAAAATTTGGATATCAATCTTCATCATTGATTAAATTGTATATTTTCTGCACTATAAGGTATTGATGAAAATTAATTAATTTGCGGAATAACTATTCTCATAAAATAAATTAAAAAACAATAATAACATTAACATACATTTGAATAAAAATTCTAGACGACAATTTAGTTTAATAAATGTTCACTTAACATAAAAGGATAGATTCTTGCCGTGCCATTTATTTATACATATAGTATAATCTCTAATTATGATAAAGAGAAAAGCGCACAAACCTGGTTCAGTAATGATTACTCTAAATAAAAGAGCGCGCCATGAATACTTCATTAGTGAAGTAGTTGAGGCGGGTTTATCTTTGCTAGGTTGGGAAGTTAAATCACTGCGAATGGGTAAAGCCAATATTAGCGATAGTTATGTTTTATTAAGAGATGGTGAAGCTTATCTTTTTGGTTCAACAATTACCCCGCTAAATATAGCTTCCTCGCATGTGCTTTGCGATCCTATGCGCACCCGAAAGTTATTGCTAAATCAGCGTGAACTTGATTTTTTATTTGGTAAAATTAATCGTGAAGGTCACACAGCTGTAGCGTTATCTCTTTACTGGAAAAGAGTCTGGTGTAAAATTAAAATTGGTGTTGCTAAGGGTAAAAAAGAGTACGACAAGCGTTCTGATATTAAAGATCGCGAATGGAAGTTAGATAAATCGAGAATTATGAAACGCAGCTCTCAATAATGATCTAAAACGCTAGAACTATTAAGTTTTTTCTGGTATGATTGAAAATCATACTTGGGGCTGATTATTGGATTCGACGAAATTTGCGAAACCCAAGGTGCATGCCGAGGGGCGGTTGGCCTCGTAAAAAGCCGTAAAATAATAGTTGCAAATGACGAAAATTACGCACTAGCAGCTTAATAACCTGCACAGTGCCCTTTCTCCCTAGCCTCCGCTTTTAGGACGGGGATCAAAGAGAGGTCAACTTAAAAGAGATCGCGTGGATGCCAGCCTGGGGTTGAAACGTTAAATTTAGTCAGGCTAGTCTGCTAGCAGTATGTCTGTCTACTCCTAACTGGCGAATCTGATGACTAGACTAAGCATGTAGTACCGAGGATGTAGAAATTTCGGACGCGGGTTCAACTCCCGCCAGCTCCACCAATTTCATATCCTTAACAATAGTACAGTAACTTTTAAAACAGTAAGTTATAAAAATTAAGTGGACTTCAATATGTCAATAATAAGACTCGAAAGTGTATGTAAAAGTTAGTTAATAAAAGTTAAAGAGTATAGCCACATCCTACCTGGCTAGGTGACCTTCTAATAAACAGGTAGAATCTTTATTAAAACAATGAATAAAGTGATTAGATAATTTAAAGAAATTCTTGTTATTGAAATGAAAGAAAAACAAACAAACGAATTTAATCTAAAAGTTTAAGAAAAATGATTATTGAACTTATTTACAATGAAAGTAGACTTATCTTATTTTACTGATAATGGCTAAGACTGGTTTGTTAAAATGATTATTAATCTGGTTATAAATATCAGAAATATTAGCTTTAATAGACAAATTAATTAATTCATATAATTTATGAATATGTAATCCATATTGTTTTGGTCTGATTTTTTAGAAATCCTTATTTTTCTAGAATTTTTAATAAGTTATTGTATATCACAAAAACCTAATCCCATAAACATACCTATTTTTTTGTAGAGATAACACAATCATACATTCGCTATACATTTACTATAAATGTAATGAAAAATAGTCTATGACTGAAAGAACTCCTATTATAGTAGTTAACTAATCCTAAACTACCTAGAAGAAATAAGACTGATAAAAAATCTAGCTTTCTTGTTCTCATTTATAAGAAATAATCATTAATATAACATGCTTAACTTCATATAATGAAAAGTATCCCATTAAAATTATGAACTCTTCCTAATATTTAGAATTAGATAATTTTTCATGGTTAACACCAGTTATCCTAATTTTTAGTGTATGGAATTTTAAAAATAGTGATGTGTATCCTATTGATTAATTTCATTAATGACTTCAACATTAGAAAGATGATATGCATGAAAAAATCTAACCTACAGGTATTCGCAAAAAAGGTATTACCTTATGATCCGTTCTATTAACTAATCAGTAATTATATAAATAGCTGATAGCACTGCTATTGAGGTAGTGATCCGAAGCCATAGTTTAAAGAAGATTCTGAATGCTATTTTGTCTATGAATCTCATCCATTCTCTGTAATGGTTACATGCCACACAGCAAATCATACAGATTAGTATTACCATCTTGAGATTAAAGTGCCTAAGATCAGGAATCGCAGCAGAGACATAATATTCTTTAGCATCTCTTTATTACAGTCTTATCTGAAGCAGCGCTAAAGTGTCTAAGAGTTGTTATTATTGGTGTATATTTGTATAGAGGCATCTCTACCGCTGATTTTCACGAAGATTTAATAGCGATTCTCGATGAGAATCACATGGGAAATATCCTGTCTGAGGAGATGATCAGCAAAGTGAAATAGAAATACCTTGAAAAGAGTACAGATAATAGTAGCTGTGTGATTTAAGCGATACATGCTACGTTTATATTGTCTGAAGGCATATATTAGCCTTCTAGGTAATATAATCATCTTTTTTCGCTGATCATGTGATCTTACTATACTATAGATATAAGGAACTCGTTGCACCCGAAAATAGTTATCAAGAGTTAAAAGCGAGCTGAGTTTTACTTCTAATGTGTTAATTAGTAGATAGTTTAATCCTATCTTTTAGGAGAATTGCTAAAGGAGAATCTCTGCCCTTGGTTTTGAATGCAATGGCAAAAATATTCCAGAACATGTAACACTAACGCTGTTAGATATATAAAATAGGTAATACACTGCCTCTCCCCCCCTCCCTAAAAGGCATGTAACCGAAAGTTAAGGTTTGAACTGCAGGTGAGAAAGGTCTGGCTAGCAGAGAGCTGAGATGCCGCTAATAAAGCTTTTTTTGATGTTTTCTTGTTAAGGTTTTTAGCGAAGTATCCCTACAGCGAAGAAGAAACTAGAGAATAATCGAAAAAAACAGTTGGCATTCTATAACGTGTCCCGTCAGCGCGTTTGGCATCATAAAACAACGAATCCAATTGAATCAACTTTTGCGACACTTGAAGGCTATGAATCTAACGCGCGAAGCACTGTCGTTCTAGAAAACAACCCTTTTAATGGTATCTGAGTTGTTTTAGTTTACTCAAAAAATCTGGATCCAAGATTAAGAAAATTTTTACCTTCTAACTCTGCTGGTAAATAATATCTAAATTAAGAATTAAGAATTAAGAATTAAGAACAGATTCACGAAACATCAGGTGGAACATACCTGATAGCCATACAGCAAATTTGCTAATAATTAGGATTTTGCAGCGATATCGCTCTAATACTAATAAATATCTCTAGCGGATAACATCTTTACTTTAATAAAATGGTCAGGATAAACTAGAATGAGTTGCTTCAATTTATGAATCCATATCATCCGATAGATTGTTACCTAGCTAAATTAATGAGTTGTAGATTTTTGTTGAAAAGAACTGATAAGAAAAGTTTCTTTGATCTGTTATAACTATTTTCTTTTTCATAGCAAACTTTGCTCTGTAGCAAAAATCATTCATATAGTATAAGGGATTTCTATCAACAACCTTTATTAACATAGCTGATCATCAACATCATCTTATTTTTGCTATTTAGCAATGGTAAGTTTGGAGTATACCAAAATGCTTAGCTAAAGCAGATGCAGACGCTTCCTTTTATTTAAAGAGCAGGTAAGATTTTAGGTGTTTTAGTTGCTTGACGATGGAACGTTATCATCATGATATCTTGCTATCAACTATATCCTATATCTTTATCAGTATACATCTTGCTATAAATAAAGCTTTACAGCAAGGATCTATATAATGCTTGTGAAGCAATCAATTATAAATAAATAGAGCGCTAAAATTGTTAATCTATTAAAATATTTTGTTGAGTGTTTGAGTGTTTGAGTGTTTGAGTGTTTGAGTGTTTGAGTGTTTGAGTGTTTGAGTGTTTGAGTGTTTGAGTGTTTGAGTGTTTATATATAATTATTAGTAATTAATGAAAAATTAGATAGTAGTTTTATCTGACATATATAAAGAAGGTTAATTATATTTCTCTCTAGTCATTTAATTGAAGAGATTAAAATAGTTGTCTTAGTATTTGGTTATTGTTACAGATTAACTAATGTATAGTAAAATTTACGATTTTTTTTACGATTAAGAGCACAGCATAATATCATTAATTTAGCCATTTATACAAGATTATCTAGTTTTATTCAATTTTAATAAATTATTTAATATACGGAAATTCAATAGTATTCATTTATTTCTTATTGTAGAAAATGGATACATAATGATACGCGTATCAGTTGCTTGGTTGTTCTGATAATTCCCATCTAATTCAACATAAATAGTCTTAACTCATGCCATTTATATTAAACAATTACTTGTTAATCTAAATAATGATATTAATTTTCATATTACTTAGTAAGTGTTGATGTTTTATCAATTTGTTCGATTTATTATTTTATCTGTTCAGCAGCGCAGATCATTCAAAACAAGAGATTATAATAATGAATTTAAGTTATTCGGGGGTTGATACACAGCACTATATAACCAGGTATAATTAACTTCACCTATAGCTTATAGGTGTTGAAGATCAGATTGACTATAATGTTATGCACTAAATAGCATTTAGGTATAATAAGTCGCCTGAACAATTAGAATTTGCTTATTGGTTATATTTATATATAATGTGGTTAATTTCTAATAAAAAGTTAAAAAATGTTATTTTATCTCGATTTCTAGTTGATGACTAAATCAAGAAATATACAATCTACCTTTAAGCGTTTCTTTTCATGATCAATGGTATTGGCAATTATCTCGCGAGAAGCGAGATGCATCATTTTATCAAAATCAGATATAAAGCGACTACGATTAGGTCATTTAAGATAGGCGCTTTCATCTCGTAAAGCTTTTGTTAGAAATAAATTATGTTCTCGTGAATGAGAACAACAAGTAGGATAAAATTGATTAAATTCAAGATTGATTATACTACAAACAGCCTAGCATGCCATTGAAATTTCATCACCTGATTAAATATCGAGATTTAATGATATAGTAATATACTTTTGTGGCTTTCCCCGGTTCAAAAACTGTCACTTTTCATGACAAATAAGGATTTATTATTGGTTGAGAACTTAAATGTAAGCACTGATAATTGTTGTTGGATTTTATCTAAATGGGTCAAATCGATGGGCATTATGCTACTGTTTTAATAGTGACAGTTAGATGCCTGATGGATTTTTAATCAGCGTTGTTTTACTTGGTTACCTGTTGCGTCGGCATGATGAAGAATACGTGGGATGCATATGGTCACCTTCTTTCGCAAGAGATATTCTTCTTTACCACCCAATTTAGCTTTTATCAAATAAAACACCTTGATCAATAAGGTATTAGACAGAATGACAGGCATTACATGGGATAAATTCAATAGTTTTTATCATGTAGTCTGGTGCGACAATTAAAGTATTATTAAGATAGGTATCTATAACTGTTAGATTGATCAAAATTTCTGTAATTCCACCTTGAGCATAGGTGGATGCTTCTTCAGTTGAAATGTTTTTTGCTAAGTATGATTATTTGGTATTGTTGTTTTAATCGAAGTATTAATGATAGACCGGCGACGCCGATGCTAATGATTGAGTATTCGTATAATGTTGTGTTGATGGCATTGTATCTTCTTACTAAGATTTTGGAATATTATAAATAACAATGTTAGCCTATTCTTTTATTTCTTGTAATTATTAGATCTTAAAAGAATTTTCTTATTGTCTAGATTAGATTAAATATAAAATAATTTAAATTAACTAGAGAATTTTTTGACTTTTTAGCACTTAAAAATGCTTGCTTATAAATAAAAGAAAACATAGCAGGTTCAAATAAGGAAAATATGAGGCTTATTTTCAGGAGAAGTGACCTCAAATGAGCGAGCAGTTGACAGATCAGGTTCTGATTGAACGGGTACAAAAAGGGGATAAAAAAGCTTTTAATTTACTGGTTATTAGATATCAGAATAAAGTTGTGAGCCTTGTTTCTCGTTATGTACCACAGGGAGATGTGCCGGATGTAACTCAAGAGGCATTTATTAAAGCTTATCGTGCTATCAGTTCATTTCGCGGTGAAAGCGCATTTTATACTTGGCTTTACCGAATCTCAGTAAATACTGCAAAAAATTATCTTATATCTCAAGGACGTCGACCGCCATCGAATGATTTCGATATGGTTAATGCAGAAAATTTAGAAGCTTCTAATTCATTAAAAGAAATTTCGAACCCTGAAAATTTAATGTTCTCAGAAGAATTAAGAAAAGTAGTTTTCCGGACTATAGAGTCACTTCCTGAAGATCTACGCCTAGCAATTACTCTTAGAGAACTAGATGCGCTAAGCTATGAGGAGATAGCGATTATTATGAATTGTCCTGTTGGTACAGTTCGTTCGCGCATTTTTCGGGCAAGGGAGGTTATTGATAATAAAGTGCAACCGTTAATACGTAATTAAATGTTGTTTATATTTTACTGAAGGATAAATATGCATCTATAGAGAGACTTTCTGATTTAATAGATGAAAAGATCTTTAATCTAGAATTGATCCATACCATTTACAAGACGTTTCGTTACAGAAAGTATGAGAGAGATACCATCTTATCCGCGATAATTTGAGAGGCGATATCAATGAAGTTATCTAGCTTAATATTACTGATAAAGTTGAGAACAGATATACTAGCAAGTGAACACCTATCTAAATTGCGCTTAAATGCAACAGCGGATATAATCTACTCCTGTAATAGTTAGCGTATAATTTCTTTTTGGTGCAAAAGGTCCATTCTGAATAACTAGAAGTTATTCAAGTTGGTATAGCAAGTATCATTCCCGTAGTTGTTGTTGATGATGTTTAGAATTAACGCACCTTTAGTATAAAAGGTGAAGCTAAATTAATTCACCTATACTTAACACTCTATCTATCATTTGCGCTGCTTTTCCTATAAGTTTAAAAATTTCTAATTATCAATTGTTTGCTTATTCATAAGCCGAGCAATTATAACAACGTTATCGCCGACTTGATATGTTGTTACAGCAATAGAAGTTTGAGCATCGTTCAACGTTGAATTAAAAAATAACATCATTTTTATCAGTAGTAAAAGACCTTACTCAGGAATATATTAGTACTAATAAAACATTGTTTACCGCCTTCTTTTTACTGGATGGTTATTTTTACTGCTTTTATATTTTTATGCTAAAGAATTAGAGTTGCTTAAATTTTATCAATTGATATGGATAATCTTATGATTAATAATCAACCAATTGTTTAATAATGCAGATGAATAATTCTCATTGTGAAATTATTCAAAAAAGTAATCAAATTAGCTATTTTAAATCTGAAATTGATTCTTTTAGCTTATAGTAACTAAGCTATCATTTATTATTTGCCGTCAGTAATTTTAGCTAAATTCACTAAATTGTAAAATTATTACAATTTTATTAAGCTAGATAGAATGCTATATTAGAGATATAGCCTGTCAGGTTACTCGTATAAAGATAATACCCGCGTTTTAGCTAGAGTTATTAGTAAACCTAGCATATGTGATTAGGCTCCATTCTGATACTTCGTAAATCTATTTCTATTCTTAAATTGAACGTTGTTTATCATAAGAGTTACAGCAGGTTAAAGCCCATGAGGCGATGTCAGTTTTTCTGAGAAGACGGGGTAGCTTAAATACCATTAAAAGGCTTATTTGCTTGAAGCACAGTGCTTTGTATATCGGTTCCGTAACCTAACTGGCTTAAAAACTAATTCAATTAGATTCTTCGTTCTTATTGCATACCCCGGTGCGTTGACGGATATGCATAGAATTCTAGCTTTTCTTCTTGTTCTTTCTTCAGCTTTTTCATCGCTGCAGGATACTTCATAAAAATCTTCTTAAAAACATCAATGGTTTTTATTAGTGGTATCACGGATCTTTGCTAGCCAGATCTCTCCCTGCAGCTCAAGCTTTAACTTTTGGTTACATGCCTTTTTAAGTAAAGGCACCATATGAGGTATTCTGTGTACTCAATAGTATTTGTTCTGAGTATTCACAAGAATATTTTTACTATTGTATTCCAAAAAACTAAGGGTACCTCTTCCGTAGTAATGTTGGGAGATACGATTAAGATACGTGTTCATAGGGCATTAAGAAAGTTCAGACCAGTTCGCTTCTGAC
>JBQMRO010000085.1:0-259 GCA_052174475.1 Arsenophonus sp. NC-CH8-MAG3
ATATCGCTGGCCAAAATAGACTATGGAAGTAGATAATATCTTTGCCAATAAAGTGGTAAAGATCAGCAGTAGAATCTTTGTGCCAATAACTATCAAAATCAATATTAGGCTGTTTGTTACCGTTGGTCGTTTAAAGTCATATCATCCTGTGTATTTTGTTCATTGTTTTCACCTTGATTGGTGTTTCTTCTTTCTTCGGTATTGTTCCACCTCCTGTAGTCTTCTTGACTTCTGCTTCTTCTTTGTTCGTATCTATATT
>JBQMRO010000086.1:0-470 GCA_052174475.1 Arsenophonus sp. NC-CH8-MAG3
GTCTGGGATTCCGGTCGTCGCCGTCAAACGAAAGCGTATAAATCAGACCACGAGGAATTCAAATGTTGCCGGTGGTATTTAATGTTTATTTATTCTGTATTAAACCATAAACCGTATTCCGTTAAAATTTTTTTTAAATAATTTTTTTTTAATTTAGACTCCCTCCGTAGCCGAATAGTTAGCGTCGCTGTCTTCGGTACGGAAGAACGCGGGTTCGATTCGCGGCATCTCCTCAGGATTTTTCCGAGGTAGGGAGATCTGGAACGGGGTCCACAGCCTCGTGAGGCCAAATGAGAAGCTGCTTGAATAAAAAAGCAGCGGCATTATCAGGATTCATCTAGTGGCAATAACGGCTGGATTCCTGCTTTAATCCATTACAGGCTATTGTAAATAATAAGCTAGATAATTATGAAACCGAAGTTTTACTTCTGACCATCGGTTGCTCGATTGAAGTCACTGGAATTGTTAAG
>JBQMRO010000087.1:0-550 GCA_052174475.1 Arsenophonus sp. NC-CH8-MAG3
CATTGAAAAACACACGCAAGAGATAAAGAATTCTCACCAGAGGCCTCTTTCAACAACTAATAGCACTCATTTGGAGTTTTTTTGAATTTATCGAGAAATTTCACATTGATCCGTTGCTCGTGTTATTCATCAGACATTGTTATCGGCACGAGAAATAACACGTTCGTTTCTAACCTCTATAGAAAAAACACTACTACAGTGACAAAAATGTGTTTTCATACTAGAATAGTAGACACTTCCTGCTATCCAACGCTTCATTCATTCCCCCCCCCTACCGCTCTCAGACGCCTTCTGCACGCGCAGTCTGGTTATTTAATAGCCAGACCTCGTATTATAGACCTACACTAAATGTTTTTGGGAAATCTTCACTCTTCTGAATAATTATACAATTGTTTAATAATACCATTCTAGTCTCTTATTAAAACTTCAAAACACATGAAAGCCAATATCACTGGCCACCTACACGTGATACTGATATTCCTGGATTAACTGCTGGGCGAATACCCTCATTAAATAAGTTGGACTCCAAGAAAATTTGTCCATCTGTAAT
>JBQMRO010000088.1:0-1201 GCA_052174475.1 Arsenophonus sp. NC-CH8-MAG3
GTCCTCCACGCATAATAATATGGCCATAAGGGTTACCTGTTGTTTGATAAATAGTCATTTTACCATTTTTATCAGGTGATAAAAATAGATGACTAGTGCCAATTGATCTGTTCTTCAATTGAAAATTGTACAAAATTATCGTTATTAACATAGAGCAACGATAATTGTTTAATCGATATACACAGAGACGTGTTAATTATTTCGTTTACTTAATAACATGGATCACTCGGTTTCAACTGTTTTTGGAACTTGCTTCGTGTCCTCTAATACAAACAGTACACGCGTCTCATCTGCTGGACGATTTATGGTTAGTGTCAGAGGTTCTAGGGAAGTTGAAGAGCTAACAATGTTCACAGTCAATGTCTCTGTTGCGTAATTATTTTAATGTAAATTTAAAAAAATTGTAACGCATTTGAATGAATTGTAATCGGTTTTGTTAAGTTGAGTGTTTCAAATTTTGTTTCATATTTTGTGTTTGTATTTGTTTATTGATTAACTGATTATTAACTCATTCATTCATTCGTGTTCTAAAAGCCTTGTCGACTAAACTCCTCAGTGCGTATGTAATCAGATTCTCTCACGGGTATATGGGAATTACAATTTAACGCCGGTTCCGAACGGTTTTCTTTTAAGTAGATAGGTGAACTATGCAGGGATACCGCTCACTGGTTTCCCATCGCCTTGCAAGGGGACAGCAACGTAATAAAGCAAGATTTTATTTATTATATTTTACTTGCCAGTGTTGCGAATTGAACCCAAGTAGTGCGACGCAGTGGCTCAACACGCTAACCACTACTCCAGGAGCACTCCCTTTGATTATTAACTATTATTTGTTTATTGTTCTACATGTTCATTTTATTGTTTTTCTATGGTATGTTTCTTTTACAAGTGTCAAGTTGTAATGTATGGAAATTCGTGTCATGTTTCTTTTTCGAACAGCAGGCCTGCGAAGGACCACCCATAAACAATCCCTTCTGTTCCGATTTTCCCTCTTTTCTCTCTACAACTCTTTCATTCTTTCACTGTGTTGTGATTTTGTTCTTTCAACACCAATGTTATTTTTTCTTTGTCGCATTCACAAGAATGTAGGATATATTTGTGTTTTTCCCTGTCCTGACAAATTTCTATTTTTATATTTACGAGGTGTATTATATTATATTATTATAATATTTTTATAATTATTATAATATTATATTATATT
>JBQMRO010000089.1:0-16332 GCA_052174475.1 Arsenophonus sp. NC-CH8-MAG3
GGAAGCTGAAAAAAATCGAGAAGAATGCCCGGCATTCTATGCTTCCTGTCAGTGCACTGTGGTGTCAATAAAAATGACGAATCTAATTGAATCAGCTTTTGCAACAGTGAGGCTATAAAGCTGACGTGCAAAGCATTGCAGATTAAGAAGAACAACCCTTTCAATACTATTTAATTTGCCCCTGTTTGTTTAGGTATGCTGAGAACAGCTAAAGAGCTTTTGATCTACTTGGACCCTGATGCTAAACAAGCATCTAATTTAAGAATAAAAAGCAGATTTATAAAGTATTAGAGTGATGGAGCCAAAAGGGAGTCCTGATCGTTCATACACTAGATTTATTAATAACTCATGATTTAGATGCAAATATGTTGCCATAAAATGATATTTTTCTCATTATTGGTAGTTAAATTTAACTTATTATTTATTAAAACTAATAAGTTATTTTTATAAAAAATAATTTTTTATCTACAAATTTTTTTTGATTTTTTTTAAAATACAATTAATTATTTAAATCTTTTTTATATAAAAAATTTTTTTATAAATAAAATTTATTGATAAAAATTGTAATAAAATGTTTTCTTATATTTTTGAAAATATTACTAAATTTATTTACTTTCTTATTAGAAAGTAAACTGTTGCTTTTTATCATCGTAATAGTATGTTTTATCTAAAAATTATTGACGACTTTATCATGTCTCAGTAATATGCACATCGTTTTCGGCGAGTAGCGCAGTCTGGTAGCGCAACTGGTTTGGGACCAGTGGGTCGGAGGTTCGAGTCCTCTCTCGCCGACCAATTTATTGATCCAATCTTATTCTAATTATTTTTTATTTCTGCCTTGTTAATAATACCTACTTATTAGGTAGGATAGTTTTTTATCAGACTAAATTTATTAGAAATAAAGTCTTAATATATTTTTGAAATTATTTAATAACTGTGATAAGTAATTCTACTTTTCTAGTTTTTCTTAAAACATAATAAAATAGTTGTTAATTTTTATATTTTTATAGAACATTAATTTTATTTTTTTTCTGTTATTTTTAGTGAAAGGAAATTATAGACTTATTAGAAAATCATAATGCCTTATGATCAGGCTATTTTCTTGCTATGAAGATTTATAAATCTCTTATTCATCCTTAAATTTCATGTTGTTACCACCAGAGTCAGTAGGTCAAATCTCATTAGCTAATTCCAACTTTTTGAACAGACAGCAACAACTTAAATACTGTTGAAAGGGTTATTTTAGTTATCCTAATATCTGAGGTATGGAGTTTTAGAGATGATGGCGTATCCTATTGATTAATTTCATGGATGATGTCAACAACAGAGAGATGATATGTCATACAAATTTTACCATACAGATATCCTGAAACCTAATATCACCTCTAATCCTTTCCATGAATTCATTCGTAATACTAGAAGGAAGCTGATAGACACCGCTGTTGATACGGAGTTAAAATTCATGCTACGACAATATACTCAACGCCACCTTATCTACAGGCAATCATACTATCGACCGTAACGGTTATTTGTTACAGGGAATCATCCAGACTTCTATTAGGGAGTTGAGATTGAAGTGACTACGATTAGAAGTAGGGAGGGATTACAGCGACAACGGAATATACTTCAATAACTTATTGATTAACGCTTTATCTGAATTGTGCAAAAGCGGCGAAGAGTTCTAGTATCGTTTTTTACGGATATCCACCGATGATTTTTATAAATCTCTGGGAGAGATTCTCGGTGAGAGTACATCGTCTTTCTGTAGAAAGCCCCATTAGTAGACTGAAACAGCGATGCCTTAAATAGTACAAGTAATGAATGCCTGTGTAATTTAAGCGATATGCGTTACCTTTATTTTTTGGTTGAAGGCGTATGTGTCCTTTGTAAGCATGCTGATCATCTTTACCTGCTGCTTCATTTATCGATATCACTATTTATGGAAATAAGGAAGCTAGTTATGTTCGAAGATGCTTAACGAGAGTTAAAAGCTGCATTAGACTGAACTTCTCGATTGTCTGCGATCGCGAGCCTTAACCGTATCTTTCAGGCTACGATTGTTATGGGCGAGATCCTATTAGTTTTTTAAATGCAATAGCAAAGATATTCCAGTATACGTAGCACTAACGCCATTAGATAAACAAAATAGCTAATGTATTAGTTTCACTCCAAAAGGGATGCAGCACCGAATGTAAAGGTGACCTGCGGAAAGATCATGGTTAGCAGAGAGCCGCGCAATTCTGCTGATAAAGCCCTTGATGTTTTTGTTAGCAAAATTATTAGAGTAAGTTTCCCTGCAGCAATGAAGATTCTGGAGAATAATCAAGAAGAATAACTGGAATTCTATGCCTTTCTGTCATCGCAGCGGGAATCAATAAGAGTGATGAATACGATTGAATCAGCTTTTGTAACAGTAAGACTACGAAGCTGATACACGCGAAGCACTATGATTTAAGAAAATAATTTTTTCAATGGTATTTGAGCTGCTCACGTATTTTCAGAAAAGCTAGAATCTGCTAAGAAATAGTTTTATCTGCTGACCTTGGTGGTAAATAAATCCAACTTAAGGTGAAGAATAGATTCATAAAGCATCAGAGTGGAATGTAGCTTGACCGTTATACGCTAGATTTACTAAAAACTCTTAAGTATCCATTTTTTTTTGTTTTTATCGTACATGTATCTTTAAGTAATGCTCAAAACTTATTTTATCTACTTGTTCAATTGCTAACTGCTTGATAATTGAGGTGTGACGAGCACTAGTAAAATCAGTTTCTGTTATCACTTCATAAGGTTCATTTCTTAATTGTTGACAATAGATTTTAGCCAATTGTAAACCATATTGACTAATACTTTGTTCAATCATTGGTGATAATATTTGGCCAGAATAAGTAAGCTCTGGATTTTCAAGCATTAATATTAATTGAGAACAAATTTCACGATATCGCGTATTGCCACTAATATCTAATACATTAGCAACTCTGATTAAATCATCAAATAAAATCTGTCCTACCTCTTTTAAGGGTCTCATTGATTCACTGCAACCTACACCAATTATTTGTCCAGGTTTACGACCTTCAAGGATCACTCGATTCCAATTCATGCGACAACAATTTAATTCTCTTTCATTCATTACAGGTGCATCTGCTAACACACACCAGATTAAAAAAAGATCAAGAAAATGTATCTGAACTTCATCAATACCAATTGCAGTAAATGGGTTAATATCTAAAGCTCTAATTTCAATATATTCAATTCCCTTTTTTAATAGGGTATCGGATGGCGACTCATCACCAATAAGCACTCGTTTAGGCCGAATTGGAGCATATAACTCATTTTCAATTTGCAAAATATTAGTGTTCAATTGTAAATGTTTGCCATCTTTATTATATAGACCTAATTTTGTAAACTCTTCTGAAGGCTGTTTTATTGCTTGTTTAAGGCCAGCAACATAAGTCGTTAGATTATTAAAGGTGATTTTTAGATCACTTTGAGATTTGTTAGTATATCCTAAATCACTCATTCGTAGTGATGTTGCATAAGGTAAATAATAGGTTCCTTTAGCTGTCTTCTCAAAAGGAAGATCCTTGACATTTCCGTGCAAAAAAGAACCACAAATTGCAGGCGACGCGGCAAATAAATAAGGGATAAGCCAACCAAAACGGTAATAATTACGAATAAGTCGAAAGTAACCAGCAGAAATTTTATCCTTGCCACTTTTAGCATCCTTAACAGAAACTAAAGCTTGCCAGAATTCTATTGGTAAAGAAAAATTATAATGGATGCCTGCAATTGTTTGCATTAATGCCCCATAACGATTCTTTAATCCTTCTCGATACAAAGTTTTAAAACGACCAATGTTAGAAACACCATATTGAGCTAGTTTAATGTTATCTTGGCGCTCTATAAAACAAGGCATACTTAATGGCCATATCAATTCATGATCAAGATTACGTACTGTATAACGGTGCAAGTCTCTTAAAAATGCTAAAACGTGCCCAATATTATTATCAACTGGAGTAATGAATTCCAATAAAGCTTCAGCAAAATCAGTTGTGATCCATGGATGAGTTAACGCTTTCCCTAAACTATCAGGATGCGGAGTCTGCGCCAATCCGCCTGTTGGCGTAATTCTTAGTGTTTCACGTTCAATGCCTCGATGAAGACCATTTAATATATTAGGGCGTACCTCTAACCATGATATCGCTTTTGATACATTCGGGATCAAATTGACCTCCCGTTATCCGTTCGTTATTTTTTCTTTTAGAAAAGCTACTTTAGCGTAAATAAGCAGAATTGTCTTCGTCTAGCTCATCTAGAGGATAGAATTAAAGTAATCATTTTTTAATAAACATATTTTTATTTTAAAATAAAAACCCTGCCGTTGATTGGCAGGGTTTTATTATATGGCGCATCCAGAAGGATTCGAACCTCCGACCGCTCGGTTCGTAGCCGAGTACTCTATCCAGCTGAGCTATGGATGCACTATCAAAATGGCGGTAAGGGAGGGATTCAAACCCTCGATGCAGCTATTAACTACATACTCCCTTAGCAGGGGAACGCCTTCAGTCTCTCGGCCACCTCACCATAAAAATAGAAACGAGAAAGTTTTCAATCATCTCTCTGTTGTATGGCATTAAATATTACTTTGCCATACTTAGAAGTCAAACAATTTTCCAATTTTTTTTTACGTTCTTTAGTCGTTTGCAGATTTCATAATCAAGATGAGTAGTTTAACAACGAAATAAATAATATTCCATTGAATTATTAGAAAATCTGGTATAGGGGCTATAAGCTTCTCCTCCGATCTGATGCTTCGTAAATCTGCTATTCATGCTTAAATTGGACGTTATTACCACCAAGAATCAGCAGATCAACACCTATTAGCTGATCCAAGCTTTTCTGAGTAAACGGGAAGCAGCTTAGATACCATTGAAAGAGTTATTTTAAACCACAGTGCTTTCATGCGTCAGCTTTATAAGCTCGCCTGTTGCAAAAAAGCTGATTTAATTGGATTTGTCGTTCTTATTGAAGCCGCAGTGTGCTGACGAAAAGGCATAGAATGCCAGCCGTTCTTCTCGATCTTTTCTAACTTTTTCATTGTTGCAACATACATTAAAAACTTTACCAGCAAAAATATCAAAGTGTTTATTAGCGGCATCACGGCTCTCTGCTAGCCAAGCTCTTCCAGCAGCTGCAATAACTTTCGGTGTTATGCCTTCAGGGATTAAAGCTAACTATATTAGTTATTTTGTATAGCTAATGGTGTTTGTACTACATATCCAGAAATATCTTTGCTATTGTATTCTAAAAACCAAAGGATTATCTTCCCTGGTAAACTTAGGAGATAAAGTTAAGTCGTGCACTTGCGGTCATCCAGAAGTTCCCCCAGTGCGCTTATGACTCTTATATCCATCTTCAAGCGCAATGAGATCCTTATATCCATGTAAAAAGTTCCTGTCAATATAACTAGCAGGTAAAGACTATCATCTTGCCTGACAGAATGATGTATGCCTTCAGTCAAGAAAAAATATAACGCGTATCGCTTAAATCACGCAGCCGCTATTGAATCTATTTTCAAGCTATTACTATTTCCATCTTTTTATGGCTCTCTCAGAGAGAGCATGTACTTTTTATTAAAAATCGTCCACAGAGAGCTTTATGAAAATCGTCGCTGAATAAATCCCTCATGCATTGCAGTTATCAAGCTATAGCAGGACTCTTAACCGATTTTGCACCTTTCTCAGATAAGGTAGGAGCAAGCTCTTGAAGGATATTCTATTATCGTTGTAATTCCTTAACTTTAGGCACTTTAATCTCAATATCACCAATAGTACTTTATATGGTTCGCTGTGGCACATAACCGTTATGGTTGACGGATGATGTCCTTCGAGAATGTGATGTTGATCATGTTATCGCAGCATATGGGTTTAAGCACAACCCTCAACAACAGTGCTATCAGCTTCCTGGCGCCATTACAGATGAGTTCATGGAAAAGGTTAGAGATAATATCTGATTTTGTAAAGAATACCTGTAGAGTAAACTTTCATGACATATAATCTCTTTTATTATTGAAATTACTTATAAAATCAATAATTAGGATATGTCAACATCTTTGAAGCTCCATATACCAGAAATGGTATAACTTCAGGTAAAAGCAATTAGCTGATCAATCATAAAATGTGAACTCATTTATTTCTGATAATGATGGCAAAAATATACTAGCAAAACATCATTTAGACAGCAAATTAAGAGTAAAATGGTTAGAAGAAAAAGTAATCAAAAAGCAAAAAATTTTTTGCTAATTCCTCCTTAAAAAGGAATTGTTTATTTATACCTCTTTAATAACTGTTATTAACGTACAAAAACTATGGCAATAAAATCTCTTAGTGCTGCCTAAATGTTTTTAACAATAGACTATTAATTAGCATTTTCTGATCCTAAAGTTGTTAACTTATCACTAGCAATTAATCGGTCATGGTGCACAATAATTCCCGCAATTATAATTTATCAATCAGAATCAAACAAAACTTTTAAAACTACTATTAGATTCCTGCTTTATCGCAATATATTGGATTAAATTTAGTATTTACGAGCTCAGTCAGTTAGATTTAGGTAACAAAAGTTTGATGTAGCTCTAATTTAAAGCTGGTTTTTAATTATAACATGTTACATGAGAAAAAATTAAAATCCGTATTATGGATTTTTTTTGTTTTCTAGCACTGCACCAACAGAAATCGATTATTATCAGTTAAAATTTAAGTTGGATAATATAAGACGGGTTTATATCTAAGTTAAAAACTAATTTTCACACTCAACTATCGTAATAATCAAACAATTTATCTGGAAGCAGATAATAATAGCCTATTTAGCTGTTTTAGAGTACCAGTAGCTGAGCTATTGGTGATCAATATTTGAATACGATAGAATTAATTTGGTGCCAAAAAAGATAAAATATCAACCGATACCAATGAACATTTAATTGCCAAGCTGATTAAACTCCAAGCAGAAAGTTATGTTAACGATTAATTGCAAAGTATTTGTTTCCATAGATCATTATAGAAATTCTCATTGAATAGTTTTATTCATAGCAATATGGCTATGATGGATATAGTTGAGTGTGAATATTATGATGATGAGACTCCATCGTTAGGAAACTACAACACCTAAAATTATAGCTGATCTTCAAGCCACCAAATAACCTGCATCTACTTTTAGTAAGTATTGTGGCATATTCAAACTTATTATTACTAAAGGAGAAAACGAAATGATGTTAATATTAGTTATGTTAGAAAAGGTTGTTGCTTTATTCGTAGAGCAATTTGTAGTCATGTTTATATTTCAATTATTTTTAGTTCAAATAATCTTCTCTAGAGTAAATAATTCTGTATATAAACAAATCTAAATCTTAGAAGCTACTATCCATCCTTTTAATCGTCTGACATAATTGTCCAGATTTTGAATCTGGAATTCTTTACCAATAACTCTCTGATTATCTAGCCTTATTAGGCGATGGTAACTAATTTCCTGTTCCTCGCTGATAAAAATTTCGTACCATTTAACTTCATCCAAAAAAAGATGAACTATTTATCTATGATCGCATTAATAAAATAGATAACATACTCTATATTAAAATCTTCAAGATCTCATCAGTCATATGATGTTATTGATTTCGGATAATTAAAGACTGCGATTCCTTCTTTCCTTTTATTTCCTCCTCTCTCGCATTTCTACCTTTCCTATGTGGAATATAACATTTTCTTTCAAAGGGTTCATTAAAAATGTTCCGTCAATTTCAATAATAGCATTACTACATTAAGTTGACTATCCTTGGTAAAGGATAGGAAGCACTGCCGTCATTTAAATGCTGTTTTTAAATAGATTCTTTTTTATTTTTCTGATTTCCGTAAAATCAAGCTATTCAACATATATCGCAGATAACTAAAGCATTTATTCTTGTGATGTAATTTCGCTAGAAGACTTCCAATAAGATTGTTAAATTTTCCTACGATCGGAGATTTTGCAATGATATCGCTGTAACTCTCAATAAATGTCACCAGCTAGAAATATGTTCATTGTGACAATATTAGCAATATAAATTAAATGAGTTGATTAAATGCATAAATTTACATCATCTGATAGATTATTGCAGAGCTAACTAAAAAAATTCAGTTTTATGTTGGTAAAATATGATGGGAGTCTCTTTGATCTGTATGAGTGTTTGTTTTTTCATGGTAACCGCTATAGCAAAATTATTCATATAGTAAATAAGATTTCTATCAACAACCTTTGCTAAGATAGCTATAATTTTATATTATAAGGAATAAGTCATAACTTAACTGAATAGTTAAAATACATTGTCGATAATGGTTTTTCCTAGTTTGATATAATATGACCAAACATTAACGCTTTATTTAATACATTGGGGGCCAGTAGTATGCCAAATTGGGTAACAGGAAAAATCATTAAAAACCACAAATGGACAGAATCATTATTTAGTTTAATCCTCGAAGCGCCAATAAAATCGTTTATTGCTGGGCAATATGCTAAACTTGCGCTAGAAATAAATGATCAGCGTATCCAACGCGCCTATTCTTATGTTAATGCACCTAATGATAATCAATTAGAATTCTATTTGGTCAGCGTTCCGAAAGGAAAACTCAGCCCACAATTTGAAACATTAAAACCCGGTGATTCTATTTATATCACTGAAGAGGCGTCAGGTTTTTTTGTATTAAAAGAATTGCCTGATTGTGAAATTCTTTGGATGCTATCGACAGGTACTGCAATTGGACCTTTCTTATCCATTTTGCAACTTGGAGAAAATTTAGCACGATTTAAACAAATAATCCTAGTGCATGCAGTACGCTACGCTGAAGATTTGAGTTACTTACCATTAATGAAAACACTTGAAAAAAAATATCAAGGAAAATTGAAGATTCAAACTATTGTAAGTCGTGAAAAAAAAATTAGCTCACTCACCGGTCATATTCCAGAACTAATTGAAAGTGGTCAGCTAGAACAGGCAGTAAAAGCAAAAATTGATGCGTCAACTAGCCATGTTATGCTTTGTGGTAATCCACAAATGGTTAAAGATACCCAACAACTACTAAAAACACAAAGAGGGATGGATAAGCACTTACGCCGTAAAGCTGGTCAAGTTACCAGTGAACAATATTGGTAAGCGATGGAATGTAAAATTAATTAACTAAGATATGGTTAATTTGCTCAGTTTTACCACAACATTTTGTTTTATTTAAACATTTAAAACTATTATAATCTAAAAATGATATAGCAACTACAAATAAAGGTAGGCGAAATCGTCCACAATACCAACTATTACTAAAAATAGGGTTAGATAAATTAACAGCGATGGAAATAGCATAAAAACTAATAACAACTAGACACTAGTTTTCCTACAATAATACAAACGTTTAGTAAAAATTACTGCTAATGAATAGTGCAACAAGAGTTATTAGAAAATCTAGTGTATGATAGTCAGTATGTCATGCACCCATTAGCTGCTTTCTAACTTATCTGAAAAAACTATAGTAATTCAGATAGTATTGAAAGGGTTGTATTCCTCGAATAACAGTGCTTTGCGCTTCGTCTTCATAGTCGAATACTATCGTGCAAAAGCCGATTCAATTAAATTCATTGTTCTTATGATGCCCAGTGCACTGATGTCAGCCGAAGAATACCAGGCATTCTCTTCTCTCTTTCTCCAGCTTCTTCATCGCTGCAGAATACTTTTCTGAAAACCTTGCAACGAAATATTAAGCGCTTTATAAGCGGCATCAGGTCTCTCTGTTAGTATAACTCCCGTAGCTCACTTTAACTTTCGATTGTATGCCCATTTGGAGTGAAGTTAGCACATATCAGCTATTTTGTGTACCCAACAGCATTTCTTCTGTATGTTCGAGAACATCTTTATCACTCTATTATAAATAATAAGAATATAGCGTCTCCCATAACAAGCCTGGGAGATATAGTTAAGTTACCCTCTTAGTAGGGTCATTAAAAAGTTTAGTTAAGTTCGCTTCTAACTCTTGATAACCATTTTTAATTGCAATGAACTCCTTAGATCCATGATCAATGACGACAATAATAACCTAGCATGTAAAAGCGATAAGCTAGCCTGACGGGACGGGGTATATGCTATTTATAAAGAAAAAAATATAGCGGTATCGCTTAAATCATGCAGGAAGGCCATTGCCTGTTACTCTTCAAGCTATTCTTCATTTCAGTCTGCTGATTGGATAATTTCAGAAAAATACTATATGCTTTTTATCAAAAAGCGCCCTAAAAGCTTAGTAAAAATCACGGGTTGGTGTATATCCATATAACAGTCATGGTAGAAACTCTTCGCCATTTTACACGCTTAGATAAGGAGGGTAAGCACGCGAGGTGTTGAGGTATATTCCGTTGCCGTTGTAATCCCTATAACTTTAGGCAGTTTAATTTCAACATTATCAATAGCAATCTGTATAATTTGCTGTGGCAAATAACTATTACGGTCGATGGCATAAAACCGACCGTCGAGAAGGTGAGTTTGAGCGTGTTGATCAGTATGACTTTGAACTCCCTCTCAACAGAAGAACCTATTAGTTTACCTACTACCATTACGGATGGTTCATGGAAAGGATCAGAGATGATATTTGATTTTGGGGGATACCCGAAAGGCTAGACTTTTCATGGCGCATCATCTCTCTGTTGTTAAAATCATACACGAAATCAATCAGCAGGATACGTCATTCATATCTGAATCTGTCTTCATACACAATATATAAGAATAACTTAAATAGGTATGGAAATAGAGTAATAATAAATTTCGACTATATTATAGATAGTACGGATATTAAGATGTTTTAAATATTTAAATAAATAAAAATATAAATATGACAATTGTTATTATTTTAATCGTTTTCGTATAATAAAAAAGTTAAATTTAATGGAGTAATGTAGTGAATCAAGGTATTCCGGCAATTTTTCTTGATCGTGATGGTACAATTAATCTTGATCATGGTTATATTTATAAAATAGATAATTTTCAGTTCATCGAAGGCGTAATTGAAGCGATGCTTGAATTGAAAAAAATGGATTACGCTTTGATTATCGTTACTAATCAATCAGGTATTACAAGAGGATTATTCACAGAAACACAATTCCTTGAATTGACTAAATGGATGGATTTATCACTTATTAATCGTGGTGTTCAGATTGATGGTATTTATTATTGTCCTCATTATCCTGATGCAGTTAAACAAAAGTATAAACAAATATGTGATTGCCGAAAGCCAAAAGCTGGTCTGCTATTGGAAGCGCAAAAGCAACTTAATATTAATATGATGGCCTCTTATATGGTTGGTGATAAGCTTTCTGATATGCAAGCCGGGAAAAAGGCGCATATTGGTACTAATGTATTGCTAACTACAGGAAAATCTGTTACTGAAGATAATAAAAAATATGCTAATTGGATTATTAATAGTTTGGTAGATTTACCTTATAAGATAAAAATAAGAAATAAAGATAATAATTTTATTCATAAATAAAACAAACTTATTTTTTAATAAGTGCTTCTACAAAGTTAAAATTAATCTATAATACCTGCCAGTTATCGCGATTTATTTATCAATCATAGAATATAAAGAGTAAACCTGAATCCTAAATTCAGGTAAACAGTGTAATATACCCCCTACCTTTCAGCTAAGATCCAATAATTTTAACAATTAATCCAGATAATCTATATTGTGTAGGCACTTAAGAGATCATCAAAAAATATTTAATTTTAAACTCTTGAAGAATAAAAACAGTTAATAATATATAATTATTATAGCCCACTTTAGGCAAAGATTGTTGGTAGAAAACTCCCATATACTATATGAAGAATTTTTTCTACAATCGGTTGCCATAAAAAATAAACAATTATAAAGATCAAAGAGAAACTACTTCTTCACTCTATTATAACATAAGACTGCGTCTCATTAAATAGATCGGTAATAATCTATCATATGATGTGGATTCATGTATTGAATTAATTCATTTAGTTTATTTTGCCCATATTATTATAATGAATATATATCCAGCTGGTGATATTCATTTAGGGTTGCAGCGACATAACTGTAAAATCCTTGATTATAGGAAAAGATTTAAAAATCTTACTATAAGTGTCCTCTGCTGAAGCTACATCACAAAGATAAATGGTTTAGTTATCTTCAATGTAGTTAAATAGCTTAATTTTAAGGAAGTTAGAAAAACAAATAAATACTGATTAAAACAGCGTTTAGATGAACATCACTGTTTCCTTGCTTCAGTGATGACAGCTAACATAAATGCACTAAGTGCAATTATTGAAGTCTACGAAACATTTTCCCTGAACCCTCTAAATAAAAGCTTTATTTACTAATATAGAAAATTAGAGAATACAGGATAGTAGGAGATAAAAGGAAGAAACGAATCGAAGTCTTAATCGCCAGAGATTGATAGGTCATGTAAGCGATCAGATTCTTGAAGAGTTTAATGCAGAGTGTGTTAGATATTTTCTTAAGCCGATCATCTATAAAGATTCCATTCTTTGCAAGTAAGCATAAAATTAGTCACCATCTCATAATAAGGTTGGAGAATAAGAGAATTATTAGTAAGGAAAACTATATTTAAAATGTAAACAATTATATTAGTCAATTAAAAAAATTGTTGAGTAAATTTCATTGTATAGGGTTGTTTTATTTATAAAACGACTAGTCTAGAATAGATTGTTTGAAACTATAGATAATTGAAATATAGACGTGGTTATAAATGGATTTGCGAGTAAAGCACAACCTTTGCCAATATAGCTAAAGGTAAGAAGTGGCGTTATTTTAGCAAGCAGCGACGATGACAATAAAACATTGATAAAGTTAGTAGCTGAACAAAAAGGCATTACGAGCGCTTAAATATTTTTTGAGCATCAATCTTTTAATTGAAAAGTTTGATCATGCCTTAGATTGAATACTGCCGACAGGCTTAATACATGAAAGTTGAGTGGCAAGCGGAAGGAAGTTTACTTCCTTGGTTACGGACAGATGAATAAGGTATATGGATCTGAACGCAATCCTAATATAGCTATGTCGAGTGTATGAATAATGACTTCAGGTTATAAAGTACTTTAAGTTGTGAGAAGGTATTATGGTTAATGACCTCAATAATTGAGGTTAGCGACAGAAGAAACATCGGTTAACTTCATACCAGTAGCTGTAGTAACACGGAGGTGTGAGCATTAATCGGAATTATTAGGAAAAAGATACGCGCAACCGATTAATTAAATTAAATATGAAATCCCCTAAGTTTAATCTGGAAATAGAATTTAACGCTGTTTAGCTTATAGAGTCTGTAAGGGAATAAAATTTTATGCGTAGCGATGAAATGCATAGAAATATAAAGGATCACTAGTGATGAGTGGCTAATTGCTAATGCGCGAAAAGAGTGGAGAATAAGCAGAATTAGATACCTTGGTAGTTCAAGGTTGTAAACGATCTTAATTTAGAGGATCTAGTTTAATTTGAAGCACCACGAAGAAATTTATTTACTCTTAAGATCCAGAAAGTTATTTAAAGATGAAAAGAGTTCCTTTTTGAGTTCTAAGATAGGTCCTTCATAGCTGGCATCAGCTCGTATTAGGGAATGTTGAATTAAGTCTCGCAAATACTATAACTATTATCTTAATTCTGCTAGTGATTTTGTTGGAAACTCAAAGAGACTTTGCGAGTAATAAAGCGGAGAAAGGTGTAATGATGTAAAGTCATTATGGCCATTACAAGTGGGGCTACAGACGTATTAGATAGCGTATACAGAGAGGAGAGGATTAGCCTTTGAGGGAAGCAGAACTTAGCAAGTATGTCAAAGATTGTGCTAGAGTCTACAATTCGACTCCATGAAGTTAAATCGTTGATCAGCATGTTGCAGTGAATACTTTCCTAAACCTTGTACATACTGTCTGTCATTCCATTGAGTATAGGTTCCAAAAGAAGTAGATAGGGTTAAACTTTTTGGATGATCTTACCACTTTGTAATTTATGACTAACTAAAGTCGTAGTAAGGTAACCACACGAGGGAACCCTGCGATTGAATTATTTCCTTAGCTAAATAAGAAATAAGATGAGTGTTCACAGAGATTTTCTAATAAAATAGAGAGTAAATTCAATCTAAAATTTGTTGAAAACCTTATAGTCTCTTCGTTTAGAAGAGTAAGACATCACACTTTCACGGCGGTAATAGGGGGTTCAAATTCCCTAGAATGACGTTACTTCGGTAACGTTAGAAAGGTTACGCATCAATATTTTAGCGCGATGTTTGCGATGCGTTTTGAAATAATATTTCCTTTCTGGCTATGGATTACTTAATAATGATTAAATAAATTCAACAAGTTGATTTAACCATAGTACTTTTTAATAATCTGGCACAAGTTGAAAACTAAAATGCATACTATTAAAAGTGTGTAAACTCTCAAAAATCCAATCAATTGAGTTATTTATTATAATGACAAAAAGTGTTATGAACAATCAGTCAGCAATTCAGATTTAAGATGGCTAAGCGAAACAGCAAGTGCAGCTTAAATTAAATATAAGCATTGCCAGAGCCACGTTACACAACAAAGAATTAGTGAATACGCAGTCTATAACAAAAGGAAAAACACCTTTGAATTGTAAGATTAAGCGAATTAACTTTACACGATAGATTCCTAGGCAGGCCTCATAGGCGATGAAAAACGAGCTAATCTGCGAAAAACTGCGGTTAGCTGAGTATAACGCAATAGATTTGACGATGTTCAATAGGAACAATCATTACATTTATGTACTATCGTTTTATGAATTCATAATCAAACGAGGCGAACCGGGTAACTGAAATATCTCTCTACTTCGAGAAAAAGAAATTAAATGAGATTATCCTAGTAGCGGCGGAGAAATAATAGAGCAGCCTATAGAATCAACATTGCTATTTACATAGCGATAATGGTATGAAAAGATCAGAAATAAAGAGTGATAGCCTGTATCTCAAGAAGTAAAGTAGAATGATCTCGAAGAGTATAGGCGAGATACGTATTATTTTTTTTGAATATTGAAGCCATCCTCCAAGGCTAAATACTTTTAACCGACCGATAGTGAACCCGTACCGTGAGGGAAAGGCGAAAAGAATCACGGCTAGGAGAGTAAAATAGACCTGAAACCGTGTATATGAAAGCAGTAGAAGTCTCATCACTAAAGTGCCTTTGATTATAGGGGGTGATAAGATATCATCACAAACTAGCGTAGATTTGTTAGAAAGGCTATTTAGTTTTGTAAACCACAAAATAATGCACTAAGAAGTGCATGAGCAGTATAAGTTAACAAAGCGATTAAGATTGACAGATAAACCTAAGCATAACATTTGAGGATAGGATGACTGCGTACCCTTTGTATATAAGGGTCAGCGACTTATACTCTGTAGCAAGGTTAACTGTATAGGAGGAGCCGTAGGGAAACCGAGTCTTAAATGGGCGTTAAGTTGCAGGGTATGGACCTGCAACCCGGTGATCTAGCTATGGGTAGATTGAATGTTTGGTAACACTAACTGGAGGACTGAGCCGACTAATATTGAAAATTAGCGGATAACTTATGGCTGGGGTGGTGAAAAGGTTAATCAAACCGGGAGATATCTGGTTCTCTCCGAAAGCTATTTAGGTAGCGAATCGTGAATTCGTCTTTGGAGGTAAAGCACTGTTTCGGTTAGGGTTTATTCCGACTTATCAATCCGATGCAAACTGCGAATACCGAAGAACGTTATCACGGGAGATACACGGCGGGTGCTAACGTCCGTCGTGAAAGGGGAAATAACCCAGACCGCCAGCTAAGGTCCTGAAGTCATGGTTAAGTGGGAAACGAAGTGGGAAGGCTTAAACAGCCAGGATGTTGGTTTAGAAGCAGCCACCCTTTAAAGAAAGGGTAATAGCTCACTGGTCAAGTCAGTCTGCGCGAAAGATTTAACGGGGCTAACCATGTACCGAAGCTGCGGCAGTAACACTTAGTGTTACTGGGTATAGGAGCGTTCTGTAAGCCGTAGAATATAGATTGAGAAATCTGCTGGAGGTATCAGAAGTGCGAATGCTGACATAAGTAACGATAAAGCGGGTGAAAACCAGCTCGCCGAAAGATCAAGGGTTCCTGTCCAACGTTAATCGGGGCAGGGTAAGTCGATACCTGAGGCGAGGCTGAAAAGCGTAGTCGATGGGAAACGGATTAATATTCCCGTACTAAGGGTTACTGCGAAGGGGGGACGAAGAAGGCTAGGCTATCCGGGCGACGGTTGCCCCGGTTTAAGCAG
>JBQMRO010000090.1:0-242 GCA_052174475.1 Arsenophonus sp. NC-CH8-MAG3
TACTTCTCAGTTCGTTTTTTATTCTTTTCAATTTTGAGAAGACGCGTTCCCCACTCTTTTCTTTATTACCAAATAATAGTTGAACATCTTAGCTATCTATTATTTGGTAATAAAATAAACAGACAGGTGAACCTTTATCAAAATTAATGTTAGCTAACATGCTAGCAGCTAAAAATTATCAAGCCGCAATGTTTATTCTTCGTCAATTAGAATTTTCCTTGTTTGATTTTCGATTACATACT
>JBQMRO010000091.1:0-1004 GCA_052174475.1 Arsenophonus sp. NC-CH8-MAG3
GCTGAGCGAAAAAGTAACCAACAAGATAAAGTAAAAAAGATACAAGTTAACGATAGACCAACTAAATTTTGCCATCCCAGCCAACGAGAAGGGTGAAAGCGACAGAACTGAGAACGTACGCATGATCGGTACTTATCGCGTTGATAAGCATTTAGAATACTGATTAATCGTGTCTGCAATGAACTGTAAATTAGTTATTAACGCATGCATGCAGCTGGGACGTGTCATCAAACGCGGTGTACATAGATATTAATTGGTTATTCCAGTATCGGCGGTCAAGGGATTATTCATTTGACGGCGCGGATTAATATTTGTGTGTGTAGGCGCGCGTGCGCACGACTAGTTTTCCCTGTAAAACAATGCGTAATTCCGTCGCTGGATTAGCAACGCTTCATTCCGCTTGTTGCTGCGGCAAAAAATAGTTTAATACATTTACGCCTGCATATCGCACAGAGAAAAGTAGAAGCTCGAAGGAGTTTTCAGGGAAAAATATTTGTTTTGCTCTCATTGCCGTAAATGTAAAAGATGTTTTTTCTTATTTTAGTATATAATTTTGAGTTTTCTCAGTACAGATCACAGTTATATGTAAATGTTATCAGTGTGTCTCATTTCCTCCCTGCTTTCTTTCGACTGTGTGCTGTCTGGTGAGGCTATTTCCGTGCAGTGATATCACGGAGGAATGATAACCTAATAATAAAATGCTCTGACAGATTTAGTCGTGAAAGTAACGAACAAAGTAAAATTACGACTAAACCAGTCGTGATTTAGGACTTGATATCGTGGAAACACTGAAAGGCTCGTCCAAAACATGTCCATTAGCAGTTTAGCAAGTAAGTACGACGAAAATTGGATTAACATAGACTGCTTTTTAATGACAAGAGTGATAAAATAAAAATTCAAGAATTCAATATTTCTAATCATAACGCATTCTCTCAAACGAGGGACGAAATATCTTAGACGAAGATATAAGTAAGAATAACAATTGCTTCATTGAGAGCAATTGC
>JBQMRO010000092.1:0-1491 GCA_052174475.1 Arsenophonus sp. NC-CH8-MAG3
GGATTGCTTTACCTTCAATCAAAATAGGCTCAAATGCTTGGATACCAAGACGATGCAGCGTTGGAGCACGGTTTAACATCACTGATAAGTGTCGTATGACAACAGGGCGTGATTATCTCACTCATGTCTTCTGCTGACTGCATCTTCTGTGATAGTGACGATGGAATGGACGAAATAATTGTACTATCCAGCTCCGCTGTCTCTTCCGAGGAACCATAATTCTAAAATATTGGAGGATTAAGCAGCCAATGATGTCATTGTAGAAGTAGAAACAAACCGATCAAAACGTATTGCGTGCGGTATAAGTAAACTTTAGTTGAAGCAGAGTAAGGTCATGTTAAGCGCGTTCGTTGCGTTTAGTATGGTGCAGCGAGTACGTATTTAATTACGCCGTGGGTGTAACGGAGCAGTGGGTGTAAACAGCTAGAGTTATTTAATTGAAATGAAATCACTGAGACCGCAGCTGACGTGTATCGGAGTAGGCAAGATCTCTCCAGTAATAGAGACATGATGTAATCTGTATGATCTGTAAACATTTATTCATATTGACAATTCTGAACACGGAAAAAACAGGTGAAAGTACCAAAAGAACAGTGTAAATATACACAATAGTCAGGGACAATTGTTTGTTAAACATTTTGAATATAGTTTGACGCTACAACGACGTTTGCAGAACTACACCGAGAAAGAAAGTGAGTTGTGTAAGGAAAAATTTTATAGGGATCGGAAAAATTTTCGTTTTATCAGTTGTTGAAGTTTATAGATTACAACGTAACCTATATTCTTGCCCGTAGTAATCGTAATATTGATGTATTTAAGTACTTTAATATAGTCACAAGTTGCATTAGATGCTCTCAAGCTGTTAGACAGTAGAACACGTATTTCATGTTTTGAGAAATTAAATATGTATTAAGTAGACAGTGGCGGCTGTGAAGTAAAAGCTCGATGAAGCAAAGTCGGTGGCTGGTTTCGAACTCCACACAGGGTCAACACAAATTTATATGAAAATCTTTCTCTTTACAAAATGTAGAATTTTTACAACTTTATTTCTTACAATGTAAACACAGGTGTTTCATAGCCTTTCTATCTTTTCATCATTATTCCATCCAGAAAATAATATCTATTAAAATTCTGTTCCGGGGCACCGAGCCGTGGTCAATTTTTGTAAAAGTCCAGGACGTTTCGGCTTCAACTGTGGAGGCATCCTCAACGGAATTACTGGCTTGTTGCTCTGCTGTCCACTGACAGTTAAATGAAATGTCAAGAAGCAGCAGAACTGTTGCAGAGATGCCTCCACAGTTGAGGCCGAGCGTCCGGAGATTTTTACAAAAATGACCACGAGTAGGTAGCCCGGACACAGAATTTTAATAACAATTACGGCCGTGAAAGTCTCAACTGTTTAATGGTATTTCCAGAAACACACCGGATGGTGTGAAGGAACCGTTGTGTTGAGAACCGTACCAAATGCAACAAATAACAAAAAAACTCAAC
>JBQMRO010000093.1:0-1234 GCA_052174475.1 Arsenophonus sp. NC-CH8-MAG3
CAGGAATGGTTAAAGGAATAGGCCCTATTTTTGCCAAACAACTTATCAAATACTTTGGTACAAATATTTTTGATATCATTGAACAGCGCCCTGATAAATTACTTGAAGTTGAAGGTATTGGGAAAAACAACAGAAAAAGATTCGTGCTGCCTGGGTAGAATAAAAAATGGTTAGAGAAATCATGGTTTTCTTACAATCTAATTGGGGTCGGAATCTCAATAGCTGTTCGTATATATAAAACCTATAGTAAATCGGCAATTTTAAAAGTACGAAAAATCCTTATCAACTCTCGATTGATATCTATGGTATTGGATTTAAAACAGCTGACTAAATCGCCAAAATCTAGGCATCGATAGACAATCTCTAATTCTTGCTCAAGCCGGTATCCGTTATATTTTATAGGAATTATCTAATCAGGGTCATTGTGCAGAAGAACAGGAAGAATTAATTAACAAAACAAATCGATTACTAAATATTCATAAAAACATTATACGCCAGGCTATTGAGATTGAATTAATAGAATGTTGGATTATTTTATAATCGGTTAAAAAAGAAATCTGGTTATTTCTGTCATAATTAGCTTTTGCTGAGCAAGGCGTTGCAGGTCATTTAAAGCGATTAATTTCTGAAACACTTCCATGGAAGAATTTTACACTGGAAAAAGCTATTCCTTTGGTTGAGAAACAAAATAATATAAAGTTATTCTGTACGCAAAAGGCTGCTATCGAAAAAACCTTAAAAAGCAAGGTGAATGTCATAACAGGCGAGTCTGGCGTTGGAAAGACTATGGTGATTAACAGTATATTAGGTATTGTAAAAATTAATTGGATAAAACCAACGCTTTGTGCGCTAACAAGACGAGCTGCTAAACGATTAAGTGAATTAACTAAAGAAAATGCCATTACCATTTATCGTCTTCTGGATTTTAATCCATCACGATTTGATTTTAAATATAATGCTGGGAATCCTATTGATACCAAATTACTGGTTGTTGACGAATCTTCAATGATTGACATTGTACTGATGAATAAAATATTACGCGTATTACCTGATCATTCAGCGTCATTATTAGTGGGAGATATTGATCAACTGTTATCGATAGGACCAGGGAACACGTCTTATCTAATATTATTCATAGTTAACAAATCCCTGTTAGTCAATTAACTGAAATATTCCAGTAAGTGGCTTATTCTAAAATTATTATCAGTGCTCATGCTATTAATATGGGACGATT
>JBQMRO010000094.1:0-1233 GCA_052174475.1 Arsenophonus sp. NC-CH8-MAG3
CAGGAATGGTTAAAGGAATAGGCCCTATTTTTGCCAAACAACTTATCAAATACTTTGGTACAAATATTTTTGATATCATTGAACAGCGCCCTGATAAATTACTTGAAGTTGAAGGTATTGGAAAAAAACGACAGCAAAAGATTCGTGCTGCCTGGGCACAACAAAAAATAGTTAGAGAAATCATGGTTTTCTTACAATCTAATGGGGTCGGAATCTCAATAGCTGTTCGTATATATAAAACCTATGGTGAATCGGCAATTTTAAAAGTACGAGAAAATCCTTATCAACTCTCGATTGATATCTATCGTATTGGATTTAAAACAGCTGACCAAATCGCACAAAATCTAGGCATTGATAAACAATCTCTGATTCGTGCTCAAGCCGGTATCCGTTATATTTTACAGGAACTATCTAATCAGGGTCATTGTGCAGAAGAACAAGAAGCATTAATTAACAAAACAAATCAATTACTAAATATTCATAAAAACATTATACGCCAGGCTATTGAGATTGAATTAATAGAACGCCGGATTATTTTACAATCGGTTAAAAATGAAATCTGGGTATTTCTGTCATCATTAGCTTTTGCTGAGCAAGGCGTTGCGGGTCATTTAAAGCGATTAATTTCTGAAACACTTCCATGGAAGTGTTTCGCACTGGAAAAAGCTATTTCTTTGGTTGAGAAACAAAATAATATAAAGTTATCCTGTACGCAAAAGGCTGCTATCGAAAAAACCTTAAAAAGCAAGGTGAGCGTCATAACAGGCGGCATGGCGTTGGAAAAACTACGGTGATTAACAGTATATTAAGTATTGTAAAAATTAATGGAATAAAATCAACGCTTTGTGCGCCAACAGGACGAGCTGCTAAACGATTAAATGAATCAACTAAAGAAAATGTCACTACCATTCATCGTCTTCTGGATTTTAATCCATCACGATTTGATTTTAAATACAATGCTGGGAATCCTATTGATACCAAATTACTAGTTGTTGACGAATCTTCAATGATTGACATTGTACTGATGAATAAACTATTACGCGTATTACCTGATCATTCAGCGTCATTATTAGTGGGAGATATTGATCAACTATTATCGATAGGACCAGGGAACGTCTTATCTAATATTATTCATAGTTAACAAATCCCTGTTAGTCAATTAACTGAAATATTCCAGTAAGTGGCTTATTCTAAAATTATTATCAGTGCTCATGCTATTAATATGGGACGATT
>JBQMRO010000095.1:0-1135 GCA_052174475.1 Arsenophonus sp. NC-CH8-MAG3
AAAAAAACTAATCGTCGACAATAAAAATAAGAAACATAAAAACACACATACACACGCGCCCGCGGGCCTGCAGTGTTTTCACGTTTATAATACTGAGCTGACATGATACATGCTCTGAAGAATCGTATACAAGTAACTCCACTGTATTCGTGCAAGAGGATCTGCCCTTTCAGTTACTACAGAATGCCTTGAAAAATTCGTTCAATACCCGACACAAGCTAGACTCGGGCCGCTTAGAGAACGGTTGTGTCATTTCGCGACGCGATCAGAGGGAATGACGTGCTGACCAATCACGTCACAGGAATTCGTTAACGTTACCACAGCAACGTCCCGTAACGGCCGTTCTCGCCTACACAGTTGGAACAAAGTTGTTGCCGTTCGGTGCGTGTCAGATCTTCCCATATACCTGCAGTTGGCAACGTCACAGTACTCCGGCCCGGTCAACTCTACGTAATAAATAAACAAACTTGTGAAATATTAATATTTAAGTGTCTGTGCAACTGTACGTGTCATTAAACTGTAAACAATTCTTATAAATTTTATATTTTTGCACACTGTGATATAGTAATATACATCCTAAAATCTTTATTATATTATAATAAAAGCTCGTTTTTACTCTGCATAATCAATTAAACGAGTCCAAATTTTATATCTGATTTACCGAAAGAAATATTTCTTCGGTAACCATGGAATCATACGTCATGACATATTCATTCGCTATACATACATGACATGCATATATGCGTTGGTAAGGACATTGTCAAATATAATTAAACTATATTCAAGAAATACAATTGGTATATAACATTCAACTTGATCATCGTGAACATGATCACATATGCTACGGAAACGTCGGAACTAAATAAGTAAAACTCCGAAAGACTGTTCGTTTGGGAAACGGGACTTTGGCGTCGAGTTGCTTAATATTAGCGATGTCGGGAATAATCATAGACAGGTAGAAGAAACCATCATAGATAAGATCGATTCAAGACGGTTGAGAATCGATCACTGGATGAGAACGAACGACAAGCGATGGCTACCAATAAAACCATTTACACCCAAGATTAAAACACGCTTACGCCATTTTACCTTTATCATTGGTTTAGTACCAATACGTACGCCCTTCACAATTCCC
>JBQMRO010000096.1:0-539 GCA_052174475.1 Arsenophonus sp. NC-CH8-MAG3
CACTGAGTGACGTCGAACGCTATTTGTATTTGAGGAAAACAGTGAGTGATTTCGACGCAACTATGGTCGAGCCGGAGGTTCATTTAGCTTTACAATAAGATGCGTAGCCATATTCTGTTCGTTAGAATTAGAGTAAGAAAGAATATCGGCTGGGCGTGTCACCGCAATGTGACACACAGCTGGCAGTCGGTCACGTGTGATTTACGCACGCACACGGTCACGTGTTGTGGCGGACAATTTACAGTGGGTCGGCCACATTAAGCATTTGTCACACCCTTCCATAACTCACACGCATATTATGCGTGACGTTGTTACACACAGAATACAGTGAATAATAATTTCTGAAAAATTAGTAATAATTCGAATTAAGTACATTTAAGTGTTAAAAATTATGAGTTTTTTCGGTTTACCAAAATCTAAAATTCGTTTCCTAATCAAAGGCAATAAGGGTAGGTGATGAGTAAGGTATATAATTTTAGCGCTGGTCCGGCCATGTTACCGGTAGAAGTTTTGCATCTCGTACAACAAGAGCTTTGTAA
>JBQMRO010000097.1:0-508 GCA_052174475.1 Arsenophonus sp. NC-CH8-MAG3
GGAAAACACAATGATTTAGATGATGTGGGCAAAGATGTCTACCATCATACATTTTTTGAAATGTTAGGAAACTGGTCATTTGGAGACTATTTTAAGGTAAGTGATTGGACTGAAAATAAGATTAAGTAGTCTGGTATATGCTGTTACTTGATATAAAAACTGTAATACATAATATTGTGATTATAAATATAGGATGTGACAACTACCAAACAGATTGTTTAATTGTAGCAGGCTTTCAGTATTTATAACTTTATTTTTCAGTATCCTCTGTTCATTTAGTTGATATTGTTCTGTCTGCTCATTTATAGATTATACCATTATATTTGTGAATTAAATATATGAAACAATCTTCATCTGTTTTACAAACCGTGTCACAATAAACGTATACATTTTTGTATTTAATGAAACTTATCTATGAAGTGATAATAAGTTTCATTAGTAGTGATATTAACTTCTTCCAAGATAAGAATGATTAAATGTAGTTTTTAGTGAATCGTTTTCTTTAGAG
>JBQMRO010000098.1:0-969 GCA_052174475.1 Arsenophonus sp. NC-CH8-MAG3
GTAATAGTATCAGTACTTCTACTAGTAGTGGTAGTGTTTATGGTGCTAGTGGTGGTGGTAATAGGAATAGTAGCAGCAGTAATAGTAGTATTTGTGGAAATAGTAGTAGTTTTGAGAAAAATAAGTTATAAATTCTGAACAAAATTAAAATTATTACTTTCACATCCATCACCATAACCATTATTATTACCATTTTTTTCATTCCGTAATATTATTTATATTGTTACTTGTTGCTAATGACGGGATTCCTCTAGGTTACATAAGAAAAACAATGTTAACAATATTGAGAGAATTGAGATGAATTGGAATAGTCGTTCACAGACGTGAATCCCTTTATGATTCGCATGACGGTTCTACATTCTACTACAAAGCAGTGGTTGAGGTGAAACAATACCGTACATTACTGCGTGTACGTAAGACGAGACAATGTAGCCTACAGTATGTTTGTCGAGTCGGTTATCACTGTGCAGCTGTCTGCTTCGTCAGACAAATAAATCAACGGCGCGGCGCGGGTTCAAGACTGCTCAATTGAAAGCGAACACAACTCTGCGAGTGACTGCACTAACTTTTCACGGCACACACACACACACGTAAATGCTGACGTATTAACTCGTCTCGTGGTGCACTGCGGCTGGGCTAATCACTCACTCACTTTGTTGTCCATAATTTATACTTTCCAACCACGTTTGTCTGTTCTTACCTTGTTCTCGCTAACTCATTTCTTTAGATTTTCGTACAAGTCAAATATCCCATACTTATTCATGTTTTACATGTTCATTATTTGTTCGTAAAGCCTTAGCCAGACAATTAACTAACATATATGTATCAAGGATACCATTATTCAACATCGTTTATTAATACTCGAATTTGATGTACACATAGGTAATTCATCCGTTGCAACATGAGTGAAAAACCCCTCTTTATAACGATGTTCCTCTAACCATTGTTTAACATCATGACCAATTTCTA
>JBQMRO010000099.1:0-646 GCA_052174475.1 Arsenophonus sp. NC-CH8-MAG3
CAATCTTATTTTCTATGATCGGCCAGGATTCTCTTTTCTGTAGAGTCCATACGGTTTATTCATTGGTTACATGGTCATTCCATTCTCTTTCATATTGTGATAAATTTGACTACATACTTTATTGGACACCATCGTGTTATGTCAATAGTTTTTATTCTATCATGTCATGTATTTCCAACAACTGTCCTGAGAGCATTCACTTCTGTTGTACTTGATAGTTGCTTTGTTCTTGTAGTGTCTACTGTGCGTTAACACTGGTTACATCATATATGGTATTCATATCACTTGTATACATTCACTTAATAATCTTTGTGTCTAAGGTATTCAGGAGCGGACTGGTTTGGTGGCTGGTTGGTGATCACTAAGGGGCAGATTTCTATGACCTAAAAATGTAGGAAATATGCATGCATTCATGACTTAAAAAAACATTAAAATATGACCAATAAAGTCCAATAACTCATATATATTACACTTTTATTTTATTTATTAAATATACAGCTAATTCTGTGAATTATTATTTTATTTATCTACTACAAATGAGTATCTTCATTCGTCGTGTAATCCCTACTATGGGGGGATTGGATTTCTCAGCAATGATAGTTATGCTGATTTTGATCGCTTTAAATTATCTGCGTCTGGATATTCT
>JBQMRO010000100.1:0-1125 GCA_052174475.1 Arsenophonus sp. NC-CH8-MAG3
AATGTTGTCAACAAAGTATCCTCATTGCTGCAGAATGCTGTAGAATAATTAAGAAAAACGGCTGGCATTCTATATCTTCCGTCAGCACAGCAGATATTAATAAGAACGATGAATCTAATTGCTCAAGGTAAGCGTTACCCGTTAGGATAACCAGCTCTTTCTCCATTTCATAACGTATTTTATCGCTGTAACCTTTAAGCTGAGAAAAATGTTTCAAAATTGTCTAGAACGCAAATTGATAGTTCTCAACATTTTTACGAAATAAACATTTGTCTGTCGCCATAAGAATGAGGATAAAGAAAGTCGATGTTTGAAGAAACAGGGAAACATATTTGGGCATGATTGACCATCTGATTTGTATATAATATTTTATATTATTGATTTATTTCGTAGAGTGTGCTGGCACGCGACAACTACACTCAACACAGTAATCAAGTAAAATAGTAGAGATAGAAGCAGCAGTTAATAAAATCCGTTTCCTTATCATGAAATGGAAACGAGAACTAGTTATTTTTTATTTCAATTGGTTTCTTTAAGCGTTGCTGCTTCTTATCTTCACTGTATGGCTGCACTTCTGTATTAACAATATTGTCATAACTTCCAAAATACATTAAAATTAATAGTAAAATATTAGAGAACTAGAATTTTAATTAGCCTATATTTAAGAGGTCACTATTTACATACTTATTTTAAATGTAATTCCTTTCCGTTACAGTTACGCAAGCTTTGCTGTTCAACAACGTCGACATCACAATATAATTTTCAATTACACAACACAATTAAGATGTCATATTAGCAGTGTTCCAGTGATGATACCAGTTTAAGTATTATAATTAGCAGTAACAAAGATAGCAGTTCAATCATAAAAGCTAGCAGTAAGGAAGTGAAATACCAAGTTTAACCGTGATAATTAGCAGTACCAAAGTGAATTTTCCAGACCGTGATCCTTAGCAGTAAGAAAGTGGTAACCCAGTTTTCATTAGCAGTAGTAAAGTGAAATTTCCAGAGTAACCGTAAAAGCTAGCAGTAAGGAAGTGAAATACCAAGTTTAACCGTGATGCGATAACAGTAAGAAAATGAAGACACCAGTTTAACAGTGATACAGTAACATTAACAAAGTGAATG
>JBQMRO010000101.1:0-472 GCA_052174475.1 Arsenophonus sp. NC-CH8-MAG3
TTCTCTTTATTCGTACTTTTATTAATTTGTTATTATCATCAAACAAAAATATTAAATAAGTTATATTTAAATAACCTTTGTTCTTGACTCTTCATTACATTCAAAAATAATAAAATAAGCTAACTTTTTAAATAATTATGTGAGCTTTATTTTTTATAATTATTTTTTATTTTAATTCTTTTGTAATTCTAGCTCGATTTTAATTATTGAAAGACTTTTTATAATTATGCTGGTTTGCAAATGTCTGTTCACCTTGAGTTCCTGTGGATGGCTACGAAGTTCTCATTATATGGCTAAACAAGCGCCGACGCATATTCATTACAACTTTACCAGAAACCCATGCAATACAATAATTAATAAAATATGGTTAGGTGGTTCGTGGCTATGTTTTTTGCTACTACCGTTATCGATAGTATATGGTATGATTATTGGATTAAGGCGCCTTTGCTATCATTTGTCAATTTTTCCTAGT
>JBQMRO010000102.1:0-494 GCA_052174475.1 Arsenophonus sp. NC-CH8-MAG3
CAACGGACAAAACTTGGCAGTTGATGAAATTGACAGTGAGTATGATAGGTAAGCTGATTACTGGTGATATTAACCTTAATTATAAGTGAACGGGAACTACCCCCCGAAATGACATGGTATCGATCAACATCGTACTAATCGCTACTTTCCATCTTTCTTTATGTTTTCAAGGGTACTGAATCTAAACATTAAGTTTAGTTTGATCTAGAATTGGGGTAACATTGTCAAAATTTACCTTTTAGTCAAAACTGAGAAAAAACATTTTGTCATGATTTGTTTGTGTTTAACTCGCTGTATCTCAACAACATATTAATATTTCTTAACGACATTTTAACGGTATCATCAAAAACGTCTCCAAAAAATAAGATTAAAGCGAAATTTTTGAAGCATTTTCCGGCTGAGTTGTAAATTTTAGGTGCATTTTAATGAGTTAGCACATTCAATTGCAAAAGTTGTGTGGAGAACGTTTTAATTTTTACTTTTAACTCATGCAG